>JAOZHZ010000028.1 GCA_026014615.1 Candidatus Bathyarchaeota archaeon | reverse complement strand
TGTCTAATTGCCTGTGTCTAATTGCCTGTGTCTAATTGCCTGTGTCTAATTGCCTGTGTCTAATTGCCTGTGTCTAATTGCCTGTGTCTAATTGCCTGTGTCTAATTGCCTGTGTCTAATTGCCTGTGTCTAATTGCCTGTGTCTAAAAGCATGGCTTTAGGGGGTCTACCTACTGACACTTTTTATCCCTTAGCAACCTGAGCGCGCGCTTGTTCACTTTTCGGAAACAAATGCTTTGAACGTGCTCAAAAACAAGAAATTTAACATTTAGCATCAAATTGCCGCTTAATAATGGCGTACTTTTGGCTGTTTATTGTAAAAATTGTTCATACGACAGTTTTCGAACCCTAAAAAACCCGCAGGTAACAGTGAACGCCCCAACAAAAGGGTTAGAAACGGCTAAAATGTGTATCTTGAATGAGAGTTGTGCTGAGTGTGAGCTGTATATAGAGCCGATTTTCCTAATTAGCATAGCTTAACTTGGCGCGCGTAGAAAAACTGGATTTTATCGCATAGTTTCAACCCAGATAACCCCTACTCAAATCCTGCGCGAGATGAAAAATGCATACTCTGTTCAACAGCAAACCTAAGGGCGGGATAAAAACTGTCAACGTAGTCTTTCTAGTTTCATGATTATATAAGCTTCGCAACAGTTCGAAAGACGATTGCGTTTTTCTGCTTTGAGTAATCGCAAAATACCCAAATAGGGAAAGACTGCACTCAAAAAAGAAGAGGCGCATGCTTGACAAGGTGAACAGAATTTGAATTGGTAGTTAAACGGAAACTGAATATGCAAAACGCGAGCGGTCAGTGGTCAACTGCTACTGTACGGGGAAATTACTTTTTTCGTCTTTTCCGTGGTTTCATACTCAGCAAGCCTTCAGCCCGCTTCAAATCCAACGGCGTATTGACCCTAAAGAAAGTCCGTAGCTCGGGATCCATCTCCCGAATAACCAAGGTTGAAACATAACGGAGCCCACCCATATTCTCAATCATGGCGTCAACATCCTCTTCGCCGTCTTCAGCAGCCATCTGCGCGGCCTCAAATGCCGTCTTCGTATGATAAACCGCCTGTAAAGGTTCAATCTGTTGATCAGACCATCTAGGTATCGCTGCAGATCTGCCGTGGCAAAGCTCAAAAAGCAAATCCAAAATGTCCGGAGACGCAAACGGCATATCCGAAGACAACAGCAAACTCCACTTGCTCTGGGAAACTTCAAAACCAGCTAAAGCACCAGCTAAAGAGTTATTGGATTCTGACGCGTTAACAGCAAACTTTACATCATCCTCTAAAAGCTCAGCGTATCTTCCTTGGCTTTCGTGAGAGTCAGCAACCACGACTACTTCATCCACTAGCACATCCACTAACTCGACTACGTGACGAATCAGAGGTTTTCCTTTCAGCTCCAAAAGAGCTTTATCTTCTTCAAACCAACTGGAGAACCCGCCAGCAAGCACAACAGCAGAACGATCCAACGTTTATTCCCCTTTACATTAGTTTTTTCGTGGAATTAAGCTTTAATGGTGAAGTTTGGGTGATGCTTTTGTATACAAAAATTTAGCGTGAAAAAAGCTCAAAAAGGTAAAAGGACAAAAATTATGTTAGTTAAGCTCGTTTCCGTCGATTTTTTTCGCCATTTCGGTTAGCAACGTCGAGAATGGGTGGTCGGGTTTATCCTGTGCAAAGATTAAGTTACCTTGTGCCCGAAGAATGTCGCAGAAACACGGTACAATGCCCAACAACGGAACCTTGTAGATGTTGTTGATTCGGTCGTAGAGCTCTTTACGTCGATCCTCAGTGTTAAAGTCCAAAACCTTGTTCAAAACAATCCCAGTTTTCTTCTCAAACAAACCGTATAACTCCTTGAGCATACGGCTGGTTCCATCAACATCCGAACGGTCTCCAGTTGTTGTTACAGCAACAAGGTCAGCCGCGACGATGGCATTAATCGAACTGTATTGCAGCCCTGGGCTTGTATCAAACACGATATAGTCAATTTGCTTGTCAGCAATCAGGGCGTTCCTAAGGTGCAAAAGCCTGCCTAAAGCACGCATTTCCCACTTTCGGTCCTTGGCGGACATGTCTCGAATTGCTTCGGTAGCTGGATTTGCTAACCCCACAAGCAATTTGCCTTTTCCGGGCACTTTGTCACTAACATCAACAAGAACCTTGTTAATGTCCCAGCTGTTGTTGAGGTAATCGTTGAACCAGTTTTCTGTAGAATTAATCTTTAAAATAGCAAAGAGACTTGGTGCTCGAAAGTCAAGGTCGAACAGACAAACTTTCTTGCCCAACTTAGCAAACGTAGCCGCTAAGTTGACTGAAAGCAAGGTTTTACCTGTGCCGCCCTTGTATGAATGAACAGCGATGATCTTGCCCATTACACTATTCCTCACCGTTTTCCCGTTCCGCATAGAAATAAGCTTTTCTGCCATTACGCTCCTTCTTAAGATACCCCATCAAAACAAGCTGATTAAGATAAGCGCTTTCAACCGCTCTGGCTCTAGAAGTCTGCTGAGAAATCTCGTCTGCAGTAGCCCTGCCAGAACGACAAACAGTCATAGCCGTCTTACGCAAATGATCAGGCATAGAAAGCAGAGTCATCACATCCAAAGGCGTTTCCTCAATAGGGTGCTGAACACCCTTGCGGTCATGCCTCTGCAATTCAATCATAACTTCTATTTTCTCATTTAGCCGTTCCAGATTCTCCCGTATCTTCTCCAAAACAGCCACAGGTTTTTTACCCAAACCTTGATCTTTACTCATCAATTTGCCCCCAACTGGTGTGTGCCCTTGTACTACAGTACAACTACGTGGTTTATTAAGTGTTACGAAACGTGAGTATTTATTGGTGATTAAAATAGGCAATAAACTCTGTGAAGGTAACCAGAATTTTGCTCTTAGAATTCGAATTGAGAAGTGGCGTAAACGTGCTGAAGCCTTTAATTGTTAATTTCTTGGGAAAAGCGTGTTGCGTTCTGTTGGTTACTGTAAAAGGGGAAGTTTGTTTAGTAAGGTATAAGTGCTTGGTTTCTGGCTTCTTCCACGATAGGTAATACTTGTTTGAGTTCACGGAAGTATTTTAGAACTGTTATGCCTCTTTGTGTGACGGCAAAAACAACTCTGCGCTTGCCGATGGTGCGTTCTTCAACTAAGCCCTGTTTAATCAGGAAGTCCAAGTATTCTTTAAGGACGCTGCAGTTGACGTTGGCTTTGTACATGATGTGCGTCAGCTTCAAGGGGCCTCGGTGTGCAAGCACTTTGAGTATGTCTATGTACATCTCGAGTTTACTGCGTCTCATAATTTTTACCTTCTCGCATGACTTGATATATAGCGTTTATGTATGGGTAATTCATGTTTTTCATCGTATTTGGCATTAGAATCCGCTTCCGACGGCTGGTTGGTTTAACACTTTTATTCTATTTTCGAATGCTGTGACCATGTCATCTATCAATATTCGTTGAAATTCTGCCGAGAGTTGCTTGATTTCGTCTCCGAAGACTGAAGCCATTTTCGCTTCGAGTTCATCCCGATTTCTGAATTCGATGTTTTGGGTCAAGGAATTTCCACCAGTCCTTTGACTACACATACGCGTTCAGTACTTAACTGCCTTATGAAAACAAAATATGAATCCACAATTCAGGTCACAGTGAAAAGAGGTTATTCTGGTTTGGTGGCTGTAACTTTTATGCTGATGGCGGCTCCAAAGATTTCCGCGGCGTCGTTCATTGTGATTTTGAGTTCGTTCAAAATGTCCGTTACGGTTTCTTGACTAATTAAAGCTTCAATGGGCATCGGCGTCTCTTCAACAATTTCCACCTCGGCGAATCCCGCCTGTTTGATATGCCTAAGATAGGCATCTTTCTTTTCTGCACCTGCTATGCATCCAACGTATGCGGCTACATTATTGAGAATCTCTTTGGGAATCTCCTTAAGCAAGACCATGTCGGAAATCATTAGACGACCTTTTGGTTTTAGCACCCGAAACGCTTCCTCAAAGACCCGCTGCTTATTTGGTGACAGGTTGATTACGCAGTTGCTTATGATAACGTCTGTGGTGTTGTCTGCGATGGGTAGGTTTTCAATCTCGCCCAATCGAAACTCAACGTTACTGTATTTGCCTTCGTTCTGGTTTGTTCGGGCTCTATCAAGCATTTCAGGAGTCATATCTACGCCGATTACTTTTCCATGTACACCGACTTTCTTGGAAGCTATAAAGCAATCTAATCCGCCGCCTGAACCTAAATCCACCACTGTTTCACCTGACTTCAAAGAGGCTAATGCAACTGGATTTCCGCAGCCAAGGTTTAAGTCAGCGCCTTTGGGAACAGAGTCAAGTTCTTCTTTGTTGTAGCCCACCATTTCGCTTACGTTGGTTGCGCTTCCGCAGCCGCATCCACAGCAGTTGCCTTGTTGTTTCGCGATTTTTCCGTAACCTTGCCGTACGATTTTATGAATTTTTTCTTCAGTCATTTGTTTTCATCTTCGTTTCCGAATGCTTGAGTAAGAATGGGCGCAAGTGTACATTTCACGGTCCCTTCTAGCGCATCTGTTTTCATAATAACTAAACAGCAGACTTGATTTGCTTGTTCGACTGCGATTAACGCTAGTTTAGTGTTGGGTTTGATGTTTGCTCTTTCGCGCAGCTCTTTGGGTAACACGAGTTGTCCCTTTGAGTCAACGTTAACAATGGCGTCGATTTTGCAGCATTCTTTGGTTTTTGTTCGGGGCATCTTTCATCAACGGTTAAAGATTTGTTGGAGCATTTATGTTTTTCTGAAAATTCAGAAAAATCTTCAAAGTTTAGTCAGAAGTTCAATGCAAGCGGTTTACAAAAAATTTATAACATGATTTAACAAACAATGATGAATTAACATAGGGATTTGAATGGAGTACTTACTCGATGAAGATAACGGCGTCATTCTAGACAAAGTCACCCGAGATCGATGCCTTATATTAACAAAGGCAAGGTTGGCTCAACTTTTTTCGATGCTTCCGGGAGTTTTCGGGGAAAATACCCGAGGCATTTTGTTAGAAGCGTTCAAGTCTGCAGGGGAGCGTTACGTAAGCGAGGTTACGGATAGCAAAAAGGCCGACGCGGATCAATTTCTTGGTATTTCGGTTCAAAGATTCATCGACGCTGGGCTAGGGAAAATAGAGCTTATTGATTTTGATCCTGATTTAAACAAAGCGCAGTTTAGGATACGGAACAACTTTTTTTCAGAACTTTACAACAGCGAAGAAACTTTTTGTGACTGTGTAGGTGCGTTTGTGGTTGGGATGTATAAGGGTTACTTCAATGAAACCGTTCAAATCGAAGAAGTCAAATGTGTTTCAAAAGGCGACTTGTACTGTGAATGGTGCCTTACTCCAAAAAAGTAGTTCGAGTCATTCCGTGACTGTTTTTTATCCCTCTATGTTTTTGTTGGGTCCGTTTTGGGCTGCTTTTTTAATTCTGCGTTTGGTTTGGGCGTAACCTGCGGCTAGAAAAGGTTAGAATTGGTTGAGAAAGGCTAGGAAAGGCAGAAAAAGGCGGAACTGTATAGAAAGAGGATTTGGCGGATGTTAGTCCATTTCAGGTCTGGAAGTTAGTCCATTTCAGGTCTGGAAGTTAGTCCATTTCAGGTCTGGAAGTTAGTCCATTTCAGGTCTGGAAGTTAGTCCATTTCAGGTCTGGAATGTTGCTGTATTGTTTCCTGTGTGCAGCCTATTGTTGTGGCGGGTGGGTTTGTTGGGATCCAAACGGTGACTGTTGTTCCTTTTCCCGCTGTGCTTTCCACGGTGATTTTGCCGTTATGTGCTTCCACTATTCTTTTGCTGATTGATAAGCCAAAACCCATGCCTTTTGCTTTCGTCGTAAACAGTGGCTCCCAAATTTTGCCCAATTCGTGAGGAGGTATACCTTCACCGGTATCCTGAAAAGCGATTTTTACCCAGTTTGGTAATGCAGTGCTTGTTATTCTCAGTGTTCCTTTGTGGGGTATAGCGTCTATTGCGTTTGTTATTATGTTAAAGAAGACTTTTTTCATTTTGGTGACGTCAACTTTGACGGTGGGTTCTTCGGTAGACTCATTTGTCACGTGAATGTATTGCGGAATGTTGATCGTTGATAAAGTATTCGTGACAAGAAAGCGTGGGTTAGCGTCTATAAGCTTTAAATGTACTGTCTGGGCGTATTCCAGCAGGTCATTAATTATTTTGTTAGAGTAACCGATGCTTTTGTCTATGTTTTCTATTATTTCTCTTCCTTTCGCATTCATTACGGGGGCATACTTCTTTTTCAGGTAATATGTGGACAGTTTAATGCTTGTTAAAGGGTTCCGCAAGTCATGTCCAACCATGCCCGCTAATTCTCCAATCGACGCCAACTTCTCTGCCTTAATTAGCCTTTGTTCCATTTGCTTTTTTTCCGTTATATCACGAATTATACAGACTACTCCAATTTCTTCCCCTTGATTGGCTTTGACAGTAGCGCCAGACAACATAACCTCCTTTTTAACGCCTGAAACTATTATAACCTCGATTTCGTTATTTCTAATCACTTTACCTTTTAGCAAAGTGGAAAGAATATTTTTCTCGAAAAAGTCGTTAATTGACTTTCCAATTACGTCTTTCCCGTGGTTATACCCTAAAAAGTCTACGGCGGCTTGATTCACATCTATTATGTCGCCTTCAAGGTTGGCTAAGATCAGTGCGTCAGGCATGGTTGAAACAATTTTGTCGGCTGCTATAGTTGGAGAAATGACGAATAACTGATACCTCCAAACGGCGTATGCAACAAACCCACCTAATACAGCGCTTGAAATACTGCCAAACCCAGGAAGAAGTATTCCACATTCTGGAAAGACCATTTCAGTAATTATCGATACTACAATTGGAATCGATAAACCCGCTGCGATAGTTTTTGCTTGTTTCTTTTTTTCCTGAGCAGCAATATTGAAGTGGTAGTTGATGAATAGGAAAACCGTGAGCAAAGTAATTGCGGCAACCCAGACGTTGCTTAGAGCCATTAGAACAGAGGATTGCGGTAAAGTATACGTGTAACCCCAATACGCCTTAACTGGAAGCCCTGAAAAGTTATTTGTTGTTAGTTCTAATAACGCAAAGAGCATAGCTGGACCATAAAGGAGAACGTAAGTCAGTTTATTCTTCAGAACTTTGCTTTGAATGAATACTAATCCAAAATGGAGCAAAAACGTCATCGAAAGCGGCCACAAAAAGCCCACTTTAGCCCAGAAATAAGCAGTTTCAAAGTCCACGGCTTGCCGCATCATGAACTCACTGAACGCACAATATGATGTTATTAGAAATGCCAAGAAGAAAAGCTTGTTTAGCAATTCTTTTCGGTTAAGAAAATAAACAGAGTAGCCAATCACAAAACAAAGGGCACTTGCAGTTAGTGAAAGCACGGCGAAGATGTTCATATTGCTTTTATCTCTTGTACCTTAATGGATGCTTTTTCCATTTGTTTATTTTACCCTTTCAGGTCAGTCAGTAGTTCGGTTAATGACGCAGGACCGAACAAAGGGCAAATACAGGTTTCTATACTGTCGCGATAGTTTTTCAATGAATATAACTCGTATGAACAGCCAATACATATACAAAATAAGAATAGCATTTTTCCATGCGGCACACAATTGTTTTTACTAAACGGACCGTGTAAATCACGTAGTCTTGTTGCGTTGCTTAACATACAAATATGCCTTTATCATGTGTTAGGGCTTAGTGAAATCGTTCTATGAGTGGGGCAACTGAATTGTCAGTTCTAACAATTGGGCATTCCACTCGCTCGCTTGCCGAGTTCGTTTCACTCCTGAAAATCTACGACGTAGACACGGTTATTGATGTGCGTAAAGTTCCACGTAGCCGTCATAATCCGCAGTTCAACAAAGAAACCTTCCTCGACAGCCTCAAAACCCACGGCATACATTACATTCACTTACCCGAACTCGGAGGTTTACGCCGACCCAAACCAGATTCCCTAAACCTTGCAGTGGAAAAGTCTTTTCGGGGATACGCTGATTACATGCAAACCAAAGAGTTCACTGAGAACCTACTAAAACTCGTCAGCCTGATTCAAACGAACCGCACTGTTATCATGTGTGCAGAGGCGGCGCCTTGGCGGTGTCACCGAAACCTGCTTTCAGATGTACTGGTAGCAAGAAAAATCAAAGTAAAGCATATCTTAACGGAAACCAGCACAACAAACCATGAATTAACGCCGTTTGCTCATGTTGAAGGAGCCAAAGTAACGTATCCGCTTTTTGTGAAAGAGAAACCGCAAAAAACGTTATTCGATTTTAGGACAGCAACTGATTAACCATCAGGTTCTGCCTCCATGGCTTCCCGAATTAGCTCCACGTCTCGTACGTTAAGTTTTCTGTTTGTCGCTTTCAAGACCAAGCGTTCTTGTCATCCGCAATCGGGGCACTCATAACTTGGCGGCAACATACCCATATGCGCCCACATATCTCCGCCCGTGCTTTTGGCTCTACGAACCCTTGGACTCTTACATTTGGGGCAAACCTGAATATCCAACCGTTTTCCCTGCTTCTCCAACTCGTCCAAAACCTGCGTGACCTCAACCGCGTTTTGAATGGCTTCGGATTCTTCTTCCTGAACCTGAAGCGAAACGGAAAGCTGCTTTTTCTTCCTCTTTTTCTTCTGTTGAGTTTCTTCGCCCATTGCCAAGTACACCTTGTCTTGAATGAATAAGCTGTAACTATAAGAAAGGGCTTCTGGTACAACCTTTTACCATTAGTACAACAGTTTACAGAATATGATAAATAGAACGTGCCCAGAACTTTCATGGGAGAAATAATGCCTGAACCGAAAAGCCACCTTAACAACACTCCTTATACTTCTGACAATTAGCATCTCATTCGCCGCAGCCTGCACACCAAATTTTCTTCCCGAAGTCGCCGCAACACAACAAGCAGACGCCCCACAAAAACTTGCGGTCTCTGTTCCGCTGATGCTCGGCGCAGGGCTACATGGAAACTCATCGGAGCTGCTTAATCAACCTACACGAATAGACATCTACAATTATGTCCTAGCCAATCCGGGGGTTCATTTTCGCGGTGTATGTAATGGGTTGGGTTTGTCGGTTGGTGTAGTTCAATATCACTTAGATGTCCTTGAAAAATCAGGTTTGCTAATTTCCGTCATAGATGGCAACAATCAAAGATACTTCGAAGCAAACGCTTTCACTAAAGCGGACATGGAACTCGTTTCAATGTCAAGACACCAAACCGCCAACAAGATACTCACCATTCTTACACAAAACGGTTCCACACTGCACAGGGACTTAGCGACCAGTCTGGGGATAACCTCACAGGCTTTAAGCTGGCAAATGAATAAGCTCGAAAAAGCAGATTTAGTTAACGCTGAAAAAACTGGAATTAACGTTAGATACAGCTTGAACTGCGAAAAAGCAGACGCATTAAGATTTGCCTTAACTGTAGTCAACGCCTCAAAAGCCAAATAACCCAAACAGCTCCTTAACAAAGCAGCAACCGTTTTTGCGGAACCCTTTTCCGTTCTTTCACTTTGAAAATTTTTAAGTCCAACTCCGCAACAACTAGACTAAGGAAAGCAGCGATCTATGCTACATCAAATGAAGCGCCATCGAAAAACGATTTTGATGTGTCTGCTTTTGTTTGCTGCGGCTTTCACTGTCTACTACGTCACAGGCGAAGGACACCCAACAAACTATAACTACTACGTGCGGCTGGCAGACGCATTCCTCCACGGTAGACTCTACCTGCTGGATAACCCTTCATGGCTAAACGAGCTAGTCCACAACCCCACTGGAGCAGGATTTTACACGGTTTACCCGCCGCTACCGGCTGTTCTGATGACGCCGCTGGTCGCCCTGTTCGGTTTAGAACTTAACCAAACACTGGTTTCGGTTTTTGTCGGAGCCGCCACCGTCGTCACAGCATACTTCGTTACCAAAAGTGTGCTTAGAAAAGCAGAAAACGACAAAAAACAGGGTCAAAACCGTCGGACCTACCTATGGGGCGCTGTCCTGTTTGGGTTCAGCACGATTTTCTGGTGGTTAGCCAGTGTCGGCAGCGTATGGCTCATAGCTCAAGTGTTTTCAGCGTTTTTCCTGCTCTTAGCAATTCACGAAGCGTTCAACAAGGCAAGACCGTTCGTGATGGGCTTGCTTTTGGGCGCCTCATACTGGTGCCGCCTGCCAACCATCCTTGGTGTTTTCTTCTTCGCAGGACTAATCAGCGCACGGCAGCAAAGTCAGGGGTGGGCTGAAAAAATCCGCAAATCCTTCAAGCCGCTTCTGTTGTTGGCGGCTGGCGCAGGCGTCTTTGTCGCCTTCAACATGGCATACAATTACGTGCGGTTTGGCGCCGCCTTTGACGTGGCGTACTGGATGATACCTGGGATCCTTGATGAACCGTGGTTCCATTTAGGTCTTTTCAACCTTGCGTATATCCCTGAGAATTTGGTGCCGTTTCTGACTGGGCTGCCCACGTTTACTTCCGCGGCGCCTTACATGGTCGTGCCCATTACGGGTTTAGCCATCTGGTTCACTACACCCGCTTTTATCTTTGCGTTGCGCTCTAACCTCCGCGACGCCGTGACTTGGTGTGCGTGGGCGGCAGCATTTGCCATTGCCTTTGTTATCTTCACTAAGGGACTTTCCGGATGGGGTTTCGGTTACCGTTACGCCGTGGATTTCTACCCCTTCCTGTTCGTGCTTGCCGTTCGAGGCATGGGCGTCAAACTCCGCTGGTACCATAAACTACTCATAATCGCAGGGATTGTGGTTAACTTGTGGGGTGCCGTCGTGTTTAACAAGTTCCCAAGCTAAGGCGACTTTGTAGGCGAATTAGCGCGGTTTTTTCGGCGGCGCCGCCAAAACAGAAAAACCAAAAACGCAACCCCTAACGCCACCACTGTTGCAATAATAAGGTCATGTGAGACGCCTGCAACTTTTATCCACTGAGAACCCAACCAGAAGCCCACGTAAATCAACACAGAATTCCAAATTACACACCCCACTGTGGTGTACAACAGAAACTTCCCCAAAGGCATCTTAACTGCGCCTGCGGGAAACGAGATGATGGTTCGGAAAGCGGGAATTAAGCGGCTGAAAAAAATTACGGCGGCACCGTACCTGCTGAACCAGCGGACAGCAATCTCCAGTTGGTTTTGCGTGAAGATGTATTTGCCGAAAAATCTATGTTGAGACAATGCGTATGCGGCTTTGAGTCCGATGTAGTAGTCGATGAGGGAACCTACGATACACGCGACAGAGGAAACAGCGACGGCTGCCCAGAAGCTGAATTGCCCCACAGAAACCAGAAAACCCGCGAAAGGCAAAATCATCTCGCTGGGAATGGGTACGCTGCTTGAATCTAGCACCATAAGCACGAAAAGCCCTGCGTAGCCCCAAGACGAAATCGTTGCTGTCACGTTACGTGTGAATACAGCAATACTGTTAACAAGAAAACCGAAGGGGCCGATAGAGGCGCCTTCAATGTTGCAATACACCGCAGCCTCCCACAGCAAAACAACAACCACAGCTACCGCTATAACGGCAAAAGCGATGTAAACTGCCTTTTTACGTAACCCCCCAAGTATCTCCTTTAATCCCAAGCTTATCGCTTCAACACTTAGGCAGAACTTCCATTTAACTTAGCCTCTACCCTAACGCAGTAGCAATGAACAAGGTACTGCATTCTTATATCGCAAAGGTGAAAACCACAAATACAGGCACAAAAAAACGGGTTATTCATTTGGTTCACTTTCTACCGCGGCTTTTTCAAAGATTTGGGCAATCAAAAGGTTCCAAAGACGCTCTGATTCTAACTCGACTTTTTTGGGATCATTGTTTTTGAGGTGATGCTCTGAAATGTGAGCAGCAACAGCGTTAACCATCTCGTTTAAATCAGGAACTAAAAGAATTTCAAAACCGCACTCACAAATTATGCTCTTGAAAGAGTGGTTGCGCTGTTGATTTTTATTCTTTTCTTTAAGCAATTTTTCTCTCTCCAAAGTGAATTTTGACGGGCACATTGGCTGCCTAAAGCACATCCGACGTTTAGCATCACGTTATTGCGGTCGTTACCTTTAGACTTTAAGGTTTAAGTGTACATCAAAAAAACACAAAAAACAGAAAACGTTTGAAAATGAAAAACGTTATGCTGTTTTTACGGCTTAAATTTTGAATTTGTTTCTAACCGTGAATGGCATGTACTTTAAGCCAAATCGGCGTTTATCGAGCTTGCATGTGTCCTGTTAATTTTAAGTCGCGTGTATTCTTTTTCCGCCGTATTTGATGTAAATGCCTTTTCTAGTTAGGTATGCAAAAACAATGTACACCAGAAGTACCTGCAGTATTACTTGGTAAACAACGTAGATTGGTAAAAACAGTAAGAGTTTTGCTTTTGTTCGGCTGTATGCTACTACGCCTATACTTTGGGCAACTGCGAATGTACTCAAAGTTAACGATGAGTAGACTAGAAAAAACAAAAAGACACTTGGACCTATTAGGACATAAAGCAGTATTGGAGACAAAAAAACCAGAATCGTCAGCGGACACATAAAATAGCCCAGCCACGCCCATAAGACCCACAGTTTAATTGATTTCACGGCCCACTTATGCAAAAAAATTGTTTGAAGTACCCCATAAAGCCACCGTTTTCTTTGATCTAAAAAGGGATTAAACTTTTCAGGAGCTTCTGTAAAACTAACCGCATCTGGTTCTTGAGATATTTTCCAGCCTTTCTGCCAAACTGTAAAAGTAAAATCAGCATCCTCAGTAATTGTTCTGTCAGTGGATGGAATTTCTTTGGCTATATGTGTTCTAACAGCAGTTGCAGCCCCTGGACAGATAAGGACGTTTTTATGTGAGGCTTGGCAAAACCTTAGTATATTTTGGCTGTAAAGGTACTCGATTTGCTGCAGTTTAGTAAGCAGGTTCTTTTCATTTTCTATAACAATCATACCCGCGACCATGCCTACTTTAGGGTCTTCAAAGTGAGGCACCATTAAAGAAACAAGGTTAGGCGCTATTATGCTGTCAGTGTCTTGGAATACACATATTTCGCCCGTTGCAACTCTAAAGCCTGCGTTTAACGCTTCATGTTTTCCCATGTTACAAGGCTGACAGAGTAAAGTTACATTAGAAAAATTTTCTGAAAACTCTTGAACAATTTTTCGTGTTTTGTCGGTGCTTCCGTCGTCAATAATGATGATTTCGATTGGCCCGTTATAATTCTGGTTTAGTGCGTGTTTAATAGAGTTGGCAATAATCTTTTCTTCATTGTAGGCTGGAAGAATTAAACTCACTTTCGGATAATAAGAGTCATCTTTGCGTATTTTGCGTTTAAATTTAAAAAACACTGCCCACAACAACGTCACAGTAACGGGTAAGAAAAAGGTAATCAAAGAAAGGACCCAAGATATACTCACAAAAGAATTCATTAAGGGCCCCAACGAGGAAAAATATTTTGAGGCAGGAATTACCGCTAAAAACAGGTCAACATGGTGAGCCCTTGCAAACGCTATAAGATCCACAGTATTTTTTAAATCATCATCTGTTGTTATATCATCACAACGAATTGCAGACACTTCACAATTAGCTATCGCGTATTCAAGAAAAGCTTCAGTTTGAGAGTTAAAATCAAGGATATGCATAAGGATTTGGTTGGATTTATCCGCGGTTACTTCTGACAGCGCCGCTTGATATTTCTCATTAGAGACTCCCTCACGCCACATCCAAGTGTATTCTTCTAGCGGATAAATAAACGTGTAATTTTTCAGTTGGGGACTTACAGGCAGTATTGACAAACCTGATTTCATCGGGTAAGGTACCATTAAAAAATTGTTTTTTGATAATACGTCCAAGCATTGCTCATCGAACTCTCCGCCTGGAAACGCGTACCAATCAACTTGAAGATCACATTCATCGAATATTTTTAAGCCTGCAGTTATTCTTTTTTCTATTTCAGCATAAGAGAGATTGCCGTTAGGGCTGGATAGTTCGTACGCAGTTGAACCGTCCAGGGGACAAATATGATTATATCCATGAACTCCCAGGTAGACCTTTCCGCTTTGTTGCGCCTGTTTCAATACTGCAACAAGTCTGTTTTGAGTTCTTAACGTAGATTCCCGTAAGTTGTTTTTTACAAAATCATCAGCAAATACAGGGAAAAAACCGATACTGCAGGTTAAGCAAATCCCCAATATAACAAAGACAAGTATTTGCTTTCGGGTCATTGTCTCCAAAATAAGCCGCCTTCGCCCCTGTTTGGGTTGACGCATACGTTGACGGAAAGTTGTTGTGTCTGAATGCGCGTTTACTTCAGTGAATCTGTACATTCATATTGTTGAGTGCTAAGACTATGTTACAGTCGCTTAGCGTTGGTATAGGTTGGTAAAATGTATGTCACTACTTCACTTTGCTGCGACCGCTAACTTCCAGCAGCGTTATCCTACTTAAATAAAAAACAAAAAAAGGATAAAAACATTTTGTTTTAACATTTATAGAAGGAGTTAAATGTATCAAACAATAGCAGAATTGCCCCCTATTTCAGTTATTCACCCAAAATGTGTTAGACTTCAATACTGCTCTAATCTGGGACTAAAACCATTTTTCTCATAATCAGGATATGCTGCTTGCCCAAAAATTGGTGGTGGGGCCGGCCGGATTTGAACCGACGACCTTTACCCAAGAGCTGCGCGTGGCAGTTCTTTACGGGTTTCTCTAAGGACCGCTCCAGAACTTCGTCATCCCATGCGGTCAGCAAACCCGTGCTTGCTTTCTGGAGCCCGTCGTCATACCTATCTAGACTACGACCCCACCGTTTGGTCTAGACACGAAGCAATACATGAAAGCTTTCATCAATAAAAGCGTTTACATGCCTTTAAACATAGAATCCAAGCAATCGGACAACTCGCAAAGCTTGAACAACCACCTAAAAATGTCTGCACATCATTGTTCCAACAAGTAAACGCGTCATCTAAAAAAGAAAAATCTTTCTATCAAAACAGCCTCAGATGCGCTATCCAAAGCGGAAGGTTTATGAGGGAAAGTTGCTGCTAAAGGCTGGGTTTGCCGGTCATAGGGCGCGGGTTCCACCCGATCTCGTTCCGAACTCGGAAGTTAAACCGTGCTCCGTTCCCTGCTGTATTGCGGTCTTCGGCCGCGAGAACCCGGGAAAGCTGGCAACCCATTTCTCACCTTTAAATGCAGGTGTAGATTTGGCTAAGCTTTATAACTAAGCGTAATTAGTTTTGAAGAGAAGTGATAATGTAATGTTTAACATGCTGGCGCCGTCATCAATCTCCACGAATCAACTGGGCTTAGGTTCAGGTGACCCAATCCTCACAATAATCAGCTTACTCACATACGTGTTCTTTTTCGTGTTCATATTCTATGGACAACGAATTCAAATGTACATAATGATACGGGAAGTTGAAAGTTCCCTCTTTAAGCTTAAGCTCATGAAAGAAGAAGGCAGAAAAACTGCTATAGAAACCATAAAAGAAATCGGCAAACCAACAGTTGACCCGTCAAGCAAAGTGGACCGCTACCTTGAATACTTTACTATTTCCCCGCAAAGCATGGACCCCGCGGGTATAGTATACAAGCTTGACCACATCCTTGATGTTCGAGAGGACCGAATGAAGGACGAAGTGAAGGTGATGGCTCCAGCCAGTGATGAAGTCCAAGGGTATAACCTTGAGAACACTTTGGAAGCCGCAATGGCGTTAAACTTCATCTACAAAGTTATCCGCCACTACTACATCCAAGGCAAAAAAACCCTGAGCCTCTACACCATAATGCAGCTACAAATGATTTTGCCCTTGGTCATGAAGGAAGCCGAAGCGTACTCAAGCGCCCTCAAGGCATTCGCGTACGGTCAACCCATCGGAGACGGCGCAGGACCCCTAATCGCAGCCAGACTCATGCACGGTCACGAAGTCCGCAAGGTACCCAGAGACTGCGTAGTCGCAAGCGTACCTTTCGAGAACCGCACAGCTTTGGTTTTGAAAGCTGAAGGACCCGGCGGAAACGTCGGAAAACCAGGCGAAGCAGTGAAGACGCTCATTGAAGAAAACAAAGGCAAAATCGCCGCAGTAGTCATGATTGACGCAGGTTTGAAGCTGGAAGGTGAAGCCCTCGGCGAAATCGCGGAAGGTATAGGCGCAGCAATCGGTGGACCAGGTGTGGATCAGTTCAAGATTGAAGAAGCCGTCATGGAGGACAAGATTCCGCTTTACGCCGTTATCATCAAAGAGGATATTGGTGACGCAGTTTCGATGATGCGAAAGGAAATCTCTGATGCTACTGAAAAAGCCATTGAACGTGTAAGAGACGTCGTTAAAGAACGCACCAAAGAAGGCGACCACGTGATTATCGTTGGTGTAGGTAACACTATAGGAGTAGGACAATAGGAGGAACATGACATGACAAACCGAGCCAACTCTTCCGGAACCACCAAAATCTCAACCTTCGTATTAGCCGCAATATACATCACCCTCATTTTGTCGGTGGTGGCAATTGCAGTAGCTATCGGAGCATTCTACGAAACAGGGTCCTTAGAAGTATCTGCCTACCTGCTAGCCATAGGCTTCATCGCCTTAGCACTTTCAGGGTACTATCTACTGCAGTCACGCAGACACGTCGCAAACCTAAAGATCGAAACTCCGCAAATCTTGACAACTGTTGAGTGCGTTAAATGTGGAATCAAAAGTACAAGAGAATTCCAACGCGGCGACTACGTCTACAAAGAACTCGACAAATGCACCAAATGCGATGATATGCAGGTAATCACGGCAATTTACCGTGAACCCACCGCGAAAGAAAAAGAAAAAACCGTTAACCGTCTAGGTTAAAACGGTACACCCATCTTCTTTTACCAAAACCGTATGTTCTGCTTGAGTAACCATTTTTCGGGTTACCTCAACAAAAACGGGGTACCCCATGATGGCTTTTGTGGCTAAAAGCTCCTTGAAGGCGTTCTTATACTGGCTTGGAGGCAAAACGTCTTGCAGCCATCTTTCCGTAAAGGGCAGCGTGTAAAAGTTTTCTTCGATGTATTTTAGGAGCTGTTTTGCGTCCGCGTTTTTGGTTGATTTAGTTTTGACAAGTCGGAAAATGGTTTTCTGAGGCAAGTCCTCCACTGCGCCGCCTGCCTCGCGTACTGTAACGAAGGGTTCTAACGCGTAAATTTCGCCAGTTTTTAGTTTACCAAAAGTGGTTTGGTGAACGTTGGGGATACTGGTGCCTGCGTGAACTTGGTATCTGCCAACGCTGTGTCCTGTGAGGTTTTGGATGGGTTGGAAGCCGCGGTTCTTTATGGCGGTTTCCACGGCACCACCGATTTTGCTTGGTGAAATGTCGCCGTGTATGGTGTCTATGGCTGTTTGCAAGGCTGTTTCCGCGACGCTCACCATGATGTCGTATTGGGGGTCAAAGCTGACGGTGCAGGCGGTGTCGGTGACGTAACCGTCGATGTGTACGCCCATATCTATTTTCACAACGGAACGTGGGGGTATTGTGCTTTTGTCGCCTGGAGGCGATGTATAGTGGGCTGCCACTTCATTTATGGACACGTTGCAGGGAAACGCGGGTTTGCCGCCCTTCTTGCGTATAAGCTCTTCAGCGTGTTCGCAGACTTCAAGTACAGACATGTTCTCACGGACATATCCCCGCATTTCTTCGCGGGATTCCCTCAAAATCTTGCCTGACAGCCTGAACTTTTCTAAGGCTTCTTGGTCGTAAAGGGGCATTTGCGTTGTCACTTCGATCTGCTTTACTGGCTCATGTTACGTGAACGGTGCTTAAATGCATAACCATGAATCAAAGAAGAAAAGGGGTTATGGTTTGTAGATTTTGGGGTCCAGAACTGCGAAGTTGTTGCCGCCTGCGTGGTAAAGCATCCTCGCCTTCTCCAACGCGTATCTCTCGGTGAAGACTCCGGGGTTAGCGTACGCTGCTATCACTTTGCCCACAAACACCGTATGGTCCCCCGTGGTGACTTGGTCCTCTACGGTGCATTCTATGTGTGCAATGCATTCGCGGATAGCGGGGGCTTTCACTTTTTGGGCGGAGATAGGCGTTAAGCCGACTTTTTTGAATTTGTCAAAACTTCTGCCGCTGAAGGAGCCGCATGCATAAACTGACTGCAGCAGTTCCAGTGTGGGCACGTTGATGACGAACTCCTGTGATTCATTGATGAGCGTGTGTGAGTGCCTCTGTGGTGAGAGGCTTATTGCGACAAGGGGTGGTTTGTTGCTGGTTGGCATCGCCCAAGCCACAGCCGTAACGTTTGGTTTGCTTGCATTTCCAACGCAAGAAACCAAGACGGTGTGCATTGGGTGCAGAAGCCTGTAAGAATACTGGGAGTTAACTTCCACTTTACCTGCTGACATAACAATCACAACAAATGTTGAACCACTACAAACTTATTTCTTTTTCTCGTTCATCACAACCGCTTACAAAAAAACCGTACCGTCCGTCAGTTTACGATTAACAATCTATCGATAGGCGACAACAGTCAAAAGAGTATGGTGTCGTATTCAGGCGTCATGAATTAGTATCTAAAGAGGTGGGTGTTAGAATGGTCTGAATAACCCAGCGAATACCAGCCAGACTAGCACTGTTTTCGCCACAAAGCTTAGCACTATGTAAGCTCTCTCGCCGTATAGGTAGTCTCTCCAACGTCCCACGCCCTTGTACTGTAAGACCATGTTAACTGCGAAACTCATGAACAGAACCAAGTAAACGATGAAGATTGCGTAGACAAAGGTTGGTACGTTGCCTCCACTGTCTATGATTGCGCCTGTGAAGTACGCGAACAGCACTACCCATGGAAACCCGCCTGAGATGCTGCCTAAAATGAAAGCGGACCAGCTGGTTTTTTCGGTTTTCTGGTTTATGACCTCCATTAGGTACCCGAACATTATCATCATCGTGTTGAGGACAAATATCATTGCCAGTGACCAGAAGTCCCAGATGCCTACAAACGTGGCGAGGACCCAAATCATTATGGAACTGGAGAAAGCGTATTCATACCAGCGGTAGGGGTTCATGCCTTTCTTGAGGTTCTCGTTGTAGGTTCTGTTTTTGGGGAACGCTATCATGAAGTGGGCAAAAGCCGATATCAACGGGAAAGCCGCTAATATTGCACCTAAGTAGCTAATTGTGAATAGCACTTGAGGATTAGGGGTTGCGATAAGAACAGGAGATGTGGGAGAAACCTGTTGAAATTGAAGGTAGAACGTGTAAATATCTGTGCCTTTCGGCCAGGTCACCAAAAAAGTCAGAACCAGCATGGCTAACCCATTTATCAGGTGAAGCGTGCCCGCGCCTATATTGAACTTTTTCAGATACGAAAAAGAGATTGGGGATTCGGCGATTATCTGTTGTCTTTCTTTATAGTTCATATTTTTCCCTCCTTTTTGTTTAACTAACTATTTTATTATTCAAAAAATCCGAAGGCACCGATGCCTCATCTATTTCAACTGCTACCTCGTTTCTTCGTAAGAAACCCGGAATAAACGGTGGATTGTACAGCATCGTGAAGACTTTGCCTTTATGTTTGATTTTTGCCGCCGTTAAGTGGTTTAACAATTTTTGTGCTTCTTTTTCAAAGCGAGACTCCGACCATCCCCCCGAAAAACGTAAAGCAGCAACAAAACGACTTGGAATTTCAGAAATTTTTATCCTCGTATCCAGCGGTTCAGGAGTGGTTTCTAAAGTGAATTCGTCGGGCATCACAAAAGCCATGGCGCCTGTTTCCGAGAGCACGGGGGATGTCATGGCAATTTTTTGAGAAACCACGGGAGCAGTCAGTTTAACCTTTGATTGCTGCTTGTTTTCTCCAGTTATGAAGTGGTACAGAAGACCAAAAGCGTCTGCTTCTGGGTCATCCACTTTAGCCACGACCCGCTTTGGGTAACGGCGTAACTCTACTTTGCCGATTTTACGAATGCTCTCGTAGTTTACTGTTTCAACCATACGCTCAGGCATTCCTACTATCGTTTTTCCTTGAAAGGGTCAAGGCAGAAATGGCGTCATTCACGGTAGCATTTGAGAATTTTTAGAAAGAAACGCCGTTATCAATTTTCATAGATTGCCTGCATCATGGAAAGCATTGAAGGAACGGCAAACATTATGTCGGTGTCAGTTACGATGCCTACCAGTTTGCCTTCGCTTGTCACGGGCAGGTGTTTTATGTGGGACCGCCTCATTTGTTCTGCGGCTTCCTCCACCGTTGCTTCTTGGTCAATGGTAACCAGAGGTATCGAAGCAACTTGCCGCGCAGTCATGGCAGTGAGGGGCATCGCATGTGCAACTGTTCGGACTAGTGCATCTTTTGTGGTTATGATGCCTGCAGGTTTTTCGCCCTGTACCACAATGAGCGAGTTAAAATCATATTTCCTAAAGTAAGCCACAACCTCATTCATGTGGGTATCTTCCCGCACCACTTTG
This sequence comes from Candidatus Bathyarchaeota archaeon, assembly GCA_026014615.1. Taxonomy (GTDB): domain Archaea; phylum Thermoproteota; class Bathyarchaeia; order Bathyarchaeales; family Bathycorpusculaceae; genus JADGNF01. The sequence goes on along the minus strand of JAOZHZ010000028.1, from coordinate 430,495 downwards.
ACGTCTTTGCTCATAATCTCCTTAATGGTGATGTTGCTTGCCATTAAAAACCACCTAAAACCCAAAAAATAAAGGCGCTTTGTGGCTTATCAACATTTTCTTTCGAAGACAAGCCCGTCTATTTGCGTTTTATGTGGAATTCTTCTATGGTGTCTTTGGCTTTTTCTCGGCGTTCGCGGTGTTCTTCAAGGAATTTGTTGAGTTTCTCAACTATGTCCCTTTTGCATTCGCCACATAGCATCTCGCCTGCACGGCATCTGCGTTCACGTTCCGCCAACGCTTTGCTGTCCTGCTCAAACAAGTAATAATAATACTGGAATATGCTGCACACTGAGGGGTCGGCTCCGAGTTTGCGTTGCTCTGCTGCTGTGCCTCTGCCTCCTGTGAAGGCGTTCCAGATTTTCTTCTTCACAACGTCAGGTGGATCCATGGTAAATATGCTGGTTTCGGGCATGCTGGCGCTCATTTTTCCGCCTGCACCCAAACCGGGTAGGAAGCGGCAGTGAATCTGGGCGGGTTTGTAGTAACCGAGTTTTTGGGCCATGTCTCGGGTTACGCGCCAGTATGGGTCTTGGTCTATGGCTGCTGGAATAAGGGCAGGTACGTTTTCGCCGGTGAGTTTTTTGTGAATGAAACATGGAACTGCTTGGATTGCTGGCCAGAAGACCCAGCCGATGTTGGTGCTGTCTTGGAAGCCGAATGTGCTGCGTGCGGTGCTAAAGGTGATGCGTTTGGCTACTTTGAGGGCGATGTCGTAGAGCAGGTCCATGTCTTGCACGTCGTAGATGATGAAGGTGTTTTCAGGTTTGAAGCCCAGCGCGATGAGGTCTAGGGCGTTTTCGTAGCCCCATTTGCGTGTTTCGGCGAGGGTGGAGTTGTTGTCTATGATGAATTTTTCGTCGTCTGTTATTTGGAAGTACAGGCGTGTCTGGAACTTCTCTTGCAGGTGCCTTGTAAATATCCATGGAACCATATGCCCAATGTGTACGGGTCCACTTGGTCCCCTGCCCGTGTAGAGTACGAACTTTTTGCCTTGCTCGTAAAGGTTCAATACGGTGTCTAGGTCGCGGTGGCTAAAGAAAATGCGGCGTTCAATCTGTAGGTGTAGCTTGTCGGTGTAGGTTTCCAGTTTACCTAACAGTTCGGGGGTGAGGGGTTGGGTTCCGAATTCGCGTATCAGGCGTTCGTAGTCTACCTTGCCTTTCACTTCCCAAGGAGTAACTACCATTTCGCCGTTGTTTTCGCTGTTGCCGTTTTGTGCAGCCATCTCGACGCGTCCTATCTGTTTGTTTTGAATGAAAATGACCGCTTGTAATATATCTCTTTTTTATGTATACCAGAAAAACTTGGCTTCCCGTTTTCTTCAAGAAAAGCACCGCACAGTAAACGTTGTACCGTTAACATCTCACACGTAACGTCCGCCTTTAGCAAACACAGAAAAGGCGAGCCTATCTGGATACTATTAGAAATAGTGTGCAGAAACGATAGGGGGAGGGTCGCCATTGGCGAAAAATCAACCCAAAAACATGCAGAAGAAAAAAGTACACGCTGTAAGGGGGGCGGGATTAGCTTTTCTTTTTCGGTAGCCTCTTGGAAAAAACCAACGCCATGGTAACAAGCGCAATCAGCGCGGCTAAGAGGGCTGTCTGTGGGAACTCGGGGATTGCTGCTTCAACTGATCCGCCGATGTCGCTGTGGGCTATCAGTTCAGAGGTGGTTTCGCCTGGGAGCGGGTGGTCAGCAAGCTCGCTGGTTAGGGCAAGCTCTGAATACCCCGCGTTTATTACTGTGAAGGTGAGGGTTGCTATGGTTCCGCTGCCGTTGAACGCTGCTGCGGTTCCTTGTGATGTGGCAACTAGGTGGTATTCGCCTGTTTCTTGAGAGAAACTGTCTTCTGCAACAATTATGGGCGCCTCGGGTGCTTCATGAAGAACGCCGCGGGGGTGTGATTCTACGCCTAGCTGTGTGGTTGCGTTTTCTATTTGAAGAACGGTTTTGTTCCAGTTTAAAGTAACGTCGAGTCCGTAGAGGTTCTGTACGGTGCTGACTGTTATGTTCAATGTTAGGGTTTGGCTTTGTTGGGCGGTGTTTTGCGCAGGAGCTACACTTACAACGGTGCCCGCAGAATCCTGTGCTTCACATGCCTGAACTAAACAGGCTACAGCTAAAACGCAAAATGTCGTGAACACGAAAACGCGCCATTTTGTCTTCAAGGTTTTTCACCTTTACCCTGATTGCTTAAGGTCACTATTTTATCTCGCCCCTTCTTATACCTTGTCACGATGCCCTTCTTTTCTAAAGCGGTTAAGAGTTGACTTGTTTTGGCTTTCGAAAAACGGCATTTCTGGGTAATGTCCGACTGGTAAGCGCTGCCTCCGCTGGCTTGGAGCACTTTGAGGATTTTTTCTTCTTCAGTTTCACCCGCAAACAAGGGTGATGTCGTGGATTGATTTTGCTTTGTGGGTTTATGTTTTCGTAGTTTAGTGAAGTAGAGTGTTCCGAGTGACGCTACAACTGCTATAGATATTGCTACGCTAAACGGGATGTTTATTCGCCTGCTATTTTCTTTCGGGTCAGGAGTTGGAGAAGCTTCAGCCGATGCTAAGACTATGTTGGGGTTGCCGTTCACAAAAAACTGGGTGCCAAGCCAGTCCAGCGTGTGGGGTGTATCTTCATCGCCGTTGGGCTGTGGAGAAGCTGACTGCACACTGTACGCCGATGGGTATGTTACTTCAAGTTCACCGTCGCCGTAAAGCTTACTGAAAAAGGTGTCAACGTGGAAGACGTCGCCAAAAAGTATTTGCTCGTCTTGGACTATGGAGAAGTTAAGCCAGATAAAATTGTATTGTGTAGTGTGAGAGCTGGTTCCCCAAACCGTGTTCATCTGCAGCGAGTCGGGGTCAAGGCTCATTTCTCTTTGAGTTGTGTTCGCGGCGGAATCAATGAGCTCTGCGATTTTTTGTTGGAACTCTTTCCATGTGCTTACGGTAACGGTTAGGTCGGATGCTTCTGTTATGGTCCACTCAGCTGAACCATCAACGTTCACTTGAACCTTATACTTAACGTAGTTCTGAGCATGCACCTCGGCAAACGGCAGAGCTAAAGCCATCAGGATGCACAAAGCGCAAGCTAACACGGTTAAGCGGGGGCTCATTTTTGACCTAAACAAACAATTGAAAGCTTCCTTTTAAGAATTCCAATTTTCTACACTCTGAAACGAGGAAACTGAAATTGTTACTGCTTACGCATAAAACGTTATGCCCATTTCCAACAAGAATTATAAAAAGCCAGATTTCGGCTCTAAAACCATTTATGAACTAAAATGAACTTTATTGAACGAAAATAAACCATAAAACAACACCTTATTGCAAAAGAGGCTCAGAAACGCTTTTATTTCCCTTCGTGGTGGGTTATGGTGAAAAAAGGTGACTCAAATGAAAAAAACCTCCACCATAATACTAACAGCAATCGTCGCATTAACAGTGTTAAGCTTAGCTACAAGCGCTTTCGCTTTGCCTTTTTTGAATTGGCGCAATGTTCAAAGCAGGTTCGGCGTTGGCAACGGCATTATTCAGAGAATCGCTGCTCAGCAAAATTTTGCACGGGTTGACGGCTTAATTACTGATTGGGGAAGCACTAACGTAACTGGCACAATTGTTTCCCAATCTCGAAGGGTAGTCATAAATGAAACTGATGTTCGCGAAGGTGCCTCAGCAACTGCACTCTGGACCACTAACGCAACAAGACCCATAAGCGCCCTACGTGATAAAGAAAACTTCACTTACACCTTCTATACTGCAAGACTCATCAATGCCTCGGTTTCGTCACTAAACGTTACCGGATATAGTTACTTAGTTAACGGTACATGGAACGTCTTCGAAGTAACGTCTACCTTTACAGTGACAACAGATGAATCAGGTGACGTAACAGGTTTCCACCGCAGTCAAGATGCACAAGCCCTTGCGTCAAACGCCTACGGTGAGCTCAAGGTTGCGAGTGGAGCAAACAACTTCACTCTGGCAATCGACGGCGTGGACTCGCTGACAGGTTCAGTACTTGGACAAAGATTCCAAACGAAACTGTTCAACCCATTCAAGATACTCAACCAAGACAACGCAAACACAGTAACTAAAACAGATGTGTCCACACTGATTTCGGCATACGGGTCTTCTCCTGGATGGGGACAATACGACCAACGTATGGACTACAACTTCAACTACAAAGTTGACATCTGCGACTTAACCACCGCAGCCGCAAACGTAAACCTATAGCAACCAATAATCTTCCTCTTTTCCTCTCTTTTTCGTTTTTGTTGGGTTACTGGAAAAAATTTAAAGCCCCAAATCTAATTGAAAAACTGTGGACCAAGCACATGAATGACCACACGGAAAAGAAGGGCAAACCAGCAGGCAAAATCAATGTTTTGCCTTGCGGCTGCGTGTATCAGGACAAAGGTTGGTTGTTAACTCGGGTCAAAGAATGCGAGTACCACAAACGTAAACGCACTACGAAGCGACCCTATAGACCAAAAGCGGAATACGTCAGACCATAAACGATCTAATTAGTGATAAAAATGGTTTGCAGGCTAGCAGGTTCTGTGTGTACTTCAAGTAGGGTGCATTCTTAATGGGGTTGCTTCTACCTTCAATTTTGCGTCATTGGAGATTGTTCTGCATATCAGGTTCAGTGAGCCTTCAGTGAAGTTCAAGACTGTTTCGCCTTCTTTAGTGAGCTCGTAGACCTTGCGGGGTCTTTCGGCATCCATGTTCCAGCAGCTTTTAACGTACCCTTTCTTTTCTAACGAACCTAAAAGCGGGTATACCGTGCTGGGTCCAAAGTAAACTCCGAAGCTCTTGCGTATTTTCACTATAAGTTGGTATCCGTGCATGGGTTCTTGGTCAAGGAACTGTAGGATAATCATGTCAAGTAAGCCTTTGGTCAGTTTGGTTTGAATTTCTTTTTGGTAGTTTGCCATTTGTTGATTCCTCCTGTAGATGTGTTGTACAGGTCTACAATATGTCTTTATTAGACATATCTCACGTCTTTATACTCCTTAGAATGGCATATAAATCTATGTACATACCATAGGCATATCAGTCGGCAAAGCAAACCGCCGATTTTTGCTTTTGAACATACAAAAAACGCAAAACTAAACGAAATTTTTGAGTAAAAATCTGTATTCACCATACCCGAAGAAACTGTACAACAAAAATACACAAAACGCAAATTTCACTCCCAAAAGCATCTCCAGTTATGGCTTCAAAACGTCTTTCGCCGCACCCAAACGCGTTTGCAGGATTGGTTTTAAATAATTGTAAAAACAAGATGAATAAAGGCTTGGACTGCAAAATGAGTTTGCGCATAAATCCTGAATACGAAAAAATGCTCCCCCGAATGACTGAAGAAGAATTCACGCAACTCAAAACCTCAATCCAAGAAGAAGGCCAACACTACGCCATAATAGCAAACGAAGACCTAGAAGTACTTGACGGACACCACCGCTTCAGAGTCTGCACAGAGTTAGGTATTGAACCTGACTTTGAAGTGCGCAAATTTGACGACAAACTCATAGAGAAAAAATTTGTCATAGAAGCCAACCTCAGACGGCGACACCTCAACAATTTTCAGCTAGTGGAGCTTGCGGTTCCTTTGTTGGAGATTGAGAAGCTTTTGGCAAAGAAACGTAAAAGTGAAGGCGGTAAAATGGGACGTGAACTACAGTTGGGGATAGCGCCAAATGACGCTAAGCCCGAATTCAAAGGAAAAGCCACTGAAGTTGTTGCGAAAAAGGCTGGTTTATCAACCCGAACCCTTGAGCGAGGCAAGAAAATTTTAGAAAAAGCCGCTGAGGAGGATAAACAGAGGTTGCGCGAGGGAAAGGTAAGCATATCTAAAATCTATCAAGAAATTGTAGCTCCTGAAGCTGAACCCGACAACGTGCAAGAGACCCCAACGGTAACGCCTGAAACGGAAGACCCACGTGCCGCCGAAAATAAGGTGGCGCTTCTGGATGTGTTGAACAGTTTAGAACAAAAGCACCTGTTTTGTCCATCATGCGGACAAGCAATTATTTTTGAATGCTGTCGGTGCCATAAGCCTCTGAAAGATTCCTTACAGTAAGAATTATCTATACGTGCGGGAAAAACATTCGTAGGTGTCGAGGTTGTGTGCTGAGAACAGGGAAGTGCGTGTCTCTAAAATTAAGGATGGAACAGTAATTGACCACATCAGAAGCGGCTACGCCTTGGACGTGGTTAAGATTTTGGGGATAACGGGGCATGAACGCCAAGTCGTGACCATCGCTATTAATGTGCCAAGCAAACGGTTCCGCACAAAAGACCTCATCAAAATCGAAGGACGCGCATTAAACCGTCAAGAAGTCAACCGTATCGCGCTCATCGCGCCACGGGCAACAATAAACATCATACGCGGCTACAAGGTTGTGGAGAAGCAGGAAGTAAAACTGCCCAACGAGATCGAAGACATAGTTAAATGCATAAACCCAACGTGCATCAGTAACAGCAATGAACCCATATCAGCAAAATTCACGCTGGAAAGTGAAGACCCACTTCTGCTTAAATGCCATTACTGCAGTTACGCCCTTGAAAAGCAGGATGTTCTCCGCCAGTTCTAGAGACAGAGTCTTCAAGTTCGGCACGGGCAAGCACCAGCAGAGCCGTAAAGAACGTTTCATCCAGTGCATTTCCAGACGCATTCGCTTCTGACCTGCAAAGGCTTGGGCATTCTTCAGTAGCCCTAAACGTATAAACGCCTTCCCCGTTAGTTGACAGCTCGAAGGGATAAAACCTGCAAATCAGCGGTCTAACCTCATAGAGTGTGCATTGGTTGTTTTTTAGGAAGACGCATTGTCCTGTTTGGGGAGTTTTTTTCATCTCATAGACGTAGGGTGTTTTTTCGGGGGTTTGGTTTGCAAAGCAAGCGATTGGGTGTTTGGTGACGTTGGCGATTGTTTCTGCATTGTTTTTAGTTAGGAGGATATGGCGAGTTTTTTGTTTGGTGTCACCGCAGCATAAACCACATTGAGAGCAAGTAAAGTGCAGGTCTAAGGGGTAGTTGAAGCTCAAATGCGAACCTTCTGCCTGAAACTTATATGACACCAAAAATAAAAGCCTCATGCCAAAAAAGGGCAAAAATTACTTGTTTCTGTGTCCTTCACCGTACTGAAAGGGGCGATCCAAATTTTTGGAGAGTTTCCACTCAAACATATCATCCATGTTCACGTTAGGACACGCCAAGCGGCTGGTATCCAACACGTAAAATATAACGTCAATGAGCTCCTCAGCGATTTTTTCTTGGTCAGCACCTTTTTTCCAAGCGTCACTTGCCTCGCCCAACTCTATAAAGGCGAAGAGAAGCTTTTTTGGGATGTCCTCGGGCTTGTTGTAGAAGCCTTTTGTTATGACGAGTTTTTCGATTTCATTTTTCATTTCTTCCAAATGCATAACGTGTCACCGCGTGTTGCCGAAAGAAGTTAGAGTTCTATTATTTTTGCTTCTCGCTTCACAGTATCCAAAAGTGCAAATGTGGCTTTGCCAGTTAAGTACCCGCAGAGCTCGCCAGGATTTACAATCAAGGTTTTTCCGTTGCTTTTAGAGTCGGTTACGTGTACATGACCTGAAATTACGGTGTCGAAGCATTCGCGGCTGGTAAGCGCGTTAAGAAGTTCTGTTTCGTCTCCGTGAAGCAGCGCAATTTTGAATCCTTCTGCGTCGACTTCTGCAAAGCGTCCGCGAATTTCGCAGTTGCCTGCTTCGCTGCATTTTTTGCGGAGGAGTTCGTGGTCGCCGTCGTTGTTGCCAAATACGCCGACGAGTTTGCAGTTTAACGCTTTGAACTTTGCCATGACGAAGGGGGACGTGAAGTCTCCAGCGTGTAAAACGAGATCTACTTTTTCTTGGTTTAAACGGTTTACAGCTTTTTCTATGAGCGGCAAGTTGTCGTGTGTGTCGCTCATTATTCCGATAAGCATGTTTGTGTCTCCGCTTGTTTTTTCTCGTGCAACCAAATAAAGGCTTTCCAAGCCGTAAGTCGAGATATTTCAGTTTTCGACATATTGTCTGACGGGAAGCAGGACTTAATATTCTAAATAATGTAGCTGAAGACAGAAGACATTTCTATTAGGAGACCCCGTATGACTACCGGTACAACAAACGCAGCCCCCAAACAAAGAGACAAACTGACAATCATAGCAGAAAACAGTGAAATTTGCAAGAAAGACGCTCCGGAAACACAAATCATAACACAAGGCAACCTTAGCTTTGCGCAACTCACTCATTACCTGAAACTTCTGGCGCAGCTTGATTTGTTGGAAAACCATGAAAAGAACCGCGGAGGAAAAAAGGTTTACCACCTCAGCAAAAAGCGAAGTGCCCTTGGCAAAAAAGCGAGGAATCAGGGGTTTACTAAACGAAGCATGTGCCGTGGAAAAAGGCTGGAAACTTTTCCACTCTGAATCCGAAAAGGAGCTGAAAAAATGAAGCAAAATTTAAGACTTGATGAGTGCCGTTGGGAAATCGTGAAAGCACTAATTGATGAAAACCCGCTGCTTCGGGAAAAAGTAAAAAGCTACATTGGAACCGCCTAAGCCAAAACACTTTGCCTTTGGTGTGTCGCGTGTAGGTTTTCTACAGATACTAGACTAAAGTCCGAAAATATGTTCGTTCTTGGATTATGAGTTAGTTATGATTTGCTGTGTTTGCGTTTAGCAGCAACTTCATAGCAATGAATTAAAAGCTTCGCTGTTTGCAAAAACATTTTAACTCTCACTGTAGTCTCCAATGTGGAAGGTAATTCTATGCCGATAAAAGCGGTACTCTTCGACATGTTCGACACTCTTATGCTAATCAACAAAGACCACGCATTCTACAGCCCAGCCGTGAAAAGCATGCACCAATTTCTTTATGATAACGGCATACCCGTTACGTTTGCCCCTTTCAGAGACGCCTACATTAAAGCACGAGACCAGCTTTACGAGGATGCTGACCTGAAAATGGAGGAACCCCATTTTGATATGCGGGTAAAAAACGCTCTGAAAAGCTTAGGATACGTCAAAGAGTCCGAAAGCAGCTTGGTTCATGACGCCACAGAGGTTTTCTGCAGGGAATTCATGAGATACGTTTCCATAGATGAAGCAGCGGCAGATGCTCTTGAAAAGTTACATGGGACGTACCGGTTGGGGTTGGTTTCAAATTTTGCTATACCGGAATGCGTTTACAAGCTTCTGGAACAAGAGCAGCTGGATAGGTTCTTTGACACCATAATTGTTTCCGCAGCAGTTAACAAACGTAAACCAAACCCCGACATCTTCCAGCTTGCCCTAGAACGCTTAGGGTTGACGGCAACGGAAACAGTGTTTGTAGGCGACACAGTGGACGCTGACGTTATGGGTCCACAGCGGGTCGGCATGAAAACCGTTTACATCGAAAGAAGACCCCAAAAAGACCTGCAACACCACAATCCTGACGTGACCATAAAAAGCCTAACCGAGCTATCTGAAGCAATACAAAAACTCTAATTGAGCAAAAATCGCGTTTGCCAAAAAGAGTTACGGAAAAGCGGTTGAGTTTCTTAGGGAACCCAGAAAGAGAAATGTTTGCTATTCTCCAACTGGCATCTGCAAAAGACCATCATGTTTGGATGTGATTAACAATTCTATGCAGAAAGGGGGGGTCGCTATTGGCAATTTCCAGCCCAAAAGTATGTTGAAACAGAAAAACCGTAGGGGGTAGGTCAGAAACTTAATGCTATCTTACCGTTGAAATGAAAACAAAAAGGGTACGTTTGGCTAATTGCTCATTGATGAAACCACAGTTCATACAACCTAACGTTTTATCGCTGCCAACGGCTTATCAAAATCTCCAACATCACAAACGACCAAATCATATCCACCTAAAGCCCACCTAATAGTTATTGTACATCAGTATTAGCTACGTCATTTTCTACAGCAACGAGTTTTCAATAGTCAACTTGACAGCACCACAAAATTGTTTTAATGCTTTATTAAAGCTCACGTCTTGGCGGCTTTAATTTAGGGCAGCCTAAACAAAAATTTTCAAGTAACTCAGCGCCTGTCTTTCGATTAACATTATCGCCGCTTGTACTCCTGAAACAGCCCTTAATTTGGTAAATTGTATTCCACGTTTCTTCGCATTGGTATTCTACCCATACTACCGCCCCGCATTTTCCGATTATATGTGGTTTTAACATATAACAGTTTGTACAGAGTCCCCCGATTAAATCGTCGGCATAAATATATTTGCCATTAGGAGCATAGTAATGATTTCTGCCACAATAATATCGCGTAGCACCGTCAAAGTCAATTTCGCTCGCTATTAATCTGCCACATTTTCCATACGTCGGCTTCCTAACTGCGTTCCCTTCAGTTTCGTAACGGCGCAGGTCCGCGGAGATTTTATTACTTTCCATAACAGACTCCTGAACCTCCTTGGCTGTTACTGTCGTAATTCCCAGACGAGCCAGAAGTTCCTTGTCCTTTTTTAGCCAGTCAAACATCATTTTATCTCCATATTCATTTAATAAAGTCAAGTGTATTAAATTATGCGGACTATAGTTTTATTGTCAAGTTATCTCTATTGAAACGAGAAAAAGTAACATTTACCTTTCCAGAAGTTGAATCGATCACATCTGGTCAGGGTTTCTGCAAGCTTCAAGAATACCCGACAAACGCCTGACTGCTTTTCTACCCTGTGGCTCTTGGTGCGCTCACGTTGGTTTGCATACTGGTCTGTATAGTTGCGTTTGCGGTTCATAGACCGAAAAGGCGAAAACGGCTTGCCCAGCAGACGGAAACACCGTTATACCCCCCCAAGAAACCTAAAAGTGCGTGCTTCAGGGCATTTCCGCGTTTTAACGCAACTTATTCGCATTTTATTTGGATGCTATTAGTAATTCATTGCAGAAACGAGGGGTAGGATCGCTCTTGGAGATTTTCCAATCATGTTAAAAACGGAAAATCGTAGGGGGAAAGATTAGGTAATAAACGTAGGCTACATATTAACGATTTGTCCATTAAATAAGGGATATCGAAAAAATGTCGCTGACCCAGACAGAAATAGGAATCATGCAGCTGAAGCGAAATGTTTTTCAAGCAGCCCACTCGCTTTTTATCTTGTGCTGATTTTTATGTCTTAAAACCAACCCCGCAAACAATTAACCAAGGAAGAAGAAAACGTCATCGTCCACAAAGGCACCGAAGCCCCCGTTTACAGGCAAGTTTTTCGCGTTCTGGGAAAAAGGAACTTACATCTGCAAACGCTGCGGCGCCCCCTTGTACAGGTCAGAAAACAAGTTTGAAGCAAATTGTGGTTGGCCAAGCTTTGATGAAAAAATTCGGGAGCAGTTAAACGCATTCTTGACCCAGATGGGTTACGCACGGAGATAAGCTGCGTCAAATGTGGCGCGCACCTTGGGCACGTTTTCATCGGTGAAGGCTTCACCCCGAAAGACACGCGGCACTGTGTTAACTCGATTTCGATGGAGTTTGTTCCAGACAAAAAATAGTGGAGCCGCTTTCGCGGTTAATTGTGTTCTTTGAGGAGTTTCATTAGTTTAGGCATAAGTTCGTAGCCGTAATCTAGTGTGCCTAAACTGCCTGTTTGGCAGGTTTTTTCGCTGAATTTGTCTACCTTTTCGTCGCGGACTGAACCACCCGAGATAAGCACTGGTACTGGCGTGTCACTGTGAACCTTCAAACTGCACGGTGTAGCGTGGTCAGCGGTTATGCAGAACAGCACATCTTTTAGGTTCAGTTGAGGTAGCAGCTTGCCAAAGAAGTATTTGTCTATGGTGGAGATGATGTCTGTTTTTAGGTGGCAGTTTCCGTCGTGTCCTGGCTCGTCGGGTCCTTTGAGGTGAATATAGAAGCAGTCATGTTTGGGCATGATGTCAAGTAGGCTTTTTACGCGGATTTCGTAGTCTCGTTCTAAATCGCCTGAAGGCGGCGGAAGCAAAGACGCCTGCATGCCTGCAAGTCTGGCGATGCCGCTTTCTGCGTGCATGTCTGCCAAAGCTGCAAAGTCTACGCCGTATCGTTCATTTATGCTAAAGAAATTTGGCAGTTTACTTCCTGCATCTCGGGCGAGAACTACGTTTCCTTTTAGTTTGCCCTCTGAGGCGCGTTTTTTGTTAATGGGATGGTTGTCCCAGAGTTCATGGGTTTTCTGGGTGAACTCGTTGACCAAATCAGCGGACGCCTGCGCTTCCTCGGAGTCATCCATAGGCAGGCAAGTTTTTAAGTGCATGTCAGGATTGCTCTCCGCCACGCCAAGCCCGTTAACGATGGAGTATGCGGGGTCAGTGTTGGTAATTTTACTCGACAACGCTGTGCTGTTGTGTTTTATAACTAGAACCGCTCTGTGACCCAACGTGTTTACAAACTCAAATTTAGCTGGATGGGAGTTAAGTTTGATTTCTTTGTTGGCAGCTTTGCTAAGCTCAACGGCTTCTTCGGTGGTGAGTGTTCGCGCGACACGTCGGTCCAATATTTCTTTGTCTTGCCCCAGCGTGCCAAAGTTGCATCTTAAGGCTAAGTCGCCGTTTTTAAGCTGAATACCTGCCCCAACTGCTTCAATTATTCCGCGTCCTGTGCTATACTTGAAGGGGTCATACCCTAAAAGAGAAATCACAGCGACATCACTTTCGGGAGCAACACCTTTTCCGACGCTGTACATGAGTCCTATTGTCCCATTTTTTGCCAGCGCATCAAGGTGGGGAGTTTTTGCTGCTTCAAGGGGGGTTTGGTTGTTGATGTCTTGGTTTGGCAGGTCGCCCATGCCATCTATGACTATGTAGAGTAGTTTCAAGGCGGGGGTTTTCCTCCGTGGTCCTCTGGGGGGAGCTAAATGGCGTTAGGGTTTATTTCTTTTTTGTATGGTTATGTATGTTTGTGCCTGTCGGTTTAGTTGTTACAGTGACTGCGTTAAGCCTCTGAAAACTTCTTTGATGCTGGTAATCAAGGGATGCTTGATTTCAACTGGTTCTTCTAGTTCTTGCATGCGTGCGACACGCCAGTAAATGGGTGGGTGGCTATCTAACCCGATCCATTCTTGCAGTCGAAAGTTTGGAGTACGTTCGAAAAGTAAACGTTGAAAGCCTATTTTTTCCAGCGCAGTTGCCAGAGCGTTAGGTTGCCCCATCATGATGGCGGATGTGAGGTCGGCTCTGGCTTCGAAGAATTTGGCGATGAAAAATATAACGGTCATCACCGCCCAGAAGTACACAAAAAACAGTAAGCTCACAAAAACTACGGGGAAGAACATGAAGAGCACGTAAAACCGAAAGAGAAATTCTGCGCTGACTAAGGCGTACAGGATAAGTGGGTCTCTGCCTTTTAGGTGTCCAAATTCGTGTCCAAGTACGCTTATGATTTCGGGTTCTTCCAGCTGCACCAGCAGCCCAGTGGTTATCAGCACAATTCCTCTGCTTGGGCTTGGTCCTGACGCAGCTGCGTTTGGGGTCATAGTGTTGGAGACAACGATTTTTGGAACTTTGTAACCGAATTTATCGGCGACTTTCTTGACGAGTTCGTAAACGTTAATTTTTTTGGCCACTAGCAGATTTTCGTTGCATGAAACGTTGTATTTGTTGAAGATTTTTCCAGCGTGAAAACAGTCGATTTCACCCCGTTCAGCGATGATTTCTTCATAAACTTCGCGTTTTATGGCTGCCAACTGCGCGGGAGGAGTTTGTTTGAAGTCGTCAAGGGTTCGAAAGGCGCCAACGGGCAGGTGGTATTCAAGAAAGTGTATTATGGGATTCTGTGGGGTTATTGTCCAGTCTCCTGTGCGGGCGATGATTCTGTTGCTGAAAAAGACAAAGGCGAACTGTACGGCGATTAAAACAAGCGGTGCAATCCAGAACCATTCGGGGTAAACGCTGAAAACTACTAGAAAGAGCGCCATGCCCAAAACGATGAAAACGACAAAGAAGAGGATTTGCGTTTCTAAGAAGAGGCGCCTGAAACTTTTTTCTTTTTCTTTGACTTTTTCAGGTACGATGTTTTCGCCTTCGCGCCATGCAAAGTACCATGTTGCTTTGCGGGCTTTTTCTTCAAAAATTCTGGTTGCGATGATTATGTCTTGTTCGGCTTCGTTTATGGTTGTTTGGGGTGTTTCTGGGTCTAATGGTGTTATGGTGACGTTTATGGTTTGGTCACCAGCTGAGAGTAGAACTTGAACAGTTTCATTTCCTTGCCTGTCAAGTACCGTGTACGTAATTTGTTGAGTGGTAAGGGTAGTTTGTTTTTCAAGGTTGGAAAATCGTTGCCTTTGCGGCGCCAAGTACTGTTTGTAAATGAAGTCAAACAGCTTAGCAAAGTAGCTTGGTGGAATGTCAGCATGAACCTGGTAAGAAACAGAGTTAGACATACGTCCCAACCTAAAAAGTATCCTAAAATTACTTTCGTTTTCTATGTTATAACTGTATGGGTCTGTAACAATTTGGGTGAACAAAACACAACTAAAGCTGATTTGCAATTCTGAGACGGTGTTTTGCCTGTCCTTTTGTAAATTCCACTGTTTTCTGGGACGTCCGTTGAGCTAATTTTCTGTTTCTGCATTGAAAAATTCTAACGCGGTCAGGGAAAACGGCGAAGGAGTTGGATAGAGAAGGGGGTTAGCGGTTGTACATCCAGTTGATGTATTCTTCTGTATCGTCAAAGTACTGGTCCATGTAGTCGCTAAAGACGCGGTAAACGTGTACATCGTTGCCCAGTGATGGACGCCAAATCTGCATCCAATTGTAAATCTCCGAGGAAATCGTGTTTAACGCGATGTTGCCCAAGGTGTCGTGGCTGTAGTAGTCGCGTATTGGATCCAAGATTACAATTTGGTCACCGCTAAAAGGAATCACAACTGCAACGTGACCTGCGTTTTGCCCAGTAATCCAGATGCACTCTACCAGAAACTGGTTGCTGAAGTATGACCGTATCATGGAGGTTAACAGAGCCGCGATGTCCTCGCAGTCCCCCATCCTGACATGCAGGGTTTCGTTTGGTAACTGAGCGGTTTGATCCGTCTGCTGTAGCCCTTCAGTTATTGCTTCCGCGGGGGTTTCAGGCAGAATTGGGTATAAGCCGTCGTCGCGGTATTCTATGTTGGTGTTTACCCAGTCGTAGATGGCTTTGATGTCTTTCCAGTACGCGTTGGGGTCAGTGGTGTTTCCAACTTTACCAGTGATGCTGTAAGTGAGATTCATAACTTCAGGGTTATTAGGCGTAATTAGGGATTTAAGGTCACCCCGCATAAGCCGCTGATCCGTTATACTTTTCAGCTTCTCGTAATCCGCCACATACTGATTATACTCGTTTTGCAGGCTAATGTACATCTGCTGCAGCGCCTGATAACGGGAAAGCATCTGCTGCGTGTCCGCTGACCCTGAACCCGAAGGATTAGGCACTGAAAAAGGGTTCTGCAGCAAAATGCTCTGGTAATCGTATTCCAAGGCACTAAAATTCCCCAACAAAGCATAATATTTCTCCTGCAGTTCCTCATACTCCTCTTGCAGCTTGGTTAAATCGCTGGCGTCTCCAGAGTTTTGCGTATTTGCGGCATTTAAACTCAGAAACATCGCCAACGTAAGAGAAGCAATAATTATGACCGCGGAAAAGGCCAAGGTGAACTTCTTCATTTCAGGTGCCTCTGTACAAGACGCGCAGTTTACGTTTTTATATCTTGCGAGACGTAACGGTCAGCAACGCCTTTGACGGATTCAACCAGAAAAAGACGTTTCCAAAATGAGTAAACTGAGTAAATGGGTTCTGGAAATGAAATTAAAATTAGTATCCGAAGATAGTTGCTAACAGCAATAGTTCAGGAGCAAAGTAGACAAGATAGATTTTCTGGACGACTGTAGGTAGTTTGCCAAGGGCAGGTATGGCGATATCTTCTACGAAGTTATGTGTATTCAATACCATCAACTGATTGCTGATTTTTGTTGTTTTAATTCTAACTGATTAGTTACCAAGTTCCGCTATAACAGAAAATGGGTGCCGCATCAACCGCTAGCAAGTTTTGCAACAGCACTACTGTACTTGTTTAATTACTAATAAACATGGAGGCAAAAATTGGAAATCCACCCTTTAACAGTCTCTATTAGTATTGATTTGGAGCAACCCGCCCCTTCGCGTAGGGCACAAACTCCCTGATGTCCTCGATGGAGGTTTTGCCGAGTTTTTCCCGCTGCTCTTTAGGCAGCTTCAGCAGCAGCGACCGCAAAACCTGCTTAAGAAAATCCTTCCCAGACAAGTCACCCGGAACCAGAACCAAACAAACCTTCGTTAGTGCTTTCACTGCGTCTACGGGTCCACCGATGAACATTGGCTCTTCACCTTCCGTTATGCCCAACGCAAAACGCAAAGGCATACCACGCAGCCAGCTACGTTTTCCGTTAACCATGAACGCGCCGCGAGGCACAAATTCCCCTGAAGGCCCACTTTTGCTGAGCTGTTCAGGTTTAACCCAGTAAACATCCGCGGCGCCCATGCCTTCCCGCCACGCCCGTGAGTAGTCGGCTGCGAATTCGGCTGTCTGCTGCAGCGTGGCTTCTCCGGGTTCTTTGCCCGCGGTTTTTATGACTGCGAAAGGTGACCCAACAATGTCCACGTGGAAGACCACGTCGTACGGGTCCGTGTGTTTCTTGATTAACACTTCGTTACTAACTACGTCTTTGCCTGCAACCACCAAAAAGCCTTCGCTGGAGCGGAACCAACGGAACTTTTCAAACCACTCTTTACTCTGCACTTTGCGTGACTCAAGTTCCTCAAGGGCTTCTGCTGGCGCCGCGGTTTTCAGGGCTTCAACTTTGCTCAACTGCTTTTCGATGGCGGCTAGTTTCTTTCGGGAATCTTCCAGCGCAGACACGACGCTTGCCATTTTCTGTTTAGCCCGTTTGCCACGGTTATAGAATTCAGCGGCGTTTTCATAGATGCTCTTTCGCAGGCTCAAACTAAACGTGAACTCGCCTACGCGCACGTTTACGGCTAGGTTGCGGCTGTCAAACGACTCAAACCATGATGCCGTGGGGTTACCTGCTTGTTTTGCCGCCTTCACAAGGGAAACAACACTTTGCAAGTCTTCACCTTTGCGCCAAGTAGCCGCAAACCGCTCAAGCAACACCTGTAGGTCAGCTAAATGCTCGTAGACGGTGTCGCCGATTCGTTTGTCAACTGCCGTTTTTCGGTCTTCATCCACCAAAGCTTGTTCCTGCTCGGCAATCATCCGTTTCAGCCGTTCGGCTTCTCGCCTAAACTGTCCTACATCAATGCCAGCAACGGCTTTTTCGGCTGCTGTAACCCTCACGTAGAACTCGTCCAATGCCTCGTTGAAGCTGCCGTAAGATTGCTGCTTAAAACCCTCGTAACGCTTTAGCTTTACGGGCGCCACGTTCACAAAGCCATCTGCGTCGTCAAGGACGATGTTTGGCTCCAGTGTTTGTCCAGAAAACGCTGAAAGCAAGCCTTGCAGGGCGCCAAAAATTGATTTTACGTCCTCCGTGGTTAACGTGTCGCAGGGTTTTGTTTTTTCGACGCCTGTCCTTTGCAGTAGTTCCTCCGCGTACAATCCGCCTACACCAAGAAAACGGACAAGCGCCCGAACAACCTCTGCAGCGCCAGCAGCCTTCAACCCAGCCTCTAACTCTGCCTCAGTGACGGCGAAAGGGTTTTTGGAGTTGGATGGGGGCATTTGGTAGGCTTCTTTTCGGACGATGTTGCGGTCGCGCATCCGCTTAAAGAACATCGCCTGCAAAATCTCGCCACCCTCCTTAGTCAGGATGATGTTGCCTTCGCCGAAGAGCTCCAAAATAAGCTTCAGGTTACCGTCTCGGGCGCGGAACTGAAAGACAACAACCCGTTCAAATTCGTGTTGCTCCACGCCACTTAGCCAGCCGCCGGGCAGGTACTTACGCAGGGTCATGCAGAACGCGGGAGGCGCAGGAGGCTTTTCAAGCGCGTAATTGGTTAGGTGTAGTCTTCTGCCTGCCTCTAAAACAAGCTGAATCGGTGGTTCGTTTACTTTGTGCAGCTTGAAAAGCAGGGTCTTGGAGTCTAACTGGTAAACGTTGTTTACTCTAGCGTCGACTATTTTGGTTTTGAGTTCTTGAACTACAGCGTAAAGGTCAAAGCTTGTGAAGTCTTTTTTTGGCAAGGCAAGTCACACGTCTTTCTGAACCAATATACCTGTAGCGACGGTAAATAACTCTTCGCGCAAGCCAAACCAAAACAAGCTGAAACAGCTTGAAGTCTAGAACTGGTTGTTACGGGGGTAAGAAATGGTTAAATAACGCCGCAAGAAGGGTCTACTTAGAGTTTTATCCGCTTAATCCAATTCTAAACCACGTTGTTATGAGAGAGAAAGCATGGTCAATAACCACGTTACTATTAGGCTTCATAGGCCTAGCCATAGTGAACTGCTGTTTTTTGTCCTTTCAGGCGCCATCGTAAGCGTGCCTTTGACTCTGTTTGTGCAGCAAACTACAAATCCCCTTCTGATAGGGCTTTCCGCCGTTGACATAAGCGTAATCACAGTTATCGTGTTTGCACCCGTTGTTGAAGAGTTCTCCAAAATTTTTCCCCTATTCTACAGGCATGGAGAAACCCAGAGGTCCATTTTTAATCTTGCCTTATGCGTGGGTTTAGGCTTTGGCATCGTGGAGTTCATAACTTACGGGGCAACCTATGGACCGCAAGTTGTTCCTGCCCGAATTGCAGGGTTGTTTTTTCATCCTGCAAGTGCATCAATAGCTGCCTACGGCATCGCAACTAAACGACCTCTACCTTTCTATCTGGTGGCTGTGGCGTTGCATTTTTTAAATAACTTCTTTGCCGTAGTTGGATCCACAGTGGTGCCGACCACCGTTATTATTCTGGCAATTACACTTTATGCATCGTGGTATCTTCATGACAAAACCACAGAGAAAATCGTTGAAACCGACTTCGCTACCGTG
Source organism: Candidatus Bathyarchaeota archaeon (assembly GCA_026014615.1). GTDB lineage: Archaea > Thermoproteota > Bathyarchaeia > Bathyarchaeales > Bathycorpusculaceae > JADGNF01. Next base: position 411,514 of record JAOZHZ010000028.1, on the reverse strand, counting down.
GAGGTGACCCAACCCGAACTCCAAGAAGAAATCAAGTAACTTCATTTTTGAAAGGGTACATGTTTTTGATGTTGCCCGTTCATCTTTGACTTCTAATTTGGGTATAATTTTGAAATGTTTTGGCATTGATTCTGGAAAATCGATTAATAGGCTCATAGGCATAGGTAGAAACAGAAAAAAATGGAGGCGAATGCCCAAAAAAAGCGCAAAAGCAGTCTAGACCAACCGACTTTGTTTCCCTCTTAAGCGTTGAAAAAAGGGTAGGCGACGCGAAGGCTGGTAAGATTTGACGTATAACTAGTTTTTGGTAACGTTTCATTTCCTCTCTCCTTTGGTCGCAGGTCTCAGCCGACCTTCGTTGTCGCCCAGCAACTTTTTTCCAAACCGCCCATCCTCAAGCAACTCATTTTTGTACACCCGTAATCGGGCAAAGAAAAAAGCAAACTATTAAAGACCAAACTTTGGTTTCATTTGATGGCGATGGGTCTTAGGCGGGGGGGTAGGGGTCCCTTGAACCGTAAACCCTCTACACGACGGGCCGACATCAAAGGCTGAGGCGCAAAAGGCCGTCTGGACCCTCATTTCCGAAACATTGACTATCCGTCCCTTGAGGCTGGCGGTTTCCGAGCGGTTTCCGTAGGGCAATCGTCTTCGGGGTTCACCAGGCGAATCTGGCTAGGCTCGGGAGAGAGCAACCTAAGTTTGGACGTGCAGCGCACAAGGGGTCGCGGGTAAGAGCGTAAGACTTGAGGTGCCATTCGGAGTCTAGGCGTCAAACCTCTGTGACCCATCGCTACTTCAAACAATTCATTTTTAGTAAAACCTTTGAAGACTCAAAAACCTGCTCGGCACCCCATTTCGTTAGGAGAAGGATATATTGGGAAAAAACTAGTCTGGTGTTGCAGGTGTTTTCTCGAAAATCACGTTTGGGTCTAACTCGATGTTTTCGTCCATGAGCTTTCTTAGCTGCTGCAGCGAAATGTTTTCGTAGGTGAGAGGCATTTTTTCGCCACCTTTCCTCATCAATGACATTAGCGCCCAATTATAGCGTACTTTGTTTTCGAAAACTGCGAATCTGACTCGAAAGTTGTTTTGCTCCAAAATTTGAAACAGTGCATCCAATTTTTCACGTAAAATTCGGGGATGCAGTTCAATTAGGATTCGAACGTCGCCTTTGAGGGTTTTAGGCATGCCTTTGAAGATTTCGTATTCGTACCCTTCCACGTCCATACGGATAAGTTGCGGATACTGCTTATCCTTAAGAAATGAATCTACGGTTTCAACTTGAACATCCTCCTCGCCCACAATCACTCCGCCAACGGAGTCTTTGTCCATGGCGCAGAGGTTAACTGATTCTGAAACGTAAATTTTACCTCGCTTCGTAGAGCCGCCAAAAGCAAACCTGAAACTGCCCACGTTTTTCAGGCTGTTTAGGGTAACGTTTTTCTTGAGTAGATCAAAGTTTTCTTGAACTGGCTCTACAGCATAGACTTTTCCTTTTTCACCTACAATTCTTGATTCAGTAAGTGCGTAGTAGCCGATGTTTGCTCCTATGTCTAGGGCTACGTCACCTTCTTTTAGGATGCCCGAGTTAAGCAGATATTCGGTGCAGATGGGTTCCCTTTTTTTGTACAAAAACAAGTCAAAGTGTATGGCGCCTTTTTTTGGGTACAGAATCATCTTGGAGTTATTCACTTCAACTACCGTGCTTTTAGGCACATAACGCAAACGAGTGGAGACGCTGTTTAGTGAAATCGCGATAAGTAAAGAAACAGTTTGTACAAAATTCCTTTTTTCTCGCTGGCTGAGGGTTCTGCTAAAGGGTAAAGGCGTGAAGGCATCCTCCAAGGTGTAGGGGGAAACGCTTCAATATAAATTATGTTCTTCTAAATAGTGCCCATACTAAAAAAGTGAAGAGGGAGAAGAAAACACTTTTCGCGTTTACTCTTCGCAGTCGTCGCATTCACAGTCGCAGTCGCAGTCTTCGCAGTTCTCTTCTTCAAGTCCAAACAAGTGCTTTACCATTTGTAAAACCCAAAAGCTATCCGCATATCTTAAAGAATTAAACCTTTTGACCCAGCCAACCAAAACCTCAAGAAGCTCAACGGCTTTTGCCTCACCCACTTAGTTGCATGCAGGTTTATCTAGGCTGGAAACATGACCTTTCTGAGCCAGACATGACACGTATAGCAGTAGTTGGCGCAGGCATCGGCGGCTGTTCAGCAGCATATTTCGTCAAAAAAAGCCTTCCAGACGCAAAAGTGACCCTGTACGAGGCACAGAACAGGCTGGGCGGCAGAATTCTAACCAAGAACACAACGGAGAGAAACATGGAGGTTGGCGCCGCCTTCTTTAACGACCTGAACCCAACAATCAAGGGCATCGTTAAGACTGAGGAGCTTAACGTGAATCGTTTGGGGGAACAGAGTGACTTCGCGGTCTGGAACGGTTCAGAGTTTGTTTTTAAGTCAAACAAGCAGCCAGCCGTTACTGACGTGGAGCTGTTAGCTAAGTATAAGTTGAGTTTGGCAAGGGCGTTTCTTCTGATTAGAGAAGCGAAGAAGCAGTTTGCTAAACTTCATCAGGAAGCGCAGAAGAACCCTACAGATATCGGCAAACTCTTGGAGGCGGTGGGGCTTGACAAATGGTACACGGCGTCCTTTGGCGAGTTGCTGCTTGATGCGGGTATGAGCCAAGCCTTCATTGATGAAGCGGTTACCCCAATCACGCGAACCATCTATACGCAAAACGCGGATTTAGGCGGGCTTGCGGGCATTTCCAGTTTGATAGGCGTCTATTCGGGTGCGATGTACAGTTTAGCGGACGGCAACAGCGCTTTACCCAAAAAACTTGCAGAGACCTCAAAAGTAACAGTTGAATGTGGACAGAAAGTTTGACAGGATAGAAAAAACCTCAAACGGCGCCTACAGAGTCTACAACGGAGATACTCAGCGGTTTTTGATTGCGTAGTTGTCGCGGTGCCCCTTGAAGTTGCGGAGATTGAGTTTGAGGGGTTCTCGGTGCCCCGTTGGTCGCCGTCAGCTTACCAAACGGTTTACAGAAGGGCAATGCAAGGTACAGTAAACCCAGAATATTTTGGTCTAAAAAACTCAGCGGAGTTGCCTGCCGTGGTGTTGACCACAAAAGATTCAGGGGTCATAACGCAGTACGGCATCCAAAAAGATGGTGGCGGAGAAACAACAGTTACAGTTTCCTCGACCGAACCCCTCAAAGACGAAGCACTCAGCGGCTTGTTCAAAAACGGCTCCACCACAGTGTGGGACCACGTTTGGAAGGCTGCCTACCCCAAATTCACGCCCATAACCAAGCTGCCACCCACCCAACTGGACAAATGCGTGTTTTACTTAAGCGCGGTTGAGTCGTCAGTTGCGAGCATGGAAACCTCAGCGTTTTCGGCTTTGAACGCAATCAACCTGCTGAAGATAGAGCCAAAGCAATAGCTGCAACGCAGGTTGTTGCTGAAGAAAGCAGGTTAAAACGAGAAAAGGGCTAGGTGAGGGATTCTTTAAGTCTACCTAGGTACGACATAACTTCCTGCGCATTGGGTTCGCTCATGTTCAAGGCGAGTTCTATTGCGGATCGGGGTTCTCTTTTTGGGTTTGCCTGCAGCGTTGAGCTGGCGTTTTCCAAGTTCTCCAGCAGTTGCTGCCACGTAATCTTGGTTTTCTGCTTGTTGAGCACGTAAAGCGTTAGTATATGGGAGCTTGCCCTGTTTAAGCCATCCTTGAAAACCTGTAGCGTTGCCATCATTTCGAGAGCATCATACGGTTTGCCCGCTACATACTCCCTTAACGTAGCAAAGTGGCTTTGAAGTTCATCAATTTCGGAGATTAATGCGTTTTTTACTCGAGCACCTTTTTCATCCTGCATAAACGTGTGGTCTCCTTAGTGTATGTTTAACTGGAAGTAGATAAGATTTCTTGAAAAGTCAAGCCAACAAAAAGAGAGAAGACTACTTGAGAGTGGCTTGTTTGAGGGTTCTAGCTGTTGCTTCTAGTTCTGAGAGCATCTTTTCGGGGTTGCTTTGGTTTGCGCTGACGATGTTAACGAACGCGCTGCCTACGATGACGCCGTCTGCACCCGCCTCCAATATGCTTTTGACGTGTTCAGGTTTGGAGACGCCAAAGCCAACCGCCAATGGAACCCGTCCAGCCGTGAAAGGCAAAACCCGCTTGACTAAGCTGATGGTTGAGTCCGCCACTTTTGCCTGTGTGCCCGTGACTCCGAAACGAGAAACCAAATATAAGAAGCCTGAACTAGCTGCAACCAGTCTGCCCAAGCGTTCATCGGTGGTTGAAGGCGCTGCAAGGAATATGGTGTCGATGCCTGTGGTTTTGGCTGCGTTCCTGTACTCTGTGGCTTCGTCGATGGGCAAATCGGGGGTTATGACGCCGCTGACGCCGCTTTGCTTTGCGAGGCTAAAGAAATTCTTTAAGCCCATCTTGAAGACGGGGTTATAGTAGGTCATGACCGCAACGGGCACAGCATGTTCCTTTGTGATTGTCTTTGCCATTTCAAGCACCATTTTTGGTTTGGTGCCTGCGTCCAAGGCGCGGGTGCTTGCTGCTTGGATGGTTGGTCCGTCGGCTATGGGGTCAGAAAAGGGCAACCCCAACTCCAAAATGTCCACGCCGCCTTTGATTAGGGCTTTAGCGATTTGCGGGGTGTATTCGGGTGTGGGGTCACCAGCCGTTACGTAAGCGATTAATGCGCCGTTCCCCTGCTTCTTTAGGTTCTCAAAGGTCTTGCTTATGGTGCTCATATTTTTGCCCCCAAAAATTTCGCAACGGACTCTACATCTTTGTCTCCGCGACCCGACAACGTAACCACAACCGTCTGCGACTTCTTCATTTTAGCCGCCAACTTCATGGCATACGCCAACGCATGCGACGACTCCAACGCAGGAACAAGTCCCTCCGTCTGCGACAATGTAAGAAACGCATCTACGGTCTCTTTATCTGTGGCAGCAACGTACTCTACTCGCCCCAGCTTGTTGAGAAACGAGTGTTCGGGTCCAACGCCGGGGTAGTCTAAGCCTGCGGAGACGCTGTGGGTTATCTGGATTTGTCCCTCCGCGTCTTGCAAAACGTAGGTGAGCATGCCGTGGAAGACTCCTTCGCTGCCGGCGTTTATTGAGGCGGCGTGTTTGCCAGATTCTAAGCCTTGACCTGCTGCTTCTACCCCGTAAAGCTTCACTGAGGCGTCGTCTTCGAAGGGGAAGAAGGTTCCTGCAGCGTTGCTTCCTCCACCCACACACGCAACCAGCGCATCAGGTAGGCGTCCTTCTTTTTTTAAGAATTCAGCTCGGAGTTCGTTACCTATCACTGTTTGGAAGGCCCGAACCATCATCGGGTACGGATGAGGGCCCACAACTGAGCCAATGAGGTAATGGGTGTTTTCTATGTTGGTTACCCAGTCACGGAAGGCGTCGTTTATGGCGTCTTTCATGGTTTTGCTGCCTGCGTCAACGGGATGCACCTCAGCACCCAGCAGCCGCATGCGGAAAACGTTTAGTCGTTGTCGCTCCATGTCTTCGGTGCCCATGTAAATCTCCGCTTTCAAACCAAGCACCGCCGCAGCCATCGCCGTCGCCACGCCATGTTGACCCGCCCCTGTTTCGGCAATAACGCGCGTTTTGCCCATGTGTTTTGCCAGCAACGCTTGTCCGAGGGTGTTGTTGATTTTGTGGGCGCCGCCGTGGGCGAGGTCTTCGCGTTTGAGGTAGATTTTGGCTCCGCCGACTTTTCGCGTGAGGCTCTCGGCGTAGTAGAGAGGGGTGGGTCTGCCTGCGTATTCGCTGAGGTAGTAGTTGAGTTCTTTTTTGAATGCGTCGTCCGCTTGGGCTTGCGTGTAGGCTGCTTCAAGTTCGTGGACTGCCTGCATTAGCACTTCAGGAACGAAGCGCCCGCCGTACTTGCCGTATTTCCCGTCGACAGGGTAGCTGCTGAGGTTGTGGTTGTCTGTTTTCATTTTCACTTTTCCTTCTTTTGTGATTGTGTTATTTTGATTCTTTTGATTTTTCATGCGTTCACAAGCTCCTTAACCTTGGCTTCTACATCAGGCGCCAACATGACTGAGGAGCCAACAAGAAACGCCTGTGCCCCGCATTCGCGTAGACAACGCAAGTCCTCGGCTGTGTTGACTCCGCTTTCACTCACAACAACTTTGCTGTTGCGATTGCAGTTCGCCAGTACGTTCTTGGTAACATCCAAATCCACCTTTAATGTGCCGAGGTTTCGGTTGTTTATCCCCACGAGGTCAGCGTTGGTTTCCACGGCGCGGAGGAATTCGTGCTGATTATGGGTTTCCAAGAGCACTTCGAGGTTGTTCGAATGTGCCTTCGCAACCATTTCGGACAGTTCGAAGCTGCAGTAGCCCCTGTCAAACACCGCTTGGATAAGCAAAACCACGTTGGCGCCGACTTTTGAGGCAGCTTCCAACTGGACGGGGCTAACAACTATGTCTTTCATGAGCACAGGAAGTCCAATTGCCTCGCGGACTCTGCGGATATTGCCGAGGGAGCCGCTGAAGTGTTTAGGCTCAGTTAACACGGAAATGCCGACGGCGCCGCCCCTCATCATGCTTTGGGCGACTTCGTTGGGTTTGAAGCTTTGGCGTATGGTGCCTTTGGATGGTGAAGCGCCTTTAATTTCCGTGATGACGGCTGCGGTTTTGGCTTGCAGAATTGCCTTTCGCATACTTGCCTTAACGGGCACAGTTTTAGGGAGGTTGTCGTAGTAGCTTTCGTTGACTGTGGCTTTGGCGTCTGCTGCCAGCACATCCAGAAAGTCAGACATGCTGCTCCAACTCCTCCAGTTTTGATGCGTCGCCGCCTGAAGCCTTGACCAGCGACTTCAACTTCTTGTATGCCGAACCGCTTTCGATGGATTCACGAGCAAGTTCTACGCCCTCTTTGAAATCGCTTGTTTTTCCGCCTACGGTTAATCCTGCGGCGCTGTTGGCAAGCGCTATGTCAGTTTTTGGTTTGCCCAATGCTTGTCCGTTTAGGATTTTGAAGAGGGTTTCTGCGTTTTCCTCCACGGTTGAGCCCAGCAGGTCAGAGATTTCTGCCTGTTTAAGACCCATGTCTTCGGGTTTGACTGTGAAGGTTTTGACTTCGCCATCTTTTAGGTGAGAAACTACTGTTTTGCCTACAGTGGAGACTTCGTCTAATCCGTCTAAGCCGTGTACCACCATGGCTTCTTCGCAGTCCAAGCCTTTGAGAGACAAAGCCAACGGCTCGGTCACCTCAGCGCTGTAGACGCCAAGCAACTGCGCGTTTGCACAAGCAGGATTAGTCAAGGGTCCAAGCATGTTAAAAACGGTGCGTATGCCCATTTCTTTACGTGGTGTGATGGCGTATTTCATGGCGGGGTGAAATGCGGGTGCAAACATGAACCCAATGCCCACTTGTTCAATGGCGGCTTTGACGCCGTCGGGTTCCAAACCTAAGTTCACGCCAAGCAACTCCAGAACGTCTGCGCTTCCACTATTGCTGCTGACCGCGCGGTTGCCATGCTTAGCGATGGGTACACCTGCCCCAGCCATGACAAATGCTACAGCTGTGCTAACATTGAAGGTTTTAAGTTGGGCGCCGCCTGTTCCGCAGGTATCCACTAGTCGTCCGTGCACGTTTGGGTTAATGCGATTACAGTTTTCCCGCATAACCTGCGCAAACGAGACCAATTCCTCAACCGTTTCACCTTTCATACGCAACGCCGTCAAAAACGCCGCTATCTGCGCGTTGGTGGCTTGCCCCGTCATGATTTCCTGCATCACAGCACGAGCATCCTCACGGCTGAGGTTCCTTCCTTCAACTAGGTCTTTGATGCTTTCCCGAATCATTCTATGTTGCCCTCCATGAAGTTATGTATGATAAGTTTGCCGTCCTCGCACAATATGGATTCGGGATGGAACTGTACACCCTCTATGGGGTATTTTTTGTGACGAACACCCATGATTTCGCCGTCATCCACCGCAACCGCCGTGACCTCCAAACAGTCGGGTAAGGTTTCTTGGTCGCCAGCAAGCGAATGATACCGCGTCGCCGTAAACGGATTTTCCACATCACGAAATAGCTTTTTGCCGTCGTGCTTTATGCAGCTGGTTTTTCCATGCATTAGCCGCTTGGCTGAAATGACTTTGCCGCCGAACGTAGCAACGATGCCCTGATGCCCCAAACACACGCCTAACGTAGGCACTTGGGGGCTAACGTTTAGCAGGATGGCTTTGCAGACGCCAAAGTACCGTTCGTCTTCGGGGTTACCTGGACCAGGCGAGATAACGATACGGTCAGGTTTAAGCGCTTGGACCTGTTCCAGCGTGACTTGGTCGTTTCGGTAGACAACCACTTCAGTTCCGAGTTCACCGACGTACTGCACAAGGTTGTAGACAAATGAGTCGTAGTTGTCGATAACTAACACTTTCATTGAGTTTTGCCTCCACACGCCTGTAGCGCCTTCATGAGCGCGCCTGCTTTTTGTTCAGTTTCGAACCACTCCCGTTCAGGAACAGAGTCTGCAACGATGCCCGCACCAGCCTGCACAAATGCTCTATCACCCTGTGCGAAGAGGGTGCGGATGGTTATGGCAAAGTCCATGTTGCCGTTGTAGCTAAAGTAGCCCACGGCGCCTGCGTAGGGTCCTCGGCGGGTAGGTTCGAGTTCTTCAATGATTTCCATGGCGCGAACTTTTGGTGCACCTGAAACTGTGCCCGCGGGGAAAACCGCTCGTAAGGCGTCGTAGCAGTCGTATTCGTCTTTGAGGTCGCCTACTACGCGGGAAACGATGTGTTGTACGTGGCTGTAGCAGTGTACTTGCATGAACTGGGGCACGCGGACGCTTCCAAATTTGGCGACTCTTCCCACGTCGTTTCGGGCTAAATCCACCAGCATAACGTGTTCAGCGCATTCTTTGGGGTCGGCGAGAAGTTCCTGTGCCAACCGACGGTTATCCGCTGGGTCTGCTGTTGATGGTCGGGTGCCTGCGATGGGGAAGGTTTCAACGGTGGTATTTTCGACTCTCGCAAGCATTTCGGGGCTGGACCCGACGATCTGGCGGTCACCCGCTTTATAGAAGTACATGTACGGCGACGGATTAATCGCCCGCAACGCGCAGTACAATTGGGTGAGGCCACCTTTGATTTGAAAGCCAAACCGCTTGCTTAGAACCACTTGGAATATGTCGCCAGCAGTCACATACTGCTTGGCCTTCTCCACTGCAGCCTCAAAGCGTTCCTTGCTAACGTTCAGGGCAGGTCCGCATACATTGAGAACTTGTTCTTCAGCGGGTTTTTTGAGTAGCTCTTCAACTTCGGATAACCTGTTCTCGCTGTAGTAATAGTAGTAAGCTCGTTGTTGTTTGTGGTCAAAGACGATGCCGTCGTCGAAGACGCCCATTTCTACGTCTGGGAAGCCCAAGTCGTCTGTTGTTTGAGTGGGGAGCTTCTCCCAGTATCGGATGGCGTCGTAGCTAATGTAGCCGACTGCGCCTCCGGCGAAGCGGAATTCTTTGTTGGCTGTTGCCCTGCCGTTAAGGGCGCGTTTGATAACTTGCAGGGGGTCGGTGGTGGTTTCTTTGGTTTCTTGTCCTGTTTTTTGGTTGCGTGTGGTTGCGGTTCCGTTTTTTATCTGGATGGTTAAGCTGGGTTCGAAGCCTAAAAAGGAGAACTGCGCCAGTTTTTTGGGTCCTTCGATGGATTCCAGTAGGTACGTGGTTGGGTATTGCTGGTAGAGTTTGTTGAAAATTTCGAGGGGCGAGGTTTTGAAGGGGATTTTTTTGAAGCTCAACGGGCTGACCATTTTAGCTGATTCTTGTGTTACTGTAGGCGCTTTTACGCCAAATACGATACCCCATTATACATTGCTCCTATAGTTCACATCAATACCATAGTGCATTATTTAAGGCTTATTCGTACAAAAACGTACATGTCAAGTGAGGGAACCACCTATCCAGTCAAGATACGTCTTTGAGCCCGCCGCAACAGGCAACGCCAAAACCTCAGGAACCTCATAACTATGCAGCGCCCTCACCTGCGCCGACAACGCCTCAAACAAGTCCAGCCGCGACTTCATCAAAAGCAAAAACTCCTCCGCCTGCTCCTCTTTGCCCTCCCAACGAAAATGCGACGAAACCGGTCCGACGATGTTGGCACAAGCAATCAGTTTGGCTTCCAATAGCTGCTGAGCAATGTTTTCAGCTTCGGGTTTACTGCTTGTTGTAACCAACACAACGATGTACGGGCTTTCCAACGGTTACACCATATATTAGAAATCGGCGGTTACGGAAAAAACTTGCCCTGCTAACTTGTGGATGCGTAGGGTTTATTTTGTTACGTCCAATACTCTTTTTCAGGAATTTCTTTGGCAAGGAGTGTGAGATGTTTGATGCAGATGAAAACCGTTGGTGTAGTAACTACAGGTGGAGACGCGCCCGGCATGAACGCCGCCATCCGCGCAGTCACTCGTGTTGCCACCGCGAAGAGCTTGCAGGTTTTGGGGTTTGAGCGCGGCTGGGAAGGCTTGCTTACGAATACGTTTAGGCATTTGACTCCGCGTGGGGTCGGCGGTATAATCCAGTTGGGCGGAACCATGCTGCACACGGCGCGGTGCCCTGAATTTAAAACCGAAGAAGGCTTACAGAAGGCGGTTCATACACTTAACCTCAACAAGATAGATGGGTTGGTGGTTATTGGCGGCGACGGTTCCTTCCGTGGCGCGTTGGATTTGAGTAAGCGTTGCGAGACCAAGATGATTGGAATCCCCGCAACCATCGACAACGACGTTTACGGAACCGACGAAACCATCGGGTTTGACACTACAGTGAACACGGCGGTTACGGAAATTGACAAAATCCGCGATACCGCCATCAGCCACGAACGCATATTCATCGTCGAAGTCATGGGCAGACAACGGGGTTTTTTGGCGTTGACTGTGGGGCTTACGGTGGGCGCCGAAATCATACTTGTGCCCGAGGACCATTGCGAGTTATCCGAGGTTGTTGAGACGTTAAAGGAGAATTCGCGTAAGGGGAAAAAGGCAGGTATAGTTGTCGCGGCTGAGGGCTGCGGCAAAGTCATCGAAATCGCCCAAGTCATCGAAGAAGAAACAGGCTCTGAAGTGCGTTTATCCATTCTTGGCTACGCCCAAAGAGGCGGAAGTCCCACTGCGCGAAGCAGGCTTTTGGCGATTCTTTTTGCTGAAAAAGCCGTCAACCTGCTCTGTGAGGGACAAGGCAACCGAGCCGTAGGTTTGCGTAACGGCGAAGTAACCAGCATTGCACTAGAAGAGTCTACCAGCGGAACTAAACCTCTGAATAAAAATCTGCTTAAACTTGCCGATATGCTGGCAACATAACCAACCCTTCCTTTTCTCTGAAATACAGAAAAAGAGGGTGTTTATTCAAGAAGGGATTCGTAGATTTTGAGGGTTTCATCTGCGACTTTGCGCCATGTAAAGAATTCCAGAACCCGTTTACGACCGTTTTCGCCCCAGTTGCGCGCTTTCTCGGGGTGACGCAGAGTCTCTTTTATGCCCCATGCGATGTCTGCGGGGTCTTCGCCGTTGATGTGCATGCCACATTGGTCGGGACCTGTGCTTATAACTTGCTCTCGAAAGCCGACTACTCCGCGGGCACCTACAACGACGGGTTTCTCCATAGACATAGCTTCCAAACTTACTATGCCAAACGGTTCATACGTTGAGGGAAACACGCAAATGTCCGCCGCGGCGTAATGTAGGATGCGTTCGCTTTCAGGGACAAAGTCAAAGCGGTACACGACGTTGTTTTTGATGTTGAGGCGCTCTGCGGTCTCCACGATGTCTCTTTGTTCTTCGCCTTTGCCTAAAATCACCAGTTTAGTGTTGGGGAATTCTTTGAGCACTGTGGGCAAGGCTTGCAAGATGTTTCGTACGCCTTTAACCCACGTTAACCTGCCCACGTAAAGAAGCATGCTCCAATCTTGGGGGACGCCGTACATGTCTCTTATGCGCTTAACGTCGTCTTGGTTTATTTTGCTTGGGTCGTATCGTTCTGCGTCTACGCCGTTCCAGACCATGCTGAGTTTGTTCTGGGGCCAGCCGTGCTGGATGAGGTCGCGTTGCATGGCGTAACTTACGGTGATTATGCGGTCGGCTTTTTGTGCCATGGCGTTTTCAAAGTGGCTAACTACGTCTGAGCCTTGTCCGCTGCTTCTGCCCCACTCCGTGCTGTGGGCGTGGAAAACCACGGGGATGTTGGTTTCGTTTTTCACTACTAACCCTGCGATGCTGCTTAGCCAGTCGTGGACGCAGACGACATCAAAGTTGTATTTTTCTTTCTTGATTAAGCCGTTGAGGAATTTGGTTGCGCTTAGGATGTTGTAGATGAAGATGTCGTTGAAGAGTCGGATGTTGGTGCCCCACTTCTTAAGGTCATCCACCACAAAGAAGGGAAAAACGTTGCTGGCGTCAGCAATCAACGGACGATGAACTTCAACGCCCCTCAAAATCTCCCGTGTTTTCAAGTTGCCGGGGTTAAGCGTGAAAACCGAAACGTCATGTCCGATGTCAACGTATTCTTGCGTAACGTACTCAGCGTATGTTCCTAACCCGCCTACAAGCGCTGGTGGATACTCCCAAACAAAAAACCCAATCCGCAAAACAGACCACTCCTTAGTGTGTAATCGTCCTGCCAAATATCCGTGGAAGCGTATTTATACATTCTCACCAAGAAAACTCAAGCCCTGCGCGTTCATTTTTTGGATGATTGCTGTTGTTCGCACGTATATGCAATCAAGCTGATTTCAGAATTGTAGAATATAGTACGGCTGTGGGCTCTTCACTGAACAAAAGACACGCAAACTTGTGGTGTGAAAACAATATATACTGAACTTATTTAGTTATCTTGCTACAATTAATTAGTCTTTTATTCAAGTTACACAAATATATGGGTAAGGGAAAAATCAGATGAGTGGAGCTTCTTTAAAGCCTGAAATAACTAACTTACCGAAAGTGGTTAAACTAAAAACAGTTGACCTCAATCGTCTCGATATTCTTCAGGTTAAAAATGACGAACCCACAACATCCCAGACAATTGTAGAAATATACCTGTTCGGATACGTCACGAAAAAAGGATGGACTGCCCAACTCCAAAAGAAACTTGGTCCTACTGAAAAATGTAGTTTTAATTCTTATCAAATGCAAATTGAAACCAATGGCATCCGACCAAACAAAGGCACACAAATCCTTATTCGCACCCATAAAGAGTCAGCAGCAAACATTAAAGTTAAGAACGATAGAAACATGCCAGTAAACTACCGACAAATGACACCAAGTACTGCTAATACTGTTCCATGGTGGAACGCAAACGTAACAATAACCGAAAAAGATGTAGTCCCTCAGAAGGACAACAAAGGGTACACTTTGTCAGAAGGTGAACAAGCAGCCCTCTGGTATGGAGCTGAAGAACTGGGCACGAAAAGGATGTAAAACAAGTGTGTTAGCGGCGAACTTCGAGGACATCCTTTCTTTTAACGCGTGTTTCCTTGGGTAGACGAAAAGGCAGGGTTGCATCTGTTTCTTGAGGTTTTGGTTTCATATCGTTTTTATAACATAGACTCTACGTACACGGAAGGTTCCCTTTATGATGCATGTTTGGGCTTTCGTGTTGGTGCAGTTTGCTGTTCTGGGCGTGTTTATAGTTTTCATCTCGGATTTCAGACGCAAGAAAGGCATGGTCCCAATCATCAGTGAGCGGTGGATGTATCTGCTTAAGGCGTCGTATTTTGTGCCGCTTGCCGCTTACGTTTGGGTGCTGCTTACGTTGCAGTCGTTGACGGTGTTTGATTGGGTGGCTTTTGGCGTCACGTTAGTTGGGACGGCGTTGGTAGTGAAGGCAAAACGGGACCTTGCCGCGCATCACACATGGGTCGGATACTGCATGCCCAAATCAAAATTCACATCCCACGGGGTCTACGCGTACATTCGACACCCGATTTACACAGGCATCTACATTGTAGTTTTGGGCGCCTTTTTCACGATTATTCCCCATTTGAACTGGCAAGAAACTGTTACATTAGCGGTGACGGCAAGTGCCTGCATGGCATACATTATGGGTTTTCTGGCGTTCTTAGCCAACAAAGAAACCAAACTCTTGGCAAAAAAGCATGGAACGGCGTTCCAGAGGTACAAGCAGAGGGTGCACCCTTGCCTACCGCTAAGAAAATACCCCACACCAAACCCCACCGCCTAGGCCACAACAATAAACGCTGCCTTTTCTAGCCGCAAGTTACGCCCAAACCAAACGCTAAATTAAAAAATCACCCAAAAATGGTTTTTCAGAAAAGAGAAGGGCAGCCAATCAGAGCAAAACAATCCACTTGTTATCCTTTACCAAATTATCTACGGATGGTAGTTATAGGTTCTCGCAAAGGACAATTTGTCTCCTTAGCAGATTAAAAGTGGACGGCACTTTTTCAGCAATTCTTAAATTTCCACGTTCTAGACTATTATGTAACGGCATTTTGGAAGGTGAATTATTTTTGGTAAAAAAGAAAGGTGAACAGTATAAGTGTGAAGAATGTGGGCTTGTGGTACTTGTCGAAGACCCCTGCGGCTGCGAGTCATGCGAACTGATTTGCTGCAACGAACCCATGAAACTCGTAAAAACGGAAGAGAAAAAAACACCAACTAAAACCTAAAGACTACTCAGCACAAAACAAAAAACAGAAAACTAAACTTTCTTCTTTTCTTTTTCTTAAGTAACGCAGCTAAGAATTCAGAAGTACAAGCACAAGGTGCACCCTTGCCTACCCCTAAAAAATACCCCCACCAAACCCCACAACCAAAAAACACGAACAACCCCAACATTTCACTGACGTTTCCAGCCCTTTCTGTGCCGTTTCCCGCCCTTTTCAGCCTTTTCTAGCCGTGGGTTAAGCCCAAAACAAACGCAAAAACAAAAAAACACCCCAAAACGAGCTTTTCAGAAAAGGGGGAGGGTAGCCAATTTTAGAGCAAAATCGAAACAAAAGGAAGAGTTAGACGTTGAGCTGCTTTTTGATGGCTTCTTCAGCAGCTTTAACCGCGTCAGGCAACTTGTCGGGCTGGGTTCCGCCGCCCTGCGCAAAATACGGTTTTCCACCGCCGCCACCGCCAAACACAGGTGCAGCCACCTTGACCACGTTGCCTGCGTGAACGCCTTTTGCCACGGCTTCGGTTCCAGCCATAACCATGAGTTTAGCGCTCTTTGCATCCTCCCCATAGAATAGGGTTACGGTGGCTTGGTTGCGTTTGAGAATTTCGTTCGCGGTCTGCACCATACGGTTCACGTCCGCGTCGGCGCCGAAGTCACGTTTCACCAGCGTCACACCCGCCACCTGTTCCGTTTCAGCCGCGGACTCCGCCAACGCGCCACTCTCCTTCGCCGCAAGCTCTTTGAGCAGCTTCTTCTTCTCCGAATTAGCTTCCTTAAGCTCCCGAACCATCCGCTCAGCCGTCTTATCCAACTTCTCCAAAGGCGCATTCAACGTCTCCGCAACTTTCTGCAACAAAGTCTCCTGCTTCTGAACTGCTTTCACTGCCTGCATGCCGACTGCGTAGCCCAACCGTTCCACGCCATCCTGCACACGCTCCGAATACAATATTTTGAGGTAGCCGATTTCACCCGTGCTCTTCAAGTGCGTACCCGCACACGCTTCGACATCCCAGTTACCCGTCTTCACCACACGAATTTCCTTGCCCGGAACCGCGCCGCCCTGATAGAGACGAAAGCCGTAGCGTGCTTCAGCTTCACTTCTCGGAAGCCATGTTGTTTCCACAGACATGTTGGCTAAGACGGCTTCGTTGGCTAAGCGTTCGATTTTGTGGATTTCTTCAGGGGTTAAGCGTCGGTAGTGGGATATGTCGAGTCGGGTGCTTTCGATGCCTTTTTGGGTTCCACTCTGCCACACATGCTCACCTAACACTCTCCGAGCAGCGCCGTTCACCAAGTGCGTACCCGTATGAGCCTTCATTAGGGTATAGCGGTGTTTCCAATCCAAAATACCCCGCACCATGGAGCCCTCTTTGGGTAAGGCTGTCTCAGTTTGGACTTTGTGTACGACCACTCTGCCGACTTTTTGCACATCAGTTACTTCCGCCTGCACACCGCCCTCATAAGCGAAGTAGCCGTGGTCTGCAGGTTGCCCACCACCTTCAGGGTAGAAACAGGTCCCGTCGAGCACGACGTATTGGGCGTTTATAACTTTGAGGACTTTAGCGTCCCATTCCCGCGTGTAAGGCTCAGGATAATACATAAGCTCCGTCGGCGGCAACCCCTCCACAGCAACCTCCATTGCGTGCTCCGCAGCTGGCTCCTCCTCAGTTGGTTTGTCCGCCTGCATATGCCTGTCCGCCACCAACGAATAAAAGTTCTCAGGAACCTCAACCGCAACACCTTCCGCCTCCGCCGCCTGCTTAACAATTTCAGGGGGCAACCCATGCGAATCATACAACTCCGAGAGCGTGTCGTTGGAGAGTTGGCTGACACCTTTGGCTTTCAGCTCCGAGGCAATACGTTTTACCATGCCTTCGCCACGTTTTAGGGTGTCCTTGAACTTTTCTTCCTCCATCTTTAACATCTCAAGAATTTCGTTACGCATCGCTTTGATTTGCGGAAAATCCTTGCCCCACTGCGCCACCTGCAAATCCACAATATCATACAAGCGGTCAATGTCCATGTTTAAGCCAAGAGCAAGCCTGTAAGCTCTGCGGAACAGCAGCCGCGCGAGGTAGCCTTCTTGGATGTTGCTGGGAACCACGCCTTCTGAAAGCATAAAGCACAGTGTCTTTGTATGGTCAGTTAGTGCCCAAGCGTTCTCGATGGGAATGAGCTCTTTTTCCAAAGTCGCCAAATCGATGCCAGTTAGTTGACTGACGCGTTTGCGCAGAACCATGCGGTTCGCGGTTTTATCCACGTTCACCAGCCCCGAATACGTCCCCACACGCGCAAGAAAGTCATTGTCAACGTTTGATATGCCTGCCATCGCGTAGACTTTGTTTAGCATGTCGCCGTAGATGGCTTGAAACGCACTTGGAGTGCCTTGGCTAATCCACGTGAAACGGTCAATACCGTAGCCAGTGTCGACTGTGCGAATCGGCAGTTGCACGAACTCGTCGCCGACCACCTTGTACTGCATAAACACCAACGTACCCACCTCTAAGCCGCGAACAATGCATTCCACATCGGGGCCAGCGTTTCCGCCGCCAACCCAAACACCCTCCTTGTAAACGACCTCCTCCGAGGGTATGCCTAAAGCTTCAGTGGCAAACAGGTGATGGTATCGGACGGTTTGGTCTTTCCAGTAAACTTCCTTGTCAGGGTAGTTGAAGGCGTGTGCACCGCCCATTTCGAAAATGGTTAAGTGCCTGCCAAACGTAGGACCCGTGTTCGGAATGTCGGTGAGCCGTATACTGGGCTGTGAGATCACCAGCGGATTGGCAGGGGGAGGCGCGATGCCTTCAGTCACGTAAGGCTGAAAATCGATGATGCTGGCATGCGTCAGGTAGATGTCGCTGCGCCAACGTGCAACCACGGGGTAAGGCTTAATGTGGGTATGTCCGTTCTTCTCGAAGAAACCCAGAAATGCTTCCCGCATCTCATGCAGCGAAAACGGCTTTTTAGCCGCTGGCTCGCCGATGAATGTGTAGCATCCGCATTCGTCGCTGCTTGCTTCGCCGCAGGTTTCCATCTGGGCGTTTTGGGTCCAGAAGTAGTCGCCGCATCGTGGGCAAAGCTTGCGTATGAAGCCTTCTTCTTTGAAGAAGGGTAAAGCGTAATGTTCCGCTGGGAAACTTTTCTTTGACATCATGGGCACCATGAACTGAGATTTTGTTGTTTGGGTTTACGAGCACGCAGGATTTAAAGCATTTCTGTGATTTAGGCAACATCAACCGCGAATCTTTTCTGTTTCTTTGCAGCAGCCGACATCTCAGCCCAAGTCAAAGAAGAAACAACATGAAAAACAAAAACAAGGGCATGTTCAAAACACTCAACACTCTGAGCAACACTCTGAGCGTGCATCATTTTTTGAATATACTTAGCTACCCCTCACAAATCATAAAAAACCAAATTTGTAAAACAGGTAGCCGTAACTTCAGGAGAGCGCATGTGACTATTCTGATTCGAGCTGTTTTTTGGCGGCTTCAATTGCCTTACGTTTTTGTTCGTCAACCTCAGGGTACTTAAGTTTAAGCGAGTAAATGCTGCTGGTGATGATGTCGCCGACTAATGAGCGGGCTACCCATTTGTAATCCGCGGGAATGATATGCCAAGGTGCCCATTTTGTACTTGTATTAGTTAACATGTCCTCGTATGCTTTGGTGTATTCATCCCAGTAATCTCTTTCTTTGAGGTCAGAGGCCGAAAATTTCCAGTGCTTATCGGAATTATTTAGGCGTTCCAAAAACCGTTTCTTCTGTTCCTCTTTAGAAATATGCAGGAAGAATTTCAGGATTAAGGTTCCGTTGCGGACAAGGTAGCATTCGTAATTGGAGATGTCTTGGTATCGCGCTGCCCAAAACTCTTCACCATAGTTTCGTGAGGGAAGCTTTTGGTTATCCAGAAGGTTCTGGTGCACCTTAACTACTAGAACCTCTTCGTAGTAAGACCTGTTAAATATGCCAATCATGCCTTTTTCTGGTAACGCTATGACCTGTCTCCACATAAAATCATGGTCAAGTTCCGTGGCAGAGGGTTGCTTAAAACTAGTAACACGGCACCCTTGAGGATTAACCCCCGACATAACATGTTTAATTGTGCCATCCTTCCCCGCAGCATCCATACCCTGAAGAATTATCAAAATAGCATACCTGTCGTCCGCATACAAAAGCTCTTGCGCCTCTGCAAGGTCCACCCGATTTTTCTCTAACAACTTGTTTGCGCGCTCTTTCAGCTTGCTCTTACCTAGCATCTTCGCTTCCTCGTTCTGCGCCCACCCCGTTTCTAAATCTTTCAAACAGATTTTTTTGCCGGGCTTAACCTTTGTTAAGTCCATCAATCTTTTTGTTCTCTCAAAACGTTCCATATTGTTTATGCTCCTTTTCTAGAGTTATTTTCTGCGCATGAAAAACTTGCTCACTTCCTCAATTAAAATTAAACCACCAGTGAATCCAAAACAAATCAACCACTGAATACTCGTCAAAGGCGTAGTGTTATCGACAACACGCAGCAAGAAGGTTCCCAAGAAAATAAACAACAAGGACATCCCATATAGACCTAATTGGCGCCAGCCAGGTAAAAGTTCTTTGGAAAATATGGTTCCTTTTTCACTTCGTGAAGTGATTCCAAGGGCAAAGTTGAGCATGGCAAAAACCACAAATCCCATCGTTCGGGCCTGATTTGATCCGATGTCACCGTAATATGCCTCAACAAACAGCGTTGCAGATGCGATGATAACGCCTAAGAGGACGATACGTAGCCACTGGTTCCGAGATAGTACTGGCTGTGAAGGGGGACGGGGTTTAAGCTTCATTAAATCGGATGAGGGCTCATCGAAGCCCAAAGCAATCGCGATGGGCGCCTGAATAAGAAAGTTAATCCACAAAACAGTAATTGCACCAAAAGGTGTTCCGCCCATTATTGAGAAAAACGCTGCACCAAGGAACGTAGCAATGAATGCTACTAGGGTACTCATCTGGAAACGAATATACTTAACCAAATTGCTGTAGATAGCCCGCCCGTACTCGACCGCGTTAACGATTGTAGCAAAGTTGTCGTCAGTAAGGATCATCACTGCGGCGTCCTTGGACACGTCCGTGCCGGTAATGCCCATTGCTATCCCAATATCTGCCTTCTTAAGGGCAGGGGCATCGTTAACTCCGTCTCCAGTCATCGCCACAATGTTATTCTTTTTTTGAAGCAAAGACACCAGTCGCAGCTTGTCTTCAGGAGCAACACGTGCAATCACCGCGATTTTATCCAACTCCTTATCAAGCTCCGCATCCGTCCTTCCCGAAAACTGAGTCCCAGTCAACGCTTCACCGCCTATTCCTAGCTCCTGACCGATAGCTGCCGCCGTAGTAACATGGTCCCCCGTTATCATGCGCACCTGAATGCCGGCACTGTGGCACTTGGCAATTGCACCTTTAGCTTCGCTTCGCGGGGGATCAACTATGCCAACCATCGCTAACAGAGTCAAGTCATTAATTAAATCCATCAAGTTACCGTGCCGATCAAAACTTTTGGGGTCAAAATCTCTTCGCGCCACCACCATTACACGCTCGCCAGCCTTTGCCATACGCTCATTTTCCGCAGTAGCCAACGGGCGATTCTCGTCAATAATGTGCAAGACCTTGTCTTCCGGCGTCCAATAAAAGCTTCCACGGGCAATTAGAACGTCAGGTGCACCTTTAACAAACGCACGCACAACGGGCTTACCTTGATTATCCGTCATGTTGTGGAAGGTTACCATGAACTTGTATTCTGAATCAAAAGGCACCTCAGCTATACGAGGATACATTTTCCTGCTACCCTCAAGGTTAATGCCGCCTTTTTCGGCTAGCACAATCAACGCGCCCTCAGTTGGGTCCCCAATTAAATTATCGCCGTCCAATGTGGCATCAGAACATAGCGCCATGGGTAGCAGTATCTCGTCAAGGTCAATTTTGGCGCCGCCGTCATGTAACAGTTTTCCCTGACTGCTATATCCTTCGCCTGTTACTCGATAATGGTTCTTACCGGGTATGGTGAATTCTCTCGCGGTCATTTTGTTAAGGGTCAACGTTCCCGTCTTATCGGAGCAAATTGCAGAAACTGACCCCAAAGTCTCTACCGAGGGAAGCCTCTTAACAATGGCATTATGACTGGCTAGAACACGGGTACCCATAGAATACAGCGTAGTCACTATAGTAGGCATACCCGTAGGAATGGCGGCAATAGCCAAAGCCACGCCTGCAATAAACAACGCTTGAAACTTCTGTCCCTGACTCAACCCAAGAATAACCATAATAACAAAGGTGATCCCTGCTATTCCCGCAATAATTAGTGTGAGCCTATCTAACTGTTTTTGCAGAGGGGTTTTGGCAATTTTAGTTTTATTTAGCAGGTCAGCGATGTGCCCCATCTCAGTGCCCATCCCAGTCGTGGTAACAAGCATTTCACCCCGACCACGGACAACCGACGTGTTCATATACGACATGCAATGCCGATCACCCAAAGGCACATCAGAAGCAGTTAGTGGGGCAGTGTTTTTTGATGAAGCAACACTTTCGCCAGTTAACGCTGCCTCCTCAATTTCAAGGGAAGCCGCAAAAAACAGACGCCCATCTGCCGGCACGCGGTCACCAGCCTCAATCAGAACAATATCGCCAGGCACCAAATTCTCCGCGTCTGTTTCAATCTCCTGCCCGTTACGACGAACCTTAACCACTTTTTTCATGGTCTTTGCTTCTAAAGCTGCGATGCTCGCTTGAGCCTTAGACTCCTGTTTAAGACCCAACACCGCATTAAAAATCGTCAGCAACAGTAGAAGAATAGTGGTATCTAATTTGCCTGTGAAAACAAGGCTCAATAACGCAGCGGCAACTAAAATCATCTGCATAAAATCTCGGTATTGACGCAAAAAAGCGTGCAACCCAGATTCTTTTTTCTTGCCCGCCAACACGTTCGGACCATACTTTTGCAGACGCGACTGCACTTCACTTGCACTTAGTCCGTTCTGAACTTCTACGCCCAAGTTCATTGCGGCTTGCTGAACGCTCAATCGGTACCAGTTGTCTTGTTCAACTGACTGACTTGAAGGCGCAGAATTTGAATTCTTTGAAGACATTTCAGCAAACCTTCTTTTGATTTACCTAAATAGACGTCTACAAGTAAACGCGGCAACTCAGACAGCAAAAGCAAGAACCACTTGATTGGGAAACGGGTCGTGTTGATTGCGTTACTGACAGCAAAGAAAAGGCTTGACTACCAAATTGCTACTGGCGAAAAACCACCTATTAAATTTAGGAAATTGGCGTAGTTAAAGGTTTTTCCCCGGAGTTAAAACATAACAAACTCCATCGTTAGAACTGTCCTTTTTTTAACAGAAACAAAAGAAAAATACCTCAGTGTACTGGTAGGATTCGTGCTGTCGATGTTGCAGAAGCCGCACAGAAGCCTAAGAATGCCATCCAGCGACCAGCTCACCTGCGTTTTCGCCTTGTTTTTCCAGCCCATAACGCCTCAACGGCTTGGTTACGTGGCGCTGTGAACGAGTAGAAGTCACATACAACCCCGCCTTCACGCTGCGCTCTTGGGCGACGGCGGTTTTTTTGAGGTCTGAGAATCTTGTTTTGCACCTTTCGCATCGGAACCCTTGGTTTTTGCCCATAGATTTTAGCCGTTTGCCACAGTTGGGGCACACTGGGTTCTGAGTTTGACTTTGCCGCGTTAACTTGAGTACACGGATTTTTTCCAAGTTCACCGTCAACGGCTTACCCGCCTGCGGCTTGCGAACCGCACCATAAACCTCAATTTCGTCGCCAACCACCAGTTCCCGCGCAATTTTACGAAGCTCACCCGTTGGCTCATACGCCGCGCAGTCCACTTCGGCGGTTTGGTCTTTGATGCCAAAAATTACGTGACGGACGGGAACGATTTCTGGGTTTCGGCTTACGGTGCCTTTGGCTACGATGCTGCTGTAAGGCTGCACTTCGCTAAGGCGCGTTACGGGTTTGAGGTGCATGTCGGTGCCTTGATTACTGCGAAAAATCACCCACCGCTCCACAGGCTCCAACGACTTCACCATGCCAAAAGCCTGCTTGACGATTTCTGCGTTTTCGCCTCTGATGCCGAACAGGATAGGGTCGGGTCCGCGAGGCGTAATAATTACACGGCGCGTTTCCGCATCCACATTGTTGAACGTGTAGGGCTGCAGAGTGGTATCCATTTGGAAGATAGATTCTTCGTCTACGCGGCGTTTGGAGCCCCGATTTTCGGGTTTACGATACGCAATAAGCTCGTAAGTGTAATCGTGGGGTAGCGTCTCGCCTATGCATGCCAAAGAGCCGATTATACCGCGTTGTGTGTTGTACCCCAAGGCTTCAGCGTGAGACTTTTTGATTAACTGCAAAGCCTCTTTGAGGGTCACGATACCTGTTTCTGCCCGCTTGGCGAACGCTGTGATTTCCTGTGGGACTATTTTGGCGTTTAGGAAGACGATTCCGGGGTCAGTGCCTTTCCAACTCAAATCCGACTGCGATTCAACTAAGTCCATGGTGGTTTCTTTGATTTCAGGCGCCAACTCTGGGTCGTATTCAATGCTCAGGCAGAGGGCACCGTTTCCACGGGTTTTCCACGGCACATTCGGGTTAAGCCTGACAAGCCGAGGGTAATCCAGAAACGTAACGCCGAGCTTCTCCAACGCCTCAATAAGTAATGCAGCGACGTACGTGGTGCAGCCTTGTCTTGTCGAGTCTGTGTCGTCAAAGCCTATGTGCATGTGCTGTTTAGCGTTGGTTTTGGTTTGTGTCAACGGTTTCCCCTGCAGACTAAGAACTTATGTTGTGCGCGCTAAAAAGATTGTTCATCAGCAGTGTAGTTTCAAGTTGTTACGGAAAATGGGCGAAAGGGCATTTACGCATTCGTGGTATTTAATAGGATACTTACACATGTGAGAAGCAAAGAAATTTTCTGCTACATATGTAGCTTAAAACAAAACGGGCAAATAGTCGTTAATAAAACTGTTAGTTTCTTTCTCTATAATACTTAAAAGCGGAAAAAACTATTTGGATATATGGGCTTTTTGAAAGACTACAATGAAATTGTGGATGAAAATGTCCTTAACAGCATCCATTAGAAGGCGGACAAACTTTCTGGAAGCCACATTGTTTGTATAAACTCAACCTACCAAGGTGGTGGCGTAGCAGAAATCTTGGACAGCGCAGTGATTCTGCTTAACGAGTTAGGTTTAGAGGTCGGGTGGCGAATTTTACATGGAAGCCCCGATTTTTTCACCATCACCAAAAAATTTTATAACGCCTTGCAGGGCGAAAAAATCAACTTGTCTGAACAGAAAAAGAGTATCTATTATGGGATTGATAGGCGGTTTTCCGTTTTTACTCACATCGAGCATGACCTTGTAATGGTTCATGACCCTCAGCCGTTGCCTTTAATTGACTTTTACAACAAAAAGCAGCAGTGGGTTTTCGAGTGCCATGTAAACTTGTCATCGCCGAATCAGCAAGTTTGGAATTATCTTAGTCAGTTCATAGCCAAATATGATCATTCTGTGGTTTCTCTTGAGAAATACAAACAGTACCTTTCGGTTCCTCAAAGCGTGGTTTATCCTGCAATAGACCCGTTGTCCCCGAAAAACAAGGAAGTCTCCGAGGAAGACATTGACAAATATATGCAAAAATATGACGTCGACAGGAGCCGACCTGTAATTACGCAGGTTTCGCGGTTTGACAAATGGAAGGATCCAATGGGAGTTTTAGATGTTTTTCACATGGTTAGAGAAAAAGTTGACTGCCAACTTGTACTTCTTGGCTCTCTTGCCTCTGATGACCCCGAAGGGCAGAATACAGTTCAGCAGGTACAGAAGAAAGCGCAGAGATCTATGTATGAAAACGACATCAAACTGGTTCTAATGGAAAACGATTTTTTGGTTAATTGCCTACAAAGAGAGTCGTCGGTGGTTATTCAAAAGTCACTTAAGGAGGTTTCGGATTAACTGTCTCCGAAGCGCTCCACAAGGGAACACCGGTGGTTGCTTCAAACGTGGGCGGAATCCCAACCCAAGTCATTGACGGACAAAATGGTTTTCTGCATGACCCTGAAGATTATGCTGGGTTCAGCAAAAGCATTCTGAAACTTCTAAAAGATGAAGAACTCAGAAAACGAATGGGCAAAGCTGGAAAAGAGCATGCCACCAAGAACTTTCTAATTACCCGACTGGTTTCGGATTGGTTACAGCTGTTTAAGAACCTTTTACACAAAAAATAACGCAGAGGTTCTTTAACCTAAGTTACTGTGGTTTTGCGGTCTGATTTGGCAGATGACGTTTCCGCCTCAAAGCTTCCTGTACTTCAGGAACGGGTTCAGACACAGAATCCCTCAATTTATGCAAAAGAGAAATTGTTACATACACTCAAATATGAATTAAAGTGTTTTATCGTAAAGTTTTAAGAATTAAGTTGCACATTATAACTAACAGACCACCGTTCTCTTTGTTTGAGAAGGATTTCACGGGCGAGAATTAAATATGGAAGAGGATACGCCGACCTTTGAGAAAATCGATACGCTAACCCAAGAGCTTAAGACCATATTTACACGCCTTGAAACCCGCATCGCCAACGTAGAGGCGTACCTACGCTGCGCCGAACTGGACCACATGTACGGCAACATGACTGAGGCATCGTATGCGGAAAGAAAACGGCAGATAAACAAAAACATCACTGTTCTCCACAACGTTTTGGTGGATTTGAAAAAAGCCGAAAGCAGTTTGCCATGAACTCGGGCGGGTTCAGGTTTATTTTTCAGCGTGCCTTATTCTGGGTTTGTATGGGCGCCTGTGATGACAATTGCACGTTAAGATGCAGAGAAGTGGTTTTTTCTGCTAGGTGATTTAAAGCAATACTTGTTCTGAGGCGCAAACATCAGAGCAACACCCTAATCAAAAGCGCATTGACGTTTTAGGCACCTCGTGTATGTGTTGTTTTATTCTGTTGGTGAACCTTCAAGAGGGTACCTAAAGGTGAACATATTTAAGGTTAGAGGAACACATGCGCTTAAACTTGGATGTGAAGAAGGGATGAAAGCGAAGAGTCTAATCTGCCTCCTGTTAATAGTTTTCATGTGTGTATCAATTCAAGCAGTTTCCGCTGAATCGAACGATTGGTTGAGCAAAGAAAATGAATATTTCGTCGTCAAATATCATCCAGGCTACGAAGCAGACGCAGACGTGACTCTGGAAACAGCTTTGCTTGTCCGAAACATCACTTTAGAAAAGTACCCGCATTCTTTGCCTTTCAAAGTGGTCATCCACATCTATACAGGCACGGAAGAACTTGGGCGAAACGCAGTTATCTATGCTGGCTCTTCCAGTGCAACTATCCACATCCTAAAACCCTCTTGGACAGGAAGTTGGGGAGGATTCGAAAAGCTGGGTGACCCCTTCAGAAGAATTCTAAACCACGAATACGTACATGCACCAGTCTATTACGACTTGTATTCAAAGCCCTATGGGTACAAGGATTCAGCGGGCTGGTTTAGTCAAGGACTTGCCGAGTATATAAGTGGAAATTTTCTGTCCAGTTATGAGAAAAACGTGAGGGAAGCCGTGCAAGGCGGCGACTTCACCGTTGATGAACCTTATTCGTGGGGAATTACATCGTGGAGTTTATGTACGAAACCTTTGGACAGCAAAAGGTGATTGATTTAATTAAAAGTAGAGCACCCACGTTTGAAGCTGCCATCCCTGATGTTTTCGGGATTTCGCCGCTTCAGTTTGAAGACCAATGGAGAATGTACTTGTCTAATAAATTTGCCGGGGATTATGTTCCCAGAGGTGAGTCTGCATATTATTATGAAAACTTGCTGGTTGAGTACCGAAGCCTCAATGAAACATACTATAGGTTACAGGCTGACTATGAGGCACGCTTAGTTGACCTCAAGGCGTCGGCGGCAGAGTTGGATGCCTTGCAGACAGAACACGACAAGTTGTTCGCTAACTTCACTTCCACAACGACGGAGTATACCTTGCTGCAAGAAAATTATAGCAAGCTTCAAACCGAACAAAACGTCCTCGAAGACAACTTCAACGCCTTAAATTTTTCATACAACGAATTATCAAGCGCCTATGACGGCTTGTTGGCAAACTATAGTTTGCTCCAAAGCAATTATGCCCAGTTAAACACGGAGTGCAATGCGGTGAAGGCTGAAATTGAGTCTATGAGCATAGCCTTGAATTCTGCAAACCATGAGCTTGAAATCAAAAACGGAGAACTGAACACAAAGCAGAACCGCATAGACAATTTATCCACCCACCCCTATTTAATGTGCCTTTTTGCCGCCACAACAATTGCCTTTGCCGCCATAACGGTGTATTTTGCAAAGAAAAACAAAAATCGCCCATCCACCAGTTCCACAGCAAACTCAAGCCACGACAGCAAAAGTTAACTGCAAAAATGGGTTTTCTAACTGATGGCCCAGAGCGACGTTCACATGCGGAATAGCATTTAAGAGTACCTTATTTTTTCCTCAGGAAAATACCTATGCCTTCAAAGTGTATGGGTGCGCTGATTTTGGTTCTTAAACTTGTCCTATGCGGTAGATGGTTGAGCATCTTTGGCAAGTTGAAATTTAGAGAAAACCGCCGTTTGGGTGGTTGAGGGGGTTCTGCTTTTTTAAGCAGATTGCCCCCGAAGATGGAATCACTTATTTTCTAATGCAGTGTGTACTGCGTTCACTTTTTGCTGTGGTTAATCATTTTTTAGGTTGGTTCATCCTACTTCTCGTCGGGTCTTCCCGCATTTGGTGCATCGGAAGAAGGTAACCGTGGAAGAGGGAACTTCGCCGCCTAATGCAACAACCCACGTTTCGCTTTCGCTTTTTCCGCACGTAGGGCAAATGACGTTCACGGTTGGCAGTGGTCTGAGGGATGATTCTTCATCTTTGGCTATGACTGCGATTTCGCTGGGCCTGCCGTGGTGGATGCGGTGTTTGGCGGTTTGGTTTTGGTTTAGCAGTTTTTTGTAGCGGCATTTTGGGCAGCTAAGCAGGGGGGCGCCTTTTCGGTTGGTGATTTTGAGTAGTTTGCCGCATTTGGGACAAAACTCTACTGCATTTCGTATGCTTGGGAGTTCTTGGGTTTCGGTTACGCTTTCGAGGATTTGGAATGAACTTTCTAACATGTTTATTTCATCCTTGTTTTAGTTTTTCTTGACTTTGCGCCAAGGGTTTTCAGGTGTAACCTCCTTTTTGGGGAGAAACTGTTTTTTCCATTTTAATTCACCGTTGAGAGTACATGTTGACTATGGAATAAAAAGGTGGTTGAGAAGTTTTCATAAAAGTTGTGAAAAACTAAACGCATACCCAGCAAAAAGCCAGCTCACCCTCACAACTATTCAACCAATGATTAACCTAGAGTGAAAATCGTATGATGATGGTATTCACAAAACGGTTTTTACCATCTGCTTGAGTAACGTCTCGCAAGAATGAAAGGTTGAACAGATTTTTAAGTACGTTTAAGCAACAATCATTTAGCTAACGTTATATCACTCTTTGACCAGTGAAGGTGAGTTGAAGGTGCCAACGTATATTGTTTTGATGAAAGCCACTCAAAAAGGCGTAAGCAACCCCAAAACGTTGTATAACGATGTTAAAGCGGCAAATAAAACGTTGGAAAAGTTTGGGGGAAAACTGTTAGATTGGAACCTTACAATTGGACCCTACGACGCCATAGCGAAAGTGGACTTCCCCGATGACTACACCGCTGCCGCCTTCATTTTAGCGGTTGCAGAAACGGGCAATCAAGAAACAACCACAATACGGGCGTTCAGCTTAACAGAAGTCAAACAAATAACAGAAAAAATAGCCTAACCCCCGATTGTTTTTTCTCCTCCTTTGATAGCGCCTCCGCTAGAGAAACAGCGTCACTGTTTGCTATGAAAAAGATGCTTACGAGAACGCTTTGCTGATTGTAAAATCTCACTTGCCAGCAACGACGTTCTTTGCACGCGGGACCAAAAAGTGGCAACATAAACAACGAGCATGAAGACAGTAGAATTGTCTGGGGCATGAGTGACGGCTCAAATATGGAAGTGCGGGTGGATTAAGGGTTGGTGGGATGTTTCTTTCTTTTTTGTATCGTTAAAAAAACAACTATTATGGCGAGTACAGCAAAGACTAACACGTAGAGCATGAGGCTGTCTGGGTTAAGCTGAGCAGTCAAAGGTTCAGCTGCTGAAGCTGTAGGGGACGCTGGAGTGGATTGAGTTGAAGACCCATCTGAACTAATACCAGTGCTTAACACCCAGACCGTATCGCTGATGTCATTTGAAATATAAACGTGTGACCCATTGGGAGTCACCGCCACCCCGTAAGGACCTGCTCCAACAGTCACCGTTTGAACCACCGAACCTGTGGCTGTATTAACTATCGAAACCAAGTTGCTGCCTGCGTTTGTGACGTAAGCATATTCACCGTTCGGCGTGATAGCCACCCAAAAAGGTGCATTTTCGACAGGTATTGTCGCAGTTACTGTATAGGTGGCTGTGTTAATTACGGAAACTGAATTGCTGTTTACGTTAGTGACATAGGCGTATTTGCCGTTAGGCGTTACAGCTACGCCGCTTGGATCGTTTCCCACAGATATCACAGCCGTCACTGTGTTAACTGATGTGTTAACTACAGAAACTGTGTTGCTGGCGACGTTTGTTACATAAAGGTAGGCTCCGTTTGGAGTTACAGCTACCGCGTCAGGAAATGTTCCAACAGGGATTGTCGCAGTTACCGTATTGGTAGCGGTATCTATCACCGAAACCGAGTTGCTGCATTCATTGGTGACATAAACATATTTGCCGTTGGGAGCGGCTGCCACGCCAAAAGGGCAGGATCCAACGGTTATCGTCGTCGTTACTGTATTAGTGGTTGTGTTTATAACTGAAACGGAGTTGCATCCTTCAGTCGTAACATAAGCATATGCGCCGTTAGGAGTTATTGCCACACCTGCAGGTTCGCTTCCAACAGGTACTGTTGCCGCAACTGTATTAGTAGCGGTATCTATCACCGAAACCGAGCCACTGCCAAAATTGGTGACATAAACATATTCACCATTGGGAGTTGCAGCCACCGCACCGGGATAACTTAAAACAGGCACTGTCGCCGTTACTTCATTGGTGGCTGTATCTATCACTGAGACCGAGTGGCCGTGTTCATTTGGCACATACGCGTATGCATCATTGAGCGTTATGGCCACGGTTAAAGGTCCGTCTCCAACAGGTATTGTGGCAGTTACGGTGTTGGTAGCCGTGTTTATTACAGAAACTGAATCACTGCCGACATTTGCAACGTAGGCATATTTGCCGTCGGATGTTACTGCCACTCCATCGGGGTTGTAGCCAACAGGTATCGTTGCAACCACCTGGTTGGTAGAGGTGCGTATCACTGAAACTGTATCGTTGCCCTCGTTTGTGACATAAACGTATTCGCCGTTCGGAGTTACAGTCACCCCAAACGGGGCTCTAAAGCCAGCTATCGTCTGGGTGACAGGTATGGCTTGAACTGACTGAGGTAGTAAGGTAAAAGCAAAACACAAGAGAATAAGCATCAGAAGGACACATCTAAATCCCACAGGATTTGTTTTTTTAGGCGCCATTTCAGTTCACCAGTCAAAGTTTTCGCTCAGTAGTTGGTACCTATCCGCCATTGTTTCTATGTACCCCTTCAAAAAATATAAGCATTAAGAAACAAGTTGCTGTTCAATATCAAGCCGCTAAAGAGAAAAAGCAACGCTGGCGTTCAGTTTAGCGGAGTCAGACAAATAACTGAAAAACAACGTCCCACCTGTTTTTCTGCTTTTACGCGAGTTGCCCCACGGTTCTTGCCAACGTTTAGTGCTTAAATGTCTAAATGTCTATGTAGCAGCCAGTTTTCTGCAGTACCGCTTTTTTGTAGGCTAAATCAACCACGGCGGCATCCTGAATAGCGAGCCCTGTTGAGTCAAACACTGTTACTTCGGTTTCTGAGGTTCGGGCTTGTTTGGTTCCAGCTATCACTTCGCATAGCTCCGCCCACACATCCTGCTTTGACAAGATGCCTTGCGATAGGGGAACGTTGAGTTCTCCGCTGTGGGAGGCTTGTTCCCAGTCGTCCACCACAATTTTTGCTTTCTTTAAGATTGCGGGGTCTATTTCTTCTTTGAGGGGCGCGTCAGCTCCAATACAGTTAAAATGTGTGCCTTCAAAAACCCATGGCTCTTGAACGACCGGTTTTCTTGAAGGTGTTGTGGTGACAACAATGTCGGCGCCACGTACGGCTTCTGCTTCACTGTCAAAGGTCGCTACTTTGCAGTGTGGGGCTTTGGTTTTTGTTTCTAAAGCAAATGATTGTGCCGTTTGGGGTGAGAGGTCACAGACTCTTATTTCTTCGAGCGTGGGAAATACGGATAGAAGCGCTACAAGTTGTGCACGGGCTTGTACGCCTGCTCCGATGAAGCTGGCGGTTTTGGAGTTTTTCCTTGCAAGATACTTCGCAGCTATTCCCCCCGCTGCAGCAGTGCGCATAGCAGTTATGTTTTTTGCACCCATTACAGCTTGCAAGGTCCCTGTTTTCGGGTCTAAAAGAAGCACGGTTGCCGTGACTGTGGGTAAGCCGTACTTAATGGGGTTCTCTGGATGACAATTCACAATTTTAACTGATGCCACGTCAAGCCTTTCCAGATACGCGGGCATTGCGCGCAGATCGCCGTTGTATTTTGGGAAGTTAAGGTAAACCTTTGGAGGCATTTGGGTATAGCCTAAGGCTTTTTCTTTGAAAGCGTTTTCCACTGCCTTCATAACCTCTTCAATGGACAACAATTCAGCAATTTCCTGCTCAGACAAAAGCAAAACCCTGATTTTTGTCAACTCCTTGAACAAGTGCTTACGTGTAAGTAGTCTTTTTGTGCAGATTAATTTTTCTTAACACTGTGGTCGGCAGGAGCGCCGTTGGAGCTGTCTTTTCAGCCGTCGGCCCTACCGAAAACAAGCCCGCACGCCTATTGGGTATTGGTAAAAAGTCCTTGACACAATAAACCTGTAAAAAGGATGAATGCAGACGCGGTACTTTTAATTGGTTGGAGGCGACACGGTGGCTGTACTAGTCTTAGGGGCTTAGGGCTTCTTGGATTTAACGTTTTTTGCCCTTGGCGGGAAGCTGTTGCCTCTCCAGTTTCTTTTTCGCTGCTTTTTCCCGTTCCATCTTTTTCTGTTGCGCGTTCTGCGTGTTTTTTGCTTTACGTCTCGCTACACTTGGCATAAATCTCAACAGAAAGCAGTAACAGCATCCAAACTAAAACATATTTCGCAGCCATCGGGTTACTTATGATAAGTTAGCGCAAGTATATGCCCGCTTTATGTTAATGTCAAGAAGTGGAGACTTTTTGTAATCTCAGGACGAGCAGTATAGAAAGTGTTACAATCCTTTTTAACGCTCACTACTAAACTAGTGGAGTTCAAAGCCCGTGGCTTTTTTGAATTTAGCTCTGAAAATCCAATCCAAATTCGCCAAATTATCTGGGTATATTGATATGAACCTAATGTTATTCTCATAATACCGCGCCATTTTTCTTTTCATATTCTTGATATACGTTGTTCGTGTTGACCTGTCGTCAGCATTTACTAAGCCCCAAAACTCCACGTAAACGTCATAATCAGATAAGTAAAAATCAGGACAACCAATCATGCGGTTGGAGAACAAGGATTTTTCTCTTAGCTCTTGCTCATAGACATAACGAATGTTATTCTTTTCAATGTAATCTGCAATTCGTTTTTCACCAATGCTTTTTACTTGTTCACCCCTAAGCGTGACAGATTTCACACCATACTCCCGTTTCGGTTTTTTTGAAAGGATTGAGTAAATAACGGTTGACGAAGCCCCCAAAAGTATGTAGAAGGGCAGTGACCCAAAGCCAAATAATGCGGTGCCAAATAACGCTGCAACAACCAAGTCATCTATTGGACTAATGACAAATAGAGCCAAAGCAATAGCCAAGCATCCTCTGTATGTGTTCTTGTGTTCCTTCGATTCATTTTTCACTTCGGGTTGCTTAGCGCTTGCTTAAAAGTTGCTTAGAGGCTATGGGCTTGATAGTGAGCGCTGTCCTTCTGTTTTGTCGGTTCAACATTTTTGTTGAATACACTGTTTTCGGGGTGTTAGAGAACCCCGTTAAATGGATGAAACTAAGGCATCTCTTGCAGTAGAGCACCAACTCGTCTAGGTTATTATCGGTCACAACAGTGTCGCAGATGGAATAGACCACTTCTGAAGAGTCATCTGGAGATATTCTCACTCTACATTTTGGGCATAGAAAGGCACCGTTTCTGTCTGTTTCAGATACGTCAAGCGTGTATGCATTGGTTTGCTGGGTTAATTTTTGTCTCATCTTGCCATCCTCAAACCACATAGGTCCCAAAAGAATATTAATTGATTTTTCAGAATTACACGCACATTACTCCCAAATTAAACCCTAATAAAAAAGCACACTAAAAGGGTCGTTACAAGACAGAGTCCTTTTTTGCGAGTGGATTACCCTTTAAATGCGGGTTCTACGGGCTTTTCCGAGTCTCTATAATGTACGAATCGACACCGAGAGTTCGCTCTTCGTTATCAAAGCTACGGCTGATATGATGTAGCCAGCGACGTTAGCGTTATTTAATTATGTGAATGTATAAACTTGGTAATCCAGTTTAGCTACAAAACGCCAAGTTTGCTGCGAGTGGTCGTTCATTTGTACCGAGTATATCCATTAAGAAAAAGCTTTAGATATTCTAAATAATCATCATCTACAGCTCTGACATTTTTCTTAATGCTTCGGATTTGGTCCGCCTCAAATTTCGTAATTTCGATAATAATTTGGCATAGACTATTCTCGATCTCGAGGTATAAATTTCCATAGTCTTCATTGGAGCATGAGAATTCAGAGATTCCATTTTTGAGATATTTCATAGTGCATTCAAGGAATAGTTCGGCAACGTCAACCGCATCCTCTACGTTAGGTTCTTGAGGATTTTTATAATTATGCTCAAGGAGGTTTCTTTGCTTGTTTATTCTATTCAGAATTTTTGGAGAGATAACCCCAACTGTGGTAAGAACCTCGATCTTCTTTGGAAATGACCACCTTTCCTTCTTCGATTTGTTAATCAGTCCAAAGGCAATTAGTAACGAATCAATTTGACCTTCAATTGCTCTTTTTGTGTTGGAAAGACAATTCAAATTGTGGTGATGTCCATATGATGCGGTTAAGTCGTCTTTCGCAAAATCTAGGAATTGTGTTGGTTCGATCTCGAAACATCCTTCTATGTTAATGTCATAACTACAAGTATCGTTCTCGGTTAGGGGATGTTCAAGATAAGCCTGAATCCATTTAGGACTTAACTCCATCATATTTGTGAATACGCCTTATCTCTATATATTATTTCAGACCTAAGTCTTGTTGGCACTGGAGCTACTTTTCACGAACAGTTTAACGCCATCGTAATCCATTTTGTATTTGTAACCTTTTACAAGGAGCGCTATAGCGTGCTCCATGTCTCTTGCTTCTGCAACGATTGGTTCTTGACTGCTTATTTGTGTAGTTTTGATGCTTTTGTATTTTGTCTATTTTTTCTGGCGACGTTATTTCATGTTTGACGCTAACCTATGGATATACTCTTAGGAATTTGTATGCTTTTGCGTAGGCGTCTTTTAGTTGGTCATCTGTTGGTTTGCCGTAGGCGTCTCTGCTATTGATTAGTTTATGTCCAAGAATTTGGTCTATCCAGTTAACGTTTACATTTCCAGAGCTTCAAGATTAGTTTGTAAGAATTTGCGCAGGCTGTGTGGTGAGCTTTCTCTCAATACCGAATCTTTTAGGAACAAAAGTATCGCCTTTAGTTTTGCTTTGTTTCTATTGCATTTGCTTTCTACTGCGTTAAATATTGCTTCTTTAGTTCCAACTCTTACGCCTATGCTTTCGCCTTTTGGGTAATCGCCTTTTCTCATAATTAGTGGGTAGTAGTGTATCTCGAAAAAGGAGCGTACTGTCGCGAAATATACTTGGAGTGTTGCTGTGGCGAATCCTTCTTGGCGTTTTTTACCTATGAATTCGTTAAGGCGGCTTTCCATTCTTCGTTGAATCTTGCGGTCTGTGTTGGTCTGGTCTTGTTGACGTTGTGCTAATAATTGGTCTGCTGTTTTGCCTGAGAATTGAAGGAATTTATCGAAACTGCGCAGGTAGAGGTTTGTTGTGGCTGGGTCTCTTGATGATAATTCGCTTTTCCAGTATTCGATGGCTGGAGAATTTGCGCACAACAAGGTTGCACCTTTTGTGCAAGACGACGAACCTTTTGTGCAACGTGACGGAGGTTTTGTTGTTTTGGGCTTGGTGTGTTGGTCATAACCCGCCTTTTGTCTTTCTGTGGCATTCGGCTAATCGGGCTACCCGCGCTCTCCTGTAGATCGTCATCAGCGCCTGTTTGCCCTTTCCACTTGCAGGACAGCCGTTTCACCGCACCGCACCCAGCGGACTACGCGTCTTGGAACGCTTCATCGCCGTGTCTGGGGGGACGTTCGTTTCTGCTCTGTTGCCAAGCCTCTCGGCTTATCCCCTAGAGGGATTGCAATTCTACTCGTGGGCGGAGTTTCCTCAGTCCCGAAGGACCGACAGCCACACGCCAACTCGCCAGCCCAAACACACAAAAGCAGAGGCAAGCAAATAAACGTAACCCACAGGAAGCGGCTATTCTCTCCAGTGTTCAGGTTTATCCAACGCTTCACAGCATACGACGTTACCCGAAATGGAGCCGATTATGTTTGGGCGGAGTGCTTGTACCATCCATGCGTCTGTGTCTTTTTCAGGAATGGGGTAGGGTGCTTTGAAGCCGTGTTTTCCTGCGGGGGTGAAGCCGTGTCGGGGGTAGTAGGTTGGGTGCCCAAGCACAAACACCACATCAACGCCGTTTTTGGATTGGAGCGCTAAGCCCGTTTTGATGAGGCTGCCGCCGACACCCTGCTTCTGAAACTGGGGCAGAACTGCCAAGGGCGCCAAAATCGAAACGACAACGGCGGGAGCGTTGGGAAGGTGGGCGGTGGTGAATAAGATGTGCCCTGCAGGCTGTTCGTCAACGAAGGCAAGAAGGGAAAGAAGGGGCTGGGCGGTGGGGTCAGCAAGCAGGTCGCTTGTGAGGGCAGCTTCTTTAGGGGAGTTAAAGGCTTCGCGCTCAACCTTCAGTATGCCGTTGAGGTCGGCGAAGTTTGTTTCTCGAATATACACCTGCATGGTAAACCTCACACTCTTTGCCTTCCATGAAGGCACAGCCCTTAATATAATAAAACACACCAAACACCAAACAGAACGCACATCAATAACCCCTGAAATCACAAAAAACAACAAAAACGCACAAAAAAGAACCAATTTGTTTCTGCTTACAAATTCACACCCAAACAGGCAAAACCAGAAATACCCGCCCAACCCAAAAGAACCCATGAACAAACGCGTCATCCTCATCACAGGCACACCCGCAACAGGCAAAACCACCCTCGCCAAAAAACTCGCCGTGCACTTAAACGCGCAGTACATCAACCTCACAGAACTCACAGAACAGGAAAATCTCGCCCTCGAAGAAGACAAGGAAAGAGAAACTGTCGTTGTGGACGAAGCCAAAATGCGCCGCAAACTCCGAACCCTAATCACCAAAACCCAAAAAGACACAGTAATTGACGGACATTACGCCGCCGCAGTCACCCCCACAACGCTGACAACACACGTTTTCGTGCTCAGACGCAGCCCCGCCCAACTCCGCCAGTTCATGCAACAACGCGGCTACAGCCAAGCCAAACTGCAAGAGAACTTGGAAGCCGAAATCTTGGATGTGTGCCTTGTGGAGGCGCTGCAGAAACAGGACAAAACCCGCGTTTGCGAACTGGACACAACAAATAAAACCCCAGAAGAAATTCTCCGTGAGGTTTTGACGGTTCTGAACGGTAAGAAACCGTGCTTCAGTGGCTTTGTGGATTGGCTTGGACTGCTGGAGCGCGAAGGGAAAATAGACGAATACCTAAAACCTTAATCTGGCTCAGCGGAAACTGGTTGTTAACTTCTGCTTCGTTAACAGCATAATTTTACGCCTGTTTGAATATGATTTTGCGTGGTCGCTGAATTTTTCGCCAATCATTATGGGGTTAGGCATCTTCACATCCGCCGAAGCCGTATCCAACCCGATGATGACGTTAACGCCGATGGTGCGGTTCCAATCCCGAATCCAAACCACCTGCTCATCCCGACCCCTCTGCACAACAAGATCAAACTGCCGCAAAACCCCACTGTCACCCTCTATGGCTACAGCTTGCCCCTTCACCTTGAAGCCTTCCTTCTTGAAGTACTTAACCGCATCCTCAACTAAACCCTGATTAGGCTTCTTATCTTGCACACTCATCACACAATACGCCTTGCCAATACTGTTATTTAATTGAATGGGGAAAAGGCTTTCGCTAGAGGATAAAGAAAATGCCCCCCACAGCCATCCTTGAATGCCCAAAATGCGGCGGCTTACTGCTCGCAGCAACAAACCAGAAAACCCGCACCTGTCCCTACTGCTCAGCCAAAGTAAACGTACACAAAGCAAAACGGCTCGGCGCAGCGGAAAACGCGTTTACAGCCTCAGAAATGCTACGCATACTCAAAACCAAAAACCAAAACAACACCCGAAAAAACAAGCCCAATAAAAGCGCGTAAAGTTTGTTGGGAGCCCCCTGCATAAGCAGGGACCCCTCATTCCCCACCACTCATCCGCCGTAAAGTTTTATAAAACTTGCCCAAGCATCACCCCTGATTTGGGCATCCAACACAAAATTCTTGACGGAAAAGGGTTTGCAAGTTTGAAGGACACAGTTAAATCCAACTTTAAACACAAACCTACCTATGAAAATAACCACCGTTTTAGGCGCCCTTGCCGCAGTAGTCCTGTTCTTTTTCGGCTTAATCTTCGCCGTAGCCGCATCCGTTCAAGAAACCGCCACCCGACTATCCGTGGCTCTTGCCCTCTTCGCCTTAGGCTTCGCCGTCACCTACGTCACCTATGTTTCCTCGCGTAAACCCACAAAGATAATTCAGCAGCTGGAGCTTTCTGGACGCATGAAAGCCGCCACCATAAAATGCCCCCACTGCTCCGCCTCCGTAGACGCAAAAAACATCCGAATCGTACAAGGAGTACCTTACGCGACTTGCCCGTACTGTGGAACAACATTCGAGGTTGCTGAGGAGCCAAAATGGTAAAAAAACGTCTGTTCCTCGCTTTCTTGGCGGCTGTCTTGTTTTTCTCTGCAATGTCAGCGGCGGTTTGCAGTGCCCAAACCCGAACGTACAGTTTTAATCAGGAATGGGCAAAAATCTGGATAAACCACGACGGCACCATCGACCTCTTCTACAACGTCAGCTTAACACTTGAGTCAGGAGAGCCCATTAATTATGTTACACTGGGGCAGCCTAAAAGCGATTTCATGATTGGCGAAGCTACAGACCAGTACGGCAACTTTTTGCAAGCAGAACGCTCATCAGACGGCACGGGCGTAAGGGTCACGTTGGATTCGCCGTTGACTGCTGGTAACACCGTCTGGTTCACTCTCATCACCAACGTTGCAGACATGATTAGCCCCGACACAACCAACGAAGGCAACTTGGGTATGCAGTTTGCGCCCCAATGGATGCCCGTACCAATAAACGACGTGCGGGTGCAGATTGTTTTGCCCCCCAACGTGACCGTGAACGATGTGAAGACGCCCGGGGATAAATTTTGGAACAGTACTTCAACTGAGTCTGATGGGCGACTGGCGGTTTATTGGCAGATTCCTGTGTTGCAGGCTAATGAGGAATACCTCTTTGGCGTATCGGTCCCCGCTCAGTACCTGCCTGACTACGAGGTGTCTACAGGTGGCTTATCCATGGAAACCATTGGAATTATCGTTGGGGCGGTGCTGGTTGGGGTGTTTGCCGTTGGCATAATCGTCTACGCCGCCCGCAAGAAACCCTACACTTCGCCGAAGGTCAGCATGGAAACTCTTGGGATACGCCGCGGTTTAACTGCCGTCGAAGCCTCATACCTGCTGGACCTAAAACCCACACAAATCGTCACGGAAATTCTCTACAGCCTGCTTCAGAAACGGGCTGTCTGGGTAGAATCCACTAACCCCGCGTTGAAGCTTCGGGTTATGCCTGAATTCCAGAACAAGAAGGGACCCGACGATAACCCGTTGCGGTACTACGAAATCGACTTCATCGACGCTGTCAAAGCGGATGGAACTCTTGACGAGGAAGCGTTGGCGAAGACAGTTATGTTTTTGCGGGATACGTTGGAGCAGAAGCTGCGGGGTTACAGCCGCAAAGATACGGTGGATTATTACCGTAAAATCGTGGATAAAGCGTGGACGCAGGTGGAGCAAGCAGGAACAGGCGCATTAGCCTCCAAAGCTTACGATAAACAGCTGCTTTGGCTTCTACTAGACCCCAACTATCAGGGACGCACACAGACCACATTCACCACTCGCACGTTTGAGCCGAGCCCCTTCTGGTTCTGGTACTGGTATGGCTACACCATGTACCGACCAAACCCCACCTACACGCCAAATGTGGATGTGCCCGCGCAGTCAGGCAAGCCACCGACTATTCCGGGCGCGGAATTCGCCAACAATATAGCCACGTCACTGGAGAAAACATCAAGCAATATCGTGGTCAGCTTAGAAAAATTCGCTGATGCTATAGTTCCCGCTAAGCCGCCTCAAAGCCATCAACCTGCCCGCAGCAAAGCCGACTGCGTCTGCGCCTGTGCAGCTTGCGCGTGCGCGTGTGCTTGTGTTTCTTGTGCTTGTGCGTGTGCAGGTGGAGGTGTAGGATAAATGAGTTTGAAAAACAAGATTTTAGGCAAAAAAGCCGTGCCTGCAGGGCGTTACACTTACCGTGGGACAGGAGAATTCAAGGGCATGGCACTTCAACTTCGCGTCGAACCAGGTGAACGCGGGGTGATGGTAATTAACGCAAACACTGTTTTGCATCTTAACCCAACAGCTACGTCGTTTGCGTATTATTTCATGCAGGGCATGCCCGAAGCGGAA
This sequence comes from Candidatus Bathyarchaeota archaeon, assembly GCA_026014615.1. GTDB lineage: Archaea > Thermoproteota > Bathyarchaeia > Bathyarchaeales > Bathycorpusculaceae > JADGNF01. The sequence continues at coordinate 371,711 of JAOZHZ010000028.1, read as the reverse complement.
GTAGTCAAGAAAATCCGGGGCATGTTTCGCGTTGACGCAGCCAAAGCCAAAGCAGACTATGAGAAGCTTGTTTACACTATCAGTACGTTGGCGGAAACGGAAAGAATCTGTCCTGTCAGTTTTCTTGAAGTGGAAAAGGAAGAGCCGTTCAGCTACGCGTACTCGGCGCCTCTACGCATGGACATGGCGTTGACTTTTCGTTGTCAGAACAACTGTGTACATTGCTACGCGGGGGGACCTCACGAAACCCCTGAAATGACCACAGCCCAGTGGAAGGAGGCTATCGACCGTCTCAGCAACATCGGCGTCTTCATTTTAACTTTTACGGGTGGGGAACCCACCTTGCGCGATGACCTGACGGAGTTGTTGCGGTACGCTGAAGTTAAGGGCATGGTCACGGGGCTCATAACCAACGGCAGAAACCTCAAAGACAAAGCGTATGTGGATGCGTTGGAGAAGGCTGGGCTGGATTTTGTGCAGGTCACTTTAGAGTCGCATAAGCCAGAAATCCACGACCAAATGACCGCGTCGTCTGGAAGCTGGAAAGAAACAGTAACAGGCATCAGAAACGCAGTTAACTCCCAAATATACGTAACCACCAACTCCACTCTGAGCAAGCATAATGCCGCCAACTTCTTGGATACAATGGATTTCCTTAAGGGGTTAGGTGTGGACGCGTTCGGCTGCAACAGCCTCATTTACTCAGGAAAAGCCAACGAAGTAAGCCAAGAATTCGCCTTAACCATAGACAACCTGAAGGCATTGCTTCCTCAAATCCGTGACAAAGCCCAACAGTTGGGTCTGAAGTTTTTGTGGTATACGCCGACGCAGTATTGCCAGTTTGACCCTGTCCAGAACGGGTTAGGCGTCAAATCCTGCACCGCCGCACTAATTAACATGTGTGTGGGACCAAACGGCGATGTTTACCCTTGTCAGAGCTATTTTGAAAGCCTCGGAAACATCCTCAAGGATAGTTGGAGCAAAATCTGGAATCACCCAACCGCCAAAAAAATCCGCAACCGCGAATACGCTGAAGCCAAATGTAAAGACTGCCCTCAACTGCAGGTCTGTGGAGGAGGCTGCCCGCTGGAAAACCAGAGCAAAACGGCTCGCTGCATTGGTTCAGCGTAACAGTTTCGGCTGGTTTTGGAGAAACTCCTTTTAGAGCCTACCTGCGTATATGTAGCAATAGTCTATCCCTAACAGGTTTAAAGTGAAGAGTGTTGAGTGCATTCCGGGGCAGAAAAACGAAACTGGCAGTGTTTGACGTTGAAGGCGTCTTGGTTCCCAAAAACCGCTTGTTTTTTGAAACCTCAAAAAGCTTAGGTGTTTTTCCGCTTATGAAGGCGCTTTTCTTCGGTTTGCTTTATTCTACAGGGGTTATGCCTCTAAAACAGGCACTGCAGAACATTTTTGGGGTCATGAAAGGCGTTGAAGTAGAGCAGTTCTACCAAACGATGGAGAAGCTTCCGATAATGCCAAACGCGTCAAGCGTTTTTGCGACACTTAAGGCGGAAGGCTGCAAAACCGCGTTGATAAGCTCCGGGTTTCCAACGTTTCTGGTTGAGGACTTGGCAGCAAAGCTGGGCGCCGACTACGCTATCGGCGTTGAAGTAGGCATCGAAAAAGAAGCTTTGACGGGAGAAGTCTGGGGTGACGTTACGGAAGCAAACGGGAAATTTCTGGTTTTAAAGGAACTCATGGAAGACCAGAAGATATCGGCGTCTGACTGTGTAATCGTCGCTGACGACCGCAATAACGCAAGCATCTTTCTAAAGGAAGCCTTGAAAATTGGGTATGAACCTGACTTTGTTTTGCGAACTAAAGCTGACTTTGTGGTGACAGGCAAATTAGCCAAGATACTGCCCGTGATACATGGAGAAGTTAAAACCAGAGGCTTGCCGTCCAGAAAAGACCTGCTTCGAGAATGCATTCACGCGTCAGGCTTTTTTATCCCTGTCCTTGCCATACTTTTTGGGGTTCCGCTCGTGGCGTTATTCACAGCCGCGGTTATCGCCTTGTACACAGTCTCTGAATTTTTAAGGGCACGCGGAAAAAACATGTTTTTCTTCTCAGCCGTAACTCGCCATGCAGCCTCCCAGTCGGAGCTATGCGAATTCCCGATGGCACCCATTTACTTTGCTTTCGGAATCCTGCTTACCCTGCTGTTTATTCCTGCGCCCGCAAGTTACGCGGGCATAGCCATTTTTGCGTTAGGCGACAGCACCGCATCCATCTTCGGAGGCACAATATCAGGTAGAACGCTGCCGTTTAATCATGCCAAAACCGTGCAGGGCACTGTTACGGGTTTCTTTTTCGCGTTTCTCGCAGGGTCAGTGTTTGTTGCACCTTGGATAGCCCTTGTCGGCGCGGCTGTGGGGATGCTGGTAGAGTACTTACCGTTACCCATAAACGACAACTTGCTCATTCCGTTAGTCACAGGATTTACTCTAATGTTTCTCGTCTAGAAAACCGCAGAGTCAGATTTCAGCTAAAACGTTTTGGTAGTTTGACACAAAGTATTTTTTTGCCTTTCTGAACCACAACATGTCCTTCGCCCTCCAGATGCTGCTTTTGTGCTTCAATGCCTCCAGGATATTTGTCGTTGAGTAACCCGCCTGTTTTTAGGGTTCGCCAGTAGGGGGTTATATCAGAGGCTTCTTGTTGGCGTTGTTCTTCGGCTGCGTGGGCGGCAATCCAACTGAATATGCCTGTGGTCATGGGGCAGCCGATGGTGGCGCCGTGCTTCTTGGCAAGTGCCGTTCGGATGTCGTTAACGGTTATGACTTTACCTTTGGGCACCTGCCGCATAAATTCGTCCACTTCAATGGGGGCAGGAATAACAACGGTGCCTGTTCCCCACCTTTTACGCATGCTCTCCGTTATGGGCTCAACTTTTGGGTAGCCTTTGCTGTCTCTGAGTTTTTCACTCCAAGTCGGCTTAGATTTCGCCATAACCGTTCACCCAATAAGATTAAGCTTGATTGCGCTTATCAAATTTGTCCTTTACCCGAATCAGGGGCGTCTTTGGACTTTTGGGAGTTAATGAGTTCTTTTTTCTGTTGATGACTGAACTTTTTGATTGCTCTTTCGCGCCGCATGGCTTCTGACCGAGTTGGAAAAGTCTCCACGTACGCAACTTTCAGCGGCGGATGCGATTTGGTGTATCTTGCACCTCTACCATTAGCATGTAGCAATGCGCGTTCCTGAACGTTTTTTGTGTACCCCGTGTAGTAGGTTCCGCCGCGACAAAACAAAATGTAAACGTAATAGGGCAAATTTTGTGAGGGCTCCAGTTATTCGATGTAATGGTCAAGTTGTTCGTTTTTGGGGGCTTGCCGAGGGGCTTTGCGGGCTTCAAGAACTGCTTCTTCTGTGGGCGTGAAAACTACGCCTTTGTTTAGGGCGCGTTTCATGTAGGCTTCGGGGTCCATGGCTTGAACTCTAAGCCTGTCCACGTCGATTAGGTAGATTTCGTGTATGCGTGCGTTTCGGATGCCCTCTTCAGTCACGGGCGGTTTTTGGTAGTATTTGTCGCAGAGGTTTTTGATGTATTCTACATCGTTGGGGGTTCTTCTTCGCGGAGGCAAAGCCAGCACCGTAGGCAGGGGCAAAACGTAATGCGGCGGCACACCGATGGCGAATTTGCCTGCGAAGCAACTGTAACGCACAATTTTGCTTGCTAACCGCGCAAACGTGTATGTCAAGGGCGCCATCGCGTGTTCGGGTGGGATGTAGCCTGTTTCTATCTCCACGATTAGGTTTCCGAAACCCTTGGTGGAGTAGAGGTCGCAGGTTAAAATTTCGTTAAGGGGGTATTCAACTTCTAGGTTGTATTCTTTGAGTATGAGGTATTTTGCGCAGACCAACTCCATAACGGAGTGGTTGATTTTCACGACGTTCTGTTTCTGCAGCGTTATCAGGTCATTTTTTAGTTTGTTGAGTTTCTGCCTGTTTTGTTCGTTCATGTCAACGGAAAGCCTAGCTACAAGCGTAGTTATGTCCTGTTCAAATTTTCCTTTACCGACCGTCATTTCGTCTACCCAAAGAGCATAGCGCTAATACTTAATATCGCAAACAAAAGGATAAGCCTTCAGTATTTAAACTAAAGAACCGCCTTACCAGAAAAGACTTCGATTTTTTGTTTTGCCAACGTAGGGCTTCGGTGGGGACTAAAACTTTTATTTAGTCTGTCGGCGCTAGTTATTTTGGTTGTTTTCTGGAGCTTTTTTGCCATGGATGTTTTTGTTGGTACATCTGGTTGGTCTTATAGTTGGAATGAAACCCGTAGATTAGACTGGTATGTTTCGTCGTCGGGCTTAAACGCGGTTGAGTTAAACGCCAGTTTTTACCGTTACCCCTCCTCTAACACGGTGGAGAAGTGGGCAGAGAAAGGAAAAAAACTGCGGTGGGCAATTAAAGTGAACCGCCTGTTTACCCACACATACAAGTTTAACGAAGCCGCCGTAAACCGTTGGGAAAGATTCCAGCAGCTGTTTGCTCCGCTGGAGGAAAATGTGGATTTTTACCTTTTCCAGTTGCCGCCTAATACCACGCCGCACACTGCACCGCTAATTGAGAAGCTCATTAGAAAATCTAATCTCCAAGCCAAGTTTGCGCTTGAAGTGAGAAATCAGCAATGGTTTGCTCAGGAATGGTTTGACTGGGCGAAGGATTTGGGGATTACTTGGGTCAGCGTTGATGCGCCTGATTTACCCCGCAAGGTCTTTGACGTTAACGGCACAGTTTACATGCGGATGCACGGCAGAACGAGTTGGTATGTTCACCGTTACACCGACAAAGAACTGGCGGAGGTGGCAGCAAAAATTTTACAGGCAAACCCGCCGAAGGCATACGTTTTCTTCAATAACGACACAGCGATGCTGATGAACGCCCGTGTTATGATTAAAACCCTAAAAGAAGAAGAGAATTTTGCGTCGGCTGTTTAGGCGATTCTTCGGTGGAAAAGCCTTGCACCAATACATATGGCAGAAACTACGATAGCAAAGTAGAAAGGCCAACCGAAGGCTGTTAGAACTTCTACGCTGATGTTGGCACCAGCCGCCATGGATGGGGGACGGCTGACGATTACTGAGCCCATCATAGGGACACTGAAGCCTACGACACCATTAGCTAGGATTACTAGCGCAAGTATTTCTAAAATGAAGAAAAGTACGGCGAGTAGTGGCTTGTTGTAGCTGAAGCCGAGCAGGCGCTGTGAGTAGGGTTTGTTTGGCATAACCGAGTAAATAAGCATGATTATGCCGCCTGACGCTAAAAACAGTAAGATAGCGATGTTCATCGCCCAAATCAGGGGTATGGTAAGGGCGCTTCCGAAAAAGGCGAAGTTCAGGTTGACGGGTGAGAAGTTTGCTTCGATAAATGCGGGGCTGCCCATGGTTAGGCGCCACCAGGGAACGAACCAAGAAACCACGATTAACGCTAAGGTTGCGGCTCCGCCTGCTACTCCGACCCAGTTAAATTTGGTGTCCATCACTTTGACCAGCCACTTAAATTAGCGGTACGTTGCCGATGTTAATGGGGTCGCTCTGCTGGACGGTTATGCCGTTCAGGTTGATGGTTAAGTCCACTAAGTTAACGTTTATTGCTGTTTCACCTAAGTGTTCGGTTATGAAGTGTAGTTCGGCTTCTTGCGTCCAGTAGCCTGAAACGGTTATCTGAGTGGTTTGTCCCGCAAGAATCTCCACGGGTTCAGTGAGGCTTATTGAACCTAACCGGAAGTGGTGTTCATCACATTCTGCATTTGCTGCAAATTCATTCAAAGTTAGGTTAAGGTTGAATGTGTTGGTGAAGTTTACAGTAACGGAGAAGGTTCTGGAAGCCCTATCAAACTTCGAGTTTACCAGAACGGGAGTCATGAATTCACCTTGAGACGTCGAGTTCCCGTCGCCGTTAAGGTTGTTTGGAATGAGTCCACCGCTGTCCTCTATGATTTCGGTGATTTCGGGCGGAACCACAAGCGCAACAAGATTGTCAGAATACATAACTACCACAGCGCCCACGGGTGCTGCGACTGTTCCGATGCTGATTAATAACAAAATAACTCCAACTGCTTGAATCCCCTAACACTCTCCAGATATAATAGTTAATTTCACGACAAAAGTTGCCTTTAAACTTTTTCCAAACCCGCGAGAAAATCTTAGCTCGCAGAAAAAATGCTGAATTAATCGTCATCAGCAAATCTTAAAGGCAACAGTCACCACAAACAGTATGATTACCCATGAAGAAGCAGGCTGTTTTGGCGGTTTTTCTTGTCGCATTAGTTTTAGCGGTTACTGTGGGGGCTGTTTCAGCCGTTGTATCCGTTGGCGTTAAAGAAGGGGACTGGATAGAATATAAGGTAACAACGACGGGTTCGCCTCCCGCGGATCATGATGTGCAGTGGGCAAGGATGGAAGTCACAGGCGTCCAAGGGACAGCTTTTGATGTGGAGGTTACGACTCAATTCAGTAACGGGTCCTTCCTTCACGAAGTATTAACGCTTAACCTGGAGAAAGGACAAATCGGAGACAGCTTCTTCATCCCCGCGAACCTGGATAAAGGCGACGTATTCTTTGACGCAAACGTAGGCACCATAACCATAATCAATGTTGAACAAAAAACCTACGCTAACGCAGAACGCACCGTAGTCTCCGCGAGCACCCCGCAAACAACGTTCTTTTGGGACAGGGAAACAGGCGCGATGATGGAAGCGTACTCAACCTACCCTGAATACAACTTTGCAATAACCACCGTTGTTGACAAGACAAACATGTGGCAACCCCAAATCTCCGGTTTAGAGGCAGTCGGCTTGTATGCTCTCACGATTGCAGCTGTAGCGGTCGTGGTCGGCATCGGAGTTGTTTTGGTTTTGCGCCGAAAGAGGAGTTCTTGAGGGAAAGTGGCTTTTCCGAGGCGATATCGGCGGGGTTATGCGGTAGCGGTTCTTGTAGGGTTAAAGGAGGACCAAGCAGTTCTTTGGAAGGTTTTTAGCCAAGTTGTTAAACCCGAAAAAACGGTGCCAGTTAACGGCAACCGAACCGACCAAAAAGCCGTTTACAACTTTCACGAAGCCGTAATAAACGCCCTACGACCAGCATTGAAAGAAGGCGTAAAAAGTATAATTGTTGCTACGCCGCCTCGCACCAGCTTCGCGGCTGATTTTCTCAGGCACATAAAGGAGCATCACGCATGGCTTGCAGGAGGTCCAGGTAAGGCTACGTTTGCCGAGATAACGGGGCTTGCCACAAACAAGCATGAAGTAACGGTTCTGACTCGAACGGCGGAGTTTCGCAAGATTGTTGGTGAAACCACCACCGAGGAAACTGAGAACCTGTTGGAGTTGCTGGAGAAACGCCTTAACGCCTCAAGCCAAGAGCCTCTTGTCCTGTACTCCTTTGAAGAAATCGAAGACGGCATTTTGGGTTCATGGGCGCCCAGCAAACCTAAGCCAGAGTATCTTTTGTTAACGGACACGTATCTGTCAGGTAGCCGCCAGAAAAGACGACTCCAAAGAATAATGCAGATTGCCACAAACAAAGGCGTTAAAACCAGAGTGGTAAACGCGAAAACACCAAGCGGAAAAAGACTTTTGCAGCTTGGCGGAATCATCTGCATCCTAACCGACACCAAATAAGCGTTGCACAGAGTCCTTGAAGAAAATGAAGACGGCTACAGTAGGAAATGGTCAGTTACAACCTGATTACTGAAGTTGTGGTTAGGTTGGGCAGAAAAATCGGTTACCCTTCAAGCAAGCCTGCACGGCGAAGTTCCGTGATGGAAATCTGTTTAGAGTGCAGGGCGGTAGCCAACAAAATCCCATTAACCCCCATGTCTTGTAGGGTTTCCAAATCGGCAATTCCCCGTACACCTCCACCTACCAACAGACGCATCCGAGAATGGGAAAGCAGGTTTTTGAGGAGCTGGAAATCGACGCCTAAGCCGCTGCCGACCCTTGCCAAATCCAGCACAATCAAATCAGAAACGCCCGCGTCTTGGAGTTCACAGACAAGCTCCAACGCGTCCAGCGACCGCAGCGATTCAGACCTGCAGAGTACCTGTCCCGCCTTAAGGTCAAGGCTCACAACAATTTGCCCTGTTCCGAAGCTGGCTATGGCTTCTTTAATGAAACATAGGTTTTGTAGGGTCTCTGTTCCAACAATAACCTTGGCAACTTTGCAGTCCAAAAGCTTCCGTGCCCCGTCAACGTCGGAAACGCCCGCGTCCACCCACAGCGCCAACCCAGTTTTCTCCGCTATCTGCTGCACAGCCGCAAGGTTTTCGCCTTTGCCCATTATGGCGTCTAAATCGGCAACGTACAAGTCGGTGAAGCCGCAGGTTTTAAAAACGGAAGCTACCTCCAAGGGGTCGGCGGAGCGGCAGAGCTCGCTTTTGAGGGGTTGGTATTCGCTGCGTTTGCCTTTTACCGCATGAACTGCCACGCCGTTTAAGATGTCCATCACAGATATGATTTTCAAAGCCGCGTCTCCTGCTTTTGTGGGTTAACAGGTGAAAACGGCACCTTTTAAACGTAAACCACCTCCATTTTCTAGCCTTTTCTAGCCTTTTCTAGCCTTTTCTAGCCTTTTCTAGCCTTTTCTAGCCTTTTCTAGCCTTTTCCAGCCTTTTCCAGCCGCAGACTACGCCCAAACCAAACGCAAAAACAAAAAAACACCCCAAAACGGGCTTTTCAGAAAAGGGGGGAGGTAGACTGCACAGGGCAGCAAACTGAGAAAACGACAGCCGCACAAACCCCAACACGCCTCAACAAGAAAAAACCAACAAGCCAGTCCTCAACAAACCAACGCATTTTTTGGAGGCAAAAACTTTAAGGTCAAGAAAACCTGCATCTCAATGCATGGAGTGTATGTCTGCTGAAGCTGCTTGTTAGCCCGATGGATGAACAGGAAGCGTTGGAAGCGGTTGCTGGCGGAGCAGACATAATCGACGTGAAAAACCCCAAAGAAGGACCTTTAGGCGCAAGTTTTCCATGGACAATACGGCGCATACGGCAAGTTACGCCGCAACAGCTGGAAGTCAGCTGCACGCTGGGCGACTTGCCAAACCTGCCCGGCAGCGCATCATTGGCTGCTTTGGGCGCCGCGTCCACAGGCGTTAACTACGTCAAAGTCAGCCTGTACCACCTCAAAACCGCCGACCAAGCCGTTACGTTCATGCAAAGCATCGTCAAAGCAGTCAAAGACTACAACCCAGAAGTTAAGGTTGTGGTTGCAGGCTACGCAGACGCAAGCCGCGTTGGCTCCGTCGAGCCGCTGAGTGTTCCCAGAATCGCCAGAGACGCGGGCTGTGATTTAGCCATGTTGGACACGGCGGTGAAAGACGGCAAAACCCTGCTGGACTTTCTTCGCGCTGGCGAGTTGAAGGGGTTTGTTGATGAAGCTCACAGGTACGGTTTACAATCGGCGTTGGCGGGCAACCTAAAAATTGGACAGCTTCCTGTTCTGTGCGGTTTAGGCGTGGACATCGTCGGCGTCCGAGGAGCAACCTGTGCAGGCGGCAACCGAGTCACAGGACACATCACCAAAGAAAAAGTCAAAGCGATTGTTCAGGTAATTCAGAACGCGTTGATGCCCTGCAGAGCCGCAGGAACCTGAGGCAGCAGCATGCGCACCAAAAAACTAAGCAAAAAAGAGGTTTTGGCGAAACTCAAACAGGCACAAGAAAAAGACCTCAAGTACGAGGACGGCAAAATCCTCTGCTCCATGTGCACCACGCCGCACGCAGCCGCCAAACAAGCGCACGAGATGTTTTTGGATTCCAACTTGGGCGACCCTGAACTCTTCCAAGGAAGCATGCAACTGGAAAAAGAAGTCGTCGCGGAACTTGCGGAGCTTCTGCATGCCCCTCAAACCTGCGCAGGCTTCATCGTTTCGGGTGGAACCGAAGCCAACTTAATGGCAATGTACGCCGCACGCAACGCAGCCAAAACGGAAGCCCCCGAGGTTGTCGTTCCTGAATCTGCGCATTTCTCGTTTGACAAAATCTGCCGCATACTCAAAATCAAACAGGTCAAAGCCAAACTCGACGCCGACTTCCGAGTTGACCCCGCATCCGTAGAGCAGCAAATCACGAAGCGCACGGTTGCTGTGGTGGGAAACGCGGGTTCCGCAGAGTTGGGTACAGTTGACCCCATAGACTCGTTGTCAAAAGTCGCTGTGGCGCATGGTGTGCCTTTGCATGTTGACGCGGCTTTCGGTGGGCTGGTGCTTCCGTTCTTGAAAGAGCTTGGCTATGCGGCACCCGAATTCGACTTCAAATTGGCGGGCGTTGAGTCTGTCACGGTTGACCCTCACAAGATGGGCATGTCCACAATCGCGGCAGGCGGCATACTCTTCCGTCACAGCAAAACCTTACAGTACCTCAAGACCGAGACGCCGTACTTGACGCAGCCCTACCAGTGCACCTTCGTGGGCACCAGACCTGCAGCTTCGGCAGCCGCAACATGGGCGGTGTTTGCGTCTTTGGGGCACGAAGGCTTCAAGAAAACCGTAGCTCACTGCATGACGTTGACCACGCAGCTGTACGAAGGGCTCGAAGAAGCAGGCTTCGAAGTTTTACTTCGACCCCAAATGAACATCGCGGCTTTCCACGCCGCAAACCCTAAGAGGCTCACACAGAAACTGCGGCAAAAAGGCTGGTACGTCTCGCAAGTTCCAAGGCTAAGCTGCATAAGACTTGTCATGATGCCCCACACAACCACCCAGCATGTAACGGATTTCCTGCAATGCCTCAAACAGGTCTACACGAAATAGCGGGAGTGCACCTGAAAAATCTGCTTTCCATCTTTTGGTTTTTCAGCCTACCGCAATCGCAGGTTACTGTTAGGTGGTTGTTCCATACACGTCTACAGTGACCGCTGCGTCTGTGAAGGGTATGGATGCTTTTGCGTCAACGAGTATGGCAAATATCAGGTTGGGGCGGGAGTAAAGCTGCAGAAAATCGTCGTCGGTGAGCCATACTGAACCCGTGCTGTTGAAGGCTTTTTCTACGCTGCTGGAAACCACATGGTCTAAGAATTCAATGCGGAACCTGACAGTTATGGTTTCATTGCCTGCAAAACTGCCTTCTACGGAGATTTTGGGTTTGAAGCCTGCGATGGTGGCGGGGTGAACCTGAATAATTTGGGCTCGACCGTAACTGCCCAAACCGATGGGTACGGCTATGTCTTTTTCTGCAAAGACCCCGCCCGTGCCTAGTATCCATCGGCTGTCAGGGTTGAATACGCGGGCATTCCAGTTGCCAAGTATGTTTACGCCTGAATCAAAAAGCGGCGACTGATAGGAGCTTTCTCCAAGTTTGATGGCGTACAAAGAGCAGTTTGTCAACGGCGGCGAAGCAAACGACTCGAAGACTACCCCGTGCATTTGGGTCTTGTACATGGAGCCATCAAGTTGCAGTCCTGTTTGGTTGAATTTTCCGAATTCGGCTATCCAGACGCGGATGTCCTGCATGAGGCTGTCAGTTAACTCTGCATACGGCTCTACGTGTATCGCAATAGAGTTATCCAACTGGTTAAAGTAACAACGACAAATTTCCGTGTTAGCATAGGAGCCCGTGGTGTTTCCCTGCGCCGCGAAGCTGAGGCTACTGTTTGTTCTGAAAACTAAGCCCTGAACGCATTTATCAAAATGAACAGTGTCAATTCGTGTGCATTCCGTCCAAGTATGAGTGTTCCACAACTCCAACCCGACAGGACAACGGTTAAAAACCATGTTTGTCACCGTGGTTCGGAAAGAATTCTGAACCCGCAACGTGCCATTAACAATTTTAAACCCTGAAATTTGGTTATATCGGGAGTAATCAAAAGTTTCACCGCGAATAACGACGATGTTGCCGTTCAAATTCAACGTTGCACCATCACTGTCAAGCCTCGCGTTCTTCTGATTAACCAATTCAACGCTGCCCGTGAAATTGTACTCATCCGACTTTACAAACACGCTGTTTCCATTTGTGAATGCTCTGTTAAAAACCGAGGCGGCATTAGTTGAGTTATATTCGACAGTGCCGTTTCTGCCGTTCTTCAAAAAGTAAACCGAAGCGTTCTGTTGATAGCCCCACTCGCGGTAAAGTACATAGTCATATTCTTCGATGGGTAAACGGGCACTGAGATTGTCGATTTTGCCGTTCAGCAAATCCTCGATATCTTGGTCCGCTTGGATTAGGGAAGTGTAGGTCTGGTTCAGGGCGATGTTGGTTTGGTTCAGCGCGGCGTTTGTTTGGTCTACCGACGTGTTGGTTTGGTTTATGGCTTGAGTCAAGTCAGAAACGTCTCGGTCACGCTGCTGTTGAATAACCCCATTGAAATGCACAATTAATAACGTGTTCGCGATTGACGATGCAAGAATCGCGATGAAGAGTACCGCAAGAACGCGGTTGGAAGACGCTAAATTCACGGATGCCCCATCCCTCAAAGCCCGAAATACAGGTTTAAGTTACAAGTAAACTTGGCGTTTGTTAAATAACGTTTCCATAAACAACATCTTCAGATAAACTTTCAACCACAATGATTTGCAAGTTTTTCCTGTTCAACATCTCACGTCCTTCCAACCGCCTGAAGTACAGATGCATTTTTGGTATGGAATAATTCACTACCAGCAAGCACCCATCTGCCATGAACACACAAAGAATAAAAACCAATAGACATCCACATGTACCGAGGAAACCAGCATGTCCCCCTCTTATTCACGCTTGCTTGGCGTCATAGGCAAACCCAACACAGGCAAATCCACCTTCTTTAGCGCCGCCACCCTCGCCGCAACCGACATCGCCAACTACCCCTTCACCACAATCAAACCCAACCGAGGCATCGGTTACGTCCGCACCCTCTGCGTCCACCCCGAATTCGGCGTACAGGACAACCCCAAAAACAGCGTATGCCTCGACGGCAGCCGACTTGTCCCCATCGAACTCATAGACATCGCAGGCATCGTGCCGGGCGCATGGGAAGGAAAAGGCTTGGGCAACCAGTTTCTTGATGAAATCCGCCGCGCCGACGCCCTCATCCACATCGTAGACGCCTCAGGCGGAACCGACTGCGAAGGCAAAAGCTGCAAACTAGGTGAACACAATCCAGTCGAAGACGTAGAGTTTCTCGAAAAAGAAATCACCAGGTGGATGGTTACGATTCTCAAGAAGGACTGGGCACGCATCGCCCGCACCGCGGAGCAGGACAAAAAAGGCATAGCCCACCACCTCGAAGACCGCCTCAACGGACTCAGCATACGCAAAACCTGCGTGAACGAAGCCGTCCGCAAAGCAGGCTTAAATGTCGACAAACCAGCCACGTGGACCGACGAGGACTTCTACCGTTTCGTTGACCAGCTGCGCCGCATTTCTAAGCCGCTGCTCATCGGCGCCAACAAAATTGATTTGCCCACCGCCCAAGACAACGTAGAGAAGCTCAAACAGCTTGGGCACATAGTGATTCCAGCCAGCGCCGAAGCCGAGTTGGTGCTGCGCCGCGCTGCCGAGAAAGGCTTAATCAGCTATACACCGGGCGACGGTGACTTTAAAATTTTGCAGCCTGAAAAGCTCACGGCAGGGCAGATACGCGCGTTGGAGCAGGTGAAAGAGAAAATCCTCAAACTCAACGGCTCCACTGGCGTGCAGGAAGCCCTAAACACCGCCTACCTTAAGCTGCTTGACATGATAACTGTTTACCCCGTAGAAGACGTAGAGCACCTCACAGACCATGGCGGGCGCGTCTTACCCGACGTCTATCTGGTTCCAAAAGGCACCACAGCACATCAATTCGCCTACGTAATCCACACCGAACTGGGCGACAACTTCCTCTACGCCGTTAACGCACGGGATAAACGCAGAATCGGCGAAGACACACCCCTAAAAGACCGCGACGTCATAAGCATCGTAAGCACAAAAAGACGAGCATAACCCGTTTTTACGTGCCGAAGCGTCGTTTGCGGGTCTGAAATGTCCTAATCGCCCGAAGCAAATCGATAAACCGAAAGTCAGGCCAGTAAACGTCTAAAAACAGCAGTTCGCTGTATGCTGACTGCCACAAAAGAAATCCGCTGAGTCGTTCTTCGCCTGAGGTGCGGATAATCATGTCTGGGTCCTGTTTAGGCATATGCGACGTGTAAAGGTACTGCTCAAACATGTCCTCATCCACGTCGTCAACCTCCAAGTCGCCATCCTTGACTTTTTGAGCAATCGCTTTAGCAGCATCCACAATCTCTGCTCGCCCTCCATAAGCGAAAGCGAAGTTCAAGAACTGGTTGTCGTATTCAGCGGTTGCTTCTTCAACATCCGCGATGAGCTTCTGCAGGTCAGGGGGCAAAAGGTTCACTCTGCCTATGACTTTGACGTGAACTTTACTGCGGTGGATACGCTCGTCCGTTAGCAGCTTGCGGAATTTTTCTTGGGCAATCCGCATTATCTCTTCAACTTCGTCAGGTTTGCGACTGAAATTCTCTGTGGAAAACGTGTAAAGAGTCACAAATTTGACATCCATCATCTGAAGCCAATCCAGCAACTGCTCCACCGTTTCCGCGCCCTGTTTGTGTCCCAACCACGGATTAATTTCCTGCTCGTTAGCCCAACGCCTGTTTCCATCCAGTATAATCGCTATGTGTTCAGGTTTTAACCCATTTTTTGTTTGAAACCAAAGCCATTTTTCGTAAACTTTGTATGCTCCGATTACCCTAAGAAATTTCTGAAGGACCACTAAGTTACCTCACATTAAAGCGACTTTGACAGATACCGAGTTTCCGAGTTTGTGCGATAGAATAAAACCCGCCAGCGGTTCAATTAAATCTTGCTCTTAAATTTCAACAGTAGAACAAATAAACACTTACAATAAGGCATAACGCTACCAAGATGCTTACTATTGGAAAAAAATTTGTGTTTTTAACTTGGCTTTTCCTCTTTTTCTTCTTCGCCGAATTCGTCGACTTTCTCTTTGGGTTGTTGGAAGAAGCTTTTAGCTGAACGGTGAACAATTAGCATGACAAGCACAGACGCTATTGCGACTAGTATGCCTACTATGATGTAGAAAATCAAGTTCGCGTATCCCAATGATGGACTAATTAGCACATCTGCGGCGCCGTCAAAAATCATTCTGGACCACAGCATGGAAACTATTAGGGCTGCATTCCGCAGTATACGCGCGTCATGGTTAAAATACAACGGCACGGACCGACCAATCAGAATAGCACTTAAACCGACTATAACTAAGTCTAAGGAGCCCTTTAGGAAATAACCAAAAAGCACGGGTAAACTACTCAAAAAGCTCCCTGTATCTGTAGGAAACGGATTGACGCTACCTGCTGCTGTGATGTAACCAGAATAAACACTTATGCCAATACACAAAACACCTGCGATGGTGGCGTAGTGACTTATTTGAACAGGTAAAGGAGGAGGCGAATACTCTTTAACCCACTGGTAAATGCTTTTTGCGGACCTGTCAACGCCGAACCCTTTAACGAGCATAAAGCTGCCCACCACAAGAACTATGGCGATGGCGTAATAGTCAACTCCGACGTTAAGGATTGCCAGTATGCTCCAGATTAAAATCAACAATCCGGGCAGCCCCAAAGCTATGCGTGAATACTTGGGTTCTTGTACAAGCATTTTCATATATCTGGAAAACAGCGCCGCGGTCTCTTCGATGGATTCACTGTGCTTAACAACGATGCGTCTAATTGAAGAAACAGGCACTCTTGATTCGATAAGAGGCAGAATCGCTTCGTCGCTGTAGCCATCTGTAACTAGGATAACCTCGTCTGCACTAAATTTCTCTAAGAGAACTCCTAATTCTGAGACCAGTTTCCGGTCAGCGCCAACGCCGCCTAGCTCGGTGCCGCATATGGTGGCTACTTCAAAAGTTTCCTCAGGATTCTTCTCCTTCAAAAGGCGGTCACGTAGACTCACAGCTTCAAACATGGCGTTTGCGTCTGCTTCTTCTGGGTCATGAAGCGCTAAAGAGACTGCAGCGTCTAAATTGGCTTTTCTTCCGAGAAGAGGCGTTTTTATGCTCGCCTTAGTTCCCAGATCACAGTCTCTATCAACGCATAAGATAAGAATTCTTTTTTCCTGTGGTTCCCCAGTTTTCTCAGACATTAGGTCTCTAATCCACAGTAATAGGGGATGTTAGAGTTTAATCTTCCGTTTCTGAGTCATCGCCTGCAAGAAGCTGGAATTCTCGTAAATCCAGTTTTTCGCCTCGCTGAAGCTTCTCGCGAGCCACGGAACCAATCTTCTCCTTAATCTCCTGTTCTTTAGCTTTCTTCTGTTTCTCAGTTTCAGCTTTAGCAGCTTCAAACTGTTTATGTCTCTCTTCATACTGACCTTGTCGGATGCCGAACAGTTTCTGCCTTTGCTCTATGGCTCTACTGATTTCTTCGTGCAGCGGCTTGATTTTCTCTTTAGCTAAAAGGAACTGCAAATGCAGGTTTGTTGCATCTTCGCGGATTTTCTTCATTTCCTCGAATTTGGCAAGCATTTTAGAATGGAGCTCTTGGCTTTTCTTGGCGTTTTCGGTGAGTTGATTATGGAAGACGTCTGCTTTCTGCTGGAAAACTTTGAGCTCACTTTTTACTTCGCTTATTTTCTTGTTATGTTGATCAATCTTCTTGTAGGTGCTTAACTTTATCTCAATTTCTTTAACTTGGTCGATGAGTTTTTTCTCGTCCTGCAAGTCCATGGATGTGGTGGCAATCTTGAATTCTAAAGCGTCAAAAGCCTTTTGCAACGCTTGACGACTTTGACCTGAACGTTTCTCCCGAAGCTCTCTGATTTTTTGACCATGTTCATTAATTATTTCAATAAACGGTGCCATCTGCCCCCTCACTTCGTCACGCTGAAGCTTTAGGGCTTTGACATTCACGTTTAGCTGGTCACGCTCCTTCTTGATTTCAGCAATTTCCTCTCGAAGGGTTTTGGCTTTCGCGTTCAGCTGGTCTCTTTGCTCTATGTACTTCTTAACATCTTCATGAGTCTTGTTAAGATCGTCTTTCAAAGACCCAATCCGCTTGTTGATTGCCTCGATTTGTTGGTTGACTGCTACGATTTCGGTTGGTTTTTGTTCAGTCAAACGGTTTCCTCTTTTCGCGCCACTTTTATCCTTATGACTGTAGCTATCGAACTAATATGGGTTTCAGATGATGCTTTTATGTTTAATGGATAGATGATGCGCTTTTGTAACTTTGCACGTTATAAGTTTTAAATACTTTGTTGCTTCCATCCTTGTACGGGTATCTTGATGGACTACAATTACGATAATCTGTTGAATCGCGCGCGCTCAAGCCTTCCTGAAGTCACGGTAAAGAAGGAACGTTTGGAACTGCCAAGGCTTTTTGTCTCCACTATCGGCATGCGAACAACCATTTCTAACTTTAAAGACGTCTCCGAGATGCTCGACCGCGACCCCCAACACATACTAAAGTTCCTAACCCGAGAAATGGCAACCGCAGCCACCTACCACGACGGCAGAGCCATCTTCCAAGGCAAATTCCGCAAAGACACATTCGAACGACTACTTAGTCGGTATATGGATAGCTTTGTAATCTGCCCCGTCTGCAAACGCCCAGACACAAAGATCACGAAAGAAAAACGGTTATCCTTTGTTGTCTGCAATGCCTGCGGCGCAAAATCTGCTGTTAAACAGCTATAATCAGGAGGGCGTTTTAAGTTGGAAGCGTGTGTCAACCTAAAGAAAGTAGGCAAAAACGTACTGCTTGCCATGTGCGATAGTGAAGTTTTGGGTAGAACCCTGCGAGAAGGAAAAATTGTGTTCCACGTGAAAGAGGAATTCTACGATGGCGGACGAACAAGCATTGAGGAGGCGGTGGAGATGATTGAAAACTCAACCATCGTGAACATGGTGGGTAAAAAATGCGTTGAGGAAGCCATAGCCAAAGGCTACGTGCATCCCCAAGCAGTGCTTAATATCGAAGGCGTTCCACACGCTCAAATTGTGAAACTTTAAGCGCAACGTTTCTTTTTACAACGCCTTCTTTTGTCTTTGTTTAAACGGTTCGCTTTTAGGCGGGGATGTTTTTACGCTGCAAACTGCCCCGATTCTTGAACACAATCAGAGCGGCAAAGCAAGCGCCTAACGCAGCCAATCCGCCCCAAAGATATTCAGGTACAACGAAAAGGTTTCCGCCGTTACCAACCATACCTGTGGTTGCCGTAGACTCTTCATAGCTACTGTCGCCTGCAAACACTGCTTTCAAAACGTATTCGCCGTTTGCTAAAGCTGCTGGAACATCCCAGCTGTATTGGTAGACTCCTGTACCTGCGGCTGTTGTGGCTGTATCTATTTGGGTCCACGATAAACCGTCAAAGTAGCTAATCACAATCGACTTGTCCGCTACGCCTGAGCCTGAACTGGTTAAGGTTCCAGTTATGCTTGTGGTTGCGGTTCCTGTTTTGTCAACCGTGGTTGGGATGCAGTTGATGGTAAGTGAAGTCTCTGCGGCTGGTGGGGTTGTATCGTAGTTTGCTGTTACGGTAGTGTCTGAGGCAGGTACTGTGAAGGTGCCTGATGCCCCTGTTAATCCGTTGCCGTTTGTCCAGCTTGAGAAGTAGTGGGTCACGCTGTCCCAGCCTGTAATGGGTGTTGAAGCTGTCACTGTGTGGGTGGTATCTGTTTCCCATGTGAAACTGGGTAGGTTCCACCAGTCGTATCCTGTTCCGTCGATTGTAAGGACCACGCCGTTGTAGTCGCTTACGCCTGTTGATTCGAACGTAACTGTCACTGACGCAAGAACATAGTTTGCAGTGACGGTTACGTCTGAGGAGGGGGTAGTGAAGGTGCCTGACGCGTCGGTTAACCCGTTGCCGTTTGTCCAACTTGAAAATCTGTAAACGGTACTATCCCAGCCTGTGACTGGAGTTGAAGCGGAAACGGTGTGGGTTGAGCCTGGTGCCCATTGGAAAGTTGGCATGTTCCATAAATCGTACTGCACGCCGTCTACGGTGATTAGTGTTCCGCTGTAATTACTCACGCCGTTTACAGCAAACGTTACGTTAACGTCTGGATCTGCCTGCACCATTGAAAGACTGGGTACAAAAAACGCCAATAAAGAAAAGGCGAATAAAAGTGCAAATAAAGATTTTCTGTTTATGGTTATGTCCCCCTTCAAAGATACATGTTTTTCAATACAACAGAGAATGGACCGCTTAAAACTAAAGTGTCCGAAGCCTTAACATTCTCCCATATAGAATATATCGAGGGAAGACTGCTTGCCTATAAAGATTACTGAAGCTTCAGAAAAAAATTCCGATTCAAATTTGCTTCTTTCGAGAAGGATCTAAGCTTAACACAACGTAACGCGTAAAAACGGCGTAAATTTCCGTCATATTTGGATGCTAATAGTAATTCTATGCAGAAACGATAGGGGGTAGGTAGCCGCTACCAGAGCAGGCTTTTTCGGAAGGATAATCGTTTGGAGGCAACTTTCTTCAGGCAAAAGCTTTAAGGCAACAGCGTTTCTTCCGTTCTGGAGGCACCAGCTTGAGGATTCTGATTTACGAACACGTTTCAGGAGGCGGATACGCAGACCAACCCACCCCACCCAGCTTACTCTGCGAAGGCTACGCGATGCTTCGCGGATTAACCACAGATTTCAAAGCCGCAGGACATCAGGTTACGGTTCTGCTGGATTCCCGCCTCGCAGCGTTTAACCCGCCTCTACAAGCTGACAAGACCAGCATAGTTTCCTCTTTAGATGGTTTCGAACAGACAATAGAAAACGCGTTGTCGTCAGTGGAGGCGGCCTACGTCATTGCACCCGAATCGGAAGGCGTTTTGAACTACATGACTAAACGTGTGACGGCTTCGGGCGTGCTTACGCTTAATTGTTCTTCTGAGGGCATCGTGAAGGCGTCTGATAAGGCGGCTGTTGCTGAGAAAGCGAAACGGTTAGGCTTAAATTTTCCCAAAACTATTCAGTTAAACCCCGCGGAGTCTGTTGAAGCAAAGGCGGAAGCGGTAGACGCAAGCGTTGGTTTTCCAGCGGTCATTAAGCCTGTGGATGGTGCAGGTTGCAGTGGCTTAAGCGGGGTTCAAGATGTGTCTGAATTGGCGGATGCCTTGGAAAATGTTCTTGCTGACGCTGGAAGCAGCGGAGTTTGTGCTCAGGAATTTGTTGGGGGCATCCCTGCTAGTGTCAGTTTACTCTGCAAAAAGGGGCAGGCGTTACCTGTAAGTTTGAATCTGCAGGACTTAACGTTGGCGCCTCCCGACGGTGTCTCGAGCTACAACGGCGGCATGGTTCCGTTTGAGTTTCCTCTGAAGCAGGAAGCCTTCGCGGTAGCCAAGCGGTTGGTGGAATCCTTTAGCGGGCTGCAAGGGTACGTCGGAGTAGACATCGTTTTTACCAAAGACAAAGTGTTCGTCATGGAGGTTAACCCGCGCTTAACCACGTCGTACGTTGGATTAAGAAAAGTCTCCAAGCTGAACATAGCCCAAGCGCTAATAGATGCCGCAACCGACAAACAGCTGCCCAGCAACGTTGAACTGACAGGGGTTTGCTGTTTTTCGAAGGTGCCCATTGCGCGTCCTATCCTTTTTGCTTGGCAGAACTTTTGCGCGATGGAGTCGTTGGTTTCTCCGCCGTTTTCCTTGTTTGGGCAAGAAATTTCGTATGGATTGCTTTTGTCCTGTGGCACTACCGCTGAGAATGCGTTGCATAAGCTGCATGATGAGAAGGAGCAGCTAAAAAGAATCTGGGAGAAGGGACAACAGTTATGGTAAACATTTTAGGGCTGGATATAGGTGGCGCTAACACCAAAGCCGCATTCATCACAACCACAAACGGCGAAGTAACGAAGTTCAGGTTAGGGTTGGAGTATTTCCCGTTCTGGAAACGCGATTCAGAGCAGCTTTGCCAAATGCTCTCCACACTCAGACGCAAAGTAGCGGGTTCTGCAAAGCTGGATTGCGTGGCGGTGACTTTAACGGCTGAATTATCCGATGCGTACCGCACTAAACGTGAAGGCGTCCACCACATCCTTGATTGCGTCCAAAAAGCCTTCGCAGAAACTGAGGTGCTGGTTTTGGATGTTGACGTGGGGTTGCGGTCGGTTGAATCTGCGAAAACGGAGCCTTTGCGGGTGGCGGCGGCGAATTGGGCTGCCACGGGCTGGATGGTTTCCCAGCAGTTAAGCGACTGCGTGGTGGTTGATGTGGGCAGTACGAGCACCAGCATCATTCTCATACGAGATGGCAAGGTCGCAGCCGAGGGCAAAACCGACTTGGAGAAGCTCATAAACGGCGAACTCGTTTACACAGGCAGCTTACGGACCAATGTGGCTGCAATCGTTAACGTTGTTCCAGTTAAAGGCGGATTGGCAAGGGTTTCGTCGGAGCTTTTTGCACAGAGTAGTGACGTACACCTCATTTTGGGAAACATCGAAGAGAAAGATTACACCGTTGAAACTTCGGACGGCAAAGGGAAAACGAGGGGTGATGCGTTGGTGCGGCTGGCGCGGGTTGTGTGCACGGATACTGAGATGCTTTCGGAGACGGAAATTCAAACAATTGCAGCTTACGTGTATAGGCAGCAAGTCATACAGATTGCTGAAGGACTCAATCAGGTTTACAATCGCATGAAGCCGAACCCCAAGCGGACAACTCCTGCGGTGGTAACGGGTTTGGGCAGGGATTTTCTTGCACGAAAAGCCGCTGAGAAAACGGGCGTCGCTAAGGTTTTGAGCGTCGAGGATGTTTTACCGAAGGGTACGGCGTTGGCTTCTCCTGCGGTGGGTGTAGCGTTGCTGGCGGCAACGAAACTTGAAGGTAGGGGCTTAACATGGAAGCAGTGATAAAGGTCGGCGGAAGCCTATCAGAAAACCCCGCTGTGTTGAAAGCCTTGGGCGTGGCGTTGGCGAAATATGCAAGAGAAACTAGTTTTGTTGTGGTGCCGGGTGGGGGAACTTTTGCGGATGCTGTTCGTGAGGTTGACGCCAACTTTGGTTTGCCTGCTTTGTTGTCGCATCGGATGGCGATTCTTGCCATGGACCAATACGGGTTGCTGCTTTCCCATGCGATTCCTGACGCCAGCGTCTATGACTCCTTAGAAGACGTAATGAAAGTGTCTTATTCAGGGAAGGTTTCCATCTTTTTGCCCTCAAAACTGCTTCTTCAGAGCGATCCGTTTGAGCCTTCGTGGGATGTCACTTCCGATTCAATAGCCGCCTACATTGCCGTCCGTTTGAAGACGCCCAAAGTGTTGTTTGTGACGGATGTTGACGGCATTTTTGCAGAAGAACCCAACAAGCACCTAAACCTCAAACTACTTAGGAACATTTCCGCCCGTGAACTGATGGATATTGGGAAAAAAACCA
Source organism: Candidatus Bathyarchaeota archaeon (assembly GCA_026014615.1). Taxonomy (GTDB): domain Archaea; phylum Thermoproteota; class Bathyarchaeia; order Bathyarchaeales; family Bathycorpusculaceae; genus JADGNF01. The sequence continues at coordinate 349,379 of JAOZHZ010000028.1, read as the reverse complement.
GTGTTGACAAGTTCTTGCCGCGGTTTTTGTTGGAGAATCCTTTGGATTGCTATGTGATAAACGGAATCTACCCCGAAAGAGTCAAAGCGGTCCTGCAGAACCAGCCGACAATTTGCACCCGAATTAGAGTTTAGCGGTGAGCCTCAGAAGCGAATCATCAGATAGGTCGCAGAATTCGGAGCGCTTTTTGTCAAATACCTAAAGCATTGTACACCAAATGGTTTGGGTAACAATATATTCTTATTGCTTTCAGCAACTAATAGTAAAAGAGGAGACTTTGGCGTATGAAAACATTAGCTACAGTAACCTCAACAATTACCATAATTTCTCTTTTAAGCATAGTTACCCTTCCTTTTGCGCATGCCGATTGGCCAATGTTTCGCTATGACCCAACTCACAGCGGCGCTGTCGGCAACTTAACCTACGCGCCCACCCAAACTTGGAAATACACCACCGACGGAAAAGTTACTTCCTCGCCTGCAGTGGTTGATGGTGTGGTGTACGTGGGTTCATTGGACGCTAACGTTTATGCTTTAAATGCTGCAAACGGACACAAGATTTGGAATTACACAACTGGTGGTGGTGTTAGTTCGTCTCCTGCCGTTGTTGATGGTGTAGTGTATGTGGGTTCTTCGGGAGTTTATGCTCTTAACGCTTCAACAGGCACCAAAATATGGCATTACAACACAGCAATAACTTCTTCTTCCCCTGCAGTAGTTGCCGGCGTGCTCTACATCGGCACATCAGACGGCAACGTTTACGCTCTAAACGCTACAAATGGACAAAAAATATGGAGCTACACAACAGAAAAAGGACACCGCAGTGTTTATTCATCGCCTGCTGTTACAAACGGCATGGTCTATTTTGGTTCATGGGATGGCGGCGATATTTACGCTTTGAACGCCTCAAACGGACAAAAAATATGGAACTACACAACGGGTGATTACCCTCGCTTAGACCGCCACGTTGATTCGTCTCCCGCAGTTGTTGATGGTGTGCTCTATATAGGTGCATGGGACAATAATGTGTATGCGTTGAATGCGTCAAATGGACAAAGAATATGGAAATACACCACTGGCGACTATATTGAAGACACATCTCCGGCAGTAGTTAACGGCGTGGTATACATAGGCTCAAACGACCGGAATGTGTATGCGTTGAATGCCACCAACGGGATAAAAATTTGGACTTATACTATAAATGGAAGCGCTGTTGATTCGTCGCCTGCTGTCGTTGAAGGGATAGTTTATGTGGGTTCTTGCGATTTGAATGTTTACGCTTTAAACGCCACCACCGGAAACAAAGTATGGAACTACACTACTGGACACGCTGTTAGTTCTTCTCCAGCGGTTGTCGACGGCGTAGTCTACGTAGGCTCGCGAGATTTCAACGTGTACGCCATTGTAGCAGAACCGTCCACCTCACCGCCTCCAACTGTTTCACCTACAATTCCTGAATTTACCTCCTTAAGTCTACTAGCACCATTAATAGCTGCAATAACTACAATGTTATTTGCCATCAGAAGAAAACGCTCCAAACATAAAGAAAATTCTATTTGACAAGAAATCTGCTCGAAGTTTTAGATTAATCTTAATAGATAACCTTTCATATTTTTGTTGATTAATAATTGGGGGCTTTAGGGGATGCAGAAAACGCGAGTTTGCGCCTTCATAAGCACACTTTCTCTATCAATGATATTGTTGGCTGTTTTCTCCGTGGTGCCGTGCAACGCTGACGTAACATGGAACATTCAAACGGTAGATAACAAGGTCTATACTTGGCAAATGCGATACCCAATTGCAGTAGACTCAAACAACACCGCCCACATAGCATACACTAATTGGAACAAAAGTTCCATACGCCAGTTATCCTATCACTTTGTGATGTATGCAAGCTGGAACGGTTCAGGCTGGAGCACCCAAAAAGTAGACGAAGGCATTGCACACAGCCTTATATTAGACGCCAACGACAATCCACACATACTATATGGCCGTTCTTGGCAACCCTTAATGTATGCAAGTTGGACAGGGTCAAAGTGGGGCATTCAAACTGTGGACACAGACTACGTTACGGGTGTCGGCTGTGGAGTTGTAACTTTGGATTCATTCGGAAACCCACATATAGCATACACCGATGGGGCATCAATCAAATACGCCGTCTCAGACGAAACAAACTGGAGCATCCAAACAGTAGCAGCATACGAAGGAGAAATACCTACCAGCTTATCTTTTGCATTAGACAAAAACAATACACCCTACATACTCTACAGCTCGTCTTCCTATGAGTATCGTAGTCAACCCGTTGTCATTAACGCATTAAACCTTACGCTTGCCGTATACCAAAATTATAGCTGGAAAATTCAGCCCCTCTCCTTACCACCCCCAATCAGCGATTACGAAAACTTAATCATAGACTCCAAAGGCTACCCCCACTTCATCTGCAGACAGCGTTACTTTGTCAGTTCCGAAAATATGACTACACTTAGCACAATACTGCATGTAAGCTGGAATGGATCCGCCTGGAATGCACAAACAGTAATTTCAAACGTAAAATCAGAATCAATGTATCTGGCATTAGACGCCAACGATAACCCCTGCGTCTGCTACATCGACTCAATCTACGACGAAGCAAAAGGAGATGTGTCCTTTTTGAAGTATACCCGCTGGATCGGCACTGCTTGGGATACCCAGACAGTAGACACACACCGCTTCCTCGGTAAACCAAGCTTAGCCTTAGATTCTCACGGCAACCCCCACATAAGCTACATTTTAAACTCCCAAACAGTCATCACCAATCTAAAATACGCCACCGCAACAGGCACAACCCAGACGCCTTCTCCAACACCACTCACTCCTTCTCCAACAAACCAAACACCTTCTCCGAGTATGTTGCCTTCGCCTTCCCCAACAATACCCGAAATGAACCCTGCCGCCGTAGTCTTGACAATAACCGTTATAACCTGTTTGTTAGCGGTTGTCCTGAAAAACAAAAACAGTGTTTTTCGCAAAAAGAGACGACCTTAGACAAAACAAAAAAGAACACCAAAAACAAGAGTAGGCAACTGTATAACGGTTGTGCTAAGCAAACCTGTGACAACAACACAAAAAAATAAAGTCACAAAAAATAACAAAAACTAACAGAAAAGAACCAATTTGTTTCTGCTTACAAATTTACAAACCCGGCCCCGCCAAACGGCGTTTTGGCGAAAAGGTTTAATACCGTTTCCAGAGGCATGTTTCGTGGGGACTAGACAAATGAAGGTTGTTGTTCACTGGAGTGGAGGCAAAGAATGCTGCTTAGCTTACCATAAGGCGGTTCAGCAGGGACACCAAGTTGCCTACTTGCTCACGTTTGAGTACGCGAAACCGTACGTTTTCCACAGCTTCCCAGTCATGGAACTCCAAGCCCAAACCCTCAACATCCCACTGCGAAAAATCAAAATCAAACGCGCCTACGAAGACATCCTCAAAGCCCTCACCAAACTACACGACACAGAAGGCATCCAAGGCGTCGTCACAGGCGACATCGTCGGAGCAGGATGCGCCATAGTTCACAGCGGCTACTACGAAGCCATGTGCAAGGAGGCAGGGTTGGAGTTTATGATGCCCAACCTGAACCCGTCAGGCGACACCTACGACATCCTCAAAGAAGAAATCGACTTAGGCTTACGCCCCATCCTGAACTGCATCAACCACGACTTCTTTGGCGAAGAGTGGCTGGGACGCAAAATTGACCCAAACAGCCTCAAAGAGCTCAAAGCGCTGGCAGACGAGAAAGGCATAGATGTCTGCAGCGAAGACGGACAAGGATACCACAGCGAAGTCGTCGAAGCACCCTTCTTCAAACACAACATCAGACTCGACAAATTCAAGAAAAAAGACCACAAAGAAAAAAGCAAGAACTGGAAACGCCACTGGCTCTACATGGAAATCAAAGAAGCATCCCTACAGCCCAAACCATAACCGCACCCCTCTTATTCGCTGCCGCTTTTTTTGGCAATTTCCTTCTGATACTGACGGGCACGTGTCATACCAATTAACGTCTCCAACGCACGACGAGGATTCCGAATAGCCCGCAAAAGGCGGTCACTGTTGACGGTCGGGTTAATCATTATTGCCTGCGCGCAAAGTTCCCGCAAATCCTCCGCCGAAAACTCGGGCGTCTCGATAAGCGGCTGCGCCTCAGACAACGCCTCATCGTCAAAGCCCGCCTTCAGGTAGCCGCCACGTTTAGCCTGCTCATACAACTCCGTCCCGTAAAGCGGCGTGGCAAAGCTGAAGTAGAAGCGGTCAGCACCCAACTGCCTGAGTTTGAGGGCAAAGTTTATGGTTTTGCGGATTTCAGTTTTGGTCTCGCCTATCATGCCTATGATGAAGAAACAGCCGACTTTGATGCCGACCTTGCGGGCAGCAACCACGGCACTCTCCACTTTCTTCAAGTCCAAATTCTTCTTAATAATATCCGTAACTACCCGCTGCGAACCAGACTCAGGCGCAATCAGAATTCGATGACACCCAGAAGCACGCATCTTCCGAAGCAAATTCTCATCTAAACCGTCGGCGCGCACACCGTTAGGCGTAAACCACTCAATCTTCAACTTCTTCTCGACAATCAAGTCACAGATGCGTTCAAACCGAGCCATGTCAAACGTTAAGTTTTCGTCGTCAAAATCCACCTGCTTCACACCAAACTTGCGGACAACTGCTTCAAGTTCGGCAACGACGTTTTCGGGGCTTCGGAAACGCCATTTTCTGCCATTCATGATGTAGTTAGAACAAAAGATGCACCTATGGGGGCAGCCTCGGCTAGTGATGACGCGGGCGTAAGGCTTACGAATTTCGCCACGTATGGGGCGTTTCTTAATGGCTACAAAAAAAGTCTCCAAAGGCAACAAATGCCGCGCAGGAAAAGGCAAACTGTCCAAGTCATCGTTGAAAGGACGCCGCGGGTTAATAACAACCTCGCCTTTGCTAAGAAAGCCTATACCCAAAACTTTCCGAAGGCCCTCTTCCGTTGCACCCCGCTCAAGAGTATCTGCCAGTTCAAGTACGGTAAGTTCGGGTTCGCCTGTAACTACAAAGTCTATGTTTGGTTGCCTTAGGCATTCTTCAGGTCGCGAAGTAGGATGCAGCCCCATCAATGCGGTTTTGATTTTGGGGTTCACGCTTTTCACAACATTGGCGGCTTCAAAGGCAGTTTCCCACCACCCTGAAAAAGGAATGGTAATGACAACAAATTCAGGCGTCAACTGCTTAACCCGAAAAGTCATCTGCCCGTTGGTTAATCCCAGACGGTACTTTCTGCTGCCGATTTCCTGAAGGTTTGTCCAGCCTTCCGCGGGGGCGTCGATAACGTTTACGTTATGTTTTTTTTCCAGAACTGCGGCGACGTAGGCGAGGTCGATTGGTTGGAAGGGGCTGGGTTTTCCCCACATTTTTGGGTGTAAACGTGGAGGGTTAATGAGGCAAACACGCATTTTGTGAACCTACTGTTTTGGGGGCTGCTTAGGAAAAGGTGCATGTCCCCTTAAGTTGGATAGGTGGTTAAGAGGAGGCGCTGGAATTAATAGCTTATGCAAAACATCAAAACCGCGATTTTTGAGGAAATGAACGAAGAACGGCTGCTTGCTTTTCTCGAAGCGCTGTATTATTTTCAACGGTGGTTTACTCTTGGTTGTTATGCAAAACACATACTAGCGCGCAGACCCGTTGGTTCTTCAAGCAACGTTTAGGCGAAACAAACTTGAAGGCACGCGTGACCCTTGTCAACCCACCGTACCCGGCTGGGGCGGTACAGGCACCTTTTATTCCCTTAGGCATCGGCTATTTAGCCGCGTTTCTGGAAAAAAACGACTACGAAGTCAATGTCATAGACTGCCAAGTTGATTATCCCTCGCCTAAACAGCTAGCAGACAAATTCGCAAAGACTAAACCGGACCTTATTGGACTCACATCCGCCACCCTCACCTACAAACCCGCATTGGAAATTGTGAAAATCGCCAAAGAAGTGTGTCCTAACTGCTTAACTGTAATGGGTGGACCTCACGTCACCGTCCTTGACGAACAAACAATGGTAGAACCGAACGCGCCCGACGTGGTAGCCCGCGGCGAAGGCGAACAAACGCTTCTGGAACTGGCAGAACTATCATCGGAACCAGCTTTAGGAAAGCTCGGCAAGGTTAACGGCATAACCTTCAAGAAAAACGGTAAGCTTGTCCGCACCAAAGACAGAGAATTCATCCAGAACCTTGACGAACTGTCACATCCAGCATATGACCATTTTGACCTGCGCGGCTACAAGTTCTCAGGTAAAATGTACTTGCCCATTATAACAAGCAGGGGCTGCCCGTTTAACTGCGCGTTTTGTTTGGCATCACAGATGTGTGGGCGCGGCTTTCGAGCGCGAAGCCCAAAGAAAGTTGTTGATGAGTTAGAGTGGCTGCGTGACGAGCACGGCGCCGATGCATATGCCTTTTACGATGACACGTTCACTTTTGATAAGCAACGTGCTTTCGATATCTGTCAAGAAATTATAGACCGTAAAGTGGATTTGCCTTGGGATTGCCGCACCCGCGTTGACCAAGTCACGGTAGAGATGCTGCAGAAAATGAAGCGGGCAAACTGCAAACTTATTCATTACGGTGTCGAGTCAGGCAGCCAAAAAATGCTAAATCTCATGAGAAAAGGCACCACTGTGAAGCAAAATGCCCGCGCTATAAAGCTGACCAAAGAAATAGGCATAGGTGCTGCAATATCTGTGGTTGTGGGTTATCCGGGTGAGACACCTGAGATGCTTCAGCAGACCGTGGAGTTCATGGAGAAAACTAAGCCGGACTATGTTTACATGTGCCAAGCGATACCGTACCCGGGCACGGAAATGGCGGCTCAGTTGGAGAAGTTGGGTTGGACGATGGATCCTGATTGGAACCACTATGATGAGGTTACGCCTGTCTTTAAGAGTCCGCTTCTGTCCCAAGAAAACATCGACAGAACCCGAAAAGAGTACTTCAACCGCTTCTTTTCGCCAACGTACTACGTGCGTGAATCCATGCGGGGCGACTTCTACAGCAAAATCATGGCGCGAACCGCGCTTAACCACCTGCTTTGGCGAAGCAAAGTTCCTCAGTTAATTTCAACAGTTATGGGCAGATCTGGCTCCAAAAAAGAAGAATAAACCGTTTTACTCATTGACCAGTTGAGGCAATTTAGTTGTTGCGGTTTTCTGGACAATACGGAGAGATGCCCCAAAGTTGCGTATGTTGCAAAAGGTAAATGAACCGCCGTACGCTTAAAAACCATAAGACCGTACATGCTCAGGGAAATATAATGAGGACACGAATAACTCTTGTTAACCCGCCTTACCCAGTTGGTTCCCACCAGCACCCAGCCTTTATTCCGTTAGGTTTGGGGTATCTGGCTGCTGTTTTAGAAAAAAGCCAATATCCAGTTAACGTAATTGACTGCCAAGCCCAAAAGCTTTCGCTTGAACAGTTAAAGACGCAAATTAGCAAGAAAGAAGCTGACATCGTTGGAATAACATCAACAACTCTCACCTACAAGTCGGCACTTCAAGTGGCTAAAATCGCAAAGGAAGCTTGGCCTAACTGCGTCGTCGCTATTGGAGGCAGCCACGTTACCTTCTGGGACGACAAAGCCCTGCAGGAATCCCCAGACTTAGACGTTATTGTTCGAGGCGAAGGCGAAGCCACAATGCTTGAACTTGCCGAAAGAATCGAAAAAGGCAAAGCCTTAAATGACCTTGTGGGCACTACCTGCCGAAAAGGCAACGGCTTCGTCAAAAACGGCGATAGACCATACTTGCAAGACCTTGACAGCTTGCCTTTTCCTGCGCATCACCTTTGGCACACACATGAAGATGCTGGTGACTTAAGCAAGTATGGCACGATTCCGTTCCCGATTATGACCAGCCGCGGATGCGTTTTCTGGTGTAACTTCTGCACGGCAGTTCGCATGTTCGGCAGAGGATACCGTATGCGTAGCCCAAAAAACGTCGTCGACGAAATGGAGTACTTGCACAAAAACTTCAACGCTAACCAATTCACTTTTTATGATGACGCTTTCACGGTGGACCAAGCTCGAACTGCAGAAATCTGCGACGAAATCGAGCGCCGTGGTCTGAAATTCAAGTGGGACTGCGAAACCCGCGTGGACATGGTAACTAAAGAGTTGCTGGTTAAAATGCGAAAAGCAGGCTGCATTGGTGTTTGGTTCGGCGTAGAATCTGGCAGCCAGCAAGTCGTAGACGCCATGGCAAAAGGCTTCTCGCTTAACCAGATTCGACGCGCCTTCAAATGGGCAAAAGAAGCTGGACTGATGGTTGTTGCAGGCGTAATTTTGGGCTTCCCAGGAGAAACCAAAGAAACCGCCTGGGAAACCATCCGCTTCGTAAAGGAACTAAATCCTAACGACGTTGGCTTCTACATTGCAACACCTTACCCTGGAACACCCATGTACGACGAAGTTAAAGCAAACGGTTGGCTTCGAATCACCGACTTTAACCGATACGACACCGCAACGCCCGTGTTTGAAATCCCAACGTTAAGCATGCAGGAACTTGTTGAAATTCGGGAACAAGCGTTCCAGCAATTCTACCTGAGCCCAGCATACTTTGTCAGCGCGCGAGGCATGTTCAAAAAAGGCAAAATGTGGGGACTAGGCGCAACCCGACTAATCTTAGCGCACTTCAGAAGAGCAGTTAGGTCGAAATTTAACCACATAATGGGCTAAAAAGTGAACACCGCTACAAAACCATCAATGACCGCAGGAGAAAGGCAATGCCGATTCTGTTGATAACCACTGCGCCGCCTGCTAAGTCGCCTTGGGGCATGGCGGGTCGGCTTCCTCCTTTGGGGTTAGCGTATGTGGCTGCGGCTCTGGAAAAATATGGTTTTGAAGTTGAAATTTTTGATAACTACTTACTTGAGCGCCCAATTGAAGAGGTTAAAACTGAAATTAGCAAGCGGGCTCCGGAGATAGTGGGTATAACTTGCAGTTCTCTAACTTATGAGCGGTGCATCGAAACTGCCAAGGCAGTAAAGGAGGCGTTACCGTCTTGCAAGGTTGTGGTAGGGGGTCCACACCCTTCGTATATGCCTGAAACTATGCTGCAACACACAGAAATCGACTACGTGGTTATTGGCGAGGGCGAACAAGCAATAGTCAAACTCGCAAAGGCCTTAACCAGAGAACAAAAAGACAATGAGGTCGCCCAAATTCCCGGAATCGCCTACGGTGAAATCAGGAATGCGCCCGAGTTCATTGCCAAGTTAGACAAAATTCCTTTTCCCGCAAGACACCTTTTGCCAATGAAGATGTATGACCGCAGAATCCCGTACTTAAACGTGGAGCCCGTAGACACCATGAGTATAATCCGCGGGTGCCCCTATAGCTGTGCTTACTGCGAAACCAAAGAACTCTGGGGAAACACCTGCCGAACCTTCACGCCCCAAAGAATCATAGACGAAATCGAGTATATGATCAAAACGTACAGCACCAAAGGAATTTACTTTGTAGGCGACAACTTCACCATCAATAAAAAGAAAGCCTTTCAACTTTGTGGACTCATTAAGAAAAACAAGATTGACATAAAATGGGTCTGCGACACACGAGCCGACCTAGTCTCCAGAGCCCTACTTAGAGAAATGAAAAACGCAGGATGCCAAACCATCTTCTTTGGCGTAGAATCAGGGTCACCGCCAATTATGGAAAAACTGAACAAAAACCTCAGCCTCCAAAAAATCTCTGAAGCCTTCGAACTCTGCAAACAAGAAGGCATACAAACAGTAGCTTCGTTTATGCTCGGAATCCCCGGCGAAACCATGGACGACATGCAAGCCACCTTCGAGTTTGCCAAGCAACTAAACCCTGACTGGTGCCAATTCAACATCTACGTTGCCTGCCCCGGTAGCAAACTCTACAACGAAGTCATTCAAAAAGGGTTGTACGACCAAATGGATAACTTTTTGGCGCGCGTCAAAACAGCCGAATTCGATTACGACATGCTTCTGAAGGTGCAAAGGCAGTTCCAAAGCAGCTTTAACAAATCACCTGCACGGTTAATCAGAGTGATTAAACGGGACGGGGTAGTTAGTGCGTTGAAGAAGGGTGTATCGCTTTTTTTGCATTGACAATGCCTTAAGCAATTAAGTGACAAAATAGGAGAGGCAACTGTGCAGTGCGCAGCGTTGGTTTCTATTCTAAAATTATTCTGGCGTCTACGGTTTTTGTGCCCTTCTCGTAAGCCATGAGGGGGTTTAGGTCTAACTCTTTGATTTCTGGATGTTCCGTAATCAGTTTGGAAACTGCAAGCAGTTGGCTCACTATGGCGTCAACGTCCGCTGGCGGAGTGTTCCTGTAGCCGTTTAGCATTGGATAAGCTTTCACGCCCCTAATCATCTCTGCAGCTTCCTGCTCTGTAATGGGCGCAATCCTAAACGTCACATCCTTAAGAAGCTCCACGAATATACCGCCCAGCCCAAACATGATAGCAGGACCAAACTGTGGATCCTTAACTGAGCCGATAATAACTTCAGTTGCCTGTGGAGCCATCTCCTGCACCAGCACACCCGCAATTCTGGCGTCTACCTTGTATTTTTTGGCATTATCCAGAATCTTGCTGTAGCCCGCTTTGACTTCTTCTTTGGTTTTCAAGTTCACTTTAACACCGCCAGCATCCGACTTGTGGATAATATCCTCCGAAACAATCTTCAAAACCACAGGAAAACCAATTTCCTCCGCAAACACCGCTGCTTCCTCTTGGGTTTGAGCTACCTTAAATTTAGTTACAGAAATACCATACTCGGTGCAGATGGTTTTTGCTTCGGGCTCCAAAAGGGCTTTGCGTCCCTCTTTACGCGCTTGGCTAATTATTTGTTCAGTCTTGTTCAAACCGGTACACACTCCGTTAACAGAAACGCGTGGAATAACGTGCAGTCCAGTTTAAAACGGTTATGCCACCGTAAAAAGGAAAAAAGATAACAAAACTGCTTGCATGGTCTAAAGCAGTGCCAACAGGGCAAACACTTTCGCGTCCTCAACCATATTTGCCACTTTGGAGTATTCGTCGGGTTGATGTGCAACCTCGTCAATTGTGCTCCAGACCACTGCGGAAATCCCTTTTTCACGGAAAAAAGCCGCACAGGTTCCCCCGCCAATTCCGCCTACCACAGCGTCAAAGCCCCTTGCCTGCCTAAGAGCCTCTTTGAGAAGCATAACACCTTCGGAGTCGCTGGTAACCTCTGGCGCAGCTGTCTGCTTTTGCAAAACCGCAATCTTGATTTTGGCACCCGTTTCAGCTTCAAACTCGCTCGCAATGTCGCAAACATCAGCCAACACCGCTTCAACAGCGTATTGTGGCAAGATGCGGCAGTCAAAATAGAATGTGTCTTCCCCGGGGACGATGTTTACGGCGTCTACGTTTTTTGTCTTTTTTGTCGGCTCAAACGTGCTGATTAGGTCTGAAAAGCAGGTGTTGCAGGCGTTGTATTTTTGGTGTAGCTTTGAATCTAACTTGAGGGCAATTTGCATGCCGATTCGGTGCGCGTTCAAGCCTTTGCTTGGTATGCTTGCGTGTGTCTGTTTGCCGAAGGCGGAAACCTTGAACCATAGGATGCTTTTTTCTGCAATTTCGATAAAGTTACCTTTTGGGGTGCCGCTGTCGGGAACCAAAACCACATCTGCCTCGCGGAAAAGTCCCTTGCTAAGCAGGTGCTGGATGCCCATGGTGCTTCCTTGCTCTTCGTCTGCGACAAAAGCCAAAGCCACTGAACGATTAAGACCGACGCCCGACTGTTTAAGCGCTTTTGCAGCAAATATTGAGGCAACTAGCGATTGTCCGTTGTCTTCGCTTCCCCGTCCATAAACGTTGCCGTTCTGGAAAGTGGGCTCAAACGGTTTGGTGACTTTCCAGTGGGATGCTTCGCCTGAAGGAACCACATCCAAGTGAGTAACAATCCACAACCGTTTGCTGTTTGTCTCCCCATCAAGGTAAGCCACGATGTTGGGTCGTTTCCCAGAAGAAACACGCGAATCATCAACGTCGTAGCGTTCTACTCGGTCAAAGCCTACTTCAGAAAGCACCCGCATTAAGACCGCGGCTTTTGCGTCTTCGCCGTCGCCGCTGCTTTCAGGTCCAACAGCAGACACGCGAATAAGCTGCATCAGGGTATTGACCATTTCAGGTTTGAGGGCTTCGACCTGCTGGAATAAACGTGCGCTATCCAAAATGTTCACCATAACACAGTTCAGCTGAGGTTGTTTTAACGTTTTCCAAGGATAAAACGGAAAAGAAGGAAAAAAGAAAGCCACTATGCGTTCGGGTTATTCTTTAGCTCTTGCAGGGCACTTAACCGTTTCACGATGTTTGGATGTGTGGAAAGTGCCTCAACAAGTTTGTCTCCGAACGTCAATTTCTTGTCTATAATTTCTTCGACCATTTTCTGGTTGCTTTGGAATGCGTGCACTGCTTCGGAGTCTTCTTTTGCTGTTTCGGGGTTTGCGATGAATAGGGATTTGAAGCTGCTGAAGTTTTTCATCTGTTCCTTTTGCTGTCGGGTTAAGGTTGTTCGTGCGCTTGCGTTCACTATCTTAGCTAAGCCTGTGCTGAGTTTGTCAGCGCCGTTGTCGACGACAGAGACGCTGTGTCTATCCGCGTAATACTCTCTTAGCCTGCTAATGTACAACGTGAAGAGGTTTAGCACCCAACTGAAAGCCATAAACGCAATACCGATTATTGCGCCACTTCCGTTGTTATTTCTGCTTTGCTGCCCACCGAAAATGCCCGAAAGCAACAGTGAGTAGCCGATGTAGTAGCACAACGCGGGCAAAAAGCTAACTACCATCATAATCTGTACGTCACGATGCTTCAAGTGACCCAATTCGTGACCTAAAACCGCTTCTACTTCGCCCTCGTTAAGGCTGCTGAGTAAACCTTGGGTCACTGCGACCCTGCTGCCTGAAATTGGTGACCCATACGCGAAAGCGTTTGGCATGGGGATTTGGGCAAGCATGAGTTTGGGGGTGCTGATTCCGCTTTTGCGGCTTAAATCTGCAACCATCTGCTGCAGTTTGGGGTTTTCGCCTTGCTTCATTTCACGTACGCGGTAAATCGCGCCCACAAGGTACGGCCCAATGAGCCATTGAACAATGTTTAAGGTAACAACCAAGATTGCTATGGTTGTTAGGCTGAAAGTTCCCACCCAAGTTAAGACTATGGCGAAAACTAGCGTGGATAAACCGAAGATTGCTGCCAACGTGGCAACCATGGATAAACGCAATTTCCACAATTGCATACCAAATCACTTACATTTTCAACGGAGCCACCCGCTTATAACACTTATCCCACATTAAAAAGGAAAACTTCCTAACTCATTTCCTAAATTGACGTACAGGTGGCTTATCGGAAAAAATTTGCATGCTAAAAGTAAAACAAGCATAATGCAAAACGGTGCTTTTGGAAAGCCAATTATTCTTTTCCGATGTAGCTTTCGATTTTTTCCACGCAGCCGTTGGTGAGAGCTTCAAGCTGCTTGTTCACCGTATCCAAATCGTTTAGGCTAAGGTTTTTCTGGTTGTTAAACAGCCAGTCGTTGATGGCTTCTGCCTGCATGTAGTAAGTTCGGTAGAACATCTGCAGTTGAGTCAAATCACCCACTGTTTTTTGAACGCGCTTCTGCGGCGTTAGGTAAAATGTGGCGATGAAGCTGACAACTCCTAGCGAGCCAAACGCTGTTGAGTATAAGTTGAGCCCGTTTATCCAACTGTAAAGTATGGAGTATCCGAGGATAACGATTCCTATGATTACCACAATTATGTTTATGTAGATATTTACTTTGAATGCAGTTTCCGCGTGACCAATGGTTCGATAGAAGAGGTTATCTACGTTTTTCCAGTATTCCTGTACATACTGGTTTTTTGTTGCGTCTGTTCGAGGTGCCATCCGCGGAAACATTGCTTTAACTGTTAGTTTGTTTTGTTTTGCATCTTCAGCTGGAGGTTGGATGGAGCTCAAAGTAGCACCTAAAATCACTATACTATGCTGAAGAGGCTTTAAGATTTGCGGCGAAAAAGAAGTTCAACAAAATTAACGGGTTACCATTGATTATAATGGATGAATTCGGTCAAAGGTTTTCTTTCAGTGACTTCTCCTTTCTGTTCAGCCGTGTAACCTAAAGGAGTCATGGCAACCACACGCACAGTCTCTGGAATTCCAAGGGCGTCCCTGGTTTTTTCCTCGTCAAACGCACAAACCCAACAAGTCCCTAACCCCTCCGCCGTGGCAGCAAGAACTAAACTTTGCATGGCAATGGCAGCGTCGATTTTCCAGATTTCTTCTCCATCTTTTCTTTGCCAAGCCTTTTCAGGAGTTGCACAGACAATAACTATTAGGGGTGCTTTCTCGAACCATGTTCGCGGGTAGGCTTTTGATAAGCGTTTTTTTGCTTCTGGCTCTTTGACAACAATAAGGTCACAGGGTTGCATGTTTACGGCGCTAGGGGAAAGCCTTGCGGCTTCAAGAATTCGCAGAAGTTTTGTTTCTTCTACAGGTTTTTCTTGGTAGCTTCTTATACTTCGTCTTTTTTTTATGGCTTCAAAAGTTTCCATCTTTAGCACCGTGATTTTATACGTTCGTGGAGCACATATCTTTTTCTCAGTTTTCAGCGGTGTGTATGGTTGTGTACCAACGGGCACAAACAGAAATAAGCTTCTTGAAGAGTAATTAGAAGTCAGAATCCACAAGCTCAATAAGCTTAGCAAAATATAAAGAATCAAGCGGTAACATGCAATGCCAAAAGTGAGAATTCAAGTCACCATTCGTGACGACATAGTTAAGTGGATGGATAAACAGGTGGAAACACGTAAATACGCCTCGCGCAGCCCCTCAATTGAGTACGCCGTATTGCAACTTATGCAAAACGAAAACAAACGCAACTAAATCATTCAAAATCATTGGATGTACCCACCTACAACACTTAATTGCTCTCCGTTAAAAAACCAAATAACTTTACAGACCTGCAAAAATCCCGTCTGAACTCGACTTGTTTTAAATTACCAAAAAAGGTCCCAGTTACAGAAACCTTAGCAGCCGCAACGGCAGTGTACTGGTCATTGCCGCACTGATTATGGTCTTAAGGGAACGGCTCAGATAAAACTGAGGAGTTGTGTTACTTCTTTTCGTTTTTCTTTTCTTTATTTGGTATCGTTAAATCCCACGCCTTCTCAAACTCTTCAGGGCTCATAATGTCAGCGTTCGCCATTTTTTGTCGGAACATGTCCATTGCACAGGGGTCATGTAGATGAGCACGATAAACCGCTGTCAAAAGATAAACTGCCATGCTGAGCGAGATGGGTTTTCGGGCCATGTCTGAAAGTTCTTCGGATATGGAAACTAAATCTTGATAGACCGTATCAGGCAGGGCTATCGTTTCGGGCATTTCAAGTCACTTCTAGATAGTGTTGAACTTCTGGATTTATACCATTTTCCCCTGAAAAAAGGCGGCTATGAAGACCGTTTGCCACGTTTCTTAAAAACAACTAACGCAACAAAACAGGCGACCAACGCCGTTAAGCCACCCCAAAGGTATTCAGGAACCACAAACAAGTGCCCCCCATTCCCAAATGTTCCCGTGGTTGCCGAACAAGGTTTGTAAGCGGCATCTCCTGCAAATTCGGCTTTTACAGCGTAGGGACCATTAGCCAGAGTTGAGGGTACGTCCCAGCTGTACTGGTATCCCCCGCTTTTAGCGGTTGTCGCGGTTGCCATTTGAGTCCATTGTAAACCGTCGAAGTAACTGAGGCCAACTGTCTTGCCTGCTACGCCTATGCCTTTGCTGCTTAGGGTTCCCGAGATGAAGGTTGTTTCGGTTCCCAGCTTATTTACGGTCTCTGGACTGCAAGCTACTGTTAATGATGTTGCTATGGGGTTTGTTTGAGACTGCTCACGGAGGTAGTTGCCTGTTATGGTTCCTGCTGTGGTCACTGGGAAGGTGTTTTTTTGCAGGGTTTGGTGTAATCCGATGGTTGAATTCCAAGTGTAATATGTAGTTAACGGGTGAGATGTGGACGCCAATGGGCTTTCGAAGCTGTAAAACAGGGGTGTTCCGCTGTTAATCCAGTTCGTGGTGTAGGGCAACTGCGCCGCTGTTTTATCTGAACCTGCCACGGTGACAACGACACTTGAAGTATCGGTTTTTAACACACGGGTTACATCAAAGCTGACTTTAAGCTGATGCGTATAACACCACACGTACGTTCGCGGTTTACCATTTGCGGGGGCAGTGCCTGACCAAGTTTCATTCTTAGAAAACCACTGCTCCACCTCAGAGCCAACAATCGTGTTCCCAGGTGTTACTGACCACTTAGAGCCTTTTTTCACTAAGAGCCTATCGGCAGTGGTGTTAAGCGGACATTTTTGCTCTTTACCGTGTACGTCAACGTAGTTTATAATGGGCGCTTCTGGTTTTCCTCCGCCTGTGATGGTATAGCTAACAATCAAAGTGGATTCAGGCGCTGCTTTTACCTCAGAAACATTTAACATAAAAACCATTGCTAATGCCAAAATTGCTGTCAGGATTACTGCTGAGTGGGTTTTCCGCAATTCAATCACCTTTATTGCTACACAAGAAAGAAGTCAGAATAAAAGCAGCGTTCCCAAGCTCTGAACATATCAAAAATCGAAATATCTCGCGCTTTGAAGACCAAAATTTAGAGGGTACATACGCAAAACATTTTAGTTTAGAAAGAACTTACGGAATGCTTAAAGAGAGAAAAGGACATGTCCGTTAACCGCATTAAGAGTTCCATTGTTGCCATTGTGTTGGTGATAGTTGTTTTAAGTGCTGCATTGTATGTGTTCACACCGCATCCAGAAAAACAAGACACTCTGTTTCAGGTTTTACAATTCAGCCTACTTACTGAAGGACAATACGACGGCAACACAACGTTTTCCGAATTAGCCCAACACGGCGATTTTGGCATTGGAACACTAAACGGATTAAACGGGGAAATGATTGCCCTTGACGGAACATTCTACCAGATTCCAACCAGTGGAATACCCCGCGAAATAGAACCAGATGAACTAACACCGTATGCTACAGTAACCTTTTTTGAGGCTGAACAAACCACGCAAGTCTCAAGCTTAACGTACGCTGAGTTAGTTAGCTTCATCAACGGAACCTTACCAGACTATAACGCCATTTACGCCATAAAAGTCCACGGCACCTACAGCTACGCCGAAACAAGAAGCGTCCCTCTGCAGGAAAAACCATATCAGCCACTCGCCGAGGTCGTGAAAAACCAAACGGTCTTCAACCTCAACAACGTTGAAGGAACAGCCGTGGGATTCGTTTTCCCAAACAGCATGAGCGTCGTCGACTACGCGGGATACCATTTACACTTCATCACTGATGAGCACGATGCTGGTGGGCACTTACTGGATTGCACCATAGACAGCGCCACCGTGGAAATCCAACAGATAAACAACTACCAACTTGTAATCCCATAAACAAAGGGGTCTTAGCGTTCGAGGCTTTTGATGAAAAAAGCCTTCTCCACCGTTCGAGCATCCAAACCATGTTTATTGGCAGTTTTTCTTAGGGCAGTTATCAATCGTAGGTAGTTTTGGGCAGTGAACAAGTTAGGTGGTATGTTGCCCAATGTTGCTTTCCAAACGTTCACGTCGAATACGGCGTAGTTTTTGGGGTCAAAAAACGCAAGTATTACGCTGGCTAAGACTGGGCTGACACCGTTAATTGTAATGAGGCTGCTCATGCGGTAAGCGTCTTGAGTACCCACGATGTTGAAGGCTTGGCTGGACATACGCTCGACTGCAGCTTCGTCGTTTTTGGCTACGGCTTCACGGGCTTTGTTTTTCTTGTTTTCTTGGTCTTTGAACTTCCATTCCACAACCTCAGCTAAGTCTTGACAGGTTAAGAATCTGTTTTTGCGGAATTTGGCGCCTAACTCGGCCTCTTTCTGAAGCCAAGGACCCTGTGTTCGGTCGTATTTTTTGCTCCACTTTAGAATATCCTTTTTATCAACCATTTTGAACACCCCTTTGTGACACTGTTTTTATGGTTCTTTTGCGGGGTTAAAAATCAATATATCCGTTTAGATTTCAAGTTTCTCTATAATCCGTCGTTCCCGCTCGCCCGTAATCTCAGCCACTACATGGAAATACTTCTGCAGTCCTGAAGTTTCAATCCGTGGCTTTAGCAGCTCGTCAATCTGGAAAACCCCCGCCGAGTTAGACATGGTAATCTTTATGGTTATCGGTTTGCCCGTTTCAAGCTCGTTTTCCGTGATTTCGACTTTTTCAATGCTTAAAGCGGACACTGCATGGATGTCGATTTTTCCAGCACTAAACGGAATCCGAGCACGCCCTGCCTCCATGTCCAAGGCGTCCGCAATGCCAACTATACCTGCCTCAATAGTCAACGGGTTGTTATTGGGAACGTAAGGGCGTTCGTGTGAAACGATAGCGTGTAGAACTTCCGAGGTGACTATTGCTCGTTCCTCTTCGCCATAAGCGGAGGCGAGGCAGCTGTCAAGAAACTCCAGCGCCAGCAAGCCGCTGTACATTTCGTGATGGTTTCGAATGACGACCATGCCTAAGTCGTGGAAGATGGAGCCCAAAACCACGACAACTTCGGCGTCTTCGTTTTTCATGCCGTAATCCTTAACGATGCTGGGAGTCACTTGCTTGGCGACAAGAATCCGCAAAAGCTTCAATGCCAGGTTTGAAACGATTTTAACGTGGGTTGGTCCGTGGTCGGTGTAGCCCATGCGTTCGATTGCCATGACGTTGCTGCATCGCCAGTACGTGTGCAGTTTGCGGTTCTGCTTAACGGCGTCCATAACTTGCTTTAGCTTCTGGTTGTCGCGTTGGGGTAGGTTAAAAACGTAAGACGTCCCGTAAACACCTCAATTTGTTGCGACATTAAGTTACCGTTCTAAAAATTTAAACCTATTTTTTCCAATGATACATATTGGCTCTGCTGGCGGTTACCTTTTGGCTTTTGGAAGTAGACTATAGAAATGTGCGAAAAATGGATGAACATGCTTTTAAGCAACATCTATCATTCTTCAAAGAGATTAACCCGTGAGATGTTTAGATGGGTAAGAAAAAAGTGCTAAGCGAAGGGCGCCTAAACGAAATGGTGTACCCCTCGAAGGAAGAATTGTTAGGTTTAGTTACGAAGTTACTGGGTTTTGACCGCATCATGGTTAAATGCCAAGACGGCAAAGAACGCCTCTGCAGAATCCGAGGCAAAATGAAACGCAGAGTCTGGATACGCGAAGGCGACGTAGTACTAGTTGCACCGTGGGAATTCCAAACCGACACACGCGCTGACGTGACTTGGCGTTACACTCATGGTCAAGCTGAGATTCTGCGCCGAAAAGGCTACCTCACAGTTTAAGCGGTATCCAAAACCATCTTTTGTTCTTTCGGTTTTGCTTTTTGTTTTTAAATCCTTATAACATCGAAAAAGCGATTATGTTAATGGTTGATTATGTCCAAAGCCCGCGAAAAACTCAAGCGACAAGAAAAAAATGTGGAACGCCGAGACCGCATGCTTATCCACAACGTCAGCGAAGAACGCGCCACCATAGAAGAAGTCTTTGACCAATCCACACGAATGGTTCTGTACCGTTTCCTCACCAGCGGCGTACTATACGAGTTAAACGGCGTAGTAAACGCAGGGAAAGAAGCACGGGTTTACTGGGGCAAAACCAAAACCGGCGAAGACCGGGCCGTAAAAATCTACTTGACCTCGTCGGCTGAGTTCAAGAAAGGCATGATTATGTACATAGAAGGGGATTACCGCTTCAAGAACGTGAAGCGGGATACGCGTTCTTTGATTTCTACGTGGGCTCAGAAGGAGTTCAGGAACTTGGATGCGGCAGAAAAGGCTAAGGTGCGTGTGCCGAAGCCCATCGCGGTTGAACGTAACGTGGTTGTTATGGAGTTCCTTGGAAAGGACGGCGTTAGTGCACCTTCGCTTAAAGAGCAGGCACCCAACGACCCGCAGAAAACATACAAGCAGTTGATAACGTACATGAAGCGACTGTATCGAGAAGCGGAGCTTGTGCACGGCGACTTAAGCGAGTACAACTTGATGATTTGGAAAGGCAAACTGGTCATGTTTGACATGTCCCAGTCCGTTCCGATTTCGCATCCTCAAGCCAAGTTTCTCTTGAACAGGGACATAACTAACGTGAATAAGTTCTTTAGTCGCAAAGGCGTAGAAGTCCTCTCAAACGAAGAAGTTTACAAGCAGGTTACAGGAAAAAATGTCTAATCTTAACACATTTATAAGAATACCCAAAGAACGCGTGGGCGTCCTCATCGGACCCGAAGGCAAAGTCAAACAAGACATCGAAGAACGCCTACAAATTAAGCTGGAAATCGAAAGCGACGCAGGCGGCGTAGAAATCACGCTGGACAAAAACGCCACCGATCCATCCACCATTCTAAGAGCCAAAGATGTAGTCACGGCTATCGGCAGGGGATTTTCGCCTGACCAAGCCTTCCGTTTAATTCGTAACGAAGAAGCCATCTTCGACTTTGTCGATTTGCGCCTGATTTTCGGCAGGTCAGATTCAGACATTCGACGCGTGAAGAGCCGTATTATCGGCATGAACGGCAAAACACGACGAACCATCGAGGAGTTAACTGAGGCAGACGTAGTCGTCTATGGGCACACTGTCGGATTCATTGGGGAATTTGACGAGGTTGAAGCTGCAAGGAGCGCTGTGCAGATGATTATTCAGGGCAGCGAACACCACACGGTGTACAATTTCTTGCAGAAGAAACGTCGAGAACTCAAGAAGCAGAGACTGGAGCTTTGGGAAAAACCCAAAGAATACTAGCTTCTTTTTATTTCTGTACTTTTTAGGTTGCCCTTTTCTTCCCCCTCAAAACCGCCTTACAGTGTTAACCAAAATCATTTAATACATAATTGCCCCACCCTATTTTGATGGTTCAGATGACACATAACCACGTAAATATCTTTGGAAAGACAAAGGTTGGTTTAATAGTATGTGCTGTTTTGGCAATTGCACTCCTTTTTTCTAATGTTTGGTTCATTCTCGGAAATAATACTCTGCAGAATCAGGTAAATACCCTTGAAACAGAAAAGCAAGAACTACAAGACCAAGTTGCGAGTCTCACTTCCGATAAAAGCCAATTAGAGAGTCAAGTGAGCAACTTAGAAGAAAACCAAAACAGTTTACAAAATCAATTGAAAGAACAAGATAACGAGATAGCTACGTTGAAGACGTCGGTTGAGGAAAGAGACAAATGGGTAGCAGAGCGAGATGCGGTGATAAAGGAAAAGGACGGCTTAATAATGGAAAGGAACGCGTGGATAGATGAGCGAGACGTTTGCATAAGTGAACGGGACGCGGAAATTGAGTCGCTATGGGCGTTAGTGGATGAAAGGGACCAGTGGATAGATGGATTAGAAGAAGAAATACAGAACTTGCGGCACCCTGGCGTCGTTACTAGGCTTGGAGCAACTGACGTTAGAACTGATGATGATCCAAGACTGTGGATAACTGGCGAGGTTCTAAACAGGGGCATCAAAGACGTAGCAAACGTACGGTTGTATGTTGTTCTGTATCAAAATGACGTTGTGGCAAACGAAACTTACGTAGAGGCAGGGTTTATTCGCGCGGGGTCTCAGATGAATATACGAACAAACGTCTTTTACGAAGGCACGGCACTGACAGGATGGGACATTACTGTAGCAGATTATCAGGAAGTATGGTAAGTCAGCAGAAAACACCGATTACTGTTTACGCGCAAACCAAAAATTGGAAGCAACTACTTTAGTGGAGTGGCTTTTGAGAAAGAGTCACCACAATCATTCCATACATTGATACAAAAAATAAAAAAAGAGATGTTTTTGGGGTTATTTTTGGCGTTGTCTTAGGATGAGTGCTGCGGCGGCTACTACTATTATGACTACTGCAACTGCTATGGCAAGGTAGGTTGTGGTTGGAACTGCGCTAGTTGGGGGAACAACAGCAGTTGACGGTGAAGGGGAGGTTGTTTGCCCGGGCAACGAAGATGATGGAGAGGTAGTCTGCGAAGGAGAGGTTGGCATAGGTAAAATGTCTGCGGGAGAGGCGTGGAGTGTTTCTTGTACGTGTATGGAGGTTTCTGCGTATGAGCCGTAGTAGGAGTTCGAGCCGTCAAAGGTAGCTATTATGGTGTATGTGCCTGGAACTTCGGGTGTGAATGCGTATGAGTAGTGACCGGTCGCGTCGCTGGTGGTTGTGCCGATTTCGTAGAAGTTGCCGTTGGGATCAAGTGTTTCCAGCTTTACTGTTACGCCTGTTGCGTCGGCAGGCATCGGTTGCTGCATGAACATGTACTCCATCCACGCTGCCATGCTTTCGTCAGATATTGCCGGAGTGTCTTTGAGTGTGAAGTCTAAAATGCCGTTGGTGTTACGTCGTCCAGAGGTTGACTGGTCGGTTACTGTTCCTTCTACCAGTACGTTATTTCCCCACACTGAAACCTTAGGTGAAGCTGTGACTGTGGTGGCGCTTGGTCCCTTACCGAATGCGTACAACTCCATGTCGTAATAATTGAGACCTACAACAATGCCGTCTGCAACGTACACGTTTGGTTCAGTGGGAGACATCCTGCCGCCCCAGAAGAGTATGCTCCATACTTCTTCGCCGGTTTCTGCATCGACGCAACGCAAGTTGGGTCCACGCCACAATGGCTGAGTGGGAGAGTGTTCGCTTGTGACGGTGTAGATTTTTCCGTCAGCAATGCAGGCAATGCCAATTGGATAGTTGCCAGCGTAGGGCGATTCGTCGCCGACTGTTGTAGCGTTGTAGGTCCATAAGATGTCTCCTGTCTTAAGGTCATAGGCTCTTAATTGTCCGCCGTAGCCGTAAGTCAGCAGTTTTCCTTCGTAGATAGTCTCACTCAAGCCATAGAAGTTGAACGCTTCCTCCGGTTCAGTTGGACCCCAAAGGAGCTCCATTGTATCAAGGCTATAGCCCCACCGTTGCAAGGTCATTCTTTCTTCGAAAAGGAAGACTCCGTCTTCTGGGTCTATCTCACCCATAGCAATACCGTAGCTTGTTAAGCCGCTACCTGCAGCTATGTCAGGGACTGATTCGGGCGGTGTAAAGGTTTTGTTCCACAGTAGTTTGCCTTCTTCACCGGGTTTAAGGCTCAAACACCACAAGGTGCCTTGCTCAATGTATGTGCCGTTGTTCTTGCCCGAAGTTCCGCCGATTACGAACTCGTCTTGACGAACTGTGAGTAGACTACCCTTCATTGCTGGTGAAATTGTCACGTTTAAGGACCATCCTTGGTTACCATCATGGACATGATAGCCAAGAGGCTTAGCATCACCACCGAAGGCTCCTCCCATAGGTCTCCATTGCCAGTAATTAGTTCCAGTGGTTCCGCCGAGCAGAGAGGGTATCGCAGATGAATTCCACACTTGCAAGAACTGTACTCCGTCGATTGTATTAAGGCTGTAGCGCAATATGCTACCGTCTATGCCGTAGACTCCTGTTCCGCCAGCAGACACATTGGCTATTTTTGCCACAGACTGCAAAGTATATCCGTCGATCATCTCCCAAGTTTGTTTTCCTGGTTCGGTTGTGTCGTTCGATGGTAGAGTAACACCAGAGGTTCTCCATACGTATGGAAAGCCTCCGTGCTGGTTTGGTGACTCGTAATTGTAGATCTGACCGAAGGCGGGTTTAGTGTCGTTGTGGAAAGCCATTGTTTCTCCTGTGTATAGGTCAATGACTAACCAGCCGCTTGTGGTATGCGCAGTATTGCGGTAGTCGACGATGAGTTTTCCCTGAATAATAATCGGGTTGCCTAAGTTAATGCCCTGATAATGCGAGGTTTCATAGCCTGTGTAGCCAAACATTTCATCCATGATACCACCAGCGTAATATGGCGTTGTCCACAGTATGTGAGCGCTTTCAACTGCTGGACCATGACCGTAGGGCTCATTTGTGGTGAACATGCTAGTCACATATGCGCTGCATCCTGGAGCGATGCTTTGTGCGTCACCGCCCAGCCAGTTTCCTGCGAGCACAGACCAACCTCTGTTTGCGGTGTTTATCGGTCGCGTCCAGTAGTCAGTGGGAGGCGGAGTTTCAGACCATCCTGTTACAGGTTCTTCTTGTACAGTGAGGTATACTGGTTCGCTTGTAGCGGGTCCATAGACGTCGTTGAGGCTTGGGTCGGGTCTTGGCTCGCCTGAGGCGCTGGGAAGACCTTTTATTGTGTATTCAGGCATATTAACCACAACTGTGTATGTGCCTATTTGAGTTGGTGTGTAGGCTGTGTATGAGCCACCTACAGGGTCAGAGTTGAACGGTCCTAACTCTTCAGTTGTTCCGTCAGGTGCAGTAACGTCGACATAGAAAACCCATCTGTCGCCATATCTGCTGTCTTCAGCTGCTGTTGGAGGAACCCAGTTGCACCAAAAGACGATTAGAGCTTGTTGGTTTACGCCTACGATTCGTGGTGAGACACCTGCATAGCACCAAGCGGGAATGTTTAATGGAGGGTCATGAGCGTTTGTTGTTGGTAAAGCAACGAGTGCACCAGCGATAGTTAACGTTAGTAACAAAGCAATTGCGGCGGCTAAAAATTTATTTCTAAAAGTTTTCATTTCGTTCTCTCTCCGATAACGATGCTTTCATATATGATTTGATGCGTTTATAAAATTTTGCAATAGTTAGGCAATCTGATTGTATCTTACCGTATGAAATACAGCAAAAGGCCCCTATTTTTGGAAAGACTTAGTTTACCCGCGATTTTAGAAGCCTTTGCATTTTTCTAAGTTTGGGGGCTCTTAGAGGCATAAACATGCCCCCTCACCTCAGAGAGAGACACATTTTGCCTCACGCACTCAAGATCGAAATCATCCTACGCGTCTTTGGGCCAAAGTCGTCATCGCCCACCAAACCCAAAAACAGCCTCCGCCGCATTAAAACCTTAAGGCAAACCCTACAGCTTACAAAACGTAGACTTCACTTATGCTTACTATACCGTTATCGTCAACTAGCCGTTTCAGTTCAATCAAAAGGGGCTCCAGCTTTTCCTGCTTATCGATGGCTTCAATTATCAAAGGCATGTTGACTGTGATGCCTTCTATGTGGAGTGCACTTTGCCGCGTTTGCCAAACCCGTCCACGCCTGTCCAAGCAGTTGCGCCTGAGATGCCTGCTTTCTCAAACAGGTCCATAATGAGAGTCTCAACTCGTTTGCCATCGATTTCGTCGTTCTTCTTCATGCGTATGGTTAGGTTCCACATTTTCTGTTTCATCGCAAAGCATACTCCAGAACCACGGTGGCTAAAGTTCTGCCGCCTAAGACTGCGCCCAGCGACAAGCCCACGTTCGCCAAGACGTTTACAGCAGCTAAGTATAAACTGTTATTGTCCAACAAGTTACTGGTTTCCAGCGCAAACGAAGACATGGTTGTAAGGGAGCCACAGAAACCCACCGCTACCAGCAAAGAATATTTTGCGTCGAAGTTAAAAGCCAACGCCACCACCGAAAACACGCCTAAAATGAAACTGCCCAGAATGTTCACGATTAAAACGTTAACGGGCAAAGCGCCAAAAAGTTTGGGTGACTCGGTGATTTGGTATCGTAAAAGTGCACCGACTACGGCGCCGACTGCCAGTAACCCGACTTCTATGAGTTGCATTTTCTTGCCCACCTATGTTGTCTCCATTTAGGTAGGCATTATCAGCAGCCCCGCTTGTTTTTGGGCGCGGTTCAGACCACATTGCAGTCTGGGCTAATGCCATAGCCCGCTTTCCAAGAAACTGCCTAAACAATATTAATACTTATCGCCAAAGAGAAAGCGGTAATATGCTGAACAAAATCAAAGTCACACCGTTGGCTTCGGAAAGTTTTGGCGTCCGTTCCATGTGCACACTCGTAGAAACGCCCGACGTTACTGTACTTCTGGATGCGGGGGTCTCTTTGGCGCCTTATCGCTTTAGGCTTCTGCCTCACCCCATCGAATTCCAAACCATAACCAGACTACGCAAACGCATCGCAGAAGCCGCAGACAAAGCCCAAATCGTAACCATAAGCCACTACCACTTTGACCACCACACCCCCAGCTACGAAGACTGGCTCGTTAACTGGACTCAAAACGCTGAAACCGCACGCCAAATCTACCAAGACAAAACCGTGCTTATAAAAAACCCCAAAGAGAACATTAACGCGAGTCAGCGGCAGCGGGCGTGGATGTTTCAGAAAACAGGCGGCAAACACGCCAAAACCGTGGAAACTTCGGATGGCAAAGCGTTCAGTTTTGGCGGAACAGAGGTGCGGTTTTCTGAGGCTGTTCCTCATGGTCCTGAAGATTCCATGCTCGGCTGGGTTATCATGGCAACCGTTGAATACGGCGGCGAACGGTTCATGCATGCTCCTGACGTTCAGGGACCCATGGCAACACATACTGCAGAACTTATATTGGCTGAGAAACCTGATTTGCTGATGATTGGGGGTCCACCGTTTTATTTGGGCGGTTTTAGGGTGGATGAAGGACAAATCCGCAAAGGCACCGCGAATCTACAGAGCATTGTAGAAAGGGTATCTACGGTAATCATTGAGCATCATGCATTAAGAGATGCCCAGTGGCGTACAAGGGCAGAGTCACTTTGCAAGGCGGCAGATGCGGCGGGGCATAGGTTGGTGACTGCGGCTGAGTTTATGGGTGAAGAGAACCGGTTTCTTGAGTCAAAGCGAAAGCAGCTTTACGCAGATTTTCCGCCTTCAAAAGAGTTTCAACAGTGGACACACCTTAGCGATACAGAAATCAGCCGTGTTAAACCGCCGATATAACCTGCGGTTCAGCATAAAAATTATTTTGTGGTAGGCTGAGGAAATTATGTTTTCAACCTCAGCGTCTTATGACAGGTTTGTCAACGGGAACTAACTTTTTTTAGCTACACATATGAAGTAACTTTCGTCGTCCCTTTCGAACGTGACTTCAAGTCCATTCTTTTTCATCATCTGTTTAAGTAGTTCCATACTGGGTAGGAAATCGTTTTCAATCTCCACCCCACTGTCCATATGAACCCCGTTGATCTTCTTAGCCGAATCAGAGTGCGCCACTACTAAACGGCCTCCTTTCTTTAGTGCCGTACATAATGCCTTGATAGCAAGAGATTGATCGATAAAATGGGGAAAACATGAATAGCAAACTACCAAGTCGAACTCTGCGTCAAATTTTAAGTCATAAACATCGGACACCAGAAACGAAATCAGCGGGTGTTCTTTTTCTGGATATTTCGATTGGGCTACTTCAATCATCTTCTTCGAATGATCCACCGCAACAACACTGCCCGCCACCAGATACCGCTCATAAAACGGAATCATAATTCCAGTTCCAGTGCCAACATCTAGTACCCTATCGTTACTGTTGATTTCCAGCAATTTTGTGATGTATTGAACTTTTTCAAGGTTATGAACGGTAATCTCGTCCCAGATTTCCGCTCGTTCGTTAAAGAACGCCCTTTGCTTCGGATTAACTTTTTTTGTCTTCATGTTTTTGCCTTCATTTATATTGGTATAACCAAGGGTATTCCTCGCACGCTCTCCACGTACGCATCTATGTTGTATACTGCCTTGATGTTGTCGGGGGTTATGACTTCGTGACCTCCTGCGGCGTAAACCACTCCGTCCTTCATTAGAATGAACTTGTCTGAGTGCCGGATGGATAGGTTGAGGTCATGAATAATCATAATTGCGGCTATGTGGTTCTTTTTGACGATGTTCCTGATTAGATGCATAATCATGTGCTGGTTGGACAGGTCAAGACTACTGGTGGGCTCGTCTAAGAGAATTACCTTGGGTTGTTGGACAAGGGCTCTTGCGATTTGCACCAATTGGTATTCTCCGCCACTAATCTCTTCGACATATTTCAGTGCCAGCCCGTCCAAGCCTAGTAAATGAAGCACTCTCCCCGCCAGCCGTATGTCTTTTTCGGTGATGTCCCATTCAAAGTGAGGTTTCCTACCCAACAGGACAGAGTCAAATACGGTAGTTCGGGAGGTCTCGCTTTTTTGTGCAACGTACCCTATGTTTTTGGCGATGTTCTTCTTGCTCATCTGATGAAGATCCGCCCCCTCAATTAACACTGCACCATTGTCTGGTGTGAGCACTTTGCTTATGCACTTGATTAGGGTGGTCTTTCCGACACCGTTGGGTCCTAAGACGGAGACGACATCATCCGCCTTCACGGCAAACGATACACCGTCGAGAACCCGTTTGCTGCGGTAGGCGAAGTTGATGCCGTTCACCTCGAAGAACATTATTTTCGGTACCTCCTGATTAGTAGGTAGATGAAAAGGGGTCCACCAAGCATTGAGGTGATGATACCCACGGGTATGACCGCAGGGTAAAGGATAACTTGCCCTACCCCGTCTGCTATGATTAGGATTATGGCTCCGAGGATTATGGAAAGGGGTATGAGGTAGCGGTGGTCGCTGCCGATAATCATTCTGGCGATGTGCGGTCCCAGAAGGCCTATGAAGGCGATTATGCCAAAGAAGGAGACTATGAATGCTGCTAGAACGGAGGTCAAGACCATGCCCACGATTCGTTCCCGCTCCGTATTAACGCCCAACCCTTTAGCGGTGTCCTCCCCAGCGTCCAAGGCATTGTAGTCCCATCTTTTGTAGAAGAAGTAAAAAGCAACCGGGAGAAGTACTAAGAGAATTAGGGCGTTCCATGACCAAGTTGCTTTGCCCAAGTCACCAAACGTCCAAGCTACAATGTTACCTAACTGGGAATCTGTGGCTATGTATTGCATAAAAGATAAACCCGCAGAGAACATGACGCTGATTGCGACGCCTGCCAGTATCATCGTTTCAGCACTAACTTTAGTAATCTTGGTAAGAAGCAGTATAGCGCCGGTTGCCAGTAGGGAAAATAGAAACGCGCACACAGTTGTCACATAGGGATTATTGATGGAAACGAGGGAGGTCATGCTGCTACCAGCGCCAAGAAAGATGATGGCGAAGGATGCTCCGAAGGCTGCGGCGCTAGAAATGCCTAAAGTGAACGGTGAAGCGAGGGGATTGCGAAGAATGCACTGCATAACCACCCCCGCCACAGCTAGACCTGCTCCAGCGAATAAAGCGCCGACAATTCTAACCATACGGATGTTCCAGACAACGCCACCCACTCCGTTCATGTCAAAAGTGAAGATGGATCTGATGACGTCTACGAAGGATATGTCAATAGGTCCACTCTGAGCGGCTATAATCACGCACAGAACAAGCAGAAGTACCCCGACGATTATGAAAAGGCGTTTGCGTTTTACGAATCCGCTGTATGTCTTTGAGACCTGGTTGCTGTCTTCCTCGTTGTCTTCGTAGATGTCAAATGCTTCAGGTCCGCCGTGGTCGTGGTCGCTCGGGTTTCTACTCGTCCTCAACACCGCCAACATAAAAAAGAGTGGAAAGGGGTTTAATAACGAATCACAACGTGGCCTTGGCGCATCCGTTGCCAGTCTGCCCAGTTACAATGTCCGAATAAGTCACCGTATTTCCCGGGAAGAATAGATCGATGATTTCGTTGGCTTTGTCCTCGAAGTTCCATGAGTACAGGTTTCCATTCATTACGGATGCAACGTAGTATACATTCACCAACTGGTTGTCCCAATTTGTGCCGTAGCACTTGTAGACCATGGTTGAATAGATGTTATTGTTTTTCACTGCAGCAACATTGCCTAACCCGGTATTCGCGTTTATGTCTTCGTTGATTGAGTCGATGCAGCCGCTTAGTCCTATGCTGTCTATGAATATGTAGTCAGGGTCGTTGGCGATCAGGGTTTCCAGTGTGATGACATATGGTTGACCGTTAGCGGCGGGTTCGATGGCGTTGGGGACATTAGAATAGTCGAAGGGAAGATAGTTACCGGATCCTTTCAGATATGATGCTCCGCCGTAATAGAACATGCCACATGCGTATGCACTCTGAGTACTGACAGTGGTAGATTTGGATGTGATGTTGTTTATCATCTGGGCGATGCCTTCATTGAGCTCAGTAGCCCTTGTCTGCTCACCGAACAAGTTTCCTAAAGAGGTTATCTGGTCATAGAATGCCTGCCCGAATTCGAGGTCGGCGTTGATGACGTACACTGGGACGTTAGTTTGAGCTTGCAGAGTGTCTGCGGTTGCCGCATCCTCAGCCGTAGAGGTGATTATTACGCTTGGGTTTAGGTCTAAGATGGCTTCTGGAGTAGTAGCTACCTGAGGCAGTGCAGAGAACTTAGCTTTGTTGACGAGGTAGTAGGTTTGGTCGTCGCGAGTGTTGAAGGTGCCAGCGGTCTCGATCGCTTGGACTTTATCAACTGCATCAAAATAGGACACCAACCTTAAGGAGCACGCACCTATACTGTAGATGGAGTCTATTTGGTTGGGGACATTTACGGTTCTTCCTAAAGCATCAGTGACGGTTGTTTCTGCTACTTCATTGCCGCCATTGTTTGTGGTAAGAATGTAAGCCACGCCTACGGCGGCGACTATTACTACTGCTATTGCCACGATGGCGAAAATCTTGTTTTTTTCCATTTGAACACTTCTCCGTTAAGAGCGCCTTTTGTGCGTATTACGATTTTTGGGTTGAGTAACACAATTGCGTTAATAAATATTTCTAGAAATAAATGAATTATTTATGAAATCAAACAGCAAACCTATACGTGGCTCCAGAGATTAGCTGTCAGAACGAGAAATTAAAAACTATTCATGGTGACCAAATAACCAAACATATAAACACAGTTCAGCCGTTTGCATGCCTTCGGGTGTATTCGCAATGACACAAAAAGGCAACGTCGTAGTATACCTCGACAAGGAATTAGTTGAACACCCGAGGATTTAGTCTTCAACCTCAGCAGAAAAATCTAAAATCACTTAAAACAATTAAATCGACCAACGCTCAAACAACAAAGTTTTACAAAAACAAAGACCAACAGAAAATAAGCATTTGTGGTGGGCCGGACCGGATTCGGACCGGTGACCTTCTGCACGTCAAGCAGATGTCCTAACCAGGCTAGACGACCGGCCCACGTTTTCTGTTGTGCTACAGGTTTTCGGCATCCGCTGTATTTATGGGTTTTGCGCCGATTTACAAGGGTTTGGAGCGTTTTGAGGGCTGCTGAAGACCCAAGGAACACACCACGTTTGATGGACAAGGCGCCCGAGTTGAGAGAACCACAACATGAAACCCAAATGGAACTGCCGATTCCAATCTTTTTCCGCCGTTTCTAGCCTTTTTTTGCCTTTTTCAGCCTTTTCTAGCCGTGGGTTAAGCCCAAAACAAACGCTGGAACAAAAAATCAGCCCAAAACGGGCTCATCAGAAAAGGGGGAGGGTAGGCAAGAAAACGCCGCAGAAGCGCAACGGGTTAACAACATCCTTTTATTCGCCCCTGCAAAACTACATAACCAAACCCGCAATACGTTTCGAAGGGAAAAACGCATGGTTGAGCTCAGGGAAAACGAAATCCGCATCCTCGCAGCGTTGGATAAGCTTGAGGGGAAAGCATCCGTGGAACAGTTAATGGCTGAATGTGAACTCCCAGACGCCGCAGTCATGCGTGCAGCCCTAATTCTTCAAGAAAACGCGTTTGTCAAAGTCCACGCGAAACCCGAAACCAAAATCAAACTGACGGCGGAAGGCGAAATTCATTCCCAAAACGGGTTACCTGAAAGACGCATAATCAATGCCGTTATCACGTTAGGCGGAAAGGCAACCCTGCAGCAAGCCGCACAAAAAGCAGGACTAAAAAAACAGTTTATCCAAATTGCTCTTGGATGGACGCAACGCAAAAAATGGGCAACCTTCGACTCCAAAGCAGGCACACTACAAGTAACTTCAGCACCCAACGAGGGCAACGACGAAAAACTCCTCAACCGGCTCTGTACAAAAAAAGAAACCACCACCGACAAACTAAACGCAGAACTACAAACAGCTGTGGAGCCGCTCAAGAAACGCAAAGCCATAACCGTCGAAGACAAAACCCAACGCATCCTAGAACTCACCCCCGAAGGCAAAAAAGCCATAGAAGCAGGAGCAGCCAACCTCGCTGTGGGAGCAAAAGAAGTAACCCAAGTAACCCCTGAGCTCATAATCAAAGGCACATGGCGCAACGTACGCTTCCAAAAATACAACATAGAAGCCCCAGTTGCAAACGCATGGCCAGGAAAAAAACACCCGTACCTGAGTTTTCTGGATGAAGTCCGTGCAAAACTGGTCACGTTAGGCTTTAAGGAAATGATGGGAACCGCCGTGGAAACAGGCTTTTTCAACTTTGACGCCCTTTACACGCCTCAAGACCACCCTGCACGCGAACTTGAGGGCATTTACTACATCAAGAGCCCGCAATACGGCAACTTAACGTCGTACACCGAAGCAGTAGACCGCGTAAAAGAAACGCACGAAAACGGCGACCAAACAGGCAGCACCGGCTGGGGATACAAATACTCCAAGCAAGAAGCTCAACGGCTGATTCTGCGTGGACACGGCACATGCCTAAGCGCAAGAACGCTGCTCCGCAAAGACCTGCAGATACCCAGCAAATACTTTAGCATCGCGCGTGTTTATCGACCCGAAGTCGTCGACAAGACCCACCTCTCCGAGTTCAACCAAGTTGAAGGCATTGTGGTGGATGAAAAACTAAACCTGCGCGACCTGCTGGGCGTGCTTGGCAAGTTTGCTAAAGAAATCGCGGGAGCAGACAAAATACGCTTCCGACCTGATTACTTTCCTTTCACTGAACCCAGCGTGGAGCTTAGCGCTTACAAGGAAGGTTATGGCTGGGTTGAATTTGGCGGTTCAGGCATCTTCAGACCCGAAGTCACCAAGCCCCTTGGCATTGAGGTTCCTGTTATTGCTTGGGGTTTAGGTGTAGACCGCTTGTTTATGATGCGAGCGGGATTAGAGGACATTCGCAGCATTTTCAGCCAAGATTTAGAGTGGCTCAGAAAGAAACAGGTGACTTAAACATGCCCACAATAGACATTGACTTAGCAGACTTCGAAAAACTCCTCGGCATCAACTACCACGGCAACATGGAGAAACTCGACGAAGACTTAGCTTACGTGAAAAGCGAAGTCAAAGCATCCAACGAAAAAGAAGGCACCGTAAGCATCGAATTCAAGGACACCAACCGACCCGACCTTTGGGGCGCGGAAGGCCTATCACGAGGGCTGCGTTGCTATCTTGGCTTAGAAAAAGGTCCAAGACAATACAGTATCGGCGAATCTGTACTGGATGTTTTCGTCGATGCTCAACTGAAAACCATACGACCGTTCATCGGCTGCTCTGTAGTGAAAAACGTACAGTTAACGGACACAATTATTCGTGGACTCATGCAGATGCAGGACAAGCTGGACAGAACCTTCGGCAGGAGCAGACAAAAAACATCCATCGGCATGTACTGCTTAGACCTTCTTACTCCGCCATTAAGTTATAATGTTGCTAGACCAGACGCTTTTAGCTTTGTGCCTTTGGGTTTTTCTGAAGAAATGACTTTAGCGGGAATCTTAGAGCAGCACCCGAAAGGACAAGAATACGGTCACATAGTTAAGAAACACAGCAACTACCCAATATTACTGGACGCGGAGCAGAAAGTGCTGTCCTTCCCACCGATCATAAACTCCAACGATTTAGGCAAAGTAACCGAGGAAGCCCACAACGTGCTTGTAGAAGTTACAGGTACCCTGCAACAAACCGTCCTGAACACGCTGAATCTGGTCACCACGGCTTTGATTGACCGTGGCGGAAAAGTATACTCAGCAAACATAAACTACCCCGAAGACCCAGCGTACCCCAACCAAAAAGTGGTCACCCCCAACTTTCAAAACAAACACTTGACCCTGAATGTTGAGTACACCAACAAGCTAACAGGGCTACAGTTAACCAGCGAGCGAAGTGCTAAACTGCTCCCGATTGCAGGTTTAGGCGTTGGCGAAGTAACCCAAGAAACGGTGGACGTGCTGGTTCCGTGTTACCGCATTGATGTGATGCACCAAGCAGACCTTGTTGAAGACGTAGCCGTTGCCTACGGTTACAACAATATTGAGCCGCTTTGGAGGGACCTGCCCACAACAGGCGCACCACGACCCGAGCAACAGTTGATTAATATAGCCCGGGAACTCATGGTCGGCGCAGGATACCAAGAAGCCCTCAACTACACGTTAACCAACCCTGAAAGCCTTTTCACCAAAATGAACCGCCAACCAACCCCAACCGTAGACCTATTCAACCCCAAACTTGTTACCATGACTTGTCTACGTAACTGGCTCCTGCCGGGCTTGCTGGAGTTCCTCAGCGTCAACCAATCCGTCGAGTTCCCGCAAAAAATCTTCGAACTGGGCAAAATCACATTATCCGACGAGTCGTGTGAAACTAAAACCCGCGACGAAGAATGGGTAGCAGCCGTAACCACCCACGCAAACGCTGGGTTCAGCGAAATCAAAGCCTGCTTAGACGCGTTTTTCAGAAACTTTGGTGTTAACTGGCAGATAAAACCCACAAGTCACCCAAGCTTTATCGAAGGTCGCACAGGAGCAATCATAACGGATACTATAGAGGTCGGTGTCGTCGGCGAGGTGCATCCACTGGTCCTTGAAGCGTGGAAACTGGAGAATCCAACAGCTGCCTTCGAAGTAAATCTGCAACAGGTTATCGAACTGAAGAAAAACCACAACTGACACAAAAGCAGCTTTTACCTTTTTCACCTGGTTTTAACGTGCTCCGACGCGCATGCAGTAGGGTTTTCAGCCTGTTCAGTTAGAGTATTTCTTTTCCAGGAATGTTATTTTTATTGGAACAGCGCATTTAACTGTGTGTTTAACTTGAGTTGTAAGGGACGGATTCAAAACAATGATTGCCCCTATCTCAATAGCATATTCTGCTCAAGCATACGCTGTAGCGGAAACCACACGATCTGTTTGGAGAACCGAAAAAGGTGTCTAAACTTCCCAAAGCACGCAAACTAAAATCTGCAAGGTTACCGTTGATAAAATGTGAATGTGGAGCAGAAATTCTGGTGGTTCCTGACGTGAAAGTCATGAGTGAATGCATTGAAATGCACCTTATGTGGCACAAACAGAAAATATACGACCCCGCACAAGCACGGCTTGAGGCTGAACGAATCCGAGAAGGTCTGATTGAGCAAATCCTCAAAATAGCTTGCCAACAAGGTGAAAAAGAAAAAGAAGAGTATTGAAAAGACAAAGCAAAACAGGCAGAAAAGAAAAAGGTTTGTTACGGAACTTGGGGTCGGCAAGCATAACTTAAAACTTGGGACACTAACGAAAGCCGCACGAATATTGCGGCCTGATAGCTCTTAATTAGGTCACCCTTAAGCTGTTCTTTGTGCTCCTTAACATGATTCTCTATCGCACTATGCATTACCTTTAAGGTGGGTATCATAAGAATCTCCTTACCACACTCAGGACACTTAACGAAACCCCTTCGGACAGCCGTTTTATTCGGGTCCACTATAACCTTCTCATACAAAGCTCGAAGTTGCTCAGCGTCAAACAATACGTATTCACTCCTTATGTCTCTCCATCGCTTAACTGAATGAAAATATGTTTCACCAACCCGTTTTAAGCGTTCATAATATGCCAGTATAGCCACGTAAATTATATATGACGTCTTAATAATCAAAGCACCCGTTCTTTTTAGTTTAAACCACGCAGTCCTGACCAAAATTTTGACGTGTTTTGTATTTTAGCTGTCTATTTTATTCATGGTGCTGAAAACGGGTTTGCAGCTTTTTCAGTTAAACATAGCTACCAAGTTTAATCCTTAGCAATTTTTAGTGTACGTTTCGAAAAAAATGTTTCAGGGGTTATTAACCTCCTCAAAAAACCACATTTTTAGAGTCAATTTGCTAAACAAACGCATAAGCAAGAAACACCACGTAAACCCCCTTTTTCTTTGGAACCCTTTTTATTTTTGGGCTACACTAACCTAACTTCAGGAGTCAAACATTTATGGAGTTTAAAGGTAGCCAAACTGAAAAGAACCTCCTAGCCGCGTTTGCAGGAGAATCACAAGCCCGCAACCGCTACACCTTCTTCGCCAGCGTCGCTAAAAAAGAAGGGTACGAACAAATTTCAGCCATCTTCCAAGAGACAGCGGACAACGAAAAAGAACACGCTAAACTGTTCTTTAAACACCTTAAAGGCGGAGCTGTAGAAATAACTGCAGTTTACCCAGCAGGCATAATCGCATCCACACCTGAAAACCTTAAAGCCGCAGCGGACGGAGAAAAAGAAGAATGGACAATGCTGTATCCAGATTTTGAGAAAGTTGCCCAACAGGAAGGTTTTCCAGATATAGCTCAAACGTTCCGCCAAGTCTCTAAAGTAGAAGCTTACCACGAAAAACGGTACTTGAAACTGCTGGATAACATAAACCAAGGCAAGGTTTTCAAGAAAGATGCGGTCATCAAATGGAAATGCAGAAACTGCGGCTACGTGCATGAAGGCACAGAAGCGCCTAAAACTTGTCCAACTTGTGATCACCCACAGAGCTTCTTTGAAGTGTGGGTAGAAAACTACTAAACCCATTTTTCCTTTCTTTGCTTTAATTACGCTACTTCTGAAATTTGCTCTCCACTTCATACTGTTCGGTCAGATGATCATTCATAACTATTCTTGTTTCTCTGTAGAACTGTTTGTATTCGGCAGAGATTAATTGTTTTTTCCCTTTTTAGGGTAATTTTGTCTATATATAATTGCAAATATGATACCTGCAAACACGATAAGTGTTGGCAAAATGAGTGCCCACGCCGAAGCGTTATCTGTGTTTGTATCCGTTGTTTCTGACCCTTTTATCTCAACTGTTTTTGTACTATGGCTGTAAGTGAACCAGAGGTAAATGGCCTCATTGTCTTCCATAACGGTTGGCGTAACTGTTTGACCATTCACTTTCACAGTCCAAAAAGTAGACACCGTTAAAAATCCTCTTGGTACGCGAACTCTGCAGAAGCCCGAAGAACTATCAGGACCAGTAACAGTGAAACGCATAACATCTCCGTCGGAACGGTCAATTTCAAAGTCTGAAATGGTAGAATTGCTTATCACACCAACAAATTGCCCAATTGACTCCTGAGAGGCTCCGTCAAATGAATAAACAGGAGCGATAAGCGGGTAATTATCTTGGTCATCCTCACTGATGTAAAAGGGGACATCGCCTATGCCGTCGTCGTCCTTGTCTGTGCCGTTGTAATTGCTCCAGTAGTTCCCCCCAAGAGGATACTCATCATTCCAGGTGGTGCTGGAATGTGACAGACGAACTTGATGGGTATTGCTGAGGAAATTGTTATGACTAATTACGTTTATAGCAGAATCGTAGAGGCTAACGCCATATTCATTACCCACTATGTTGTTGCCGAATATCACTGTGCCGGAACCATGAAGGGCAATGCCGTAATCATTATTTGTTAAATTGTTAAATGAAATTATGTTATCAGCACCGTGTACGCAAATGCCGTCGTAGTTGTTCACATGACTGTTTTCAGAGATTACGTTGCCAGAAGAAGCCCAGAAGAACACGCCTCTAAAATTTTCTGTTAGGTTGTTTCCAGAAATTGTGTTGTTATTAGACCAGTAGAAGTAGATGCTGTCATAAGCGTTTTTTTCTATGTTGTTTTCTAAGATTGTGTTGTTGGCGGACCAATAGAGGTAAACGCCATCGTATTCACTATCAGTTATATTGTTTCTGGAGATTGTGTTAAAATCAGAAGCGTCAAAGAGGTAGATACCGGCATAGTTGACGTTGTCTATGTTGTTGTTGGAGAGTGTGTTGTTGTTTGAGCTGGAAAGGTGGATACCATACTCGATGTTTGCCATGTAGTTTTCAGAGATTAAGTTCCCAGAAGACCCATAGAGACGTATACCATGGACACCGTTGGTTATGTTATTTGCCGATAAGATGTTGTTTGAGCAGCGGTAAACATGAACGCCATCGTTGTTATCACTCATTTCGTTTCCAGTGATGTTGTTAAATTTTGAAGAGCCGTAAAGGTGAACGCCTATGTCATTGTGTGTTATGTTGTTTTCAGAGATGACATTGAATTCTGAAGAATCATAAACGTCTACGCCGCAGCTGCTGTTGGTGATGTCGTTTTCTAAGATGTTGTTGCTGCAGGAGCTATAGAGTCCGATGTTGTGGTAGTTGTCTATCAGTTTGTTTGCCCGGATTGTGTTATTTGTGGACCAGTAGAGACAAATGCTATCGTAGTTGCATTTTGTGATGGTGTTACCAGAGATTGTGTTATTGGGTGCCCAATAGATGCATATCCCATCATAATCACTACCCCGTACATCATTATCAGAAATAATGTTGCAAGTTGAACCAGAAATAAACATACTTCTGAAGTTGTGTGTCAAAGTGTTCTCGGCGACTGTGTTGAAATCTGAAGAACTGTAAAGTTCGATGCCTCTGAGGTAGCTGTTTGTAACGTTGTTTTGGTGAATGCTGTTGTGAGATGATCCGTATAGGGTAACAGCGTGATCATTGTCTACTATATCGTTTTCATGGATGGTGTTTGATGATGAGTCAAGCAGGTATATTCCTGAATCAAAGTTTTTGATGACTGTGTTTCTCACGGTGACGTTGTTTACACCCTCTAAATAGAACCCGTTCTCGCTCTTTGAACCTTGAAGTGTGTGTCCCTTGCCATCCACTATTATATTGCTGCTCTCTACGAAAATTCCTTCAAAAATGTCACCGGTGAAAATGTATGTATCTCCATCTCGCAAAATAGGCGCTGTAGAAGGGGTTATGGACCCATCAGCTACTATATGGATTCCACTTTGTGACGCAGCAGGCGGAATGGAAAATGTTAATGAAGTAACGCAGGTTATCAGCAAGAGCCATATTAATATCGCAGAGAACCTTTTCTCCTTCAAATTCCTCAACTTTCTCTCGCTTCAATTCAAAGGGCAATCGCAATAATATGTTTTTTTAAAAATCTTTTTTTCTAAGGGTTAAGGCAGAATTACCACGTCCCAAAGATAGCTTTCAAAAATAATCCCCGCGGAGCATTATTAAAACGCAATTCCGAGCTGAGGGTGATTTTAGAAAAACTGTTCGTGTGGCAGAGTTTCATTCCAGAAAATCACTTTTTCATAGCCAGCTAAGATAAACTCGTGGAATTCGGGGTCATTGTAGACTATATCGAAACCTAAACCGTGGGTGACAGAGAGTTTGTTGACGTCTTCCCAGATTTTGGGCACCAAGTCGTCAGCGGTCCAAAGACCCCGTATTGTGTCGTTGGCTCTGCGGAAGCCAAAGCCGTAATCTTGAGGTAGTACGTAAGCGACTGTTGCCTGCTGTGAGCCATGGTCTTCGGGGTGTTTATTGATGTACTGCCAGAATTCTTTCATGGCTTCAAAATGCTCCTCAGTTAATATACCGAACTTATTCAAATCAGGATAACTAAAAACAACCACGTGTTTTGCTCCAGCTTGATAAGCTAAAACCATGTCTTCGTATATTTCAGGTCCTGATGCTATGTATGGTTCTTGGTCGTATGTCCAAGTGATTATTGCTCCCCATTCCCTGTTGTAAGCTGTTGCTGCTCCTCTGCAAAGACCAACCGTGATTTGTCTGCTGTGGTTCCACCCAAACTCTGCCAGAATCGTGTTATAACCGGCTTTGTAGTCAAACCAGTAAAGCCCATAGTCCGCCGTAAGTAACGTGGAGTACAAGTTGTGGTTCCAGTGTTCGATGTGGACTTGTAAATTCTGCACATACTCGTCTGAAGCACCAGTGTAATTCCGCACGTTTGGTAAGTAAGGCACGGTTTTATTGAGGGTTCTTTCCTCGTAGTTGTCTAGTTCTTTTCCGCCTGGCTCATCTAAACGGTAAACGCCCAGAAACTTTTCACCGTATTTTTGTCGGGCTGCACTTGTCCAGTCGTTCAGCGTATAGTTGTAGGATGTTGTGTCGGTGAAAAGGATAATCATATGCAAACCTGCATCGTAAATGTAGTTGCATGATTCGTTGAGCACTTCTTGGTTTTGGGACACTTCAGGAATACCAATAACGAAAAGATTGGTGTAGTCTTTCACTTCGTCCACCAATGTTTTCAAAGTGTTTAGGTTGATTTCTGCGTCGTTTATGTCTGGGCTGTAAGCGAATTCCACACCCACATAAAAATCCGAAACGCCGCCAGTGTTGATGGGGTCAAAAGTCAAAAATATGCTCACCGCAAAAATCGCGATAAGCACTAACGCTGGAGTTGCTCTCTTCGGATTCAACTGTTAATCAACTCAAGTTGCCTCGGATTTGCTACTACTGTGGAAAGTCTTACTCTAAGAATGTTTCTAAAAAAAGCCTCAACAAAGGAACCCTTGAAACCCAGGGTGCAGATAGGCGAACCCTTAGCTCCTTATCTGCTCTAACGTTTTACATATCTCAACATACTAATGACTGAAAAATTCGCCAATAGCGACCTACACCCTATCGTTTTTTCGGGCGGTCGCTGTCATATCCTGAAAGAACGAAAGAATCAGGTTTACCTTTTTCTGCGGTAAAGACCAACAAGTTCGCCTTTTGCGAGGATGTGACCCTGCATGGCTTTCTCCAAAGCCTTCTTTCCTGTAGACTCAGGCTTCAAATCAAGCGTGGTGTCCAAGGCGTAGACTTTGAAGAAGTACCTGTGATTCCCCGAAGGCGGAGCCATACAGTAATAGGCACGTTGACCTGCACTGTTAAGGCCTTGGGTGCCCGGCACGCTGTTTTCTTCGATTTTGCCGTTTGGGGGAATGTTCCAGACGACCCAGTGGTCAAAGGTGCCGATGGTCGCGTCGGGGTCATCGATTACTAAGGCGAGGGTTTTTGTTTCCGCTGGGATACCTTCGATTGTTAATGGCGGATTTATTTCTTGGCCGTCGCAGGTGTACTTGCTGGGGATTTGTTGTCTGTTTTCGAAAGCGGAGCTTTTCACGGTTAAGTCTACCATTTCTTTAACCTCACAATTGCCATGTTTTTTGAAACAAAAAAAGGTTTAGTTGCCACTGTTTCGTAGCTCAAAGCAGGCTTTCGGCTAAATCGCAAAACAAAACAACTGCAATTACCCTTGACAAACTTGCCGCTGCGTTGTGTTCTGCGAAAGCCTATTAACAAGAACACACAGAGTAATTCGTGGAGAAGCACAAGATGTGCGGAATTTTTGGGTTCATACTCAAAAAACCATTATCAATGGATAAGGTTTTTCAAATTCTAAAAAGACTCGAAGTCAGCAAAGAACCCGACGAAGAAGACCCTCTTGGAGGCTACGGTGCAGGCATAGCCGTTATGCTTTTAGACGGCGACATCATAGCCGAAAAAGTAGGCAAAAACGCGGATTCCCCCGTAGCACAGCTTGAAGAAACTGTCAGGAACAAAGTTTTCATGAATGCTAAGCTGACAGAGGCTTCTGTTTTGTTGGGTCACGTCAGGTTTCCTACTCCAGACAATTTTGGTACAGTCAAGTTTCGTGAGGCAGCGCAGCCGTATATTGGGCATTTTGAGTCCGATTTGACGGTTGTTTCGGTTCATAACGGTAAAGTGGAAAACTATGAAGAACTAAAAGATAAAATTGAGAAGCACGTTTTTGAGAGCGGAAAAGCAGGTTTTATCGATTCTGAAGTGATTCCGCATTATTTTGGAGAAATACTTAACGAAACCGAAGACTCCGACGCTGCGGCTTACGAGCTTATGTCAACGCTCAAAGGGGAAGGTAACTTCGCTGCGTTATTGCAGGTTGACCAAGAGAACGCTTTTTTGCATTTAATCTATAAAGGCAAAGCGGAAGGCTTAATCGTATGGTCTAATGATAAGGGAGAAGTTATTTTCTGTTCCCGACCAGACCCCGTAGAAGACGAGCTTAAAGAACTGTTAGCAGTAGGAAGATTCCGTCACAAGGTGTCCATTCGCAGAACAGAGAATGCAGGTCTTAAACTGTCGTTTTCAGCAATATTGGAGTAATTTATCGAGACGCAGACCTTGCGGGTTTTTTGAGTTACCTAGGTTTTGGGGTCTAGGTAACTTTCCGTGGTCTACGTTACTGTGCTGGGGTCTTTTTGAGTTCGGGTGCTTTGTACATTATTATTCCGCCTGTCAGCCTCAAAATCGCTGCTAAGATGAAAAGGTATGCACCTACACCTAGCCCCCATGTTACGGTGGTGTTTCCAATTATGGGCATTAATGCGTTGTTTGTGCCTTGTATTGGGCTGCCTGCAATCGTGTAAATCATGTCGGAAACCTGCGTAGGAATGCTTTGTCCTGGAAAGAGCCCATAAGCAAAGGGTAAGAAAGAGGGCAGTTGCGAGATAAACAGCAGAATAATTATTATCGGAAGCAAAGTGACTACAGTTCCGAATAGGAATTTTTTGCCCATGCTTCTGCCGCTCTTAACGCCTACCACGTCTAAAGCTAATAGGAGTGCGCCTACGCCGAATATTATTGCGAATGGGATTTGAAGCGAGAAGAGGTTTGTGTATCCGGAGACTGCATCGGAAGTCATGCCTGTAACGAACATGTTCACAACAACCCCGTGGACTCCGTCCATTGCCATCAAAGTAACACCGCCGTTTTGTGCTAATGCGCCAGTTTCAGACTGGGCTGTTACGGAGTACCACGGCAGGAATAAGGCAACCAAAGTCACTAAAATCGCGAGAACGCCAAGGATTAAACCTATTCCACCTCGTCCCTTCAAGAAAGCCAGTGTTCGTAAGCCTCCGTTTCTGTGCAGTTTTATTATGCCCCAGCTTTTCCAAGCGGTTCTCGCAGCGAAATAAATTATGAACAAGAGCAGAAAGTTTGCTGCTAACCACGCGAGGGTAAAGTAGGAACCATCCACAGAAAATGTGGATGCCATGAACGTAGAGGGCTTAGCCCATCTGATTCCGTCTTGATTATAAACTGGGCCATAGGGACCAACTTTTCCTAAAACAATTTCTTCTTCAGTACCCCAATAACCCCAGCGTCCTGGAAAATCAAGCCAGCTTTGGTCTGCGGGGTGATTTCCGGGTTCACCAAGCATCACCAGTGTTAGGTCAGCTGATGAGATGGTTTTTCCGTTGTTTCCAACGACGTCGTTTTCTACACCTATTTTGCCCTGGAACGAACGGAAGTAGTTGGCGTGGGAGCCTTCTGCAACGTAAATTACTGGGTGATTTTGGAGTTTTTCTACGTCGTTCCAGACTGCGTTTTCGCCGTTGCCGTGCTGTGACAGCAGGACGTCTGTTGGGTTAGCTGAGGAATCAAGAAAGACTTGAATGACTTCCCAGTCGCCCTGGTGGTTGTTTAGGGGACCGTTGTTGTATGCGTAGAAGAGCCAGTATTGGATAACCGTGGAGCCGCCTTCGTTTACTATGTGAACGTATGCAGGGTATCCAAGGCTTGACGCTTTACCGGCGTAA
This sequence comes from Candidatus Bathyarchaeota archaeon, assembly GCA_026014615.1. Taxonomy (GTDB): domain Archaea; phylum Thermoproteota; class Bathyarchaeia; order Bathyarchaeales; family Bathycorpusculaceae; genus JADGNF01. The sequence continues at coordinate 305,907 of JAOZHZ010000028.1, read as the reverse complement.
TCTACGGTTATGCTCTCAAACGTCGACAGGGTGTTATCTAGAAACATGTTTGGTTGCGTATAAGTGCCCAAAGTTTCGGGTTTTGGCGATGTGTCGACAACTGAGGAACCGCTAAAGTCGCGTTCTTTAAGGACTGAGTTGCTTATGAAATAGTCTACCGTGGTCGGGTAGAATTTTTCGTTTGCTGTAAAATGAAGAACAGGCGCATATTTGTACGCTAAATCCTCATTTGACTGAGCCAACGAAAAAGGCTGAACTGCCATCAGCGTAAAAAACGAGGCTAATACAATAACGGCGCAAAAAGCCACTGTTACTCGTCTGGTTGATTTCTTTGAGGCTATATTTGATGGAGTCATTCTTTCTTCCAACATTCATCCAGTGTTGTTTGGGAAAATTAAAAAGCTTATCGGAAAACAACATATACACAGTGTCCAAGTTGCTAAACGGCGGAAAAACCTATGTCCTATGTTTTCTTGAACCCTTCTGTTTCTGAACTGCAATGAAAACAACTGTCACAACTGAAAACGCTACAGCCAAAATCGCTAAAACTGTGGGAAAACTGAGCAGGACCTGCATCGTTGTCACAGGTTGCTGGGAGGCGTTGCCCGTTGCTGTAGCTGATGTTCCCAGATAAGTTGCTTTGGCGTTGAATGTTCCAACAGGAATCCTTGTGACCGTAACTACCCCGTCGTTTGAAGTAACGGTTTGGATTACGGTTTGGTTTGCCAGCGTCACTGTCACTTCGGCACCAGAAACAGGGAAACCAAGAAAGTCTTTTACGGATATAGAGGCGTCGTAAACTTGGCATTGAACCACTTCGCCGACTGCAGCATTCGTCTCGTAACTTAACTGTTGGGCGGGTTTGACTTCCGCGTTTTGCCAAATGACGCTGTTGATTCGGAATTTTGCTCCGCCGTCAAGCCACAAGCCATTCCGCGGCGATTCAATTGCTACGGTATCTGTTTCTATCTCGAACTTTGACGGCGTAAGTGCGTTTCCGTTTTGGTCTATGAACTGGAACGAAACGGGGTACTGGGTTACAGACAATACGGCAATGGTTTCTGGTTTGGTTAAGGTTACTTGTACTAGGAAGGTTCCGTTCTGCGCTCGCTGGATATCCATTGTTGTATCTTGTCCGATTGTATAGCCAACTGCGTTTAGTCGTGAGGTCGGGGTTTCATTCCATGTGTAATCAAATGCCACGGTAACGGCGGTTTGGGCGTCGTACCATCCTGCATCGCCGTTTATGGCGGGTAAGGTAACTGAGTTGACCGAACCTGAAGGCGTAAGCAGTTGGTATTGGTTGACGAGGATGGCTGAAACGGTCTGGGCAGAAAAAAGCGGCATATCTATCACGGTAACAGAATCAGCTGAAGATACTGCTGTGGATAAGCCATTTAAGCTGAATGCGGATACTCTTTGTCCGATGCCTCCTGAACGGTTGCGTACTCCATTGAGGGTCAACACAATCGGGGTGGCTTGGTCATACCAGTAGTTGTCTCCGCGTATTGTCGGCGGCGTCACAGACGCCAAAACTGACATTGCAGCGTCATCCAACACTATTTGGTACTGCTTAATTGAACTCAGTTCCAGCGTATGCGGACTATCCATTGTAACTAAGATACTCACGTTTCCCAGTGTGGGCTGCACTTGAACTGCTGTGCCTTCATCAATAGAGTATGAGGCAAATCTTTGCCCTGTGCCAAAAGTTCTTTCTGAAACTGCTGGAACGGTGACTTGGGCTGTTTCGCCACTGTTGTACCATTGAGTGTTTTGCTTTGTGCCTGTGATGCTAAGCAGGCACTGCTGTTGATACAAGAAAGACAATGTTCCTGCACCCTGAATTTGAACTGAGCTATTGGGGGTGAACCACCTTTCAGTTGAGCTTACAGGAAGCGGGTTTGTTACGGATGCTTCTGACCCTTTCAAAGCCCACACCGTCTGTGGATTTGGGTTCAAGCTTAAGGTGGTAGTTTGCGGTGACTGCTGACCCGACGGCGTGGAGGGGGCTGTGGTGTACGTAAGTGGTGGGTTCGGCGGGTTATCTCCGTCTGCCCCTGTGCAGCTTGCCTCTTGAGCAACTAAATCGTAGTAGTAAAGCGTAAGGTTTGAACCTGTAACGGCGTCAGCGTCTGAGTTAAAGACCCATTTCTCCTGAGCCAAAGAACCCGTGGATGCTCCACTCACGGTTAAATCGGAGCCTAAGTCAATAGTTAACGTCAAGGTACCGTCCGAAGCGTAAGCAGTCCTTTGCATGCCGTTGTAAACGTAGTTGACGGTGAATTGGTTTTCTGCGTTCAGCGGCGAAGAATGGGCGGCGGGTCTCAGGGTTACGGAATTGTTTTCGGTTGTTGCCTCAAAGTTGCTTGTCAACGGACTCCCTAAACCTGTAACAAGGTCATAACCCTCTACTGCACTGTATGCGCCGTTTGTTCCCGAATAAATATCCCTGAAGTAGAAGGCGCTGGCGTTTGATTTTGCTTTCTGGTACAGGTTCGCGTTTGAAGCTGACTGCCCCAGGGCGTGTATGGCAGCCCATTGAGGAGCGCCAGCGCTTGTTCCGCCCATACGGTACCAGTTGCCGTCACAGTAAACCGCGACCCCTGTGTGTGGGTTGGCGTTGTAGGATACGTCGGGGACAGAACGTTTGTTTCCGCTTAATCCGTACGTAGCTTGATATTCAGGTTTAGATTCGTAGTTGCTTATTCCTCCGCCGCTGCCGCTCCATGCAGCCTCAGAAGAAACTGAACCGTCCGCGTTAAGGCTAAGAGTGGTTCCTCCAACGGCGACCGCGTTCACTGAACTGGCGGGCCAAAGCACTCCTGCTCCGTCATCGCCTGAAGCAGCAAAAAAAACTGTTCCGTACTGGTTTGTTAGGTGGGAGTCGTAGGTGGTTTGATGGAAGAATTCGTCGTTGCCCCAGCTCATGGATACGGAAACCACGTCAGGTTGTTCGCTGGCGTGATCAATTGCCAAAAGAAGGTCGCTTAACGCGGGTGAACGTGCTTCAACAAGAAGTATGTTTGCTTGAGGCGCTATGGCATGTGCCCACTCCACGTCCAAGGCGGCTTCTTTTGACCAGTTGCTGTTTGTTTCGATGCGTTTGCTCATTTTGTGGATTTTGAATGTTTCTTCGGTCAGTGGGGGTAAATCGAACTCGTTACAGAACACGTTTAAGTCTTCCCGAATGGTAACTGCGTCGTAGGCTACGATTATAGCTATGGTGGTTCCTTCACCACCTGAAGAAGGCAAATTATAGGCAGCACGAATTTGATTAGGTGAATACCCCGCGGCTGTATAGGCTGCGGCTGGTTCAGCAAGATAAAGAGGACGGGCAAACCATTGGGTTTCAGGCTGGGTTTGGTAGGCTAGGGCAAAGTTTAGGGCGCTGCCGACCAAAAGCAGAGCACAAACCAGAAATATGCTGAATGCTGCCGCGTGGAGCTTTTTCAAAGGTCCCTTTTCCTCTAAAAGCATCTCGACGTTGAATCTATAATAAATTTCCCCAAATCAACAACGAACGGGGAACAACAACTTCTTCCAACTGCTTTGACCCGAGAATTCGCCAATAGCAACATAATAACCTTCAGAGAAAACGTAGACCCCCTATCGTTTCTGCATACAATTACTAATAGCAACCAAATAGACTGATTCCTTGATTTCCGCTTTTCTTTCAGCATAGACCCCCTCCTATTCTGCTGCATAGATTGGATATTAGCATCCAAATAGACGGCAAATAGGTTGTTGGTGGCTGGAACTGGGCAGTTTTATTAACCTTTAGCGAGCAGTAAATATCGATGAACATGTCCTCCTTAGAAGACTTCACCGAGTATAAAAGACGTGAATTTTGTAACGACGTAAACTGCCCCGTGCAGGAGACGCTGAATACCCTAAAAGACAATCCTGACGCTTACGAATTGATTAGGCAGACCTGTCAAACCGCCTGTCGTTACTCCACTTGGCAGTTCCACCACTGGCTCATCAAAAAAGGTTATTTAATCGTTCGACCCAAAGAATCCACGGAGCGATGAAACATGGAATGGGGAATGAAAAACCGTTTATCCCACTTAATCCAGAAAGACGGCAAAGCACTGTTTTTGCCAGTAGACCACGGATACTTCCAAGGTCCAACTCACTGCCTTGAAAAACCCGCAGAAACCATCAAACCCCTTTGGCAATACGCAGACGCCTTAATGCTTACACGGGGTGTGCTGCGAAACTGCATAGACCCAACAATCTCAAAACCCTACATTATGCGGGTTTCAGGAGCAGTAAGCGTAATCGGTGACATGACCGCCGAAAGCATAGTCACCTCCGTCAAAGAGGTCATCAGGCTTAACGCATCCGCCGTTTCAATGTCAGTTTTCGTGGGAACAGGCGGCGAAAACAAAAGCTTAACCAACCTCGGCAAACTGGTGGATGAATGCGAAGACTACGGAATACCCGTCATGGCAGTAACCTCTGTTGGAAAAGAACTGGAAAAACGCGAAGCCCGATACTTGGCGTTGGTCGCAAGAATTTCCGCCGAAATAGGCGCCCGAGTAGTCAAAACCTACTACTGCAAGGACAAATTTGAGAAGGTTGTTGATGGCTGTCCCGTACCCATCGTAATCGCCGGTGGTCCTAAAACTGAGACGCAGCGTGAAGTTTTCGACTTCGTGTACGACGGTATGCAGAAAGGCGCTATAGGCGTTAACCTTGGACGAAACATCTGGCAAACTGAGGCGCCCGTTGCTTCAATGCGTGCCATCCAAGCCATAGTCCACAAGAACTATACGCCCCAAGAAGCGGAAGACCTCTACAACCAAGTCAAAGCAGGCAAAGCCTAACCTGCCCTTTTCTTTTTTCGGTGACTTTGATGCTTGTCGCCATGTACTACAACAACAACGACGTACGCATACAGGAAATGCCTAAACCCGAAATCGGCGACGACGAATTTCTACTCAAAGTAATGGCGTCGGGCATATGCGGAAGCGACGTCACCGAATGGTACCGCGTACCAAAAGCACCCAAAGTGTTGGGTCACGAAGCCACAGGCATCATAGACCAAGTCGGCAAAAACGTCTCTCAACATCAAATGGGTGACCGCGTATTTGTCTCCCATCATGTACCCTGCAACAGCTGCCGCTACTGCAAACGAGGACACCACACAGCATGCCAAACCCTACATACCACGAACTATTATCCAGGCGGCTTCGCCCAATACATCCGTGTGCCCAAAATTAACGTGGAAAACGGAGTCTACCCTCTACCCGATGACATGTCTTTTGAGGAAGGCACCTTCATCGAGCCCTTGGCATGCGTGGTCAGAGGACAGAGACTTTCCGCACTGCAAAAAGACGACACGGTGCTGATTATAGGCGGCGGATTAGCGGGCATACTGCATACGCAGCTAGCCAAAGCTAAAGGTGTCCAAAATGTTGTTGTGGCGGACATTAACCCGTTTAGGCTTACGCAGGCAGAAAAATTCGGCGCTGACCAAACCATAAACGCAAAAGAGAATCTCCCTCAAAAACTCAAAGAAATCAACGGTGGACGCTTAGCCGACCAAGTAATCGTCTGTACAGGCGCAACACAAGCAGCAACGGCATCACTGGGGTGCGTAGACAAAGGCGGCTCCATCTTGTTCTTTGCTGTGCCCGACCCCACCGTACGCGTTCCCTTGCCTATAACGGATTTTTGGCGCAACGAAGTCACCTTGAAAACCAGCTACGGCGCTGCCCCGCAGGACTTGGAAGAATCCTTGGCGTTGCTCACAGCGAAAAAGGTGAACGTGACAGATATGATTACACACAGGCTGCCGCTTACACAGGCAGCGGAGGGCTTTAGGCTCGTAGCGACAGCGGGCGAGTCGCTTAAGGTGATACTGGAACCCAACACGCAATAACCCAGACAAAGCAGGGCGGTTTTTGCAATTGGCTTTGCAGAAACAGTCGACTTACGGATTTTAAGCCACCAAAAAAGCCGCCTCAATGCAAAAGGACAGAACCTACGCAGGAACGCGGAAGAAAATCCATAAAAAGCATGACGAACACTTACACATTCTTCCACATGCACCAAAAGGAAGAACCCTGAAGAAAAAACTTAACAGCATCAGGCGTCAAACTTGTCTGCTAAAAGGACAACTTAATATCGCTCAGGAAAGGAAAATAGTAAGAGCCAAGCAAAACGTGCATCGAAAAAAGCGGCAACTCCTAACGTGCGTGGCCGGGGTAATGTAGCTTGGTTAGCATAGAGGCCTGTGGAGCCTTTCGCCAGGGTTCAAATCCCTGCCCCGGCCCCATCAAAACACAAGGACAAAAAACAGGTCTAATTGACAGCACTTCTTTGAGGTCTAAAACTGGGAAAGGCACATCTGGTCGACAAAAGCTTTCCAGACCTTGAGGTGTAGATATTTCCTGACGTTTAGACGAACTGAAATTGTCGCAAGCAAAAGATTTTGGCGTAATGATTTCATTCAACCTAACCCGAGCAGGAAGCTGTGTTTGAAAAAAGATGGGCCATTTGTTCTAACCTGAGTTAACCGAAAGTAACCGAGATAAACGTGCAGCAATTCTTCAGAGAGGAAATAAACAAATAACTCCAGGTACCTTCTTGTAATTGTCTCAGCCAGAGAGCAAGCACGTAAGACGGAACTAACAGAGGAGCAAGTGTTACAAACCTTGTACCTGTGAACATTAGCTCTTACCAAAACGTGCAACATGGCAAAGACACGCGGGCACACTTCCCACGCCAGAGAGAGCTTAGCATAGAGGAGCGTTTCGCCCCGCTGTGAAGCTGAGTGTTAGGTTACGTGGGACACACTTTGCCCGCGACAAACAAATATTCTTAGAACTCACATAGCTAAGCTTTCAAAGAAGCGCAGTTCAGGCTTACATCCAGCGGGTTGCATGATATATGAGCCCAAAGGACAAAAAAAGTTGCTTCTACTCTTTATGATATAGGTAAATAGTATGTGATGGGTACCCTAGTGCGGGTTTCTCTACGAAGTTCTCCACCTTCACTGGTTTCCAACCTAAAACCTCGTAGTCGTGACTGACTATGCGTACGCCCTTTCTTAGCTCGGCTTCCATTTTTGGCTTCACTTTCTCGTTGGCGCTAGTTGTTAAGTAGAGGTAAACCACGTCGGCGGTGGTTAAATCGACTTTGAACATGTCGCCGTTAACTATGGTTACGCGGTTGCTGAGTCCGTTATCGTGGATTACACTCATCGCCCGCTTAGCCAAGTCTTCCCGCATCTCAACGCCTACTGATTTCGCCCCGAAAGTTTTCGCCGCCATAATAACAGCACGTCCATCTCCAGAGCCTAAATCAAAAAAAACTTCACCAGGTTTCAGCTGAGCAAGTTCAAGCATATGCTGCACCACAGGCATTGGACTGGGCACAAAAGGCGCAATAAACAACGTTATTTTTCCTCCCAGTGTTTCTTGCTTAGGTCACGTAAGCGTTTTTCTTTGAAGTGGGTCTTCTCGCTTCACCACATTTAACACAGCTTTGCGCACAGAGCTCCAAATATTTTTTTTCGTTACCTGAGCCAACAGCTACAGCTGCTTTTCGGCAGAGTTCACTGGGTTCAGTACAGCCTTCTTCTTTGCATAAGCCCGAGATATAATTGCAGATTTCTTGGACGTCTTTGGGTTCCAGAATGGCGCGGTTGGTCCGTACAAGGAGACATAGTTCCCGTGCCATGACACAGGTTCGGACATACTTGACGCGGTCTAAAACTTCTTCTCTGAGTTTTTTTCGGCTTATTTCCACTTTAAGCGCTCCTTACGGGTTGATAGTGAGCCTGCATTGAATTAAGGTTTTTTTCGCTTAAAAGGTTGTTGTATGCATGTTTCAGATTTACGAGTTGATGTCAAAAGCACGCTGATACAGAAGTAAGATTCAAGTTCTTTGAAAGCAAAACTTCATCGTTGCCTTCGAGGTTTCAGAAAACGTTTTTTAGGTACTCGTAAAGTCCATTAGAAGACTTAGTGGACCAAAAAGGATTCCGCAAAAACCCACTGAGCCTCAAAAGACACCCTCATACCATTCACCCACAACGCACACACATAACCATTAAAAAAAAGTAATGTCAGAAAAGTGGAATTTACACTAAACACACACGATAAATTTTATAGGCTAATACAGCAAAATAAGGATTGGTGTTGACTCTATGAAGAAGACGGACTTAGTCAGGACAAGCAGGGACGATAGTTTTTCATGGATCAATATGAGGGATAGGGGTGTTTTCATAGTTATGCCCATAAAAACGAGGGGTTACTATGAGCAAGCCTGAGAACGCCGAATTTGAAACACCGATTTTAGTCTTGCTCAGCCTTACTAAAGGTGCTAACTCAAGGAAGAACATTTTGATTACTTTGCTCTCGGGCCCCAAAAACTGTAATCGCATAGCAAAAGACGTCCGTCTGAACTGGTGGACTGTCCAAAAACATCTTCACCGTCTAAAGAAAGAAAACTTGGTAAAAAGCTTAGATTTTGGAGACTCAAAGTTCTATAGCCTTTCAACTAAAGGCGAAGCTATTATACGTACATTTTTGTAAAAGACACATTGACCTGAATAGATATCTCAACTCGTTTATCTTCCGTAGAAGATTGAGAAGCAGATAACTTGGTGCAGTATAAAAGCCATTTTCTGAATCTAAACGCAGCTTTCAGGTTAAAATAGGTTAACCCGTTTTTCACCATAACACGATGGCGGTAAGGTGAACAAATCCGTAACTTCTCGGGCTCGTTCAGAAATGAAAAGGAAATGAGCGTGTGTAGGGTTACGTATAAGGCATGTAATTTCGTCGTTTGCCTATAGAGTACCCCACAAATCCCCCAACAGTGGTAGGTATAACAACTAAGAGGATGATTGACAGAACGGACCCAAGAGCACTGAATGGGTAAGTCATGCCTGTAACTATGAGAATGAAAACCACCGAAAACATAGTTAGGGAGAAGCCGAGTAAAGCACCAGTTGCCTATGAAGACAATTTTGTTAATAACATGCAGAGTTTGCGTGTGCCGATATTTTGTTTGAATATGCCAGACTGCATAAACAAGAGGAACAGTTACAATGGTTACGAGAACACCGCCAAAAAAGATGGGTAAGTCGATATATGATAAGATGACTAAGGCAACCTGTACGACTATAAGAACGGTATAGACTATAAAGAGCAGAGGCAAGACCTGCCTCCACGACTTGGACTCTTTTTCGACCTCGCGGTTCATCCCAGTATTTTTACCTCCTGTACACTTTTATTTGTTGCGATGAAGCCCGTACAAATGGTTAAGGTTGTATTCATTTTCGTTTCTAACGTCTAAAATAATGAGTGCGTCTTTTTGATTGATGCTTAATCATAACGTAAGTTTGTTATACAGTGATGTCTTGGGAGGTCGGGCAGTTTGGGTTTAGCAAGAGCAGGTTGTACCAACACCAGCATCGAAAGCATTGAAGCGGATAACAGTACGACGGTACCCATTTTTCTAAACTTAATGGTTTTAACATTTCTTTCAGCCCTTTTTATCGGTGATTTACAGCACTCTGCATATCGATAAGAGATTTTGGACGATTCAGACCCAATTCGGGCACAAATTGTACCTTACTTCGAACAATACAAACACTTCAAGAAAATAATCAGAGTGATAATCAGTTAACCGTAAATTCTGGGTATCTATCAAAAACCTCAGCCAGAGATAAGGAGAATATACCCTGTAGAATTGAATAAGCCCTTTAATCTTGTCCCGCATTAGTGCTTTTGACTGTTCAGCACTCTTGTAGATATTTAAACAAAAATACAAGGCACACACAAATATTGCTACTGAAGGTCAAAAGCCCAACGTCTTTCGCGAAAAGGAAGAATGGTGTTAAGGTTTACGGGACGTCATTATGCCTAAAGTTGTTGGTGTCTCCAAAATGCTTTTACCGTTGATTTTCTGCTTTACTGGTGTCCCGTAGAGGTTAAAGCTGATTGCAGGAAGCTTCTGAGAACGTTTTTGAGTTACTTGTAAAGCCCGTTCGAAGGTTAGTGGAACAGAAAGGTTTTCCTAAACCTACGGAGCCCCAAGAAAAAACCATCCCTAAAATTTTGGAAGGAAAAAACGTTCTACTAATTTCGCCTACTGCCACGGGTAAAACTGAAGCGGCTTTCCTGCCGGTTTTGAGTATGCTTCTGCAGGCGCCTAAATCGCCTGGAATTAAGGTGTTGTATGTTACGCCGTTGCGGGCGTTGAACCGTGACATGCTGGACAGGTTGACGTGGTGGTGCAACAATTTGGACATCAGGCTGGCGGTGCGGCATGGAGACACAGAGACCAAAGAGAGGCTGCGTCAATCCAGAAGTCCCCCTGACATCTTGATTACGACGCCTGAGACGCTTCAGGCTATGCTGTCGGGGTGGCTGCTTCGCCAATCTCTACAAAGTCTGAGGTGGGTCGTGATTGATGAGGTGCATGAGCTTTCCGACAGCAAACGTGGCAGCCAGTTGTCCTTGGCGTTGGAGCGCATCCGAAACCTCATAGGCAAAGACTTCCAGATGGTCGGGTTATCCGCCACCATAGGCAGCCCCGAGAAAGTCGCCCAAGTCCTCGTAGGCTCACAACGCCCCGTGGAAATTATTCGTGTCTCGGTTGCGAAGATGGTTAAACTGCAGATTCTTTACCCTAAGCCCAACGAAGAGGACGCACGTTTGGCGGGAAAGCTGTTTACACACCCTGAGGTTGCGGCTAGGCTGCGGATTATCCGCGACTATATGGTCAAGCACAAGTCGGTTTTGCTTTTCACGAACACCCGTTCCATCAGCGAGGTGTTGGCTAGCCGACTGAAAGTGTGGGATATAGATTTTCCCGTCAGCATTCACCACGGCAGCTTAGCTAAACCGAGCCGTATAGCGGCGGAGACGGGGCTGAAAAGCGGCGAACTCAAAGGCTTAATCGCGACCAGCAGCCTCGAATTGGGCATAGACATAGGCAGAATCGACTTGGTCATACAATACATGAGCCCGCGTCAGGTCACAAGGCTCATCCAGCGGGTTGGTCGGGCAGGGCATAGTTATGGTCACGTCGCACAGGGCATAATCATCGGTATGGACAGCGACGATACCCTTGAAGCCCTCGTCATTGCACGACGTGCTTTGAAAGAAACGATGGAGACTGTGGTGGTTCCGCCTAAGCCGTATGATGCTTTGACTCATCAAATTGCGGGTATGCTTCTGAAAACTCGGCGGTTAGCCTTCAATGAAATCTTGACGGTCTGCCAAAACGCCTACCCATACGCAGATTTAAACATGAACGATGTTGAGAAGGTCCTCAAGTATATGCATACGCGTTTTCCGCGGCTTGCGTGGGTCAGCTTTGAGGATAAAGTGGTGCTTAAGCCATCTAGAAGCAAGGCACTTTTTGAGTACTATTTTGATAATCTCTCGATGATTCCTGTGGAGAAGCAGTTCCTCGTAATCGACCAGTCCACGGACAGCAGCATCGGCGTTTTAGATGAAGCGTTCATGGCGGAGTACGGCAAGGTAGGTACTAAATTCATTATCCGCGGAAGCCCATGGCAAATCGCCCACGTAACCGAAGACAAAGTGTATGTGCGCTCTGTCGAAGACCCCAGCGGCTCTATCCCCAGCTGGATAGGTGAAGAAATTCCCGTGCCCTACGAGATAGCACAGGAAGTAGCGAGAGTCCGCGGTTTCGTAGAAGAAAAACTGCAAAGCGGGCTTTCGGTGGAGCAAACCAGCGTGTTACTTTCGGAAGAGTTTTCTGCGGACAAAGAAACCATAATGCGTTCCTTAACCGAGACCGTAGAGCAGGTCAACTTGGGCATTCCCATGCCGACGCCCAGCCGCATAGTTTTCGAGGACTGGGGCGAATTCGTCATCATCCACAGCAACTTCGGCAGCCTAACCAACCGCGCGTTGGCGCAGCTTCTGGGGCAGGTTCTCAGCGATAAACTTGGCTTTGGTATCGTGGTGCAGCATGATCCTTACCGCATTTTCGTGCAGACTATGGGACGCGCCGACGCAATCCGCCTTGTCGAAGTGTTTAGTGAACTGAAAGCCATGCCTGAGCAGGTAATTAAGGAAACGTTGACAAAATCCGCCATCAAAACGGGCTTGTTCAAACGCCGCGTCATCCACGTTGCCCGCAGATTTGGCGCCCTGAAGAAGTGGGCAGACTTTAGCAACGTGAGCCTGCAGAAACTCATCCAAAGCTTCGAAGGCACACCCATCTACGAGGAGGGGTTAAAAGAGATTTTCACCAAGGACCTTGACGCCAACGACTTAGTTCGGGTCCTGCGTCAAATCGACAACAACGAAATCCAACTGGTACCTGTTGATAATCAAGGCATCGCCACGCCAGTAGCTAGAACTGGCATCGAACGTGTCAGCATGAAAACCGACCTTATCCCTCCTGAACGCATGCGCGCCGTCCTTGTAGAATCCGCCAAAGCTAGACTTCTGAACGAAACAGGGAACTTTATTTGCACGAACTGCTGGAGCTACTCCGAGATGCTGCGAGTTGCGGATTTGCCTGCTAACCCCAAATGCCCAAGGTGCGGTAGCCAAGCGTTGGGGTTGTTGAAGGTTGAAGAAGAAAAAGCTGACCCGCTTATCGAGAAACACGGCGAAAAACTAACCAAAGACGAGGAACGACTGCGGAATATCGCGGTGGATACAGCTAAGCTGATTGAGAAGTACGGGAAACCCGCCGCGGTAGCGTTAAGCGCTAGAAAAGTTATGGCATCAAACATCGCGGGCGTACTGGAAAAGGAACCTAAAACAACAGACAAATTCTACGAATTAGTATTGGAAGAAGAACGCAAGACGCTGGGCAAACGGTTTGGCTAAACTGACTTAGTGTGTTAAATGCGCTGTTTGTTAACTGTCTCTAATTGAAACTTTGGTAGATTCAGATTACGGCATGACGCTCTTGAAGTCGGTTGCGTTTTGCCATAACTCCTCGAAAACATCTGAAAAAGTCTGCACAAGCGAGTTACAGTTTGTCCAAAGGCACACATTTTCCTGTTCGGACAAACGTGTGGCTGCTTTGGGGGTTATAAAAAACATTATTTCTTCATTGTCTCTTATGACCATTTTTGGAAACATCCTCAAATCCGCGTCAGGGTGTCTTATCCTAAAAGCAAATCTGCCGTCTGGTATCTGTTTAAGAAGCACCTTCACTTTTTCAGTATCTTGCGTGGATAATTCAGTTAGAAAACGAATGTTAAGCGTAGATTTCAATGGGTGACTGACAATTAAATCAAGAAGCCCAAAAAGGTCAGCTTGCACCAAACCTGAAATCGGCAAAACAGTTGACAACTGAGTTTTAGTTTCAGTTATCATCTGGGCAATTTTGGGAAAGATTTTGTCATTTCCTTCAACCACAGCAAACTTTTCTATTTGGGGGGCAAGTTCGGGTTTGTTAATTTTGCTCCAGTTGGTCAGTATGTCTTTTTTTGTTTTCTCTATTAATGCGGCTTCTTCATATTTAACGTGGATACGCATGTCTAAGACTGTTTCAAGGGGAACCGCCGCGAATCGAGCAGGCGACTCCAAAGTATGCTCTACAGCGTTTTTCGATTGAAGGTTTTTCAGAATACGGTAAACTTCAGCTTTGTTCGTTCTGGTTCGTCGCGCAACTTCCCCACCTTTCAGAGCACCATGCTTTGCTAAAAAAAACGTAAATTTCCGCTTCCTTTTTTGTTAGTCCAAAATCCCAAAGAACTTTTTGTATACTTTTCTCCGCCAATCAGACCACTCCCGACGGCGTGTGCGACTAGCAAAAGCAACTATCCCACATTTATTATTATAAACAGCCTTTAACACTTTTCGCTTAAGAAAAAATTATTCTAAAGAATTTTGAATTGGAGGTGAAAACATGAGAAAGCACCGCATTTTTGGAGATGCTCTGGCGTTTTGTTTATCAGTAATTATTGCCTTGGCTTTGGCTGGGCCAGTTTTCGCTCAGGACACAACAAACAGCGGAACGTATACTGACCGCGGCAGCTATGGAACCGTCGATGTTGAACCTTCGGGCGAATCATTCAACATTAGCATACTCGCAGTCCACGTTCGAAGCGGTTCATCGGGAAGTGGAGATTACTTGTACCTCTCTTCGCCGAATGGCACTTCAGATCCCGTGCCAGTTGCAATCATCACAAACAATGAAGAATCATTAGATTTCAACAAGGCGGTTTATAACGGCACCGCAGTTTGGACCCCGCCAGATCACGAAAACGTGATACTAGTTAACACCAGTGATTTTGAGGTGTGGTTAGGCGATGATGATTTTGATGACGAAGATGATGGCGATGAGGATAACGCACTCTTTGTTAATTTAACTGCGCCAGTAGAAATAACGCTCCCTCTGGATTTAGCTAACGATTCGTTACCATTCACTCTTCCGGCTTTATCGATAATGTTTGAAGAAACTGACGATAACGATGACACAGACAAAATAGAAACTATGCCGAGCTTGCCTTCGGGTGCAAAGATAACTTTTGATAGCGAGGTATCCGACGCATACGTGTATGTCACCTGTTCAATATGGAATATAACGGGCACTAAAGCAACTCGTTTAACTGGAACCTTTGCTTCGGAAGCAACCATAACCACTGTGCTACCCTAAACACACCCAAACTTTCTAAATTCTTTGTTTCTTTTTATGAGCAAAAAGGCAACTTTTTCGATATGACTAAAGGAGAACGAGTGCATATCTTTTGCGACTAGCCCACTTTATTATAATAAATGAGCGTTCTTTCGTTTCTGAAAAAAGTTCCCCAGAATTACTTTTTTGGCAGCAGCTCCCCCAACTCATAAGAAGCTACGCACAGTACGGTGTCTGCTCCGCCGTAATAAACCAGAAGTTCATCGTCAAGCATAACTTGCCCACAACTGAAAACCACATTAGGAACCTTCCCGAACCGCTCATAATGCTCCACAGGCGTCAAAATAGGTTTTTCCGACCTGTAAATGACTTCTTCAGGGTTGTTTTTGTCAAGCAAAGCCACGCCCAAAGCGTAGACTCGTTCATTGCTGACTCCGTGATAAATCAGTAGCCAACCTTCGTTTGTCAGGAACGGCGGACCTGCAGCGCCGACTTTCCAAGAATCCCAGCTGTTTACTCTTGGACCCAAAACGAATTTTAAGTCGTACCAGCGGCGCAGGTCATCGGAGCGGGCTATGCATAAGTCAGGTTCTAAACGGTGGAACATTACATAGTCGCCGTTGAACTTTTCAGGAAATAACACCGCATCCTTGTTGTGGATTCCTGGAAAAGCCAGATGCCTTTCACCCCAACGCCAGCGTTTATTCAAGAAGTCCTCCAAGTCTATGGAGGTTATTCCGATTTGGTAGACTTGGTGTTTACTGTGGACGCCAAACGCCGTGTACGGCATGAGCAGTTTGTTATCAATCAAGGTTAAACGGGGGTCTTCACAGCCGTCTTGCTCGTTGTCGCTTGACGGAATAAAAACAGGAAGAGGCAACCGTTCGTCAATATTGTAGCCATCTGAGGATGACGCGTAACCTATGCGGGAAACGTTGTCGTCGCCCATGGCGCGGTAAAGAATATGAACACGGCTGTTCGCTGCAAATGCAGCTGCGTTGAAGACTAAACGCGACTCCCAAGCATGCCTACCTATGGGTTCAAGAATGGGATTATGATTGTATCTTTTCATCCGCTGTTCACATCCAAAGCACAGCTAACGTTACATCCCGAAGAATTCGTTTATTATGTACCTAACAGATATTAAACCTACCAGTTTCCCCTCCGAATCCACAACGGGCAAATGTCTGATTCCGTGAAGGTCGATGATGCTTTTTGCTTCTTCAAACGTGGCATTTTCGTTAACTGTAAAAACTTTTTTAGTCATGACCCCCCTAACAGGGGCATCCAAAGGCACTTTCTGGGCAACAACTCTTATGGCGTCACGTTCCGCGAATATACCGATGCACCGTTGAGATTCATCAACTATAACTACTGATCCCACGTGTCGTTTGAAAAGCAAGTCAATGCATTCTTGAATAGATATATCGCTTGTCGCTGTGATAACTTCCTTCAACATAATATGGTGAGCCAGTAACATTTCAAAAGAACTCCTAGTCTATGTATATACTCTGGTTCTCCAAATTAATAAACAAACTTCCGACCGCTCAGGGGCGTTAGGTTTTTTGGGTCTTTGCAAACGGCGTCTTTTTGACCTGCTCAAAACCTTTCGGAAGTAAAGTAGCTTCTTCTAGGGCTAAATGGGCTTGAAGATACGCCACAGTCGATTCAGCCCCTTTATTCAAATTAAGCCCCTGAGGCGTTATCCCATCACAGCAACCACCCGTTACGGAATCATAAACCTTCACCCCTTTCAGGTTCCCACCCAAAAACCAGTCAAAAACCCGAGAAGCCGCTTGCCGATATTCTTCTTTGCTTGTACTCTGAAATGCGGCGATAGCTGCTTCCGTCATGCTTGAAGCCTCAATTGATTGCTGGTCGTAGATTGCCCTTTCTTTGCCTCGCATATACCAGCCTCGATTGCCAATAGGCGCAAAAACTCCGTCAACCATTTGAACCTGCAGCACGAAATCTAAAGAGTTACAGGCAACCTGCAGGTACTTTTCTTCTTTGGTGTTTTCGTATGCCAGAAAAAGCGCGTGCGGCAGGCGCCCGTTAGAGTAGGTCAAGTAGGGTTCAAACCATTGCCAATCAGGTAACGCTTCCTTCTCGTATAGTCTAAGCAGTTGGTCCCCCAAAATTCGCATGTTCCGCGAGATATTTGGATCATTTGGGTGAGCTTTCTGATAGTGAAACAGACCCATAATGGAAAACGCGTTAGCTCTGGGTGAAGAAAAAGTTGAAGCCCACTTAAACGCCCTATCAAAAATTTCTTTGGCAACCAGATTCGTTTCTTGGGGCAGTTTTGAATCCAAACAGTGACCGCACGCCCAGATGGTTCGTCCTATGCAGTCTTCAGAACCGACCGCGTCAGCGAACTGCCTGTTATAGCCAAGAAAGTTATGCATTTTACCGTCTGTCCTCTGCATGTAACATAAGAAGCCTAAGTAAGTATCTACCAGTTTTTGTGCGGCTAAACTTTTGGACAGCGAATAATGCTTGGTGCAGGCAATCAGGGCTCTTGCATTGTCGTCAGTTGTGTAGCCTTCTTTTCGGTAAGGGGTAGCATATTTTGAGTGCTGAACAAGTGCAGTGTCGTCTGTGAGCACTTTGAGGAAATCAAGTTTTATAGGGGGGGGATAAACCAACTTGAATTCATCCTTTAGTTTTGGTTACTTTGTTAAAGAGGTTAACGTAGTTTTTGGCAACATTTGTCCACAAGAAACGTCTGCTGTACTTGTATACCCTTTTTTGGATGGCTCTACGAAGATTATCATCTAACAGTACAGCTAAACTTTCCGCTATGGAGTCAGGGTCTTTAAACTTGAAGAAAAGTCCCCTGTTATTCGCTAAAGTATCTTGAGCATGAAAGTAAGGCGTAGAAACTACAGCTTTCCCTGCACCCAAAGCATAGGTGAGTGTGCCGCTGCTAATCTGGTTAGGCGAAACGTAAGGAGTCAAATAAATGTCGGTTGCCTGAAGATACTTAATTAATTCCCGTTTAGAAAGGTATCTGTTGTCGAATCTAACGTGTTCATATAAACCCAAATCGTTTACCAGCGTCATTAACTTGTTCCGATACCGTTCACCTTCGTGTTTTCGAACTTCAGGATGTGTTTGCCCGATAACCAAATAGAGAAGTCGAGGTTCCTTTTCCACAATTTTAGGAAGAGCACGAATTGCATACTCAATGCCCTTGCCGCTGCTTATCAGCCCAAACGTGGAGGCAACCAAACGGTTCTTTAAACCTAATGATTCCTTGGCTGAATCGTTGTCGGTGAATTCAATGTTTGGGCAGCCGTGTGGGATAACCAGACAGTTCTTGTAGCGAATGCCCTGTTTTCTGAGCAGTTTAGTTGCCGTATGAGTGATGACGACTATGGCTGCGCTTTTTTCTGAAACGTATTTCAGTACAGCTAAGGCTTTTGGGCTGAAACTGTCATGTATGGTATGGAGCGTCGTTACAACTGGTTTCTGGACGGTTTCCATGAATACTTTAATGTCTTCTCCGCATTCGCCTCCGTAAAGCCCAAATTCATGTTGAATATTGACTAACTCGATGTTAGATGAGTTAATGTACTCGGCTGCTTCAACGTAACTTTGTGCTGAATCACCTTCAACAGTCCATTTTACTCGTCGGTCGTAATCGTAGATTGCCCCTTTCTCGTTTATGGCGATAACCGTTGATCTGTACCCGTTAACTTCATCGACGGCGTCTATGAGGTCTTTTGTAAAAGTGGCTATGCCGCATTCTCTTGGAGGATACGTGCTTAGATAAGCTACACGTGTGTGACTGGTGCTAACGGAAGAAAATCTTCTAATCATATCAACAATCCTTTTTTGTGTTCATCACCAAAATTCCCCTTCTGCGAACCAACGCGAAAAGCGCTCTCAAAGATTGAATACTTTACCTTCAGTATCTGTATGGCAGGAAAGCAATGGCTAGACTCTTTGTCTTAATCTATGTACGCGTTCTAGCCTTTATGTCTGTTGCCCGCTTTCAATTTTTTCCACCCCAAAATTATGAAGAGAATCCTACCGGTTCCAAATTGATTCGTGGACACCCACTTCGAAGGAGCGCTTCGGTTTTGCGGAGCGGTAACATTTTTTGTTGCCAATCAGGCTTCTTGAAATTAAACATTTGTTGTTGTCTTGTGGCAGTCACATTATCTTAAAAACTTTTCAATAGAGGTAGTATTCAAAGTCAGGTGGTTTTTGTGTATAAAAAATTCAGTCAATTTTCCACACATTTTGTTTTGTTTACAAAAGGAGTCAGCTTTAACTATTTAACGCCAGTTTTGAGAATACCAAGTTTTGAAGTAACTGCATTTTGGTGAAACATGATTGGTGAATTAAAGATGATTTTATCTGCAATTTCTAAAAAGGCCAACAATGCCGCAAGCATCGTTTTTGTTACCCTCTTAGTGTTTAGTGTTTTTTGTCTTCCTGTCTTGGTTCCTACGGCAAAAGCTGGTCAGGTATCTTCTCCTGCATGGAATTTTGAAGACCACACCTACACGCATTCAAGCCTTACGGAGTTAACGGATGAAGAAATCTTAAATGAACTTACGATAATTGATGAACGTTTTCAATCATATGGTTTGCCGCCGCCGCTGCATTTGGCTTACCCGAATAGTGACTTTGACAGCCGAGTTATTAGCGCATTGGAAAATCACCGGTTGAGCGGAAGACGAGCTGGAAACGGCAATAACCCTGAAACGTACCCCGTATCCGACTGGTATTCTTTAGGCTCCTTAAGTATGCAAGCAGACTCAACATTTAGCCAAATCAAATCTCTCATCGATGTTACTGTTCAGGAAAAAGGGTTGCTGAACCTGTTTACGCATCAAATAGTGGATTCTCCCGGACCCTGGGATATTACACCCGAATTGCTGGAACAAGTTCTTGATTACGCAGTTGAGTTACAGAATTCAGGACAGCTTTCCGTGATGACGATGCGCCAAGCTTACGATGCCTACGATGGCACCATAGCCGTTGTCACTTTCAACTTCGATGACGGCCACGTTACTGATTACAGTGTTGCTTGGCCAATGTTCAAGGAACGCGGCATCACAGGCACAAGTTTCATCGTCGGCGGCACCGTTGATCAGGGAAGCCCTGCATATTTGAATTGGGGAATGATTCGTGAAATGGCACAACTGGTCCCGGGACCTCAAACTTGGTCTGTGTCAATTGAGATACATGATTCATTTGGCGGCGTAATTGACCCCCCACCTGGGCAACTCAACGTCGATGGGTCTTTAACGATTTCAGCAACCCCTGATGAAGGCTGTTACTTTGATGGTTGGGCTTACGACGACATCTTCTTTATACGAGACAACCCGTTGACTTTGTTACCGCAAGACCCTGAGGTGCAGCACAAGATTGCTGCATTCTTTGAACCTAACCTCTATACAATAGCTGTTACTCAAAGCGCCTCTGGAAAGATTATTCCGGGAACAACAACGGTCTTTTACGGAGGCAGCCAAGATTTCCTAATAAAACCCGATAACGGCTACCATATCGAAAGTATAACGGTGGATTCTAAGCAGGTAGAAGTTACTTCACCTGCGGGTCAAACGGTAAGCTTCACTGATGTCCAGTCTGACCATACTTTAACTGCTACATACGCTTCCAACACCCTCATCGCTGAAGTGTCTGCTCCTACCTTAAGCGCCGACTCGGTCACCGTAGATACCCCCGTGACTGCGACTGTTACTGTTTCTGGCTCAGAAGATACCCCCCAAGGTTTCGTTAATTTTCAAGTTTCAACCGACGACGGCTCCACATGGAGCACATTTGCTTTCGACAAACCTTTAGACGGGGACGGCTTAGCCTCCGCCTCCTATACACCTCCAACATTTGGCATACACTTGCTTAGGGCAGTGTACAACGGCGACAGCAAATACGCCCCAGATACCCTTAGTAGTTCAGCTGCATCTTTAATGGTGTACCCTGCAGACGATAAGTTGTCTGTTTCTGTGATACCTACGGGAGGACCATTGGATGTGGGTCAAAGTCGAACATTTAACGCCTTTGTTTTTGGAGGTACATCACCCTACTCGTATGAATGGTACCTAAACGACGAGAAACTCTCAGATGTGACCACTTCAAATTTCGAGTTTTCACCTATCGTGGTAGGTGATTACGCAATTTATGTCATAGTAAGCGACGGCGATTCAGATACAGCCACATCTAACACCGCCTTAGGCACAGTGAACACGGAATTGAGCGCCCCTACAATTTCAGCCTCATCTGAAACCGTAGACCAAGGTCAAAGCTCCACGCTAACCGTTACAGACCTTTCAGGCGGCAGCTTACCTTATGCATATCGGTGGTGGGTAAAAGCTCCTGACTCGGACAACTTCGCGCCTATATGGGGTGCAACCTCAGAAACGTATGCGTTCCATACTGACGCTTCCACTGCGGCGGGACTTTGGCGGTTTAAACTGCAGGTTACAGACCAAGCCGAAATGACAAAAGCTTCAAACGTGATTGAGGTTCAGGTTAAAGCGGTTGCGGAGGTTTATCAAGTTACCTTCGCACAAGAAGGGTTGCCCTCTGAAACATTGTGGAGTGTAACGTTCAAAGAAGAAACGAAGAGTTCAACGTCATCCACCATTGTGTTCAGCGATGTAGAAGAAGGAAGCTACCCATGGAGCACTTCAACCGACGTATCAGGCGAAGCAGGCGTCAGATACAAGGCATCCATAACATCGGGAACAATTGAGGTTCCATCACAAACCACCCAAAGCATAACCTACCAAACCCAGTATCAGGTAACGTTCAACGTCAATCCCTCCTCTACTGGAACAACCACTCCCTCAGGCACTGACGTGTGGGTAAATGCTGGAGACCTACCAGTATCGGCAACGGCTAACTCTGGATACAAATTTGAATCGTGGACTAAAACGGGAGACATAACCATAGCGTCACCTTCGGCAGCTTCTACAACTGCAACCCTCAATGGACCCGGCACTTTGCAAGCTAACTTCAAATCAACCGGCGGAGGAACACCATACGTACCGCCACCTGCTGCTCCACCTAAATACACAATCACAGTCTTAGAAACCGCTAACGGAACAATTAGTCCCTCAGGTGCAGTTAAGGTGAGTTCTGGAAGTAGCCAAAGCTTCACCATAAAGCCTAACGGGGGCTACCATGTAGTTGATGTTCTGGTGGACGGCAAATCAGTCGGCGCCGTTACCACATACCAGTTCAGCAACGTGCAAACAGCCCACAACATATCCGCAACCTTCGCAATCAACACCTACATAATCAATGCAACAGCAAGCGCAGACGGCGCAGTCAGCCCAAGCGGTTCAGTAAACGTCACCTACAGCAGCAACCAAACCTTCACCATAAAACCAAACACAGGGTATACCATCTCAAACGTCACCGTCGACGGAGTTCCACAAGGTGCAGTAGTCAACTGGACTTTCAGCAACATAACTGAGTCACATACCATATCCGCATCATTCGAACTTACGAACTTCACCATCACAGCTTCGGTTGAGGGTTCTGGCGGTCAAATTTCTTCCTTTGGAAACGTTTCAGTTAATTTTGGCGAAAAACCCAGCTTCACCTTGGTCCCAGATGCGGGCTATACTATCTTAGATGTTCGGGTCGATGGAAAATCAGTCCTTGACAACATAGCGGAAAGCACTTACACGTTCAGCCCAATCGCTGAATCCCACACCATAGTAGCATCGTTCACCAAAGTTACACCTACACCGACACCGTCAGCCACCCCTAAGGCAACTGCAACACCCACACCAACACCATCACCTACCCCAACACCATCACCTACACCTACACTAACTACTACTCCTACGCCTTCTCCGACACCGACAAGTTCACCTAACCAAACGCATCAACCCACATCGACACCTTCCGCCAGTCCCACTTCACCTACGCAAACACCAACACCCACACCTAACGAGAACAATACGGATTCTTTGCCCTCTTGGGTAATCTACGTTATAGCAGGCGTAACAGCGGCATCAGCGATAGGTGTAGCTACGGTGGTTTTCCTCAAGAAACGGTAAAGAACTGTCCCCTCTTCTTTTTGAGGCCACAGTTAGTTAAAGAGTTGGGCAGCGAGCCAATCTGTTTATCGAAACTTAGGTCGGCGTCGATGCCCCTTTCTTTTTTGTCCAACGTTCCATATCACGCTTTGAATATTTTTCCAGCACCGCCTTGAAGGCTTCAGCCAAATCAACATTGTAGTAGTTTGCAATGCAGACCAAACTGAAAAGCAAGTCGGCAAGCTCCAACCCCAAAGCGCCGTCTTCAGGTACACGTTTCTTCTTGAAGCCTTCGCGGTCGTTGATTTACCTTGCCAACTCGCCTGCCTCTTCAACCACGGCGGCAAGCATCGACAAAGGCGGCCAGTAACCCTCCTCAAATTGGTTAATCCAATCATCCACGGCTTTCTGGACAGCCTCAAGAGATAATGGCGGGGAACCCATTCAAGTCACCAGCAGACTATAGTTTTGCGGATGCTTTTAACGGTAACTGTGCAGGCTCCTCTTAGCCGCCTACAGGTCCCCTACGGTGGCTTTGCTTATTAGGCACATTAGGCAAGCAAGTCTTCCGTTTCATCTTCAGTGTTTCTAAGCATCTTTTCTGAGACTGCACGGAAATGCGTGGTTTTACAAACGCGACGCTTGTTCAGCCAGCCCATACGTGATAATTGGTTGAGATAGTTGCTTTCAATAGCACGGCATCGCCCAGTCTGGTTCGAGACGTGAATGGCGCTGCATTCGCCTTTGGAAACAACAACCAGATATGTCCGTCGAAGGTGGTCAGGTAAAGCGATTAATTTGGATTCGCTGATTTCCATCGGCTGCGGATTCCAGCTTGACATGCTGTTTTCGAGGTCGTCAAGACGTAGATGGATGTTCTGCATTTCTCTAAATATCTGATTAAATATTGACCTTCTAACCATTTTTCAAATGTCCCCTTATTCATGATGTAGCTCCTATCTACCTGAGGAATTGATTTAATACTTCTTGCAAACTGGAGCTAAGCAGATTTCCAACTCGGTTTCGCACATCAAATCTTTGCCTGTTAGCATACAAATGATGAAAAAATAGGGCATTCATTTATACAAGGTTAAACAATCTGAGTGTGCCCTACGAAAACGCTCACCAATGTGATGCAAAGATGGTTGAACTTGACCCTGCGCTTCCAGTTCAGATTCTCACTTCCTTATTGATAGCTGCCGTTGCCGTAATTCTCGTAAAAGCCGTCAACCGAGTAATGCTAACAATAGTTGACGAAAAAAACCCAGACAGAAAAAGAATACTCTCTAACATTCAACGGTTTGTTCAAATATTCAGTTACTCAATCGCGCTGGTTTTGATCCTGTGGACGTTTAATGTTGACATAACAGGCATACTAGCAGGATTGGGCGTAGGGGCATTAGTCATTGGGTTTGCCTTGAAAGATATTATTGAAAACTGGGTTTCAGGGCTACTAATATTCTCAGGTAAAACCTACAAAATCGGCGACGTCATTGCCGTGGGCGAAATGAAGGGCGTCGTCACCGAACTGAGTTTACGAACCACGACTCTGAAAACCTACGACCGCAACATGATAATCATCCCCAACTCGGTCGTACTCAAAGAACGCATAGTTAACCTAACTGGAGGCGGCAAGGAAACAGTTGTTACGCTGGTTTTTGCCGTTGACTACATTTTTGAGGTTTCTCTGGTTAAAAACGTAATTCGTAAAGTGCTGCTTAACTACAAGCATGTTGTGGTTGATGAGAAACGTAAGCGAGAACTTCGGTTCCTTGTTCGAGATAAAGAGTGGACAACTGAAGTTGAAGCGTTATTTTGGGTTGACAACGCCGAAAATGGAGAGTTCATCAAATCCGAGGTTACAGAGCTTGTGAAGAAAGAGTTCACTGAGGAAAAGATTTTACCTCCGCTTCCCGCCGTGATGCGTAAAGAATTTCTTGAACCAAAAAAAATGAATCTTGCCAAGCTAATTGCGCAAGCAACTCAAAGCTGCAGGGCTTTTTCGTCTACGCTGCTGATGGTTTCACCATTAAAACTATGAGTCCTTCGTTAGCTACGGACACCTTGATTTCTAGTCCTAAGTCAGTATAAGTAGCTCCTGTGAGGGCTAGGAAGCTTCGCGTTTGGTCCCCAGAAGTTAAATAGAACAGGTTTTGTTGACCTGCAACTGCGGAGCGGTAACTAAACACGTACTGAGTGTCTCCATGGCTGTAGTTAACTGATTGAAATAAAGCCAAGTTCAAAGTGGTGCATTCCGATTCGTCTGATGACCCTTCAAAAAAGGACACAAGAGAGGGGGCTGCCAAAACGGTTATAGCAACCGCTAAAGCTGCAATCACCAATATGCCAACTGCCTTTTTGAAAGTAAGCAACTGCTTAACAGACATTGCATCACCATAAACTCTGACACCCATATTTAAGGTTAGTAAATAAAAAAGTATTGACCACTCAAAACCTGCCAAACACCAGTACGCTATAACTTATTCAGTTTATTTATCCTACTTTGTCTATCAAAAAATGGTTTCGAATTTTTATGAGCACCTTTTGAAAAAATTTGCTTAGTAACCGTGGCTTTGCAGGGTTCTTTCCGTGTCTATTAGTGAGAAGAAGGGGAAACAAGATATATTTGTGAAACCTTCTCTCTAAAGAGTATTAATCCACGTTTATGACTGCCGCGAGGTAATGTTTGGGCATCTTCTGGAAGAAACTGAAGTTAACCCAAAGTAACCTTAACGCCATCGAAGCCTGTGGAGGTGAAATAATGAAGATTAGTGAATTGATTCAGGAATCAGATTGGAAATCCGAGAAACACGTGCCAGTAGTTGAATGCCCAGACTCTGTCAAAGCAGACAAGTTCTTCGAAGTCACCGTAGCTATAGGCAAAGAGGTTGCGCACCCTAACACAACTGCACATCACATATGCTGGATATCGCTTTACTTCCTTCCCGAAGGAGAAAAATTCCCTTGCCAAATAGGTAAATTCGCATTCAACAGTCACGGAGCCTCAGTTAAAGGACCCGACACCAGCACGGTTTACACTCATCACAAGGTAACGGCATGGATGAAAACCAGCAAGCCAGGCACGATAATCGCGGTTTCGCTGTGCAACATACACGGTCTCTGGCAGTACTCCAAACAAATCAAAGTGGACTAAGTTTAGGTAATGCTGAACGTTTTTCAACGGACAGTTTTGCCTTTCAGCAACATCTTTTTTGTTTTGGTCCAAGGCTTTCGGAACCTTTCTAAGTGAAAACGTATTTTCAATACGGAACTGAAATAGATTTAAGGGTATTGTTTTCATTTTTAACATGAAGTTAGAACGAATGCATAACACTCATTAATAGATTATAAGATTATTAGGCGCACAAAGAAGTTTGATTCTTAGTAGTCAGCGATGTTCTCAGTGTGTTATGTGAGTATCTGTTGGTGCTTCAGATGCCTTTTCCTTTTCAGAGGGTTTAAACCATGAATGAAGAAGAGCCAAATTGGTATAACTTAGGGGTTGAAGAGTCCTTTAGCAGACTTGAAAGCAGCGAAACGGGGCTGTCTATAGCTGAAGCAAAAAAAAGGCTTGACCATTATGGTCCAAACACGTTAATAGAGGAAAAAAAGGTTAGTTGGTGGACGCTGCTTTTTGCTCAGCTAAAGAATCCATTGGTTGGCGTGCTTCTTGCAGCTGCTTTACTTTCGTTGTATTTAGGACACATTATTGATACGTTAGTTATTGCTATAGTCATTATTTTCAACACACTGATCGGGTTTTTCCAAGAGTATAAAGCTGAGACTTCAATTCAAAATTTAAAATCGATTAGTGCCTCAGAAGCAGATGTGATTCGTGATTGCCAAGATAAGCGAGGCTGCATTGAGTTCAGGGTGAAAACCAGCGAATTAGTGCCTGGTGACGTCATACTTCTGAATACGGGTGATAAGGTTCCTGCGGATGCGCGTGTTATAGAAGCTATTAATTTGGAAATAGATGAATCTATGCTTACTGGCGAGTCGTTGCCTGTAGGAAAAACTAGCGGACCCTTAGAAACAACGTTGCCAGTGGCCGACCGAGAAAACATGGTGTACTCTGGAACAATTGTCACTCAAGGAAGAGGAAAAGCCCTCGTGGTCTCAACGGGTATGTCTACGGAGATAGGAGGAATCGCTGAACTAATACAGACAACCGAAAAAACGAAGACTCCCATTCAATACCGCATATCCAACTTAACAAAAAAGCTTGGTCTGTTCGCTTTAATTTCAAGCCTTGCTGTGCTGATTGTTGGTCTCCTCTATGGCTTTGACTTTTACGAAATATTTCTGTTTGCTTTGGCAGCTGCCATATCAGCAATCCCAGAAGGGCTACCTGCAGTGGTAACTATAACTTTAGCCATTGGTGTGAACCGAATGGCTGCCCGTAACGCCATAATCCGAAGACTTCAAGCGGTGGACACATTGGGCTCAGCAACCGTTATATGCACCGATAAAACGGGGACGTTGACCACAAACCAGATGACTGTTAGACAACTTTTTTTGCTTGACAGAATCATTGAGGTTACAGGAGTTGGTTTCGAGCCTGAGGGAACCTTCAAAGAAGATGGTAAACCAATTTCTGTGAACGAAGACTCTGCTGTTCAGCTTCTGCTTCAGACGGTTGCCCTATGTAATGATTCTCGGCTTAGAGACCATGAAGATAAGGCGGGTTACAAATGGGAGATTCGGGGTGACCCTACTGAAGGCGCCCTTGTAGTGGCAGCAGCTAAAGCTGGATTGAGAAAAGACGAGCTTGAGGAAGATTTCTCCAGAACGGATGAGATCCCTTTTAGCTCTAAAACAAAATATATGGTTACGTTCCACAGAGAATCTGGAGATGCTGTTGTTGCTTTCGCTAAGGGCGCTCCAGAAGAGATTCTGGAAATGTGTTCTGCGGTCTACTTAGAAGGCGAAGAAAGAAGATTAACAGATAAAATAAAAGAACAAGTTTTAGCTGTCAACGAAGATATGGCTAGCCAAGCTTTACGAGTGCTAGCAGTGGCTTACCAAAAAAACATATCTGAAGAAGAAACAGAAAAAGTCAAAACAAGAATCCAAAACAAGAAGCTCAAACTTATTTTCATTGGTCTTGTTGGAATGATAGACCCCCCTCGTCCTGAGGCTAAAGAGGCAGTTCGAAGATGCAAAAAAGCTGGAATAAAGGTTATCATGGCTACGGGCGACCACAAGCTTACGGCAGAAGCGATAGCTAAACAGATCGGACTTTTAGACGAAAATTCCAAGATTTTCAGCGGTGCTGAAATCAGAGATGTTAGCGATGAAGAACTCGATGAAGTGATAAATGAGGCGTCTGTTTTCGCGCGGGTTTCTCCCTCTGATAAGCACCGAATTGTGGAGTCACTGCGGCGGAGAGGTCACATAGTAGCCATGACTGGGGACGGGGTAAATGATGCCCCTGCGTTGAAGGCAGCTCAAATTGGTATTTCCATGGGAATTACAGGAACCGATGTAACCAAAGAAACAGCTGACATGGTTTTAGCCGACGATAATTTTGCAAGCATCGTTAACGCTATCGAGGAAGGACGGGTTGTTTTCCAAAATATCCAAAAAGTCGTCAAATACCTTATATCTACAAACACTGGAGAAATAATGACTGTTCTAACAGCACTTCTGCTTTTGCCCACTGCTCCCTTGATTTTCACGCCCGTACAGATTCTCTGGGTGAACTTGGTAACTGATGGGCTCTTAGATGTGACTTTGGCGATGGAACCTAAAGAGGGCGACGTGATGAATGAACCTCCAAAAGCCGTGGACGAAAAAATAATCAACCGTGAAATTGTGTTGAATACAGTGTTCGTCGGCGTAATAATGATGGTTGGAACCCTATGGTTCTTTGTTACTGAATGGAGCATGGGAAATATACTGCGTGCTCAAACGCTTGGTTTCACAACCTTAGCCATGTTCCAAGTTTTCAACGCTTTAAACTGCCGCTCACGTACAAAATCAGTTTTCAAAATCGGCTTCTTCAAAAACAAATACCTGCTTGCAGCCATTGTAACCTCGGTTGCTCTTCAGGTGTTAGCAACCTATTTGCCGTTTTTCCAAACCGCATTAGGTACAGTAGCCCTCACAATCTGGGACTGGATAAGCGTAATACTAGTTACAAGTACTATACTTATAGCTGAGGAAATAAGAAAAATTTTCAGAAACAAAACTAGGAAAAAAAATTAGTTGGTTGAAGTTATTTCTCTCTTTTGAAGGAGCCCTTTCCGCCTGCCTTAGTAATATTTGCAACAACAGTTTGACCGACTTTCTCCAGAACATCCTCGGCACGTTTCCAATTGTCCGCTAAAACTTCCATGCTATATCGAGGAGCCGCAATCACACTGAACTCAACTTTTGCATCTCGGGCTTTCTGCGCCTTCTTGGCATCAATGAACGCGTTTTGGACGCATTTCACGCCGTTAGGTTTTGGACAACGGACTTCAAAGGTTCCTCTAACTTTAACCATTTTAATTTTGATGCGTTCTTCAGCAATTTGTGCAAAGGCTTGGGCGATGTCTTCTGGTATGTCAAGTTTAGTTAGGGCTTCTGGGCCGTCTTTAATTGCCTTCTCGAAGCCTTCGTATAACCCGTATCGTTCTTCAAGTATAACCCCCGCCTTTTCGTAGACTTCATCTTTGGATAAACCGACTTTTTCAGCCACCGCATGCAGAAGCACTTCAGCTTTTCGGTCCTTTTTCCAAGCTTTAATTTTTTCGATTCGTTCGCGTTTGGTAACCCGCCTAAGTGACAAGTCAATATGCCCTTTTCCGACGTTAACGCGTAGAACTTTAAGAACCATTTTTTGTTTTTCGCGGACGTAGTCGCGGATTTTTCTTATGCGGGCGCTTGAAATCTCGGAAATGTGAAGAAAACCGCGTTTGCCATATTCGTCTAGGTTAGCGTAGGCTCCGTAATCCATTACGCTTTCGATGGTGGCAATTACGAGGTCGCCTGGTTCAGGCCACTCTGGTTTATGTTCAGACATTATTTACATCCACTCGTATTTTCTACCCATTTTTCGTTGGAATTTGTCTGGGAGACAAAGCCTTGTTGTTCCAATTGGGTGAAAATTTTCTTGCACAGAATGTGCACTGCTTAAGAGATAAGGGTTTCTTCTTTGGATAAGGGTAAACTCGGTTCCCGTGAAGCATTTGTTCTTTAAGACCACTTTTTGTTTGTCTTCGGAAAAAAGAATGATTATGGTCTAATCTTTTTTATCTGTCTTGACGATGTAGATTTCTTTGTTGCGGACTCTGAGTGCTGCATTGTATTTTCTGTCTGTTTTCTTGTTATACGTTTTAACGCGAAATGAGAATGGGGCGTACATTGATCTTACAGTTTTACCCTCAACTTCGACCTTAAACATCTTTTCAGGGCTTTCGATTATCTACTTAAAAACTGCGTCGTACTCGGGAATCTTGGCCATTTTTCTTCCTTCAGGTATTTCTTTCACTGGAGTCGCTTTAACTACTAGTTGCGTATTCCTGCTTTTTTCAAGTTTTGACATTCAATTCACACATCATACACATAGTTAATCGTATTATAAAGAACTAGCAGTAAGCACTTGAATAATAATAATGGTTAATCAATCATAATGGCAAATAATAACAATCTCAATCGCCAGGCAGGTTCCAACACTACTCTTTTTATGAGAGTTGATGATCGACAGAGCAATTAAGAGATGTAAATAGTGGCGAATGGTTAACTACTTCAACGAGCACCCGCCCAGCAGCATAATGAATATAAAAGTAAGGATAAAGAAAAATTAAAGAAAAAAGTGAGCGGTAGAAACTAAGATTACTTTGTAAAGCTTAGTATCTGCGTGGTGGTCTTCGTTTTGCGTAACACTCGCGACAATACACTGGCCTGCTACCGTCTGGTTTGAAGGGAACTTCACATTCCTTTCCGCAGTCGGCGCATGTTGCCTTGTGTGATTCTTTATTGTACATTTATTTTTCAACTCCTTTTACTGTTAGTGCAATTAGCTTTACACACTGAGTTATTGTACATCACCTATGTTTAAGCTTATTCGTAGCTAACCATGTTTTTGCCACAAGGAACCTATTAACCACAAAACCGCGCTTATCACGCCATAAAATATAGAATAAACGCTGCAAAAACTCCGACTGCGTCATTCACAGCTTTTAGAAAGCCCTACGATGCCTTTTAGAGCACGCCGCAGCAGTGGACAAACTCAAAAAGGAAGCTGTCTTGTTTAAATGTACCCTACCTTATTTCTTTTACAATAAGCTAATAGAAGTATTCCAACCTGAGAATAGGGAACTCTATGGAAAAACAAAAAGTAACGGTAAAATTAAAAAATCTAAGGGTGCCCCACAGTTTGTCTTTTTGACATAGTCTGTGTTAGGCTTTCCACGATTTAGCCAAATCGAACCTGAAAAAGCGCCTGTGATGATAAACACGTCAGTATGAGTGGAATACGGATTTAGCCCTGTTTCCCAAGATGATAAGGTCAAACTTTTTTTTCTGAGGCGTTTTTCTTCAGTAACTAAGCTGCGTTTTGAAGTAAGTTACCGTTATACTGGGGATTAGGGCAAGAAAACGCTATTAAGCAAAACTTGACTCTTAAATTACGGGAAGAAACAAGTGATAAATAGACGGCGCAGAGGCACAGCTATAGTTGATACTTTAGAAGGCATTTTAGTGGTTAGCCGTAACAACAGGACATTCTATCTGCCAGGTGGAGGCGCTGAAGATGGCGAGAGCAGACAAGACGCCGCTGTGAGAGAACTAAGGGAAGAAACAGGGTTGCAGGCAGTGAAGTGCCGGTTCCTTTTTGAGTATCCCTCTTTCACTAACGACCATAAAGTGTTTTTAATGGAAACAAAGGGCATCGCGGAGCCCGAAAACGAAATTAAATACCTAGACTTTTTTGACGGGTCAAACTTGAAGGTGTCTAGTACAACTTGGGAAATAATCGAGTTGTATCATCTCAGGAAAAACCTCAAAAAAGCACAGGGCACAATGAATTCTGAGAAACAGTAGACTATATGGTCCAAAGAGACAAGCCTGTCACAGCATCAAATTTGCGCTCAACTTTTTTGCCCAGCAACTCAACTATGTGAACTTCCGCTGCGAAAACTTTTCCCTCCAGCAGATGTCCCGCTTTAGTGTTTCCGTTCTGGTCGCTCAAGACTGCGTGTGCATGAACGAAGGGTTGACCTTTTTTGATGGAGATGTTGCCGATGCAGTTGACGATTTCATGAGGCGTAACCACAGGAATTTCCAAATACACGTGTTTTTGCTGATCATAAAAGCCTAGCTTCGCATGTTTCACGGCGCCTACGGCTGTGAAAGCTGCTGTCGTTATCCCCTATTTCTTCGCTACGTTAGTTAGGAATTCTATTAAGTCTGAATCGTGGTCTACACGTACCAGAAGAACTCTTCCAGAACCCAGCGTTACTAGCCCCATTTTTTTGCCTCCAACAACCAGTAAACTCGAAGAAGCTAAAAAAAGTTTGATATAAAAAAGCCTGCAACTAAACTGATGCTGTTTATCCAAATGAAATCAAAAGGCGTATTTTGTAAAGGTGGTTGCCTTCTGTATCAGGAAACAAATAAGGGGAATTGTTTCTTCAAGTTTTTCTTGGGTGTAGCGATTTTTGTTTCTAAAAAGCTACTGCCCGCTTTGCTTGTTATTTCGTAAACGCTGTGTAGTCTGAAGCCTTCTTCTACAGCGTTTGTAGTTCGTGGATTTTCGAGTACATGTTTTCGGCGTCAACCTTGCAGGGTAGGCGTATCGGGGAAACTGCCAAAATCGAACTTCATTGAGTGCGCTCGTGAAACAATTAAAAGATATGTGGTTGAAAATGAACACCAACAACGTGAGCAATCTCAAAGACTTCACCCTTTCTGCCTTGTCAAGTTGTTTTTAGCTTTACAAATTATTGTATCTTCACGACCTTCAACTACGTATTGTCAATTCTGTAACAACTGAAGGCAGTTTTTTCAATTTAGTACACTTTTTACTATAAATCTGTAGGCAGTACCAATGCCGACTACCTTTTATAAATTCAAAAAGCCATACTAAATCCACGAAAAAAGGAGGGAAAAATTTTGTATAAGCTACATGAAAACTCAATTTCGAGAGGAAAATATAAAAAACAAAACCTGAAAACGCTGATGTTAATTCTGCTGCTGTCTTTCTCCATGTTTGCTGTGGGTGTACCCGTTGCCAGTGCTCATGACCCGCCGTGGGAAATTCCCACATGGACTTACATCGCTGCTTATCCTGATCCAATAGGCATCGGACAAGACATTTTTATTGTGTTCTGGCGCGACTATTTGCCGCGAACTGCAGAGGGCGCTTACGGAGACCGATTTACCTTCACAGTGGAAGTCACCAAACCAGACGGGGACAAAGAAACGATAGGGCCCTTCACATCTGACCCAGTGGGCGGCGCCTACGCTGTCTATACACCTGACCAAATAGGTACATACTCATTTGTCGCCAAAGTCCCCGGACACACATACACTGGCGAACCAATCAACCCCATGACAGGCACCCCTTACAGCGCAGTTTATGTTGGCGACATCTTGTTGCCAAGCGAGAGTCTACCCGACACAGTCACTGTTCAGGAAGAACAATTGCAAGTAACACCCAGTGAAGGTCCCCCAACAGGTTACTGGACACGCCCAGTCGATGCCTCGCTAACAGAGTGGTCTCAAATCACCGGGAACTGGCTAAACGACGGAAGAAAAAACCTGAACACTAAGGGGCCTGAAACAGCGCACATAGTTTGGACAAAACCGCAGGACTTCGGTGGCCTCACTGGAGGTGAACATGGTGCCATAGGCTACTATGAGGGCAGTTCATACGAACGTAAATGGGTACCAGTTTCAATCATGCAAGGACGCCTATACTACAGAGTGGGCAGAAGCGACCAACCTCAAACTCGCGGAACAATGTGTGTTGATTTACGAACTGGAGAGGAACTGCTGTTCATGAATCGCACTAGCATAACTCAGGGCGCTATCTACGACTATGAATCACCTAACCAACACGGAACAATTCCATACTTGCTTGCTTCTGGAACCATCACAACCTTCGAAATAGGACCCAACGTTCCCGCCTACAGCTTCTATGACCCATTCACAGGAGAATGGCTCTTTACCGTTACAGAAAGACCTACCGGAGTATCAGCTGTCGGTCCAAGCGGTGAACCATTAATTTACGTTGTGAACGTAGAAGACAACTGGATGGCACTGTGGAATACAACAAAACCGTTTGAATTGCTCGGAGGAACCAGCGGAACCGGCCAATGGCAATGGAGACCCGTCGGCAAGACCGTCAACAGCAGTGATGCCTACGAATGGAACGTCACAATACCTTATGGATTAGAAGGCAACCTGATCGGAGTGTTTGAGGACCGCGTAATTGGCGGCTCAGGATTCCAACGCTTTGGCGCCAGAGCGTTACAGGGAGAATACACGGTGTGGGCACTAAGTACCGAGCCCGGCAACGAAGGAAAACTACTGTTCAACAAGAAGTTAACAACACCACCGATAGGGCCTTCAGAGAACATGACACTGCAGTTTGAAGGTGACCTTGGAAGCGTAGAAGACGGCGTTTTCGTTCTTAAAGTGAAGGAAACGATGCAGTGGTATGGCTTTGACATCGATACTGGCGAAAAAGTGTGGGGTCCAACAGAGCGTGCAGACGATTTCATGATGTATGACCGTACGTCCACCATTTACGACCATAAGCTCTACTTTGACGGCTATGCGGGAGTATACTGTTACGACATTAAGACTGGGGAACACCTTTGGACGTGGAGAACTGGCAAGAATGGACTTGAAGGACCATACGAATATTGGCCGAGCTCAGGCGTTTATTTTGCTGACGGAAAGATGTATGTTACCACTGGAGAGCACTCGCATACGCAACCGCTGTACAAGGGATGGTCCATGTACTGTGTTGACGCCAATTCAGGACAGCAACTCTGGGAAATTACGGGAGTTTGGAACACGATAGCTTTCGCTGACGGTTACATGGTTACGCTCAACGGCATGGACAACAGAGTATATTGCTTCGGCAAAGGCGAAACTGCAACCACCGTTTCAGCGGCGCCTAAAGTCTCAGTTCTGGGCGACAGCGTTCTTATCGAAGGTACAGTGATTGATGAATCTCCAGGTGCAAACGGTGTAGCTGCCGTAGCTGACGAAAGCATGACCGCATGGATGGAGTACGTATACAAACAACACACAATGCCATTAGACGCCAAAGGCGTTGAGGTAACGCTTGACACTGTTGACCCCAACGGCAACTTTGTACCCATTGGCAGAACAACAACGGACATAACTGGCTTCTACAGCTATCTTTGGACACCAGAAATCCCTGGAAAATACACAGTTATCGCTACATTCGAGGGTTCCGGCTCGTACTTTGCATCTTCAGCTGAAACCGCCGTTGGAATGACTGAGGCACAAGCTGCTCCAGCTGTCACATCATCCCCAGTACAGGCAGAGCAACCGCCTGGCAGTGCAGCGCCCACAACGACATACATTGCCGTCGGTGTAGCAGTCGTGATTATAGTGGTGGCAGCAGCGCTTCTGCTTAGAAGA
Source organism: Candidatus Bathyarchaeota archaeon (assembly GCA_026014615.1). Lineage (GTDB taxonomy): Archaea > Thermoproteota > Bathyarchaeia > Bathyarchaeales > Bathycorpusculaceae > JADGNF01. The sequence goes on along the minus strand of JAOZHZ010000028.1, from coordinate 270,676 downwards.
CGAAAATAACAACTTCTCTTTTCCTTTTTTCTTTAGGCTAAAAAGCAGTGGCGTTGGGGGCGTCAAAGTAGCTGGATGGGCTTTTGGTATTTACTCCAATCTGCTCTAACGTTCAATTGTCACGCGTTCAGAGACACGACTGCATTTCAAGGGTAAACTCGGTTAAGGCGTAGAAAAGTCTTAAATGATCAACATCTAATAAGTGAACTATTGCTTAGGAGATTTAAAATGAGTTTAGTAGATAATTTAAACGAAGCAGCACGGTACACTGGGAAAATTTTCCAGCGATTGGGAGATTTGCTTGTACTATTCATCATATCAATAATACCTATAGTGAACTTCATAGCGATAGGCTACTACGCACGCATCGTAAAAGAAGGCTCGTCTTCTGAGGTTCCGCCTAGACTTGAAAGGTACGGCGACATGTTCGTTGAAGGTCTAAAAATCGTTGTAGTCGGCATTATTTGGGCACTAATAATCGGCGTTATAAGCGTCATCATTGCGCGTCCGTTTCTTGCGTTAGCATTCTTTAGCAGCTTTGCCGACCCGTTGTTTTTCACTTCAGCGTGGCTTTTTACATTAGGACCGTTCTTAGCCATCTTTGGTATCATCGCTTTCCTGCTGGGAATCATTGCGTTCATGGGCGTAATTCACATGGTCAAAACTGGCTCTTTTGGAAAAGCATTTGCCTTCGGAGAAATCCTTAACGCCATAGGCAAAATCGGTTGGCTACGGTATCTGGCATTCTTCGCGGTAGCTTTCATCGCCTCGGCGATTGTCAGCGTCCTCTCAAGCGCGTTTGGCCCCTTCGGTTGGGTAGTTAGTGCCGTGCTTTCCGTTCTGGAAGGACTGTTCATTGCCAGAACCATAGGTTTGCTCTACGACCAAGCCATGAAAACAACAATACCGCCGACAAACCCGTCCACCACCGCATAGACCGAAGGGCAATTCACACTTCCCTTTTCTTTTTTACACATAAAAACGGAATACGTGCTTCAAGTTGAAGTTAATTACTCGGGTAATTGATTTGCGAATTTATTTGTTGATTTTTCATTTTCCTTCTTTAAACCCTATTGTTAAATGGTCATTTGTGAGCCGTACCTTGTTCAAGGGGTTGCTTGTTTTTCCATTTCTTTTTTCATGCGATAAATTGCCTGTTCTACGGCATGGCTTCGATTTTGAAAAGTAAAACATGCCACATTTTGGTCTACCCATTTAAGCAGTCCTGAGTCGATGGATAAGCTTACTTTCTTTTTTGCTTGTCGTGGCATATCGAATTATGGATAAGTCCTGATTCTTTAAGCATTGTTGCTACAAGATATTACCTATAATGCTTTAATACTACTCAGTAGCATAAAATGGGTTGTGGGTAAACAGTAGGTAAACAATGCAACCAACTTTGACAAAACTGCACGATTCTTCGATTAATCAAAAACGGGCATGCCACATAAGGATTGAGGACGTAAATGCATTAATGGCTTTGGGTCTTACGGGTAGGCAGGCGCGCGTTTATCTTGCCTTGCTTAAAACGGGCGACGCAAAAGCCAAGGCAATTGCTGATCTTTCTTCGGTGAATAGGCAAGATATTTACCTCATCTTGGATAGTCTCCAACAAAGTGGTCTCATACAAAGGAAACTAACCAGCCCCACAACCTTCATTGCAACCCCACTTGATGAAACCCTCAAAACGTTGCTCCAACAGAAAACAAACGAACTCTACAGCATCCGCAAGAAAACAAGCCGCCTGACCAAGAAATTCAACCAACTCACCTTGCAAGCCGCCGACGCGCAAGAAAAGCCTTGTTTGGGAGTCGTTTTCGAAGGTGACAAAGGCAAAAAACTCGGTCAAGCCATAGAAAAAGCATGCAAAAGTATAGACGTTGTTACCACATGGAAACGGTTCAGGCAAGCGTCTGTGCTTTTTGAGACCCAACTGGAAAGCGCCCTCAAACGCGGCGTAACCGTCCGTGTAATAACAGAAAAACCACCAAACAAGACGCCCCCAAACTGGACAACCAATACCTTAACCAAGAAGTCTGAATACTTCAAACTAAAAGCCCTCCAGACCCCGCCCACCGCAGTCACAACAATATTTGACAACACCCAAACCATTCTCGCATTCAACAGCTCCACCGACATCAAACATGGACCTCACCTGTGGTCAAACAACCCAACCACCTTAGCCCTCAGCAAAGCCTACTTCAACCTCTTATGGATGGAGCTGCAAGAGAAAACATAACCAACCGCGCGTCCCACCGATATTTACTCAACACGCCAACCCGCCATTTTGATATTTGAACTAACCTCACCTGCTTTGTCGCCGCGTAATTTGCTGCATGTTGACTAGTCTCAAGGCGTCCGAGCAGCAACACGATATGTAGCGTAGACGGCAATGTTGCTGTAAAATTCGGAGAAAAAGAAAAAATGACCATAAAATTTGAAAAACTGAAAATTCAAAGAAAACAAAAAGTGTTTGCGATTGCTTTGTTTCTGCTGTTAGCTATTTCTGCTTTTACTGTACTCATTCCAGTAGCTGACGCCCATACACCCGCATGGAACATCCCAACCTACGCCTACCTTTCACTATCGCCCAACCCAGTAGGGGTCAACCAACAAACCACTTTGGTGTTCTGGCTTAACCAAGTTCCACCCACTGCCGCCGGTTATGCCGGTGACAGATGGGTATTCACCGTGGAAGTCACAAAACCTGACGGCGCCAAAGAAACGCTTGGAACTTTCACATCAGACCCAGTGGGAGGCGGCTACGCTCTTTACACACCCGACCAAACAGGCACCTACACTTTTACGCTTGAGTTCCCCGGGCAAATAATGACGGGGGATACTGGAACTGGCATTCTTAACACTAAAGACATGTCTGGCAACACCACTCCATACCTCAACGACACTTATCTATCCAGCAACGCAACAGCCACACTCACCGTACAACAAGACCAAATCTCTTACCTCCCAAGCACTCCGCTACCAACCGAATACTGGACACGCCCAATAAACGGACAGAACACCCAATGGACCAAAATAGCATCAAACTGGCTATCTGGAAATCAAATTGTTGGAAGAGTCCAACCAGACGGCATTGCACCTAACACCCCACACGTACTGTGGTCAAAGCCATATGTGTTCGGAGGTGTTGTCGGAGGAGAAACCACCAGCCCTATCAACGGCGTAACATTCTACGATGGGACATCATACGAATGCAGATTCCTGAACCCAATCATCATAAACGGACGACTATACTATGAGTTACCGCTAAGTGACCAACCCTTAGGCGGAGGCTATGTCTGCGTAGATTTACGTACAGGAGAGGAACTGTGGACACAGAACATCACCGGCATAACATTCGGTCAACTTTTTGACTATGAATCGCAGAACCAACACGGCGTCATTCCAAACGGATACTTATGGCGCTCTGCCGGTAGCACGTGGGAAGCTTATGACCCCTTAACAGGAAAGTGGCTATTCACCTTGACAAACGTTCCTTCAACAGGCACCACTGTATATGGTCCAAACGGGGAGATACTAAAATACATACTTAACGCGGATGGCAAATGGTTGGCTTTGTGGAATAACACTGCCGCGCACGAATTAACAGGTTCAACGGACCCAACAGACTATACCAGCACTAACTATTATCAGTGGCGGCCTGTAGGGAAAACGGTTGACGCGAGCAACGCATACTCATGGAACGTAACAATACCCTGGCTACCAGCAGGAGCGACAATCCTTAGTGCTACAGGTGACACATTACTTGGCATGAACGGCTCTTTTCCTACGATTGGTGGGTGGGAGCCATACACGATGTGGGCTATGAGTCTGGAGCCAACCTCATTAGGTTCACTGTTATGGATGCAGACCTATCAACCACCAGCAGGTAACGTTAGTCTAAGGTTTGCCCGCGTGGATTTAGAGACCCGCATATTCACTCTGTGGGATAAAGAGGATAGACAGTCGTTGGGTTACAGTCTCGACGATGGAAACCTGTTGTGGACAACGCAGTCTGAAACTCCATGGAACTACTATAACAGTGGCGGTTTTGGTAGCATGTTGCCGACGGTTCTTGCTTACGGCAAACTTTACTCGAGCGGTTATGGTGGAGACCTCTATTGCTACGATCAAAAGGACGGAAGCTTATTGTGGCACTACTTCGCAAACAGTGGTCTTGAAACACCATATGGTGGTTATCCCCTCATCATAGTAACTGTAGCTGACGGAAAAATCTACTTGACCACCAGTGAACACTCGACGGGGGCACCATATTGGAAGGGCGCAAAACTCCGATGCATAAACGCAACTGACGGAACGGAAATTTGGGCTGTAGGATCACCTGGCGATTCACAACCGACAACTGCCGGCGATGCTATTGCAGATGGTTATCTTGTAGCCATTGATTGTTACTCAAATCAATTATACTGTTACGGCAGGGGACCAACCGAAACCACTGTCACAGCGCCAAACATGGGTGTACCTTTAGGAAATAGTGTTCTCATCCAAGGCAGAATCACCGATACCGCTGCAGGCACAAACCAAAATGAGCAGGCAAAGCGTTTTCCACATGGTGTTCCTGCAGTTTCTGACAACTACATGGGTGCGTGGATGGAGTACGTTTACATGCAGAAGCCCAAACCAACGGATACAGTTGGCGTTCCAGTGCATTTGACTGCTACTGATCCTAACGGCAACTATCAAGACATTGGCTATGCCACAAGTAACGCTTTGGGCAACTACGCTATTGATTGGACTCCACCAGTTCCAGGGATATATACCGTGACCGCCACGTTCGAAGGCTCCGAATCGTACTATCGCAGTGAAGCAGGCACCTCCTTTGTCGTTTCAGAAACAGCAGCCCAAGCAGTTATAGTGCCAACTCAACCGCCAGCCGAAACAGCAGCACCAACTGTATCCACTCCAACTACAGCGCAGCCAGTTTCGCCTTCTCCCAGTGAAGCCCCTCAGCCATCTACCAGTGCCACGCCAACAACCACCTACATCGCCATAGGAACAGCAATCATCATAATCGTTGCAGCCGCCGCAGAATTTGCACTAAAACGACGAAAATAAACAATGTACAAACAAAACCATTTTCCTTTTTTTGTTGCGAAAAATAGCAAAGTGGGGCTGAATGGGTTCAGGAAAAATGGCACAACCTTGCTCGTTGGGTTTCATTTTCTTTCTCTCCTAAGATTTCCGTTCCAGAGCCCCAGCAAACCCTCTTCTTTGAAAGATTTGTTTCTTTATTTGTTGATTGGTTGATATCTAGATGGAGCGCCAAAAAATGGCTTTGCTTACGTTATGCCATTAAATATCTGGTTTACGCTTTTAGTTAGTACGTATGTTTGAGTTCTTGGTGTTCGTTGCTGCCTTTGCCGCGTTGCTTGCTGCCTTAGTTTACGTACGTTCCATGTTTAGGGGGCAGACCAAGCCTAACAGGGTAACTTGGCTTATGTGGTCGATTGCGCCCTTCATCGCAACATTCGCCGCCGTATCCAGTGGTGTGACGTGGGCGGCTGTACCCGTGTTCATGTCGGGGCTATCTCCGTTTCTGATCTTTACAGCCTCGTTCTTCAACAAGAGAGCGTACTGGAAACTGTCACGGTTCGACTACGTCTGCGGCGTCCTGTCAGCTTTAGCGCTGCTTCTGTGGTACCTAACCCAGAACCCGAACGTCGCCATAGTTTTTGCGATCGTAAGTGATGCCCTCGCGGCAGCGCCAACTTTGCTGAAGGCGTGGCGCCGCCCAGAAACCGAGTCCCCATGGCCGTGTGTGGTTGGTGTTTTTGCTCCGTTGACGAGTTTTCTGGTAGCCTCTGTTTGGACGTTTTCCGCGCTAGCATTTCCCACTTACCTGATTGGGCTAAACATCCTGCTTGTTTTCTCAATGTCCAAGAAAAAAATAAAGACCCAGGTTGTATTTACTAAACATGCTTTCCTTGGTAAGGAATAACATAGTTTGTAGTTTTGAGGGCTTTGGAAAAAAGAATTCTTGAGGGAATCACTGTTTCTTCTTTTAATTAACGGTCTATTTCAGAGAACCAGCTTCACTCTATAAATTGTTCAAGATATTGAACTATCAATGTGTAAGCGCGTAAATCATCAGGACCCGCCTTATTGCGCCGACTTTTAATTAGCACTTCACCGTCAAGTTCCCCAACTGGCTCATTATCTTTAATTCTGAAAACACACTGGACGACAGTCTCAGAACGAACCTGAAACGTCAGCAACGGGAATTTCACTCCAGGCAGGTGTATGTCATATTTTTCACCTGCTCGGGGCTCAATAATGAATTCTTTTGTCGCTCTTAGCCGAAGAAGACTCTGAAGCAGTGATCCTTCATACGGTGGGAAACAAAACTGTACTTCCAGTTCCGCCTTTTCTTTTGCCTCCGCAATTTTTCTATCCAGAACAGTTCGGTCCCAAAGTTCAACACTCAGCTTTTGAGCCGCCGTAATTGCCTGTTGAGTAAAATATGTGGGGGCTACAACAATTGCTTTCTTGCAGCCATGCCTAAGCTTTGCTTCTTCGGACAACAAAACAATGGAATCCGTAACTTTGCAACTTAGGGGCCACTTTCTGACTTGAACCGCAATTTTTTCGCTGTCCTTCACAGCCACAAAATCGACACCGGAATCAACTATGCACTTTCCCGGCGGAATTTCGTATCCTAGCTCTTTGAAAAGCCATGTTATGAAATAGTCAAATTCATCGTCTGAAAGACAATCAACTGAGTAAACATTACCTTTTGAAGGACCCTCAGACTTCCTATTTTCTTCCACAAGCAATCTTACGGAACTTTCGCCAGGGATGTTTTTTCGGCAGTACTCTTTTTCGATTCGGGCAGCTAATTCTTCTGCCTTACCATAAGAGATCTGCAGTTTATCGTACAGAAACTCTAAAAGATCAATGTCAGGATACTGTTCAATAATTTCCTTTAAAACCCCTTTAAACGCTAAATACTGCATCTTAATGCTCCTTCAATTTGTTTAAGAACGAAAGGGACTTTTGAGAAACGACTTTATCGTTTTCGATGACGTACAATGCGCTTGAAAAAAGGCTTTTTCGGACAACAACTGTATTCAGAGTGTTTTTTCCTGCCAGCCAATTCGCTTTTTTGTGCTCGGACTTGTCAAAATCTTGAACTGTTTGAAGGAGCGTTGGATCGTTTAAGTCTTTTAGGTTATTACAAGCGGGACATTTGCCGTCTGTCAGTGATTTAGTTGAGTAATCTTGTTGGCATACTGAACATTTTGAGAACTCCATGCAGCTGTTGCAGAACCAGTTGCCGCTTGCCTTGCAAAGCTTACCCTCATCCACGCCGATAATCGATTTACAGTCTACGCATTCAACAGCATGAGTGGGACACAATTTACGTTTAAATTCTTGGGTGAACGAAAGATTAAGTTTTGAAAAAACCCTTCCGCATATATCACAAAGTTCGTAATGATGGATGCATACGCTTGAATTATCGTGGCTGCATTTGAATTCTAGCAATCGACTGTGTCTCTTTCCGCAGACTGCGCAGATGAAGCCTGAGTCTCGTTCAATATACTCATTTAATGTTTCATCGAGCTTTAGAGTTGCTTTTGTTGAGTAAACTTTACCTGTGTCAATGGATTGTCTAATGCAGTTTCCGCATACGTAAAATGCATCTTCCGTTGCGTAGCCCTCAAAGAAGGGTTTTCGGCATGTAGGGCAAGTAACTTCGGGAATATGACTCACGCCTAAGATGAAACAGGCGTGCATGGTTGAATTATTATCTAGTTTAACGTCAAATCTAACCTTACTTGTGTTAACCACAAGCAGGTTGACGAAATTTACTTCTATATCAGTCATGAACGATTCTTCTTCTCGTTTCAGAAGTGCTTCGTAGTTAGCTTGCCATCTGCGCTGATCAAAATTACGCTTTCTTGAAATTAACTGCTCACGACGCTCCTTCTTAAGTCGTCTATCAAAGCTTCTCAGTTTAGACTTTTTCTCTTTCCTAAGCGGCAAATCAAAAAGCGCCAACTTTTGCTTAAGAACAGACTCCAGCTTTTGGTCTGCAACAGTTTTCAATTCGTCAAAGAGCTTTGTGTCAACCTTAGCCTTGAGTTCCTGAACACTTATCGCTTCGTTTTTCAAGAGGTCAAGATCACTAAAACCGTCATTGCTGACAATGTTACCTTTTTCGTCTATCAGTATAGGAATTGTTTCTTCATTTTTTGGTCGTAGTTTGTTACGGAATATGGCAGAGAAATAGAATTGGTAATACTTAACGGGCTCTTTTTTTACAATTTTTAAGGAGACAACTTTTGCATTGTTTATTCTGTGGTAACATGGGTGAGGCGTTACACAGATGCTGATCTCTTTTTCTCCTGCAGTCACTTTTTTGCAGTCTTCACAGGCACACGAAGAAGCCTTGAAAAGATTCATCAGCAGGATCTCAATCTCCTCTTTCGGGCTAAGTGAAACTTGGCACAAAACACCATCGTCTAAGCATTCGTTTACTATTTGCTGAAACGCTGGACTCCCCAATGAAATAAGAGGAAGATTCTTCTCCCGCGACACAGCACGCAGGTAAGTGTACTCTTGGGTTTCCTCTTTATTGGGGTAGATTACTGTGAAGACACCATCGGATTGTTCAGTTACTGTGCCCTTTTTGGACTTGAAGTATTCTTCAACAAATTGTTGAATTTCTGTGTCAGTGCATCTTTTGCTCAACCAAGAATCCCCGCAGTGAATTTTTCAGCTAATTCCTGATTCTTCTTGGAAACATTCAGGTCAGTTGCCAATTTTTCAAGTTCTCTTCGTATGTCTAAACGAGAGTTGCTTCTGAGCAATATCTCGGCGATAGTCTTTTGTATATCCTGAGAGCCCTCTTTTAGTTCCGCTAGAACGGTTTCCATTTTGCCGATTGTCATGGTAAACAAATCTATTTTTTGGTATAGAATATGGAGCACGTAGTCATCAATGGTGTCTTTGACGCTTAGGTTGAAGACGGTGACATCACGGTCTTGTTTGAACCTGTGGATTCGGCCTATCCGTTGCTCGATTTTCATGGGGTTCCAATGTAAATCATAATTAAACAACACACAACAATTCTGCAAGTTAAGACCTTCAGATGCAGCGTCCGTGGCAACCAGATATTTGGTTCCTCCATTCTGAAAGCTCTCTATAACTTCATCTCTCTCTGTCTGGCTCATGTCGCCTAAGTAAACCTCTGCCCGCCCAAATTCCGCGTTCAACATTTCTTTTAGTTTACGTACCGTGATCTTTCGTAGGCAAAATATCAATGCCTGTTCAGTAGGCATCTCATTCAGAACGTTTCGCAGCAACTCCATTTTTGTGCTCTTAACTTTTGCAGCCATCTCGATTAGTCGACTGGTAACTTCCATTTCTTGGGGAAAGCGTTGCTGTCTTTTCGTTAACGATTCGATAGAGGCATACGGGGAACTTGAGAAGGACTGCTGAAGAGAAATTGCTTGAAAAACTAGAATTGCTCTGCTTTGGGATTCACTGATTCGTCTAGTTGGATTCTCCGCCATCAAGGTCTCTATCGTCTTAAACTGATTCTGGCTTATGCCTCGCAAATATTCTGTTGCTTGATCAATAAATTCCCGTTCCAGCTTATTTGCTTCCAGTGTTCTAGAATCAACACATCGTTTGGTAAACGGGATGCCTGTTTGTTCTCTTCGAGTTCGACACATTACGGCTCTTATGGTTTGCCTTAGCGCATGTACTTCTTCTGGTCGTACAACTCGGCTTTTGGTGTCTTTAGCAAATCGGGAAACAAACGAGCGCTCACTATCCAAAAGCCCAGGCTGAATTAAATCTACAATACTATACAAATCAGTAAGTCTATTGCACAACGGCGTAGCAGTTAGCAACAAGAAATGGCTCTTTCGGAGATTTTCTAGACAAGTGCGACCTTTGCTTTTGCTGTTTCTAAATGTGTGCGCCTCGTCGACCACAATCAGGTCCCAGATTCGACTTGCAAACTGATCGTATTTTCTAGTTAAAAGGTTATGTGAACAAATTATTCTATCGCTAGTCTGCAGGTCAACGTGTTCACGGGGGATATTTGCAATCGAAAAAGCTTCTCCAAACTTTTCGTGCATTTCCGTTTTCCATTGCAACAACAGGCTCTTTGGAGAAACAATTAGAACGGAATTAATTTCCTCTCGCAGGAGCAACTCTTTCATTATGAGACCCGCCTCAATTGTTTTCCCAAGTCCGACCTCGTCGGCGAGGATAGCGTTTCCATTCATTTCGTTTATCACTTGGAGCGCAGTCTGCATCTGAAAATTGTAAGGCACAAGTTTTGTGCGAATGGCATCTGCGGAAAGCAGCTTGTCGATTTTGCCAGCACGTTTTATGTCTCTAGCTTTCAAACTCAGCTGGACCTTCCGAAAAGGCGAAAATGCCTTCGTTCTAATGAGGTTTTGTATATCATAGGGGTCTGAAAAAGTGCATGAATACAAATGCTTGGCGTTTGCGCTGGTTTCGCTTGGCTCCTCTAATTCGCAGAGTAACCTTTTCTCCACTGGCTTTTTCTTTTTTGCAACATGTAACCGTGGCTTTCGAGTTTTTCTTTTAGTGATTTGAGCTGCACCAGCGTTTTCATCAACAGTCTTGGAAGTTACGGCGTCGTAAACAGTTTCAGTACACTTTTCAGGTAATTGCTGATGCTCATGCTCGCCACAATTAACTTTGAAGTTAGCAGACAAGATTATCGCCGAGTACCTAGCTTCTTAATATAAAAAGATGAGTGACACAAAAAACCAAATTCTAGCAAGCGATGTGCCTGTATTAGTACCGATAATTATTTGGGCGTGCCTGTGGCTTTGCATACCCTCTGCCAACACCCGAGATACTCACCGAAGTTGCTAACAAAACGGGGCAAGTAAAGCCCAATGAGAGGGGTTCCTAAAGAGGTTTCTGTATCGATTGAGCGATTAACCGCGTTGTCTGAAACTGCGAGATTCTTGAGTGCGTTTCTCACCTTACTTTAGCTGTTGCGTTAAATGTGAGAACAGTTTTGAGAAACCGTTCTGTTTGGGTTTAGAATGGAAAAGCTATAATTTGACGCTGACAGTATCTACGTTACTTGGAACGTGAAAAAAGATGACTGAACGCGATAACCTAACTGACCCTGAAAAATCGAAAGCATACGCTCAAACCATGACTACCAGCGCCAACGAACTCGAAACTCTTCGCGCCGAACTGCAAGCCCTTATGGTTAAATTTGGGATGCGCGCACTCAAACTGTACCAGACAGGCACCCCTGAACCCCTAATGCCCGGCCAAATGAGTTACCTAATCAAGTACGAGTTAACCAATGCTATTGCTGACCTGCAAGACCCACAAAACCTCGAAACAATAATTAACGCAACAAAAGAGGAATGGATCAAACAGCAGCAAAAACCAGAGGAACAGGAATAACCTTCCTCCACTCATTCTTTTAGAAATTTTCATCCGCCGTTCAGAAACCATTTTGAAACCGACGGGTACAGCTCTGTTTTAGGGAAAGGTTTTAGGTTATAGTCTCCTTTGTTTTTGGGTAGAGGGATTTGGTTTGGATAAGAAGTGTCCTGTCTGCAAAAAAGTGTTCATGACCTTTGACAAGAAAAAGAAGTACTGTAGCGACGCCTGCGCCAAAAAAGCCAACAAAAAATAGGCTTTCCCGCGTTTTCAGCGTTTAATTCGGTTAGGCAGTTATCCGTGGCTTAGCTTCTGCTCTTTGGGTTTTAAAGCTTGTATCTTTCGGTATCCATTTGGGACCCGCATTTTGGCGTAACAAAATAGAAAATTTCTCCGCACTCATGGCAGTGGAACTCCTGATTCCGGTTTTTCTCCACTTCTGGAGAGCCACATTTGGGGCAGCACAGTTTGTTGGTCGGCGTTTTGGTTCCTTCCCAGCTTAGCGTGAAGCCTTTTGGGTATTAAAGATTGCGACAATCTGTGACACGTGAACGGTAGGTTTTTGAGGCTCCCCGTTTAATGTACTTCAAGGTTGATGGTCTTTGTCCAAAAAAGCAAAAAAAGCCGCAGGTTTAGAACAACACAAGAAAATACAACGCGAAAAAGAACAGAAACGGAAAGAAAGAAAACAAGTTGCGCTACCCGCCAAACACGCTAAAGGCAAAAAATAGTTCCACTACAACCGCATTTCCATGTACACACTCTTTTTTTCATTCACCAATCTTTGACACGTTTTTGCTGCTGCCAGTCCCCTCGTCCCGAGGTGCAAAATCTTATAAAAAAGGAAAACGTAAAAACCAGAGAAATCCGGAGTTGAATACGTTGAGTGAAGACCTTATTTTGGCAACGATGCCTGCTATTCCCAACTGTGAAGTGGAAAAAGTTCTCGGAATCGTCTATGGCTCCAGCACCCGAACCCGCGGCATAGGCGGCAGGTTTGTTTCAGGAATCCAATCCATAACAGGCGGAAAAGGAACCGCCTACGCAGAGGAAATCGAGAAAGCACGAAAAGACGCCGTAGAAGACCTAAAAAACGACGCAAAACGGCTGGGCGCAAACGCCGTATTGTCGATAGATTTTGAAACCACAGAAATTCTGGAAGGCTTCATAATTGTCACTGCTTATGGGACAGCAGTTAAGCTGAAAAAATAGCCAGCTCCAGCGCGTTTATCCCCAAAGACGCCTATCTTTTTTCTCGAACCCTACAAGTGCTTCTTCAAAGGGTTCAGCCCGAGAAAATCCGGCTGATACGTGTCTGTAACATAAATAGCCATGTGGTTTGGCAGACAAAAGATTCTTTCGGATCCTCTTTTCTTTAAATTTATTAAGCTAAGACTACCTAAAATTAGTAGGGGTGCTATTTTTGGACAAAGACGAAGAGATTCTTGAAGAGTTAAAAAGGATCCGAACAGTGCTTGAAGTCAAGCCGCCTTCACCCCCTCAACCACCAAAAGGGCTTTGGAACGAATTCAAAGATTTCCTATCAAAGTACAAGGTTTTTGGGCTTGCCGTGGCTTTCATCATAGGCTTGTATTTGGGAACCTTAGTTCAGGCGCTTGTCAAGGATTTGCTGTTGTCCGCGATTGGCTTGGCGATTCCAGGAATAACAGATTTGTCAACATACACCACTGGACCATTTGCAGTCGGCGACTTTTTGGTTGCCTTAATAACTTTCATAATTGTTGCCTTCCTCGTTTTCTTGGCCGTAAAGGTTGCAAAACATTGGCACATAGACTAACCGCCTTTTTATTCCCTTTTTCTTTTTTCTAAAGGCGTTGATGTGGCAAATGCCAGGAGTGCGGGCATGGTTTTTAGCTGTGGGTTGGTTTTGTAGTTTTTTAGTCCTTGTACTATTAGGTATTCTATGAATGTGCTGCGTTTTTCTCTTCCGCGGGAGCTTTCTATTTCTCGAAAGAGCTTCTGCTCTAAGGTTATGCTGATGTTATGCTTCATCTCGTGAGCCTCTTACACTTCGTATACTTGGTATACTAAAAAGCTTTATTAGCTTTACGCAACAAAATATAAAAGACCAAAAAATGAAAACCCTTCGAATAAGCGACGACGCCCACCAAAAACTAACCGGCATGCTAGGCGAAATCACCGCCCAAACCATGAAAATGCAAACCTACACCGACGCCATCGAAAGCATGCTAAGCCAAAGCGTCATACTGCCACCCGAACTGCTTAACGAAACCCAAAGTTTCATCGAAGAAAACAAAAAATTAGGGTACACCACCCGCGAAGAATTCATACGCGACGCAATACGATACCGCCTAAGCTTTCTCAGAAACGAAGTTGAATACATAGAGATTCCCAAAGAGGACTACGAAAAAATGGAGCAAGCCATTGAAGAAATGGACACTCCCTTCTGCTGCGTTGAAGACTTCATTAATCAACAGGTACAAACGCTATTAGAGAAATACGATAGCTGGGTAAAACAAAAGGAAGCCTTCAGAAAAAGGTAGCACTTCGTAAAACTGCGTCTAAAACTAACCGTAAAACTGGAGTGTTTAGCAAAGCAACTATTGAATCTGCCTAATTTGCTTAATGAGACAAAAATTGGGCGGGGATACATCAAAGTTTATATCTAATTACGCATGTTTGGAACGGCGATATGAGCAAATTTCAAGACGGCATAAGATACTACGTGTTGGTTGCGGGACTTGGATTATTAGTTGCCTCCATCACTGTTGCGTTTTATTTGCTCTATTTAGTGGTCTGGGGTTTCACCCAAACCGCCTTGGATTACTCCATCCTCATTTTCGTGCCTCTGGCTTTTCTGGCGATAGGCTTACCTTACGCCTTGGTTCGGCTGTTTGCAAGCACAAAAACCACTGGTTCAGGAACCCACACAGTATTGGAAGCCTACCACTTAACAAACGGCGATGTACCTTTAAAAGACACTGTGGTGAAACCCACCGCCGCCATGCTCACCATCGGGCTTGGAGGAAGCGCTGGTCCTGAAGGGCCAAGTTTGCTCGCAGGAGGCGGCATAGCTGCTGCTCTTTCTAGGCGTTTTAGGATTCAGGCTGACCTGCGAAGAAGACTATTCATCGCGGGAGCAGCGGCGGGTTTGGCAGCTACCTTTCAAACTCCTTTGACGGGCATTCTTTTTGCGTTAGAAATTCCCTACAAAAACGATTTAGACAGAGAAACCTTCATTGAAGCCGTAGTTGCTTCTGTTCCCGCTTACCTGCTGTCAATTACCGTGCTTGGCAGTGAACCTTTCTTTGGCGCAATAGCCAACACATCCGTATCCGTATACGAAATTGGGCTTTCGATGGTTCTGGGTTTAATCTGCGGTTTATACGCGGTCTTTTTCACCAAAACGTTCTCGTGGGTGCAGCTTCTAAGCTTCAAACTGCGCAAAAGAGTAGGAAACCTCGGTTTGGTTCTGCTGGGCGGCGCCATCTTAAGCTTATCAGGCATTTTATCCGTGTACTCCATCGGTATCGGGTTACACTTTGTCTCAGCACTCATTCAGGAATCCAGCTTCAGCTTGGCTGTTCTGATCTTGGTGGTTTTGCTTAAGACGTTTACCACAGCAACCACCCTCAGCTTCGGAGGCAGCGGAGGCCTCTTTTTCCCCACTATTGTCGTCGGCGCAGGGATAGGCTACATATTTGCCTCCTTTTTCAGCGTCAACTTCGCCATAATGTTTACAGCAGTAGGCATGGCTGCGTTGCTCGCGGGCACCCATAAGGTGCTCTTAACACCTGTTGCCTTCGTTGTAGAAACCTTGGGCGGCGTGTTTGCAATACCTGCACTTTTAGCAAGCGGCGTAAGCTACGTGTTGTCCGGTAAGCACTCATTTTATCCTCTCCAACCACGTACACGGCTAAAGACAGAAGAGCTTGCACTGGAACGATTCTTCCTAAAAGGTCAAGAGCTGATTCCTGAAAAACTTAAAGAAACCAAGGCAAAACAATTCATGACCAAAAAACCTGTAACGTTACATCATGGAACTTCAGTAAAAGTTGCTGTACAAACCTTTGAAGGAACCAAACTGCGAGTGCTGCCTGTGGTTGACGACGATAATTCTGTCATGGGCGTTGTTAACCTTGAAGACCTAGGATACGTGGATATGCGGCGACAAAACATGACTCTCTCCGAAACCATAATGCATAAGCCCGTCATGATTAGTGAAGAAACCAGTTTAGAGCAGGTTGCCCAGCAAATGATGGACACTCAGCAAGACCACGTTTTCATTTCCAACACCCACGGTAAGCTGACAGGCGTGATTTCAGGAATCGACGTGGTGAAGAGGATACTCGAGTTAATTTCCGAATAAAAGAGCGCGTTAGGTTTCGAAGGCTTTAGCTGGGCTTCTATGAGACTCCATAACTCATGTTAACGCCTCCCTGCACTCAGGTAAATGTTTTTCGAGAACGGTTTTCAGCTTCCTTAAGGCTTAAAAACTAAACCAAACAAGAAAATTGTAGACAAATCTGCAAAGTTTTTCTTGTGTCAACAAATCTTTACAAATCGCCTTTTTAGTTAAACACGCCATTATACCCAGTTGATGGTGCCTATGGGTAAAAACGTATTCATGGCAGCAATCACCCTATCTCTTCTGCTGTTTTCAGCAACAGCTGCAACCCTCTTAATTGACTTATGCTCTGCAAACCCCTTTGCTTCAAACATAACGGCTTTCACCATCTTACCCGACGGAAGCCTAGACCCCAAAGGTGCCCCTTTCACACGACAAGGCGACGTATACACCTTCAAAGGAAGCATGCGCCGCTTTTCACCATGGCCCACCATATACAACTTCCACTACATCGTCATCCAGAGAGATAACATCGTGCTTGACGGCGCAGGCTACATTCTAGAAGGGGCAAAAACCGAAGGGCAAGCAGGAATCCAGCTAACCAACTGCAACAATGTAACCATCAAAAACGTTGAGATAAGGGACTTTACATTCGGAATTTCTGCAATTAATTCCTCCAAGGTAGTTGTCGTTGAGAACCGAATATCAGGGTGCTCTGTCGGAGTGAAGCTTGAAAACTGTGCAGGCAGCTCAGTTTTAAGGAACAGCTTTTCCGATGCTTTCCTTGACGAGGTTTTGTTGGTTAAGTCAGACGGCAACTTGATAATGCAAAACGTACTCTCAAGAAACTACAATCCCGCGCGTTCGTCTTCGAATTTTGTCGACATCCAACTAAGACAATCCATGTTCAACAAAGTCACCCAAAACGCCATAACATCCTACAGTGTAGGGGTCGCCTTAGAACATGCCTCAAATAACACCTTTTTCTGCAACAACTTTGTTGCCAACCAAATCCAAGTCGAAGCTAACCTCTCCCTGTCTAACCCGAACGTCTGGGAGTTAGGTGGAAACGGCAATTTCTGGAGTAACTACAACGGCACCGACGCAGACGGCGACGGCATAGGCGATGACGCTCAAGTAATTGATAACGATAACCTCGACGAGTACCCGCTTATTGAACCCGTAAGCGTAGTCGAACCAGCATTTCCAGACCCGCCTCAACGACTAATAGATTATACTAATCAAGACCCAAACCCCTCCTCCGTTGAGATGCCCAACCAATATATCAACTATACCATAACTGACGTGAACGAAACTTTTTGGGCGAAGGTCGACGTGGCGCGCTTTATGCACAAGAATCTGAGTGGAGGGTTAAGTGTGGGTGGCATCAGCTATCCGATACCGCCTGATACAATTAACATTTCACTGCGGCTAAATGATGCAGAAATCCCTTACAGTCAATCAGCCAGTACAGCAGCAAAAACTGGTTGGTACTATCCGAAGTCTTCACAGACTCTGCATCAAACCGCCGTCGGGAAATGGTCCACAATAGCTTATAGCATTGTTGAAGTTCCAGACAATCTAATCCTTGAATTTCACTACGAGCACCCCATCGAAACAATCAACGGCAGCTACGTGTTTCTGTACGATTTTGAAGCTGACTACACTCTGGCAACTTTGTCTCTTTCCTCACCAAACTCCACCGCGCACTTCACCGTCCGCCTGCCTGCCGACTGCTCAGACCTTAACGTATCAGCCGTAAACGATGCAGGACAATTTACACCCCAAAACTACACCCTCCAAAGTGACCCTTCAGGTAAAACAGTGACATTTGATGTTCTCTCCGAATTCGGTAAGCCCTCCATAGCAGGGGTAGCCTTTGTGTTTAGCACCGAAAATGACCCGCTGCCCGAGTTTTCAGCATGGATCATTCTGCCCTTACTTATGGGCGTTTCAGCATTTCTTGTGTTCTACAAGAGGAGCAAGCCTAAATGAAAAAACAATGTATCTTCGTCTTGTTTGCTTCTGCATTCCTAATTTCATCAGCGGCAGGAGCATACTCCGTTCAGATGGTGAAAGCCAACCCATGGATGTTCTTCAAAACAGTAGACCCACTTCCCGACACAACCCCGCCAGAAATCACCATCTTAAGCCCAAAGAACAAAGTTGATTACGATTCAGGAACCGTATTGTTCAGCTTCAAAGTATCTAAACCTGTGCCGCCAACCGACGTAGAATCAGGTGTATCCAGCGTTTTCTACTCCGTCGACGATGAACGCAAAACCGCATACTACTGCAACCAATACAGCTCGGGCTCTCCGCCGGGTCTTCCCGAATTCACATACTCCGTTAACCTAACCCTACCTAAAGGTGGGCACTACATCAGAATCGACGCGGGCGGAGTGGTGCTGGCAAGCCGCAATACAATGTACGGCTCAAGCAACTCCAAAACAGTTTCCTTCTCCACCCAAGCCGAACCGACAACAACTCCCTTTCCCATAACTGATGTCGAAACAGTTACGTTGATGTCACCTCAACCCAAAAACTATGTTACAAATGGCACCTCCATTGACATCCTCTTGACTATCGGAATACGTGGAACAGCTTCTTGGATGCAGTACAGCGTTTCAGGACGGGACTATTTTGCTCACGAAGACATCACGGGAAACACAACCCTCAAGTCAATACCCGTCGGCAACTACGTGCTCATACTTTCAGTGAACAACACTTTCACAACCATTTCAACACCATTTAATGTGACAAACACCAACAACGAAACAGCACCGCCTTCCCCATCGGCACCAAAGACCCCGCCACCCCCAATCAAACCCCTAATGGTTACCGCTCCTCAACCCGCCGCATCAACATCCGAAAAAACATCCACACCCGCAGCTTCGCCAACCCCCACCGATTCCCCCACACCAACACAAACAGCCACACCGACACCGCCAACCAGCGAAGACCCACCCGCGGGGCAGTCACCTTTAGATCAGCCAATAGAAATCGGCTACGCCCTACTTGTTGTATTTTCAGCGGTCGCTGCAACAGCCGTTGCCACAGCATTAATTTTCTATTTTCTAGGAAAATCCGAGGCAAAGGAAAAACATGGATAAACATAAACTAGTTTGCATGTTGGTACTGTTCTCCGTGTTTCTCGTCTTGAACGCTGGCTGCATTGGCGGCGTAACGCAAGCAAACCCGAACTGGCAATACGAAGGCGCAGACTGGGTATACGTCACCACCATAAAGGGTGCCTACAGCCAAACCGTTGAAATTGACCTGCCAAACATTGCGCACTGGCACATAGTTGGCAACTGTACAGGAGGCGAAGGCAAAGCCAGATTCGGCTTATTTCGCGGCGGAGGTGGAGTTATGCATGAATACGGGTCTTCTGGGCTTAAAGAGGTGGGGCTTAACGAATTCTCAAGTCAACGCGGACCCGCATCAATTAAACTAAAAATTACAGCGGAAAACATCAAACAGTACACTCTCGTGGTGGAGTACGATGCCGCTGCACCCCTAACTTACGAAATCGCTAACCAGTCGGCACCGAGTCTAACAGCCTCGGCGACGCTTTCACCAACCCCTACACCAACCCTTACCCAAAAGCCGACATTAACACCCGAACCAACATCTAATTCCACAATGCTTTCAACAACATCAATCACGCCTTCTGTGTCCCCAAACCAATTGCCTACGCACTCAACTCCGCAACACACACATACGGCACAGCTAACCCCTACAGTTTCTGAGCGCCCATGGAATCTTCCCATCGAATACCTCCTCGGAGCAGCAACGGTAACAATCGGCGTAGCTATCTTTGCAGTCTTCTTGTTGAGCAGGAAACGTAGCCCAACTGTTATTGTCGAGTCATCATAGGGATGACTGCTTTCAACAACGTGCCGCAACAGACAGCAGTTCCGTATCGCTTTTAGTGACCCTACAATAAACCTATTTGCTGCCTATTTGGGTGCTATTAGCAATTGTATGCAGAAACGATAGGGGGTCTACCCTATTGACAAATTTCTTATTTTAAAGTATGTTGAAACTGAAAAAGAACACCCAATCAGGCTCAGCAGAAACCACTACAACATCACAGAAAAATGAAGTGTATATTTAAAGAGGAAAAAACCAAGTTACCTCCATGGCGCGACTGTATTTTCTGGGCGGAGAAAACGTTGCCAAACAAGACGCAAAAGAAATCAACGTGTCAGCCTTTGAAGATGCAGGCGGGGCTCCAGATGTGCTTGTTTTCCCATGGGCACGCCCCTCCTGTGATGCACGCTACAGACGCCGCAAAAGACTTACCGAATACTTCCGAAGCATAGGCGCACGCAGCGTTGAATTCGCAGATTATTCAGAATCTTTCGAGGAAACCGCCGCTAGAGCAGCATGCTCGGACTTGATTTATTTAACTGGAGGTCAAGTGAGCACGCTTCTTAGTCGTTTGCGGAAAACATGCGCGGACAAAATTTTGCGGGAATACAGCGGGGTGATTGTTGGAAGAAGCGCCGGCGCCTTGGTTCTTGGCAGAAACTGTTTAGTAACAAACAGGTACAGTGGCAGTCCAAAAGTTGTTGCGGGGCTTGAGCGGGTAGATTTCAGCGTAAAAGTCCACTACGAACACTCCAAAGATGACCTACTTTTGGATTACTCGGAAAAAGAAAAGGTGTACGCGATTCCTCAACGTTCAGCAATTGTTTACGACAACGGCGTTTTTTCTTTCATTGGAAAAATATTCCTGTTTGAACGCGGCAAAAAAATACGCATCAATGCATCCTGACCAAAAATTTGCTTCCACGCTCTGTGTTTTTTGTGGAAAATTCTTTTTCATTTATGTTTTGTTTTACTGGCAAGGGGTATTTTCACGGTGAATTTTGTGCCTTTTCCTTCTTGGCTTTCCACGGTTATGGTCCCGTTTAAAGCTTCAGTTAACCGTTTAACCACGGGTAAGCCAAATCCTTGCCCCTTGGATTTAGTGGTGAACAACGGAGTGAACAGTTTCGGCTTAATTTCCTCGGGTATTCCAACACCATCGTCCTCCACTTTGATGACCACTTTGTTTTTTTCTTTTCTCGCAGTTATCACCAATTTTCCGCCGTTGGGCATAGCTTGAACAGCGTTTATGACTAAATTGTCCAAAACGCGCTTAAGAAAAGTCGAGTCAACATTAAAGACGGCGACGTTTTCAGAAACTTTGCTGCTTACGCTTATATTTTGGGCGATTACGCCTTTTTCCAGTGTTTCCTCAATTACATCTTTTAAGTTGGTTTCTTGAGCAACTGGTTTTAGGGGTCTGGCATAGTCTTGAAGGTCTAAAACAATCTTGTTAATGTAATCGACGGACCGAGCAATTGAGGCACAACTTTCTTTAAGATTCGCCTTCTCTTTGCTGTCAGGTAACGTTTTCAATTCTGCTTCAGCTAAAAAGATTTCACCAATTATTGATTGTAGGGGATTACGAATATCATGCCCCACCATACCTGCCGTTTGACCTACAGCAGCTAACCGCTCCGCCTCGTTCAGTTTTTTAGTGCGTTCCTCAACCAATGCCTCCAGTTCCCTTGTATACCGTGCAAGTTCTTCTTCAATACGTTTTCGTTCAGTAATGTCCGTGTGGGAACCAGCAATCCTGCAAGCAACACCGTCTTTGCCTCTGATTGCGCTGCCTCTACTACGAATCCATCGCCAACTTCCGTCCTTATGTTTCATCCGAAAAACCGTTGTGTAGTAGGGCGTTTCACCACGGATATGCGCATCAATTTTAAGCCAAGTCTCCTCTCGGTCATCAGGGTGAATAAGCTTGTCAAACTCCTCAATCTTATTTTCGACCTCCTCAGGTTCGTAACCAAGGATTCTCTTCCATTGATCAGAGAAAAACACCTCTTCCGTTTTCAGATCCCTGTCCCATATACCATCGTTGCAGCCTTCCACTGCTGCGCGATAGCGGTCTTGGCTGAGTTTTAATTGTTCCTTTAAATGGTTCCAATCCGTGATGTTTCGCGCTACATGAACCGAACCAACCATTTTCCCATTTTCATCTTTCAAAGGCGCAGTATTAACCAAAAAACACCCGCCCAGATGCGGCTCATTAAATTCAGCTGCGTGCTCTTTGCCGTCCTGCAGGGTTTTGGTGTGTGGGCAATAATCAGGTGGATCATTGGTTCCATGAATACATTTGTAACATTTCAACCCGACACATTCTTCAGGGGCTACACCAATTCGCTGAGCCATAGCTTGGTTAACTTTACGGACGCTGTAATTGTTATCGATAATCGCTATTAGGTCAGGGAGACTGTCAAAAGTTCGTTTCCATTCACGGCTCTCTTGCATCAATGCCTGCTCCGTTTTTTTTCTCGCGGTTAAATCTTTTAGAACATTAAAAAAACCTGAAATGCTTCCTTCCTCATCTTTCATGACGGCGCCGCTGTATTCAATCTGAATTGCATTGCCCTTCTTAGTTAGAATAGAATATTCGTCAATTGCGTGTCCAGTTTCTAAAAGTAAAGCTAAGTTTTTGGCAGCTTTCTCCCACTCCGAAGGCGGCAGTACACTCAGGGCGTGTTTACCAACCAAATCTTTTTCGCAAGTAGCCTCATAAATTCGTAAGGCAGCACCATTAACCTCGATAATCCTCATTTCGTCATCGCAAAGCACAATGCCATCCAGAGAGCGGTTGGCGGCATCCGAAAAACGCTTCATTGCTTCTTCAGTTTTTTTGCGCTCGGTTATGTCTTCGAAGATGCCCACTGCAGACGTAACTTCTCCGTTTTCATCATACAGGGGTACCGCGCTTGCTCTAACATAGGTGCTTCTTTCAGACCTGCCAAAACTTATTTCTTCGCTCTGAACCGCTTTTCCAGTCAATAATGTTCGAATAACCGGGACATCCTTAGGGTCCAAGGCTGCACCGTTTAAAGCATGCAGGTCAAGCTTAGAAAGACAACTCAGCAGTTCAAACCCGCGTCGGGCGTCACCTATGAGTGCTTCTGCGGCGTCGTTTACATAGGTGACTTTTCCATCAGGCTTTTCAATAATGACTAAACCTGTTGGAATGGCTTTTAAAATAGTGTTCATCCGAGCCGCAAGAAGTTTCGACTTAAACAAGGTGGATCTACCACTCCTTTGCGCATATCCTGAAAACCTAAGTTATAGCATTCTAGTAGAAAAAACTTGTCCAAAAAGAGAAAAGACGAAAAAAGCTTGGAATTCGCTCAATACGGCTAAAATGACCGCCCTATTCTAAAGAAAACTCGTTTTTCCCCTAAAAATGGGAAACATATTTACCCGATGACCCATGCATAGTAGGGCTAAAGGGGCGTGTTAGGTTTTGATGCAACGGAAAGACTATCTCCAGAACCCTGTTGAACACATGAAGATAACGGCGCCGCTCACCGTTGATCAACTTATGCGTCAATTCAGCGGTTCAGGCTCCTTTGGGGCGGGACGACTCGCCGCAGCATGTGATGTCTACGAAAAAATGCTTCGCGACAAAGAATGCACAGTATTTTTAGCGCTTTCGGGTGCTGTAATTCCAGCGGGACTAAAGGTGCTTGTGAGCGATTTAATCCGCAGGCGACTTATTGATGTGATAGTTTGCACGGGCGCCAGCATGGTCCACGACGCCATAGAAGCGGTAGGCGGAAGACACTATCGAAGCAGCTGGCTGGTAGACGATCATGAATTGTACAAATACCACTTATTCCGCATCTACGATATCCTTGTCGCTGAAGAAGACTACATCCGATTAGACTACCAACTAGCAGAATTGTACAGCAAAATCGCTGAAGCCCGAAAAGGTGAACCCCTTTCTTCGCGTGAATTCAGCTGGGAACTTGGCAAATACCTATCGGACCCCCAGTCGATTCTACGTTCAGCCTACGAAATGGACGTACCTATCTTTATGCCCGCTGTGCGGGACTCAGAGTTCGGTTTCATTCACTGGCTGCATTCTTCTCAGCAAAACCGAAAAAACTCGCTGGTTGTGGATGCATTCAAAGAGGTTCCTGAAATCTGCGACATATGCAACCAGTCACCCAGAAACGGCATGATTGTAATCGGCGGAGGCGTCCCACGAAACACGGTGCAGTCCGCGGCATTGGCTTCTAAAAAAGGCATGGACTACGCCGTTGTCATAACTATGGACCGCCCAGAAACGGGTGGGTTGTCGGGTTCAACGTTGAAGGAAACAATTAGCTGGGGCAAAGTGAAAGACGAAGCCGATAAGGTCATGGTCATCGGCGAAGCAACCATGGTTTTTCCGTTAATGACTGCGTCGGTTATGGAGCGTCTGGGCGCAGAGTTTAGACGCCAACCGCCACTATTGCTGGAGGGAGCAAGCACTTGAAAAACACCCAAAACAACGGGGGCAGATACTGTGGAAACTGCGACGGTCACAACTGCTACGACTACCCCACCAGAGTGTTCTGCAGTACACGGTACGCCCAAAACAAGGATCCCATCGTGGACACGTTGTGGTGCTGCAGTGAATGGAACCAAGTTAGCCAAGACTGCTACTGCGTCGAGGAAGCAAAAAAAGCCCGCGAAGAATCCTCAAACCAACGTTAAGGTTATTACTTAGTCTTTCCCTTTTTAGTGAGCATCAGATTTCGCAGCCCGGTGGTGTAGCGGCCAAGCATAGGGGCCTCTGGAGCCCTTGACAAGAGTTCGAGTCTCTTCCGGGCTACCAACATGCCTTCTAAAACTTTAACACCCAAAGAAAAACTGCTGCGTTTAAGCCTAAAACTTCGGACTCTCACCGCTATCAAACTGAAGATAACGGCGGAAAACATCAGACAGTTCAACATACGTAAGTGTTTTCAATTCTCGTATCGAGTGTTTTAAAGACATATTACCCACAAACCATGCAGAGGCTGATATCAGATGTTCACCCTCCAATTTGTGAAGCAAAACAATCCTACATCTTCCTCTGAAAGCATAAAAACACAGTTCACATTTTGGGCAAGACGTTCTTTGAGCGGACAATGACTTTTTCGTCCTTTCTCCGCCTTTTATAGCCTTTTCCCGCCGTTTCTAGCCGCAAGTTACGCCCAAATCAAACCCTGAACCAAAAAAGCGGTTTGAATTGGGTTTTGCAGGAACATAGGGGGAGGTAGAATTTTTCTGCACTGAGAGAACCATAAAATTTGAAGGCGGGAACTTGAATTCGGAGCAGTCGGCTATGGGGGTAGTTTGCTGGTTTGTTCGCCGTACATGCCCCAGTTTGTTTTGGGCACGTCGTGAATGATGACTTGCACTTGGTCGGCTGTGACTCCGACTTCCTCAAACACCCTTGTTATCCCCCGAATCAACTTTGCTTTCTGCTCGTTACTTTTCCCACTCCAAGTTTCAACAATAACCACTGGCATCTTGCGGTCTTCACCTCCACGGGCGCAACCTAAAGGTATCATCCGCGGCTGAAGGGTTTTAACGTTTGCTTTGTTCCATGTTGGGAATATGTCAAAAACTGCAAGTTCACTCTTAAAGCAAAACACAGACAGAAACAAACTGGTCTGAGAGGCGTAGGGAGAAAGGAGAAAGACCCGGATGATGAAGATGAAGAGTTACCCCACGATGCTGCTTGCCCTTATGGGCTCCATGGACTGCCTAACCACAGTAATTGGCATACTGTACTTTGGAGCAGTGGAACTTAACCCCTTCATCGCAGGAGTCATAAGCACCAACCTACCCGCCTTCATCGTTCTGAAGCTGACCACAACGTTGTTTGTTTGCTTAATTTTTGTTCAAGCAGAAAAAATCCTCATGAAAACCCAAAACAAAACCACCAAAGCCTTCACATGGACACATAGACTGCTTAAAGTTGCCTACATAGGAGTCATCGCGTTTCTTGTCGTGGTTGTGGCAAACAACTTGCTGGTTCTCGCAAACGCCCTATAGCCAGCAAACACCTTTTTAGTTGGAACAACGCCTAAGCATTCAATGCCAACAGAAAAACAGCAAAACAACTTCAAACCCGCAATCGTCTACCTCATCTTGAGTAAACAAACAGAGCAGGCGTTGGAGCTTTTGGCGAAAAACTACGGCGTAGAAGTCCCCAAACTCAAAGTCGGCTTACCCAAAGGACATGTCAGAAACGCCTACGGAACCTACAGCAGTCAAACCCGAACCATCAGCGTGCTGGACAGCGACACCCTCTGGAACCCGTTCGTAATCCTCCACGAATTCTACCACCACCTACGTAGCAAAAGCGTTGACAAGATGCATCGGGGCACAGAGAAAAACGCCGACAAATTCGCCGTGGAATTCATCAGGGAATATCAAGCGGCAGCCGCAAAAGCCGCAGCAGACAAAGGCAGCTAACGTTTTTTGGTTTTCTCGTCGGTAATTTGCAGGGGCAGTTTTTCCCCTTCGGACCCGTAAGCCGCCACGCAGTTTTCGCCTTCAAACGGGTAACCCACAATCATCAGCACCCTACCAAAAAAGTAGTTCAAGTCAACGTGGCTGGGGTTTATGTTACCTGAAGGATGACTATGCACCGTGCCAACCAACGAGAAGTCCCCCGAGAACATGTAGGGGTTAAAGTGGGCAAAGCCTTCCCCGTGAACCGCAAACGGAGCCAAAACCAAATCCGAAACGTACACCACACCCTTCTTTTTCTTACCCCGCAAAAGCAAAAAACTCTCCCGTGGATACAACTGTTTTGCACCCGCATAAATCGCGTCCAAAAGTTCCCAAGGAATCTGAACCACTGTACCCGCGCTCATGCCAATTCACATGTATTCTTTGGTTAATTACTTTTGCTTCCCGCATTCAAAGTCTACTTCTATGCGCGACTACACCTGAACGCATCACGAAAAAAATAAGCACCATTGTCAGTTTGCAACGTACAAAAATAAGACACAACTTCATTTTACAAGTCGCTGTTTTTCTTTAATAGACGCCCCTCGTGGTTTATTTCTCCCCGCCTAATCCTAGTGGTAGAAATAGGTTTGCAGTTCTGCGCGGGAACCATGTAGACAGTAACAATCTTTAATGTGGGCAACCCTGTTTCTTTTCGGCGCGCGTTAATTTTTTTGCCGATGGGTTCTGTTTCTTGGCTTACCACCAAAGCTTCAATCTGGGTGTCTTTCACGCTGGAACCGAACGCATCGAATAACGGTACAATCTCGGCGCATTCCTTCAAACCCAAGTCAGCTATCCAACTGTTTAAGTCGAGCTTTCTTTGTTCAAACGACGCCGTTAAGTGAGGCTTGCCAAGTTTTAAAACAAACTCATCTGAAGATAAACCGATAACAACAAATTCGCCGATTTCAAACGCTTTCATAAGCAGGATTTTGTGTCCTTTGTGAAGTTCATCAAAGGTCCCGCCCACTGCTACTTTCTTAAACCGTTTCACTTGTTGCTTACCAGCCTTGCGCCTTGGAAATCCATTTTACTCACAAGGAGGGTTTCTTTTGGTAAAACTTGCTTAAAAGCTTCTTCAACTTCAACAACGTTTTCTTCAAGAGCAACCGCATGAACAGCTTCACCCAACATGTTCTGAGCCGCCCCAACTGCACCCGACTTCTTTGCCAAATGCACAAGCCGTTTTACACGTTCAGTCGCAAAACCTGCGTCCTGTGTGAACTGCCAGCAGCAATCCAGAAAAGTCTCCAGCGAAGGCTCAGCTAAAATGTCCTCCAAGGTTTTTCTCCCAAAACGGTTAACCTCCCGCCGCCGTTCAGGCGAAGACAGAACGTTCTTTTTGGATACACCTTGAAAGATGCCTGCAACAACGACGTAATCTGGAGTTAATGGAATGTGGTCTATTACGCAGGTTCCTGGCGCTCCTGGTTCAACAACCAATATGCATCCGCCTCCAGAAGCCAGAGAACTCACTGTTCCTAAGCCTGTCTGGCACTGTATCTCGGCAATGTGTGCGGCTTTACCTATTTGATTACGTGTTAAGGGCAAATCCAAGGCTTCCTTTAAGGCTAAACCAGCCGTTAAGGCACCACCAGCGCTGGTTCCAAAACCCGCACCTATCGGAACATCAATATTGTGCTCCACCATAACGTTGTAGTTTCCTTCTACCTCTGCGAGAAGCATCTTCAAAACCTTCACGGTTGTTTGGGCTTCAGGCGCAGTTTCACCGTTAATAAAAACACTGATGTCGCCTGCGTCTGCCTTTGAAGCGGACACCTGAGTTAAGACACCTTTCTGCAGCCCAAACCCCCCGCCTCTAGCCCCAACATGCGCCAAATCAGCGATGGGTCTGCCGTCGCTTGTTTGGTCGCAGATTTCAAAAAAACTGGAGATAGCGGCAGGCGCAAAGGCCTGAGCAGTCTTATTCAATTATTTTCGCCTTGTTTTTAGTGCTAAGCCTTAGCTTAAGGGAAGGGAACGCTTTGTAGCAGGCGTTAATTATTGGTGGACCAACCAGCAGGACGAAGGGAATCTCGGTTACGAATGTCCAAACGAACAAAATTGGAATAAACGACGCTGCTACTGGTGCGGCAACGTAGCCTGTGGGGTCAAAGAAGAGTTGGCTATACCCCCAGTAAGAAACGGAAAGCAACGCGGCGCCAGCTGCCATTCCGATGACTGAGCCGACGGCGTAACTTCGCCATTGCTGCCAGCGTTTGGAAACAACCACAATCACCGCCAAACTGACGACCACAGTTGAGATGAAAACGAGAAGTATATGGTTGGTTGAAAGTCCTGTTGCGGCGGCAAATTCGTTTGGAGAAATCACTGTAGGAAGCAACAGCCCTGCAGCGACGACTATACAAGCTAATGCTGCGCTGGTGACAATTTTTTTCATGTCAATGTTTCTGCCTGCCATTAACCCGATGATGAAGAACACGATGAAATTGGGCGGAACACCCGCGGATAAGCTGAGGAAGGGGTTTCCGTGGAAAAGCATGTCTCTTATGAAGATGCCTATTGCTGCGCCGAAGCCACCAACCCATGGACCGAACAATACGGCGAAAACGGCGGGTATTACTACGGCGGGAAAGAATGCAACACCGAGAAAAGTTAAACCAAAGTCAGTCATGCGTCCGACTACAGCGTAGATTGCTGCACATATTCCTATCATCGCCACGGTTTGAGTTTTCAAGTTTAGTACACCATATTATTTTAAGCTGAACATTGAAAACTCAGCTCACAATTAAGCGTTCCGTATGAATTGTTTATACATGTTTAAACAAATACAATCGAACGTCTGTCCAAAAACTTAAGGTACCGCCATCATAAAACAAACAAAGGTTCATAATTTTTTCAAACCATCATAAGAAAGCAGTTTCTCATGGAAAAATAATTAAACAGATTCAAACATTAAGGATGCGGGAGAAAAACTTGGAAATTAAAGAACTTGAAGTCAGAACCGAACGTCTCGCAACTATGCGTGCCGTTTACACCTGCTGTTTTGGCATCGCCCCCGAAGAGGAGGCAATTAAAAAACTGCTGAACTGGGCAGAAGCCCAAGGGGTGCTTGGTAAAAGGGGGTTTCGTATGTTCGGCAGAAACACGTATCCAACCGACAAACCGGACCCACGCGGGTACGAAGTCTACTTGACTCTTGGAGTTGAAAACAAGAATTTCTCAGATATCGAAATTGGCGAGATACCGGGTGGGTTGTATGCGGCTCTTAGGTTCAAGGGTTTGGGGAACATTGGTTTTGCTTGGAAGAAGCTTTGGAACTGGATAGAAGAAAACGGGCACGAACACGCAGGCTGGCAGAAAGGAAAAAATGGTTGGGTCGGCGGGTTCGAAGAGCAAGTTAACTGGCAAGACCAGAAACCGCCAACTGAGTTGGTATTTGACCTTTGGGTTCCTTTAAAAGAATAGTAGATATGCAGATGGTTAAGCCAACTTAATTAGCTCATTCTTTTGGGCGTTAACTTTTTTGTCGCTTAAACAAATTTTCCTAACTTACCCCATCAAACGGTGATTCAAAAGCAACTCCGCGCCAAAGCTCCTCCGCGGCTGCCTCTTGCGTTTTTGTTCCAGTTATAGCCAGAAGGTAACTCCCCTCAGCGCCTCCTACGCCTCCAGCCGCAACCAGTTTAGCCTCAGCCCCAGTTAACTGGTTTATCGCATCAATTTCGGTAAACACTTGACCAAGAACGGGCAGTAAACGGTAACCGGTTGCCTCAGGCGCGTTCAAAGATTCGGCTAAATCGTATAAGTCGCTGTCAACACGTTTTTCTAAACCAACAGGAATAATCAATCGGATCCGCCGCCCAGCTACAGCTTGCAACACTAAAGCGGCGGTTCCAGCTTCGGGGTGCCCAACAAGAACAGCCGCTCGTTTATGCTGAATATCTAATGCGTTTGTGCCTTTCAGAATAACATCGCCCTCCTTAAGACTGCAACAAACGTCGTTGATTGTTTTTCCCTTCTGCCAGACACCGTTGGTTATTATCACGTCGCCAGGAAATTTGTTTTCATCTGTTAACCTGCCCTCTGTCGTCACATTTTTGCTTGGCGGTAAAATGATGCCTCTAAAGAAACGGTTCTTGGAAAAACCTTCAGCGCCAATGGAAGTCAACACTTCTTCGGCTACGTAACCGTTTGTGGTGCCTGCTACAATCACCAAAGTACCCCTTTTTAAGACGTTTAGAATCGCAGGGTTTGAGGCTATCGCCTTCGCGATTAACCGTTTGCCTGCTACTGGAGTGACAATAAACTGCTTCATCTTGTGAACTACCTTTGTAATGTTTATTGGAGTTTTACGATTTAAATTTGGTTGTTACGGAGGAAAAAGGATTCAGTTCAATGGAAAATTAAAAAGGAGAAAGTTAAACAAGTGAGGACGTAAGCTTCGGGCTTAGTATCTTCGTGGTGGTCTTCGTTTACTGTAGCACTCGCGGCAATAAACTGACCTGGTACCGTCTGGTTTGAACGGAACTTCACATTCCTTCCCACAGTCAGAGCAGACAGCCTTGTGCATCTCTTTCCTATACATTATTTACTTCTCAACTCCTATACGGCTGTTTATGCAAAAGCGGGTTTTGCACAAGCTCCTTATTATTGCAACTGCCGTTTAAATTTATCCATACAAATTACATCCACACCGCTAAAACGACGTAAAACATAAGAAAACTGGGCGGATTAAACAGGTAAAAAACAGAAGAAGGTTATTTTTTGTGGCGCCTAATTCTATCCTGCCTTTGAGATTTCATGCGCCAGTCTCTTTTACGCTGGGTCTGAACAGTGAACCGGTCCCTGCGGCGGTCTGAATTGCCATTACCGCGGTAACGGGATACATTCCTGTAGAAAACCTCTGGGCTGATTTTATTCTCCTTAAGGTCGTCGATGTTAAGGTTCAGGTCCTTCTTCGCGTCGTCCCCGCTGACGTTATCAAACAGCTCCGAATAAACCATGTAGGCAGTATGGAACTGAAAATTTTCGGGATCATCAATTTGCAGTTTTTCAATAAATGGCTCTTGATTGTTTGATGGTTGTTCTGTCATGTGTTCAGTCTTCTGCAACGGTAAGAATTTACCTTGACTTCTTTTATAGCTTTTGCATTACAAAACCAAAGAAGCGTTTGAATACGCCGCCCATTTTCGGAACTAAACGTAAATAACTAACTTTTAGATAAGTTAAGTTGACGATGTAATTCTTTTGGGGTGAATTTCATGGAGAGATTCTGCAATGAAGCGTACTACAAACTTTTTCAAACGTTAGCAAGCCAAACTCGCTTAGCTATAATTGACGTTTTAAGGAACGGAACAAAAACTGCTAACGAGATTTCAGAAGTGGTGAACCTTTCGCTACCGACCACCGTTGAAAATCTTAAGCCACTTATAAGTTGCGTATTGATTCATTCCGAAGGTTCTGGTGAACAAAAAAGGTATTCGTTAAATTTAGAAATCATCGAGCCATTAGGCAACATTTTGGCGTTTCATGCCGATAAATATTGTCCTGGACTGCAAGAGTGTATTCCTGAAGAGAAACTTAAGGAGTACATGAAACAGGAAGCTGCAAAAGAAACGTACATAGAACACGAATAACCGCTTGCTCATCAGGCATGTTTCGGATGCAAACGCGTGAAGCAGTTACTCTGAACCGCTGAACGACCCATGCTCTAGCCTGCCGTGCGTCTTTTTGAACTGTGAAGCATGTTCAGCTTTTAGCGTACCATAACTGGTCATGTGCTGTTTTAAGTCGGCGTCGGTGCAGAAACAGCAAGCGCAAAAAGGGCAACGATATAGGTTGTTTGCGGTTTCTTCTCTGAGAGGTTTGTCTTCCATTACGGCATCAACCATCGGTTTTAATGAAACATTAGGATTAAATGCCTATAAGAAGTTTGCACAAAAATTCAACTCAAAAGAGGAAGCCGAAGCAAAAAACTTGAGTTAACCGGGTTTCCTCTTTATGAACTGCATGAGAAAACGTGCTAAACGACAACGCAATCCTCTTATGAAGGCAAAGGTATTCAAAACAAAACTTTCCGAGCATAAAAAAATGACAGAAGCAGAACTATCCGTTAAAGGAGTACTATTCGACTTAGACGGCACAATATTGGACACCACACCAGCGTATCTGGAAGCAGCTAAACTCACGTTCCAGACGATAGGGCAACAAATCCCAGAATACACAAAAATGCTAGAGATTCCTAAACGAATAGAACGAAGACTGCCAATTGATGACCTCACAAAAATGGAGCCGAAGACGTTTCTGGAGGCGTACATCAAAAACTTCTATCGAGTAGCAGCCTCCAAGACGAAACCTGTGCCTCGCGTGGCTGAAACCCTTGAACTGTTATCCAGAAAAGTGCAGCTTGCCGTGATTACAATGCGGTTTATGCCTAAAGAAAACGTTAACGCAGAACTACGACAGCACAACCTTGACCGCTACTTTGCAAGCATAGTGACGGCTTTGGATACGATTAAGCCTAAGCCTTCTCCAGAAGCGCTCATTAAAGCTGTTGCGGCTATGGATGTTCAAATGTGCGACTGCGTAATCGTGGGTGACTCTGTGATTGATGTGCAAGCGGGTAAAGCGGCAGGCGCGAAAACCGTTGCGGTGCTCAGTGGGCTCTATTCCCGTGCGGAACTCGTTGAAGCACAGCCTAATTTTATAATAAACGATATTTCAGAGCTTCCTAAACTCCTCAGGTAACATCAACGTTTTCTTAAAACATGTATCCAGCTCTGGAATATAGCAGAATTGAACATAAACGAGTTATATGATTATGGAAAATAAAGTTTAATACAAACCCTAAACGGTTAGATATAGTGAGAAGGCCTCGGAGCGTAAACTGTGAATGAACTTTGTAGAGATTGTCCTGACTGAGAAGCTTAAGGACGCGGATCCAGCTTTAGATATTTTGGGTTCGGACAGAAAAGTGCTACAGGTTGCCTGCCAAGACTTCACCAACTACCTCAAGTTCCAATGGTGCCTCATTGGAAAAGAAGCCAACAACTTTGAGCTTGTCGAAAAAATGGAGCGGTTGTTCAAGGAAAACCCGCCTGAACTTGAAGAGTTCCTTACCGTCTGGGTGGGAATCTGGCTTAAGAAGTGGAAGGAACGCGTCAAGCTGTTAATTGGCAGACAGAACCAGAATAAATGGGATAAGGTAGCTAAAACCCTTGCAAACGCGGAGGCATTGTGGAGAGGTATGCGTCATAAGCAGGAAGTCACGGAAATCGTTGTGGGTACGCTCATAAAGAACGGAGAAATCTGCGGAACAGAAATTCTTGTAGAAAACCTTTTGAAAATGGAGCTCGGCGAAAAAGTTCACCATAACCTTGACGAGAAAGAGCAAACCTTAACCGTGCTGAACAGCGCCTTGCGGAAAGCCCGAGAGATGGCACAAAGCAGAGGTCCACTGATATTCGTTAAAATCGACAAAGGCTACTACAGCGCCAGCGAGTAAGCTGCTTTCTTTTTCCCCTATTCTCTTTCGTAAAAAGTAGTGTTTTTGGTTTCGAAAATCTCAAATGGAATGAAAGAATTATGTAAGAGACAGAGGCGGGGGGCTGTTTAGGCGATTCTTTGCCGTAGCAGCGTTTTTGTCTGCCAGTTGTAGTGGCGGATGGTTTTTGATTCGCCGTAACCACAGGCTGCGCATCGTTTGTGGCGCACGTGGTAGGCGCGTCTGCCGCAGCGTCTGCACATTATGTGTACAGTTTTGCCTTGGCGTTTACCCATCGATGGAGTGCCTTTACCCATATATCGTCACCTTATCTTGGAGGCGGGGAAATCAGAACCACGTTGTCTCCGCGGACGATTATCAAGCCGAGTCTTCTTTGGCTTTCAATGTTTGTTGTATCTTCGGTTTCTTCTAGAACAAGGTTAAGGTGCTGATCAAAGCCCTTCAGTCTGCCTCGTAGGCTTTTTCCACCTTTAAGCCGAACTAGCACTATTTTGCCGATGTTCTGCTCAAGGATTTCTGTGGTCATTTCGCTCATAGTAGACCCTTCGTAAATGTTATTCTTCCTTCTATACTTAAACTTATACCATTTAAATCATTCGATTAGATTTGGAGACGTCTCCCGCGCCATTTTTCCCTTTTTCTTTTGTGACGTTTAGGTCGTTCTTGACCTCGGGTTATGGTCATTGAATTACGCCCTTATCGAGTGCGCAAACCCAGAAAGAGTTTCTTGGCAGTAACTCAAGGCTGTTTTCCTCTCAAGCCAGTTGCAGTAAAATATGGTGAAAATCGGCAACCAGAAACAAGCACAATCCTTAACCTTGAAGTCCTAAACGACAGCTCCCTTAAACGGTTGCGGTCGGTTCTCTACAACAAAGAAACCACACAAGAAGTAATCTGTGAAACATACAAAAAGTGGGCTTCCAATCATCAATACCTGCTTTTTGAGCAGAAAAGACATCGCTGCCCAGTTCGCCAAATCGCCTCTCTTGTTCCCAAACGAGGAAACGCCAAGTACGCTTGGAAAGTTCGCAAACAATGGCGAGAAATCACGCTTCCCTTCGAGTATCAAAAAAAGTTAGACCTTGAAACAGGACACATAACCAAAATCAGCGAAACAACAACGAATGTGCTTTTTCTCAGCTTGACTTGGGACGTCAATTTCTGCGACTGGAAAACCGCATGGGACTCAATCAGCTACTTCTGGAACCTGTTCGTAGCCAATCTTAGGCGCAAATATGGACATGTTCTTACCGCAAGAGTTTACGAGAGCACCGAGAAAGGCTTCCCACACATACACTGTATTCTGTACTTCCCAGACTACGAGTTTTCAACCTTTCTGAAATGGAGCAACAAAAAGAAACGCCACATCTGGAGAATACCCTTCCCAGAAGTTGAAAAGCTTCGGGGATTTTGGCACAGCTTCATTGACGTTCAGGGTATGATTAATCTGGCTGATGGTTTGAAGTATCTTGGAAAATACATCTCTAAAGGCACAGACTTGGAGTGCGATGACCGTTCAGGTAAGGGCTTAGTTACTCTGGCTAACACGTGGGCTTTCCGTAAGCGTTCGTATTCTCTGGGCGTGAAGTTTAAGGAAGCTATTTTCCAGAAGTATCTTAGCCTCGACTTGACACATATGAGCCTAACTCAAACAGTCTCAGAACAAATGACCTTAGACGGCAAACTGTTGCGCGACTGCCAGCCTTCTTTCTTGAAACCGTTCTTTGAAAAGTGGACAATGCGCGGAATTATGGAAAAATCAGACTTGAAAAGGCATGGGGGAATCCCAAAAGCACAGTTTTCTTTTGGTCTTTGCGATTCTCAAAAAATCTTCGCTTTGTGGTTATTCAATAATGAAGAAATATTGTAATGGTAATATTATTTCTGACGCGCTATAGGGTAACTTCTACATGTAAAAACGATATTCAGGTCTTGGAAATTCGACTTCTTCTGGAACATATGCAAGAATTTTGCCAACTTCATTTGCATACTCGAGAGTAATGGGTTTTCGAATGCAAAAATCGGCACTGTTCCAATTCATCTTGGTCAATGCAAATATCTCTTCACAAACAGTAATCATGGAAGAATCACCATGGTGCTCGACTACTTCTATTGGCGTCGGGACTCTCAGACCCGGATATGTATCTAGGTATGGGGAAAAACCTTTTGTATAAAGTAAATAGTTGTTTTCTCCGAGTTGGATTGTGGTGCCTCTCAAAGGAGGGAAAACTCCTTTTTGTCTCATAAATTTGATACCTCTCGTCTCAATTGTTATGAAATCTCGAAATGGAATTTCCGTAGAAGCCATTTGAAAGCCTTGAAGTTCGTCTGGTTTGAATCTCGATGATTTGTGAACTACTAATCTTCTTGGAAGTTGGTGCATCTGTTTTTTGTATTCACCTAAAACATCTGAAATTAGTTTAAAGGCACCTTCCTCAGCCAAGTGCGGAGATTTTGTAATCTTATCTACGATAGCTCGGCTTCCCTTCAGAACCAAGCCTTCTCCAGTATATGTAAATATCTGGGCAACACTTGACCTCAATTCTCCTCTTGAGTTTGGGGGGTCTCTGTAAAAAGAAACTCCCACATAGCAAGTACCGCTCTCCATACTAGTAAGTTTCCACGGATATCCCTCAGCCTTGTAGTAAATTGCAACGCAGAAATTCCATGCGCGGGTTGCTTCATCCTGAGATTGTGAATCGTTGCCTGTTTTGAAGGTTCTTGGTTTAGCAAGTTGAGTTGGAATGTTCATAACCATAGCCTCTGCTTTTATCAATCTTCGCAAATTACTTGTTTGTGAAACCCTTTCGAGATCCTCTTCATTGAAAGGAAAAAGCGTTTTTTGACCAATACTCCGATATTCACGTATCGTTCTCACGATTGCTTTCTCTTTTCTCGTAAGCTTCCTTCTAAATCCTCCTTTGGACTCTCTGGAACAGCTATTAATAATTTCTTGAGGAAGCGCGCATATAACCACGTGCGGACGCGGATCTCTGCCTAAGAAATTGCGAAGCTTACCAGTAAATAACTTTGCAGCTTCTCTCACGCGTTGGTTATACTCTGATATATCTAGAACTTTCTGAATTTCAGGTGCGGAGACGAATTCAATACAATCGTTTAGTAACAGTAATTCACAACCGAATACTTTCGTGAACCCGGGAAAAGCTTGAAAAAGTGTTGAATTCTCCTCCTTAGGGGGGATTCTTCCCTGACACCTCTGAATCCATAATCGGCATGAGTCGATTGTTGTTTTTGTGCCCACTATGCCTATTTTAATTGATGAAGTAATAGCTCGCCTATTCTCATATAGGCATGGTCCAAATGCTTCTAAACCTTTTTTGGGGTCAATGTATCTCTTGCCGTCCCCAAACATTAGACGAGGCTCTTCTATGAAGAATGATTCAAAATCTGAAATTGTTAAACCACACTCCTTTTTTCATAGCCAAAAGGCATTTTTGTGCTACAAGGCGTAGTACGAATTTCGATTGCTTGTTTCCCTGCGGGAATACGAATGTTGATATCCAGCATCGAAAGATATTTTGCCCAAAACCTCGCTGAGTTCAAATATAAATTGTTGAATTCTTTGGATAGATAACGACTCATTAGTTTCGCGAGCTCGTCCCGATTTATTGGCTTAACTCCGTCTTCTGTGAAAACCTTTGTAGGGTCTATTCTTAAGAAGAGTAACCTATTAAGATACATGAAGTTCAATCGTGCAGCGTAGTGAAGGCAAAAGACCAAATTACCTTGTTTGTCGAAAACCTTCTTAGCTATTTTTCTCGGAATATGCCTTGTATTTGCTCGCCATGTGAATGTTGAATCTCTTCCACTGTCGAGAAGACACACAAATCTATCGTGTCGCCTATCATAGTACATGTTCCTCTTTTCACAGTACTTCTTAAGTGCCAAATTCAAGAGGTAAACTAAGTCATTTCTCTTATCGTCATCCCGAACCCAGGTAGATGAATATTCTTCAGTAATAGCGTTTTTGTCGATGAGTGGTGTGAAAACACAAGATGAATCTTTGAAATTATCAAAACTGTATAGCCTTCTATTCTTTGGGAGGAATGGGTGACTCTTTACAGCATCACCCAATTTGTCGAAAACAAAACGTGTTGTTCTGGCATGCGTCGAACTAGAATAGATAAATGTAGGGATTGAAACCACTGGAAAGAGATTTGACAATAATGTCTCTTCAATTGGTTTAGCCGTCTTTGGTTCCGGCAAAGCATTTACTTTAAATGCGTCAGCATTTACTTTACCTTGCTTTTGTATTTGTGAAATGAGTTGGAGAACTATTTCCTTAAAATCACTCTCGATGTACACTTTGTCGTCTAATATTCTTTGACCGTCAATCATGTTACCGTAAAATGCGACAC
Source organism: Candidatus Bathyarchaeota archaeon (assembly GCA_026014615.1). GTDB lineage: Archaea > Thermoproteota > Bathyarchaeia > Bathyarchaeales > Bathycorpusculaceae > JADGNF01. The sequence continues at coordinate 232,725 of JAOZHZ010000028.1, read as the reverse complement.
CTTGTTTCCTCTGTGAAATAGCCGATTTCTCGAATACTCTTTGGCATTTTTGATTTTCAATAATTCTCGGATTTGCAACTACAATTTTTATACGTGAATCGCTATTATGAACGAGCAACATGTCTCTGTAAAAGTTGTTCAATGATGCTGACCAAATAACTTCAAGACAGATGCTTATGCCATCATGTGTCATTGCCAGTACATCTAGCTCATGCCCAGATGATGGGTACTCATTCAAGGTTGCACCTGTCCATTCTTTTAAGTATTGAGTTAGTAGACTTTTTATCGTCTTATGTTGTACAGATTCATTTAAAGCCAAAGTTCAACCTTAATTCATTCATTATAGGCGCTGATTGGATATAAGATTTAGGCAATAAAAAAATGTTGCAAAGCACACGGAATTAATTAAAACACAGAAGTTTGGTGTCAGTAACCAAAAAACCACTTCGCTTCAGTGATATGCGTAGGTAATTATGGTCAATATAAAATTCTCAAGCTCTTGTGCGCCGAGGTAAAAAAGTGAACCTTTGGCGCGCCCCGAGGAGTGGGTCTTCCAGAAGAGGCTCGGGGTTGCGGTGCCGAGGACTCGAGGCACTTCACTTTTTTAGGTCGGGCAGCGGAGCGCCAGACGCGGAGCGTAGCCCGTGAGAGGGGTTTCCGAAGGAACCCCTCGTACCGACCGAGGCGCTTAACCGTCGTCGTCTGGAACGTGCGAGGCGGCGCGGCAGCGCGCCGAGCCTTAACTTGAGATATGCTGTTAAATCTTGAGAAAACTACTGCAAAATAATACCCAAAAATACTAACTGAGAAGAGCACAAATAAAAAATTATTTACTTCTAAATTCCTTCATCATCAATTCTATTTTACTGAACAACTTCTTTTTATATTCTGGGCTATCTCGGCATTTTTCAACAAGAGATTTCTCATGCATCCGATAAATTGGGTTCCCAATAAATTTCCAAAAAGCAGAGTCATCATCAAACTTGCTTAAATTCAAATCGTATTCAACAAGGTTCTTGAGTTCATACAAATTCGACTCCAAGACATTTTTTAAGTCATTGCCCACCATTTTTTCCAGTTGGTTATCTGTTAGTTTTTTAAAGTGTTCTTTTCTGTCAAATTTGGTTACTTGAAGATATTTAGGTACAAATTCATTGCGTTTCTCGAGCCATTTTTGAACTTCTTCTTGTGAAAGAGGACCTAGAAACGTTTTAACATCTTTATTTATGGTGTAGCTTGAAAACTGGAAAGCTGTTTTTACTTCTGCTAATCCTGAGTCAACTAGGTGTTTTAGGTGGCTGTCTAAGGTGGGTCTTTCCATTTTGATGCCTAGTTTTTTGAGTGTTCTCATTAGTTCGTTATGTCTCAGGCTCTTGTAGGCTAGTAGGGTTAGGAATATTTGTCGGCAATTGTTATCTAGTGCGTCGTGTTTTGCCAGTAACTCTTCTAGTTTCTTGTCTTTTGCATTCATTTACTAACCTTCTCGTGTTGAGATTTACCCAGATATTTTCCTTGTCGGTTAATATTTTTTTTCGCCGAGGTTTGTTTGGTGAATGATTACGCTAACTCACGGTATCAAAGGAGGTGAAGAGGCAAAAAGGGAATGCCCTAATTGTCATAGTAAAAGAAGTTGGAAAGATGGATTAAGGAAGACAAATTTTGGTTCAGTTCAACGGTTTATTTGTCGTGATTGTGGTTTTAGGTTTAGCGAAAAATCATATAAAGACTGCCTGACTACTGAGGATAGCCAATTATGCGCTTTGTTAGAGGCGAAAAAATTGGACACGCAAACAGAAATAAAGACTGTTTGCGCGGAAGACAAAGATAATCTGCTCGAATATGCGTGGCTTATGAAAAAACGTGGAACTGCTGACAGCACGATAAATCTAAGGGTAAGCACACTGAAAATAATTCAAAAGAAAGGCGTTAACTTAACCGACCCAGACAGCTTTGAAACAGCTTTAGCAGTAGAACTATTAACAACTGCAAGAAAATATCAATGGGTAGCCTGCTACACCAGCTACACCAAAATGATGAAGATACCTTGGGAACCAATACGGGTGAAATACGAACCTAAACAACCATTTCTGCCAACACATGAAGAAATGAACGCACTTATCAGCGCAGGTAGCAAACGTATAGCTGCATTTTTGCAGGTTGCATTAACTACTGGTGCGCGGTCTGGAGAAATCTGCAAACTTCGATGGAGTGAAATAGACAGCGAAAAATGCACGATAAGTATAAACAACGCCGAGAAGGGTTCAAGAAACAGAACAGTAAAAGTCCCACCGAAAACAATTGCTATGCTCAACGTAGTATCTAAGAAATACTCGCCATACGTCTTTAACCCGAACCCAATTTGCGTTCGGGTACTGTTCGCGACGCTGAGGAAACGATTAGCCCACATACAGAATAATCCGCGATTTCTGCAAATTCACCTACATACATTCAGACATTTCTATGCGACAGAAACCTTGAAACACACCAAAAATCTAAACTACGTCAAGTATGCCTTGGGACACAAATCCATAGTGAACACCGAACGATACACACACTATGTGGATTATGGTGAAGAACGCTACTTCTCTGCCGTAGCTACTACTGTTGATGAAGTGCGGAAATTAGCTGAAGATGGCTGGAACTATTTCCAAGAAGTTAACGGAGTAAAAATTTTCAGAAAGCCAAGATAAAAGAAACTTAACGGATTTGTTCCAGCATTTACGGAGCTAAATCTATCTAAGTGACTCAACCGCTTGTTTGTATAAAAAGCTATTAAGCGGAAACGCTAGGTTTAGACACTATAACTATGCTTCAGGTGCGACTTTGATAGTTCAGTTGCTTCAGGTTTTGCTTCTCGGTTTGATTCAGGGCATTTCTGAATGGTTACCCATCAGCAGCACAGCGCACCTTAAGCTTGCAGGAGAATTCTTGGGTTTAACGGTGACGCCATTCTTCAACATCATTTTGCATATGGGGACGTTGACTGTTCTGCTTTTCTTCTTCCGCCGAGAAATCAAAGGCATCCTCGTAGCGCTGGCGCATCTGGACTTCAAGTCAGAAAACGGCATGCTCATCCCCAGAATAATCGTAGCCACCATACCCACAGCAGTCATCGGAGTCACCTACAGCCAATACCTCCAAGACAGTTTAGGAACAATCCCCATAATCGCCGCAACCTTTCTCATAGGCGGCACCTTCGTCTACTCAACCAAATTCGCACAAGAAAAACAAGACACCCTACCCTACAAAACCGCCCTTATAATGGGCATCGCACAGGGCTTCGCCATTTTCCCCGGGCTATCCCGAAGCGGAATAACCATATCCACCGCGTTGCTGCTTGGCTTGAAAAGACCTAAAGCATTCAAGTTTTCGTTTTTGCTTTCCATCCCCGCCATCGTGGGAGACTTTGTCGTGGAAGCGTACAGCGAATGGAACCTGTTTTCGGTGTCGGGGTTATCTGGAATCACCATCTTTGCAGGTGTTGCGACGGCGGCGGTGGTTGGCTACTTCGCTTTAAAGCTGCTTTCTAGAATTGTTCGAGGCAGAAAGTTCTATTACTTTGCGTTTTACACTTGGACTTTGGGAATAGTCTTGCTGGTCTGGACATTCTTAACACAGTAGAAGCCGAAGGGTTGCCTGAGTCGGTTTTATGCTTTATACTTATAAATTTGGGCTCCGCTTAAACTCTAAAGAGCGGGAAAGCAGGAATGGCATCAATCATAGAGCTGCTGGGGGTTTTCTTAAGTTCTTTCGGGTTGGGTCTTATTCCATTCGCTGGACCCTCAAACCTTTTCATAGCCTCCAATTCGGCTTTAATTATAGGAGAAAACGACCCCGCAACCCTTGTAATGATAGGTTTCCTTGTAGCTTTGGGAGCAGCCTTAGCGAAAAGCGTGCATTACTTGGTAACTTTTTTTGTTAGCAAACACTTAAGCAAAAAACGGCAACAACGCCTTGACGAGGACGCCCAAAGAGTTAAGCGGTGGGCGTTTCTACTGCTTTTTGCTGCTGCCGCCACCCCAATTCCAGACGAACCAGTGGTTATACCGTTGGGTTTGATGAAGTACAACCCTGCAAAGTTTTTCACTGCTTTCTTCTTTGGAAAACTGTCAATAACTATTGTTGGCGCTTTTTTTGGAAGCTGGATAGAGAGCTCGCAGATTCTGGACCAAAATTTACTGATTGTGTTATCCATAGTTTTGACTGCGGTTATCACGGTAATCTTGTTAAAAGTAGACGCGGGCAAACTTATCGAAAAAATAACCGCGAAATTCACAAAAAAGAAAAAGAAACAAATCAAGCAGCCTCAAAACACACAGACACAACCATCAGACCAAGCAGGTTGAAAGAGTGAGTTGCATTAAAAAACGGAACTTGAGAAAAAGGTGAGACTTCACGAAGGTTATTTTCCTTTTTTAGGTTGCTTGAGGCTCAACTAACGTTAACGTTAAAGTTGCCTTGACGTTTTCTAAGCCGCGAATGTGTTTAGTCACGATTTCTTTAACTGCGCTGAACGATTCAGCTTGAACCATCGCCACAGCTTCATACAATCCCCGTGAAGAATGCACTTCCCTCACGCCCTCCACCTGCCTCAAACTATCCACCACCTCCATATCTTCGGAGACAGCATTTATGAAAACAAGAGCTCTAGGCATAAACAATCACTCCCCGAAAACTGAATCGTTCACTTTCCCCAACACGAAACTAAAAAAGCGAGAAGTAACCAAAAACGTGGTCTTCGTTTCAGAGCCGCCGTTCCGCTTCAACGGGCTTCCCTGAGAAGAAGACCATGCACACATTAGGGTATACCTTCTCTGATGCAGTAGTAGTTACCGTTTATGCACATAAACGCGGGGCATTTTCCGTTGTCGCAGTGAGTTAGCCACTGGCAGGGTGACCTGACTTCGTAGACACGCCGTTTATAGATGTACGTATTTTGAAAAGAGCGATAGTTGGGTTTGTTTTGTTTTGGAATTTTACTCAAAACTGCTCCCATTTGACTCACCTTCCAAAGGATATGTCGTTATTCCTTCTTTGACGAAAGTTGCTATTAAAACTGTGTAACTGTCACAGCACTACCACAAGTTAGCGCTACAAAAAGATAAGCGACGACGACGCTTTTTGGGAAGCACGACAAATGTTATCTACCAGCAAAGGCTTTTCTTTTTCGTAGGTGCAACACTTGAACTTCCAGGGAAGAGACATCGCGTCAATTGAAGATTTCACTCGAGAAGAAATCAACTACCTCCTAAACACCGCCAAAGCCATGGAACCCCTCGCAGCGAAAGGCTCAGACATGCTCAAAGGAAAAATCCTCGCCAACATATTCTTTGAACCTTCGACCCGTACACGCTTAAGCTTTGAAGCTGCCATGCTTAAACTGGGCGGAAGCGCCATCGGCTTTGCAGACGCCGAAAACACTTCAGTAAAGAAAGGCGAAAACTTAGCCGACACCGTACGCACCGTAGAAAACTATGCTGACATTATTACGCTTCGGCATCCCTTGGAAGGTGCAGCTAAACTTGCCGCTGAATTTTCTAAAATTCCAATTATCAACGCTGGCAGCGGAGCCGAAGAGCACCCCACGCAGGCTCTTGTGGATTTGTACACTATAAAGAAGGAAAGGCGAACAATTGACGGTTTGAAAGTGGCTTTAGTTGGGGATTTGCGTTACGGCAGAACCGTTCATTCTTTAGCGTATGCACTTTCACTCTACAATATCGAGTTAACGTTGGTTTCACCTGACGCGTTAAAGATGCGTCGTGAAGTGCTTCGAGCAATACAGAACAGAATTCAGGTTTCGGAAACGCAGAATCTGGAAAAAATAATCCCTCAAACCGACGTGCTCTACGTGACGCGAATCCAAAAAGAGCGGTTTCCTGACCAAGCAGAATTCGCCAAAGTCAAAGGCGCTTACCGTGTAGACCTGAAAACGCTTGCCAACGCCAAAAAGGACCTTAAAATTCTTCATCCACTGCCCCGTGTAGATGAAATTGCACCTGAAGTGGACTCCACGCCACAAGCATGCTACTTCCGGCAGGTTTGGAACGGCATTGTTGTCCGCATGGCTTTGCTGGCTTTACTTCTCGGGCAGGTCAAGTAATCTGGGTTTAGGTTCCTTTGAACCTGTCAAACTCTACAAGAGTGCCTATTGAGCCACATGAGGGGCATTTGTGTAGGTTGCCGAACCAGCTTTTTTGGCAGTTTTTGCAGTAGGTTACAGCGTGGTTGTAGGTTAAAACCTCTGCTTCGTGATTCTCAAGCAAGCTCAAGGTTAACTTCAGCAGGTCGTCAGGTTTGTTTTCCAAGTCCTCGACGTCTATGACCGCCAAGTTTGCGCCTGCCTTTAATCCCTTAAGCTTGTCAAGAAGTTCTAGTTGCTCGCTTGGGACAGACAAGAAGTTGCCTGTTTGAAGCTGCATGCGTTGGGTTGTGATGTAGAAGGGTTTTTCTCGAGTTCCCGAAAACTTCACCTTCATCACCCCATACTTTTCCACATCCAAACGAGCTAATCTAGCAGAAGCCTGAGGGCTTCCCAAAATAGCCGCCGACAAACGTTTCCCATGCTTTCTGCCAAGCTTACTCACGTAGGCTTGGGCGTTCTGTACAACATCCAAAGCGAATTTTGTGTTTTCCTTGGCGCCAACTGGTTCAGAAGTAAATGCCTCTACCGCTTCAGCGAACCCAGCCAAGTTCACTACACCAGTGCAGTTTTCCAACCTGAAATACATATCTCCGTTGTAGCCATGCAAAAGAAAAGGCAAAACCGCTTTGCCGTGCTGCCTCAAAGCGCGATTCTTGATTCCTAAAGCACGCAGAGCCAACTCGCATCTCTCTTTGAGCAAATCAAAAAATTTGGCGTTATCCTTGTTGCTTTCTCTTGCGATTCGGGGCAAGTTAATTGAAACGTAACCAAGGCAGCCTGTTCGCATGGTGTCAGTTTCCCAATCGCCCGTTAAGTCTGATTTTAGTTTAATTCCTGTGGCAGAGTAGGAGGCTGGTTTTTCCCGTTTTTTGGGGGTGCGGGCAAAGTAGATTGGTGTTTTGTCCGTGGCTAAACTGTGGGCTTTTAGCAGAGTTGCGTTTGCGTTTTCCTCTTTTGCCAGTTCAGGTGTTACCTTCAAGATTAGTTTGGGGTTTAGAATGGGTTTTAGGGCGCTTTCTTCGGCGAAAATGTCCACGATAAGTGACGTTAACAGTTTTGCTTCTTCTGTGTAGTCACCGTATTTGCCGTTGGTTTTTCCCTTCGGTGCCACCGCGGGTTTCGCCGCAAGAAAAGCTGGAACAGCAAGGTCTAAACCAAAAGCTGCATCCACGTGCTGGTTCACGTTCAGTATGAAAAGCCGAAGGTGCTCTTTCACTCTGTCGGGTTCTATGTTTTTTATGTATGGTGCCAAGAACACGTTGAAGTAGTCTACTGTTTGGGTTTCGTTCACTTCTTGGCGCGTGAACAAAAGCATGTCGAAGGCGGTGGATAAGGCGGCTTCGAAGTTTTCTGGGGGCTTATCGGAATGCTGTCTAGAATTAAAGTTGTCTAGTTGCATGCCGTTTTGAAGAAAGAATCGTAAGTCATGCAAGACTTCGCTGGGTTTAAGAATCCAAGTGCTTAAGCCGTCAATGTGCAGGGCGCCCGACAGATGCGCATCTGAGAGATCTCGTGGCAAAACATTCAACAACGTGTATTCCCGAAGCACTGTTTCTCCAGCCATAGCCAGAATAGACCTGGTTTCATCAGGGTTTTTGGCGTCAATCAACGCAGAAACTTCGTGAACTGGCAAGCCTAAACGGGTGAGTTTGTGTCGGTAATCTTCAAAGCCTTTCTCGATTAAAAGACCGTTGACGATTTCGCGGATTAACGCGGCGGTTAAGTATTTGATTTTGGATTTGACAAGGCGTTTTTCGGTTTCTTTGGCGGTTTTTTGGGCTAAATCAGGGGGGACTTTGCCTTCTCGGATTAGGTTGTTGGCGATTTTGTTTGCGTCAAACTCTTCAAACGTGAAGTGCGATGTACGTACCAACATGCCTTTGGGCTTGACTGCTTTCTTCTCAACGCGATCTGCCACGTCAATGACCATCTTGCCCAAGTCAGTCAGGAAATATTTTTTTGCGTCTGAATCCACATCCACCAAATTCGCCTTCAACAAAAACTTAAGGTGGTAGGCGAATCGTCCTGCGTCGCGGCTTGGGTTCATCTTTAGCTGGGTCATGAGTTCGGTGTAGGTGAGGGCGCCTTTGTCAAAGAGGAAATTTAAGATTTGCAGCCTCAACGGTGACGAAACCGCTTTGAGAACTTTCACGCCTCGTGCACGTTGAGGAAGCGACATTGAGAATTACCTCTCCTATTGTGTCTTTAGGTATTGTAAACGGCACAGTTTAAACCTTAGCCAAAAAAACTTCGCTACGGCGACCTGTAGTTCAGTTTTTCAGTTTTCGGTTTTTCTCTACCCTCCCTATTTCTTGAAGTCCCTTTTTAGTTTGTTTTTTGGCTTCTGAGTCCGAAATGGGCTTAACTTGCGGCTAGAAAAGGTGGAAAAAGGCTAGAAACGGTTGAAAATGGGTGCAAACGTCACGCAGAAGCAAGCGTACCTGAAGGATTTTTAACTCAGAACCTAAATTATAAGCAACTGCGAGGTTTAGGTTTAGTCATGCGCGTAGTCTTCAGAATAGGCGGCTCAGTTGTCGCATCCCCAATAAACACCCAACTAATGAGCAAATACATCGAGCTCCTGAAAGCCGTTAAGGCTGAAGGCAACGAAGTTGTCGTTGTCGTCGGTGGAGGCTCCCTCGCCAGAGAATTCATAGGCATAGCTAAAAAACTTGATTTAGAGATGCAGGCGCAGGATGAGGTTGCGATTTCAGTTTCGCGGCTTTTTGCTCAGCTTTTCCTCAAAAAATTCGGCGATTTATCATGCAGCAAGGTTGCTGTGACGCTTGATGACGCAGCAGAGTGCCTTGCTGATGGTAAGGTGGTTGTTATGGGCGGATTGAAACCTGGAATTACCACGGACACGGTTGCTGCCTTGGTTGCTGAACGGGTAAACGCGGACTTGTTGGTGAAGGGCACTGACCAAGAAGGAATTTATGATAAGGACCCCCGGAAATGTGCTGACGCGGTGAAGCTGAACCAGTTGAGTTTTGATGATTTGCAGGGAGTGCTTGCGGAAACGGAGCACAAGGCGGGTATCCACCAGATTATTGACCCTGAAGCAGTGAAGGTTCTTAAGCGGAAGCGTGTGAAACTTATTGTTGTGAGCGGGTTTAAGCCTGAGAATATTTTGGCTGCAGTGAAGGGAAAAAAAGTCGGAACTGTCGTGAATTAACCTTTTTCTTCTTTGTTTCTGTTTGTTTTTTGCGCCAAGCTTAAATATTGCAGGTGATATCACTGTTGATATCAGAACCAATATCAATAGTGATATCATGTTTCCACATAGAAAAAATTGGATGAGACACAACGCCATGGTGCCTAAAGGCTTCATACGCTATCACGTCCTTGAAGCCCTCAGCGAAAAACCCATGTCTGGCTCCGAACTCATGGAACAAATAGAAAAACACACGGGCGGCACTTGGAAACCTAGCCCAGGTTCAATATACCCTCTGCTTTCTTGGCTCCAAGACAACAACTACATAAAAGAACTGCCCATCGAAAATGGACTCAAACGTTACGAGCTAACCCAAAGCGGCAAAGACCTGCTTGAAGAACAAACCAAAGCACGGCGCAAGTTTCGTGAAGAAGGCGGGTTTTTTGCTGAACCCTTCTTTGGCCGTTTCTTCATGAAGATTCCGCCAGAAAAATCCGAGCAGATACGCTCAGCTATGAAACGTCTTTCCGTTGCCACCTTCAAGATAGCACATAATCTGAAAGATAACTATTCCGAGCAAGCCTTAGACGAAGCTCTGGAGGCAATCGAGGAAGCCTCAGCCAAACTTGAACAGATCAACAGCAGTTTAAAAGGGGAACTAAAACGTGAGCCAAAATGAAGATGTAATCAAAGTTGAAGGTCTAACTAAAGTCTTCAATCACAGTTTAACCGCAGTCGACCACATAAACTTCAGCGTCAAACGTGGCGAAATCTTCGGTTTTCTTGGTCCTAACGGCGCAGGAAAAACCACCACCATAAGCATGCTCATAACTGTTCTTAAACCCACCAGCGGCAAAGCCACCATACTGGGCGCCGACATAGCCAAACAAAGCCTTGACGTGCGAAGCGCCATCGGCGTGGTCCCCCAAGAATACACCGCTGACGAAGACCTAACAGGCTACGAAAACATACGCCTCTGCGCTGACCTTTACGGCATTCCTCGGTCTGTTTCCCAGAAACGCGCCATGGAACTTTTGCAGCTGGTACAGTTAACGTCGTTTAAGGATAAACGTGTTCAGACTTACTCTGGGGGCATGCGGCGCCGACTGGAACTTGCTTGCGGCTTAATCAACCGACCAAAAGTGCTGTTTCTGGATGAGCCTACTTTGGGTTTGGATGTACAGACCCGTGCTGCAACGTGGGAGTACGTGAAGATGCTCAAGAAGGAGTTTGGCATGACCCTGTTTTTGACCACGCACTACTTGGAGGAAGCTGACGCTCTCTGCGACCGCATCGCCATCATCGACCACGGCAAAATCGTAGTCATAGGCACACCGTCAGACCTCAAAGACAGTTTAGGCGGCGACATAATCAACTTAGCCATCCAAAAAGAAACCGACATAACCGACCTCATCAGCAAAATTGAACACGTGAAGACTGCCAAAAAAGAAAACGACGTCTACAGTGTAAAAACCGAAAACGGGGAAGCCACCGCACCACTGATAATCGAAGCGTTGAGAGCTAATGGTCACGTCGTCACAAAACTTTCCCTCAACAAACCAACCCTCAACGACGTTTACCTAGAGTACACAGGAAAATCCATGCGTGACGCGGAAGAATCCCGAGAAAACGTGTTTAGACAGAGAGTCGCCGTGCGGAGGGCACGAAAATGAGCGACGACACCAAAGTTTCGAAAAACCGCTTCCACGGCTTGTGGGCTTTGACTCACCGAGACCTCAAAAAATGGTATCAGAACCCCATCGTCTTCATCATAGGGATAATTCAGCCTGTCCTGTGGTTAGCGCTGCTGGGTAAAGCCATGAACATAAGCGCCGTCATACCAACGGGAATTCCGGGCTTAAGCCAAGCGACAATCATGCAAAACACGTTCGGAACAGCAGATTACTTCTCTTTCATGGCTATGGGCATGATTGCGTTCGTGACTGTTTTCACAACCGCTTTTGTTGGCATATCAGTCGTTTTCGACCGACGTTTGGGCTTCATGAACAAAGTCCTCAGCACACCCGTCTCGCGGTCAGTCATCATCCTTTCTAAAGTGGTGTCCGCCAGCGTCAGGTCCGTGTTCCAAGCCGCTATAGTAACAATCATAGCGTTCTTGTTGGGTTTACAGTTAGGCGCGAACTTTACCGTTTTCAGTGTGTTCGGAGTCTTCGCCATTGTGTTCCTGATAGCCTTCGGCTTGTCCTCGATGTTCACCGCCATTACACTCAGAACCACAAGAGTAGAAACGCCGCAAGCTATCTTCAACTTGGTAACGTTACCGTTGATGTTTGCCAGCAGCGCCTATTTCCCCATCGAGAATATGCCCAGTTGGCTTCAAGCAATCGCCAACGTTAACCCGATTTCGTACACTATCGACGCGGTTAGGCGGCTGATGATATTCAGCGATGGATATGGTGGTCTTGCATTGGACTTTGCATTCGTTGGTGCATTTGCGATAATCGTAACCGTAATTTGTGTTGTGCTTTCGTGGCGGTACCTCAACAAGTAAAAAGAGGCAAAGACACTTGCCACCCTTCTTTCTTTTTGAATACCGATTTGATTAAAGATTTTAAATACGTACGCGTTGATACTGAACCATTCCAGATTACAAAATAAGTGCAGCGACTTGACGGTGTATTAATTGGGAGACAAAAGAAAAGGGTCGGTTCAAATACGATTTGAAATCTTAGAGTACCTTTTCTTCGCCAACAAGCCACAGCTTCGCACGCATGTTTGGCGTAAAGCAACCGACGTGTCCTACGATGACTTTCTAAAACACCTGAATTATCTTCGAGAAAAAAAGCTAGTTGACGAAACAGCGAAGGGGCAGCTGGTGCTTACACCTGAAGGAAGGAAACTTTACTCAAACCTGCGCGATTCCTTGCCATCCTTACTTTAGGCATACACCTTTGGTGCATCACCTATATAACCGCCGCAAAGAAAAGCAGAAGTGGAAACAGCATGAGTGAAGAAAAACCTGAACAAATGTATCCTGTGAGAACGTTACATGAGTTCCTCTCCGAGCTGAATAGAGAGTGGCGTAGATTCAAAAGTGGCACTTTAGTGAGCCTTTCCATTTTGAGTACCCTGTTGTTTGTTTGTGCTTTGTTGTTTTTCCGAGCTTTAAGACTGGGCGTGGACATTGTTGTTTACGTTTTCCCGATAATTCTCGCCGCTTTCGTAATCTACAGCTTACGCATAATGGTTATACAGTACCGTTTCTTTAGAAAATGGGGACACCGCATGGACCAGCTTGTCCTCCTTGAAGAGAAGTTAATGAATGAAAAACTTGAAGAGGCTTCCAAGCAGCAGCTTTCTTCGTCAGAAACCTGATGCGAGCTATTCATCTTTGGTGTATATGCCCCATGAGATATCCTTTATTAAAACTCAGCCCCTTTTTGAAGTAAACAAACGGAAGTGAAAGTTACATGCCAGTGGCAACACCTGTTGTCGAAATAACCGACCTTAAAAAAACGTATATGCTTGGCAAAGTCCCAGTGGAAGCCCTCCGAGGCATATCCCTTAAAGTGGACCGCGGAGAATTTCTCGCCATCTTGGGACCCAGCGGAAGCGGTAAATCAACTCTTCTAAACCTCATAGGCGCTTTGGATAAGCCAACGTCAGGAAAACTGCTCATAGACGGAGTGGACGTTTCCACCCTTAACGATAACCAACTCACAGATATCCGATGTAAAATCGGCTTTGTCTTCCAGTTCTTCAACCTGATTCCTCGGCTTACCGCAAAAGGCACCGTGGAGCTCCCCATGACCATCGCCGACCTAAACAAGAGCGAACGAACCAAACGCGCCGAACAACTGCTTGAAACCGTAGGCTTAAAGGACAGAATGGATCATAAGCCAGCTGAACTCAGTGGGGGTCAGCAGCAGCGGGTGGCGGTTGCGCGTGCGTTGGCAAATAACCCACGGTTTCTGTTAATGGATGAACCAACGGGAAACGTGGATTCCAAAACGGCGCAGGAAGTCATCGCCTTAATCAAGAAACTCAACCAAGACGGCGTAACAATCATCATGGTAACCCACGACCAGAACCTCGCAAAAGAAGCCAAACGCACCATCAAAGTCCTGGACGGACTCATCGCTTCGGACATGGTGAACTAACATGAAGACACGCGACGTTTTTTCGTATTCGTTTAGCGCTATTAAACTGCGAAAACTCAGGGCAGCCCTCACCACACTAGGCGTTATAATCGGCATAGCCGCCATCGTTGCGTTATTGGGCATTACACAGGGTGTAGAAACCACCATAACGTCTGAAATCAGCCAAGGCTTAGCCACGGATACGCTCATCGTGTCAACCAGCACGGGCGGTTTAGGCGGAGGCGGCGGTAATCAAGGCGGCGAAGGAGGCATAGGCAGCGGAGGCGTAGCCAGCTCCAACTTTAAACTGTTCCTAAACTACACCGATAACCTCAACTCCACGTTAGACCCGGGGATTGTGTCGTCTTTCGCAATCATTCAGCAGTCAGGTTACATGCAAGTCGGCGATGAAGTAAGACCGATTGGCACAATCATCGGCGTGGACTTTGAAGCATTCGACGACGTGTACGGCAGCACTTTCAAAGCTGGCAGCGGGGAAATCTCGCTTACGCCCTCAGACACTGACATTGTTGTTGGGGCAAGGATACAAGACCCCCGCCTTAACGGAACCACCCTTGTCAACGCAGGCGACCAAGCAGATATCATCTGGACTAACGCAACACAGCTGACCTTTACAAACGAAACCTACACGGGACAAATTTCCGCGGTGCTGGAAACAATCGGCGGCTTTAGCTTTGTAGGTCCCTCAGACACGGGCGTGTACATTCCACTTTCGCAGGCTCAGAGCTTCTTTGGAACCGACGAAGCCAGCTTCATAATTGTACAACTCACGGACAGCGACAACGCCACCATCACACAGGCAACCAAAGCAATCACCGAGTACTTCAAGAACCAAGTCACCGTCATCTCCCCCAACGCCGTCGTAGACTTACTCAGCAACGTCGTTAACGTGCTGGGGCTGTTCGTAGCGGGCATCGCAGGCATTTCGCTACTGGTTGCGGGCATTGGCATAATGAACATCATGATTGTCTCGCTGATTGAACGCACCCGCGAAATAGGCATACTCAAAGCCTTAGGCATGAAAAGCCGAACCGTGCTTTCCATATTCCTTGCGGAGTCAGCCCTAATTGGGTTAATCGGCGGAGTCTTAGGCGTCATCGCAGGCTGGGGCTTAGCCAGAGTCGTCGGCGTCATCGTCGAAAGAATGTTCGAGTTAGGCAGCGGCTTAACCCTCACACCAGTGTTCACGCCCCAAGTGATATTGGGCGCCTTAGCATTTGGCATCGGGGTGAGCATAATCTTCGCTCTGTACCCTGCATGGCGCGCGTCTAAACTCAAGCCAGTAGACGCTTTGAGATACGAGTAAGCCTTTGCTGTCGTATCCACAAACCACCAAGTGGGGCGCAAACGCCTCTCTTCTTTCTTTTCTTCTTTTGGCGTGTTGTCCTGCAGTCACATTAATAGCTAATCAACAACAATAAAGAGACAACAATGAACTCAAAAGTAATTGAAGCGCATGAATACTCTGCCAGTCAATACGACAAAATATGTTTTCAGATAGAATCACATACGCATGAAGTTTTGTTTGGACTCGTTTTTGAATACATAAACCCCAACGAAGAACTATTGGATATTGGAATAGGCACAGGCCTCAGTTCCACGCTTTTCCATAAAGCGGGTCTACAGATTTACGGCTTAGACAAATCAGAAAAAATGCTTGCGGTCTGCAAAGAAAAAGGCTTCGCAAAAGAATTAAAAACTTATGACTTAAGCCGTGGCGGTTGGCCTTTTGAAGCACATAAATTTCACCACGCCATCGCTTGTGGCGTGTTTCATTTTTTCCGTAGCTTAGAGGTTTTTTTCCAAGAAGCACACCGACTGCTTAAAGACCAAGGCACCTTCAGCTTTACCCTAATAGACGGTCAGGGACGAAGCTCATACGTGGATTCAGGCATACGCATATGCTGCCATGACGAAAACAAGATGCTTCAGCTTGCCCAAGACACAGGTTTTGTTCTGTTAAAGAAGCTGCCTTTTTCTTCTTTTGGACACCCTGAACAGAAGGAACTAATACCCTACAAGGCGTACACGTTCAGAAAGAAGTAGAAGGCGGGTTACGGACCAACACACCACGCCCAAAACTTCCACAGATGCACAAAAGGAACGCACAAAACGACATAAGGTCTTGTACCCGTCATCAGCCGCTTTTGAATATTGGCATACCGAATTATCCAACACAAACGAGGAATCAACCAGAGACCTCTACGAAGAGAAATTCTCTGAATTCTTATCGTACATAGACAAGAATCCAGATGAACTAATAGTTCAGCGCCAACAAGACCTGCTCAACCCAGACATAAAAATTCAACGAAGAATCGAAAGCCAGTTCTTAGCATTTATAGCCAAGAAAAAGAGAGACGGCTACTCAGTATCTACTCAACAAATAATCTTTGCTTCAATACGTTCATTCTTTGAGATACACTATTTTCCGCTCAGGTTAAGAAAAGGTGACTATCCAAAAGGGGACTGTGACGGCGTAAAACGAGCAACCAAAGAAGCAATATTAAAAGTTCTGAACAGCGACCACAACCGTAACAAAACAACAATAACAGCAGCCCTCTTATTCCTAAAAGACTCAGGCTTGAGAGTTTCCGATGCACGAAACCTGAACTATGGAGCAGTAGCAGAGCAGTTAGAGAAAGGAGCAAAGTTTATTCAAATTAACGTAATCACACAAAAGACCAAACTCTTAGCAAAAACCTTCATAGGAGAAGAAGCTATAGAAGCTCTAAAAATCTACATTGAAGCAAGGAAAAAAGGCTCAAAAACAGTAGAACCTGAAACCATCACAAACGACAGCCCCTTGTTTCGCAACTGGACAAAAGGAAAGGTAACACGGATTCCAAGAGGCTTATTCTCTTCACTAATCAGACAAGCATTTCTCAGAGTGGGCGAAAAGAAAATGTCGCCGCACAGTTGCAGAAAGAAACTCAACCGATTTAGAACGAGCAGGCATTAACTCAAACTGGATAGACCAAATTCTTGGACACCAACTAATCAACAGCCGCGATGCATACAGCCAACCAACCGATGAAGAACTGCAAGAAGCATACGCCAAAGCATATGCACAATTGCGAGTCTACCCAAAAATTGAGGTGCCAAAATCCAAAGTAACTGCAGAAACGCCTCTCACACCAAAAGTTGTAACCGAAAGCCAAGAAGACTATCCAGTAGCAGAAGCCCGAAACCTGCAAGAGGTCAAAGCATTATTGGTGAAAGGCTATAAATACGAAATGGACTTTGAGGGAATTAAACTATTCTTGAAGAAGTAATTATGACCCTGCATGCTTTTTTCTTGCATCTTTATTAACATTTTCTTATTGTTTACATATTAAATTTTGCAGATTATGAAAAATTTTTAAATAAACTTCGGATTATATGCTCTTTAACTGGGTGTTCAACATGGGGGATGTATCTAAGAGTGATGTAGAAAATTGGCTGTTATTAATAGAAGAAATCTATCGGAAGAAGCAACACCTTAAACAGTTCAAACAAGAAAAAGATGCGTTACGATCATATTTGTATGCTATAGAACAACAGTTTAACAAAAACGAATCGTCTTTCTGCAAGCTTACCGTTCCTTACAGAGTGGGTGGTACAGGCATAGTATTTAAGGCAATTCACAACAGCCTTCCAGATCAAGAATTAGCTTTTAAGTTCAATAGACCACTCATCGAATCTGATGAAATGTCGCAGGTTGAAAATGAACGCCGAATTTTGCCATATATGAACCATCCAAATATTATCAGGGTTTATTCAGTGGGCGAAATTCAAGTACCCACTGTACGGCAGAGGCTTTCGTACATTATTGAACCCTTCGTTCCTGGAGTCAGAACAGTTGGCGATTATGTTAGTGATTTGTCTAAAGAAATGTCAGAATTTTTAGAAAAAAAGGACAAAGCAATAAACAATACAATTGCTGACCAGTTTCTAAACGAGATTGTTTCGGTTCTTAGGCAATGGGTGACTGCTTTACTCTACATTCATCAGAAGGGCTATTTGTACCTTGACATAAAGCCCGACAATGTCATGGTGAGTGCGTTGGTGCCCGAACCGACCGTCTACTTCGACGATCGCTTTGGGCATCCTGATTTGAAAAACGAGGCAGAATATAGATCTCCAAGTAGAGTAATGAAAGCGTTGCGTCGAAAAGATATTCGTCCAGAATTTGACCTTTTCGCTTTGGGCAAATCAATCTTGTCCCTTTTAAGAGTAGTAGCAGAAGATTATCCGCATGACCTGCCTCAACGTCCACTATTTAGATCGCTTCATTTCTTAGCAACTAGATTGTTGGACGGCAAAAATGAAGAGAATGAACCCCTTGGAACAATTGCAGCAGAGACTTTTGGGTGCTTGACGAGGAATGACTACAAATCCATAAAATACTCTAAGCTAGAACATGTGCTAAGGGACATTGAAAAAGAAAATGGTGCATGGAACATAGAGGAACGAGTTCCTGAACTTGCAACATATTCCAAAGACGTTGTTAGAGTTATCACTGGAACAAACACCGTTCTCACGGACAGATTGAAGGCCATAATTGAACATCCATTAGTTTCTCGCCTGAAAGCGGTTTCACAACTAGGCTTAGTGAGTTTAGTTTATCCTACCGCAGACCATTCAAGATTTGACCATTCTCTGGGCACCTTCACTTATACCGCAAGTTATGTTAAGTCTTTATTCCAAGATACTCAAAATCCCATCTTTAGAAATTTGGTGGACGAGACAGATATAAAGGCGGTTCTGTTGGCTTCCTTGCTTCATGATTTGGGTCAGTATCCTTTAGCGCACGATTTGGGGGAAATTCATGAGTTAATATTCAAGCACACAAATCTTACCGAGTCATTGTTATCAGACCCTTCAACTGACAAATATAATCGGACACTTCTAGATATTATTCAAGGAATTGACGAACACAATGCGTGGGCTGTAGATGCAAATTGCTTGAGAAGGATACTGAAACTATCAACAACGGGCAAATCGGAAAAAACATACGTACCCTCGTATTCACCCGCTAAATCTGATGATATCTTGCAATTGTCCAATAGGCAATCTAAGCTTTTTGATGAAAGAGACTCAGGTCGCGATTTTAAAGCAGAAATGCTGTCCGCAGTTATTGATGGTCCCATTGATGCTGACAAAGCAGACTATATTATTAGAGATTCCGAACAGTGCCGGGTTCCTTACGGTCATCAACTCGACATCGAGCGCTTGTTGAGAGTCTTAACAACAGTTAGATTAAGGGGTGATGAAAGAAACAATATCACCATAGGTGTGTACGAGAAAGGTCGCGCAAGTGCAGAGTCTTTTGCATTTGCACGTTATTTGATGCATTCATCTATATATTGGCACCATACGTCGAGAGTCATAAAAACCATGGTTCAGTATGGTGTTGCACTCGGTCTACCTTGCGAAGTGTTTCTCGCAACGCCGGTTGGTGCAGGGAAAATAGAGGGACTGAAACAGAATTTGCTTTACTTCATCAAACATCTTACACCTCCATTTATCGACATGAGTACTGTTTCTTCAGTTTCTTCAGAAAGTCGACCCAGGCAACAGAATAGTGAGAAGCAGTCGTTAGAAAAAAACCCATCCAGTGAAGTGTATGAACAAGTTGTAGGTTCTCGAATAAAAGAAGCAGGTGACAAAAAAATCAACAAACAAGATACTAAATGGGTTCCAGGAGTTTGTCCCACCGACGGAATGATGCTAGATTGGCTGAATTTGGGCTCCAATTCTTCAGAGGGAAAAGCGCTAATTGAGTCGATTCAAAAACGAGATTTGTACAAAAGGGTTTGTACCATTTCGCGCGAACGTAACGGAGATCTTGTGACCCGTCTGGAAAAATTGAATTGGCCTGGCCGAATTGATTTGTGTAGAAAGGTTCAAGGTAAAATATATTCGAGAATTTTGGAAAAAGGGCCACCCAAAGGAACGCGCCCTCTGGAAAGCCAGGATGAAGTGGGAAAGCACTTCACACAAGAGCTTGCTATAATAATTGATATCCCGGACAGAGAAAAATTGATAAAAGATCGTAGACCCTTAGTATATGTTCCTGAACTTCAAAGAAAAACCTATTTTCAAGAGACCCAAGACCCGATAAAAGCTGAGCAGTTTATGAATTCAATTGAGGCACTGCTGGGTACAATTGCACCAATTCGGGTTCTTTGCCACCCACACGTCCGTCAAGCTGTGAGCTTTTCCTCCACTCAAAGCGAAATAATTGGTGATATTTGCAATGCATCGAATCAGGTGTTCTAGTAGTTGTGGGGGCTCAGAGAGTCACTTTCAAATGTGCGTCTGATAAAGAAGTTAGCCGATCTTGTCAAGGATGACAGCGAAGCTTTTACGCAAATCCTTCTATCAGTTTGCAGTAATGAAACATTCCGCAGAATAAAACACTGCCCTGCATATCCTTTGCATCTTAGAACCAAAGACCTCGAATATAGACAGAATCTTCTTAGAAAAATAGTGGACTCCAATTCAGTTTTTGATATTCCCGCGATATTCACAATCCTCTATGAGTCTGCAATTGCAACAAGTTACCGAAAAAACCACGGTCAATATTTCACTCCTCCAAGAATAGCTAATGATGCGATAAAGGACTTAGCATTGAAAGAGGGTCATGTTATACTAGACGCAGGCTGCGGAACGGGGACATTCGCGGCGATTATTATGAAGCAAGCGCGTGAACGATTGGAGACTGTTTCAACTATTAGATATATTGGCGTAGAAAATGATCCCCTTCTAGCTTTGGTTTCCGCCTTAACTCTCGAATTTTTAGATGCCCCAAAGGAATGGCAAGTAATCTACGCCAATTTTCTACTGCTCTGTCCGGAGTTCAGACTAAATACGGTCATTTCAAATCCTCCCTTTGTTAGATTTCACAGGCTGAATTCGAAAGAGAAAATTAGTACCTTGTTAGGTGTATCCAAGTTTTCTGGGCTTCATTCCTTTTTCGTTGCCCATTCGGCAAAAGTGTTGAAGCCAGAAAGAATGCTTTTTATTTTGCCATCTGAAATGTTCGGCACAAACTATGGATCGAGACTTCTTAGAGAACTCTCGAATTCTTACAAAACTACCAGCAAGGCAATCTGGTATAATAGCAAATCTAAAAACTATGAGGTTGTGGAAAAAAGGTCACACGCTGCAACGAAGGAAAAGGCAACAATAGTTCTTTTTGAGTTACTGCCTATTTCAACGAAGAATGTGGTCTCAAAGCAAGAAGCAAAGCCGTCAGGAATTAAGCTTGGCGATGTTGCTAATGTTCATCGAGGAATATCAACAGGCGCTAATGTCTTTTTTGTATTGAATGAAAGCTCAGTAAGAAAGATAGGTGTACCGCCTGATTTCCTACTGAAGGTAGTGCCACCTAAGACTGAAAGAAAATTCCTTCCCGACACATTTGACGAAAGTGACTGGGACAACCTCCGACAGCTACAGAGACCTTGTTGGATTTTGAAGATACCTGAACACTATGAAAAAATGATCCCCCTCATGAAAAAAATAATGAACTATCTGGAAATGGGCAAACGACAAGGCATTCACATGGCTCCGACTTGTCTAAAAAGAAAACCTTGGTTTAGCGTTAGAACACCCACAAACAGTCCAGATTTCTTCTTCACGTATATTTCAAGAATATACCCTAAATTCATTTACAACAAGGCAAAGGCATACAACCTCACCAATTTATTGAGTGTTTACTTGACACTGCCAAAAAAATACTCAGACGAAACGATGAATCAAATTGCAATGATGCTCAGTGAAGACATCAAGAATTGGATGGAAATGCAATTTGCAGGGCGTATCTATTCAGGTGGACTCATTAAATTTGAGCCTAAAAATCTGGAGGAAATGCCTATTTCTAAATCGTTGCAAGAAATATTGGGAGTTAAATCACTTGAATTTCCAACTAACAGAGTATACCATGACGACGTAAATATGTCGGGAGCGTATAAAAAATAGAGTCAGAGCGCTGTAAACATAGTTTCAATCATTTCACGGTGGAACGACTTGTTGAGAAATCACTTGCCGAACTGTCTCAGGGATATCTAAAGCTCATAAAGACATGTATTGTTTTGCTAAAAAAAGAGCGTACTTCAAAGCTTTTGAATATTACAGGTAATGCCATTATGCTACCTTCATCAGGAAAGATAATCATTATCGGTGATTTGCATGGTGACCTCAAAAGCCTCGTTAAAATTTTGAACCAGAGCCGCTTTCTTGAAAGAGTTGCGAATGGTGAAAACATCCGTCTAGTTTTCCTAGGCGACTATGGGGACCGAGGTGACTCCTCTCCAGAAGTTTACCACATTATTCTTGAGTTGAAAACAACACTGCCTCAATATGTTATTTTACTACGGGGGAATCATGAGGGCGTTGCAGGATTACTTCCCTCTCCTCATGACCTTCCAGATCAGCTAGTTAAGAAGTATGATCACAATGGACTAAAAATATACAAACAGTTGCTGAGGCTATTTGACTTCTTGTATACTACTGTATTAGTTGAACAGAACGTTGCGTTGGTTCATGTAGGCTTACCAAGTAATGCAAAGTCATTTGAAGATATTGCTTTTGCGAGCACGACTAATTGTTATTTAGAGGAAATATTATTGAGCGATCCCAAGGAAGACATTCAAGGCACTAGACGATCAATTCGAGGCGCTGGAAGATTCTTTGGGTCAGATGTTACTGAAAGGATACTAAAAATACTTAGGGTGAATTTCATAATCCGCGGACATGAACCTTGCATAAGAGGATTCAAAACTAACCACAATGGGCGGATTCTTACAGTATTTTCAAACAAGTGCTATTATAAAAAAGCATGTTATGTTGAATTGAATTTGAATGAAAAATTGGGTGCAAAAGAACTTATGAATAGTATCGAGCAGTTCTAACACTAATCGTTCTCAAGAACTAGGGTAAACACTCTTGCAATGAGGAATACCTGCAAAATGCAGTTACTCTCAAGCGCGCGCTAAAAACTCTTTTGAGGTAAGGCCGCGAATCTCAGCGTCACTCCGCGCCGCTTCGCGGCTCGCTCCGTTTTCCCTCTTACGCTTTCTCTCGCAGAGAAAGCTTTGCAAAGAAATCGTTAGCTGCAATCACGCTAAGACGCGAGAAAATAACGCGCCACAGAAATTCAAATGTTGTGTGACAAAATAAGCGAGCCTGTTTTGCAAGTAACAACTTAGCGTAGAAAGCAGAATATAGAACTTAAATAAAATAGTTCTTATCTAAATGCAACAGGTACAGACGAATGGCAATTCGTAACAGATGTCTTTACGATAAATTAATTGTTTTAACAAAGAAAGTCGCAAATTTTCTTGGAGAATTACCTAAAGAGCAATTTCCCACAACGAAAGAGACAGTTTATTTATTCAAAGACAACGGATGTTATGAAACCGCTGAAAAAACAAAAACAAGCTATGGCTGGCTATTTCTGAATCTGCGAGAAAAAATAAGTCAATTTCCTGAACTTTTGACATGCGCTAACTATATGGTGAACACTGAAACCATACGACGGACATTCAGAGTTGAGGATAAAAACGGAAATCCAAAAGAAATTGAGCCTATTCTTGTTTATGACTTTAACTTACGCTTCGTTTTAGGACGCTATTTTGAACAAGCAGACTCTTTTATTTTCAACCAACAAACTTTCAATACCGTTTACAGAGACCTTGAGAAATTCATTTACAGGAAAACCGTAAAAGGAGTTGTTTACTCTCCATTAGAGAATTTTTGTTTTACCGACGAAATAGTCTTAAATAAAAACTTGAAAATTAGGCAAATTACCGAGAAGGAAAAAGCTGAATTTTTGAATCTTCAAAAGTGGAGTACGCCCAATTTGCATTTACGTGTCACTAATATTTCAAACATGTTGGAATATTCTTTTAGTCATAGCAGGTCCAAAAAAACAGACAGGCGTCAATACGAAGAAATATTTGAGGATGTCATAACATCGCTTAGATTGTTTAAAAATGGATCCGTCAATTTTCACATCGTTAGTGAAAGAACTGATTTATGGCAACCATACTCGTCAAAAGGATATAGTTGCGGCAAACATAACTATGTGGCTCCTTTAGGGCAACGATATAATTTAGAAAACAGTGAACAGACAACGTTCAAAAGAGTTTTTAATAAATATCGTAAGTTTCAGCAAAGAAACAAAATGAATCCAATTGGCTACCTCAATATCGCAATCCACCGATTCAATCAGGGAATTGAGGAATTTGAAGTTGAAGACAAGATAATCGACTTTATGATTTCCTTTGAAGCGATGTATCACGTCAAGATGCTGAACTAACGTACAAGCTTTCAAACCGAGTTGCTATATTACTTGGTAAAACTGGTGCCGAGAGAGAAATGATACGAAGTTTTGTTAATGAAGCCTATAAGTGGCGGCCCAAGATTGTTCATGGAAATGGAGACTCCTTCAAATTCAAAAGAAAAACTTCAAAAAAAGATTTCGCTATTCAAGTTGAAGAATTGTTGCGAAAGTCTATTCTCTCCTTTATTTCCTTAAGCAAAACTGATTCGCATAAAGCTATCTTGAAGAGAATAGATGATAGCCTAATAAACAACCATTCATTGATGGAATTACATAAAAAGGCAATCTAACTTTTTTTTATCCAAAAATTATTTTTGCGTTCTCAATGTTGGACATACCTCAGAAGATTAAGCGCTCGAAATCATAACAGTCATCTTCTTCAAAATGATTATCAAGCCAACTTTCATCAGCCTTACCAACAACTTCGTGAAACAGGTCTTCAAATTGCAGTCCTCCTTTAACGTATCGAACGTGAACAATCCAGCGCTGATAAACGTCCAATTGATAAACAATAAGCAAGCCACCGTCAACAGGCTCGACTTTTTCGTACAGGCTATCAGTAGAGTGCATAGCTTCCGCTATACCTCCCTTCAGGTTCACAAACATGCCAGACAACAAAGCCGTCCTCAACAGCGTCCTCAAGCGTATCCTGTTTATACTCAGGTGAAGTCTTGTCAGTCACGAAAGCTTTTTTCCCGCAATAACGAAGCCTTTCCAGCTCATGTTGGCAAATCGGGCAGACATCCTTCTTCATCTTCGGCGTAATCTTGAGCTTTCGATAACTGCAAATGCCAAACCAAGTTTCCACGCGAAACCGAGCAACACCACGCTTTAACGAAGCATGATTTAACTGATACCAAGCAGTCCCTACAACGCTCTTGCGTGTTCCCTTGACCTTAACTATATAACCGTCCTTATCATAACACCAAACACCGCCTTGTTTTGCCCTCAAAACCCGCACAGCTACGGCAATCACTGAAAGTTTTTTCTTTTGCAAACTTGCAAGACCGACACTTACCGTAACCGCCTAAAATGTAGCCTAAAACGTGAAAGTGAGGACTCCAATACCACCCCTGAGGGTAAAAAATGCCCTTTAAAAGAGTGTCGCGGTTTCGATAGCGGAAGGCATGAAAAATCATGACGCCGCCAACAATACCGCGATTCTTCATAACCACATGAACCGCTTTTCGTCGTGATTCTTCTAAGCTTAAACCATAATCAGATTTTGGAATGCTTACAATGATATGTTCGACTTGACCAAAACGGTTGGAACATTCAACTAAGCGGGCTGCAATCATTTTAGCTTCGCGAACCGCCCAACCATTCTTATAGCAAATTGGGCATGTAGGCTTGTGGCAAGTACAATGAATTTTGCGAATAAACACTTTACCGTGATAATTCACGCCGTCTAGAGTAGTTTTGTTATGTAATTCAGTTCGGACGCAGCCGTGATAACCCAAAAATTTGCCACACTTACCGTCGGTAATCTTCCCGTGACCAACAAGCTCATAATCACCTTCACTCCAAAACTTTTTCTGAAAGTCGAAACGTGTACGGTTATATTCTTCACATGTCACCTTAACCATCAACTTTTGCTTCTGTAATTTTGTCATTGTACTCATTCCTTATCAAAAACACCTTTATTTTACCATAATATTAACCCCTCAGCATGATGATCTATCTAATTTACCATAAAAACGCGAATCATTCGCCAAAAAATCACGAAAATAATCGCGGACAGAGGAGAAAAACGTCATGAGAGCACCATGGAAAAAGCGCCCGCCGCAATCCAGAAACTTATTGAATTGACCTAACCAATGTATCGTCGGAAACATAAACCGAGCCTCAGGGGAGAAAAATTTCAATTCAGCGCGGTAAACCCCCTTAGGTGTATCTTCATGTTCCCATACCCTCCCAAACTGGGAACCCAAAGCTTCTCCAACCTAAGGGGGAACCGCGACCCCTTTCAGGGGCTCTTGAAATTTTTCAAACCCCTGAGATTTCGCTTTTGTTCTGCAAAAGCAAAAGGTTTATTGTTTCCTCCAAAAGAACCGACCTTAAGAAAGGTTTGATAAAGGTAAACAAGCAATAAAATCAATCAGAGAGGAATTAAAGATGACGCAACATGTTAAGAAGGAAACAGAAGAACCTGAGAAATTACTTAGGCTAAAGGCGGGTTAAAACTTAAACCCATCAAGAAGTACCTACAAGCACGAAGGCAGAAACTATTGGTGAAAAGACGTTACCCTGACCAACCCGTCGTTGGCATCGGCGCTGTAATCCTGCACGAAGGCAAAATTTTGCTGGCAAAACGCGGCAACCAACCCGCAAAAGGTGAATGGTCAATTCCAGGCGGCGCGGTCGAAGTAGGGGAGAGCTTGGAGGAGGCGGTTCTGAGGGAAACCCGTGAGGAGACAGGTTTAGAAGCTGCTGAGCCAGAGCTTTTAGACGTGGTTGACCAAGCCCACAGGGACGCAGAGGGCAAAGTCGAGTACCACTACGTCATCATCGATTACGCCGTTAAAGTGAAAGGGGAAGCCAAAGCCGCCAGCGACGCCGACGAACTCCGATGGGTCCCGCTGGACGAGGTGGAGGCTTATGTGTTGACGCCTTCTTTCCGCCGTTTCTTTGTAAAAAACAGGAAGAAAATAGAAACCCTCAATTCCGTGCCGTAAAGAACAAACGTGTTTCATCCATACTTTCAACTCAGTTCAACCAAATGGTGATGTAGAAAAAGTCAGATGGGGCGACTAACTCGACCGTTGAAAACAGCCTCATGTTTATCGCAACATTGAACATTTGTTGAAATTTAACACATTAAATACTGTTTAATTTTGACGTTTGCCTAGTTTTTGAGGGGCATATTTGGATGCTAATATTTAATGTATGCAGAAACGAGGAGGGGGTACCCGACTGGGTCTGCAACTGTTGAATAGCCCGCAGCCAAGCTTGTGGAATCCACGCTTGCGGTTACAAGCAGAAACGTGCCACAAAAAAAGAAAACAGAACGCAAAACGGGATAGAATGGGGTATTATCTTGCCGTTGTGAAAAACAATCTGGTCTCACCCATTGTTTTCAGGTCCAAAGACCGCACCCGCGTAACCATCGGAAAATCATGCACCACCCTACCCAACGTAAGACAATGATGCGGGGGCAGGTCTCGGGCGATGCAGCGGACAGTTTCGGCGTCTACTCGTGCGGCGCGGCTGACCACGTCGAGGTCGTGTTCGTTGGTGAAGTTGAACAGGAAAATGTTGTCTGCCTGCCGATAAATCGTCTCCTGTACCGTGTCAGGTTGGTTGGTTATGAACGTGGTGAATATGCCAAAGTGCCGCATCCGCGTCACAATATCATCCCAGTAGGTTTCCCGCAGGTAAAGGTGGGCTTCTTCGGCGAAAAGGAAAACTGCCTTCAGTTTCCACGCCTGCAGCGAATCTACCAGTTTGCCCAAGACGTATTCGACGACGATTTGGCGGTCGATGTTACCAGTGTTTTTCAGGTTGATTATGATGGCGCCGCCTTGGTCTTTGGCTTTCAGCAAGCTGTCCTCCAGTAGCGAAGCTTCTGCAAGGTTGTCGGTGAAGAAGCCTGAGTTCATCAGCGAGAAGTAGCGGCTTGCGAGGGCGTCGCGGACGTGTTGGTTGCAGTTGCAGTTTCGGATGGCTTCATGCAGGTCTGCTAGTGTGAGTTTACCGTGGTCTTTGAGTTGTTTCCAGATGCGTTTGAACTCCCGCGCAGAAGTCCCCGGCAAATGCAACGCGTTCACCAGAATGCCCAGCACGACGTTGAGATGAAGCTGGTTTATGGCAACTTTAAAGTTCCGGCTGGGGGTTAGGGCGTGGATGCGGTCGTAGTAGATGTTACGTTTGCCATCGTTGGTCATGCCGATGCTACCGTATTCGCCGTTAAGGTCAAAAATGACCACGGTTGCTTTGTACCCAACGAGGCTTGCCATGAGAAGCTTGCTGAGGTGACTTTTGCCACAGCCCTTCTTACCCGTTATGATGTTGAGCGTGCCGTCCAAATCCGTTGCATCGATAGTCAGCAGGGAGGAGTCTTTGGTTCCGCCCAAAATCACAGGCAACTTACCATCCACCCTCGCCAACTTCATGAGCGCGGGCACAGAAAGCTTTCGGATGAGGGACTGCGAACGGCTCGGAAGCCAACTGCTGCTTGGGCTAAGCATGCCGTTTTCTAGGGTAGCGCGGATTTTGCAGACCAACAAACTTGCGTCTTGAATGTAGGTTATGTGGGGCGCGATTTCCAGCGGGTCAATGTCTTCACCCTGAATCGGCTCACCCCCATCAGGCAACGTACGCAACAACTCCTCCAACACCCCAGGCACAGCCGCAAACTGCACATCAATCACCTGCACAATCAACGCCTTAGCTGCATCCGCGTCCTCCACCATTAAGTAGTCACCTTTTTCGGCGCTTTCAGTCGGAAAACTCAAAATCTTGACTATATTGCCTTCTTTTCTGTAGAGCTTCATGCATAGCCCTCCCTACCGAAAGACCCAAACAGCAGCCGATGCATGTCGGGGCGGTTCACGATTTGGATGCCGTATTTGCGGGTTGCAAAGTGCTGCATGGCTAAAACCTCATTAGCCGTAAACGTACACAAAATGTGAGCCAGCCGCAGGGTTTCAGGGTAGCTGTTTTGGAGCGCGTCGTTTCCAAGGAGCTTTTCAACTGCTTCCATGCGATTTCGGACGGGGATTTCGCTGTCGATGTCCAGACGAAACGCCATGTTCGCCTTGTGCAACCGCGCCACATACACGTCACCCATTGGAACCATCGGAGCCTTAAACCGCAACCCAACCGTCTCCAACAAGTAGGGAGCTTCACCCTGCGGCAGTAGGTCGGTAATTAGGAAACCGTTAACACGCAGACTCGTTGCTTTACTGAATGCCAAAACGGCGTTGTTGTTTCTTCGGGCTATAGCAAGGATTTCACGCATGCGATGCACGGGTGTGTCCATGGTTCCTGAAATGAGGCAACCGTCAAAGAGGATAACCGCATCAGAAGCAATTCGGGCAAGGCGCATCTGCAGCCAGCGTTCCAGTATGCTGGCTAGACGAGTAGGCATCTGCATCAGAGGCGGCGTGGCCTGTCGACCACCAGTGAGGGGCATGTGAAAGCAGTCGCGTTCTAAGTTGTTGTAAACGGCGTTTTTGTTGTCTTCTGTTACGTGGAAAATGAAGGGGCCCAGTCGGGTGTAGTGGTAGTTGCGGTTTTTTCGTTGGACGGTGGCTCCGCGGATGGCGATTATTGTGCCGGTTTTTGTTTCGCCGATTTTGATGGTTGAGGTGTCTACGGCGGCTATGGTGGTTTCTTGGTGTCTTGGTGTGAGGGGTAGGGGTTGGCGTTTAAGTTGGAGTTGGGTGGGGCAGTCTTGATAGAGGTCGGGGGTTGGGGGGAGGGTTTGTGGGTTGAGTTGGAGGTTGTTGGTGCGGACTTGGCGTAGGCTGTTGATGCTGAGTTCTATAAACCGTTGGGGGAGGGGGGTGTCGGTTGTGGGTTGTGGAAAGTTATATTTGGGGGTTGTTGTTATTGTGTATTGTTCAATCACCAATATTCACCAATATGCAATATCTATTGGTGAAGTAATTAAATGTTGTGCTTGTGCATCTTGCACAATACAATATGCAATAGCTGCAGAGAACTGAGAACGTGACAGAACCCCAAAAGCCACCCATCAAAGTCAAAATGAAAATCGGCGACATAGAATTCGAAATCGAAAGCCAAGAAGACCAAATCCAAACCGCCGTCGACCACATCCTCACCACCGTCACCAACCGCCTCAAAGAAACCCCACTCCCCACACTCCAACCCGAACGCCAAGCATCACCCCCACGAGCCGAAACCTGCAAAGGCATCATCCAAAAACTCTGGGAAGAAAGCTGGTTCACCCAACCAAAAGGACTCGAAGAAGTACACAGCGAACTCGCAAGACGAGGCTTCCACTACGACCGAACAGCCGTCGCCCACGCACTGGTGGATTTAGTCAAAGACAACGTCTTGACGCGGATAGGCAGACCCAGACGATACCAGTACGCCCAAAAAAGACCCCCACCATGAGACATTAAACAATAGCCAAACCCTTTGGCTGCTTGAAAGGTCACGCAGCATTTTTTAAAAACTTGTGAGCTGCAACCAGTTCATTGGCTAGTTTAGTTCGAGTTGGCTTGGCTGGAATTTGCGTCTCCACATTAACGTGCTCAAGAACACAATGAAGTAGCAGGCTAACGCGATAAGCACCGCTGAAGACAGCCCCATCGTTATGCCGATACCCGTTGCAAGCACCGAACCCAAAACCGAGGTGACACCGTTTATTGCCCACATCCACGGCACGCTAATTTTTGTGGTGCCCGAGGAGATGAGGCTGATGCCTGTGGGGAACGGCATGCCCATGAAGAAGCCCAGCGGGAAAATTAAGCCCATAGCTATGGCGCTTCGGGCAACGGCATCAAGCGGAAGCAAAGCTGCCAACAGCGGATTCAACGTGAAATAATAGGTTGTTGCCAAACCGATTATAGCTAAACAGGCATAGAGAACGATTTTAGAAGAATCTTTGGTTCTAAGGAATTTACCCGCAAAACTGCCCACACCCGTGGAAAGCAACAGCGTAAAAAGGATAACCTCCAACGAACGAGTCGGATAACCCAGGAACAGAATGAATTTTTGGACCAAAGTTATTTCGATAAGCATGTAGCCCGCGCCGAGTGCCCCAAAGTACAGAATGAGCGGTACAGCTTTGGAGAGGTTGCTTTTGCCTTCGGAACGTTTCCTCATCAGAGGAACCGCTGAAACACCGACAGTGGCGACAACGGCAAACAGAATTAGGGGCATCAGGCTTTCTGGGATACCTTGCTCAAAATCAAAGAAGTAGGGGTTGTCGTCGGTTGCGGGTCGGATTTGACTGTCAGAGGTAGTGTAGAATTCTTCCAGAGTCACGTCGCCGTTTAAAAGTTGAGTGTAGGGTTCCTCAGTGTTAACATAGGGGACATGCACGATTGCGTGGTTGACACCCATCTCCAAGGTTACGGTCTGGACGTTTTCTGCTTCTGCTGGAGTGAAAGGCGTCTTTTTAAGCATGAATAAAGCGGATACACGTCCAGGCTCGTACTCCCAAGTAGTGACGGACATGTGTTTTCCAACATCTTCTGGCGCCACGCCCTCGGACAGCAGAAGCTCTGCACCGGTAGTGATGAGCTTAGGCACCTCCTTGATGAACCGCGTTATACTTAAAATGCCGTCATCAGTGAGGTGGTCGTAGTATTGCTGGAAGGCTTCCTTAGTGTAGAGGTAATTCTCGGCTAGAGCGTAGCCTCCTGAAGCAAGCGCTGCCCAGGAGTCAACCATAGTTAAGACGATAACGTCAAAATTCTCAGTTGAACGGCTTATGTAGCTTCGCCCGTCAGCCACTACTTCGCGCACGTCGTCGTAGGGAGCAGCGCCGTCGTCGTAGCTGTAGATGTTTCCGCCCTTCGCTCCAAGGTTCTTCACAACTTCAATCACTATTGGGTTAATTTCCACGGCAGTAACCAGCTTGGTGCCGCCTTCAAGCGCGGTAAGCACGTCGCCTCCGCCGCCTGAGCCGATGACCAAAGCATGCTTGGGCTCTTCCACTATGGTGTAGGGGGTGTAGTAAATCATGTTCTTAAGGAACGTCGCGTCGCTTAAGGTCCCGTTGAAGCGGTACACGTTGGTTCCAGCGTCGGCGTCAATGTAAATGCTGGCAGCTATCGGACTATTAACAGGAAAACCTTCCACCACATCTACTCTGGAAAACGAGTTCCAATCCGTGTAAACGTTAGTTAACGTGTTATCCTCTAAAGCGCGGTAAAGAGACTTGCTAATGTTCGGCTCTGCCCTAAACCACGTGTTTTCAACGTTTGTTGCCACCATAGCAGAGGACAAAACCAGCACGATGAAGCCCACAGCTATGAATTTTCGTTTTTGGGTGGCGAAGGCAAAGAACATGCCTGATACCGCGATGAGTACAGCCACCAGAAGAACCGCGGTTTCTGCGCTTAACGGTCCCAGAACAGGTTCCACCATGAAGCATCCTAAGCTTGCTCCGATCATGTCCGCGAAATACAGTGCGTAGACAGTTTTGCTTTGGCTTTGAAAAACTGAGGATATACAGATGCCGCAGAAGAAGAAGGGAATCATTGACACAGCATAGAACACGTATAGTGCATAAACCGAAATTGGGAACTGGAGAATTATATACAAGACTGCGGGGACGGATATAGAGAAGATCAGGGTTGCTGCTGTCGCCATTTCCAGTAGCGGACGTTTTTTTCCCACGTAATGTGCGAAGACGCCGCCGAAGCCCAGCCCAAACATGGCAACTGAAACCGCTATGAAGGCATAGTGGTACCATATGACGGTTGAGAAGATGCGTGTTATTAAGATTTCAAGCATTAAACTGGAAAACGACACTATCAGGATGCCCACTAAGACAAAGTTTTTGTTTCGCCTCATTTTAGAAGGCTGTACGTTTGACTCTATGCTCATTCCGTATCGTTCCAGCATCAAACAAACGGGGTCTGAAATTTAATTTTCAGCATGTGTGAACCACACTGACAGCCCATAACGTTTAACAGTAAGTTTTCCGCCCTAGGACACAGAACGGTTTAAGGTGTAGTAGCAAATGGAGAAAACATACGTTCAGACCCTAACTGGCTTAGGCTTAACCTCATGCCAAGGAAGGGTGTATCTTGAACTTGTGCGTATGGGACCTTCATCTGCAAAAGCAGTCTCTGCATCTGCCCAAGTTACCCGTCAAGATGTTTACCGTATCATGCCTACCCTTCAAAAACTGGGGTTAGTTGAAACCGTCATAGGCTCCCCGACGCTGTTTAGTGCAATACCCATCGAAGAAGGCGTTTCTATTTTGATGAAGCGTAGAAAAAGGGAGCACTACCAGCTGCGCGTTAAAACTCAGGATTTGCTTGAGAACTTCAAAAACGTTGAAGAAAAAAAGCGTAAAGAGGAAGACTTTGCATTTGTTTTGATCCCCCCCAGAGAAGCAGATGTTAAACACCGAAAGCGTTCTCTCTCCAAAACCAAAGAAACCTTTGACTCCATAACCTCAAAGAGACGATTTTCTCAGGCGGTCTTCCATATGTTTGACACCTTAAACGTGGTGGCTAAACGTGGAGTGAAGATTCGGTTGATAACTGAAGAACCCGAAAAAGGCGAGTTACCAAAAGAGCTGGAGAACTTGGCAAAAACTTCAAATTTAGAAATCCGGTACCTTTCGCAGCCGCCCAAGGCAGTTGTAAACATTGTTGACAAAAAGGAAGCGTCAATTCTGACTTTAGAGACAGCGGGGTGGGCGCAGTCACCTTCTTTTTGGACTAATAACCCTAGTTTTGTGGCAGTAGTTCAGGATCACTTCGACGCCACATGGAACAAGGCAGTACCCGTTTCATAAACATCTAAAAAACCAGTCTCAATCAGTTCTCTATTTTTTCTCCTGAAGTAGAGGAATTATGGTTAGGGATTTACAAGAACAGCACAACGACGGCATTTGCGATTATGGAAATGGCGTAGATAAGCATGGCTACGTGGAACATCGGCAGCGCCTTCATTCCTGACGCAACATTTTTTCCTTTCAATATTAAGAGGTTTCCGATGGTTAACAAACTGATGCTTACTGCGAATCCAGCGAGCATAATCAGTGAACCCACCTGACTTAGAAAAACCGCTGCCATGACAAACTGCGCCACGCTAAACCCAAGTATCCAGTACACCGTTCCGTTCATGCCGTAAAGGGTCGATATCGTGTTCAGGTTACGAGCTTTGTCATTAACTACGTCAGCAAGGTCGTTTACCCCCAGATGTGCCTGTGCTAACGGGTAGAAGAACAGAAAAAGCAGCACCGTATTAAAATCAGGACTGCCCACGCACAAATAACCTGCCACAAGGAACAAAGTGAAGTCTATGCGCCCAATCAATTGGGCTAAAGGAAAGTTTTCTCTGCGTTTTTTCAGTTGGTAGAAACTTTCTAAGCTATAGCAGACTATCATTATGCCAAAAACATAAAGCGAGTTGGGAAACGGAAGACTGAAAATCAAAAGTGTGGTCACAGCAACCAATATACCAAAGAGGACAGTTGCTTGCTTTCGGGTAATTAAGCCTTGGGAGATGGGTCGTTTCCCGAAGGGACGCCAGTATTTTGTGAGTTTACCGGTTTCAACGTCTTTTTTGTCGTACTCCACGTCAACAATGTCATTAAGGACAAGCCCCGCTTCAAAGCCAAAGAAAGCAACCAAAATCGCCTTCACAACCAGCAGAACAGAAAAGCCACCGTAAGTTTGCAACGCAAGAAACAGTCCTGCGCAGAAAAGAGTGGGCCATACAAAAAAGAAGTGTAGTCGGGTGAGGTCTATGTACGCTTTAAGATTTTTTTCCACTGAAAACGCCTCTCGCATCTAGGCGGTTATTGAAATTACTTTATGTTAATAAGCTGTTTGTATAAACTGGTTATAGTTGAGAGAGTAACACATGAAAAGGACTAATGCCGTGATGCCTATGCTCAGGATGGTACGGGTGCACATCGTTGCAGGTGGGTTTGTAGCTTTTTCGTTGGGAGCGCTTCTGGCATTTGTCGGCGGAGGAACATGTAATCTCTTAACCTTAGTCCTTTGTTATGCTATAGTATTCTTGGGTGACCTTTCAACTCATTACAGCAACGACTACTTCGACGTACAAGTCGATAAATATGCGGAGAAAAAAAGTGTTTTTTCAGGAAGCGGCATTCTCATCAAACACCCACAGTTGCGTCCATTAGCCCGAAAAATTGCTATCACGTTTCTGGTATTGTCAAACCTTTTAGCCGTCTTAGCAGTAGTTTTCCGCGTAGCCCCACTTGAATTGTTGATTATTGCTTTGGCGGCTAATTTTTTGGGGTGGGCGTATTCAGCGCCGCCTCTGCGATTGATATCCAGAGGTCTGGGCGAATTTGCAATTGCGTTCGCGACGGGCTTCGCGATTCCAGCAGTTGGGTATTTGTCGGTTAGAGGGCATCTGGATCCGTTGTTCTTGTGTCTCGCAGTTCCGTTCATGTTGTACGGATTCATGCTTAGTTTGAGTCTTGAAGCACCAGACATTGAAGTTGACAATAAAGGAGACAAAAGAAATCTCGCTGTCCGAAAGGGTATTCACCTGATTTTTGTGCTCATTGTGGCTACTGCGTTAGCCGCAACGGGTACGTTGTTTAGTTACGCGTGGGAGTCGCCGTTCACAGCTGTTAACTTCAATGTTGTTGTTCTCTTTTCCATTGCCCCTTTGGCGGCGGGGTTTCTTGGGTTTGTAGGGTTTTTCAAGAAAAAACAAGTAGCGCAGTTCAGCACGGTAAACATTGCTTCGCTGTTTCTCTTTAACATACTGATGGTTATCTACCTGCTCTTCACAGCCTTAGCAAGCGTCTAACAGGAACCAAACGGTTTGTCTTGTCATTATTAGGTTATTTAGCAAGGACCACACTAAACAGTGTAGAAAAATTATAAAAATTAAAAACACAATTTGATGTACGTTGTGGACTTTATGAAAATGGTAGTAGTTTATTATTCGCGCACAGGTAGCACCAAGTTTGTGGCAGAAAAAATTGCAGAGCAATTAAACGCTGATTTATGCGAAGTAATAGATAAGAAAAACCGGAAGGGAACATTTTCCTACTTGACTGATGGAATGGCCTCTTTGCGTGAGAAACTAACTGAAATCGAACTATCAAGACCAGTTGAAGATTACGAGTTTATGGTTATTGGGTCACCTGTTTGGACAGGAAAGATTGCACCTGCCATAAGAAAGTTCTTGCTTTCGAATGACATTTCGGGTAAGCCAGTAGCTTTCTTTGTGACTTTAGGTGGACGTAGACCTGAAAAGAGTTTGAACCATATGAAAGAGGTTGTATTGCCTAAGCGGTTGATTGGAGAATTTGCTGCTAGCAGTCCCTTAGAGAAAAGGGAAGAAACAGAAGCGAAAATCGCAGAGTGGTGTAAGCAAATCCAAAACACACTTAATTCAAATGCCACTACCCACTTGACAAACATAAGAGAGGCGGCGCCTTTCGCCAAGTTAGGGCTGTACACTAACCTGTGTTATGGAGTGTATTTGAGGTCTAGCGGTAAACATCATAATTGTCGTGGACATTTGTTCCATCTGCAAGTTTTCTCTTTCGGCGATGCCCTTCAGAATCTGTAGGGTTTTTTTGTCAACTCCGTTTTCATCTGTTTTTATTATTATTTCATACCCCTCGGTTAGCAAAGGTGGAGGTACGTCGGGTATCATAATCAAAAAGTTCTGTCCCTCCAACCTTGGGCATTTCTCAATTATTTCTTTGAATAAACCTGCCGCTTTTTTTAGCTCCAATAAAACCCCTTCCACTATAACAGAAGAAGGAAAAGGTATTAAACATTTTTTGTAACACGTACCGGCAGTTGCTATGAAAAAGGTGACACAGAAGCCAGTGAATAAATATTTAAGACGTTGAAAAACCAATTGAAAGTATGGTCAATGACGTAGTTTTAGTAGCCTTTGTTCCAACAATAGTCTTTGCATTTGTGCATCTACAGTCCCACAGGATTTATCGTTACTCTGAAAGGCATCGAGGCAAAATGCTTTCGTTTTTTGGTGGAATAAGTGCAGCTTACGTCTTTCTTGACCTGCTCCCAAGACTCGAAATAACACGTATTCACCTCAAAACCTTACTGGAGGAAATCCCCCACTTTCCTTGACGCTTTGGCAGTTCCAGGATTGGCATTTATTGGTTTCATGATTTTTTTCATTTTAGAACACTTTGCTGTTTACTCACGCAAAGAAAGGCACGCAAAAGAAGGCGGCGACTACAACTACATTTCTGCTTCAACATCCGCCTTTATTATTCAACTCGTATTTATCTCATTTTTAAACCTGATTATAGGATACCTGTTAAGGTTCGAAGCTGAAGCAGGCGTACTATCGCTTGTATTTTACACCGCAGCACTGTCACTACACTTCATCATTTTGGATGATTCCATGGAGCAGAATTACAAACAGCTGTACGTACGCTTCGGAAGGTATCTTGCCAGCTTAATGCCGATCATAGGGTGGGGGCTCTCAGTGTTTTTCCCAGAAAACCCCTCCGAAGGCTACCTACTACTCGGTGTGCTTTTAGGAGTTATCCTGTTTAACGCCATAAAAGACGCAGTTCCGAAAGGCGGAGGAAAAAATGCCTCATTGTTCGTTTCAGGAGCTGTGCTGTATTCGGCTCTTTTGCTTGTGGGGGCATGGGTAACCGCCGGGATAAGATAACTAAACATTAACCCTTTTATAGCCAAAGGAATCTGGGGTTTATTCACTTTTATGACTTTGCGTTGTCTATTTTGGAGCAGTGTTGACATACCCCGTAGATGTCTATGCGTTGTGCCTTTGGGGTGAACTTGGCTTTTTTCGTGACTTTGTTGATGAGCTCTTTTGCTTCAGAGTCATTTACGTCCATTATTCTTCCACAATGTATGCATACTAGGTTTATGTGGGGTTCCAGATTGGGGTCAAATCTTGTTTGCCCTTGGGGAAAATTAAGCTCTTGAATTAGGCTACTTTCTTTAAGGAGGCGCAAGGTCGTGTAGACGGTGGCTAAGCTTACGGTGGGGTGGGTCTTCTTTACTTCTTTGCAGATTTTTTGGACGCTTGGGTGTTCTTTGCTGCTCAAGGCGATTTTACAAACGGATATTCTTTGCGGAGTAGCTTTGTAGCCTTTGTTGCGAAGAGCTTGGATTATAACGGCGTCGGATTTCAGCTGGTCCTGCATGTTCAATACTAAGTAATAATAATTCTTAAATAGCTTTGCCTTCTCATATTAAACCGAGTTTTAGACAAAACAGGAGACATTTTATGAAAGAAAAACTAACCACAAACCAAGGCGCCGCAGTTTCAGATGACCAAAAGTCCCTCACAATAAGCAACAACGGACCCGTACTGATTCAGGATGTCCACTTAATCGAAAAACTTGCCCACTTCAACCGTGAACGCATACCTGAAAGAATTGTTCACGCCAAAGGAGCAGGCGCAGGCGGCTACTTTGAAGTCACCAGAGACGTAACCAAATACACCAAAGCCAAATTCCTCTCCGAAGTTGGAAAACGTACTGAAATCTTCGCAAGGTTCTCAACCGTCGGCGGCGAAAAAGGCTCAGCAGACGCTGAACGTGACCCCCGAGGGTTCGCAGTTAAGTTCTACACTGAAGAAGGCAATTACGACTTTGTTGGAAATAACACGCCCGTGTTCTTTATCCGCGACCCAGTAAAGTTTCCAGACTTTATTCACACCCAAAAGCGTAATCCGGGAACGAACCTTAAAGACGCCAACATGTTCTGGGATTTCCTGTCGCTGACCCCTGAGTCAGTTCACCAGGTAACCATTTTGTTCTCTGACAGAGGAACGCCGCGTTCTTTTCGTAACATGAACGGCTACAGTAGCCACACTTACAAATGGTACAACGAAGACGGTGAAATTTTCTGGGTCAAATACCACTTCAAAACTGATCAAGGCATCCAAAACCTCACTCGACAAGAAGCTGAACAAATCAAAGGAACCGACCCTGACCACGCCACCCGCGACTTACACAACGCCATCAAAAACGGCGACTTCCCCTCATGGACCCTACAAATGCAAATCATGCCCGCCAAAGACGCCGAAACCTACCGCTTTGACGTATTTGACGTGACCAAAGTTTGGCCTCACGCAGACTACCCACCGATTAACATCGGCAAGCTGGTGTTGAACCGTAACCCCTCTAACTATTTTGCTGAGGTGGAGCAGGCCGCGTTTTCTCCAGGGAACTTTGTGCTGGGCATCGGAGCGTCTCCCGACAAGATGCTTCAGGGACGCCTGTTTGCTTACCACGACGCCCACAGGTACCGTTTAGGACCCAACTACCTGTTGCTGCCCGTGAATCAGCCTAAAGGGGTTAAAGCCAAAAACTACCAACGCGACGGATACATGCGCGCAGATGGCAACGAAGGCGACGCCCCAAACTATTACCCCAACAGCTTTGGCGGACCTGAACCCGACATAAATGCGGCGGAGCCTACATTTGAAGTCTCAGGCAAAGCTGCCCGTCAACCTTACACGCATCCGAACAGCGACTTCGTGCAGCCGGGAGACCTTTACCGCAAAGTCATGACGGACACCGACCGAGAACACCTCATCGGCAACATCGTTACGCATCTGTGCAACGCAAACAAGGAGATACAACTTCGACAGGCACGTATTTTCTATAAAGCAGACCCTGAGTACGGTCAACGCGTAGCTGAAGGCTTAGGTATAAGCCTGTAAACCCAAAAGAAACGGGTTGCTTAACTCCTCCATACTTTTTCTGTTCAATTTCAAATTTTACCCAAAGGGCAAAAGTGGGTGCCTAAACTTTGGATGTATAATTTGCTTGCTTAACAAGCCAGCCGCATATAGCGTCCAGTGCTTCTTGGTCAAGATGCCTATCTTGGGCATTGTAGCGCAGAAGGACCTGAGAAGAGAGTTTTTCATGTGGGGTTTCCTCATGTTTTAGCACGTGGTCTGCGTTTTCAGGGTAGACAAAGACTGCGTTGCCATTTTGGGCGAGGGCGGCTTCTAACGGTTTGCCGTCTGCTTGCCAGTCGGTCTGTACGTCTTTTTTGCCGATTACTATTAGAATTGGCTCCTGCACTTTTGCGAGGTATTCAGAAGGGTTATAGGTCCATAA
Organism: Candidatus Bathyarchaeota archaeon; assembly: GCA_026014615.1. Lineage (GTDB taxonomy): Archaea > Thermoproteota > Bathyarchaeia > Bathyarchaeales > Bathycorpusculaceae > JADGNF01. The sequence continues at coordinate 193,239 of JAOZHZ010000028.1, read as the reverse complement.
TTCGCGAGCGAAAGGTAAATTCAAGGGGTTCGCTAAACCAAGCAGCATTTGCTGGACGCCTTGAGGCAAAGAAGAGTCGGGCATAACAGTTTTGCCAGCCACGAATGCGGCGATTGCTTCGTCGTAGTGTTTCATTAGGGTTTCTGCGTTAGGCAACGAAGCAAGCTGGTTTGCTACTTGACTGCGACCTACTTGACCGATAGCCCGCCCCGGAGCCCCGGTCAATACAAGTCCTTTGAAGCGGTTGTGTTTTGCCCTTATTTGGTAGTTGATAGCGTGTATTGCGCCTTCACTGCTGGTGAGGGCAAAAAGGTTATCGCGGGCTACAGGATTTTGGGACACTAAAGTGTCAATGGCGCCTGATAATTCGTCTATGTGGCTTTGCATACTGATTTTGCCAGCCATTTTAGGCACGTTTTCTTGAACATGTGGTCCAGACGCGCGTTTGTCATAACGCAAAGTAAGAAAACCTTTGGCTGCGAGTACGTCGGCAAGCAGTTTGGCGCTGCCGTTTGCTCCAAGCAAAAGTGGAGAGCACCAGTCGCGGTCGGTTGGACCGCTGCCTGCCACAAACACGACAAAGGCAGTTGGGGTAACCTCTTTGGGACGCGTGATGGTTCCGCACATGAGAATTTTGTCCACTTTCCACTGGACTTCTTCGCTTTCAACAGGCATATTTTCCGCCATGTTAGCTCACTCACAAGTTACAGGAACATATATGCTCATACAGATTTAAGCCATTAGGAATGCCCGATTGGTGCGTCAGAGGCTTTTGAGCCCATTTCGAGCGCCACTTCGAAGGCTATTAGATTGACTTAAAGAACAGTTTCCGAGTATTTTTGGAACTTTACACTGGGGGCATATGAACAAGAAGTGGTTCTTGGCTAGATAGAGCTTTTTGGAATAAATCTTGAATCGCGGCGGTTATGCTGCCTCCGTAGTGGGGTCGTACTACCTTCTCGGAAAACTCAATCAGCAAAGAAGGGGAAACATTGTGAAATGCTAAATCGGTAAGGAGGTCATCTTCTGTGACTAAGACTGCGTTTTTTCTTTTCATGTATGGACACCGTATCGCTTCTATGCATCAATTTTCCTTATAAAAAAGGCGTAGTAACGACGCTGCCAGAGAGGGGGGAGGGGGGAGTGAAACTGAATTGGGCAAAGTGGAAACGCTTTCTCCAGGCCCATCTATATTCGCCTCCTGAAGAGCTATTTTGTGTTTATACACATAAACAATTGTGTGACAATGCACAGAGATACATAAAAGGTCTACACACCATAAAAACCCCTGTAAACCAAAACAAGGCAGAGGATGCAAAAAGAATGAGAACTGAGAAAGAAATCAGAGAACAGCTCCAAAACCTTGAAAACAAAAGGGTAACCAAAGGTCCATTCAGAGAATGGGAAAACATCGCCATAAAAGCGACAAAACAAACCTCAGAGTGGGTCCTCGAAAACGCGAAGAGCCCTTTGACATACTAAGAAGTAAGCAACAAGAAAAAACTCGCGTAAGAGGAGCACCAGTGATTAAAGCAACTGAGAACAACTTAGCCAAACCAGTTTTGGTTACTCACCTGTAAAAAAGGCAACGTGCTCATGAACAGCAGACCAATAAACGAAGAAACACGCAAACTCATTTTAACTTCTCAGAAAAATGAAATCACGGAGCACACAATTTACAAGAAGCTGGCGCAGTCAACAAAGAACACACATAACCGCAGCGTCCTTGAACAAATTTCAGATGATGAATTCAAACACTATAATTTTGGAAACAGTACACGCTCAAGGATCACAAACCAAGCATGTTGAAGGTTTGGATCTATATTCTAATAGCCAAGAGTTTTGGAATAACGTTTGCAATAAAATTGATGGAAAAAGGCGAAGAAAAAGCACAAACAACATACGAGAAACTCTCAGAGGTCACACCATCAGCCAAAGAAATCGTCGAATATGAAGACCAGCATGAACTGGAGTTGATTAATATGCTAGATGAGAGGCGCCTCCGATATGTTGGTTCTATCGTTCTAGGGTTGAATGATGCACTCGTTGAGCTCACTGGCGCCCTTGTAGGTTTAACCTTTGCTCTTCAAAATACTCGCCTGACGGCGATGGCGGGTTTGGTTACGGGCGTTGCGGCGTCTCTGTCGATGGCTACTTCAGAATATTTGTCTATAAAATCTGAAGGGCAAATGAAGAATCCGCTTCAAGCAGCAGCTTACACAGGAGCCACCTATGTGATTACGGTTTTATTTTTAATATTCCCGTATTTTGTTTTTACGGAACCACTTCTATGCCTAAGCCTAACAATTCTTAATGCGGTCATAGTGATTTTCGTATTTTCGTTTTACATTTCTGTCGCAAAAGGCATCTCCTTTAAGAACCGTTTCATGGAAATGGTTATGATTAGTTTTGGAGTAGCAGCGCTAACTTTCCTTATAACACGCGTCATAAAAATAGTCCTAAACGTAGAAGTATAAACCATCACAAGCCATAAAAAATAAATACTGTTACTAGATAAGCGAAAAACAGAAAGAAACATTTAAGACTAAAGAAAAAGAGTTTGGGTTTAGTTACCCTGTTTTTCTGCAACAGGTTGTTTTTGTATCTTTGCAAGCGTCTTTTTCACTGTTTCTCCGACGTTAGTGTCTGGTTCGGCTTGGATGTAAGTGACGTTGTGTTGATGCAGAATATCGGATGCACCGATACCGAGTTCGCTAGCAATAACCAAGTCCACGCCGTCGTCGATTAACGTTTTAATTGCGATTGGACCAGCTCCATGGGAGTAAACCAAAGCGGGGTTATCAATTACGTTTACGCTGATTATTTGCTCGCCGTCAACCTCAATCACAGTGAATGTTTTAGCTTTACCGAAAACATTTGACACAACGTCATCTAAGCCTTCCTTTCCGTTTGTTGCAACAGCTATCTTATGTTTCGACATGAATATTTCACACCCCTCTTTTGAAGTTCATCACTTCGAAAGTTTTTCCTTTAATTCCTCAATTCTGGCTGTGACGCCAGTCATTTCCTGTTCAAGGTCTGCTTTCTCCGCCACCAAATCTTTTTGGTAGTTTTCTAAGGCTGCTATTTCTTGTTCTGGAACTTGTGATTGCGCTGTTGGCAGGTTTGTTTGTGGATCAGTTGGTTGAACGATTGCAGGTTGTGGGTATGTATACCCTCTACCGAAACCTCTGTTCCAGCCTCGTCCGAAACCGCGGCGCCAGCCTCTACCGAAACCTCTTCCGTAGCCGCGTCCTTGGTTAGCGAATCCGGGAGTGCTATAGCCGGCGCAGTATCCTGCTGCTCTTCCGGTCATGGGTCCAGCGCCCCAGGGTCCTGTTCTGTCTCCTCTTGGCATTTTTTTGTTTCACCTCGATTTTGTGTTTATGCACACTTTACAATTATGTGATAATGCACACAATTATATAAACGTTCTGCACAACACAAACAAAGAAAAGACCAAACAAACCTCCTCACGAAAACCCTCTTTACAAGCGCAAAACAAACTTAGCACCCATAAACTGATTGGAAAAAACCAAACGGCAAAGACGCAACACAAAGGAGGAATCTTCAAAGCACAAAGAATCGTTCTAATCAGACATAGTTAATTGAAGCATTCAAAATATGAAACGAAACAACCCCAAATAGTTTAGTAACTAAACAGTTTATAGAAAAACTTTTTATTAAAAGTACACCATATTTTCTTATGTCTCCCCAAATCGTTGAGAGGGGATAAATGATTAAAAAGCATAAACCAGAAATTCTTAACATAGAAGATTCTGATTTAAAAAACAAATCTGACCAAGTCTTAAAAGCATTAGGATTGCAGCCCGGACAGAAAATTGCCGACGTCGAATCCGGAACTGGTAACTTAACGATTAAGTTTGCTATTTCCGTGGGAAAGGACGGTCAAGTTTTTGCTGTGGATACAAACCCGAAGTTTCTAGAAATCATCAGAGACGCGGCCAAAGAACAGGAGCTATCAAATGTTGTAACATTGCGCATCAAAAGAGATACGCCCAACCTTGGGGAAAAATTAGATTTGGTCTTCATGCGTAATGTCTGCCACCAATTACCTGGAAGAGTAAAATACTTTGAACACTTAAAGAGCGCATTAAAGACAAACGGGAAAATCGCAATAATTGAGCATTCATGTGGCGGACGTTTCACACTTCACAGACTGCTTGGAAATTGCGTCCCCAAAGAAATAATAATAAAAGAAATGAGCGAAGCGGGCTATCAGCTAGAAAAAGATTTAGAGTTTCTTCCAGAACAATCCTTCACTATTTTCGCGCCACAAAAACTGTGCAACTACCTCTCGGGCATGTATGGATACTAACACGAATGAATTTTTTTTCGAAAGGTAATTTTTTCGTAACAGAGATTAAAGAGACCCGAAATTAAAGAAGGAACCCCTCTGTCAACACCTTGAGCACAGAGTCAACAGATTAAGTTAATCGTATGAGAGAAAAAAGGTGTGTGGAAAAAAGTAAAAGAGACAAGCAGCTTGATAGCCGTATGCAAGCAAACTAAGCTGAAATTCGCTACTTGAGTTAAGTCGAATTGGCGATGGTCTTCCTTTAATTTTTCATGTTTTTTAGGGCCATTTCTGCAACGTTTACTAATTGGTACGCTATAGGTGAAGCTGTCACGGCAGGATGGGTTCCTATCTGAAATACCGCAAGATCATCAGCTCTCATCCTGTTTTGGATACATGCGCTGATGGTGTTGATTAGTTCTCCAGCGCTTGGACCACCTCTAACAGCACCCCCAAGTAATTCTCCGTTTACCTTATTGAATATCAGTTTAACCCACATTTTAGACGCGCCGGGCATGCCCGCTGGGTGCCTATTTATAGCCTCAGCCTCAGCCGTCACTACATCGAAACCACATTGTTGGGCGCCTTTTTCACTCATGCCAGCAATAGCTACAGTCAAGTCTCCAAGTGCAGTGGAAAAAACGCCTAAAACACCCGGGTTTTTCCTGCTGATTTCGTAAAGGTTTGCGCCAGCTATGCGGGCTTCGGTTGTAGCTATCGATGCGAGCTTCAAAGTTGAAGATTTACCCGTGAAGAACGAAAATTTAGTAGCACAATCACCACATGCAAAAATGTTCGGGTCTGACGTCCGCATCGTTGTGTCAACTACTATGCCGCCTTTGGTTAAGGCTAAACCTGCTTTTGCTGCAAGGTCAACATTGGGTGTTACGCCGACTCCGACAATCAATGCATCAGCAGGGATTTCTTCTCCGTTAGACAGTTTAACGGCCTTTATTGCTTCGTCACCGAGAATCTCCACTATTTTAGAGCCTGTAGCTATGTCTATTCCTTTTTGCTTAAGATAATCTTCGATTTCTTGGCAACATTTACATGCGCCTCCACCGAAAACAATTTGCAAACATTGATCGAGCGTCTCCACGATCGTCACGTTGAGGTCACGATTCTTTTTGCACTCGTCAGCGAATTCAATTCCGATAAAGCCACAACCCAAAATCACAAGGTTCTTCACATCTTTCAAAGCTTCCAAAAGGCTTTGCAGATATTGAACATCCTTTTTTATTGTGTAAACATTTTTTTTACTAAACCCAGGAATTGGCAGTTCAACTGGTGAGGAACCAGTTGCCAAAATCAACTTATCATAAGCAACTGACTCACCGCTCGCAAGAACAACCTGTTTTTCCGCAGGCAGTAAATCCGTCGCTTCATCCACAACCAACTCTATACCATTATTTTGCAACACGCCGTCTGGAATCAGGTTTTTCTCGGGTGTTCCCACTGTGCCAAAGATGTATGGAATACCACACGGTATCAAAACCTGTTTTTCTTTCCTTATCAGAAGCACGCTTTTTTCTGGATAATGCCTTCTTGCGGTTATTGCCGCTGGAATTCCAGCCGCGCTGCCGCCTATAACAACAACATCTGCCTGTTTCATGCAATTTCACTCAATAATTTTTAGCTTAAAATGCGTCGTATCAACTAATAAATCCATCGCAATAACCGCATTTATTAAATTTTCAGAGGGACAAGCACTTTCAATCAATCTATTCAAGCACCATTTTTTCGGTATTCAAACCATTGCAAACAAGTGGTACCTTATTCAGAACTCTGAGGGAAATCCAAAGCGAATGCGATTTATTGAGCCTTCAAACAGGATGTTAACCCACGTAGGTTCGTTTTAAAACTGCAGAACCTGTTTTTACTCCGACATCTTCGGCGATGAGTGGACATTTAACTTTTAGAAGAAAGAAAATTTCTTTATGCAATGTATTGCTCAGAGATTCATAGTTGCCCTGACCTTTACTGATCACAAAGCCGCAGTTTTCAAATTCCGTGAGGAATTCAGGGGAGCATTCTCTAAAGAGCACACCAGTACAGTCAGTTCCGATGGAAATAACGTGGGCAATTTTTGTGATTCCTGCGATTTCAGCATCGTCAAAGGTTGCATCATTCAAAATAGGGGCATCCTTCACGGCGAAAGTCACTTCAGCATCCCGTTTCAACAGTTCGTCCACCAACAGCTTGTCAAAGACAGTTTCCCCAGCGTTATCAGCAAGATACAAAACCTTCTTAGATTTAAGAAGTGATTCTTTCAGTTTACCGACATCGTTTACCGCAAGGTCATCCTCTAAAACGGCTTCAACAGTTTGCTCCAAGTTGACGTTCACCTTTGGTCCGAAATCAATTATGTTACCAGCAATAGCCAGCTTAGCTGCGGTTAGTAACGGGTCTTCTGACTGTTTAACGATAGCTTCAAGTTTCGGATAGAACGCAAGGGCGACGCGAGTGTACTTCTCTTTCAACTGGCTATAAGGGTCAACGTTGCCTGTTACTTTTTTTATGATCCTATGTACGTTGGTAGCAAGCTCGGGGGTGGTTTGGTTCCACTGTGCATTGGAAAGATGCTGCATTACTTGTCGAAGAGCAATCTCACGGGTAGCCTCATCAGCCGAACCTAATTTTGTAGCATCCAATGCCTGCCTCAGCAAACATGGAACACAATCAAGATGCACTTTCACGTGTGACCTTTCTCCCGTTCAGTTTCCTCATATAATACAGGTTTCCCTCGTACTCTAACTCAACAAGTTTACCCGCAGCTAAAAGGCGCTCAATAACTTGCCAGCCCGCATTTGCTTTCCACAAAAACTCCTTAACAGCTTCATCTCGCATGGGATGCACCGCCATAATGCTTAACAAATCTTCTGCAGCATTTCCAGTAAACGCGAAGGCGGCTCCTTCATAACCAATCAAAAATTCTACTTTGTCAACACCCAGCTTTTCAGAAAAAGCCTGATATGCAGCGTTTACCACTTCTTCTTTGGCAGGTTTAACCCAATTCTCTGCTGGTGGCCTAGTTGGAACCGCAATGTATGCCCTGTCCAGCTTTTTCAATGTCGCCAAGAAAGCTGCTATCCGTTCGAATTCGTTCGCGTACTGCACGTCATCTACAAGCATGGTTTCGGTGACAACTGTTCCTTTAAAAGACTCAGTAAAGTTCTGAATGCCGTTCAATATGGCATCTAATCGTAAGGTCTTGTGAGGTCGGTCTATGCGTCGCCACAAAGCCTCGTCGAGGGCGTCTACCTTAAGCGAAACGTAGTCTGCTTTTAACAAATCTTGTCTAACGTCTTCAAGCCAAAGTAGAGAGGAATTAGTTATGACGGCGACGGGAAGCCCGATTTGTTTGAGACGGGATATCTCGCGACCTAAGTTAATGTCTAAGGTGGGTTCTCCATCCGACACGAAAGTAAGATGGTCAATTCGCTCATTCATTAAAGAAACATAATGAACCTTCTTGGCAACCTCATCGTAAATTTCGTTTAGGGGGTAGAAAGCTTGCCGTTCAATAGTACATTCGCTGGTTTTTCCTAATTGACAATAAATACAGGAGTAGGAACATACTTTTGGTCGAACATTATTTATCCCTAAGCTTTTTCCCAAACGCCTAGACGGGACAGGACCGAAAGCGATTTGCATTGAATTCCGCAAAGTTGCCAGTTCCGACAACTGCCTGTTACGTGCAGGAATCTTTTTCTACAGGACCTGTGTACATTCCAGCAAGTTCCTTCCGTTGTATACAATCCTTAAATGATTTCAATGCAACAGCAACCCAATCAACATCTGGGTATTTGCTCATGGCGTTCTTTAATTCGTCGTCAATTGTAACAATCAGTTGATGAACCAATATCGTACCCCCACTTCAATTTGGGTAATAGCAAAAAATTAACGTTGCGGTTCCCGCGATTTTTGGGCGTCATGATTCACTGTACCCCAACGTTAACTGCATTTTTTTCCACATATTGCGTATTTCTTCAGCTACTCCACTCTCAGGAGCATATTCAATGACTGTCTTTCCGTTAACCATTGCGTGAGTAACTTCAGGGCTAAAAGGGATAACACCCACAACGTCAATTCCTTGTTCTTTGCAGAATGCTAAGATTTTGTTGGTGTTTTCGGTGTTTATGTCGTACATGTTAATGCATACGAAGGGAGCAACGTTGAAGTGAGCAAGCAGCGACAATACTCTTTCAAGGTCATGAATACCCGACATTGTGGGTTCAGTAACCACCAACGCAGCATCCACACCTGAAATCGAAGCTATAACAGGGCAACCAATTCCAGGTGAACCATCAATGATAATCAAATCACAGTTTTCTTTCGTAGCCAGAATTTTGGCGTTCTGCCTAACCAAGGTTACCAGTTTTCCTGAATTAGATTCACCGGGATCAAGCAGTGCATGTGACATGAAACCATATTTTATCTTCGACAGGTAAGCGTTCCCAGAGACTCGTGGAACCATTGTTATAGCGCCGACGGGACATACTACCTCACAAACTCCACAGCCCTCACAAGCAATGGCGGCAATTTTCAGGTCACTGGTTACGGCGTCAAAGTTGCATTTTTCTCTGCAGAGACCGCATTTGGTACAGGCTTCTTGGTTGATGACGGCTAGTTTTGAGCCTACGAACTCTTGTGTTTTGATTACTTCAGGGTGTAGGAGCATGTGAAGGTCAGGGGCGTCCACGTCGCAGTCTGCGACTACAGCGTTTTTTGCCAGAACCGCGAAAGAAGCTGTTATGGAGGTTTTGCCTGTTCCGCCTTTGCCGCTTAGAATTGTTAACTGCTTCATTTTTCAACTAACTCCATTACGTTGTCATATAGTGCTTGGAACTTCTCTTCCCATTCGGGCATTTCCAAACTAAACGGAACCCCTTTCGAATACAGCTCTGCGATTCTCCGCTGATAGGGAATTTCCATCAGAATACGTATGTTCTCTTTTTTGCAGTATTCATACAGGGTGTTGTCGCCTACGCCAGAACGATTAACAACGACGCCGAAAGGAATCGCGATTTTTCTTAAAACCTCAACCGCTATCTTTAAGTCATGTAAACCAAAGGGAGTGGGTTCGGTAACTAAAATACAGAAGTCACTGCCGCTGACTGTTTCCACGAACGGACACGAAGTTCCAGGTGGCGAATCAAGAATTACAGTGGAATTGGTAACCATCTGTTTTTTAACGGCTTTTATAACAGGCACTGACAGCGGCTTGCTTACTTCAAGTTCCCCATAAACAAGCGATAAATTGCCGGCTTTGCCAAACTTTAAGGTGCCGATGTGATTTTTTTCCCAACTGATTGCTTTTTGTGGACAGATTATAGCGCATCCGCCGCAACTGTGACATAGCTCGGGAAAAACAAGTGTTTTCTCTGCCGTAGCAAATATGGCGTTGTACTGGCAGAATTTGGCGCATCTTTCGCAGTGGGTACACAACTGCTGGTTCACGAGGGGGATTAAACTGTAAACGGGCTCGGTTTTGTATATTTCTGGATTCAGAAGCAAATGGGAGTTGGGTTCTTCAACGTCACAGTCTAGAAGCTGAACGTTACCAACCGAAACAGCCATGTTGACGGCTACCGAGGTTTTTCCAGTTCCGCCTTTCCCGCTAGCAACACATATAATCATTCAGTTTTCCTCCTAAAGCCAATATAATCGGTTATAGCTCTGATTGACCTTTAAATTTCTCGTATTCGGCAGTTGCTTTTTTGAGGGTTTTAATTGTTGACGTTGGGTAGTCTTGCGTTAACTTTGGTGATCTATCAAGCGCGTCCTCTGAAAGGAAGATTAGTCTATTAGCCATCCTGTCCACTTTTAATCTCTCAGCGTGAAAAGTTTAGTTTGTTAGATGTAACAACTGCTGGATTAGCGGTTAGTTTCATCTTTGTCCGCCCATTCCGAAATGATTACGCACTGTAGGCGCGTCAGTTTTTTTTAATTCGCCTTTATTGAATTTGTCGACGACTTCTTTGATTGTTCCAGAGGCTCCAGTTATGATTTCTACGCCGGCTGCAGATAAAGCGTTGAAGGCGTTAGGTCCAACATTTCCAGTTATGACTAACTTTGCACCTGTTTTTGTTACGGTTTGTGCAGCTTGAATTCCTGCGCCGCCTGTGGCACCTGCAGCCATGTTTGAAATGGCTTCAAACTGTAGTGTTTCAGTGTCTACAATTAGTAGGTAGGCGCATCTACCGAAGCGAGGGTCTAACTGCGCATCTATACTGTTTGATGTTGCGCTTACACATATTTTCATTTTCGCACCTCATGAAATGTCATACACAAACAAGGTTCTAACTCTCCAAGGAAAACCTGTTTCCTTAGGAGAAAACTCCAGTTTTGCCAACCATTCACGTGAAAACTTGATGCCGTCTCAAACCCAACACATAAGCAGGGGTCTACGTTTACCTCTTTGGTTGTGTTTGTCATCTTTTTCACCGTTTAATGGTTGCTGTAGTTTATTAGCTAAATACCATTAATACCTTTTGTTGACAAACTAAACTCAACACAGGGTATACACATAGAAGCACAGTCGCTTAAGAAGTTCAAAGAAGTAACCGCAGGTTCATCCTTCGGTAAAATCACAATGCACCCAATGAAGCCATCTTTTTTCCTCTCTGGCTTTTCAATTCCTGAATCACTTAGATTGATTCTCAACCTCAGGAACTAAAAGATAGTCTCTGTGAATCGCAAGTTTTCTAGACAGTCTTAATGTCTTTGATTACGAAGAACAGTGGCTATCTACCTAATGCCTATTCTAGAAATCAGGTTATATGAGATTGCCGTATCTTTCCATCCAGAGTTCCTGGTCAGTTTTTCCTAAGGGGGCAGGTTTTACATCTTTGGGCAAAACTGATTGAACCAGATCAGTATCTTCTAACATAGCGTATTTTGTTAGATCGATGTTTACGCCGTTTAAAACCTCAATTAATAATTCATATGCTTGGTTTACAACTTTGATTTTCTGTTCATAAACTAACGCATCCGACGCGCTATTAATTTCAGGACGCCTATCTGGGTGGTTCTCAAATGCATGCGTTTTGTAGGAACTTCTAACGTCAACTTCGATGAGGTAACGCAAGTTTAGAATTTGCATTGCCCTTTCTTTCAAGGAAGCCTCCTTCGAGACTATTGATGTGTCTGTTATACCTGAAGCCCTCCCCAGAAAATACTGCATTTATTTTTGTTTTTTCGGTCCATCATTTCTTTAACACTTTGTGCCCCGCTCGTACAGATAAAAAAAGAAGTAAGCCCTCGCCTCTTAAAATGATGCACAACATCTACATCTGGGTTAGGGCTGCTTTGAGTACGTCTTTTTTATCTGTTCGTTCCCAAGTGAAATCTGGGTCTTCTCTTCCGAAGTGGCCAAACACAGCGGTTTTTCGGTATATCGGTCGTTTAAGATTCAAATAGTCTATTATCGCTTTAGGTCTCATGTCAAAATGCGTCTTTACCAACTCAAGAATTTTCTCGTCGGAAACCTTGCCTGTTCCAAACGTATCTACCATTACTGAAACTGGTTCAGCAACACCGATTGCATAGCAAATTTGAACTTCACATTGATCCGCTAAGCCAGCAGCCACAATGTTTTTGGTGATGTATCGTGCCATGTAGCAGCCAGAACGGTCAACTTTTGAGGGGTCTTTCCCTGAGAAACAGCCGCCGCCGTGTCTTCCTACGCCGCCGTAGGTGTCGACGATGATTTTCCGTCCGGTTAAGCCTGAATCTGCCAAAGTTCCGCCGACTACAAATTTGCCTGTGCCGTTAATTATGTACTTGGTTTCTGAATCAAGCAGGTCAGTTGGAATCACGTTTTTAATTACGTGGTTTATGATGTCTTCGCGTATTTTTTCAGCATTCACGTTTGATGCATGTTGAGCGGCGATGACGACGGTGTCTACTCTTTTTGGTTTCCCGTTGACATATTCGACTGTGGCTTGTGATTTTCCGTCTGGTCGCAAATACGGCAGAACCCCTTTTCTTCGGCATTCCGAGAGTCGTGCGACAAGTTTATGGGCAAGTATAATAGGCAGCGGCATTAGTTCTGTGGTTTCGTTTGAGGCGTAACCGAACACCATTCCTTGATCGCCTGCGCCTTGTTCGTGCCCGTTGTTTTCGGCCACGCCCGCGGCGATGTCGGGTGATTGTTCGGTGAAGGACGCTAGAACACCACAGGTTTCGCAGTCTAAGCCGTCTTTTGCGTTGTCAAGACCTATGTCTCTTAGAGTGTCTCTGACGACGTTGGGTATTGAGACGTAGCATAAGGTGGTGATTTGACCTGTGACTATGAGGTTTCCTTGCATTATCAGGGTTTCACAGGCAACCCGTGCTTCAGGGTCTTTGCCAAGGATTGCGTCTACCACGCTGTCTGAGATTTGGTCTGCAACTTTATCTGGGTGTCCCTCTGAGACAGACTCCGAGGAAAACAAGTAGGTCTCATTCAGTTTTGAAGCCATCCAAAACCACCTATATTGCCCACGAGTCTCCTGTAGGTGAACAAGGGAGGCTTAATTGAAATAGGTCGGGTATTGCTTGTTCAATTTTTAAGGCGAAGTTTTGTTTTTTGCAACATTTAGGCATTAAGGTTTCTTCAAAAGGGTTCTTGGTCATGTGTGTCACTTTTTTACTGCCTAACTGCAGTTCTGAACTCAGTTTAATAGATAAACCACATTAAAACATTATGTTTAAAAAATAAACATGAGAGCCATATAAAAAACTACATTTTGCAAGTTAACGGCAAAACGAAAAACAAACCGGTTAATTTATGAATAAAGTGGATGGTGGGGCTGCCCGGATTTGAACCGGGGTCACGAACGCCCGAGGCTCATAGCCTAGACCAAGCTAGCCGACAGCCCCACACGGGATGCACATGGATTATGTTCAGTGAGCAGTCATAAAAATAAGTGTTCCTCAACCCGCACAAAAGTTAACTATACGCTTGCCAGCGAATTCGGTTTCGTTTTGGTCAAGAAAATTTGACTAACAAAGAAGCCCGCAGATGCCGTGTTTGGTCAAAAAACCTTTACAAAAACCCTTTTTTACGCAAACAAACCTAGGAAAAAGCGTCTGAATCGGGCAGTATTCAGGAGTTGGTGAAGCGTAATGTGGAATCCTAAAAAAGCGGTCGCCGCGACGTTGCTTGCGGTTGCGGTGTTAATTGTGTACTATTTTCTGAGCGGGAAAGGCTTCGGGTTGAGCAGCAGCAACTGGGTACTGGTTGCGTTGAACATTGGCTTCTTTAGCCTGTTCTTCTTGTTCATACCGTTCAAGCGTAAAGTGAAGCGCCGTCACGCCAGCGTTTACCTTGCCTTCATAGCGGGACTGTACGCTGAAATGTACGGGGTTCCCTTAACCATGTACTTTTTCACTTGGGCGTTCGGATACAATAACGTGTACACGCTGGAGTTTCTGCTTTCAGGCGCCATAGGACAAGAGTTGTTCTACACGGTCTTCACGTTCTTCATCTTCCCCGCAACAGCGTTAATCATGGTTGCAGGAGTGCTCTTGATTGTTTTCGGCTGGAGAGACATACACAAAGGCAAAGCTAAAGACCAACTTGTATCAACCGGCATCTACGCACGAATCCGCCACCCCCAATACTTGGGCTTTCTGCTGCTGACTTTGGGCATGAACCTTGAGTGGACCACCATCTTCACATTCATGTTGTGGCCCGTTCTGGTCATCATGTACTATCGGCTTGCAAAAGAAGAAGACACAGAAAACTTGGAGCAGTTCGGGGAAGAATTCCGCAAGTACCGCGAAAACGTTCCGGGCTTCCTGCCGCGCATACCAAAAGACACGTTCACCCTGAAACGACAGAGCCGCCAGCATACGTGGGGAACCTGAAGGACAATACGTGACAATTGCAATCCGCATCGCATCACAAGGGAAAGCTAAATAGGTTTCACGCCGTCTCGGTTAACTCAGAAAATTCGGAGAGTTTACATGTCTCAGAAACACCGACGCTACACCCTCAAAGCTAAAGAGTCTAAGCAAATCTTAACGCAGGTTGCCCAAAAACTCAAAATTGACCTCGAAGCCTTAGTTGGCTCTAAAGTTAGTGTGGAAAAAGTGGAGACGGATTTTGGCGAGTTACTGCTTATAGACAGCAAACCTCTGCTGTTTAAGATGGGAGAAGCAGTTTTTCCTACGTTGATGTCGGAGCTCATTGTGGCTCAGTTGTCGCGGGCGGTGGTGGATATGGGTGCCGTTAGGTTCGTATGCAATGGCGCAGACGTTATGGCACCGGGCATTGTTCGTTATGAAGGCGAATTCGACGTGGGCGATGTTGTTGTGATAGTGGATGAGAAGCATGGTAAGCCGCTTGCGCTTGGAGAAGCCCTTTACAGCTCGGCAGAAGCCAAAGGCGTCAAGCAGGGACCCGTTGTTAAAAGCCGGCATTACGTGAGCGATAAGATTTGGAGTTTTGCCAAAACCCTAACTGAGTAGCGCGCGTTCGGCTTTTTCGGCTGCAGTCCATACAGATAGCGACTACTTTTACATTTTCGACTTTCTGCGGCATGCCCAGTAAGCCTTTGCTCATTACAGTGACGTAGCCTATGGGTTTGCCGCATTTTTGGCATCTCACAGGCTCACTGTTGGTCATAGGGGGTTACTTCCATTTGGTGAGGATTTCTTCCCGCTTGAACGTGGCTTTAGCAAGGTAGAACATACCCAAGTCTGCAACAGCTAAGGCTGCGGATACTATTAAGCCGAGGGTGACAAGCGGGATAAACTGTACGCTGGATGTAAAAATCATGACAAGCAGCAAGGGTAAAATGACGAAGGCTCCGAGTTGTTGGGCGGCGCGTATGTCGCTGACACGGGATGAAATTATGACGTTGGCTTCGACGCTTAAGATGCAGGCAAGCGGTGTCATCAGCCCCATCACGATTGCCCAGTACGAATTAGGCAGCAACAGAACACCCATGGTTGTGATTGACCAGAAGTCCACTATTGCAATGAATATGGCTGTGCCGATGTAGGTTGCGCCTATACAGGGAATGAAGGAAGCTATGCTCTTGCCGAAAAGCAATTCCCCGTCAGTGGTAGGAGTGGCAAGAAGGGGTTCGAGGCTTCTTTCAATTTTTTCACCCACAAAACTGTATGAAGCAATAATGGTGGGTAAAACGGCTGCTATGACCACAAAGTACGCGGTGAAAAGGTTAACCATCATGTTAGCTGTTTCTACGAGTTGCGCCTGTGGAATGCCAGCGGATTCGGCTTGCAACGAGAAAATCAGAACGGCAGGTATAACGATGCCCATTAGCAGGGGCATGGCGATAAGCGAGTACAGGATGTATTTGTTTTTCTTGAAGACCGACAGGTCCTTGGTTGCGACAATCCAGCTTTTCCAGAACCTCATTGCACGTTAGCCTCCCGAATCAACTTCAAGTAAACATCTTCAAGCGTGGACTTAAGCTCCGTCACGTACTGTATGTCCCCGCCCGCCTCGACGATTACACGTACAAGTTCAGGGTTGTCCCGTTCAGGGTGGTCCATGTCGAGGACGAGTTTGTTTTCTAGTGCGCGGAGGTTTTTTACTGCGTTTAAGTCCTTTACAGCTTTAATAACTGAATCAGTTACTGTCTGTAAGTGAACGATGGTTTTGCGGTTGTATAGGCTGCGTTCAAGCTCTGAAGGCGCACCCACGGTTACAAGTCGGGTTTTTAGGATACCAATGCGGTCGCACAGCCGCTCAGCCTCATCCAAGTTATGAGTGTTAAGAAATATCGTGTGCTTTTCTTTTTTAAGTTCCAAAACGAAGTCGCGAACGGTTTTGGAAGCCTCAGGGTCAAGGTTAGCGGTGGGTTCGTCCAAAAACAGCAGCTTGGGCTCATGAATAAGCGCCCGTGCTATGGCTATTTTCTGTTTGGTACCTTTAGAGAAGTTGCCTACGTTCTCGTCGCGGCGGTCCCAAATACCCAAAAGCTTCAGCAACCGTTCAATGTTTTCGCGGCGTTTCTCTTCGGGAACTTCGTAGAGTTTGCCGTAGAAATCCAAGTTGCGGTATGCACTCAAGTTATCGTAAAGCCCTACGTTTTCAGGAAGCAAACCGACCATTTTTCTGATTGCTATGCAATCTTGCTCGTTGTCGGCTTGGTATTCGCCTATGCGGGCTTTGCCGCTGGTTGCCGCGATGAGGCAGCAGAGCATGCGGACGGTGGTGGTTTTTCCCGCCGCGTTGGGTCCAAGAAAACCGAAAACTTCGCCTTCTTTAACGTGAAGTGTTAGGTTGTCGACGGCTGTTAGGTTACCGAATTTTCGGGTGAGGTTTTCGGTTTCAATCATCCCATTCTGCCCCTGTCGCTGGTTGGATTATTGCTTTTCGTATTTAGATTCTTCTATGCGTTTGCGTTCCAGTTCTTCTTCCGAAAGAAGCCTTTGGGGCTCCTGTTCCTGCGTGTTTTCCTGCGGGGGATAAGTTATTGGATCTGAGACAGAGGAGTAAATGTTGATCCAGCTACGTTTGCCGCATGCAGGACATTTTACGTAGTGAAGGGGACCAATGTGTGGAGCTAAAGCTGCGCCTCCAAAGCCCTGTTCGTAAACAGCGCCGCACTTCTTGCATTTAAATCGAGACATACCTAATCATCCTTGAACGTAGTTGTATTTGAGTAGAAATACGGCGGTTTAAAGATTTCCTCAAACTATCCTTAAGGTAAACTGAATTAATGACGCTTATTTCCAGTGTCTTAGTAAGTTGAGAAAAAAGTTAAGGCTTTGACGGCTCTGTTTGGTGTGTGCCTACCTTGTCTGGCTGGGGTGTTTCCTTGCTGTTCTGTTTATTTTCCTTCATTAAAGTTTCATTGACTTTCTTCTGTTCTTCCAAAATTTGCTTCAGAAGAATTATTTCTTCGTTTTCGGAAATACTATAATTATCAACGTAAGTTTTTCGTAACTTCGCCAAAGCCTTGTTTGGTAACCACACTTTATGGTACAGCACAAGCCACATTGTGGTACCTGCAGTGATAGCAAGAATAGGTAGGATCATATATGCTAAAAAGATTCGCAGTTCTTGCGAGATGTTTGTGTAGGATATTGCAATCACGGTTGTAGTCAGTGAGAAACTAACCGCTATGATAACCGTAAGGATTGAGTTAACTGTACCGTAATCTCTTTGAGCTTCAAACATTTGAAGCTGAAATTCTCTTTCGTTATTTCTCTTAGCATCAGTTTTATGACTTGAGTCTGGGGTATTGGGTTTTTTTGAGTCCTTAATTTTTAAATTTTTAATTATAATACCTGCAAGGACTGAAACGGCAGCACCTATGAATACACCGCTAAAGAGAAGATTTCTTTCAAAAATGCGTCTAGCATCTGGATCGATATACTGCATTTGGAAAGGGGAAAATTCTTCTATATCAAACTGTAATACTTGCTGACCTGCCCCACTATCTATTCTCATTACTGGAAGTGTTGACGTAGATAGTATGCAGTTGGAAGGAATGGTTATAAACAACTTTCCAGGGTAGCCATCACCAACTGTTGTCATCGCCCCGGCTATTTTGTCGCGAGCCGTTTGGACATCATATGTAAAGCCTCCACCAAAAGGTATGCTTACACTACATGTTTCAAAGACGGTATTTGCAATTGTCTGAGTATAAATTAGAGCATAAAGACGCGCTGAGCTCCATGTCTCTGGATTATGCGTTACATTAAGCGAAGCTATCACTATAGAACCGGACTTGCCATTGTCATAAGTCCACATTCCTGAATCAGCCCATGTCTCAAGCTTGGAAATTTGATAGGGTAAACTTAATGCAAAAGAATAATTTCCCGCTGTCCAATACACAAAATCAAATTCAATTCGAATTGTGTTCCTAGTCGTGTCTATAGCCATCTCAAAACGTGTTGAACTAATTTCATTTGGATCGTAAGGATTTTGACTTAACACCACACCGGTTGTAGTATGCGAAGTAACATTATAATGTGAGAATGTTCCTTGGTAAAAGGATAAACCTACCAATAGCAGTGTTAGAAATATTGCAAATTGAGGCAATATAGATTTTTTCACGTGTGTGGTTTCTCCCGTCAAAGTTATGAGAAGATTTGAGTTATAGATTTTTCTCTATTTCAAAAATTATTAAAATACTCATTTTATACATTGTTTGTTTCGTAACTGATTAAACATCTTCTCTTGAAGCTCGCTTGATTGAGTTGAAGGAAACTTGTGTTCTGAATACCTTAAGATGAGTCGAAAAAGGAGAGGCATATAACAAAGTGTTTCAGTTCTGCAAAATGACTAACCACTAAAAGGAGTTATTCTGATTGAACTCCATATTTCTACCCAATACTTTGGAAATTAAAAAAAATGAAGCCGCAAGCTCAACTGCGTTAGCTGGTTTGTGTTAGTTTCCAGCCTAGACTTTCTATTGCTTCTTTAATGGTTTTCAGCGCTTCGTCTTTTGTTTTGCCGTGGCACACTATGGGAACTTCTACACAATGCACATCGAAGCCGCCCTGCGGGGCCTCTTTGAGAAGTATGGTAAATTTTTGGGGTTGCGTTGACATGCTATCAACCACGATTATTTTGGAAGAATATGAAGTTACCGTCAGGAACTGTATCATTCTTTGTTACAAGTGAAAAACGTCTGCGGTTACGTGCAGATGATTTTGGGTTTGGACGGTGAATTAAAGACGTTAATTGTGGGAGGGATTCGGACAGTCAGTTAGTTTGAGCCTAATCTAAGAAACACTCAGCACAAAACCCAAAATTTCACGAACCTATTTGGCTTCTATTTGGTTGCTATTAGTAATAGTATGCAGAAACGATAGGGGGTAGGTCGGCAGAATACTTTTCTTAGAAAGAGAGGGATGGCTTTAGCTTTCCTCTTCGTGTTTCCATTTTGCTTCACCCAAAAGGGCAGTTGCGTACTCGGCGTATTTCTGGAACATCATCTGGAACTGCTTATCCACCAAATCATTCACGGTACCTGCCTCAAAGTTGCCGTCGCCGCCTCTCACACCTGCTTTGACACCTGTCAGCACTTCTATGCCTTCGTCAATGTTTTTCACGGAGTAGAGATGAAAATTGCCTTCTTTGACGGCATCCACAATCTCCTCCTTTAACATCAAGTTCTGCACGTTACTGGCAGGAATCATTACACCTTGCTTGCCTGAAAGCCCTCTGACCTTGCAGACTTCAAAAAAGCCTTCGATTTTCTGGTTCACACCGCCTATTGCTTGCACTTCGCCTTTCTGGTTCACTGAACCCGTAACCGCAATGCTCTGGTTAATGGGCAACCCCGACAGGTTAGACAGAATCGCGTACAACTCTGTACTGGATGCGCTGTCACCTTCCACACCTTGATAGTTCTGCTCAAACACGACTCTAGCTGAAAGCGTAAGCGGCTTGTCCTTAGCGTACTTCTCGTTCAAGTAGCCGCTGAGAATCAAAACACCCTTCGTGTGGATGGGCCCGCCCATTTTCGCTTCCCGTTCAATATCTATTACGCCTTCTCTGCCTAACCCCACGCTGACTGTCACGCGGCTTGGCATACCAAATGCGAAATCGCCCAAACTCGCAACGGATAAACCGTTAACCTGCCCCACCTGCTCTCTCTCAGTGTCAATCAAAATGAAGTCGCGGTTTATCATTTCTTGGAGTTTTTCTTGAACCATTTTGCTGCGGTAGACTTTTTCTTCAATGGCTTTCTTGATGTAGTCACCCGTTATGTATTTTGCATCGTCTTGCTGGGCGTAAAAGTTGGCTTCTCTTGCGATGTCTGCGACTTCAGCGAATCGAGTGGAAAGCTTCATCTGGTCCTCAGCGAGTCGACTGCTGTACTCGATAATTTTTGCTAAGCCTGTTCTGTCAAGCGGCTTAAGGTTCTCTTTTTGGCATAGGGTGCAAACAAACGCAGCATACTGCGCTAAGCAGTCTTCAGAGCGTTCCATGTTGGTGTCAAACTCGGCTTTTACCTTGAAGAGTTCCCTGAATTCTTTGTCCAAAACGTAAAGCTGCTGGTAAATCGCAGGGTCGCCAATGATTACCACTTTGACTTTTAACGATATCGGTTCAGGTTTGAGGCTCTTAGCTATGGCAAAACCGTAACGTTCCTCTAACTCTTCAATGTTTATCTGCTCATTTTTCAGCGACCGCTTCAGGGCATCATAAGAAAACGGGCTAGTCAGCAGCTCCTCAACAAGTATAATCAGGTAACCACCGTTTGATCTGTGCAGGTATCCCCCTCGAATCATCGTAAAGTCCGTAATCAAAGCGCCGAACTGAGCTTCCCGCTCAATTTTCCCCAACAGATGATGATACGTCGGGTTAGTAGCTATAACCACAGGAGCACCTTTAGATTCCGAGTTATCCACAATCACGTTAACCTCGTACTTCCTGAAGGCAACCTCCCGAGCCATCAACGCCATCTGAACAGGAACCTGCGGCTTCTCTTCGGGACCTTGGATAAACTGGGCAACGTTGTTAAGGATGTCTTCCTGCACGTCTTTAAGGTACTCTGCTACGTCGCTGTATCCTTTGTACTGCTCCTTCAATTCAGAAACCAGAGACCCAATAGAGTAATTGGCGATTTCACGGTTCAACTTGTCAATTTCCTCGTGAGCCTTGCGGTCCGTATCCATAAATTGCCGCATAGCCGTCCGCAGTTCAGATTCCAGCTGCGCACGTTTCTCTTGAATTTTGCTCCTTTTTTCTGGCGCCATAGCAAGAAGTTCTTCGTCGCGGATGGGTTTGCCCTTTATAACGGGTATTATGAGTAATCCTAATGGGCTGCTTTGGATGATGAAACCTTCCTTTTGGGCTTGCAGGTTCAACTGTTCCACAAGCTGTTTACGTTGCGCCTCAACCTGTTTGAGGGTGTTTTCTCGGCGGGCAGCGTAATCTTCACTCTGAAACGCGTTACGCAACGAACGCTTAGCGTTTTCAACAAAATTTTTCATGTCCTTCTGGAAAACTTTGCCCTTACCCGGCGGCAACTTGATGGCTTTAGGCGTGTACTCATCCTTAAAGTTGTTAACATAACAGTAATCTGACGGAACTGGCTGCTTAGTCGCAAGCTCTTCCAGAAAATCCTTAACCGCTGTCCTCCTGCCCGTTCCCGGATAACCCGCAACATAGATGTTGAACCCTTTGTCTTTGATACTTAACCCAAATTTAAGCGCCCGAACTGCTCTTTTCTGCCCAATTATTTCTTGAAGAGGAATCAAATCCTCGGTTGATTGACACTTTAAAGCTTCGGGGTTGCAGGTTCTTCGCAGTTGAGCAGGAGATAACTCGTTAACCATCTTCATTCACACCTTAAGCTTAAGCCGCAAAACAATACATAAAATAACTTGAGGCGCATAAAAATTTTCCGAAACCTCAAAATCAGCTCAAATGACAATCTGCTTTTGGCTTCAGTGCCTTTTTCTATGTCCTCCGCTTTAGACCCTTAAAAGCTCTTTGTCTTTTTCTTGCCGTAAGACACTTTTTCTTTGGTTTTGGTGCCTATGGGGCCTTTATGCTTGATGAATGAGAGATTTTTCGGATGCCTCATTTTTAGGCGTAAACCTTATCTATAAAGTCATAGTAGGCTGTGAATCGAGGTGGACTTTGAATGTTGGGGCTTTGTTGTGACCCTGAAGAACTACAGCTTAAAGACGAATTAAACACTAAATGGGTCCAGCTTTGGAAAGAAGCATCGACAAAAAGGTGATCCCGTTTTCTAACGCTTTTCCCTTTGTTTTCGACGTTTTTGAGAATCCTGCTCTAATGCTTTGATACAGTTGTTGTGTAATTACAGTCACATATTAATTTATTCAACTTAGCCATGCTATTGTTGCAGCGAACCACCTAGTTGAATGTTGTGAAGTTGCGGGCGATTCGATATTAGTGGTGTTATATCTTGAGTTTGACCAAGCCGAAGTCTTGGAGCGTTAACCTTGTTAACGGCTACCTTTTGAATGGAGAAGTAAGAGCCGACCACTGTAAAGGCTGCGACGGCAAAACCAAGCTGCTAATCGGCAACAACGGCGACCCTGACCTGTTTCTGTACGGATGCAACACGCACAAATGCAAACACGTACTGATACGCTTGAAATTTGACGAAGCGTTACAGTATGTTTCGGTTCCGATGTCTGTCACGGAAACGACAGTGGCAGTTTTCCAAGAAGTCTCTGACACGGTTCAGCATAGAAAACATCGATAAGTTGGGGTTAACCCAATTTTTGTTTTGCTCAACGAATGCTACCATAAAGTAACGTGTAGTCTTTAGTCTCTCCATCCACTCGTAGTGTGTGCTAATTTACAATCACAAAACTTTAAAGCAACGCATCTTCCTTTTAGAATTGGGTTGGGTTCAGTGGGAACAGCTTTGGTGGTTCGCCATCCTATAGCAACTTCCGTACAACGCTGAGCCCAATCCACTTCAATTTTTAGCCTAAACTTCTGGTTTACGCACGTTTTTTTGGTTCCAAAAGGCAGATAAACCTTGTTCACGCTTAGTTAAACGTTAAAGTTTTTCGAGGTCCCAAAACATGGCAAAATATAGGTGTACCGTGTGCAACTACGTGTTTTCTGAAGAAAAGGAAGGCAAAAAGTTTTCTGACCTACCTGAAGAATGGGTGTGTCCCATCTGTGGCGCCCCAAAAACAAGTTTTGTGCTTTTAGCAGAAAAAACTGACGCTCAGCAAGCGAAAAAAGAAGGTAAAACTGTTTCTGATGTCCTCATTGAACAGGTTGCGGAGTGGGGCGTACGATACGTTTTTGGAGTTCCAGGGACATCCACGTTGGGCGTGGTAGATGCGGTTCGAAAAAACGACAAAGTCATGTACATCCAAGTGCGGCATGAAGAGGTCGCGGCGTTTATGGCGTCAGCTTACGGGAAACTTACGGGAAACGTTGCCGCTTGCCTGTCGGTTTCGGGACCAGGAACCACAAATCTTGCAACGGGTTTGTATGATGCTAGTATGGATAACTCTCCCGTTCTTGTCTTATCCGGTATGGTCGCAAGGCAATACATTGGTCCAGGAAGCATCCAAGAACTTGACCAGCACAGTTTCTTTGAACCCATCTGCGTATTCAACAAAACCCTCATGTCCGAAGACCAAACCACCATGCTGGGAACCCTCGCCGTAAAAACCGCCCTGCTGGACCGCGGCGTAAGCAACATCGGCATCCCAAACGACGTACAGAAACTGCCCTACGACACCCAAATCCGACCGTTCGAGGACAGAATGCCAAACCTTGCGTTCGGCTCTGAAGACTACATTATCGAAGAAGCAGCGCAAGTGGTGAACTCCGCGGAGCGCCCCGTGATTGTTGCAGGCTTTGGCTGCAGAGGTCAAGGAACCAAGCTTCTGGGCTTAGCCAAAAGAATCAGTGCTCCCATAGTGACTACTTTTCGAGCGAAAGGCGTTGTCAACGAACAAGACGCTTTCTGTGCAGGTTGCCACGGCGGGCTTGGGTCCACAGCTGCTGGGGAACTTGTCCATAAAAGCGACCTGCTCATAGTAGTCGACTCCTCTTTCAGTGACCTCACATTGCTGCCCCAGAAACGCACAGTGCAAATCGACATAAACATGAAAAACATCGCCAAAAAGTACCCCGTTGAAGTGGGCTTGCTGGGCAACAGTGCCATCTTACTTCCTAAACTCACCGCAAAAGTACAAGAGAAAAACAACCAAGACTACCTCAACGAAATCGCGCATTTGAAGGAAAACTGGAACAGACAGATAGCCAAAGAAGCCGACGCCACCGCCAAACCCATACGAGCACCCTACATCATGAAAGTCCTACAAGACAAAGTCGCCTCGGGCGCCGTTTTCTCTTTAGATGTTGGCGAGAACTGCTGGTGGTTTGGCAGAAACTTCCAGATGAAAAAAACCCAAAAGATTGTTATGAGCGGACTTTTGGCGTCGATGGGTTTTGGTTTGCCGGGGGCGTTAGCGGCGGCTCTTGCTTACCCCGACAAACAAATCATCTGCGTCACAGGCGACGGCGGCTTCACACAGGTTATGGGAGACTTCGCAACTGCCCTCAAGTACCAACTGCCCATCAAAGTTTTCATAATAAACAACAAGCACTTAGGCATGATTATGCAGGAGCAGAAAATGGAGGGCTACCAAATCACCCAAACAGAACTGCACGAATACAACTTTGCACTGTTCGCTGAGAACGCAGGCGGCGTAGGAATCAAAGTAACTGAGCCCAGCCAACTGGAAGCCGCAGTGGACCAAGCTTTAGCAGCAACCAAGGCAACCATCGTAGACATAGACACGGACCCCCGACGATTCATCTAACAAGCACAGCTACATCTCCACTCAAACATACACCAAACAACTTTTTCGCAGTCGAACAGAATTAAAGCTGCTCGATGGAACACCTAAGGCTTGATCTTTGTTGTTTCCGTAAACAATAAAAGCGGTCTATAAGATAACGTGGACAGCGCGGGTTAGAAATGAATACGGAAAAACTGAAGCCGCTCGTAGTCGCCTTAGCCTGTCTGTTCGTAGCATCTATTGTTTTAGCGCCCGCTGCGAATGGGCTAACTTTCAACTACGTCGACAACTTCCTAAGCCACTTCGAGGTAACAAGCAGTCCCGACGTGGTAAAACCCGGAAGCACCATAAACGTGAACGTAACTGCGTTGCTAAACTATCCTGACCAAACAATTGTCTTTCACGTAGCCTTCTACGTAGCAACGGTTTCTCATAACCCGCAGCTTCTTGGCGAGCAAGATTTGGTGGTTTCAAGCAACACGGTTCCAAAAACCTTGTACACCCAGATCACGGTTCCCAGTGATGCGTTGAATAACACTTACGTTTACGCCAACATAAGTAACGGCACGATTGTTTTCTCAAGAATTCTTCTCTCGCTTGTCCAGAACCCCACCTACTTGGAGCTTCAAACTCAAGTTGCCACATTACAAAGCAACGTAACCACACTTAACACTCAAGTAGATAATTTGCAAGACCAAGTCGAAGACCTTCAGGATCAGTTTGACAACTTAAATGCAAACCACACTTCGTTGAAGGCAACATACGATAACCTTGTTAGTAATTCCTCAAGCGACAAAACCGCCCTGCTAAACCAAATCAGCAACCTACAAAACCGAATTAGCACCTTAAACGCCACAAACAACGACCTTCAGTCACAACTGGCAAACTCACAAGCAGAAAACAGTGCCCTGCAACAACAGCTAAGTGAAGCGCAAGCAAACAACAACTCGTTTGACTCTAAAGTGACAGACCTGCAGGAAAACAACACTGCACTTCAAACCCAAGTAAGTAGCCTTCTTACACAAACGTCAGATTTAGAAGAGCAAGTTGGCCGCCTACAGCTAAACAACACCAACCTGCAAGCCATGGTCAAAGTCCTAAACAATCAAACGTCTGTTCTGAGGCTTCAGGTTGAAGATTTAGAGTTTCAAAATGGCAACACCAGCATACTGATGTACCTTGCGATGTTTGTGGCTGTAATCTTCATCTTATCAACCGCCTTCATCATCTTGACCGTAATTAGACGAAACGCAAAAAAACCTGAGGAAGCCCCACTCTAATAAGCTCCAAAACTTTTTTCTTGTAGGCGGAAACGCTAAATGCCACTTTATCTTTTCTCTGAATCAGGAGCAACCGAACATGCCTTATAACGAGCTCAGAAAAGACTACCTTCTGGACCGCTGGGTAATCATAGCTACAGAACGTGCCCGCAGACCCACAGACTTTGCCAAACAAAAAACCGAACAGGCAAAAACCGCCAATTGTCCTCTCTGCGTAGGCAACGAACATGTAACTCCGCCCGCAGTGCTTGTTTATTTGCCTTCCAACGGCGGCATCCGCAAGGACCATGAGCAGGGCGATTTTCGATTTCACAACTGGATAATCCGTAACATCCCCAACCTTTACCCCGCTTTTGCTCCACCCAAAAACCCCGAAGACCCCCCACAGATACTTGAGAGCGCCAATTTCGGCTATGCAGTTGGGCACCACGAAGTCCTCATCGAATCCCCCAACCACACTGATCATCCAGCTAATGCGCCGCTTCCGCAGCTTGTGCATGTAATTAACGCTTACAAAGACCGCCTTGATACCCTTTCACAGAAACCCTACGTCACGTACGTGCAGATTTTCCGTAACCACGGCTTAGACGCAGGCGCCTCTCTTTCTCACGCCCACAGCCAAATAATCACCACACCGTTCATACCGACAACTGTCAAAGCTGAAAGGGAAGCAGCCAAAACCTACCACAACCAGCACGGAACCTGCATTTTCTGCGACCTTATACAGCAGGAATCCCAGACCCAACGGCTCATCTTAGACAGCAAGCACTTCACGGTTTTTGCACCCTACGCCAGCGTGCACCCAATGGAGTTCTGGATTATACCCAAACGCCATGCACCTAATTTTCTGAGCTTAACGCAGGAGGAAACAGAGGCTTTCGCATGGACGCTGAAAACCACAATGAAGGCGCTTAAGGACTTGTTGAATGACCCGCCATACAACTACGGCATCCACTTAGCAGTAAACCAAGATGCACATGACTATTATCATTGGCATTTGGAGGTTTACCCGAAGCTGACGGCTTGGGCAGGATTCGAAAAAAGCACAGGCATGTACATCAACACCGTGACGCCTGAAACCGCCGCGGCAGAACTCAAAAAAGCATTAAACCCCTAAAGCAGTAAAACCTGCTTTTCGTGTTTTGGTTGAACCAAAAGTATGTCTTCAATGTACGCTCTTAACGGTTCAGCAACACTCCACGCCTGAGCAATACAGCCTCTGGGCGTATGGGGCGGGTCACCGTCGAAGATTTCATTTATCGTTCCTAACCCTGCCTGCGAAACCTGCCCCACAAAAAGAGGTTCGACAAAATTCTTCAAAGCAAACTTGCAATTTTCCGCCGTGTGCCCTTTTGCTTTCAGAAACGCCGTGGTGAAAGGCCCTAGCAGCCAAGGCCAAACCGTACCATTATGGTAAGCTTGGTCTCTGCTTCGTCTGTCGCCTTGGTAGGCGCCTTTGTATTTGGGGTCGCTGCGTTCGAGGGTTCGCAATCCGCACGGGGTAATAAGTTCCCGTTCCACGCATTCGACGATTTTTATGCATTGTGATTTGTCAAGCATTGAAAAGTCCAACGCTGCAGCAATCACCTGATTAGACCGAAATGAAGCATCTGGACCTGACGCAGTTAAGACATCAAAAAGGCAGTTTCGCTCTTTGTTCCAGAACTTGCCGAAGTTTCTTTTGACTTTTTACGCCAACTCACCATATATCTCAGCTGCCTTCTTTTCTCCGAACCTTTCTGCAAGTAGCCGCATTGTGTATAAGGTGTTGAACCATAATGCTTGGACTTCGACGGCTTTTCCGTCTCTAGGCGTAACTGCTACGCCATCAACTTCTGCGTCCATCCAAGTCAGCTGCGGTCCATGGTTGATTAAGCCGTCGTTGTCCATGTGTATGCCAAAGTCTGTTCCACGCAGGTGGTTTTCAACGATGTCGTGGAGGGTGTCCCAAAGATGGCTACGAACAAAATCAAAGTCGCCTGTGTACTTGAGGTACTGCAGCACTGCGTTAATGTACCAAAACGAGCCGTCAACAGTATTATACGCCGCTTGGCCCGACTGGTCCTTAACATAATTCGGAATCAACCCACGTCTACAGTAGGCGCTGAACTGTGAAAGCACCGATTTTGCTTCCTCAAACCTGCCTGTAGTAAGCATCAAACCCGGAAGCGAAAGGAAGGCATCTCGACCCCACGTTTCAAACCAATGATACCCCGCCAACACGCTTTTTCGGCTGTTGCCTCCGCTCACAACAAAGGCGTCAGCAGCCAAGAGAATCCAGTTTAGCCAATCGGTGACTGGCACCACAGGATGTAAACCGTAAAAGTGGCTAAACAGCGTTTGTTGCCGTTGCAGCTCTTTGTTTAGCGCTTCGTCAGTGTTAGAAAGCGTATCTAAAAGTTGTGAGTTTTGGGAGCTGGTCTGGCTGACTGCCACCAAAACCGAAAGGCTCTTCTGGCTATTAGGTGGAACCGTGACTTCAAAGCTTCCAGGCTGGTAACAATCGTCGATGCAGCTTTCCCCCCGCAACGCTTCTTCACGGTAAAACAGTCGGTTTATCCAGTTTGGCCTCTCAAGGAACCTGCTGTTTGAAGCGCGAACGGTAACGACAACATCAGGGACTTCAAATTTCAAATGCACTTCATCAGCGCAGTTTTGTTGACTAAACCGCAATGAATCAGTATTTCCTTCAGTTACAGTATGGAAATGCCTGCAGGTTAACAGTGGCGTAACCTTGAACACCGCTTCAGAGGCGCCGCCATTTTGTACTTCGTAGTTTGTGACTGCAACATTTTTCCCGTAAGGTATGAAAATTGTCTTCTGAACTTCAACGTCCTGCGTAACGTAAACATATTTTGGGAACGGCGAAACCGAAAAAGAAGCCAGATGTATGTAACCTTGCGGGTAGATGGCGTCGCGAAACTCATTCACACCAAGCAAGTAGACTTTGCCGTCCACGTTGACTTCTTCGTCCAGCTTGGATAGGCAGACAGTGCGCCCGCTTGGAGGATTAAGCGCCGCCACAAGCAACCCATGATACTTTCGGGTGTTCACGCCCAAAATTGTGCTTGATGCGTAGCCGCCTAGCCCATTGGTGATTAACCATTCTTTTTTGAGGGCGTCTTCAAAATCTGAAAGTTGGGGTTGCGTAAGCCTAAGGGCGGGTGAATTCATTTTAGGGCATCAGCTTAGCAATATTCTTGTGTCTTGGGACACAGAAATAGTTTGCTACTGGCGTGCATTTGGTGCGGAACATGAGGAAATGCGGTTTTTTCAGCTCGTATTCGGTTAAGGTTTCAGCGTAGCCCATGCCTTTGGCAAAAACCAGCTTCGCTGACTTGTAAACTTTGAGGAATTCGGGGCTAATATGCTTCATCTGTAA
Organism: Candidatus Bathyarchaeota archaeon; assembly: GCA_026014615.1. Classification (GTDB taxonomy): domain Archaea; phylum Thermoproteota; class Bathyarchaeia; order Bathyarchaeales; family Bathycorpusculaceae; genus JADGNF01. Next base: position 164,024 of record JAOZHZ010000028.1, on the reverse strand, counting down.
GCCCACGGCGTCGGCGCCTGTGGTCAGGACTTGGTCGGCGAGTTTGTCCATACCGCTGAACTCCACGTCCTCCATGGTAGCGTCGTTGATGACAGGCGCCTCCTTCACCACGTACGTAACGTGTAACCCCATATTCTTAAGCTGCTCAACAAGAAGGGTGTCAAAGACTATTTCGCCCGCGTTATCCGCCAAATAAAGAACCTTCCTCGTCTTCTCCGCCAACTCATAAGCTTTATCGATGTCGTCGATAACCAAATCTTTCGCGGCACTCGCAATTGTTTTACGCAAATCCTTCAACGTGAAGTTATGCCCCGGGATGTCAAACTCCATGATATTGCCAACTATCGCGCACAAACAAGCTTTCTTGAAGCGGTCCTGCTGGTTGTAGCCTTCGTCAACAAAGTTCTTGGCGTACGGCAAAAGCTGTTTGGCTTTTTCGTTACTTTGCTTTTTGGTGCGGTAGTACGGGTCGCGGTTGCCTGTGAGTTGCCGAATTATCTTGTCCCGTTTAGTACCCAAGTCCGCGGAGTTTGCGGTAGGCTTAAACTCGCGGTTAATCAGTTTAACAATTTCTGCCATACACCGAAACCGCAATGCTGGGTTGGTGGTTGACATGTAAACTTCTGCACAGCCTCTTGAAATTAGGCAAGCGGAGCATTCGGCTTCGACTTTCATTGAGGTAACTTCGCGGTTGCTGAATCTGCAAATTCACGCAGCACAGTATATGGATTTTTCGCTGTAACAATTCCGCTTGCAACAAGCACGCCATGAGCACCAAGCTTCAGAGCTACAGCAACGTCTTCTCCGTGGCTTATACCCGCACCGCACAAAATCACCGCATCATCGTTGACTTTACGAACAAGTTTAATGGTGTTGTTTACAGCTTCAGGCTGGGCTTTGCTAACGGCTACACCTGTGCCGATGAGTTCAGGCGGTTCAATGCTAATTATGTCAGGACAAAGGTAAGCCGCTGACGCGCTCGTGGTGGGGTTGTTTGTGCAAAGACAAGAAACAAGATCATGCTCTTTGGCTAACTGTATGACTGCGTCAATGTTGGCAAGAGTCATTTGCCTTTCAGAATGATTAATAAGCGTCCCCACTGCGCCAGCCTGCTTCACAGCGTCTACCAATACATGTCCCGTGTTGCTTCCGGGTTTAATCGGGTCAATGTGCTGAGCGTAAACAGGAATATCCACGGCTTCCGCAACCGCCTTTATGTCCACGAATTGGGGCGCCACGGCGATGTAGACGCCGGTTTCTTTGCTTGCCCTCTCCGCTTGTTTGGCAAGTTCTACGGCTCTTTGTCCTGTGGCTTCTAAGTAGGTTTTGAAGTTCACTATTATCAGAGGTGGCTGAAGCTTAGGCTTCAAATTTGTGTTCACCGCGATAGTTGTGCGTTTGTATGTTAATAACAGTTTTCCCGCAGAAAAACGATTGGGGAACAGGCAAAAGAGAAAAGTAGGCGGGTAAAGGCGCTCGGCTCTGGTTAGATGCACAGTTTACCTTGGGCTTTTCGCGGTGACAACACTCTTCAAAGCCATATCCTGTGTCAACATGCCCATAAGTTGCCCATCTTTCGCCACCGCGATCCGTTTATTTCCTTTTTCACGGATAATTTTCAAAGCATCCGTCATGGTTTGCTGCCCACTTAACGCCAGCAACGGCGTGTAATCCAAATCCTTCACCAAGCCGCTTTCAAGGTTTTTCTTGTTTTTCAAGACCTCTTTTAAGATGTCGCGGTCGCTTAGTATACCAACTTGTGCTCCGTTTTGGGTTACGATTACCTGATTTACATTATTTCTAAGCATTATATCCACGGTTTGGGCAACCGTTCCTGTAGTTGAAACATTTACTGACGGAAGCTTCATGCCTGCGGCTTGCGACGTGATTTCTGAGAGTTCAACTCCGCGTTTCCAAGTGTCAGTAAGCATTTCTCTGACGCGTTCACTGGAACGTTTGTCGTTGGTGAAAAACGTGTCGTTCAGGTAGAAGAAAGATTCGTCAGAAACGTCGTTTAGCGGCGCCGACTTAAACATGAATAGATTTCGGTCGTCTACAAGCATCATAGTCATGTAGTTAATTGGGACATGTTTGATTTCGTATGCAGATGACAGTTTCTTGGCAGCCTCCAGATTATCTAAATCGATAGGTGCCATAAGTCTGAATTTAACGCCCTCTTTGTGGTGTTCCTCAAACGGGTCCTTTTCAAGGAGGCTGATTAAACTCTGCGAAGACGTAATCAAAATAACATCTTCCTTGGCGTTACCCAACGTCTCCACAACTTTCCGCCAAGCCTCCTCAGGGTCTTTAATGACAGTAGTTTCGCCTATAGGTACACCAGTTTTTAACTCTTCGATTCGACGGTCAGCTTCAATTCCAATGTGCCACATCTGGCTGAAAAAAGCCTTCAAAATGGAAATGAACATTTTGTCGTTAATCCATAAGCCTTCGTCTTCAATGTTAAGTATAGAGGCTTCGTCGCCGCTGGAAGCATACAAAATTGCTTCTTCTTCGTCTTTAATGAGAAAACGGGGGAAATATCGGGCGTTTAAGTTTAAGTGGCGGGTTTCGATGTCAGCTTTTTCAGAGTTAACTCTTTTTTCTAAGCGCTCCATAATACGAAAGTTATCTCTGGAAATGTCTGCTATAATCTTGAAGTTAACTTTGTGGGCTCTAGAAACATCAACAGTTGCGTCAAAAACTCCACCTAAATCTTCTTGGATAACGCCCAACCCGGTTGTTAAAACGTAGACGTCTTTCTGTGCCTCGTCGACCATATTCAGCATTTTTGAGTGAATCTTCTTTTTCCCGCTTATGACGCTGAACTTCGCAACGGTATAGTCTGATTCAGGGGCGCTAACTGTTCTCCAAGAGTTCATAAGGTTTTCTTTCTGTTCGTTGAGGTTTTCCACTTCAACCTTTTTCGCCTCTATGAACGTTTCTAAAAGGTTGCTGAATGGGACTACGGTGAAGCGGGTAGGGCGTTCAAGGGTGGCTTCTATGAAGCCTTTTTCTTGCAGTTTCTTGAATGTACGGTAAGCTTGCACTCGCTCCATCTTCAGGCGTTTTGCCACAAAACTGGTTGATTGGGCTCCACTTTTAGCTAAAAACATGTAAACTTGAACTTCACGTTTAGAGAACCCAAGGTTTTGCAGAAACTTCAAAATATCTTTTTCGCCCACAGTTAATCCTGACCTAACAGGTTTGTTACAATTATTTGCTACAACTTGGTGTTACAATATGATACTTGTTTCTTAAATATATAAGCGCTAGCCTCAATCATCTTTTATCAGGTTAGAATTTATTTTACTAGAATTAATGCAATCCTAAAGGGGATAATTGGTTTTTTGATATTGCCCGCAGAAAAGAAGATAGTTTATAAGGCTGAATCACGGAAAAGTAATTAGAATCTCCGTATAGGGAGAACCTGCAACTCTTTGATATCGAATGACTGTTTGTCAACTTTATTTGAAGCAAATGAAGAAATCTAAACAATGTGAAATCTCAACAGAAGGAAGGAAAACCTTGGATAACCCCAAAAGACACGTGATTGTGGTAGACGACGATAAATCTATTCTTAGAACGTTTACGCGTATTCTTCAGAAAAACGGCTACGAAATAGACGTAGCCGAAACAGGTCGAGAAGCAATTGAGAAATCCAAAAAGAAACGGTACGATTTAGCCCTCATAGATATTCGCCTTCCAGACATGGACGGAACCGATTTGCTTGTTAAAATGCAGAAGACAATACAAAACGCAATAAAAATAATGATTACAGGTTTTCCCTCGCTTGAAACAGGTGTCAAAGCACTTGATGAAGGAGCAGACGCCTATTTAGTTAAGCCAGTTAAACCTGAAGAGCTTTTAACCTTAATAGAAGAAAAATTCCGTGCCAAAGAAGAAAAACCGTAATTTGTAGACTTTGCACCCCGTTTTTTCGTGACCAAAAGAACAGGGAACGTTCATTTAACAACAAAAAGTTCAAAATTGTTAATTTAACAGGCATATCAGACGTCGATGTGTTGTTGTGAGAGTGCAGCAACAATATTTTAAATACATTTTATTGCGTATTAAGAAAACAAAGCTTAAAGGGAGATTTCTCAAAAGGAGTTTTTGAGTATGCAAACATCAACTTCCGTTTGCACCCAAACCGAGTATGGAGAGAAATGTCGTAGAGAACCGTCAAGACGCTTAACTCCCGCCGATTACGCGAAAGCTGGTATACTTATGCAGTACGATTGGTCCGTAAAAGACCGTGAAGCCCACGACGAAGAAATGGAGAAATACCGGCAGTACCTCATGGAACTCTGCAGTTTATCCCACGAAATCGAGGAAACAAAAAGCCAAAAGGAGCCATAAAAGATGGGACGAAAAAGCGCTTCTGACTCCAAGGAAACTAACATGGTAGAGCGCGCTGTTGTTTCCGATTACGTCAAGCTCTGCTTTGATAAGGGGATAACACCCGAAGAGGCTTTCAACGAAATTAAGCGGAAACTAACCACCGAAAAAATGCTCGAAATTCAGGTAGCGCCAATTTAACCTCCTAATCAGAGATTCAAAAGCTGGAGGTGAAAAAGAATGGCTAGAGTTGTACACTTTGAAATCCCTGCGGAAAAACCCCAACGCGCAGTTGACTTCTACAGTAAGGTTTTCGGCTGGAAAATCGAAAAATGGGCGGGACCAGTAGATTACTGGCTAGTAACTACAGGCGAAGACAAAGAACCGGGCATTAACGGAGCAATTGCCCAAAAGGGTGAAAACATGAAAGTTACCACAAACACCATTGGCGTTCCGTCGTTTGAGGAAGCAGTGAAGAAAATTACCGAAGCAGGCGGGAAAGTGTTAATGTCGAAAATGACCATACCAGGTATAGGCTACATGACGTACTGCGAAGACCCCGAGGGTAACGTGTTTGGTATCATGCAGTCGGACCCACAAGCGAAGTAGTAGTGCATTTTTCCAAGGTAAACTGAATTTTTTGTTTGGAGATCTGGTTTGCTTTATTTGGGTATTGGCAGCGTTGCGGGTAGCTGTGGCTGTTAGGTGTGTTTGGTTTTCTGTGTGATGTAGTCTTGTATCATTTGTTTATGCACAAATGCCAGAACGTCTGGGACTTCTTCTAGTTTGAAAAGTTTGATTTCAGAAATCTCGGATTCCTGCCTTTTTAGATTTCCTTCGGAGGGTTGTACGAGAAAGCAGGCGGGGTGATAGTCGTATTCGTATCCGCTTTCGACACCTTTTTCGTGGTACTCACCGACTTTGCGCACTATCTGCACGTTGAGTCCTGTTTCTTCTTTGACTTCCCGCACCACCGTCTGTTCCACTGTTTCTCCGGGGTCAACGCGTCCGCCAGGCAGTGCCCAGTATCCGATGAAGGGTGGTGTTGAACGTTTGATTAGCAGAATTTTGTTTTCGGGGAAGGGTATTATGGCGGTTGTGGTTCTGCCTTGAAACTTCATGGGCGTCACTGGTTAAGAGGTTTCTTGGTGGGCAATAACTATTCCTGGTGTGGTTGTGGATTCGGGACAAGATTTATATGAATAATTCTTCATATGAATTAACATTCATCCATTACGAACTGAAAGGCGTGAACCATGAAAAAAGGACTAACAACAATCTGCCACCGATTCTTCTCTAACCTTGCAAACCCCACACGACTCGCTGCCCTCGAACAACTAATGAAACAACCTATGAGCGTCAACGAACTCGCCCAAACACTCGGACAAGAACAAAGCATGATATCCCACAACCTCAAACCGCTTCTTTCCTGTAACTTCGTACACATCGAAAACCACGGCAGAAAACACGTGTACTCCGTCAACCGCGAAACCTTAGACCCCATATTCCGCGCCATAGAAAACCACGCCGAAAAGTTCTGCCCTAAAGGCGGAAAATGTCTCCAAGGAGAGAAACAGAATGGTTAGAAGAAAAATCGTAAACATTAACGAGGAACTCTGTAACGGGTGCGGCCAATGTATCCCTAACTGCGTAGAAGGCGCCCTCCAAATAGTGAATGGAAAAGCCAAAATAGTCAAAGACACCTACTGCGATGGTTTAGGTGCATGTCTAGGTCATTGCCCCCAAGGCGCCATAACCATTACAGAGCGGGAAGCTGAAGCCTTCAACGAGAAAGAAGTTCACGAATACCTGAAACGAAAAGCCCAAGCAAAACAATCAGCGAAACCTGCTGTCACCCCTCCTCCTGCCGCCCCTACAAAGCCGCAGTGGCCCGTAAAAATCAACCTCGTACCCCCAAAGGCGCCCTTCTACGAAAACGCAGAACTGCTAATTACCGCTGACTGCGCGCCAGTGGCTCTCCAAAACTTCCACAGCACCCTGTTGCCTGGGAAAAGGGTAGTCATCGGCTGCCCAAAATTTAATGACGCGCGTTCCTACGCAGAGAAGCTAACGGAAATTCTCAAACACAACAACGTGGCGGGCATAACGGTTGTTCACATGGAGGTACCCTGCTGCACGGGCTTGAAGTGGGCAGTCGACAAGGCGCTCCAAGCTTCAGGCAAACAAATCCCAGTTACAGAGTACGAAATAAAGGTTGGAGGTGAAATCGTTGAGCTCTAAAGACAAGCCAATAGAGAAGAACCCTCAAACTTGCCCTGGACTACACGACCTGCTTCAACCAAAACCATCCTACATTAAATGTCACGTTTGCGGTAGTGACTTGGAAATTTGGAGTGACGAAGACCAAACCACATGCACGGAATGTGGAGCAGAATGGAAACGTCCCGAAAAAACCGCTGCCTGTTTAGAATACTGTGAGTACGCCGACATATGCCGTGGAATAATAGATGCCCGCAAACGTTAACCCCCGCAAAACCCTTTCTTCCCTTTTTAAATGTAGAATTTTATAATAAAAGAAAAAGAAGAAGCGTTAGAACCTAACTTCTCACGTGGACGTTTAGAGTTTACCGTTTTCTGCAGGCACAAAAACCGCTGCTGCAATAGCCGTTGTCCAAAGACCGTTTTTGTCGCCGATGGCTGTTTGTGTGATGTTGGCGGTTTTAATTATTAAGCCGCTGGTTTTGAAAAGCTGTTTTCGTTCGTCCCATGCGGTTTCGGGGTCGAATTGGATGCCCATGGTTGTGGCAAGCATGGTGGCTGCTAGGTCTTCGGAGTAGTCGCCTGCTGTGTCGTCAGTTTGTCCGAAGCTGTGGTGTTCTGATAGGTAACCGTACTGGTTTTTGCCTGAGGGAATTGCAACGCCTATGGAGGAAGCAACTAGCCTATGAGGTTCGTTGGTGGCGTTTCTGGCGATGACTACAAAAGTTATTTCGCCTGGACTCATCATCTTTAAGCCTTTTTCCCGTGGAAGCAGTTCGCATCCTGGGGGCACAATGCTTGAGACAGCGACAAGGTTGCAGTGGTGTATGCCTGCGTCTCGCAGTGCCAACTCGAAAGATTGAAGTTGCTCTTTGTGTCGTCCTACGCCTTTAGTTAGGAAGAAGTATTTGGGTATCATGACGAAAGAACACAGTACATACTGGATTTAAAAACTTTTTTATGCGATATCCTCCATGTGACATCACTCTTCCTTTCGTTGCGAATGTTTAGGTTTCAGGTTTTTTCGATAGTGTGACATTAGTTTTTACTTACTTCACTGGTTATTCCCTTCTTTACAGCCTCAAGGATTGTTGCGGCTACTTCTTTCCTATAGTCGTTTTTGCTCTAACTTAATACTTATTAGCACGTCTTATTAGGGGTGAATTACGGGAAAGGTTTTAAGGGTGCGCTTGATAGCCTTTTATCTGCATTCAGGACATGAAAGGACACACTTGACAGAATGCGTTTTGACCTCAGAGTAGTTTCTGCAGACGGTCAAATGAAACTCACGGAGAAATAAGAATGATAGATGGTACTGAAAAAGTAGTGGTGCGCGGGTTAAGAAACGTCCACGCTGCCGAAACACGCATAAGCTTTGTTGACCCTAATGGTGCCCTTTACTATTTAGGCTACGACATCGACGACCTCGTAGAGAAGGTCTGCTACGAAGAAGTAACGTATTTGTTGATAAACAAAAGATTACCTACAAAGCAAGAGTTGACTGAATTTAAGGCGTTTCTTGTGTCAGAGATGACTCTGCCCAGTCAAATAATAAAATGCCTTAAATCCACCCCGAAGCAATGTCATCCGATGGAAGTTTTACGCACTGAAGTCTCGCGGCTTAGCCAATATGACCCTGAATACAAGGACAACTCGGAGGCTGCCAACAAAAGACGCGCTATGCGGCTAGTTGCCAAGGTACCTACCTTAGTAGCTGCCTTTCATAGGCTACGCAATAATCAGAAGCTCTTGGAGCCCTCGAAGGAGTTTTGTTTCTCCGAGAACTTTCTTTTCATGTTTAGAGGAAGCAAAGCTGACGAGGAAGAGAAGAACGCTATCGACCGTTTTATGACACTTCATGCGGATCACGGGTTTAACGCGTCAACGTTTGCGGCGCGGGTTACCGCAAGCACCAATTCCGATGTGTATTCAGCTGTGACTTCTGCCATTGGAACGCTTAAAGGTCCACTGCACGGTGGGGCAAGCGAGAAAGTAATGTATATGTTGGATGACATCAACACTGAGGAAGAAGTGGAAGACTACATACAAGGCATGTTAGCTGATAGGAAAAAGATAATGGGTTTTGGTCACCGCATATACAAAACAGAAGACCCCCGAACCAAACACCTCCGCGGTATGGCTGAGCATTTATGTTGCCGCAAAAGCTCAAACCTGTACAATCTCTCCATGAAGATTGAAACGGTGGTTCATGAGAAAAAGAAGATTTTCCCCAACGTGGACTTCTACGCCGCGGTAACCTTGAACTCGTTGGGTGTTCCCTTCGAATTCTTCACGCCGTTTTTCTCCGCAAGCAGAATCTCAGGATGGACTGCCCACATACTGGAACAATACGAAGACGCAGTTTTGCTTAGACCGTCAACAAAATATGTGGGTGAGTTCGGGAAAGCCTTTGTTCCCCTCGACCAAAGATAACCCAGCCCTTTTTTGTTCTTGTCAGGTTCTGATGGGTTTATTAGGGTTAGCTTCTAAAAAACTAATTAACTAACAAAATGTGCTTTATGGTGTCTTAGGCACAACTTGAGGTTTGGCAGTGAAGTTCCGTCACAGTGTGTTCCACGACGAATCAAAACTGGACATAAACTACGTTCCAAGCCGCCTGCCTCACCGCGAAAAAGAACACCGCCTGCTCAGGGAATTCTTCAACTTCCTGCTACAAATACCCGACAAAATGGCGCAACGCGTCATCGTAACAGGAGAAATCGGCACAGGAAAAACAGCGTTGTGCCAACGTTTTGGCGCAGACATCGTAGTGGAAGCACATAAACGCCAAGTAAACCTTCACTACGTGCATATTAACTGCCGCGAGTACCGTGGCAAACTTTTTCTTATCCTGCAACACGCGCTGACTGTTTTGAAGCCTACGTTTCCGACGAGAGGCTACGGCGCTGAAGAGCTGTTGCGGGCGCTTTTGCAGCATTTAGACGAAGAGAACGCTTTCGTGATTCTGGCTTTAGACGAGTTCGACAGTTTAATTGAAGCGGAAGGCTCTGATGCGGTGTACAATTTGACTCGGATGCAGGAAATGCGGCAGAACAAGCCTCAACGCGTCTCTCTTGTGTGTATTATGCGCGGCTTAGAATCCACCAAACGGCTCGATGACAGCGCTCGAAGTACCTTGCAGCGTAATGTGGTTCGTTTGGAACGGTACGGAAAAGACCAGCTTGTTGACATTCTTGGGGAACGTGTGGGGTTAGCTTTTGAGCCCTCTGCGGTACCTGAAGATGTGTTGTCTCTTGCCGCGGATTTGGCGCAGGACGAAAGCGGGAACGCCCGTTTCGGAATCGAGTTGCTTTGGAGGGCAGGCAAATACGCTGACGCTGAAGATTTGGAGCAGGTGACGCCTGAATGTGTCCGCAAAGCCGTTTCCAGCATAATTCCCACTTTGCCTAAAAGCGAACTAGAAGGTTTGGGGCTTCACGAGCAACTGTTTCTGCTTGGCGCCGCCGAAGTCTTCTCAGAAAGCACTGAAGCTTATACTACGTTAACGGAGATTGAGCAGGCTTACACGGTTGCCTGTGAAGAATTCGACGAGAAACCCGTCAGCCACACACAGCTATGGAACTATCAGAAGAGGTTCTCAGCACTTGGTTTCTTGAAGTCTGAGGTTTCTGGGGAAGGTACACGGGGGCGGTCAACGCGGGTTTATTTGCCTTCGGTTTCTGCTGAGGAGTTGGCGAAGGCGTTGCGGTTGATTCTTGAAAGAGGTAGAAGGGGAAGCATGTGGAGTTAGAGGAAGTTTTCTCTTCGAAACCGCGGATGAAAATACTCAAGCTGGTCGCTAGGCTGGGCGAGTTGAACGTGTCTGATGTTGCCCGACGCATAGGCGTAAACTTCACCACGACAAGCCGGCATCTACAGGTTCTTGAATCGGAAGGTATCCTACAGCAAAGAACATATGGAAGAATCCGCATGTACAGGTTTAATCAAACTTCCCCCAAAGCAAAAGTCGTGCAAGAACTGATTGAAGTTTGGGAAGAAAACGAAGCCAACAAAAAATAACAAAATGGAGGAAAAACACTTTGACCATGGTTGACGTATCCGCTAAGCCCGAAATATTTCGTGAAGCCACCGCAACAGGAAAAATCAAACTAAAACCCGCCACGATTGCTCTTGTGCGTGAAGGAAAAACCGCTAAAGGTGACCCGTTGTATTCAGCGAAGATTGCAGGGATTTTAGCTGCCAAGAAATGCAGCGAGCTGGTTCCGCTTTGCCATCCTTTGCCGCTTACAAAGGTGGACGTAGAAGCCAAAGTTGTAAGCGAAGCAGAAGTTGAAGTAACCGCGGTTGTTAAAACTAAAGCGCAGACAGGTGTGGAGATGGAAGCGCTCACGGCAGTTTCTGTGGCGTTACTTACTGTTTGGGATATGACTAAGCAGTACGAGAAGGACGCTGTGGGTCAGTACCCAAGCACGGCTCTCGAGAATATTCATGTGGTTAAAAAGTTCAAGCAGGTGTAACCTTTGAGTGAAACCACCAAAATCCACAAGGCACATACCCCGCGGAAAGTGAATTTTGCAGTTTTCATATGCAGCACAAGCCGTTACCAAGCCATGCAGAAAGGCGAAGACACCACGGACGTTTCCGGAGACACCATTGAGGCGCTGCTTAAAGCGGCGGGGCACACAGTGCTGTTTAGGCGCGTGGTTTCCGACGACAAAGCCATGATTGACCACGCCGTCTCCAGCGTTTTGGACAATGGCGGCGTGGAAGCAGCAGTTTTCAGTGGCGGCACAGGTGTTGCCCCTAAAGATGTAACCGTCGAGGCGGTTTCCCCGTTTTTTGATAAGACGCTGCCGGGTTTTGGCGAGTTTTTCCGTCGCCTCAGCTTCGATAGGCATGGGTCGTCTGCGGTTATGTCCCGCGCGGTGGCGGGCGTTGCCAAAGGGAAGGCGCTGTTTTGTATACCGGGTTCCCCTGACGCTGTTCAAATTGCAGTCGAACGGCTTATATCTCCCGAGGTTGGTCATATCGTTAAGCATGCTCGGGAATAACGATGGTTTTAAAGGATAACTGCGGACGTCCTCTGCTAAATCTTAGAATTTCAATTACACAGCGATGCAACTTAAAATGCACATACTGCCACCGCGAAGGCGAAGTTAAACGCGCTAACGTCTCCGCGGAAAAAATGACCCTGCCAGAAATTGTTCGCATAGCGGAAACTGCTGTCAGCTTAGGCATTTACAGGATTAAGTTGACTGGAGGCGAGCCGTTGATGCGTCAAGACGTTTGCGAACTGGTCAAAGCGATTGCGGCGATTCCTGGCCTGAGTGACCTTTCGATGACCACAAATGGGATGCTTCTGGACGAGTTAGCTGTACCGTTACGAAAGGCAGGTTTGAAACGCGTTAACATCAGTTTGCCTACGTTGAATCTGGAAACCTACAGTAAACTGACAGGTGGGAAACTTGAAAATGCCCTCGTGGGAGTTAAAGCTGCCATCGAAGCAGGTTTCCCTTTGATTAAGCTGAACATGGTGGTTCTTAGAGGCGTGAACGTTGACGATGTGCCTGAGATGATTAATTTCGCGCGTGATATGGGTGTGATTCTGCAACTTATCGAGTTAGACCCCATCAACGTAAGCAACGACTACTACTCCAAGCATCACCGCTTCTTAACCGAGCAAGAAGCCATGCTGCGCGACAAGGCAGTAAAGATTGAGACGCGGCGGCTGATGCATAACCGCTTGATTTATCATTTGCCAGACGTAACGGTGGAGGTGGTGCATCCGACGGAGAACTGCGACTTCTGCATGCACTGCACACGCATGCGGGTAACTAGCGACGGCAAACTCAAACCCTGCCTAATGCGCAACGACAACCTAACAGATATCCTAACACCTATGAGAAACGGGGCAACGGACGAGGAACTTAAGAAGCTATTCCTGCAGGCAAACCAGCTACGAGAACCCTACAACAAACCACTGCAAACACAAAACTGAAACCCATTATTGGGCAGCATCAGGTTTTCTCTGCTCGCCTTGGCTTTCCAGCAATTTCTTAATTACCCTATGCAGTTCTTCCTCAAATTCAGGTGCGAAAGCAATTCCTAAATCCTCTTCATAATAAACACACAGAAAACGCAAAACAGCATACGCCTCTGCTGCACCTTTAGTTTTCCTGCATAAGAGCTCATTTATCTTATTGCCGATGCGACCAAGCCTGTCAAAGTCAACTTCAACCTCACCCGAGGAACGACGCTTCTCAGACATCATTAACCACTCAGAGCCTTGTAGAGGGCGGCGGGGTATATTTTGTTATTCATAACACCACAATCAAACCCTAAACACGGCTAAACAACGAGGCTATTTGGCTTCTATTTGGATGCTATTAGAAATTCTATGCAGAAACGATAGGGGGGTCTACCCTATTGACCGATTCTGCAACCAAAAACATGCTAAAATGCAAGGGGCATCCGAGCAAAGGCGCCACCCCTTTTTGCGAGTGAATTTCTATCAAATGACCTCAATAGAACCTGACTGGACAAACTGAAACAAGAAAAACGTGGGTTAGACGTGTTTGACTGCCCGAACGGTTCGCGTCAAAACCAGTTGGGCGGCTTCTTGACTGGGCCAGCTTCCTAACCCGCAGTCTGGGCCCGTGAAAGTCATGCGGTCGCCAAACTTTTCCTTCGCGAAAACAAACCGCTTCCTTATGGTTTCTTCGCTTTCGACGAGTTGCTCTGCTGTCGGCTGCGGTATGCCTTGGTCGTGCAGTTCCGCCAAAATGGTGTCGATGTCTGTTCGGGCAACCCCCACACGCACATGCTTGTCGGCGGCTTCCAGCATCCGTTTGGAGACGCCTTCGATGTTTTTGGGGGAAGCAGCGTACTCGAAGGTTAACACGTCAAGATTTTTTATCTGCAGCAAGTCAGGAAGCCTAACCGAGGAGTGAAGGTGAATTTGTCTGGCAGCTCCTTGGAAATCAAGGGCTTTCTCCAAAGTTTCCTGTATGACGTCTTTTTCTGCGTCGATGTTAAGGAAACCAAAGCTGGGTTCATCAATGCAGACGGCTTCGGTTTTAAGGTACTTTGTGTCTATGACAGAGTTTTTGGCGAAACGCCTAATTGTCTCTGCGAATCCGTCTAAAACGTCGGTGTAGGGTGTGGTTCCGATTTCTTTGAGGTACTGCTCCATCGGACCAAACAGGGAAACCCGCAACAAAATTTTCTTGCCAAATTCTTCACTCAAAACCTTTGCTTCTTGGCTTATCACGCGGACTTCAGGCAAAAAAGCGTCCTTATCATCAACCACAAAAGTGCCTTTATCCATCGCTTTATGGAGGAGGTCTCCTACCTGCTTAATCCCGTCATAATGCTGCGGATAATTAACTACATCAAGCCCTGTCTGCAGTTTCTTCCTGAAAGACTCAAGCACAACATCACGAAAGTTCACCCTCAAAAAAGCAGCTGCACCCACATCTTCACCCGCGGCTAAGGCATCTCTTGCCCCAACATAAGCACGGCTAAAATCTTCTCGGTTCACCGAGCTGGGCAAGGGAAAGCTTCCGATGTCATCAATCAGGATATCCATAACTCTAATACCGCGTCAAGTAAATTTAAGAGTAATGCACAACAAAACAGCTACAACACCACTTGGTTTCTTCATTGCCTGCTCTGTGGGTTCCTTGCCTGATGGAGATGATGCCGTGGCAGATTGAACTGTGCTTTGCACACGCTGGCTTTTAGGACCAAACAGGAGAACGGGTTTGGCGTTAGACACGTGGCAGGCTTTGTTTAATTTTTGCTGCGGTTTCGTCAAGTGTTTCCCTATCAGCTACGCCAAGGTCTACAAAGCGAGGCATCTTTTGCCCTTCAAACCGAGGAATAACATGCACGTGCAGGTGGAATATTTCTTGTCCTGCGGCGGCGCCGTTCTGTTGGATAATGCTTATGCCGTCGGCTTTGGTGGCTGCTTTGACGGCGACAGCGATTTTTTTGGTGACCTTGTGGATTACGGCAAGCAACTCGTCGGGTGTATCAAAGATGTCTTCGTAGTGCTCTTTGGGTATGATGAGGGTGTGCCCTTGGCTTACGGGTCGGATATCCATAAACGCTAAAACTTGTTCGTTCTCGTAAACTACACTAACGGGAGCCTGCTTTCGAACTATACGACAGAAAATGCACGAATTATCAGTTATGAAATCCACCAGCACTCTTGCGCTCTAAGTTAGGCAGCAGGCAATATTTTGTTTACGGCTCGCAGTAGCTGTTTCTGCCTTCAGTTTCTCTTTTTCTTCTTTTTTACTTTGTACCATTTGCTTCTTTGATATGGTGGCGCAGTTCCAGCGTATAGTTCGACCCGCATGTAATCTTGAATTTCGTCTTTGGGGGTTTCAGCTTCGTAGTCGTAGAGTTTTCTCCAAGGCTCTATCTTCAAGTATTGGTCGGTTCCCGCGGCGTCCTCTTCGAGGCTGCACTGTTCTGCGTCAAATTTGATGTTGTATATCCATTCGCCCGTGTTTATGTACACACTGTTATCGTTGTATTGTGCGCCCAGAGGTCGGTGTGTGTGACCAAAAGTTACAACAGCGGCGTTGGTTTTGTTTTTAAGTTCCTCGGACTTCTTGAAGTAGGTTCCCCAGTCTTCATCCTGACGCAAACTCGTTTCCGAAAAACGCCTACGCAAAACCGCCAAAGTCAAATGCTCAAACGACAAAGCAGAAGCAACCTCCTCTCTACCTCCATACCCTAAAGCTGCAGCGCTGTCTTCAACAAATTTCTCAATCAAAGCACAAGTGTCTGTGTCGCCTTCAGCTTTAGCCTTCTTGTATGTACACTCGATGTATTCATAGCCCAAGTTGTAAGGTTCACTAGCTATACCCCAGAAGGAACCTTTGCCGTTTTCCTGCATCCGCACAAGGTACTCTTCAACGAACTTTTACCCTTTACTTGGTTTGGAGCCGTCCTTCAAGTTGATTTCGTCGTAGACATGACCATGCTCGGCGTACACGCTTAACTGCTCGTTCCAGTAGTGCTTGTCAACTATGAAGTTGTCAAGGGCTGAGTTGGGGATACCTGCACCTTGACTGTTCAAGTCCTCTATAACGCCGCTGAGCCTGTTGCGCAAGTGCTTTACTAAGCCGTCGGCGTCCACGCCTTTGAAGCCAAACGCAGGGTCTTCCTTGACGTTTCCAGCATACAAGGGGTCATCGTGGTTTCCAATAAGATAGAAAACCGTTCGGTTCTGTTTAGCGGCAAAACGCACCAAGTCGGCTACAACATCGTAGTTGGGGTTTTCCCCTACGATTTTTTCTTCAAAGGTGGATTTGAGGCACGTACCCTCGTCGTTGTAGAATGCGGTTCCACAGTACTTGCGTATGTGCCGGTCCAGAATAAGGTCAACTCTGTTAGCATAATACAAGGGCACGTGAGCTAATAGTCCGCTTTCAGTGTCAAAGTCGCCGATCTTTGCAGGAACCTTAGCTTGCCAGAGGTCAAGGAAATCGCCATTAATTATTAGGTGACATTCGGAGTTGGGATGCTGGCTTTCGATTTCGCCGTCTATGAATTTGAGCCAGTTACGGAATCGGTCGGCTTGGGCTTTGTTGAATAAATTCGATTTAGACTTATCTACGGTGGTGGTTTCAATTACGTCTTTATCTTCAAAAGTCCAATTGTTCGTTTTAGCTTGGAGCTTGGTTGCTTTCACTTTCTTTACTTCGTAAATTAAGTTGCTGCCCATATGCAAATCGCTAACCGCATAAACCACGTAAGCCTGTTCCCCACTTTGTGCAACAACTGGAGCAACCACCGGAATTGGGGCTACAGCCGCCGCTACCACCCCAGCAGGTTTTTTGCCACGGCTTCTTACCTGCAAAAGTACTTCTGCAATACCCAAGGCTACTGCGCCAACAAGCAGGAATATCTTTAATGAATCGAGAAGCAAGAAGACTTGCATCAAGAACATGGAGTTAACAGTCATCACGCTGTTGCAGGTTATTATGTCGCCTTCGGTTGTTGTTCCTGTAACAGTGTAAGGTCTATCTCCAGACTCCAAATAGTCTTTCAGAGCCGTCTGCATACTCAGGGACCCACCTGGATACAGAAGGTTGTCTGAAAGGATGAATCCCGAGTCAGTTTGCAAATAAGTCCAACCTAAAGGAGCTGTCTCCACAATCAGGTTTTTGCTGATTTCATCGTTAAAAGTGAACACTATGTGATTCATGGGGTTTTGTCCTTCAACGTATTTGAAGACGGTTTCGCCGCTTGACTCCATCGGCAGTACATAAACTGCTACAACGGGTGCAAGAAAAGCTAACGCAGTTAGGATAATTAGAATTACCAGTGGATACTTTAATGCACTAATTCCCATTTCCCCCAATTCACTTTGATTTGTTGCCGTATTTAGTTAATAAAACTTGCCCAAGTTTCAAAAAGGAATTAGTAGATAGTTGTGGAATTCAGAATCAGTCAAAAGACAACCTTCGGGGGTCATCATGAAAAGTGTCGTAGTGGTTTATTCATCGAAGAGCGACAACACTGCTAAAATTGCACAGGCTATAGCCACAGAAGTAAACTGTCAAGCTCTCAAAATCAGCAACGAAGAAAAAGTATCAACTGTGGATTTAAAGAGTTATGAGTTGGTTTTTGTTGGAACAGGAATTTACGCTGGGAACCCAAACGCAGATATGGAGAAGTACCTGAGAATGGCTGATTTTGGCGACACTAAGCAGTTTGCTTTCTTTATTACGTGGGGCGGTGCTGGGACAACCTGTCAACTGGTCACGGAAAAACTCAGGAGCATTTTGGAGATGAAAGGTCAAAAGGTAACTACGGATATTTTCAGTTGTTACGGCGGCTGGCGGTATGCTTTGTTAAGAAGGGGACATCCTAACATCAAAGATTTAGAGGATGCCAGAAGATGGTCTCGTGAAATCGTCAGCCACATGCAAAAGTAGACGCTTCAATAAGCAAGATTATGCGGATGCAACAGTTTTATATCGCTTGTCACGTCATATCTCATTCAGGCCAGAAAGCCGTAAAGGTGGAAACCTTGACTGAACTGGAAGACAAAGTCCGCGAAGAAGTTGGCAAAGTTCAAGACCCCGAAACGGGGCAGAGTTTTGCTGAAATGCAGATGATAACCACCGTGAAAGAGGATGAACCAGGCGTTGTCAGAGTCGAGTTCATCCCGACAAGCCCGTTCTGTCCGATTGCGTTTAAGCTCGCCACCGACATAAAAACCGCCGCGCAAGCCGTGGAGGGCGTCAAGAAAGTTCGGGTTTACTGCCGCGGGCACATGATGGAACAGCAAATCAACGAAATGACCAACAAGTAGCCAGCTGCTCAAAGCCCAAAAAGCATTTTAAAAGTTTTTCATTCCTCTGTTGTGAGTTACTTCGTAAACGCAATGAAGTTGTTAAACAGAAGGAGTTAACGGGTATATCCTGCGGTTCCGCTTTGGGTTCGGTTTTCGTTCTCAGTTGTGTCGGTGCTGTAATCTTTAAAGCCGGTGTGCAGTTTCGCGTGTATTTCATGGCGTATCCTTGCAACGTCTCGCGCGCGCCGTTTGCTCATCATGAGTATTTTGTAGAGGTTCATGCATCGTGCCACCATCACCACGGCAAATACGCCAACCAAAGCGATCATCAGGTATGTTGGGTTCACTAAAGCCATCAAGACCGCTGCAACGCCGAGAACAGCCGCAAAGATGGGGCGCAGTCTTTTTCTGATGTTCACCAAGAATTTCACCACAAAAATAATTATGCACAATTCAACTTAAAGGAGTTTTGGACACAAAAACAAACTAACTCCAGAGGCACCAAAAATTACGACGAAAGAAAAGCGTTGGGTTGAGGGTTATGTTTTCACTTTGGAGGTTAGTGCTATTTCATTCGGGTAAACGCCCATGTGCCAATTGTAATCATGATCACGTCGAAGGCGCATATCACTGCTATGTTGACCCAGAGCGGCTGAATAGGAACGTAGGTTCCGCCCAGAAGCACCGACCTCAAAGCGTCCACCCCATACGTTAATGGGTTAAAAACTGACGCGGTCTGCATCCAGCCTGGAACGCCTTGAGCTAACGGACCGTTAATGGGGAACAGTGCGCCGCTTAGAAAGAACAGAGGCAGATTGATGAATGTTTGGATAGCGCCAAAGCTTTCTAGGCTACCCATGAAACTGGCGATTATTAAGCCTACGCTGACTAAGCCAAAAGTGATAAGCATCATGATGGGCAAGCTCATCAGAAAACCCATTGGGTCTATGCTTATGCCCAGCAATGCACCTAAACCAAACACGATTAAGCCCTGTATGAGAGCGTCTGTGCTGTCGCCAAACATCTTGCCTAAGAAAATCGAAAAACGCGAAACAGGCGCAACAAGGATTTCTTTCATGAAGCCAAATTCGCGGTCCCAGATGACTGAGATGCCCATGAACAAAGACGTGAACAGCAGCGTTTGCCCGACTATGCCTGGAAACAAGAATTGTTGGTAGTCGATACCTGGGATGGAGAAGTGCATGCCAAAGCCAGCGCCAAATATGACCAGCCACAGGATGGGCTGTGCGAAGCTGCTGACGACTCTTGTGCGGTCTCTTAGGAAACGTTTGATTTCTCGTAACCACAGCGTATAGAAGCCGCGTAGTTCAGTCAACGGATTTTCCTCCGTTGGATGGCTGAGAAGCCGTGGAGTTCGCGGGTGCTGTCGACACGGATGTTTCTGCCCGTGTAATGCAGGAAAACATCTTCTATGTTTGGTTCGCGCATGAGAATGGATTCTATGAAAAACTTGTTTTCGGCGGCTGTCTCTATGATTCGGGGCATTACGGCGCGTCCGTTGCGTACCGTGATTTCAAGGTCGCCGTCCACGATGATGCACTGCATGAGTCCAAGCTTTTCCGCAAGCAATGCTGTGAGCTCGTCGATTTTGGCGGCTTTGATTGTGATTACGTCTCCTTCCAGAGTCTCCTTCAGTTTAGGCGGCGTATCCAACGCGATGATTTTGCCGTGGTCCATGATGCCTATGCGGTCGCAGAGTCTGTCGGCTTCATCCATGTAATGCGTAGTTAAAACTATGGTTATGTCGTGAGTGTACTTGAGTTCTTTGATGTAGTTCCAGATGTGGTCTCGCGTTTGAGGGTCTAGCCCCACGGTGGGTTCGTCCAGAAAAAGCACTTTCGGGTAATGGATCAAACCCCTGCCAAGCTCCAGCCTACGCCGCATGCCTCCGCTGTAGGTTCGCAGCAAATCGTCCGCGCGGTCTTCCAACTCAACCAGTTTAAGAACTCGGTCGATACGGCTTTTCTGCTCGCCTGTGGGCACTCCGTAGAGGTTGGCGTGCATGTACAGGTTCTCCCTGCCCGTCATGCGGTCGTCGATGCTTGGGTCCTGAAACACAATACCTATGCTTTTGCGCACTTGCATGGCTTCTTTGACTATGTCAAATCCGTTGACTTTTGCTGAGCCGCCTGTGGGTTTGAGTATGGTGCAGAGCATGCTTATGGTGGTGGTTTTTCCTGCGCCGTTAGGACCCAGCAGCCCAAAGATTTCGCCCTGCTCCACCGCTATGTCAAGCTTGTCTACGGCGTTAAATCCGTTGTATGAACGCGTCAAATTGTATGTTTCAATAATGTTCGGCATTGTGTGTCATCAAGCAGTAGTTCTTTTTTCCAAGTGGACAAAAGGGAGATTTAAGTTTATTTCCACAAAAAACCGCTTTCACCTAAGCAATTGACATATAGGGCAGAAAAAAAGCTTTTCCGCTATTATATGAACTTTAACGATTAGGTTTTTGGTACGGTTTTAGGGGGCAAAGCGGGGCGAAAACAAAATAGTTCAGACAAGCGTAACGGTTAAAGTGATTTGTATGAAGCAGAAACGCGCCTTTGCTGCCAACTGGTCTTTCTTGGTGCTTTGTGTTATGGGCGCTTTTGCTATCTTAAGTTCCACCATGTCCAAAAGTCCAGTGCTAAACCCGTTTGCCACAAGTCTAGGAACTCCCAGCGACCTGTTAGGGTTTGTTGCTGCTGCCTCAACCATACCCGGCATACTCATCAGCCTTCCTGCGGCTTCGCTCTCGGACATTATCGGCAGGAGAAAAGTTCTTTTGTTCTCGGCTTTTGTTTTTGCTTCGGCGCCGTTTCTGTACCTTTTTGTGGGGACTTGGTGGCAGCTGGCGCTGGTCAGGTTCTACCACGGTTTTGCTACAGCTATTTTTGTTCCCGTGACGGAGGCAACCGTGGCAGAGCAGTTTCCGACCAAACGGGGCGAACGCATATCCATCCTTAACTCAGTTACAGGGGTGGGAAGAACGTTGGCTCCGCTTTTGGGCGGAGCAATTCTGGCTTTAACAAGCAACGGGTACCATGCACTTTACTTGGCGGTTGGGGTTGCAGGTGTCACGACGTTTGTGCTGGCGTTTCTTTTGCTCACCGAAAAGAAAAAGCCGATTCAAGAAACTGTGGGAACCCGAAAAGTTGCTTCTAAAATGTTTCAGGGCTGGCGGGAAATTATCCGTAACCGTGGCGCGGTACTGGTGAGTTTGGTTCAGGCAAGCCAGTACTACGTTTTCGGCGCGGTGGAGTTCTTCATCGTGGGTTACGCACTTGAAGTGGCACATCTAAATGCATTTTACGCGGGGCTGTTTTTAACGGCGGAAGTTGCCTCAGTAATTTTGGCTAGACCATTATTAGGCAGGCTTTCAGACAAAAAGGGACGGCGTGTTCCTATCGTGTTGGGTTCTCTTTTAGGTGCCGTACTCGTGTTTGCCATACCCTTCACCACACAGTTTTCACTTCTCTTACTTTTCGCCATTGGCTATGGGGTAGGCTTTGCCGCAGTGATTTCCTCAACGTCTCCGCTTATGAGTGAACTAGCACCTGACGGGTTGGTGGGTTCCTCTATGGGTTTCTTGAGCACCATGATGGATGTGGGGCAAACGCTGGGACCAATCGTCAGCGGCTTCATCTTGGCTTCGGCGTTACAATACACAGGACTGTTTGCATCTCTTAGTCTTCTGCTGTTGGCTACAACGGTAGTTTTCGCGTTTTCTGGAATCTCCAAAGCAGAAAAACAAACGCAAACAACATAAAAGCACTCCCCGTTGGGTAACAGTAACTGCTTTAAGCTGAAACTACGCTTCAAAAGCAGGAGAATACCGCAATGTTTGTTCATGCCAGCGTGCGAACCAGCAACATAGAACGCTCTATCGAATTCTACACGAAACTTTTGGGACTTAAGTGGTTAGCCGTAGAGAAATCGCTCAAACCAACGCTGAAATTGTCTTTCTGCAGGACCCTCAAGAGTTGGGTGCCAAGCTGGAGTTAACGTGTTACCGTAACCAGAAACGGTTAATTCAAGCTGACTATGAAGACCGCCTGTTTGACCACCTTGCTTTTGAGGTCAAAGACATGAACAAAACCATCGCTGCAATGCGTGAAGCGGGGGTAACCATCACGGATGAGCCCTTCAGGCTGAACCCAACGGGGAACCTTCTTGCCTTCGTGGAAGACCCAGACGGCACCCTAATCGAGCTAATACACAGAAGATAACGCACAACCGTTTCTGCCAGGTTTAGGCGTTTATGAAGAGTTTTCCGTCCTCAACTTTGACTTCGTATTTCGGCTCCGCAACCTTCGCGGGTCCTCCAACTACTTCGCCCGTTTTGACGTTAAACTTTGATTTGTGGCAGGGACACTGGACCATTTCGCCTTCGAGTTTGCCTTTGGCAAGGCTACATCCTCGGTGGGTGCATTTGTCTCCGATGGCGTAGTAGGAGCCTTCAAGGTTCACAAGCAGAACAGATTTGTCGTTGACTTTAACGGCTTTCATCTGGTTAGGCTTCATATCCGCGGCAAGAGCCACATTGACAAGGGTCATTTGTTTGTTTCACCTCCAAAAACCGTTCTATTCTATGAGCACACAAAAATAAAACCGTTGCTTGCCACGTTGCCGTAACCGTTAAATGCCCTGCCGATTCATTATTTAAGGAAGGTGTTTTTATGCCAGAATTGAATTTTGAAGGAACTGCCACTTGGAAAAGCGGCACCGAATGCGATTTGTCTGTCAAAGGAAAACACATAGCCACCGTCAGCCCGCCCCCGTCATTTGGCGGAAAAGAAGGTTTTTGTGTCCCCGAAGAAATTTTTGCTGCCGCGCTGGCTTCGTGCATGAACACGCTGTTTCTGTTAATCGCCAAAAACAGCCAACTTGGACTGCGAAACCTTGCAACCAAGGCAGAAGTAAAAATGAATTTTGAGGGTATGGAGAAGCTGATTTTTACGGATGTACATTTCGTGATGGAAGTTAGGCTGGAAAACGACACGGAATGGGACCGCAAAAAAGCCCAAACCGTCTACGGCATGGCACAAAAGATTTGTCCGCTGCGGCAGTCATGGGGCGAAAACGTCCCAATAAGCTTCGAACTCAAATTTGTATAAACAGAAAGTTTCTGTTTTCTTTTTTCTTTGGAAACTAAAATAAGCGTAATCCACCCAGTTCATGTGGAGACCAATAAGTTGAGCACTGCGTGGACACCTATAACGTATAGAGGCAGAAGCTTTGGTATATTAGTGCTGGTAGCTGCCCAACTGTTGGTAGGGTTCATTCATGTTGGGTTTGGTTTCTGGCTTCTTTTGGCGCAGGGCACCGTTGGCTTTTTTGGTTCCGCAGTTTCAGCCGGCATCTATAGCACCTACACAATCGCCTTCAGCTTGTGCACGCTGATTTTCGCGGTGGGCATCTGGCTTCAGAAAAGCTTGGGGCTGGATAGGCACCGTCGCAGTCGCCGTGTTCATAATCGTGGCTGATTCGTTGGTGCTGCTGAATTTGCCAAGCGTTCCCGGAATCCCTAGACTCGCAGGCGTCGGCGAAATACCCTACAGCATTCTAGTCTTGATTTATTTGCTGGAGCCAAAAATCCGAAAACAATACCTAACCCACTAACCCAAAAGATGAATCTGTCTAAGAAATTCTGCAACGTCGCCCGTTGGTGAGCCCGAGTAGTATTTGCTGAAGTATCCGAAAACAGGCACCTGCTTCTTCAATAACGGCTGAAGCCGCTTTGCCCAAGTCTCGATGTCTGCGGTGCGGTCAACTTCCGTCTTGCCTGTGGTTCCCGTGACGGCTTTGCGGTCGCCCACCCAACGCACATACAAAAAATCCGCCGTGAATTGCTCGACGAGGGGCATTTTGGCGGCGTCCACCCAAACAACCGCCACATTATGCGCCCTCAAAAGCGCGTACAACTCCTCGTTGAGGAGAGACTTGTTGCGCACTTCCACCGCGTAACGGTAACCTTTGGGCAGGGTGGGCAGGTATTTGGCTAAAAGCGGCAGGTGTTGTTGCCTAAACATGGGTGGAAACTGGAGTAGCAGAACTCCAAGCTGTTCCTGCAGTAAGCTGGCGCGTTCGAGGAAAACGCGGGTTTCTTCTTGGCATTTTTTTAGCAGCTTGATGTGGGTGATTTTTTGCGGGAATTTTAGGGAGAACAGGAAGTTGTTGGGGGTTTGGTTTTTCCAGTCGGTCATGGTTTGGGTACGTGGGATGTGGTAGAAGGTGCTGTCAACCTCCACCGTGCCCAACTGCTTCGCGTAGAAGCCCAAGAAGTCCTTGGAGGGCAAGTCTGCGGGGTAGAAGTTGCCTTTCCAGAAGCCGTAGCTCCAACCCATCGTCCCCACATGCACGGCGGTGGTTAGTTTTTTGCTTTGAGCATCAGCCAGTTTTTGTCGCCTCCCTTCTTAAGCGGCACCAACACAAACCGCCCCTTCAACCGTTCTCCGTGGAGGATGACTTCGACCATTTTCTGGTTCCAAACCTTCGTCTCATACGTGCCTTTGTCCCAGACAATGACTTGCCCCGCACCGTACTCGCCCTTTGGGATTTCGCCCTCGAAACTGGCGTAGCCGATTGGGTGGTCTTCCACTTGCACTGCCAACCGCTTTTCGCCCGCTTTGGGGATGCCTTTGGGAACTGCCCAGCTTTTCAGGACGCCGTCGCGTTCTAGCCTAAAGTCATAGTGCAGATGCCTTGCGTGGTGTTCTTGGACCACGAAGATTTGGGTTTCGCCGCTGTTTGGCACCGTGGACTGGGGTTCGGCGGTTTTGGTGAAGTCCCGTTTCGCCTCGTACTCCTGCAACGGTTTTGCTTTGGCTGCTTCGCTGAGTTGGTCAACTGTGCAGTTGTAAGGCTTCTTGTCCGTGCGCACATGCAAAAATTTTGGCATCCGCAACCGCCCATCCTTGGTGACGACTTGGTAGGCGACTTCGCAGACGACTTCAGGCTTAAGTCACGTCACCTTTTCGGCAACATCGACTTCAAACGGCGCTTCCTCAGTGATGATTTTTTGAAACTGTTCCAGCAGTGATTTCAAAAGGGCATTTGAAAAGCCTGTGCCTACCTTCCCCACAAACACAGGCTGCCCCTTCGCATCGTAAAGCCCAAGCATTAGTGCGCCGAACGTGGTTTGTCTTGCGCCTGTGCCTTGCGTGTAGCCGAATATGACGCAGTCGCAGCTGCGGAGCTTTTTGATTTTCAGCCAGTCCCCGCTGCGGGCGTCCGCTTCGTAGGGGCTGTTTTTCTTTTTCGCCATCACACCCTCCAACCCCTTCTGCAACACCGCCGCATAATAGACTCTACCCTTCGCCTCCACATAATCCGCCAACAGAACATGCTTGCCCTCCTTGACGGATTCTTTAAGAATTTTTTTCCGCTCCATCAAGGGCAAATCCAGAAGCGGCTTCCCATCCTTTTCTAAAATGTCAAAGACGATGTAGGCGGCTGGGTTTCGTGCTGTTTTCAGTTGGATGTCGGTTGGGGAGGTTGCTTTGCCCCGTTCAAGAAGCGCTTGGAAGTCCACTTTGCCCTCATTAAGAATGACGATTTCGCCGTCCAAAACCACCCCATGAGCCAACCCCGCCAGTTCTCGCAGTTCAAGAAAGTTGTCCAGCAGCTCTTTCTGGTTGCGGCTACGCAGGCTCAATTGGTGGTTGATGTAGGCTAAGGCGCGAAAGCCGTCCCATTTCACCTCAAAAATCCAGTCCTCCCCGTCAAATGGCGCTGGGGCTTCTTTGGCAAGCATAGGCTTGTATCGGCGTGGGGGGGTCATTTCTTTTCCAGCTGCTTAAGTGTCTCCTGCAGCGCCGCCATTAGCCCTTTGACTTCTTCTTTGGGCGCTTTCTCGACGGTTATGGTTTGTCCTTTTAGCTTTTTCTGGATGAGTTCTTCGACTCGTTGGCGGTAGGTGTCGGTGTATTGGTTGATGTCGAATTCGCCTGAAAGGTCGTTTATGATTTTTTTGGCAAGTTCCAACTCGGCTTTCTGCGGCGTTTTCAGCGCTTGAAGTTCCTCAAAGCCGCTGGGGTCTACCACGTCGTAGCCGTACCGCATCGTCGTCAGCACCAACGCGCCCTTGTAGGCATGCACCAGTACGGGGTACTCTTTGGTGCGTAGGGTGATTTTGCCCACGGCAGCTTTGCCCATGCTCTCAAACGCGGTGAGGAGCAGGCTGTAGGCGTCGTTGCTTTTGTCAGGCATCAGGGCGTAGCTGCTGTTGAAGTAAACGGGGTCTACGCTGAGGTAGTCGACGAATTTGTCTATGCGTATGCGTTTATCTGACTCAGGCTTAACCGCGTCCAACTCTTCTTTGCTGAAAACCACGTATTGGTTTTTGCTGACTTCGTAGCCTTTGGCGACTTCGTTCCAAGGAACCACCTTGTGCTCTTTGGTGCAGACCCGCTCGGATTTGAGGGGTTGGTTGTCGGTGGCGTGTAGGAAATGGAAGCTTATGCCGCGGTCGTAAACCATGGCGTAAAGCTTAACGGGTACGTTGATTAAGCCGATGGAGATGCTTCCGCTCCACATGGACCTTCGGGAAGGGGCACGTTTGGGTTTTTCAGAGACTTTGGTCTCCTCTTTGGTGGAGGACTTTTCGGTTTGCACCGTTTCCTGCCGTTTTGCTCGGCTGGGTTTTTTAGGCAACTATTTTACCTCCAGTTTCTGTCGATTATCAAAAATGGTTTCCCACGGGTTTGCAGTTGTTCCCGTGACTGTTTGAATATTGAATTCGGAGGGCTTTATCTTTTTCTTCAACATGCTCCACTCGATGGGCAGAGAAACTGTGGCGTTGGGGGTTGCGCGAAGGCTGTAGGGGCACGCCATCGTTCTGCCATGACTGTTCTGCGTGTAGTCCACGAAGACGCGGTCGGGGGTTTTGGTGTCCTTGAACTCCGAAACCACCTTACTGGACACCTTCGTGAGTTGGATGCCGACGGCGTGGACAAAGTTTCGGGTTTCGCGGAAAGTGTACTGCGGCACAACTGGAACCAGAATATGCAGCCCTTTTTTTCCCGAAGTCTTCACATACGACTCCAAACCGAGCAGTTCCAGTTTTTCCTTAATCAAAAGAGCTACGTCAACAGCGTCGTCAAACGTGGCGGGCGGTTCAGGGTCAACATCAAAAAAAGCAAAGTCAGGCACCTCACGCTGGGGCACGCGGGAAAGGGGCATGTGAAGTTCTATTGCTGCCAGATGCGCCAGCCAAATCAGCGTATCCAAGTCGTTACAAAGGATGTAGTTAACGTCGCGTTTGGCGGAGTGCGAGTATAGCGTGACGGTCTGGACCCAGTCTGGCGTGCCGTTGGGGGCGTTTTTAGCGTAGAAACCCTGTTTGTCAACGCCCTCAGGGTACCGCATCAGCACAAGCGGACGGTCATTGAGAATGGACAGCATTTTGGGGGCGACCTTAATGACGTATTCGATGAATTGGGCTTTGGATACGCCGATTTGGGGAAACAGGATTTTGTCAAGGTTGCTAAAGCTGACTTTCGTGAGTTTTTCCATCTTGGTGAACCCGCTTGAAAATCTGAATTTTCTTGCGTCTTTTAAGTAAGTGGGTTTAGTGCTTTGAGGAATTTGTAACGTTTGAAATCGGCAACGTTTTCTGTGTATACAGTCACTACCTCGTTTTCTTTGGCAGTTACAGCCAGAGCACAATCGAAAATTTCAGCCTTGGATAACTTGTATTCTTTAACGCATTTGAAAACGTCAAGGGGTGCAACGCCTGAAGGGTTCAATTTTTCGATTTCATTACATTCCCAAAGGTCAATGCAAAGTTCAGCAGCGTCACGTGGCAACATTGGATGTTCAACCCTTTTGGAGCTGGTCACTACTGCGAAGAACTCGTATAGCACCTGAGGCGATAAGCATGCTTCGATATCGCCTTGCATAGCTTTGCGGATAATTTCGCTTGCTTTTTTCTGTTGAGGGGAAGATTTGTTGTAGGCGTGCACGAGAATGTTGGTGTCAAGTAAGGTCTTCATAGATTTCTTCTCTTGAAAGCCGTCCTTTAACCGCTCCTAAGTTAGGTGGATTATCCAGCTTTTCGAGCGCCCGTTTTGCTGCGCCGCATCGACGTACAATGCTCATTTTGGCAACACCACGCTCAACAACTTCGATGTGCAAAACGTCGCCGTCAACTATCCCCATTTTTTCCCGCACTCGTCTGGGCAGATAGACCTTATCTTCATGGTAAGTAGTTTCAGCCATACACAAAACCACCACGTTACCCAATTATTTGGGCAAAATATTAACTTTGCTAAAAAAACAAAAGAACATAAACACCAAAAAAGAAGCTCAGCCAAAAAGCGTAATAAGAGCAAACAATTCCCCCCGTTTCTAGTCTTTTTATGCCTTTTCTAGCCGTTTTTCGCCGTTTCCAGCCTTTTCTAGCCGCGGGATAAGCTCAAAACGAACATAGAAACAAAAAAGCAACCCAAAACGGGCGTTACAGAAAAGGGGGAGGGTAGACTAAAACTTGCAGTGAAGAAAGAGCGGAACGAACGGTTTAAGTCATTGAGTCCCGAATGGTTTGTCGAGGAAAAAACTGTTGTGTGAACTGGTGTTTGTTGGCTTAGGATTAAACGACGAAAAAGGCATCACTCTGCAGGGCTTAGAAGAAGCTCAAACCGCAACCGCAGTTTTCATTGAGTTGTACACGAGTTTGCTGCCTGACTTTTCCCTGAAGAACCTTGAGAATCTCGTAGGCAAACCCATCCAAACCCTTTCTAGGCACAACTTGGAGGATGAAAACGGCAAGGCGCTCTTTGACGCAGCCGAAAAGGGCAAGGTGGCGTTTTTGGTTCCAGGCGACCCCTTCATAGCCACCACACATGTAACGCTGCGGGTTGAAGCTGCCAAACGCAAAGTGCCCACACGGGTAGTTCACGGCGCAAGCATCATCTCAGCCATCATCGGCGTTTCAGGCTTACACAACTACAAATTCGGCAAAACCGTCACCATACCCTTCCCCGAAAACTTTAGCGAAACCCCCTACAACGTCATCGCCCAAAACAAACAACTCGGCATACACACCCTCTGCCTACTGGACTTGAAAGCAGCCGAGAAGCAGTTCATGACCATAAGCCAAGCTTTGACCCTGCTAAAGGGGATTGAAGAAAAAAAGAAACAGGGCATTGTCACCGACGATACGCTTGCGGTTGGGCTTGCCAGAGCAGGAAGCAACCAGCCAACCCTAAAAGCTGACTTTGTTGGGGAGTTGCAGAAATTCGATTTTGGGCAGCCACCCATGACACTCATTTTCCCCGGAAAACTGCACTTTTCAGAAGCTGAGGCGTTGGTGGCGTTTGCGGGTGCCCCACAGAAACTGCGGAGCATGACCCGATGAACGCCCAAGCCTTATCCCAAAAATACATCGCTACCATGGAGAAAACCGTCAAAGACATGCAGCGCAAAAAAGGCGCAATCACCGTAATCGAGGCATGTGTGGACGAAATCCTTTGCTACGTCACGGCATATCTGGAAGACGCCAAGTACTTTTGGGCGCAGGGAAAGTTTGAAACCAGCCTAACCTCAATCGCGTACTGCGAAGGAGTCCTAGACGCCTTAAAGTTAATGGGCGCAGTCACTGTCCAACCCATAAAGAAGCAGGAGAGCTTATAACCAGATTTTTATGTTGGAAGCTTCATAGAGAAGGCAATGTCCACCGAACACAAGAAAGCAACCGTTGTTTTGGCTTCAGGAGTATTCGACCTGCTACATCTAGGACACGTAAAGTTCTTAGAAGAAGCAAAAAAAGCAGGCGGCGAAAACGCGCAGCTAATCGTTATTATTGCGCGGGACAGTACGGTTGAAAAAATGAAGGGCAGAAAACCCATCATACCTGAGAACCAACGGCTTGTGCTGGTGGAATCGTTGAAGGTGGTTAACGAAGCAGTTTTAGGGCTGGAAGATTTCGGCATCGGCGGAGTGATTGAAAAAGTAAAACCCGACGTAGTCGCGTTAGGATACGACCAAACAGACATGGAGCAACGCGTCAAAAACTACGTAGACAACAAGCACTTGAACGTGAAGGTTGTTCGAGTCGGCAAATTCGAAGCAGACGAACTTGACAGCAGCTCCAAAATCCGCAAGAAAATAGTTGAGAAATTCTCATGATAGTACAAAACGTGAAAAGCAGCCAAAAATACAAAATCACCTACATCCTTATCGCGGCAAACATTCTCATGTACATTTACACCTCAATACAAGGCGGAGACTTCTTAGTAACAAACTTCACCTACACCACCGTGCAGCTTGCCCAATTTAACGCCGCAGTCTACTTGGGCGCGTACTACCAACTCTTTACTTCAATGTTCATCCACGCCAGCATCATCCATCTAGCAGGCAACATGCTGTTCTTGCTCATCTTTGGCTTAAGAGCCGAAGAAATGTTCTCGCTGCCAGAATATCTTGCAGTTTACTTCCTCGGTGGCTTAGCAGGCAACGTTCTCTCCTTACTGCTGGGACCAAACCTGTTCTCCGTGGGAGCATCAGGAGCAGTCTTTGCCATGTTCGGCGCCTGCGCAGTCTACGCCCGACGCAGCATCGGACAATCCATCATGGGCGCACTCATTTTCGGATTCTTTCTACTCATAATCAGCTCAGGCGAAAACGTGAACTACCTTGCCCACATCGGCGGATTAGTCGCAGGCGTAGCCACAGGCTACATATTTGCAAGAACGCGCAAACCCCACGAAGTCGCGTACCAAACCTACTCGTACACAGGACCATTCTAAAGCAGCTAGGGCAAAATCATAACTTCAACTTTGACTTTATTGCCGTCTTTTAGGTTCAGTTGCCTACGCAGGCAAACAGGCGCGATTATTTCCAGCACCGAAACATCATAATGACTCCGCAAAGCCGTAATCAACGCACCCTTCACCTTATTGCCAACCAAAACAGGAAAACACTTAACTAAACCAAACGTGCGATTTTCGTTCTTGAACCCTTCAACCTCAATCGCTGGATACGCATCAAGCTCCGTGCGCGCTTTAATGTCATAGTCGCTTTCAAGCCTAAGATTCAAAGTCCCCGGATAAGGCTCAAACCCCAACTTTTCGAGGAACTGCTTTAGGTAATGCTCTTTTCCAATGTAATATGCGCCTTCGCCAATACCCGTAAAAACCATGCCCTCCAACGTCACGCTTGGCGGATAAGTAGCCTCCATAAGAAAACGCAGATTCGTGTAAAGCTTCTGCAGTTCCGCAGTGCCTGTGGGGTCAATTTTAATGAGGCAACCGTCATGGGTTATGTCCCGTTTTATCCAGCCGTTACGTTCCAACTCGATTAGGTAGCGAGATGCGGTTTGTTGGCTGGTTCCAAGTTTCGCCGCTAAGTATTCGGTGCTGATTTTAGCTGTCCTCTTGTGCGCACCCATCTCAGCCAGCTTAAGTAAAGTGAAGATTTGCCGCCATTCCTGTGCGCCAGTCATTGTTTTGCATCTCGCTGTAGGTTAGTATCTATTAGTTTAGTGTGGTTATTTAAACGGCTCGAACCTACAGGATTAATCGTATTGTAACAGCGTACCAGCTAAGGAAGAAACAGCTTATTTATTCCCATAAAAGCAACCTAATACAGCACAGGAGAAACTTAAGGTTGAAGTCTAAACACCAAGTCCCCACGCAGTCACTTTTCAACGACATAAGCAGGTACTGGACAGAAATCGCCCAAGCAGACAATACACAAAAACAGCTCAACTACGTCAAAAACAACGTCAAAGCCGAAGGCTGGGTGCTTGATTTAGGATGCGGAAGCGGAAGACACACCATTGCCCTCAGCGTATCAGGTTACACCGTGGTTGGGCTGGATGTTTCGTCAAATCTTCTGGAAATAGCCAAAAGCAAAGCGTTCGAGGCTGGAATGCGTGTGCCTTGGGTTAGGGCGGATATGCGGTTTCTGCCCTTTGCCTCCGAAGTTTTCGTGGCTGTGTTGAGTTTAGACGCCAGTTTTGGCTATTTGCCCTCTGAAGAGGAGGACACTCAGAGCCTCAAAGAGGCTGCAAGAACCTTGAGGGCTGAAGGTTTTTTGTTGCTTGATGTTTTTAACCGTCCACGTCTGCTACGCCGTTACGGGAAACGGTTCAGGTTTAATTTAAGCTTCCTCTACAAACAGTTACCCAAGTTCCCTCAGCTTGCAGTCCTGTTTAAATGGAAAGAATACTCAAGCTTTCACCTGCTACAGAAACGTAGCATAACCTGCGGCGGAGAGAAACTGCGGGACTTGTGGGTTTTCCGCAACAAGAAAACAAAGAAAATCATTGTCAGATATCATATCGCTCGCCTTTACGAGCTTTCGCAACTGGAGGTATTGCTTTCAGGAACAGATTTGCAGGCTGTGCGTGTTGACGGTAATTATGAGGGACAGCAATACAACGAGGACGCCAAACGGCTCATTATTATTGCCCAAAGAAACTGACTCGCGTCAAACTGTACCGCCTCAAATTTTGAACGAAAAAACAATTTTTCAACAATGTTTAATAAATAATTCAAGGGATATTTAATTAGGGAAACTTTTGGAGGATATAAATTTGAAACTCCAAAAAACCAAAACCTCAGTTGTTACAACTTTTTTGATTCTGATGCTGACAGCCACAATACTCTTAGTGAATGCACCAATCAGCGAAGCACAAGAAGAACTACCGACTTATGCCTATCTTGCTGTGTCTCCTAACCCTGTAGGAATCAATCAATCAGTACTGGTTACGATGTGGCTCAACGTAGTACCCCTAACCGCAGGAGGCGCAGGCGGAGATCGCTGGCAAGACATGCTATGCACAATCACCAAACCCGACGGAACAAACGAAACCCAAGGACCATTCACATCAGACCCCGTGGGGCTCCAATACTTCATTTATGAACCAGACCAACTGGGCAGCTACTTTTTCCAATGGACCTTCCCTGGACAACACATAACGGGTGAAGACCGATTTGGAAACCCCGTTGACGTCATGTACAGCGGCAGCACAAGCCCATCCGTAGAGCTGGTAGTACAACAAGAACCGATACCAGCGTATCCCGATTGGCCTCTTCCAGAAGACTACTGGGAACGCCCAATAGATCAAGAAAACAGGGAGTGGTGGGCTATTTCGGGCAACTGGTACAGCACTTCAGGTTCATCCCGTATAGGAGTAGGCGATTACAACAGCAAAGGCAGATTTAACCCCTATACAACTGCGCCCAGCACCGCCCACATACTCTGGACAAGAGAGATATACTTTGGAGGCATAATCGGAGGCGAATTTTTCACCAATCAATACAACGAGGGACAAACCTACGAGCCCAAATTTGGTCCTCCAGTCATTATCCAAGGCAGACTATACTATAACACCCCCAATGCCCCAAGATACGGATTCTACTGTGTAGACTTACGGACAGGAGAGACCCTCTGGTACGAAAACAACACCAGTGTCGATTCATACCACCAAAACATCTTCAACGTCAGGTGGTACAACGCTATAACCATGGGACAAGTCTACAGTTACGAGTCGCCAAACCAACACGGAGGATTCGCGTACCTATGGGAAATGACTGGACCACCACAGAACATGTACTTCATGTATGACGCCTTCTCAGGAGATCTAATACTCAGCATGACTAACGCGTCAACAGGCACATCCGTCTTCTCACCAACAGGAGACCTCTTAATTTACATGCTGGACGGCACAAACAACTGGTTAGCAATGTGGAATTCAAGCAGAGCTATACCCCCCGCGGGTAATACCAGCACCGACGCATGGCAATGGAGACCAGATAACAGAAGAGTACTTGACTGGCGAGAAGGCGTACAATGGAACGTTTCAATACCTGATGTGGAAGGAGTGCAAGCGTTATCTAAAATTGACTCCTGGGACGGCACCATACTTGCCACCACAGGAAGCACTTTCCTGCCTACGCCATGGCAAATGGAAATTGGCTACAGTGCATTAAATGGAGAGGAACTTTTCCGTGTTAACCGCACGCTCATACCTGGAGCTACCGCTTACGGAGTCCAAGGTCCCATGGCGGAAGGAGTGTACACCGAATACATTAAGGAAGAGCTTGCGTGGTACGGCTACAACTCGTCAACAGGAGAGTACATGTGGGGTCCAACCGAGCCATACGAAAACGCGTGGGGTATGTATTCTGGAGGGCAATCGGGAGGCACACATAACATCGCGTACGGCAAACTCTACGCAACTGCATACGACGGAATGGTACACGCCTACGACCTGTATACAGGCGAACATCTGTGGGATTACTGGTCAGGAAACAGCGGGCTTGAAACACCCTACGGCACGTACCCATTCTCAAGCGTCGGCTTTAGCGTCGCAGACGAAAAACTTTACGTGTGCACAGGTGAACACAGCCCGACCAAACCCATGTGGAGAGGAGAAAAACTCCATTGTATAAACGCTGAAACAGGCGAAGGCATATGGAACATACTAGGATGGTTCCAAGCACCCGTAATTGCAGATGGCTACTTGGTGTCCCTTAACGGAGGCGACAACCGACTTTACTGCTTCGGCAAAGGACAAACGGAAACCACAGTTACTGCTTCACAAGGGCACGCTGCTC
Organism: Candidatus Bathyarchaeota archaeon; assembly: GCA_026014615.1. Lineage (GTDB taxonomy): Archaea > Thermoproteota > Bathyarchaeia > Bathyarchaeales > Bathycorpusculaceae > JADGNF01. The sequence continues at coordinate 129,620 of JAOZHZ010000028.1, read as the reverse complement.
TAAACGAAGCGGTAGGCATAACGGGCACAGTCATGGATATGTCACCCGCACAGCCAAGTACCCCCGCGATAGCAGACGAGTACATGACCGAATGGATGCAGTACCAGAACATGCAGAAAACCTGCCCAACCAACGCAACCGGCGTCCCTGTAACGCTACAAGCTATCCATTCAGACGGAACAATAATTGACATAGGCTCTACAACCAGCGACGTTAACGGAGTGTTCCGCTTCTTGTGGACGCCGCCAACAGAAGACATCTACGAGATAGTGGCAACCTTCGGAGGCTCCGAATCTTACTGGCGATCCTTTGGCACCACAACCTTAACCGTTGGTGCAGCAACTGGTGAATCGCCTTCACCTACAGCGACAACAACAGCAACGGGGACAGCGACTATTCCACCAGCGCCTTCACCAGCCGCGGAAGTCACATCATGGATTTACATCGCGATTGCAGTAATTGTCATAATAGCTGTCATCTCAATTGCCGCTCTAATGCTTCGACGACGCAGATAAACAACATTTTCATCCCCCTTTTTTTGAGGGGGCGTTTCACCAAAAAAGAATTTTTACATGTAAAGATAGCTGTTTTGAAGTGGAAACTCAAGTAAAGATTTTAAGACAGAAAACAAATGTGAAGGTGCAAAAGCGTGCCGAGGTGGCAGAGTGGTTAACGCGCGGGCCTTGAGAGCCCGTGGACCTTGCGGTCCGCAGGGGTTCGAATCCCTTCCTCGGCGCCACACCTTTTCTCAAAGCGTATAACACCACTCTATAGAAATCTTTGGGCTATTGTACTTCAGGTTCTTTCTTAGTTCTGCCGTATAGCATGATTACCACAATCACGAAAGCGACAACAACTGATGCAAGAATCGCGTAGATGCACATGGTTGGGATGCCGCCTAACGCGGGATTTGTAGTTGGAGTAACGGTTGCGGTGGGGCTGGGAGTTGGGTTAAGTCGTACAGGCAAAGGCTCGATTCGGTAGATGCCCCAGCCGTGCGGGAACTCGTAGAGCTTCACCAGTTCACCTTGCGGGTTAACTTCAACCAGCACGGCACCTGTGTCGTTAACCAAGTAGGGTGTGGTTTGAGCTAAAGGATGGGTGAGTGTTCCGAAGACGCCGATTCTGTTGCCGTTGGGCAAACGGGCGGTTTCTCCCCAGTAGGCGCTGTAAAGTTCTTTGGGGGCAGTCCAGCTCCAGCTGACGTAAGCAGTCATGTCCTGTTCATTTATGGTAACTTCCTGCATCGCACTCTGCTCATTGTTAAAGTCCGTCACGTTCCCAAAATCGTTGTTGAACATAATGAAAACGTTGGGTTCAACTTGCTTAACATCATGACAACCGTACCAAAGACTCTCCACCTGATTGCCTTGAGCATCCAACAGGGTGAAATCACCGAATTCTCCGCAGGACCAGATTAAATCTCCTGTAGTTTGATTGATTTTGTAGAAGGTGTTGGTATGGCGGCAGTTAAAGTATACGATGCTTTCGTTGTAGTACCACTGCAGAGAATTCGCATGCGTAAAGTCAACAACAGTCTGATTATCCACAGTTGATGTTAGGTTATAGACACTTTGCTGGCTAAGAGGTATATGGTCATATGTGTCCCAAACCCAAACAGCCGAACCTGTAGCGTTGTATTCCACAATTGTATCAAAAAGGTAGCTTGTTCCATTGACTTCCCGCACATAATTATTCAACGTCAAAACCGTATTATTGATCGGATTGTAGTCCACGTCATGATGCCCCTCGACGGCGTCAAAGTCAGTGACGTTTCCTGAGGAGAAATTCCAAAAATGCACATATGATCCCCCTTCGCCCTGAAACAGAAGCGTGCCAGGTGCAATGTAGGAAACTTCGCCCTGGTAGCTTGAACCCGCCCACTCCCGTAGGTGAAGCAGGTTTACTTCAGAATCCATTATTACAAGATAACTTGCAACAGGGACAAATACGTGTGAGGGGTTATTTTGGAAAAGTCCAAAAGCGTAATCGCCCACCCATGATTCGCCGTAAGTGGTTGTTCTACAGGGGATAGTGAAGCTTGGGAGAGGCTCAGAAAAAACTAAGGGCACTAGAGAGACAAAAAGAATCGCAGGTAAACTTGCTGCTAACGCTACGCCGAAAAGGCGTCTATTAGATTTTGAAAACAAACAGAACTTCATTGGTTTTCGTTTCCGTTATTTTGATTTTTTTAGAAACTCAGAAACGTCAATGATGCAGCAACAGAGCAATAGAACTGACGGTATACCAAAGAATCACAAGTTACCTGTATTAAAAAACGAGATTCTCTCTAAAAAACAATCCTGTCTGAAGAGTCATCCAAGCTCGAAAGAGGTCACGCCGTAAATTTTGTCCAGTGGCAGTTTAGGTTCCTGCTTAGTGTACATGCGTACTGTGCTGAAAACGGGCATCATTCCCTGCCGGTTTGCAAGCTCAACTGCAGCGGTGTTTGGTTCAGGGAGATCCAAAAAAACCTTTTCACCGTTCACCGAGACAACAAGGTCGTTAAACAAGGATTCCGCAACAACAGGGTCAACTGCAAACAATGGACCTATTTTGTGCCCCGAAAAACACTTCCGGATCACACCATAACCGCAAACTGCATCACTTTGTTTTTCACGAGCCAACATGGCAGAAGCGTCTTTTTGGAAAAGCCACCCCTCCAAAAAGCGGGGTCTTGGGGCAGGAAAGAATTTCGAGTCGAAAGCTGCAACGTCAGCGAAATCCGCCTTCTGAATCGATAAACAGTCACCCGATGAAGTTTCCTTGACTACGCCTGCGTACCGCGTATTTTTGTGGACGTAATTGAAGCCGACGCGCTCGTACTTTTCCTGCATCTGCAAAACGCCATCCAAGCCCAGATTAACGTTTCTGCAAAGGTCATTAACGAAAGCCTGCATTGCGGAGCCGACGCCTTTCTGCCTGAACTCAGACTTAACTATCATTAGCCCTTCGAAAGCAAAATTTGAAGAATATTTAACTGCGGAAACGGTGCCGACGATTTCATCAGCGATTTTTGCGGCGTAGAAGCCGTCTGGGTCAGCTTGGAAGAAGCATTCGGCGTCGTGGATTCCGGGGTTCCATCCTTCTTTTTGAGCCCAGTCTATGGCGACATTGACTTCTGCCTTTTTCATGTGCTTGATGGACAGGTCTTCTTTTGTGTAGTTGCCAGAGTGCATGCCAATGAGTACGGGTGACGCGAATAAAATAATTGCCTTTTGGGATTCAAGTAAGAAAAAGGTGTGTGGGAAAAAGAAGGTTAGGGCATGAAGGGGAACTGGTTTACTGCGTGCTGTATCGGGTCAAGAACTATTGACGGAAACAGCCCCAGTATGATTATTGCCCCTACCAAGATGAAGATTGGAATAAGCAGCTTCAGCGGCTCCTTTATCCGTGTTTCATCCTTCGGCTTCTTTGCGTACATGACGTTAATTAGGCGGAACAGGTAAGCCGTTTGCACAACGCTCATTATGACACCGATGACTGCCAGCCAAGCAAAGTCCGCTTCTATTGCAGCGGTGAACACCAAGTACTTGGCTATGAAGCCGCCTAACGGGGGAACACCTGCAAATGACAACGCTGCAATCAGCAAAGCAAAACTTGTATACGGTAACCTTCGACCGATACCCGCAAAGTCCTTGAGGGTCTTGAAGCCGTAATGGTTCATTATACCCACAGCCATGAAGGAAAGCGCCGTGGTTATGCCACCTATAAGGAAGAAGTACAAGTTGCCTTGCAGCCCAAGAGTAACAGCACCAGCCACGCCGGGAACGATGCTTGCCATGGCAACAAGGTTGTAGCCTACGTCAGCGACGCAGATGTTACCTATCAGGACTTTGACGTTGTTCTGGATTAGCGCGAACATGTTACCTACAATCATGGTGAAAGCTGCCATGAAAGCCAGCATGAGACGCCAGTCTAGAACCGCCGTCGGTGTTAAGATGAATATAAGCACACGTATCAGCACGTAGTAGCTTCCTTGGTCCACCAACGCAGAGAGGAAAGCTGACGAGGAAGCGGGTGCAGCGTTGTAAGCGTCTGGGAGCCAGAAGTGGAAAGGCACAATGGCTGCTTCGATTGCGTAGCCTGCGGCTATGAAAATGAAGGCAAGTATTAGCAGGGACTTATCGGTTAAAACCATTAAAGCGTCTTTAACTGCCCAGAAATTTAAGGTGCCAGTTATTCCGTAAACCAAAGATAAACCAAAAACTATGAAGGCGGAGGCGATAACTATCATAACTATGTATTTTAGTGTGGCGTTGAGGCTTTGGCGGTTCTTCTTGTAAAGCATCAGAAAACTTGAACCTGCCGCCGCGGCTTCCCAGAAGATGAAAAGCGTCAGCAAATCTCCTGCGCATACTGCGCCGATTAAAGCCGCAACAAGGAGGAGCATTATGGCAAAGTACCTTTCGGATGGACGTTTTGAAGGGTTAATATAGAAAATACTGTAGAGGATAACGGTGGCGCTTACGGCAACCATAATTATGGTCATGTAGATGGATATGCCGTCAATCATGAAGGCGCTTGAAACTTCTGAAGGCGCTGATGCTGTTGCTGCCAGAGGTATGTTGACGAAGGACTGGTCAAGGGGAATTTGGTAGTATTGTATCGCTAGGTTTGCAACTGCAGCAAACGCGCAAGCGAAGACCAGAGCGAACCAGACGAGGCTCAAAGCGGTTTCATGTTTCGTTTTTCGGATAAGTCTGAAAGTGGGGATTGTTAAGATTGCGAAAACAATAAAGGTCACGATTGGGTATGCGACGTCGTAAACGCTGACCATGAAACTCACTTCTTAAATTATGGGTACAGCTTTAATCAAGTTTATAAAGAATGTGGGGTAGATTCCAAGAATTATCACGAAAACTACCAAAATCACCATGGCCAGCTTCATCGAAGTGGGCACATCTATTATTTTCTTTACAATTGAGGAATCGCTGTTTCCAGTTTTTGATTGCCCTAGGAAAACTTTGTTTACAAATCGCAATGAGTAAGCCAGTGAAAGCACTGTTGCTATCAGCATGAAAATTGTTGGAATAGTGTAAAATGCGTCTGCCCGGATTATTTCGAAGGCGCCTACGAATATGAAAAATTCACTCCAGAAGCAAGCAAACGGCGGCGAACCTGCAATGCTTAAAGCTGCTATAATGGAGGATACGCCTGTGAAAGGCATTTTGCCTGCGAGTCCCCCCATCTTTCGGATGTCACGTTCTTCAGTTTGATGCATTACTGAACCTGCGGTAAGGAATAAGAGTCCCTTGCTTACGGCGTGGGTTAGAATATGGAGCACTGTCCCCAAGATTGCAACGCTAGCCACCACTATACCAGTTAAGGTTAACGCCGCCTGATTTACAGAGGCACCCTCAGCTAAAGTTAAGGCTAAGGCTGCGGGGAACAAGGAAAGGCCGAACATGACGTAGCCCATGTGGGCGATGCTGGAGTAAGCAATTATTCGTTTTATGTCTGTTTCAACCAAGGAGATGAAGGCGCCGAAAAACGCTGAAATAACACCGAAAATTGCCAGTCCGTGAAGGAAGGAAGTTGCAAAAGCGGCGTCGTTCAAGGCTAAACCCGGTAAAACAGTGCACAGGGACAAACGTAGAATAGCATATGCGCCTGCGCTGATTATGACACCGCTGAGAAGCGCTGACATGGTTGCAGGTGCTTCGGAGTGGGCGTCGGGAAGCCACATGTGAACAGGAACAATAGCCATCTTAACGGCGAACCCAGCGGTTAATCCCAACAGAATCCATTTCGCAATTTCAGTGTATGCAGGGTTCAAGAGCGCCGTTTGTGCGGCGAACATGTCGCTTTGACCAGTGGTTATGAAGATTGCCCCGATACCAAGAAGCACGAAAACTGCGCCCGCATGGGTAAATATAAAGAGTTTAAACGCGGCTTTGTAGCTGTCGCGGTAGCCCCAACCGCCGATTATAAAGTATGCAGGAACAAGCATGAGTTCCCAGCAGAAGTAGAAAAGCAGAAAGTTTGAGGTTATGAATACGCCAACTAAGCCCACGGAGAGTAGCGAAAGCAATGAATAGTAGACGGGGAGGTTTTTCTTTCCTTCCATGTATCGTATGCTGAAGAACGCCGCGGCGGCTATAAGGACAAGAGATATTAAAGCTATTGATGCGCTGATGCCGTCTAAAAAGAGACTGAAGCGTGCATTCAAAACAGGAATCCAAGCATAAGACTCAGTATATATAGAATCACTTATGACAGTTGGAATTTCGGAAAGTATCAACCCGACATTGACGAGGGCAACTGCGCCAACTAAAGTTCCTGCCAGTTTGTTAGATTTCTTAGCAGCAACATAAACGAAGGGTACAACTAAAATTGGTAAGAGGAACACTAACAGTAGGCTAAATGGCATATTCTGAAGCACCTATAGCCCGATATATCTGCATCGTACCTAATATAAATCTATCACAAAAAAACCAAAGTGAAACGAAGAAAAGAGGGAAGTCACCGCCACATGGTTATCGTTCAATTCAAAATAGGACTATCCACATTGACTTAGAGAAATTGAAGGAAGCGCTTGGCTTTCCAAACAAGATAAAGAAGAAATAGCAAACAGTATTTAAACGTAGTTTTGTCGAAAAACCAGCAATATAAAGAAAAAGGATGCCTTTTCAGGCAAACCCGCTAAAGCTAAAGGAATCCCGCTATGGCTGTGTGGATGAGTTCCACGAAGAAAGAAGGATAGATTCCCACAACTACGACGAGCACGACAAGGATTACCATGGCTAGCTGCATGTATCGGGGTACCTCAAACTTCTTTTTGGCGTCTTTGAATAGTTCAGGATTCTTTGAGGGCCCAAGGAACACTTTTGTTGTGAACCGCAACGCGTAAGCAAGTGAGAATATTGTGGCAACAAGCATCAACGCGGTTGGTATGATGAAGAATGACCAGCCGTTCTGGATGACTTGGAATGCACCCATGAAGATGAAGAACTCGCTGATGAAGCATGCAAACGGCGGGGCACCTGCAAGACTTAAAGCGGCTATTGTTGAAGAGGTTCCTGTAACGGGCATTTTGCCTGCCAGTCCGCCCATGTCTTTTATGTTTCGGAGAGTCATAACCTGCATCACGGCGCCCGCTGCAAGGAAGAATAAGCCTTTGCTGAAGCCGTGGGTAACAATGTGCAGGACCGTTCCAGTTAAGGCGTCATTTTGGACGACTGCGCCAAGTCCAGTTGCAGCCAACGGAATAAGGGATACGCCAAATAGGATGTAGCCCATGTGGCTGATGCTGGAGTAAGCTATGACACGTTTCAAGTCAGTCTCAGCTAAAGCCACAAAGGAACCAAAGAAGGCGCTTATGACTCCAAGAACTGCCAAAACCTCAAGGAAGTTCATAGCGAACGCTGCACTTGACGCGTTCACAGCGGGGAAAATGATACCCATGGATATTCGGACTATAGCGTATGCACCTGCACTGGTTAAGACTCCACCTAAGAGCGCGGACATTGGAGCGGGCGCTTCAGCATAGGCGTCTGGGAGCCACATATGTACAGGAAAGATTGCCATTTTTACGGCGAAGCCAGCTGTGACAGCGATGAGTACCCAGCGGACTATGTCGGGGTTTGCAACGAAGAGTGCGTTTGCGACTGCAGTGTAGTCCATGCTTCCTGTTAACATGAAGATGGCACCGATGCCAAGTAAGACAAAGACGGCTCCTGCGTGGGTGAACACGAAGAATTTGAAGCTGTTCTTGTAGGAGTCTTTGTAGCCCCAGCCTCCGATGATAAAGTATGCAGGGACCAGCATGAGTTCCCAGCAGAAGTAGAAGAACAGAAGGTTGGACGTGATGAAAACGCCGACTAAGCCTACGAACAACAGGGATAGCAACGCGTAGTAGAGGGGCAGGTTCTTTTTGCCCGCCATGTAGTTAATCGAGTACAACGATGCAGTTAACATCAGAATCATGGTTACTATTGCCATGGATAAACTGATGCCGTCAGCTGATAGCGTGAACTGCGAGTTCAGCATGGGTATCCAAGCGTAAGTTTCCGTGGCGCTGCCTTCGCTTAGAATCGTCGGCACAGTAGTCAAGATTAAACCTAACGAAGCCGCTGCGACAGCGGAAAGCAGGAGGGCGGCGAATTTTGCGGATTTTTTACCTGCCAAGTAAATGAAGGGAACAGCCACGACAGGAAGAAGCAAGACTGTTAACAGGATAGGGAACGTCATGGTTAGAGACCTCTCACAGTTATGATTATCAAGATTACTAGCATGATGAAACCAACCAGTGCTGCAGCTAGATAGTGCTGTAAACTGTTGACGGGTGCTTTACGTGCCTTAGCAGAAGAACGCACCGTACGGCGAGCGATGACATCAAGCAGTTTGTCGGCTACGGTGTCGATGGTTTTGACTTTTGAGGCACCTTCAACAGAGCGTCCCGCAATTAAGATTATCAGTTGGTCAGAGGCGACATCGAAGTACTTGTGGACACCGCCTGCGAAGCGGACAACAGCGTTAGCAAAGACCACTGGGAATATGTTCAAGACCACTACTTCAAAGGACTTTACGCCTTTGGAGAACACCATGAAGGCTCTAGCTACACCTTTCTCGTAGAATTCGTCAACGAAGTAGCCGTGGTTTAACAGTTTGGATATTGGGTTCTTTTCGCTGCGGATGGCGGTCATAATGGAGTAGTTCTTCCAGTAAGTGGCGTAGATAAGCAGCCCAGTTGGAATTAAGATTGCAGCAAAGATTACGGTCTCTAAGTTAAGGAAGGAACCAAGCAGGGTCAAAGGTGCTTCCAGACCCAGAAAGCCGCCGAGCCAAGGCATAAGGAAGCCCCAGACAACGCAGGCAACAGCCAGAACAACGGCTGGAGCAAGCATAATCTTTGGGGACTCATGTACGTTAAGCTTCTTGATGTGGTTGGATTCTTTGCCTAAGAAGATGAGCTTTATGAATCTTAAGCTGTAAGCAAAGGTCAATGCGGTGGTTGCGTAAATTAAGATAGTCAGTATTAACCCGCTTTCTTCGGTGATGCTTGTGATTATTGCGCCCTTGCTGAAGAACGCTGCGAACGGCGGCAGACCACTCGTTGTGAGTATCATTATCAGGGCTAACAGGAAGGTTATAGGCATGGCTTTTTTGAGTCCGCCCATGAGCCGCATGTCGCGGGTTCCCAACTCGTGTATGATACCGCCTGCCAGGAGGAAGCCCAATCCTTCGAAGAAAGCGTGGCTCATCATGTGGAACAAGCTTGAGAACCAGCCTATCGACGTAGCTGCATGCGCACCCGAGGAACCTAACGCAGCCATCATGAAACCCAACTGGCTTACGGTTGAATACGCAAGAACGCCTTTGATGTCGGGCGTTGACAAAGCCAATGTTGCTCCAACAAGCGCCGTTAAGACGCCTATCCATGCAACGGTCGGAAGCCACAAGGGCTCAAGCGCCGCGACCATCGGAGCCGCGATAAGAATGAAACGTGCAATGAGGTAGATGCCTGCTTTAACCATGGTTGCAGCGTGCAACAAGGCGCTAACGGAGGTGGGCGCCTCCATGGCGCTGTAAAGCCAAGTGAACAAGGGAAGCTGCGCAGACTTCGCGATGGCACCACCCAAAACTAGGAAAGCAACGGTAACCAGAAGCGGCGAGGAAAGTTGTCCTGCGGCTATGGCGGTGACGGTGCCGTGGAAGCTAAGTGTGCCAAGGCTTGCGTAGAGAACACCTATTGCGCCCAGTAGCATGGCATCGCCGATGCGGGTCATGAGGAAAACTTTGTTTCCTGCTTTGACGGATTCTGGTCGGTTATTCCAGAAGCTGATGAGTGCGTAGCTGCACATGCCTACCATTTCCCAGAATATGAACAGCTGTAGGAAGTTGTCGCTGATGACTAAGCCTATCATGGAGCCGATGAAGAGGAGCAGGTAGAAGTAGTACCGTGTCAGGTTCTCTTCGTGCTTCATGTAGCCCAGTGAGTAAATGGCGATTATCAAGCCGAAGAAGCCTATGAGGCAGCTGAAAAGAACGCTTAGGGGGTCAAGGTATATTCCCGCGTTTACGTTTCCAGGAATCCATGTGGCTATCAGGTTTACAGTTTCGCCTGAGGCTACTGCGGGTATAAGTGTGAAAGCTAAGAAAGCCGTTATCGAGCTAATGATGACGACGAAGGCGTTTCTTGCTTTTGCACTGAAGCGTCCAATTACGGGGACAAAAAGGCAGGATACCAAAGGAAGTATCCAGACAAGCCAGCCAGAAATCTCAGAGAACTGCATTATTGCTCTGCCTCACTGTTTTCTTCTTGTTCAACCTCTGTGGGTTCCATTATTTTGCTGATGTCACTTGTACCGTACTTTTTGGAAACGATTACCAGCAAAGCCAGAATGACCGCGCTGACTGCGGTGTCAGTGGAGAAAGCCAGAATCAGGAAAGCCTGACTTACCCCCAAGCTGTTTACGCCAAGCATCACAAAGTTGAGTGTGGCGGCTGTGGCTATTAGTTCTATGGAGACGAAAATCTTGAGCAGATTCCGTTGGGTAAGCAAGCCGTAAATGCCTATCGCCAGCATGATTAAGGATAAGATTACAAAGTCCATTATTGTGCAGCACTCCGTTTTTGATTGTGCCGTTTCTTTCGTTGGAAGAGCACTATGGGTATGCCTACCGCTAAAGTTACTATAACTAAACCTTGTAAGATAACGTCTACAGCGTTATAGTTCCACAGTGCTTCGCCGAAAGAAACTGTGGAGGTTACTGTGCTGGGGGAAGATATTGAGAAGAAAATCATAGGCAAAGACAGAATCACACCTAGAACTGCAACCCCGATTAACATGGAGGGCTTAGTTTTTGTTTCGGGTCTTTCGCTAAGTGTTTCACCAGCCAAAAACAGAATGGCTACTGTGTCTATGCCGATGGCAAATTGGAAGATTGCCACGAAAATGGCGCCGTTTAAAGCGTAAAGAAGCGATGTTAGAAGGAAGGTTCCTGCTAAAGCTGCAACTGAGTAGACAGCTTCGTCGAGGAAAATTGCTAAACAAGCTGTTATGATTAGTCCAGCACTGACAACTTCAAGTATCATGATTATGCCCCCGTAGTTTTTTGAGTCGTAGTTGGTTGTATAACCAAGGAGGATTTATCTGTTGTCGCTAGCTCAAAAAGGTCTGTGCTTTTAATGGCGTTTCTTGGGCAGCTTTCAGCACACTGATAACAGAAGATGCAGCGGTCAAGATAGAATTTTGGTCGTTTTTTGCCGTCCACCATGACCATTTCAATGGCTTTTGCAGGGCAATCTCTGCTGCATAGACCGCAACTTACACAGAGGTCAAGTTCAAAAATTTGTTTGCCTCTGAAGCCTTCTGCAGGTTCACATTTCACGAACGGATATTTGCCTGTGGCAGGTTTAGACATCAAGTGGGAAAGGACCCGTCGGAACATTGGAGATATTCGAGATTTCTTAGCCATTTTTATCACACTATTGGGTATATCCAGTATGCCAAGCTTATCGTCAAGATGAGCGACAGCACCGTAAGAGGCAGGATTATTCGCCAATTAACACGCACTACTTGGTCAATTCGTAACCTCGCAAACAGAACTGTCAAGTACTCAGAAACTATGACTACGCCTATAACTTTGAGCGCAAACCACAGGGTGCCCCAGAATTCAGGCAGGAACCCAAAGGGAACAGGCCCATTTGCTCCACCGAGGAACAGGACAGTAATCAGGGAGGCACCAAACACAATCTGCACGTCACGGGCAAGCTTAAGGAATGCCAGTTTGCCGCCGCTGTATTCCGTTTCGTGCCCCGCAACAACTTCACTTTCTGCGTGGGGAACATCAAAGGGGTCCTTTTCCAATTCAGCCTGCATGGTAATTATGAATAGAACAAAAGCCCAAGGAGCCAAAATCGCGTAAGGTAACCATTGACTTGAAACGATGGTTGAAATGGTGAGGCTGCCAGCGAGAAACGCAGGTGCCAACGCCAACAGAAGCAAAGGAATATCGTAACCCAGAAACTGCGTAAGCACCCGCGCGCCGCCTATGGCGCTGTAAGGGTTTGTGCTGGACCAGCCCGCGAGGAACAACATGAAGTTAGCCACTGAAACCAATGCCATGACAAAAATCAAGTCTCCCGCGAAACCAACACCTGGAATAACGCTGGTGCCGTCAATCGGTAAGAAAGCCAAAGCGAAAATCAGAACTGACAATGCCAGTATGGGGGCAAATCGGAAGACGTTCCGTTTTGAATCTGAAGGAGTGATTTCTTCTTTGGTAAGCATTTTAATGAAGTCGGCTATCGGCTGTAAAATTCCGCCTGGACCTGTAAATGTTGGGCCCATTCGGTTCTGCATTCGAGCTTCAACTTTGCGTTCCACCCAGTCGCAGAACAGCGTGAAGAAGAATATGAAAGTGAATCCTGGAAAGACGAGTACACGGAAGATTAGCAGCAGATAGTCAATCATTGTTTTTTCACCATCACCTGTCTGTGCATGAGAAACATGGGTCTAAGCTTACGAAGTTCGGGGGAACGTCTGCTAATGGTTCGCCGACGGCGGTTGTGAGGAAGGCGGGTATGTTGGCGAAGGTTGGTGTACGCACTTTCACGCGTTCAGGCATTGCCGTACCGTTGCTTTTGACGTAGTAGAAGAGTTCGCCTCTAGGGGCTTCAACGCGGTTAACCACTTCACCTGGAGGCACAACCCTTGGGGTTTTAACCCTGAATGGACCGTCAGGCAGATTGTCCAACGCGTATTCGATGATATTTATGCTTTCTTCGACTTCTTCCAAGCGGACGTTCATTCTTGCCCATGTGTCGCCAGCTTTATAGGTAATTAATTTGAAGGGAATTTCGCCGTAAGCCTCGTAAGGCTCATCTTTGCGGACATCTATATTCACGTCTGAACCTCGGGCTACTGGACCAACCACTCCGAGTTTAAGAGCGTTTTCCCTTGTAAGTGTCCCAATTTTCTGCATGCGCATACCTATCGAGGGCTCGTCACGGTAAACTTTATAGTAAAACGGCAGCCTCTTCCGCAAATCGGAAAGCACAGCTTTGACTTTAGGTATGTCAGATTCTTTCAGGTCACGTCTGACACCGCCCACGGTCATAGCGGAAGAAATGACGCGGTTGCCCGTCAGTATCTCAGTTATGTCCATTACGGGTTCGCGGTCACGCCAGAAGTACTGGAACAGGGTTTCGTAGCCGATTTCTAAGCCTGCGTGCCCCAACGTCAACAAGTGACTGTGTAACCTATTGAGTTCCAAGATTATTGTACGAAGATATTTTGCTCTGGGCGGCACTTCAGTTTTCAAGATTTTCTCCACAGATTCCACAAAAGCACAGGCGTGGCAGCTATTGCAAATGCCGCATATACGTTCAACCAAGTAAACATCTTGCAGATAAGTTCGTGATTCGGAAGCTTTCTCTATTCCTTTATGCACATAGCCAATGCGTGGCTCAACAGCACGAACAGTTTCGCCTTCAACCATTACGGCGAATTTTTCTGGCTCTAGCAGTGCAGGATGCTGGGGTCCGATGATTATTTTGACAAGTTTGCCTTCGTCAGATTTCTCTTCTGGAGGCGAGGGGTCAAGCTGAACCTCATCTGCTTTGACGTCTTTCCGAAGTGGATAAACGCCTTGTGGCCAAGTATCTGGAAGCACAAAGTGCCCAGAAAGGGGGTTTCCCTTAAAAGTTACACCAACTAGGTCGTTTACTTCTAGCTCGTGGAATGCGGCGCTGGGTGCGATGTCGTTTACACTTTTAAGCGTCGGGTTTTCTTTAGAAACCTCCGCTTGGATAGTTAAGAGTGCGTTGCTGGTGCGAACGTGATAGAAGACGCCTAAGGTAGCACCTAGGTCAATACCTGTGATTGAAACTACGCCGGTTTTTTCGTCAGCATCCACCAACGTTTTGAATACGTCTAAGTAGCTGTTGTCTTTTGTTTTAATTGTCGCAGTGCCAAGATAACCAGGCATTATTTGAACAGGTTTACCTTGCAGTTTGGTTTCAAGAATTTTTACGATGTCTATGTTACTGCTTGGCATTTGCTTTTACCTCCACAGGTACTCCTTTTGCCTCTTCCACAGGGGCAGGGGCTTCTTCTTTTGGCGCCTCTTCGGATGCCTGCTTTGGCGCTGGAGGCGCAGCCAACGCGTTCAGCAACTTCACTACACCGTCGATTATAGCTTCTGGTCGTGGCGGGCAACCTGGAATGTAAGCATTAACAGGTAGAACTTTATCTACGCCCCCTAATGTGCCGTAGGTTCCTTGGAAGACTCCACCTGAGCATGCGCACGCTCCGATGGCTACAACAAATTTTGGTTGGGGCATCTGATCGTAAATGCGTTTTAGGCGTTCAGCACATTGTTTGGTAACTGAGCCTGTAACTAGCAGGACATCGGCGTGTCGGGGGGTGGGTTCTAGTTTTATGCCGAAGCGTTCAACGTCGTATTTTGGTGTGAGCAACGCGACGATTTCGATGTCGCATCCGTTGCATGCGCCTGAGTTAAAGTGTATAACCCAAGGCGATTTTAGTCTGGACCACATTGCTAAGTTGGTCATTTATTCTTTACCTCCGTCAAATACGAGTAAGCCCGCTGCAAGCATCATGAGTAGGTATAGGAGAATTAAAGGAACGTTTGTTCCTGCTTGCATGAACGAAGCGAAGGCTAAAAGCAGTACGGAACTGTCCAAGATTACAAAGTAGATGAGGTACTTGTAGAGGGATACGTTGACTCTGAGTTTGGGGTAGGTTACTTTTTCGCCGCAGGCATACGCGGTGCATTCGTCGTAGGTTTGGGCGGGTTTAGGTGCGGCTCTGCGCCCTAGTAAGTAGATGATTGATGTTGCAGAAAAGATTAGTACGAATGCGACTATTGATTCGATAATCATCTATATCGTTCCCCCTCTAAAAAGTGTCTCTTGGACAAATTTACCACTTTTACCAATTTCGGTTTTCACACGTTTATAACGTCTGAAATTACGTTGAACGTATTTAAGCTTATCGCAGCTTTTTTGAAGCAATTGTCCAAAAAAGGCTTTGATAATCACTTCTAAACGATGTAGCAAAAAAGCCTTATTCGAATAGACAGCCCCAAGCCAAATTGGCATTGCACGCATTATTCTACTCATGACATTCCGAGCTTAACCTTTTTAGAGTGCAATTCCCCAGATTTAAGTTTTAGCCATGGATACCATACATTTTAAGATGTTTAAGCCAAAAACAACGGCAAATAA
The DNA here is from genome assembly GCA_026014615.1 of Candidatus Bathyarchaeota archaeon. GTDB lineage: Archaea > Thermoproteota > Bathyarchaeia > Bathyarchaeales > Bathycorpusculaceae > JADGNF01. The sequence goes on along the minus strand of JAOZHZ010000028.1, from coordinate 114,422 downwards.
TTGGTGAAATAAAGGGTTACTCTGTTTCTGCCACACCATGCCACCTGCGTTCAAGGTACAAAATTAAACTGAAAAGTCCTCGGCTGAAAATCACCAGAATAAGCAAAATGAACTCTTCATATGTCCTCACAACAACCGTTTTTATAATTTCGGCGCCTATGAAAAGCTCTAAACTCAGAGTCAAATATCCAGATAGAAAGCGCGTCACACACGAGGGTTTAAAGGGGCTTTTGAGTTTACATTGCAGAAACCGGTAAGCCACCAACACTGCCCCGAAGGCAACACCGGCGCCTCCGAGAAGGTAAAGGATGTCTGTAGCTATAGTTAACACAACATAAATTACCTCATAAATGGCCCCACCAGGAATATATTCCACATCTCCAGGGAGAAACAACGCGCCGAAATCTGGGACAGTAAGGGTCAGAACAGTAGCAATGACAGTGACAAACAGCAAACCGATTATTATTCCAATAGTTAACCGGTCTAGACCTCGTCTCGTCGGCAATTCACATTCAGTCATTGTACGGAAACCTGTATTATTGTAAATAACAGTTCGTTGCCTTTAATATGATTTGTTCAAATAAACCAAAGCAACAACAATCACCTTAACACATCTAACCAAAACACTTACACAAAAACCTAACTTCACCATAAAAGGCTCTAAAAGGAACATGTTTAAAATTAAAAGCTCTTAAAACATATTCCATAAAACAACCCGTTGCCTGACCTTATAAGATGTCTATCGATCAAGGAAAGGTTTGCTGGGCTTGGGCGACCGAACTAGGAGAGAGATAGAAACCCGCGAACAAAAAAGGGTTAATAGTTGCCTAAGCTTCACAGCCCTTTTCTCGAAGGTACCGAAACGTTCTATGCATGGACTAAAAAAGGGAGAGTTTTTGGTTTAGCTGCGTCGTCTAAGAAAAACCGCAATTAAGGCTACTACGATGATTATAACTACGGCGGCGATGATCACATAGATTTCAACTGCAGGACCCCCGCTTGGCGGAGACACAGGGGAAGGCGATGCTGTCTGCGTTTCCGTGGCTGTCGGGGAACCCGTGGCTGAGGTCGACGTCGGCGTGGCGGGTTCCGTTGCTGTAGGTGTCGGAGTTGCAGTTGTGGAAGTTCCTGTTGCTACTGACACTGCAGTTGCTGCTGATGAAGGACCATAGGATTGGGTTCCCTCAAAGTTTGCCATAATTTTGAGCGCGCCAGCTATTGGGGGAGTCCACACGAAACTGAAAAGCCCTTCCGAATCGCTTGTAACTTGACCTACATCGTGGGTGTTGCCGTCCGAATCAACAGCTGTCAGCTGCACTGGTACACCCTGCACTTCAGGCTTTTCAATAGTACTCTGAATCATGTACTCCATCCATAAGCCTTGGTCATCGTCCGCTATCGCAGGGGTACCCTTTAATGCGGGTGATTCGTCTAAGACTTTACCTTGAATTAGTATGTCACCGCTTGTGCCTATCGGTGTTGCCTGCACTGTTGTGGAGCTGGGTCCTGGTCCCATGCAGTAAACTCTCATGTCGTTGAGGTTAAGCCATGTGTAGTAACCGTCGGCGACCGCCTGCATTTGCCAAGAACTCATACCGTAAATCTGCCATTTCAATTCACCTGTAAAAGCGTCTACACAGTGCGTCATTGCACCTTGGTAAGGTGGTGCACCAAGAGAGTGTTCTTCCTGAACTAAGTAAACTTTGCCATCGACGATAGCAGCAACTTGGGTTGGGTAATCACCGTAAACAGTGTTCGGCGTTATCGTGCTGTTGGTTGGGTCATTAGGGTCGTTGCCCCATGTGAAGGTAAGGTTACCTGTAGTAAGGTTGTAAGCTCTGAGTACGCCACCATAACCTGCCACGTACAAGTGCCCATAACCCATACCTATGGGATTCGTCAAAGCTGTTGAACCAGTATAGTAATTCCATGCGGGAGTTTCCATGGGTGTAGGTCCCCATAGTTGTTCACCGGTTAGCAAATCATAGCCAAGCCATTGAACGGTCTGTTTATAGTATAGTGTAAAGACGTTAGTTTCTCCATCAGCGGGACCAATATTTATAGTGATGTTACCAGGGGGAGCTGGATAATCTTTAACCCACAATACTTCGCCGATTTCACCTCGGGAAGCGTTGAGGTTTATCGCCCACAACGTAAACGGATCAGGAGTACCAATTATGCCTGCTGAAGTTCCAGGGGTTTGCTGCAGACCAGAACTTTGACCAAAAATCACGTTTCCTGGAAATACCCTGAGAAGTGTTGGGTTAGTCGTGTAAAGTCCAGTTGCTGGATCAAATGTTGACACTACGCCAAAGCCGCTTCCGCCAATTGGAGAGGACTTGGGAGTCAAAGTTTCTGACAGCGTCACGTTCCAGTCGTATGCTTCACTCATATTTTGGTTTGTGGTGCCGGGTAACCATTGAGTGACTGCGCTAGGATTATCAATTCCAGGTATCTTGGTGTTGTTCCACTGCCAAAGGTATGAAGACGAGCCGTTTTGGCCACCGATGTTGTAGAGTAGCCATTCGCCTAGTGGTCCATATGCACGTGTACCTGAGGGCACGTTTGTTTCGTTGAATATGTTAACGCCTGATAGCGGGTCAATTGCCATCCATCCGGTGGCGCTGACTTGTGCAGTAGCGTTCGTCTCTGAAACAGTGTCGTTTCCGTTAACAATACCTGTTCCCGTTATGGGTGTTCCTGCAAATCCAGTTACCCACAAGTAGCCGTTGGGGTTGACGCCGTGTTGGTTTGGTGACTCAAAATCGTAAAATTGCCCAATGTTTACGCTGGCAAGGTCAGTTCGTGTCCACTCGGTTACGCCCGTTCTCAGGTTTACGCAGGTCACGCCTAGACCAGTCGGCGAGTTAGCGAGAGGAAGGCTGAAGTAAACTCTCCCGTACATTATTATCGGGTTGTTGAATTTCAGCTGATACTGGGTACCTGAATAAAAGGTCATTTCATCACTTATTGTGTGGTCGCCGCCCACAACACCCCCAAACGAAATCGGCATGGTCCACATTACGTGAGCTGTATTAGGTGCCCACCCATACGGATTATACTTAAGATAAGTCGTGCCGAACTCGTTTTGCCCAAGCCAAGCAGAAGCAATCACAGCCCAGTTTTGGTTATTGGCATCTATTGGTCTAGTCCAGTAGCTGACGGGCAGAGGAGCTTCCTGATAGTAATTAGGGGGGTCAGTTGTTACTGTAAAGGTTGTGTTTGCGCTGCCGCCTTCAAAAAAATCGCCGATATACGCGCTGTCACTACCGTTCACGCCTGTGTAACCCGCACGTTCAAGTGTCTGTCCTGGCCAACTGAACTCAGCGGTGAAAGTTCCCGTCATTTCGGGCACGTACACAGCGTAGCTGGAGCCGACGGGGTCAGAAACACCGTCTGTTATTACTTGATCCACGGTGCCGTCTGGTCTAGTTACGTTGACACTGAAACCCTGCCATCGGTCACCCGTGGCTGCTACCGCAGTTGGTGGTGGAATATCAACCCAGAAAACGAGAACCAAAGGGTTATCAACTTGAGCTGGATTAGGCGAAGCCGTGATAAAAGCGTAGGTTTGGATTATCCATGGCGGGTCATGAGCATTTACTAAGGAAAAAGACATCAAAGGTAAAGCAAGCGTTACCAAAAGCATCAGAGAGAGGAATGCCATTTTCTTTTTGCTTAAAAGAATCTTCAAAATAGTTCACCTTTCATTTATTAGAAACCTGAAAGGTGGATAAACCAAAAACAGGGTATAAGAGTTTGCTGGCAACGGCATACAATTACAGCACCCCCCAAGACTATGGACTCAAAATTTGTGCAAGCTCAATTGCATTTCTACCTGTAACCCTTAAAAGAGGGTGTGTATTTTTGTGTATTCTTGTAGCACAACTGAAGGACATATCAAAAGTTGAAATATGACTTCATAAATGGTTATAAAAGCGGTTTTCGCGGTTACCATGACTGAAAAAATAGACAATGCCTTGCGAAAAGTTGCAAATGACATTGAAGAGTTGGGTTTAAAGAGCGAAATAGACTACAAAAAAAAGAGAGTTATGATTAAGTAGTTGTTTTCTTTCTACTGAGCCACCAGTCGTATATTCTGAAAAAACAGTACGCAGTAATCAGTGCTCCGATGAAGAACGCAACCTGAATAATGGTTACGTCGGTATTGCTCAACTGCCCTCCCTCCGCATTCTACATTTAGGCGGTTTAGGGAATTAAGAGTTAGTTCCCGTAGAGATTATTCCGACAGTTTTCATACTACTGAAATTCGTATTAGCTAACTTTGAAGGTTTCAAACTCTGACTGAATACGCAGGTTGAAAGCTTGAGCAGTATAATAATTCTTAAGACCACTATAGTCAAAGGCAAATGGATTGCGTATGAAATAACAGATCACATGGGCTACAAAGCAAGGATAAGAAAAGCAACCTAAATAGCCCCTTGCATGAATTTGTGTAAACAGCAACGGTTCAGCAACAAAAGGGAAAAAGAAACGGGTATGATACAAAAAAATGCGGTGGATTGGCAAACTGCTAGACGATAAAGATAAAAAAGGGGTCGATAGGTTTTTATGTGCGGTTTAAATCTCTACAGTGTCCGAAACCTGTCAAAAGGGCAGAAAATCAGGATTGAAGTTGAATGGTTAGAAAAGCACGAATCAGGCTAACAAGCACCGATTACGGGAAACTTGAAGGAGTATGTGAAGAACTAAAAAACATAGCCCAGAAAACAGGCGTAAAAATTAATGGTCCAGTCCCGTTGCCCACTAAGCGTTTACGTGTGCCCGTTTTGAAGGCACCCTCAGGTTCAGGCACCGCCACGTGGGACAGGTGGGAAATGCGCATCCATAAACGTTTAATCGACATCGACAGCGAAGAGCGTGTTATGAGAAGAATCATGCGCATCCGCGTTCCTGAAGAAGTCCATGTAACAATTGAACTCATCTAGATCTATCTTCAAATCTTTTATTTTTCCGTATTTTCCGTTAAGCACGCGTTTTTGGAGTTTTATTTAGAAAAGAAGCAGAATTTGTTTTCGGTTGTTTTAGATTCTGTGTTTCTTGAAAAATGGAGCTTTGACTTTTCCTCGCAAAAAATTGCGGTAGTGAACATCAAGGAGGGCAACGTGACATATATTGAAAAAGCAGTTACTTTTGTTCAGTTTCCATTTCTTTTTGAGTGGATTTACGAGATCTTGACCCGCCTTTTTGTCCACCTTTTTTGCCAATCCTGCTGTAGAACTCTTCTCCATGGGTTTCAGCGGTGCGTTCGCCGCCTCTTCGGCCAGCTTCTGCAACTGACATTTTGCCTTTGCTTTTCTCTTCTTTATGTTTAGACAAAATAAACCACCTCCGTTTTGCCGGACCACATCCTTTAACTCTGCCAAGCGCTCATAAAGATATGTGACTGCCAGAATTCAACAACAACGACACCGCGAATAAAAGGGAAGGTTCTCACATGTTTTTTGGGTTGTAGAAGAAAACACGTTTTTAAAGAGAATATTGTGTGTGCGTTTTTTGGATTTACTGTTCGATGTTGTGGGCGGCTTTTAGATGTAGTTCTAGTTCTTCGTGGCTGGAGAAGGTTAGCCCGCAGACTTTGCATTTGTTTTGTACAGGAGACCTTTGAAAAGACCTGCCTTGGCTGAGACTGGATTTCTGGGTGTCATCTTCTAATGAAGGTTCTTCAGACATAGTGTTATCCCGTAGCTTAGGGGCGCGACTTTTATTTACGGGTATTTGGCTGCAAGAAAGCGCCAACAGCAAGCCAGTTTCTAAAAACCATGCAGAGTTGCGTATGCATCAGGTTTTGTTGGGTTATATGAGGGTTGAGTACATCAAGTAAGAGGGAATCACCAAGGCAACGGCAACTGCGAACGCTGCCGCCCAAATCATCTTGTTCCAGCTGTAGATTTTGAAGCCGTCGAGTATGCCGAAGGGTATCAAGTTGAAAACTGCTATGAAGGCGTTCAGGAAGGCACCCACAACGAATATCCATGCGTATGGAGTGGGACTTTGGGTGGCTCCAAGAAATGCCGATGCAAGCACAATGTTTGTTATTGGCCCTGCTATGGATACTTTTCCGATGACGTCCAGCCTTGAAGGTCCTGCAATCATGACGGCGCCAGGCGAGATTAGCTTAAAGGGCAGAATCAGGGTTAGTAGGGTCATGAGGGCGCCCCATGTGGTTAAGCGGAATTCTGCCCACATGCCGTTTTTTTGGGCGGTTACTTTGTGGGCTATTTCGTGTGTGAAGAAGGACAGTATGAGAAGCCCTGCGAGAACTCCGAGTTGTATGGCGAGCGCGGCGTTCCAAATAGCGCCTATCCCAAATGAGAAGCCGACGGCAACTACGAGCAAACCGCCGATTATGAGGTGCTTGATTTCTTTAGGGCTAAAGTACACGCGTTTGCTGACGTTACGTGGAGGTCCGTAGCTTATGGAGAACTCGTAGGAGTTGCGTTTAGGCGCAAAGGCGTCCGTTACAGTTTCCTGTCTTTGGGTATGAGCGAGTCCGATTTTGGGGCACTGATGGTTTTCAGGTAGACGGTGTTCACTGCAGAATTGTCCGCCGCAGTAAGGACAATGAAACGGCATAAGGGTGTCTTTCCCGCATTTCTGGCAGTTCATAGTGTAAGCTCGCTCTTTTCCAAGATAGACGCGGATTGACGGTTTATATGTTTCCCCCAAACACGGACATAATGCTGTTAGTTTTTGCGTGTTCGGCTTGGGCTGAGTCTTCAGGCAGCGAGGCTACGGGTTAACCTGCCTCTACCCCTCTGTGGTTTGCTGTTTTCAACGTGCTTTTGAGTTGAATTTTTGCCAATAGCGACCCTCCCCCTATAGTTTTCCACCAGAAAACTTCTTGGACCTACCCCCCTCCCCCTTTCTGCATAGAATTGTTAATAGCATCCAAATAGGCGCCTTCTTCCAATCAAAGATGCTATCAACACTGTCGTTATAGCAAGTGGCAGGGCTATCCATGCTGGGAACTCTGGAATTGAAGGTGACGAAGTTGGGTTTGATGTGGCTGTTGGCTGGGGTGAAATTGAAGAAATATTGATGGGTTTTAGTAGAGGATAGTGGTCTATGTTGTTTTCATCGATTACGTATGGCGTTTTTCCTATTCCTGTGGAGTCTATTTCTGAAGCATTAGCGTACTTTGTCTGGTAGTCGCTCCAATAGTTACCGACCTTCCCATTGTCTAAAGCAACAATATCAACTTGATTCACTTTAACTGCAGGATACTCTGTCTGATTAACCGCTACCTGCTGTCGATTATCTATAAAATTGTTTTCGTAAACTACGTTTCCAAAACCGCCGTCATAAACAAAGTATTCACAGATTCCACGATCATTCTTGGAAATTTCATTCCGCCAGATTGTCGAGTTATTGCAGAACTCCTCAAACGCTATGCCGTAACCATGGTTACAGGTAATGGTGTTTCGGGTTATGTAGAAGGGGCCCGGCCATCTGAGCCGTACGCCACCACCATTTCCAGCGTAAGGTGCAAAGCCATTGTTGGAAATCGTATTATTAGAAACCCAAAGAAAAACACAATCGTCAATGATTATACCTACGTCCTTGTTGCTATCGATGGTGTTTCCAATGATTGTCGAGTTTGACGCGCTCATATAGATGCCTCTGTCGTTTCCGCTTAGGATGTTTCCTGAGATTGTTAGGTAAGAAGGTGGGTATTTTGTCTTGCCTGTTGATCCATATGCATCGATGGCAACTCCGCAGTTATGAATGCTGTTGTTGAATATTTTGCAGTTCATTGGAACATTGGAATATGAGTCTTCAATGTCTATGCCTATTGGGGTTCCGCCGCCGTTTATAGTAAAGCCTGAAACAGTTACGTTGTCAGCTTTAATACGTATCCCGTCCCGGCCGTATCGGTATTGCCCTACATTGATTATCGTGTTTTGGCTGCTTTCTCCTACTAATGATAATGATTTGTCTATGAGCAATCCGTCATATCCAGAGACGCTGTAGTTTCCAGACTTTACGAATATTGTGTCGTTTGCATTTGAATTATCGATAGCTTCTTGAATTGTGGGGTAATCGTCGGGAACAATTATGGTGTTAGAAGCTTTAACATCACAAACATCAACTACCAAAACTAACCCACACAAAACAACAGCTATACAAACCACTGCTAAGAACAACTTCCCCGTCACCACAACCACCAAACCAACATAACGCCGATGCATTTTAAAACAATTTTTGTAAAACTTTCTTGACACAAAAAAATTCGCCTCACAAACAACAACCTTTGAACAAAATATCCCCTGTTATTGGTGGTAATGTTTTTTGGAGATGCATGCTTCTTCGCCACTGCTTCCAATGACATCCCTGCGTAACTCTGCAACTTCTACCCTCCTCCTATTCTGCTGCATAGATTGGATATTAGCATCCAAATAGAAACCAAATAGGTTCGTGTTTGGGCTTTTTTGTGCCGAGTTATCAACGTGGAAGCGTAAGGAAACGGTGCGGGTTTTTTGGCAACGCTTAAAACCTTCGAGCTCGAACTAATCGTTGACTAAGGGGACTTGCGTTTGAAGGCGTTCAGTTTTGTTCATGCGGCGGACCTGCATTTGGGTTACGCTCAGTATGGTTTAGAGGTGCGTAGGCAGGACTTTGACAAAGCCTTCAGCGAACTTGTGGATAAAACCATCGAGTTAAAACCTGATTTCATGATAATTGCCGGTGACCTTTTCCATCAGCCCCGCCCTTCAACCGTGACGTTGGAGAATACCATCCGTAACTTCAAACGGCTCCGTGATGCCGAAATTCCCGTGTTAACTGTGGACGGCAGCCACGATTCCGCCCCTAACTCCATCACCAGCACCATCCTTTACCCGCTGGACAGCGCGGGCTTGATCCACCATCTACCAAGACATCAGGGGGCTTGCTGGCGTAAAAGGGGCGTCTGCTACGTGTACGGCATTCCAAATTACCGCAGCAGGCACAAAACCGAAGAAGCCCTACCCGCTTTTCTGGAGCAAAATCCTCCAGCTCCTGACTCGTCGGTAGGGAACGTTTTTGTGTTTCATGGGGCGGTGGATTTGGCTGGGGTTAAGCCGCCCTACATTGAAGCGGAGTTGCCGCCTGAACTTGTGCCCGACGGGTTCGGCTACTACGCTGGAGGTCACATTCACGAACCGTTTTTGGGCAAGTTCAATGGGGGATTGCTGGCGTACAGTGGCAACACGGAAACAGTCAGCTACGACGAAAACAAAGGCGCCAAAGGCTTCTATCACGTCCAAGTCAGCGAGAACGGCGAGTTCCAACCAGAAACCGTACAGTTGGAATCCCCCCGCAGATTCATTGTTCTAGAACAAGAATTCAACGGCGTAAACGCCCACAGAATCACAGAGCAAGCCACCCAGCTTGTCAGGGACGCTGATGAGGAAGGCGCCGTGGTTATCCCAGTATTAAGAGGCGTGTTGCCTGCGGAAGCTAGCCGCACTGAAATCGACCTTGCTCAAGTCCGAGCCGCCGCTGAAAAAGCCCTGCTGGTCCACCCGATTATGTTGTTGAGGGAAACGGCGGTTTCTGACGAGGTTGTCCGCTCCATATTCGAAAGCGAATTCAAAGACCTAAAAACGAAGGCGTTTGAGTATTTTACGGAGATTTTCTGTGAACGTTACAGCCGTGAAGAAGCCGAAAAAATCGCCCGTACCGCTGTGGCGTTGATTGAGCCGTTGACGCAAAAGCAGGAAGCACAGGTTAGAGAGACGTTGGAGGAGTTGCAGCGGTGAAGATTGAGGTTGTGCAGCTGGAGAACATCCGCAGCCACGTTAAGTCCACGGTGCCCTTTACGCGGGGTTTTAACTGTCTTGTGGGCGGGTTAGGCTGCGGCAAAAGCAGCGTCCTCTACAGCATCGACTTCGCGTTGTTTGGTGACCCTATCGGCAGAAGCTACGAGTATCTGCTTCGAGAAGGCGCCGACCACGGCAAAGTCACCGTCCAATTCACCCAAAACGGCAACACCTACTTGCTGACCCGTGGACTACACAGACGCGGCAGAGGCATCGGGCAAGATTTTGAGGAGCTCAAGCTGTTCCACGACGACAAGCTCATCGCCAGCCAAAAAGCCGAAGCGGTTGCGGAGCAGTTGAAGGCGATTACGGGGTTTGACCGTGATTTGTGGCGGGAAATCGTTTGGGTTCGCCAAGAGCACCTCAAAGAGCTGATTGATGCGGCTCCGCGGGAACGCCAGAAACGGCTGGATGAGCTGTTTGGGTTGTCGGATTATGAGGCGGCGTGGAGTAACGTGGCGCCGTACCTGCGGGACTATGAGACTGAGAAGCGGATTTTGGAGAAAGACCCCGACGTCACAGGCAAAGAAAAGCTGGGCGATGAGTATAACCGCGTTACCGAAGAGTACACGTTGCTGGAAATTGAGTTGCAGGATTCCCAAGATAGACTTGCGGCGACAAAGCGGATTTTGGAGAACGCTGACGCTAAGCTGAAGCAGTTGGAGGAGAAGCGGCTTGCAGTTGAAGAGCTTAAACGCAAAGAAGCCCGCCTCCACGAAGGCATCGTCATCGCGCAGAGAAACGCGCAGGCGCTGAATCGAACGATTGAGGGTAAACGGCGGGTGCTGGAGAATCTGCAACAACGCCAAGTCAGCCTTGAAAGCCAGATAAAGGCGTGTCAGGGTAAGCTGCAAGATTCAGGGATGCCGTCTGATCAGCCCGCGGAGATTTTGCGGTCAGTTCTGCACGATTTTGATAACCACATTAGCAGTCTCAAAGGCGAAAAAGAAGCCACTTTTCGGAGCATGCAAACCGACCTGAAACGTGTAGCACAGCTTTCGACGGAGAAGGAGAATCATTGTCCTGTTTGTCTGCAGCCGCTAAATGGTGAGTACAAGTCGGGTATGTTGCAGCGTATTCGAACGGAGAATGGGGAGCGGCAGACGCTGATTCGGTAGTTGCAGGAGGAAATTGACAAGCTCCAGCGAACCAAGCTTGTGGCGAATGAGGCGTTTACGAGCCTGCAGACCTGCGCGTCACGGCTGGAAGACCTGAAGGGGAGCATAAGTGGCGAAGAGAAGAACCTGTCGGATTTGTTGGAGGAGCAGAAACAGAAGCTGCAAGACAGCGGGGACCTGCAAGCGCAGTTGGAGGCGTTGCGGTTGGAGATTTCGCGGTTTGACCTGTCCGATTTGGAAGCGGCGCGTGTCCAGCGGGAGAAGGCGTTTAGGCAATACTACGCGACCGAATCCGAGTTGCGCACCAAGGAGAACCGTAAAGGCGACCTCCTGCGCAGTCTGGACTTAATTAAGGACCGTATTGACGTGGCGCAGCGGAAGGGGGAGCGGGTGGAGAAAATCGGCAAAACCCTGTAGATGCTCAGCGCCATCCGTGATGCTTACCGAAGCATCCAGCCGAAGCTGCGTAGCGAGTTTGTGAAGGTTCTGCGCAGCTTTGTGCAGCAGGTTCTGGACAGCTTAGTCGGCGGCGAAGCACCCACCCTAAACGTCATGGTGGATGACACGTACACGCCCTACGTGAAAAGCGAGTCAGGCGCTGACCGTGAAGTCGCGAACCTGAGCGGTGGGGAGCGGACGTTGCTGGCTTTTGCCTATCGGCTCGGCTTGGGGCAGCTTATTATGCAGTCCCGCACGGGACACGGGTTAGGAATGCTTTTGCTGGATGAGCCGACGGAGAACTTGGGTACAGAAGATGGCAGCATCACGCGATTGGCGGAAGCGATTTCGCGGTTTAAGGCGATTGAGCAGATTATCGCCGTGACCCACAGCGAGGACTTCGCCGAAAAAGCAGGACACGTCATCGTCTTGGAGAAAGAAGCAGGGGTAAGTAAAGCGTCAATAGCCAAAGGCGAATAGCGTTTGTGAATTTGTAAGCAGAAACAAATTGAAACTAAAAAAGCATTTTTTGTTACTATTTATTGTTTTATATAGTTGGTTCTGAATTGCGATTTTTACAAAATGTTGACAGGAGGCATGCCAACCAAGATAATAATGAAAAAATTTTATTTATAGCCAGCAAAAAGAACAGTAAGGGGAAATGTTTGAAGTCTATTACTGAAAAATATTTTTCAATTCTTAAAGATTATTTTGGAGAAGCATTCAAAATTGCTTCTTCGCAAGGATTTGACTCTCGGAAATATACGCCCATTCTCAATGAAATTTACGACTGGAAATTGGCTGAAGCTATCATGGATTCGATGTATGATGAACTTTCTAAATTGGATTGGGATTGCCAACTTTTAACAATAGACAAAGTACCAGGTCTAAAAGCGTCTTACATGGGAAAAGGATTTAGTTATTTGCGGCCTGTAACTGAAACTTCGGATTTTTTGAGGAAAACTGCATTATATGCAGATACAATAATCGTAAAAGATGATGTGCTAACCGCATTAAGTGGCTGGAAAAATAACTTCTTGGAGTCTCGGTTTGCGTTCTCATACCTGACACAAACTGTTATTGATAATCTGGCTTTAGAAAAATTGTTTTTGCCGAACTCTGACCAGCAGATATGTGCACTGTCGCCCTCGTTTTGGTGGTTTGCAAAAAAGAACAACCTTTTTGATGAAACTTCGAACATTGCATTAGAGTCTACGGTACTCTTTGCATCACATGTTTTCGGAAAAAAATTCCAAAATATAGAAGACCTACAAAAATTTCTTTCATCCATAAGAAGTTGGAATGAATTTTTAAGATTAGCCGTAAACCATAGAATTATTACAAATCCAAATGGAACACAGATGTCTAACGAAGATTTTAGAAATATGCAAATTTCAAATCAGACGGGGTTTATAGGTTCAACCACGTTTTCCGTTTATGAAACTATTTTGCGTTCACCTAATTCCAGCATTACAATGGACCTTATGTATATGGGTCGGCTTAGGTCCGTTTTAGCCTCCAACTTAAAAGGTCAGTGGAACCATCTATCATGGTTGATTAGAAATCAAAATGAAGAAATTAGAGAAAAACTTGGGAAACAAGCACTTTCCAAAGACGAACTTGTGATAAATGCCCTCCAGCAGAAAGAGCTTAAGTGGTTAGGAAATGTTCCAATAGAAAAAATTGAAGAAATACGCGAGAAAGGTGAATTGCAAGAGCTCAGAACCCTTTTAAATCAAAACATAAAGGAATTGGAAAATTCAAAAGACGAAGAATTCTTGGAAGTAGGGTGCCAAGTAAAATATAACATAGAACAAGCTATGAAGAAGCATGCAGCAGATACAAAAAATTTGAATGAGAAATACAGAATAAAATTTGCACTTGGAAAGGCATCCATTGTTGTTTCAGGTACATTAGGTGTCCTATCTGCGGCATACCCACCTATAGCAGTGGCAGCAGGTGTTCTTTCGGCAACTGTTGGAGGGGGTTCAATCATTAACACCGTAAATGACTACATCGACAAACGGGAGGAGGTAAAGGAACTAAAGAGAAAACCTGTAGCTATGCTGTTTGACGCAAAAAAAGTTGCACCATATAGCTGATTTTCTGCGATTATATTCTCATATATCTCAAGTTGGGTCAAATGGGTTTGAGTACCCACAGAACCACGTCCCAGAATTCTCCTGCAAAACCTGTTTCAGCCTTGAAACCGTCAATTGCTCCCTGTACTTCTTCAGCCAGTTCAGGGCGGCTTTCTGCAAGTGCGTTCATAGTTACGAAAATTGGTCGGGCATACAACTCCCAATCTTGCTTTGAGGAAACAAAACAGCCCAACTCTTCCAACCCCGCCTCACGAAACGCCTGCTTAGTTTCGGGAAGAGTGAGAAAGCTGTCTTCGTTGCAGCCCAGTGCCTTCAGGAAATGTGGGGGGACGGGTCTTTGCCGCCATATGGGTTCAGTTAGGATTATTGCGCCGTCGGGTTTTAGTATGCTCTTAAACATGTTGAAGGCTTGGGTTCTTCCTCCGCCCAGCCAACTCAGTTCGATGCCCAGCGACGCCACAAAATCATACTTTCCGGTGCAGTGGAAGGTTTGAAGGTCTTGACAGAAATACCGCGCTTTTCCCTCAAACCCCAAAAGTTTTGCGCGCGCATTGGCGTATTCAACGTAGGCTTCGCTGAGGTCGTAGCCGTCCACGCTTACCCCAAACAAGCTTGCCCAAAGCAGGGAAGGAAAACCTCGACCACAGCCAAGGTCAAGCACCGTTTTTCCCGAGCTCATGCCTGCAAGTTTGCCTGCCTCCAGCAGGGTTTGCTGCGAAACAGGGTTAAATATGTCTGAATTTCTAAAGATATCTTCATAAGGTATCTGCATGAAAGCCACCAGTTACATGTGTTAAATCTCACTTAAGTGACACATCATACCGCAAAGAACTATATCATGCTTTTGTGCGGGAAAACTCAGGTTTGCTGCGCCCTCTTACGCGCAAACATGATGATGGCTAAAGCAACTACTACTATGACCCCGACTGCGGCTACTGCGACATAAACCCAACTGTTCAGGAAAGAAGCCCCGTCGGCGACTTTAAAGGAAGCATTAATTGGTGTAGCGGGGATCGGGGTTTGTTTTGAAGCCGTGGCTGTACTTTGAGAAGTTTGCGTTTGGCTAGGAACCTCTGTAGTTTGAGAGGCGTTTTCCGTCATGAACTGCCATGAAAGAAGAATCGCGGGTGCCATGTCAATATTCGGCGGAGTACTTTGTCCACAAAACAACGTTGCTGTGTACAGTGTGTTAGGCTGTAAAGGCTCTTGGAGGCTGAAGGTGTAGTACCCGCTGAATTGACGCACCTCTTCCACAGCGGCAGAGACCTTGGCTTCGGGAGTCAAATACAACTCCATAATTGAAATAGGACGAGGAGTCATGAAGCTGAAGCTCTCATTCACCAAGCGAGTTACCTACAAATCCTTGTTTGCCTGTATAGAAATGTATGGTGGCTCTGAGTTGAAGATGTTGGCGGGAGGTTCACGAGGAGGTAGAAGCAGGTTTCGGTCATCTCGGAAGAAAACAAAGTTGTCGACAAAGGTTATTCCTATTCCGCGGCTGTACGTGCCGTTGGAGGTGTAGCCCCAGTAGAAGACAGAGGCGTAGGGGTTGCTGGTTATCGTCAAATTCAAGTCACCAAAGAGGACTGAACAGTTTTGGTCTGTCTCCACTGCATCCAAGGTACTGATGATTTCAGTCAAGTTGGAATCCTGAAGCCAGTTTTGGTATCTCGTTAGAAAATCCTTTGCCCTGCCCAAAGCGCTGGCGGAAGGCTGAAGACAAAGCGGAAGACCCGCGGAGAAATTAGTGGTTTGTACAGTGACATAATAAAGGCCGCTGCCTTCAGCCATGTACTGGACAAAAACTGTGGCGTTAGCATTCTCAAAGGAACACGTATAGGACCAGTCAGTTACCCATTTATTCGGTGCGTTGCTAACTACCACTGCGTGTCCGCCATGATTCCCACCTGACTCAACATGCAACTGCAGACCCTGCGTAACAAACAAGAACGTCCTGTCTGACGTAACGTCTTCTTCACAGTTGGCTATCCCAACTCCGTTTAGGACAAACAAAGCCACGGCAAAAACATAGAACACTTGCAGAAAGCCCGAAGCTTTTTGTTTCTTCAATACTTATCTCCCAACGTTGAGCCTTTGACTGCTTAACATTTGGGTTTTAATAGATATAACTCGATGCTTTAGAACAAAAGTTCTTCAAATTAGAACAGACAGCCAATTTACCGTTCTTCAACATGATTTTCTAAGGTGCCGATGCCTTCAACTTCGATGCGCACCACATCGCCATCTCTGAGCCAGACTTGTGGGTTCATTGCCATGCCAACGCCTGAAGGGGTTCCTGTGGCTATTATGTCGCAGGGCTTCAGCGTCATGACGCGGCTTAGGTGATAGATTATTTTTGGTATGTTAAAAAGCATGTCCTTGGTGTTTCCGTCTTGACGCAGGTCACCGTTAACCCATGTGCGGATGTTCAGGTTTGCAGGATCCTTAATCTCGTCTTGAGTGACAAGGCAGGGTCCCATAGGCGCAAACGTGTCAAATCCCTTGCCCCGCGTCCACTGCTTATCCTTGAACTGGAAGTCCCGCGCCGAAACATCATTCAAAACCGTATAGCCAAACACGTACTTCATCGCCTCGGATTCAGGCACGTCTTTGGCGGTTTTGCCGATGACCACCGCAAGTTCGCCCTCGTAGTCGAGTTCCTGCACAAAGGGACGTTTGAGGATTTTCTGGCAAGGTCCAGTGATAGCGGTGTGAGGCTTCATGAAAACCACGGGCTCCTCTGGGGGCGGGGTTTTGGTTTCGGCGGTGTGGTCGAGGTAATTCCAGCCTAAGCACAGGATTTTAGGCGGAGCTTTTATGGGAGCCAACAGTTGTACATCGCTAAGGGGAATCGACACCAAATCACGCTCTTCTGGATCTGCGAGGTCCAACAGGCTTTTCACCGTAACATACGCCATTTGACCAGCCACAACGAACTCATCCATACTTGTCGGCAACGTTGCAAATAGGCGGGTTGCCATTCGGCTTAGGGAAATCACTGTTTGCTCTGTTAAAATGCCGTAGGATTCTTCGTTTTTGTAGGTGAACCGTGCCAGTTTCATGATGTACGCTTCCCGCTTAAGGTTAAACTGGCAAATAGTCTACGCGGCGGTTTTTAAGTTGCTTGCTGAAAAAAGAGAAAAAGGGAGCTTAAAACTCCAAGGGATTCTATGCTACTTTACTTCGCTGTTCATTCGTTTCGCAAGGCTGTAGACAACAGGAATCAGCACCAACGCAAGCGCTATCGCGAAGCCCCAGGCGATGTTGCCGACTATGGAGGTTACGCCTTCAAAGCTTGAGAAAATCGCGCCAGCACCAATCAGCAGGAAAATCGCGTAAAGGATGAATTTGGCAAAGCCTGCGATGCCTCGGAATTCTTCGTAGTCATCTGTTATTGATTTGATTACTCCGTCGGTTAGGGCTATGCCTGCGCCTATGATGACAAAGCCGATAATTAGCGAATAGACAAGCCCGCCTTGGGTGAACAAGAGCAAGTCAAACGCTATGTTTAGGATAACTGCCACTAAGCCTATGAACAGCAGGTTGCGAAGCATGTCAGCGATTTCAGCTTTCTTCTCTCCAAACATTGGTCGTATGGTGGTTCCGACTAGGGTAGCAAGGAAATCTACAAGCACGATACCCAAAACAATGACTAAAATGCCACCTAGTAGCCGCGGCAGATACGCTGCAATGCCCACTAATAACGTGCCTACTTCGCCTTGAATATTCAGAAGCCCAACAGCGACGGTTATTGAAATAACAACGATGAATGCGTATACTATTCCGCCAACAAAGCTGGATAAGTCAAAGCCTGCTGACTTGAAGGCTTGTCCGATTCTGCTACGGTCAAAATTCTTCTCCACGGTGCGGTCTATTATGCGGTTTACGATTTTGCCGACGCCCCAGCCGACGATGACACCTATGATTATAACGATGATTGCTCCTATTACTCCAGGTAATGCATTTGAAAATCCGCTCGCAAAATTGTCGAAAACTTCCACTAAGGTAAGCAATGCTACTACCAAAAGATTCATAGCAAAATACACCATATTGATTGGTAAATTGACGCATATTAAACATTTGTGACTACAGAACGCAACAGCAACCGCCAAGATTAAAGAATTCAATCAAACAATTAACGTAAGCTTAAAAAATTAATTAAAAATGAAAAACGGAAAAAGTTAGTCTTCTTCAAAGACTTTCCGCTTATTTATTGACAGGGCGTCTTCTTCGCCGCCGATTACGCGGTAACTGTCCTTAAGCGCCTTGTGATGCAGGAACTTTTTCAGCAGCACCTTCACGTACTTCTTATTCACGCCCACCGCTTCGGTCATAACAGTCATTTTGCCGCCGTCATTGCTGACTTCTCCGCCAGTTTTGTCTTTAAGGAAAGCAGCCAACTGCGGGAACATGTCTTTTTCTTCGCCTTTCATTTTTGTAGCGTCAACTTTAACTTCTACCATATTCGGGTTCGCCTTGCCTTAAAGTGTAGGGTGTATCTTATAACCTTGCTGTTACCCGCTGAGGCTGAGCCATGTTTGTTGCTTGTTTGTTTCGTTGCTAAACGGGTTTACTTAACCAAAGCTTCTGAAACGCTGATGCGGGCTGTGTTACTTGGTGTCTTCTGGAAAAAGCTGTTTGCCCTTCTCCGAAAACTCAACAATACCCAACTGCTTAAAGAAATCCACGGAGTCATCAACCTCGCCGCCCTCAACCAGCTTGCCGTCAACAACACGGAAAAAGAAAACCATCGCCATCGTCACTTTCTTGCCCGTCGCAGGCAACGGAACCCCAAACAGACTCCAATCGCCCTTATGTGTCCCCGTGGCTTTAACACGTACCCAAACCCAATCGCCCTCTGCAACCATATCCTCAACGGTTTCGTGCCAGTCAGGGAACCCTTGAAAAGCCAAAGTGAACAGTTGCTTAAACTTTTCTCGCCCCTGTACCTGATGGGTACGGTCAACGTATTCAGGCGACACTAAATCGTCAAAGACACTCAAATCCCGCGCGTTGTATCCGTCTATGAATTTGCGGACAACCGCCTTATTCGCATCCAAAAAAGTCACCAAAATCACCTTGTGGGGGTTCTCTTAATAATATTTAACAATATTGCCGCTGAAATTTAATCGCGTCTGTTTTGATGATTAGAAACACAAAATATTTGGAGGATTGACGGAGAACTTATGCAACTGAGAGTTCTTCTTTTAGCCCCGCTTCAGGATACGGAAACACATGCGTGTAATCTACAGGCAAAAACACTTTGGTTCTTTCGCCGACCTTAAGCCAGTCACCGCTCAGCGTAGGTTTAACGGCGACAATCATCTCCTCGTTGTCTAGTCTGATTTCGTAGCGGATGTTCGCGCCTTCGAAAGTTATTCGTTCTACGGTGCCGGAAAGGACGTTGTTGCCTTCTTCTAAGCCGGGCTCCACGATTAAGGTTTCAGGACGCATAGACAGAACCACTTGGGTGTCTTCGCTGAAGGAGCCGTTGAGGGCTTCCACTTTGGTGTCCTCCCGCAACTCAATCAACACGTTACCATCTTCAGTTTTGCCAACGACGTAGCCTTCTAAAAAGTTGGATTCACCGATAAAGTGTGCCACAAAGATGCTTTCAGGCTTCATGTAAAGCTCCTGTGGAGTGCCGATTTGAAGGATTTTGCCTTTTCGCATGACGGCTATGCGGTCGCTTATAGCCATGGCTTCGGACTGGTCATGGGTAACGTGAATTCCTGTTAGCTTGAGGTCTTTGGCCATTTTGCGGATTTCGTAGCGGATTTCGTTGCGCACTTTCGCGTCCAACTGCCCCAACGCCTCATCCATAAGCAACAATTGAGCACCCGCCGCCAACGCTCGGGCAACTGCGACCCGCTGCATCATACCGCCGCTTAACTCGCTCGGATACGCGTCCAATCGTTCGTGGAGTTTGACCATTTCTAAGACTTCGTGCCCGACGGTGGTTGCTTCCGCCATGTCAAAGCCTTTGACTTTGGGACCGTAAATTACGTTGTTCCACGCTGTCATGTGAGGAAACAGCGCGAATGTCTGGAAGACAAAGCCTACGTCGCGGTCTTCGGGGGGCATATCGTTGACGAGTTTGTTGCCTATGTAGATTTCGCCGCTGGTGGGTTCAATTAAGCCTGCGATGAGCCGTAGCAGGGTGGTTTTGCCGCATCCGCTTGGACCTAACAAGCTGAAGTATTCTTGGTCATGAATGGTCAAGGTTACATTGTCGACTGCGGTTATGTTGTCAAATTTTTTGGTGAGGTTTACCACTCGAACTTCGGGCATTGGTTTAGCCTTCCTGAATGTTTTGGATTAATTTTGATGTTTTTAATATTTTTCTTCTCTCCCAATTACGAGCCTTAAGAGTAACAGGATGATGAAGCTGAACAGGACAAGGAACCCTGAAGCCAACGCGATATCCGTCGAAGGAACCGCCTGTTTGATCCACTCAACCAGCAGCACAGGAGCCGTCCGCAAAGTAGAAGTCACAGCCAACGTCGCGCCTGTTTCGCTGACGCTTCGGGTGAAAACCATGATGGCTCCGGAAAGCATCGAGTACTTTGTCAGGGGGAACACGATGGTTCGGAATACGCCCAGTGGTTTGGCGCCCAAGGTTCGGGAGGCTTCTTCCATGTCGGGGCTTATGCGTTCGACAGCGGCAGCCATTGACCGCACAAAGTACGGGTAAGTTATGGATAGGTGAGCAAATATTAACAGTATGATGTCGGGTAGGGCGAAGCTGGTTTTCCAGAAGATGCCCAAAGAAACCCCCAACGCGATGGAGGGCACCACAAGAGGCACGTTAACGAGCAGGTCGAAGATGGAGGACATGAATTTGCCTGCTTTTTTGCGGGCGATAAGTATCGCGGCGGGCAACCCAATGATGATGTTAAGCACCGTCACTACGCCACCTAACAGGTAGCTGAGCAGCAGACTCTGCCAGTAAGCACCCCAGATACCCGTGCCAGTCACGGCCTCAGTGAACGTCGGCGTAGGAATAACTTGAAAAGCGGAAAGCGCAACAAACAACGAAGGCAACAAAACCAACCCAAAAAACACCACAAGAACAACAATGTTGCGGGACCTCTCTGCAGTCTTATAGCTAAGTTTTCGTTCAGTCACTGGTCGAACCCGCTTTAAGGGCAACTTAAGTTTAGGTCCAAGAAAACGAATCCCCACGAAAATCGCAACTGAAACCACAATTAAAATCGTGCTGGCAAAGACTATGGCGCCATCGTAGGTTGCTTGGGTAACTAAGCCAGCGGTGAAGTCGTTTTTGATGTTCTGGATAAAAACTGAGCCGTTCTCGAACACTCCCGCCACAACGATGGTTGCGCCTGTTTCGCTGACGGAGCGGGCAAAAGCCAAGATGAAAGCCGAAATCATGGCAGGACGCAAAACAGGAAAAGTCACCGTCCGCATCGCAGTAAAGGGCGCCGCTCCCAGAGTGCGGCTGGCACGTTCAAACTCCGCCTTGTAATCCAGCAAGGCGCCGACCATGACGCGGACGACCACAGGAAAACTGAATGTGAAGTGCAGAAGCATAACCAAAAGCCAGCCTGGAGAAACAAGCGATTCACCAAACAACGCGGATATGCCGCCTGAGCCGCTCCAGAAAAGCAGAAGTGAAAAGCCCAACGCCGTTGTGGGGATGATGAAGGGTATGTCGGCGAGGGTGTCTAGAGCGCTTAGCCAACGGGATTTACCGCGGGCGATAAGCCAAGCCATCGGGATACCTGCAATCAGGTCCAAAGCGGCGACGACTAAGGCTATTATGAAGCTGTTTTGAATGGCGCTTAAGGCGCGGTTTACAAGGACGGGTTGGTCTAGGATGAATTGGATGTTGTCCCATTTGATGAATATGCCCGCGATTGGCGGAATCAGAATTAAACCAAAGAAGATAACCACGGCTGATATGTAGACGCTGTACTTTACGGCTTTTCGCGAGGAGAGTTTATCCAGTGTTTCACTGATTCTTTCCGTCAATGCATTCAGCCTGAAACCCGACCCCCGCTATATAGGCTATATTGGCTATGTAGAGGGTCTGCTTTTCTTTGTATTCTTTGTTGATAAGTCTTACGCATCTAAATAGGTCAGTTCACTTGCTATAGCGCATGCTCAAGGCAGAATACAAAGGTACAAGCGCCAAATTCGCCAATACTTCTTGTATTTGAAAAAATACGCGAAGGCAAAAAATCGAGTAATCATCTTCAACTACGTGAAGACCATCTTTATTGATGACGAAATGAAAACAAAAACAGGGTTTCCCATCTTGAAGAAACAGAAACAGCCACTCATCAGTAGAGTTTCGCTCTTTCAATCAAAGATGGAGAAACAACCCCCGAATTTTTTTGGGCTAATTCCAGGTCTAATGCTTCATTTCCATCGGTGGCATTAGAACCTTGTCAATCACATGGATAACGCCATTATCTGTATTTATATCCGCTTTAATGATTTCAGCATCGTTAACTTTCATATTGCTATGAAGATGCCATCTTGAAGCGTCAATCTTGATTTCGTCGCCTTGAACGGTTTTTGCGTTTTTAAGTTTCGCCGCATCTTCAGCCATAACCTTACCGGGAACCACGTGATAAGTCAAAATTGCCTTCAACTTTGGAACATCTTTCAAAAGACTTTCAACCGTTCCTTCAGGCAGCTTCTCGAAAGCTTCATCAGTTGGAGCGAAAACTGTGAAAGGTCCTGCGCTTTTTAGTGTGTCAACCAGCTCAGCTGCTTCAATTGCAGCGACAAGCGTTTTGAAGTTTCCAGCCGCTACAGCTGTTTCAACAATATCAGCCATAAAGTTCACCTCCGCTAAAAACAGCATAGGGGAAAATTATTTAATGTTATGTGACTGCCCGAACACAGACACAATTCAAAGCAGCATTAGGCGTCAACTGTTCCGTCTGCAGTTAAGGTTTAGTTGTCAGTTCGCCCGTCGAGTCAATATCACCGCCGTAGCTCAGACTCTAGGCTTCATCATCCAAACATGAAAATATGCAGCGTTAGCTTATGAACCTTACAGTTCCAAAACATGAAAAGCCAAAATTGACGATGAAGGATAAGTCGGCTAAGTTTACGCCGACCCTAACCCTACGCCGTTTTCGCAACACGGTTTAGCCGAAGGGCATCATTTTTTTTGGCGCAAAGTTGGTTTCCCAAGTCCAAGTGTAAGCGTCGCCTTTTGCTATGCGGAAAATGACCAACGATTGGCTTGACGCGTTTATCCCCATGGCTTTTAGGAACTGGCGGTCTTCAACGACTTTCTCTCGCATTTTGGGGTCATCCAAAAACTCCACGTTGCCCGTTACTCGTAGCATTATGCCGCCTTCGAGTTTGTTGTTGAACCAGCAGACTTCGGTTTTTGGGTTCTTCTTTAACTGCTCATAAAGTTCTTTCATGGTTCCCGTCTGGAAGTAAAAGCCTGTCTTGTCCGCATACCACATGGCTAAAGCCCGCACCCGCGGCTGACCATTCTCGTCAACCGTAGCTAAGTAAGCTGTTGGGTTCTCGTTGGCAAATTTTACGCAATCTTCAAAATCCACCATAATCGCCTCAGCCCTGATAAGCTACTCCTGCATAAGAAACTTTCGAACGGGGTTCTGCATTTCTTCCTTAGAACTGATACTGCATGCCCAATGCAGAAGGTTTAAAAGCCACTGTGCAATTCCTTTGGAGCTTCATCAGACTCACGGGCAAATAGCTTGGACATGAGAACCTTGACCGAGCAGAAGTAGCCCTTGACGGTTCTGACGAAATTTGATAGTTAACTAAGGAGGTAAAAAGAGAAGTGTTATCAAGAGATTGTGACGGATGCAGCCAGATGAAGCCGTGCAGCAGACGTTACTTTGACGTACAAAAGGGCAACAAAGTTTACTGCCCAGACGGAACCGCCCACCTAGTGGACGGAATGTAAAAAACGAATGTTTAGTCAGCAACGAACTAGCAGAGAACTGCTGGTTAATTGCTTTCTTTTTTTATTTCAAAGCTTGACTATGTCGTTGTTATTTAGAAACGGTTTTAATATGCAGCGTCAAACTATACTTTCTTTGAGGCTAATTATTTGAACTACGCCAAAATAGCAGACGCCTACGAAAAAATCGAAGCCACCACCAAACGCCTAGAAATGACCGACCTGCTCGTCGAACTCCTCAAAAACACGCCTAAAGACCTGATTAACAAAGTTGTCTACCTAACGCAAGGCAAGCTGTACCCTGACTTTGAAGGCATCGAAATCGGCGTAGCAGAACGCTTAGCCATCAAAGCCCTCGCACGCGCCTCAGGAAGAGGAGAAAAAGAAATCGAGGCGGACCTGCAGAAGAGCGGTGACATAGGCGGAACCGCCCAGAATCTACTTTCAAAAAAGCGTCAGTCCATGCTTTTCGCCCAAAAAGCCCTCACAGTGCAGCGGGTTTACGAGGTGCTGGATAAGATGGCAAAAACTTCGGGTTCAGGCGCCGTCGACACCAAGATGTCGTTGTTAGCGGGGTTGCTTTCGGATGCTACACCTCAAGAGGCAAAGTACATTATGCGTACGGTAACGGGGAACCTGCGGGTGGGTATAGCAGACATGACGGTGCTGGACGCGTTGGCTATAGCTTACGGCGGCGGCAAAGAGAACCGTGAACTCATCGAACGCGCCTACAACATAAGCAGTGACCTTGGGCGCGTTGCCAACGTAGTTGCCGAAAAAGGACTCGAAGGCATAAAACGATTCCAAGTTAGCGTTTTTGAGCCTATACGGCCCATGCTTGGGGAACGGTTGGCGTCTCCTGAAGAAATTTTAGATAAGTTGGGTGGTAAATGTGTAGCCGAATACAAATACGACGGCGAACGCATACAACTGCACAAGAAAGGCGACAAGGTAGTGTTGTTTAGCAGGAGACTGGAAAAAATCTCCAGCCAGTATCCTGATGCCGTAGACCTTGTTAAGGAAAACGTCGTTGCCGAAGAAGCAATACTTGAAGGCGAATGTGTCGCCATGGACTTGGAAACAGGGGAGATGCGTCCGTTTCAGGAGCTGATGCATCGCAGGCGTAAGTACGGCATTGCGGAGGCGATTTCGGATTATCCTGTTTCGCTTTTCATGTTTGACGCCCTGTACGTGGACGGTAAGGACTACACGCAGGAACCCTTCCAGAAAAGACGCAAAGCCTTAGAATCAGCCTTAAAAGAAAACATCCGCCTAACCCCCGCAAAGCAGGTTTTGGTTCGCAATGCCAAGCAACTGGAGGAGTTTTTTGAGGAAGCCATCGAAGACGGTTGCGAGGGACTCATGTGCAAATCGGTAGGCAAGGACTCTGTGTATCAGGCGGGCGCTCGCGGTTGGCAGTGGATAAAATACAAACGGGACTACAAGAGCGAAATGACCGACACTGTAGACCTTGTGGTGGTGGGTGCGTTTTATGGCAGAGGTAAACGCGCAGGAAACTACGGCGCTCTGCTTTTGGCGGCGTACAACAAGAAGCAGGACACGTTTGAAACCGTCACCAAATGCGGCACAGGCTTCACAGACAAGGACTTAGCGGAGATACCTAAAATGATGCAAAAACACAAGGTTCCCAAGAAGCATTCACGGGTGCTGTCCACTTTGGAGGCGGATGTGTGGTTTGAGCCTACGGTGGTTCTGGAAGTTTTAGGCGCCGAAATCACCTTGAGCCCGATTCACATGTGCGCCATGGATTCCATACGTAAAGGCAGCGGCTTAGCCATCAGGTTCCCCCGATTCACAGGAAAATACCGCACCGACAAAGCCGCCGAAGACGCCACAACCAGCACAGAAATCGTAGAAATGTATCAAAGCCAACTAAAGCAAATCAGCCAATCCTAAAAACCCCAAAAAAGTAGGAAAAGGCGGCACGTGCTGACTATACCTCAGCTCTTTTTAGTTAGTCGTGCAATCAGACCAAGTATTGCGCCGATGAAAACTAGAACGCCCCCTACGCCGCCTCCGATTATGCCCACGATTAGCAGCACTATGCCCCAGAAGAAGGATGCAACCCATTTTGCACCCGCTACCGCAATTATGCCTAAAATCAGGGTTATGATACCACCTACGAAAGCGCTTAAGCCACCTATGACGGAAGCGGTGAATATGCCGACGAATGGGCTGGCGAATATGGATACGATACCAAAAATTATCAGAATCACGCCGCCTATTGCAGCTATAATGAACCCCGCATAAGCCAAAGTGTTCATGTTGAATTCACCTCCTAAAAACAAAATACAAATACAAATGCAGTTAGAGCTAACCAAGTGAAATGTTTATTCTCAACATGTAAGCAGTTAAAGGATGGCTCTTAAGGCTTTGTGACTAGTAAACCACAGCTACACCTGCGCAGCAATTTTTGCAGAAACGTTTCAATTAAACTTAAACGGCTTAAAGAAAGAATTGATAAGGAAACAATTGCATACTGGAAGGCGTGGGAATGTAGATGCCGCAGGACCAAGAAAGAATCAAAGCCGTGGTGGCGTTTAAACAAAGATTAGAAAACAGGCTTGCCAAATTGGAGGAGGAAGCTCAAGAGCTTCAGGCTACCCTTGACGCGGTCAACGGGATTCTGCTTGAGAAAGGTTTCAAGCGTGGAAACCTGCAAGACGCCGAAGCCGCTGAGGCAACAAAAGAAGCCGCCTCACAGCCAACGCAGGAGCGCGCGCCTACAGAAAGCAGACCCACAGGGTACCAAGGGGGAGAACCAGAAAACGTCATACCCCTCAAAACCGCAAATGATGAGTCGTTGGCGTTAATTTACGTTGAGAATGATAAGTCGGTTCATGTTTTGCCTGATGAAAGCAAGCAGTTCAGTGTTAACACGCCGCCTTTCAGCAATTTTCTGGTTGAACGGGTTTTGGTGAAGATGCAAAATAAAGACAGCGAGCTGGTGCGGCTTAACCAGTTGACGCCTGAGCAGATGTTCAGTTACAATATTGTCCGAGAAGGCGACTTAATCAGGGAAATCGTGTTGCGGAACGTGGATGAAGAACGCCTCAAAGAACTCAAGTCAAGCATCCGATGGACACTTGACAAAATGTATGAAAAAATGAAAATTCAACAGCAGTAGTAACGCACGCCGCGTTAACTACATGTGTTTTTGCAGGGCATCGTCGTACTGTTTCCGTGGGCATAAGCCTACGATGCGGTCTACTTCGGATTTGTCCTTGATTAAAACCACAGTTGGGATGCTATAGACTTGGAATTTCTCGGCGGTCTTGGGATTTGCATCCACATCCAGCTTAGCGACAAGGACTTTTCCAGCCATGTCATTTGCCAACTCAGCGATTGTCGGCGCTAAAGCGCGGCATGGTCCACACCAGCCTGCCCAGAAGTCAACCAGAACAAGCGGGTTATTGCTGATTGTTTCTTCAAAATTTGCATCTGTCAAATGAAAAGGTTCATTGGCCATAAAGATTCTCCACCCTTACATTTCGGTGTGGTTTGATATAAACTGTTCGCGAAAAAAGTTTGACTTACCATGACTTTTGCGGAAGATAAATGCTTGCTTTGCCTAACATTTAACTATCTGTCGGCGGCTTGCGCTTTTTCAGCACGAAAACCGTTGCCAAGGCAACCACACCTATAACAGCAATTAACGCAAAAACGGTTTCAATTGGGAAAGTCGGGTCAGAAGGGGGGTTGGGAGTTGCGGTGGATTCTGTGGGGGACGGTGACGCTGTTGGGGACTGGGTGGGGGCTGGTGTTGGGGATGTGTATCCTTCTACTTCGCCAAACGTCTGCACCAACGGGTAATTATCGACGTTGTTCTCGTCTATAACGTAGGGCTCGTCGATGTAGCCGTCGCTGTCCTCGTCTGCTCCAGTGAAGTCGCCCCAGTAGTTGCCGCCGTTTGCTGCACCGTGGTCCCACAGGTTCTTCTGCGGCGAAGCCGACGACTCAAAATCGCTGGTTTCCTTGTGGTGGTTGTCAACATGTTGATAGTTGTAAACAAAGTTGTTATTGTAAAACAGGTTGTCTTCGGAGAGGGGTATGTCGGCTCCTACGGCGTCCCATATGAAAGTGTTTTTGGCTATGGTGTTGTTGCTTGTTTGCCCTGCGAGGATGACGCCGTAAACGCAGACTAAGATTCGGTTCAAGAGGATGCTGTTGTTTTTGCAGGTTGCTCCGTGCAGTTGGATGCCCCATTGACTGCTGCCGATGGTGTTCCGCTGTATGAGACAGTCGGCTGAGGAGGAAAGCCACAGATTGTAGGCGGTGTTTTCGGTGATGTTGTTTCCGACGATGCGGTTGTGGTCGCAGGCGGACTGGTTTAGTACAAGGTTGGGAGCTTGCAGGACTACGCCACCGTTGCCGTTGTTGGTTATTTGGTTGTCCAGTAGGCTGTTGTGGTTGCAGCCGTCTAACATGACGATGCCGTCGCCGCTGTTCGCTTTTATGCGGCTGTTCTCTATGACGTTGCCTGAAGAAGCGTACATGTAGACGCCGAGTTCAGTTTCCGTCACAGTCACTTCGCTGAGGGTGCAGTTTGAAGCTGAAGTGAACTCTACGCCCTGACGCAGATTCCGTAAAACCAAATTCTGAACGGTAACTCCGCTTAAGTTTTTCAGGACTAAACCCTGCCCGCTACCGGTCCCCAACAAGACATATTTGGCGCCGTCCACAACCACTTTGTCACGTTGGATTACAAGGGTGCAATTATGCAGGTCACCTGTGAAGGTGTATGTGTCTCCGTCTCGCTCGATAGGCACCGAGTCGGGTTCGAGGCTTCCGTCGGCTCGGATGTAAACATGCTGCAGAGAGGCGGGTGGCGGAAAAAAGTTCGCCTCACAAATGCCAACCAAAGGCAATAGAAGGAGGGCAAGGAGTAGCAGGCAGACGGCTTTATTCATCGTTATCCTTTTGACATTCAACTGTTTGGGCTCATATAACTTGCGGAAAAACGTTCGCACCCAAGCCTTTTTGCTGCACACGGTTTTTCTTTACACAAGAATTCTTTACAAACAAGCTTTTACCCAAGTTGCACCCATAATTACCTGAATGGCTATGAGCAACGAGGTAGTCATATCAGCGATTACGACCCTACTAATCTTTATCTCATTAATAGTCGGAATTTATGCTTTTGAAGTGGCAAAGGCAAATCCAGTTCCCTATCCACCAACACCTAACATGGAGTTACCAACGTTATTACTTCAAACTCCAGAAAACTATTCGGACAGCTATGTCAACAATACTCTAAATTTAAATTTCTCAATAATACAGCCTGATTCTTGGAATAATTATTACATGGGCTTCATGCCCGTAATTGGACGATGCTACATACACATTTACTTGGATGGAACCTTAAACCAATCGTTCCCATCGACAAATAACACTGTCATGAACTATACTGCTGTTTTCGAAAACTTGGTCATCGGGCAGCACACAATAAAGATGGACGTCTATGCACTTACATTCTCCCAAATTGGTTCATACAACTCCAATGTCACCCAAACCGTGTCCTTCACAATTGGTTCTGAGTCTCAGATGATATCATTCTATGAAAAGCCAGTTGAGATAGTAAGAGGACCATACCCAAGTCCTTCACCTACGCCTTCTCCAAGCACTACCGCCATTTCATCAGCTACACCCTCACCAACTGCAACTACAAACCCAAATATAACTCCGTCCAACGCTCCGAGCCAACAACAAACATCTCCAAGTCCGTCCCCTACAATCCCAGAGTTTCCAACATGGGTAACCGTGCCCTTAATAGTGGCTTTAGCACTGATAGTAATCCAAAAGAGGAAGGTAACGAAGCGATGAACAGAAAGATAGTCTCAGCTACACTCGCCCTCGCTGTACTCTTATGTTCATTTGCTGCTGGAATGCACAGTATTGGAGTGGCAGAAGCTAATTTCTTTCCAGGCGACGCATTGCTGATTTATTCTCCAACGTACCAGACGGTTTACACCAACACTTCTGTCCCGTTTCACGTTGCAGCCAGCGTTGCCAATCCCAGACCCGAAGTTGAATGCATCATTTACAGTCTTGACGAAAACACAAACGTTACCTTAACTGACCTGAACAAAACATTACGCATACGAGGCCACATAGACGGTTCTCAGTTCAGTGCAGAATTGGTTTTGGAAAATTTGGCTAAAGGCAACCACACGCTAAAGGTTTACTCTCTGGACACCGTGGGTACAGAAATGTCGGCGTCGGTGGAGTTTTTTGTTGATACCACTTATACAAGTCCGCTTTCGGTTCTGTCGCCTCAAAACACAACCTACACCACAACTGAGGTCCCATTGACGTATGTTTGCAGGGAAACACATGAGCTTGACGGGAACTTTGGAAGCGCTGCCTACATACTGGACGGAATAGGCTCAAACAACATTTACGAAAACGTAACTTTGACGGATTTGTCCGTTAGCAACCACACGATACATGTGACTGTTTGGACGGATAATTACCAGTTTTTCACTAAAACAATCCACTTCACCATAAGCAACCAAACACCCACCCCAAGCCCAGCGTCCCCTACAAATTCGCCAACACAGCAGCCGACAACAGAACCTACCGCTTCGCCTGAAGTTCCCGAGTTTCCAGTTGGGGCAATTCTTGCTTTACTGTTAGCTTCAGCAGTAAGCATTCCGATAAGTTACATGAAAAGAAGGAACAAGAAAGAATAGAAAGAAAAGTCACCTGCGTGCCAGAACAACACCAACGCTAGAGAAAAAATTTTAGTATAAAACTGTGCGGTAACAAGTAAATTCGCATTCGTGTTACTGTAAATGTAAAAAGCTTTTAGGTGCAAACCGCCCATTCTTTATGCGATAAACATGACAAAAATAACACGCGTAGGCGTAACCTTCCCCCCTGAACTGCTCAAAGACTTTGACGCCATCATCACCAAAATGGGTTACGAAAGCCGCAGCAAAGCCATCCAAGACTCCGTAAGACTCTTTGTTTCCGAACGTAAATGGCTTCAAGAAGAAGCTGACACTGAACAAACAGGCATAATTCTGATGGTTTACGACCACGTCGTTCGCGGGTTGGAAAGCGGCTTAACCGACGTCCAACATCACCACTCCGACGTAGTCACATCCACGCTGCATATTCACATCGGAGAAAGAGACTGCCTAGAAGCCATAGCCGTCAAAGGTAAAGCCTCTGAAATCAGGCACGTAAGCGACGAATTAGCAACAAAGAAAGGCGTGAAAATCCTTAAAACAGTCGTCGCAACCGTCTAACCGCGTTTCAGCATTTAACTTGGAACATGCGCTCCAGTGATTCGCGCGCCTTTGACGCGACGTTTTGGGGGACTTCCACTACATGTTTTTCTTCTTTAAGGGAAGCATATAGCCGCTCCAGCGTGGTAAGTTTCATGTTTGGGCAAACTGAACCGTCATACGCGATGTAGAACTCTTGTTCAGGGTTTTCCTTACGCAAACGGTGTAAAATGCCGTCTTCGGTTCCCACAACGAATTGTTTGGCGTCGGATTCTTTGACGTAACGGCAAATCTTGCTGGTGCTCCCGATGAAATCCGCAACTTTCCGCATGTCTCCACTGCATTCAGGATGCACAAGAACCTCAGCGTTTGGATATTTCTGTTTAAGGACCACGATGTCTTCAGGCTGGAACAACAAGTGCGTTGGGCAAAAACCCCACTCGGGAATAGGAATAACCGTTTTGCCTGTTTCTTCCGCCACGTATTCACCTAAATTGCGGTCGGGACCAAAAAGAACCGTGTCAGAATCCAAAGACCTGATAACTTCCAAGGCGTTGGCGCTTGTGCAGCAAACGTCACTTTCGGCTTTGGCTTCAGCCAACGTGTTAACGTACAGCACCACAGGAGCCTTAGGGTACTTGGCTTTGGCACGTTTAATCTCGTCCACCGTTAACATCTGCGCCATAGGACAACGAGCACCAAGCGTAGGCAAAAGCACCTTCTTTTCAGGATTAAGAATAGCAGCTGACTGCGCCATGAAATCTACCGCGCAGAAAACAATAACCTTCGCATCTTTCTCCTGCATGGCTTTTCGGCTGAGTTCGATGCTGTCGCCGACGTAGTCAGCTATATCTTGGATTTCCCCTCGCTGATAATTATGTGCAAGTATAACGGCGTTCTTTTCTTTCTTCAGGTCCTGAATTTTATTTGTTAAATCGGTCATGACGCTGCGCCTGTGAATGAGTGAACGGATACATGGGCAACTAAGCAGATATATGCTTTTACCCAAACACCGACCAGATTAATCATAACTAACGCCAAAAAATCATAAAAAACACGTCCTCACATCATTTCAGCATAACCATAGACAACCTGTAGCAGTGTCCAGTAAAAATAGAGAGAAACCGTGAGGGTTTACTGGGGCTCTGAAACGCAAATGGAGAGAAGAATGAAAAACCAAAAAGCAGAACGTTTTGGTAGTTCATTCAGAGCCCTTTCAGTCTCTCGTTAGAGTCTCTCCGAGTCTTTTCCCACAAAAAAGGGGAGGGGTTGAGGTTTACGGGTTTATTTTCGTCTTCTTAGCAGGAGGGCTGCTGCAACCACTGCCACTATGACTACGACTGCTGCGATCGTAATGTACAGTGTTGTGTCTGTTGCCGCTGTGGGTGATGGAGCAACGCTTGGTGTAGGGGTCACTATTGGAGCGGCAGCTACTGAAACTGCGACGGCTGTTTTCGCTGATGATTGCCAGTACGAGTTGCTTCCTTCAAATGCGGCTGTTACGGTGTATTCACCTTCATTTGGAGGCGTCCACACGAACTTGAAGAAGCCATCTAAGTCACTGGTTGTGGAGCCAATTTCAATGGTGTTGTGGTTTGAGTCAATTGCAGTCAAATGTACAGTTACACCGCTTGCATGTGTGGGCATTGCCTGTTGCTGGTAAATGTAGTTCATCCATTCGCCTTGATCTGCGTCTGCAACCAAAGGCACAATGTTGAATTCACCGTCAGCTACCTTCTGCTTTGCGCCTACTGATATGTCTGCGACTGCGCCTTGAATCATCACTGATCCGCCTTTACCTTGGATTGATGGCGAAGCGGTTACGGTTACTTGGCTGGGTCCTTTGCCTATGGCGTAGATTTGGTTGTCGTAGCAGTTGTGGGCGACGTATATGCCGTCAGCGATTACGGGTTGTTCCCACCAACCAACTATGTCCCAAAGTAAGTCACCTGTCTTGTAGTCGAGAGCATACAAACCCTCGCCTTGGTAGAGCGGTGTGACGCCGTTGCCGTGGTCGCTGGTTTGCGTGAAGAGTTTGCCGTCCATGATGGTTATGCCGTTGTAGGTTGGCCATACACCGTAGGGGGTGTTAAGTCCTGCGTCGCCAGTGCTGAAACTCCACAGGTGGTCGCCTGACATTACTTCGTATGCGTGGACGAATCCGTCATAGCCCCAGTTAAACATGTACCCGTCGGGAGTGACAATCTTGCTTTCCCAGTTGTATAGGGCAAAGCCGTTTGTCTGTAGTGGTTCAGTGGAGTACATAAACTCGCCAGTCTGCAGGTTCCAGGTAAAGAACTGCAGTGATTCCTTGCACCAAAGCGGCAGTATGCCACCTTTGTAGATTTGTAGGGGTGAACTGGTCATGCTGGAAAAGATTGCGGTTCCGTTTTGCGGGAAGCGTGTTGTAACGTCGATGGTTGTTGGTCCGTACAGTTTTGCGCCTGTTGCCATGTCGTATGCGACCCATGTGCTAACTTGCGGGAAAGTCAAAATCGCTGCCGTACCGTTGTAGACGTATAGTGTGTTGTCGTAGCCTACTTGTCCAATTGCGCCGCCTATGGGAAAGTCCGCTAGTTCAGTAACTAGTTGTCTTCCGTCGGTGTTAACCTCAGCAGATGTATCATACGCCTGTAGGTACACTGAGGAGTTTCCTACTGCATTCAAAACTGAACCCGTATACGCCACTGGACGCCACTGCCACGCATTCGAACCAGTACTAGTACCAGAAGGACCATCAGGAGCCGTAGGAATACACTTGCTAGAGTTCCAAATAGTCAAGGTCGGCGGAGAGTCCATGGAGTTAACACTGTAAACCAAGATGTCGCCGTAGCCTTTGGGCGAGTCACCGTAGAAGTTGCTGTTTAGCAAAATCGTTCCGCTGGGAACATTCTCGATTGTAAGGAGGTATTGACCTGTCCAAGCGTCAAACATTCGCCAAGTTGTGCCGACAGTTTCCCACAGGTACGCTAATCCGCCTGCTTGGTTTGGAGAAACGTAGTTGTAGATTTGGCCGAAGGATAAAGTTGCGTTGGGTATTGTGAAGATTGTGCTGCCGTCAGTCATGTCAACGCATTCGATTGTGTTTACGTCAGTTGAGGTCATGGGTTCAGAAGCTACGATTTTGTTGTAGTAGAGTCGTCCAGCGATAACCACAGGTGGTTTAAAGAATTGCTCATACGAGCGGCCGTCAGTGAACTGTGCATTTCCAAATGCGCCACCTATTGCACCGCCAAACGTCAGAGGTTTAGTCCATAGAACGTGTGCTGAGTCGGGGGCGTCGCCGTATGGAACATAGCATGCGCCTTGGTCAAACTGGCGGCTGGTGCTGTCCCATCCTGCCATAAGCCAATTGTTAGAAATGTCTCCCCAGAGGACGTTTTGGTCGTTGATTGGTCGAGTCCAGTAACTTGTTGGGGCAGGGTTTCCAGTGATAATTGGCATTGCATCTTGCTGAACGGTAAGGGTCAGTGGTGCACTCTCGCGGGGCAGATATGTTGTTTCAGGGCTTGGCCCGAAAGGTCCCATGCCTGCGGGTGTTGTTTCGCCGGGGTATTTGAAGACTAACGTGTATTCTCCGAGTTGATCAGGATTGAACATGAAGTATGCAGCGCTAACAGGGTCTGCGGTGAATGGCCCTTTGGTTTCTGTGGTTCCGTCGGGTTTGGTGATTTCAACTTGAAAGTCGTGGAATCTGTCGCCGCCTGCGCCTCCTGCTGTGGGTTGAACGTTTGAGAGGAAGAAGCTTACTGCAACGTCTTGACCTAACCCTGCGGGGTTGGGGCTCGCTGCGATGAATGCGTATGTTGCCGCTGTGTCTGCTGCGTTTACTGTACCGATGCCTATACTTAATGCCGAAGTTGCCAGAAGAACTATTGCAATTTTTGCGTAAAACCTTGTTTTTTGATTGTTCATTTTATTTTCTCTTCTCCTAGTTTCGGATTCAATAAGGTTTATTCTGACAAGTTTTAAGGATTTGTAATCAGTGCCTCTTCTTAAAGACGAAAAATTTTAAATGATTCAAGCAAGTAGAGGATACAATGTGAAATAGCACATGAGAGAGACGGCTATTCTCGAGGATGAGAAAATCCAAGTTTTAGTTGGTTTAGGTTTGACCACCTTACAGGCTAGAGCATATTTGGCTTTGTCGAGTTTGGGGGTTGCACAAACTAAAGCTGTTTCAAAAATTTCTCACATAGCCAGACAGGACCTCTACCGAATAATGGCGTCTCTTCAAAAACAATGTTTAGTTGAAAAAACCATAAGGTCCCCAGCAACATACAAAGCCACACCTATGAAAGAAGGCATATCTATACTACTTCAACGCAAAACCGAAGAATACAGCAACCTGCAAATTGAAACCGAAAAGATGGTTAATAACTTCCAGAAGAGTGCTTTCAAATCTAAACTGCGAATAGAGGAGGTTGCGCCTTCGCAGTTTTTTATGATTTCAGAAGGGAAGCTTCTCGGTAAGACTCTTGGGGAAAGAAACAGAGTAGTAGAAAGAAGCCTTGATGTGGCGGGTCCATGGAAAAGCACAAGAGCAGTTCTGTTCAATCTGGAACTGAACACGTTTAAGAAGGCGCTAAAGAGGGGTGTACGAATCCGATGGGTTACCGAGGCCCATGAAAAGGACAAATACATTAAGAAGGCACTTCAGATTTTGAAGAAACATCCGCTTTTTGAAATAAGGTATTTTGTTCCTCCAATTCCGCTCCAGACGGCCATCTATGATGAAAAAGAAGTGATTATGTGCATAGCCGTCTACCCTAGTCCAGACATCACCAGTATTTGTTCAGATAATGCAATGTTTGTTAAGGTTGCGTTGAACTATTTTGAAGAAGTTTGGAATGGAGCTTCAAAAGCCCCAATAACCGACCCGCCTAAAAAAGGTAAAAAGAAAATTGTGAAGAACCCCGCGGTTACGGAATAGTCGGAGAGAGCAAGTTTTGATGTATCCTAATGAAAGTATAGAAACTTTAAAGCGTCTAGGACTTACCGCATTGCAGGCAAAGATTTACGTTTCACTTCTGGTTCTGGAGAACGCCACCGTAAAGTCAGTTTCAAAAGCGGCAGGCGTCGCAAGACACGATGTTTACCGAATAATGCCTGCGCTTCAAAAAAGGGGGTTAGTTAAAAAAGTCATATCTACACCTGCAACTTACAAAGCAACACCCATCAAAGACGGCGCATCCATTCTACTTCAAAAAAAGAAAGAAGAATTCTCAGTGCTTCAGACAAAAACTGCTACGCTGCTCAGTGGAATGCAAAAAAACAAGCATACCGCCGTGTTTGAGGAAGAAGATGATTTACAATTCAGGATAGTTTACGACCGAAAACTTCTTTTCAAAAAGTTCGAGAAAGGCAACAAAACCTGTAAGAAAAGCATAGAGTGCTCAGGTACATTGCCTGACATTAAGCGATTACTGACTAAGTGTAACTGCCTAGATGACCATTTTTCGAAGGCTATGCAGAAAGGGGTGAAAATTCGGATAATCACAGAAAACCGTGGAGACGACAAAGCACTTGACGACATCATCGCGGCAATGTGTAAGAACCCGCTGTTTGACATCAAGTTTGTTCCTGCGCCTATGCCTGTAAAACTGGTTCTGTATGACGGCGAAGAGGCAAACACAAGCATTTCAACATCGACAGATACAGATATGCCGAGTTTGTGGTCGAATAACCCGAATTTTGTTAGGATAATGGAGAAACAGTTTGAGGACATGTGGAGCAACGGCACCAATTTAAACGACAACTAAAGCGGCAATTCAGCATGGCAAGAAGCCACCGCCCAAAGCTTATGCTTAATGCCTCCGTTTAACCTTTAACTTTGAATGCACATTACTCTACCATAAGTGTAAAGGGATGTTCTGTGAAGAAAACCAAAATCATATGCACAGTGGGACCCGCCAGCCTTTCAGAAAGCGTCATCAAAGGCATGTTTGAAGCAGGCATGAACGGCGTCAGAATCAACACTGCCTACGGAAACATCACACAATTCAAGTCGATTATTGAGACGGTTCGGAAAATTGCGGAAATCCCGATAATCGTCGACATTAAGGGTCCTGAAATCAGAATTCGAACGTCGCAGCGGAAAGTTCTGTGTGAAGGTGACGTTTTGGATGTGGGTTTTGAATGCGAAGAATTGTGCTTCACTCATGATGTCTACGATGAAATGGAAGTTGATGATGTGGTCTTAATTGACAACGGAAAAATCCGCACCCACGTGGTTGGAAAGAAAGACCGCAGGCTTCAATTGCGCGTTTTGGATGGCGGCGTTGTGGAAGATGGAAAAGGAGTTAACATACCTAACAAGCATCTTTCAGTTTCTACTTTCACAGAAAAAGACTTGGAAATAATAGAGTTCGCCAAAGAACAAGGCGTAGAGTACGTCGCTCTCTCATTTGTCAGGAACGCTCAAGACGTGAAAAACCTGTCAAAGATTCACGGTTTTGAAGGCGGAATTATAGCGAAGATTGAGAATTTTGAGGGGGTTCAGAACGTCAAAGAGATTTTGGAGGTTTCGGATGGGTTGATGGTTGCGCGGGGTGACTTGGGGGTTGAGATTGAGCCTGAACGGGTGCCGTTGGTTCAGAAGTCCCTCATCAAGCTGTGTAATCAGAAGGGCAAGCTGGTGGTTACGGCGACGGAGATGCTTGAGTCCATGATTCACCAGGCGCACCCGACCAGAGCAGAAGTCAGTGACGTGGCAAACGCTATTCTGGATGGGTCAGATGCGGTTATGTTGTCAGGCGAAACAGCCGTGGGCGAGTACCCTGTACATGCGGTTAAGATGATGACTCGCATAGCCAACCAAACGGAGAAAGCCGTTAAAAGCAACGTGGAAGACACACCGTTCATAAACATCTCCGACACCGTTAGCCGAGCCATACAGGAAATATGCCAAAACATGCCCATCGCCAAAGTCATAACGTTAACGCGGTCGGGCTACACGGCGCGAGTGATAACTCGGTTTAAGATTGCTCAGCCCATCATTGCGGTCACCCCCGAAATAGATGTTAAGAAACAGTTGGAGTTGGCTTTTGGTGTGCAGCCCGTTCTTATGAAGTACTCAGTGGAGAAAGACCGCATATCCGCCGTGGCAAACAGGCTGCATTCGATGGGGTTGGTGAAGGATGAGGAAACGGTTTTGTTCACTGCGGGTGTGAGAACTACGATGGAGCATGCCAGCAACTCGATAGAAATTCACAAAATTGAAGAACTAAGGAAATATGCATCCTCTTGAACGCAACCATTAGGAGGTTAATGAGATAATTTGCAATTTGTTTGTTTTTCGACATGCGGAAACCACAGACAATAGCAACGAAGTTTTTTCGGGATGGCGTGACCCAGACCTTACTTCGAAAGGGGTTTCTCAGGCTCAGGAGGTTGCAGAGCAGTTGAAAAAGGAGAAAATTGATGGGGCATTCACTTCACATCTGAAGAGGGCGAGAAGAACCCTTGAAATTGTCCTTGAAAATCACCCTAATGTTCCTGTTTTTGTTGATGACCGCTTGATAGAACGATGCTACGGCGTACTACAGGGGACAAGTAAAGCAACATTGGCAGCTGAAAAACCTGAATGGTTCGCCAAGATTCACAGGGGCTACGATTTTTCGCCGCCTGAAGGGGAAAGTCTGGAAATGGTTGAAAAACGCACGTTGCCCTTTGTTTCACAGCTTAAAGATTGGCTTACACAACACCCCAGCAACGTTGCCATCTCATGCCACAACAACTCTATGCGTCCCATCAGGTGGGTCTTTGAAAACCTCAGCCTCACGCAGATGCTTCATTTGGAGAACCCACAAGACCACGCAATGGAATATAAGCTTCAAGTACATCCGTTAAAAGCTGATGAAGAAAAAGAACAAACGTTTAAACCAAGTTGGCAAAACATAACAGTTCCCTTGTCTGTTAAGTTGGCGTCAGACCCGAAAAACCCACTGAAAAAATACTATTAAAAGAAATTTTGCTGCAAGTCAGTTGCAGCGTTTGAGCAGTAACACATCATTTATAGCGTAGTTTTCCCCTAAAACTTTTAGCAAGTTCTTCAAAAAGCAGCCGTTTGGTTTTCAAGATGTAAGGTTCTGGTTTTGTGAGCAAAGAAGCCGTCACCACTGAGGATTCAAAGAAGCTTGAAGCGGAAACGCTGTTCAACAAGCTTTCCAGTAGTGAAAAAGGACTTACCTCTGCAGAAGCTAAACAAAGACTTGAAAAGTATGGCCCCAACGAAATCACCGAAAAGAAAGTCAGCTCGTTCCGCAAGTTTTTGGGGTATTTTTGGGGTCCAATTCCGTGGATGATCGAAGCTGCCGTGGTCATGTCTGCAGTCATTGGACATTGGCCTGACTTTGGAATCATTATGATGCTGCTGATGCTTAACGCGGTGGTGGGTTTCTGGCAGGAAAACAAAGCTGACAACGCCATTGAACTGCTTAAGCAGAAGTTGGCTCCGACTGCGAGGGTTCTGCGGGACAGCAAATGGGTTCAAACTGCAGCCAAAGAGATTGTGCCCGGAGACATCATTCGCGTTCGGTTGGGCGACATTGTGTCTGCTGATGCGAAACTTGTAAGCGGCGACTACATTCAGGCGGATGAATCCGCGTTAACAGGCGAATCTTTACCCGTGGAGAAGCACGTGCAGGATGTGGCTTACTCGGGGTCGATTGTTCGGCAGGGAGAAATGGACGCCCTCGTGGTTACCACGGGCATGAACACGTTTTTTGGGAAAACCACCAAACTCGTCGAAGAAGCCGCAACAAAAAGCCACTTCCAAAAAGCCGTCACCAAAATAGGCGACTACCTAATCACCCTCGCAGGCATACTCGTAGCCATAATTATTGTTGTGGCATTGTTTAGGGGCGAAAGCATGCTGTCCACCATCCAGTTTGCGTTGGTTTTGACAGTGGCGGCGATTCCTGCTGCGTTACCTGCGGTTCTGTCCGTAACGATGGCTTTGGGGGCTATAGCGCTTTCAAAAAAAGAAGCCATAGTCAGCAAGCTGGTTGCGATAGAGGAAATGGCAGGCGTGGACATTTTGTGCGCGGACAAAACAGGAACCATCACCAAAAACCAGTTAACTGTCGGAAAAGTGCAGCCTCGGGACAACTTCACTGAACAGGACGTTTTGGTTTTCGGCGTGTTGGCTTCGCAGGAAGAGGACCAAGACCCCATTGACAACGCCATAATCAGCCAAGCCAAAGAAACACAAGAAACCAACAACAACATTGGAGAATACATGGTTTCAAACTTTAAACCGTTTGACCCTGTCCGAAAACGCACCGAAGCCCAAGTGCAAGACCCCAAAGGCAACCGCTTCAGGGTTTCCAAAGGTGCACCTCAAGTCATTCTGTCCTTAGTCGCAAACAAAGACGAAATCGCCGACCAAATCAACAGGTACGTTGACGACTTCGCCGTGAACGGGTACCGCGCGTTAGGCGTAGCTAGGGGCAGCCAAAACGGCGAATGGCATTACGTTGGGTTAATTGCGCTTTATGACCCGCCACGAGAAGATTCCGCAGCAACCATAAAAACCGCACACTCAATGGGCGTCAAGGTTAAGATGGTTACGGGCGACCACGAGGCGATAGGGAAGGAAATTGCCCGCGAAGTCGGTTTAGGCACCAACATAATGACTGTGGACTCGTTCGCGGGCAAACCCGACGCCGACGCCCAACCCATAATTGAGAAGGCAGACGGGTTCGCGGAGGTTTTTCCGGAACACAAAGTCCGCATCGTCAAGCTGCTGCAGAGCAGAAACCACATTGTGGGGATGACGGGAGACGGCGTGAATGATGCGCCTGCGTTGAAGGAGGCGGATGCGGGAATTGCAGTTGATGGGGCGACGGATGCGGCGAAGTCAGCGGCAGACATTGTGCTCACCAAGCCTGGGTTGTCGGTTATTATTGACGCGATAAAGCAGAGCCGCCAGATTTTCCAGCGAATGAACAACTACTCGATTTACCGCATTTCCGAAACCTTCAGGGTTCTATTCTTCATAACGACAACGATCTTGGTTTTCCAGTTTTACCCTGTAACGGCGTTGATGATTGTGTTGTTGGCGATTCTTAACGACCTGCCCATAATAACCATCGCTTACGACAACGTGAAGTATTCTAATTACCCTGAAAAATGGAACATGCACACCATAATCGGCATCGCCACCATGCTAGGCGTTTTGGGCGTCATTGAATCGTTTGTGCTGTTCTACGTGGGGTACCAAGTGTTGGATTTGTCGCCTGCGGTTCTTCAGTCGTTTATGTATCTCAAGCTTTCCGTGGCGGGTCACTTAACCGTGTTCATGGCACGCACCAAAGGACACTTCTGGACCGTCCGACCCGCAAAACAACTGCTAATAGCCGTGATAGTGACACAGCTTGTGGCGACCCTAATCACCGTGTACGGCATTTTGCTGCCGCCGATGGGGTGGGCGCTAGCGGGTTTGGTCTGGGCAGAAGCGATAGCGGTTTTCCTAGTTATAGACTTCTTGAAGGTTCAGTTCTACAAGGTTCTAGACCATGAAGACGTAAAGTTTCACAGATAAAACTGTAGGAACAGAAAAAAGGGGGTGGAGTATGTTCAGATGGCACATCTGGCTGCGGAAGCCGTACTTGCCGGTTATTTGATGAGTCTTCGTTTCATGAGGTAAATGCTCAAGACAAAGAACACGAAGGTTGCGATGGCAATCCAAGCTATGCCCAGCAGTAAGACGCTTTGGGAGCTTAAGCCAGCGAGTGACACAAAGTTTCCTGTGACTAAGCCGCGTATTAAGTCCACCACGTGCGTGAGCGGTAGGAAAGCTAAGGCGGGTGCTTGGATTATTTCGGGGATGGGGAAGAAGGTTCCGCTTAGGATGAACATGGGTGTTATGAACAGGAAGGCTGGGAAGTTGAAGAAGTCGATGTTTGGGGCGACGGCTGTGAAGCACATCGCCATAGAAGAGAATAGCAAGCCGCCGAAGAAGGCGACCACTGGAACTATCAGGAAGAAGGGGCTGGAGATTAGCCCGAAAGCTGCAACCACGGCGAGAACGATTGTGCTGTTTATGGTTGACCGTGTGGCACCCCACAGGAGTTCGCCTGCGATGACTTCTTCCACGCTTATGGGGGTGGCGATTATGGCGTCGAAGGTTTTCTGGAAGTACATACGCACAAAGGAGGCGTAGGTGCATTCAAAGAAGCTGCCGTACATAACAGAGATGGCGATTAATCCTGGCGCGATGTACTGGATGTAGCCGCCAGGGAACGCTCCTGCCCCAAAGTATGCGCCCAATCCTAAGCCAAACGCGGCGAGGTACAGGATAGGCTCGAGCAGGGAGGGCATGAAGTTTACGAGTATGGTTTTAGTGAAGACTTGGGCGTTTCTGCGCCAAACCTTCCAGACGCGGTAAGTCAGCTTGGGCAAGCTCATTCCCGCAGTTTCCTCCCCGTCAACTTCAGAAAAACGTCTTCTAAATCCGCGTTTCGTATGGTGATTTTTTTGCCGGGGAACTGTTTGATGATTTGGTCGAAGACGCCGTGTTTTTTGGCGAACACGCGGACTTGGTCGCCGTAAACCTCCACTTCCGAGTCAGGCAGAGTTTCCTTGAGTTTCCGCACCATTTCCTCGTCATATTCAACTTCCAAAACGTCCTCGCCCACATAATTACGAATAAGCTCAGCGGGTGCACCTGTTTCAATGATTTTTCCGTTGTCAACCACTAAGATACGGTCGCATAGGGCTGCGGCTTCATCCATGTAATGCGTCGTCAAAATGATGGTTACACCCTGCTTTTTCAACGCCCGAATTTCGTCCCACACAATGTGCCTGCCCTGCGGGTCCAACCCTGTCGTGGGTTCATCCAGCAGCAGGATTTGGGGCTCGTTTATGAGGGCGCGTGCCATAATTAAGCGGCGTTTCATGCCGCCTGAAAGCGCCATAATTGAGGCATCGCGTTTCTCGTCAAGTTGGAAGAACTTGAGCAGGTCAACTGCGCGTTTTGTTGCTTGAGCTTTGGGCACATCAAAGTAACTGGCGTAAACCTGAAGGTTCTTAATGACTGAGAAGTCTGGGTCAAGGTTGTCATCCTGTGGGCTAACACCTATCAACTGTTTTATCTGCCTTGCCTGAGTGGAAACATCCAACCCCGCCACTGTTAATGTACCCTCGGAAATGGGCAAGAAGCAGTAGATCATGCGGACGGTGGTGGTTTTGCCTGCGCCGTTGGGTCCCAGAAAACCGACGCATTCGGCTTTGTAAACGTCGAAGTCTATGTGGTCCACTGCCGTGAAGTTGTTGTAGCGTTTAGTTAAGCCACGGGCTTTGATTAAGATGTCAGAAGAGGTCACTTTCGAGTTCACAAACCTTGACTTGATACTAAGTGATTTATTTGGTCGCCAGACAACGCTATAAAGCTTTCAGCAACACCGCCTGAACCATCCGTTCACAAGTCTTATAAAAACACAGCAAAGACAATAACACGGTGAACAATCCGTGGATTCAATCGTTATGGCTATCCCGATTCTTTCGGGCAAAAACCAAGAAGCAAAAGAATACTTCCAGAAGCTGACAACGGAAAATTGGCAGGACTTCTGCAAATCCGAAGAACGCTTAGGCGTCCTTAAGGAGCGGGATTTCTTGCAGGTCACACCCAGCGGGGACATACTTCTCATGTACTTAGAAGCTGAGGACATCAACAAGGTCTTTGAGGCGTTTGCAGCATCTAAGGAACCCTTTGACGTTTACATCAAACAGGAAGTACAAAAGTTCACAGGCGTAGACTTCAACCAGTCAAACTCTGAACCACTTCCCCAACTGCTGCTTACATACAAATAAAACCGCGTACAACCCAGACTACAATCCTGCAAACTATCGCAGCTTAGACAGCGCCACGTACCAGCCAATGTCGTTAACGAATAAAACGTTAAACGCCACAAGAACCCACCCTGAAACAAGACAACAAGCGCTTATTTATCCACATTCAACGATAAAAAGGCCCTCCGTTTTCTGCCTTTTTCTGCCGTTTCTAGCCTTTTCCCACCTTTTCTAGCCTTTTCTAGCCGCAGACTACGCCCAAAAAAAACGCAAAACCAAAAAAGCAACCCAAAACGGGCTGCCCAGAAAAGGGGGGAGGTAGACAAAACCGCGGCAAAACGCCATAACCGTTAAATCCCCTGCAACCGCAATTTACCATAGCAAAACGTAACAGCAGGGTAGATAGGCACGCAAGCAGACACAATTATTGTTCGTTTCAGCGGCGAAATCGGCGTAAAGGGCGAATGGACCAGACGCATCTACGAAAAGAAACTCGTAGAAAACATAAAATTCGCCCTCAAAACCCAGAACCTCAAACCAGCAGCAGTTGTCCGTGCAAGAGGCAGAATCTACGTCAAAACCCCCGCCGCAGCAGAAACCGCTCAAGCCCTCACACGGGTTTTTGGCATAAGCAGCGTTTCCCCCGCCAAACAAACCACCGCCGAGCAGGCAGACATCACAGAAACAGCCCTCCAAGCTGCAGAAGCAGCCATCAAAGAAAACGCCACCTTCGCAGTTCGCTGCCACAGAGTCGGAACCCACCCCTACACTAGCCAAGACATCTGCCGCATGCTAGGCGAAAAAATCCTTGACCACCTCCAGAGCCGCAGCCCAAAAGTTAACCTCACCAATCCAGAGGTAACCGTGACGGTGGAAGTGCGTGACAAAGAAGCCTACGTTTACGCAGAATCACTTTCAGCGTATGGCGGATTCCCATTGGGTACACACGCCAAAACGGTTTGTCTTTTGAGCGGAGGAATTGACAGCCCCGTTGCGTGCTGGCTGTTCATGAAACGTGGCAGCCCCCAGATTCCGATTTATGTCGACAACTCGCCGTTTACGGATGAACACGCAAGACAAAAAGCCTTCGAGGTCGCCAAGAAACTCAAAGGATGGAGCACAGGCTACATGCGCAAAATGTACATTGTACCCAACGGCGAAAACATGAAAGCCATCC
Source organism: Candidatus Bathyarchaeota archaeon (assembly GCA_026014615.1). GTDB lineage: Archaea > Thermoproteota > Bathyarchaeia > Bathyarchaeales > Bathycorpusculaceae > JADGNF01. The sequence continues at coordinate 69,796 of JAOZHZ010000028.1, read as the reverse complement.
AAGAAAAAGCGCCCGCAAGATTCACCTGCTTACTCTGTAAACGCCTCATGTACCGCATAGCAGAAGGCATAGCAGAAAAAGAAAACGCATTCGGCGTAGTCACAGGCGAAGCCATCGGAGAACAAGCCAGCCAAACCATGCACAACCTCTTCGCCATAGACGAAGCCGCAACACGATTCCCCATCCACCGACCCCTCTTAGGCTTTGACAAACTGGAAACAGAAGCCATCGCAAAGAAAATCGGCACCTACGAAATAAACATCCAAAAAGACAAAGGCTGCAGCGCCGCACCCTCCAGTCCAGCCACCCAAGCTAAATTAATCCAAGTTAAAGAAGCCGAAGAAAAACTCGACATCCAAGCCATGGTTAACGAGACAATGAAAAAAGTTAAGGTTTTAGACCTTTAATCCTCGGAGTCCACTGGTTCCTCGGGTTCTGCTTCTTCAACCTGTTTTGGAGGCTCAACTTTTCGTTTCCGCAGGTCAATCACGGTGGTTCCCGCGAACTTGTCAAAGTACCTGAGGAAGCGGGCGTCGTTTATTTCGTACCCGAATAGCAAGTCAAAGGGCAAAAGGACTTTGCCGAAGTTACGTACAGCAGCGTGTTCATAGGTTAGTTTTCTGCTATCCGTCTGCACAACCGTTAAACCAAATACGCGTTTCCCTATGGTTTGCCCACGGAAGCCTTCAAGAAGCGTAGAGTACACCCACAGAAAAGCCAAAGCCACAAACAACAAATTCACACCCACAATCAACCAGTTCTCTGTAGCAATAGAAAAAACCGCCTGCAACATAAGCAGTGAAGTCAACGCAAACACAATAAAGAAATCCACCAGAAACGCCAACGACCGCTTCCAAACCTTCGCCAAAGGCAACTGAGACGCTTTTCGGTCCACATCAGCAACTTCCGCCCAAGACTCCACATCTCTAATAACTCGAACCGCATCCTCACCTGCACGGCTCAACCGATATTTCCCTGAATCAGTTTGTTCTATAAAGGTTGAGAGACTTCTCATGTGGAAACTGAGTTTACCTGTATCGATTTTCAAGGTGTTCATGAGTTCCGTGAAGCTGTTCTCGCCGTTGTCACACAGAGTCAGCAGTATCTGTCGCCGTATTTTGTGCGACAACACAGAAAGAATCTTGGAAACGTTTTCTTGATTTGCTGACATATTTAAGACCTAACGCGCTCTTCCAAAAGCGAATTGCTTTAGATGCCAAAGTCACAGATTTAGCTTGAAAGACGCCAAATATAAGTTGCACCCCCAAAACCCAAACTTTTACTCTTATAAGCACAGAAGCAGTAATTAGCATATGTCATCCGCCGAAGTCGCCGTAAACGTTTTCCGAAGCCTCGAACCTGAGGACCTGAGAACACTACAGATCATCGAAACAGGCATGAGCAACAGGGAATACGTTCCCAAAGAGCAAATCCAGAAATACGCAAAGGTTCCCATGGACAGAATCGACTTCGAGCTGAGCAGACTGGACAAGTTGGGCTTAATTTACCGGATGCAAGGCGGCTACGTCGGCTACACCCTGAACTATTCAGCATACGACTGCCTCGCCATAAACGCCTTCGTTAAAGCTGGCGTGCTACAAGCTTTCGGCAAGTCGCTGGGAGTAGGCAAAGAAGCAGACGTTTACGACGCCTTAGACCCCAAGGGTACACGCGTCGCCGTCAAGTTTCACAGACTGGGTAGGATAAGTTTTCGGCAAACCCGACGCAAACGAGGCTACATGATTGACCGCGCAGGCTGGCTGTTCCAATCACGGTTGGCAGCAGAAAAAGAGTTCGAAGCACTAAAGCTTGTTCATCAACGTGGAGTTGCAGTTCCGGAACCGATTTCTCAGAACCGACACGCCATCGTCATGGGCGTAATTGAAGGCGGCGAACTGGAAAAATGGCGCGGAATTGAACATCCAACGGAGATTTTGCGGGAAATTCTGGTTAATGTGCGGCGTGCGTTTTTGGATGCATGTGTGGTTCATGGGGATTTAAGTGAATACAACATTATTTTGAAGCCGGACATGCATATGCTAATTATTGATTGGCCACAGTTTCTGTTAAGAAATCACCCCAACGCACAAGAAAGATTGACTCGCGACGTGAAAAACGTGTTGGACTACTTTGCCCGGAAATTCCGAATCAAAGTAAGCCTTGAAGAAGCAGTGGATTTTGTTTCTGGGAAAACTGAGACGTTAAGGGTTTAGTGTCTACCTTCCAGAACAATGTAGAGTACGTTGTTTCCGCGGAGCAGTACGTTACCGTAGTTGGTGAGCATTTGTTCATCTTTGTATTCCGTTGCGCCTTCAAGCAGAATGTTCATGTGCCCGTCGACTTTAATCATTTTACCTTTGTATTCACAGCCGTTCTTGAGAACTACCGCTATGTTGCCGCTGAGTTGCTTAATGAGTACGTTTAAGGGTTTCTTGCTAGGTTCCATTACGACACCGTGATCAAATGAATTGGAATGCATACACTCACAACCCAACGCGACATATAAAAGTTTTATGAAAGCCAAGGCGGGATTTTCTGCAGAACTTACAGCCTCTTGAGCAGAGAGAACGCTGCAATGATAAGAAAGACTATTCCTGCCCAGAATATGCTTCCTGTGAACAGCCAAACAATCACAGCTATAATGACGGCTGGTAAGAGAACGATGAAGAAACGGATGAGAACTATTATAACTACGCCGATCAGAATCAGTACCAAAGCAAAAGCCAAGTCTGCGCCTAAACTTCCTAGAATGGATTGAAGAAAAGTAAGAATCACAAAAGCTTCCTCAAAGAAGTAAGAAACAAGGGGGCATTTATTGTTTTCAGAAACAAAATTGACACCTTATCCTTTGTAGTTTGGCTACAACCCTCAATCTGTAAGCAGCAACCATAAACACAGCATAAAACGTTTACGTGAACCTAAAACGTTTTCACCCTGATATGGTGCTTTTCAGAACACCGATGTGCGCGCCAAGCCGGTTTAGGCGTGAGCTGCTTTAAGCGGTTGGAGATTTCCTTTTTTATCCGTGGGTCATCTTCCGTTAGCAAAGCTTTTGTCAGAAGTTTTCTTGCCACGTCTATTCGTTGTTCTTTGAAAATTTTGGTAAACGTGCTCGTATCTACACTTGACGTGTTCATGTGCTTGGGCAACACACAAAGGAAGTTCAGGGGATAACTTGAAGTTTTGTCTTGGTCAATTATCGCAAAGTACACGTTTTTCTTGGCGCTGGAATCTTTTACGGGTTTACCTTTCAAAATGCATAGCTCAGGATTCATCTTTCTCCCTTCGCATGAATTACGTTATTTCTTATCACCTAAAGAATAAAACAGTATGTGACTGTAACGAAACAACAACAAGCGCTTGCTGAAGAAAGGAATGCAAAATCTGCGTAAGCACAAAAATGTAAAACCCCATGAAGAAACGAAAAATTTGACAAAGATAATCAATAAAAGAACAATAAAAACAGGGGGTACATCACCCCACTAAATGCGTTCTAGAAGATTACTGGGCTGATTTTCAGTAGACTACTCACCATCAGACTTAACGTGAATACGCTAGCTATTATAACGAAGTCTTTGGCTAGAACTTCTCCAAGTTTATGCAGTTTTGTTGCGTCACGTTTGTGGTCTTGGAACAACGTAACCCGTTTCTGGATTAGCCGCAACGAGATGAAAGCGGCAAGCCCCAACAGAGAGGCATAGTATATCCACCCCAACTGGAAAAGCAGACCAACGAAAACCATCATCGGAATCATCGCGTAACCCATAATTATAGTGAAAAAGAGACCTTTACGGAACCCAAAAATAATCGGCACCGTCCGTGAACCGCTGTTAAAGTCTGAAGCGTAGTCAGCCAAGTCTTCCCAGAGGCTGTTAATGGCAGTTGTTGCACCAATGAGCAGGACAAGCGAGACAACACTTATGGAAAATGCGTCAAAGAAAGCCGCCACAATGAGAACAGGCACGGCGCCGACAGTGAAGTTCACTATAGGCTTGTAGGCGGTTTTTCTTAGCCTAAAGGGCGGAACCGAATACAAAACACCAAACACTAAGCCCAACGCCACAAACAGGACAACGTAGGTAATCATGGTTACGGCGCCCATTGCAAGCGAAACGACGGTGAAGGTACCCACGATGAACAAGCCCACTTTGCCCAACCGCTTCGTGAACTGCGCCCGATGTGGGTCCGAAAGCACATCCAAGTCTACGTCGCAGACATTGTTTATGGCATCTACCGCACTCCAAATGCAAAACACTGTGACGCCAAGGTAAAGCGCCGAAGACCACGCAAGGGCACCAGCCGTCAGGAACGCGACACCCACAGAAATCATGAAAAGCATCAAGCCACGCTCGACACTTATGAACTGGGCAAACCCTTTGACTTCTCGGAACATGCCACCTGAAACGGGTTACATGTTACTTAAGGGTTTGTCAAACAACAAAAGAAAGGCTGCAAGAGACTAAGCTGCAAAACATCAAAGAAAAGCAAATGGAAAATGAAAAAGACTGCTAGTTGGCGTGCGCGAGTTTCCAAATGGTGTTGCCGAACTGCTCGTCGCCTGTCCATTCATAATACTTCTGGGCGATCTTCGCAGCTACTATGATGGCGCCTTGGTCAAACGCCCTCAGAATGGAAGGATTTGCTATCCTGTTGCCTAAGAAGGTTTTACGCCAGATCCGCACGTTGTATTCCCAGCATCGCGTCACAAACTCCCAACGCCTCTTGGTGAGCGAGTCCACTTCGGCGCCCTTATTGTTCATAAGTAGGCAGTCTTCCAGCGGAACAAAAAACAGCGGGACATAAAATGCGTTGAAACTCTTCAAGTCATCCATCAAACTAAGGGTGTCGGCCACGTCTTCTTCGGTTTCGTCAGGTAACCCCACAATCAAAGTAGCCAGAGGGTACCAGTCGTTGTCGTTAAGGATACCAAATGCCTGTGTAACAATTTCGGGCCACTGCGCAGGCTTATAAGGCAACATTTTGCCTCCCATATACTTCTTCATGAGACGAACACTGCCCGTTTCGATACCCGTCTCGCCAGTAACTATAGGTTTACCGTTATGATTATACCAGCTGTGCTCGATGAGAACTTGAGCAACGTCACGAATCATGTTAGGCTTACACACGACAGGAGCAAGCGACATGTGGCTAGGCTGGACAGCTTTCACGTTCGGAACCGCCGCTACACTCCGCACTAGCTTAAGCACTGCTTCCTCGTTTGGAATGAACGTCTTGGCTTGAGAACCGTAAAGAAACAGATCCTCCGTCACCAACGTGATATGCGCGCCATTCTCGCCACGCTCCTGTGCAGTAACTTCAACCTCCTTCACGATGTTTTCAATCGGCGTATCCACCTTCTTAAGCACCGTAGGCGTACAAAATTGACAGTTACGCCCACAACCCTTGCTAATTTCGATGGCGCCATGAATCGCAGGATGCCTAATCAACGGAAACTCTTCCCCAGACCTACTGGGCGACTTAATTCTCTGCGGCAAAGGTTCACCCGCCACAGCTTTTCGGAAAACCTCCAAAACCCCATCCTGCCCATGACCCATAACAAGGCAGTCTACGCCATAGTCACGGGTTAAATGTTTACGTTCCAACTGCCAGCTGCCAAAGCCACCTACTATAACTTTAGGTTTAAACTGACGGATAGATGGATGGTTTGCGAGGGCTTTGAACTCGATGGCGTTCATGGGTTCCCCGCCGCCTATAAGCGAAGAGTAAGTCTTGCTGACATACCCCATACCTAACGGATCCATCGAAGAGATGCCCACCGCTTTCGTTTTGGACCCGATGAACTGACTTAAATCGTCAGGGTGAACCACAGCAACCTCAGACGTAGAAAAACCATTCGCCAAAAGCAACGCTTCAACCTTACGCAGCCCGTAAGGAGCAACATTTGCACGTCCATCAACAGTTCGTTCAACAGGCGGATACACAAGCTTCTTGCATACCCAACGCGGAACTGGTCCACTTGCAAAACCGCCGACAAACGCCGTAAACTGACTGTTGCCATATTCACTCATCTCTGTGGCTGACGCGGTTAACACTACTTTGGTGCCTATTGCAGGGTTCGCCATCTGAGTTCACATCTGTGAGTGAATTATCTTGGTTGTCGCACGGGCTTATTAATAATTATGGTTGAAAGAACAACTCAAACACCGAAAATGAACACATGACTAGCGTTTCCATGTATCTAAACGGCGGATTCCACAAAAAACTGAGTTTTCCCACCAAGCAACACGATCAAAAGGAGGCTCTCACGTTATGCTTCCGATTAACATTTACCACTAAAACCGTAAACTGCTCCCGTTGTTAAAGCTTTATCATCATAGGCTGCTGGGAAAGCTGTTCACATAATGGACACAAAACACGGATTGGTCTGACTTTTCAGTGGATGAACGGCAAAACTACAAGAAAGAAAGCGAACCATGTAAAACAAGGTTTATCTCTGATTAACAGCTACACTATTCAGGAACGTTTCAGGTGCGAGACACCCTTGAATAAGTTATTAACAGTAAACATAGCGGGGTTGAAGCTGCATAGCCCAACCGCTTTAGCGTCAGGCATTTTAGGGTACACTTCAGAGTCCTTAAAGCGGGTGGAAAAAGGCGGTGCTGGAGCCGTGGTCACTAAATCCGTCGGAGTTGCTCCGCGACCAGGATACCCAAACCCGACCGTGGTGCAAGCGAGCAGTGGGCTGATAAATGCCGTTGGTTTGCCTAATTCTGGAATAGACGAATACGTCAATGAGCTTACCTTTGCTAAAACCATTGTGAAAGTTCCTTTGATTGTGAGTGTTTTCGGCTACACTGCTGAGGAGTATGCTTTGGTGTCGCGGAAGGCGGTTGAGGCGGGAGCGGACGCTTTGGAACTGAACGTTTCTTGCCCTCACGTGAAGTTCACGGGGTCAGAAATTGGGCAGAACCCCAAACTGCTCACGGATGTCATCCGCAGAGTCAAAGCAGACATCCAAAAACCCGTCATTGTCAAGCTTTCCCCTAACGTGACAGACATAACTGAAATCGCCAAGGCTGCAGAAAAAGCAGGAGCTGACGCCTTAACAGTCATAAACACCGTCCGAGCCTTAGCCATCGACGTAGAAACCCAATCATCAATACTAAGCAATGTCCGAGGGGGTCTTTCAGGACCCGCAATTAAACCCATCGGGTTACGATGCGTCTACGACGTTTTCGAAGCCGTCAAGATTCCAGTTTTCGGCTGCGGAGGCATCACTAGCTGGCGTGACGCCGTGGAGTTTTTCCTCGCGGGCGCCTCAGCAATTCAGGTGGGTACTGCGATGGGCTTTGAGGACCCGACGGTTTTTCAAGCCATTAACCGTGGAGTTACCAGTTACCTTAAAAGAAAAGGATATGGGAGCGTGAAAGAAATTGTCGGCTTATGTCACCAAGCTTAACACCGTAAGGACCACACCGATATTAAACGTTAAAGACGAAAGTCCAACTGTGAAAACCTACACCCTACACGATAACTTATGCGCTAAGGCAAAACCAGGACAATTCCTGATGCTCTGGATACCAGGAATTGACGAGATACCCCTGAGCATTTTGAACACAGGAAACGGACAGGTTCAGTTCAGCGTGAAAGCCGTGGGCGACGCCACAAGACACCTGCACAAAATGAGAACAGGCGACCGACTGGGTGTGCGGGGTCCCTTCGGAACCAACTTCACCGAAAGCCGTGGTAGAGTCCTTTTAGTCGGAGGAGGCACAGGGACCGCGCCGCTACTTTTCTTGGCTAAACGCCTCGCCGTTAAAGCTGACCGCTTAAGCTTCATTGTCGGTGCTAAAACCAAAAACGAACTCATCTACCTAGACCAGTTGGATCCTTTGTGCACTGACGAAAGTGCAATCTCCACCACCGAAGACGGAAGCTACGGACTTCAGTGTCTCGCCACCGAACCAATCGACAAACTGGTGGACCGCCAGAAATTCAACATGATTTACACCTGTGGTCCCGAACGTATGGTCCGCAAAATCTAGGACATAGCCGAAAAACGCAAAGTCACCATGGAAGCCAGCTTAGAAAGATTGATGCGTTGCGGCATTGGCTTATGCGGCAGTTGCATGATAGGCAAATACCGAGTCTGCAAAGATGGACCAGTATTCACGATGGCACAACTCAGCGAGATGAAAAACGAACTAGGCATATCACGACTTGGCTTTGATGGCAGCAGAATCGACATCTAAACAACAAAAACTGTACTAAGTAATCATTGAGGCGCGGACGCAGAATCCAAGTCGTCGATTAACGCTTTAACTCTTTTTTCAATTTCATCCCGAATAACCTTAACCTTCTCAATCAGTTGCCCTTTCGGGTCTTCGAGCTCCCAATCAACCGTAGCCGTAAAAAAGGGACCGGGACAAATATCCGCGGCACCACACCCCATGGTCACGATTAGGTCAGCTTCGTTTGCCATTTGCTGGGTAACCATTTTAGGCTTGTTGGCGGATATATCAATACCAGTTTCTTTCATTGCTTCCACCACGACGGGGTTAACTTTTTCTGCCAGTTGGATACCTCCGCTGGAAGCGACCACTTTTCCTTTTCCGTAATGATTTGCGAATGCTTCTGCCATTTGGCTTCTTCCCGCGTTTTCCACGCAAACAAAAAGAACCGTCCTCATAAGTAACCTCAGCTGCAAGTGTAGTAGATTCAAATAAAAAGGAATGCGGGTTAGAGTTCCTCGGAGGGGAACCCATACTTCCGCAAATACTCCCGTGCATACGTTGGGTCAAACGAAAGCTCCTTGCTTCGCAAAATCCGTTTATCCAACCTATCTAAAGCCACTCGGAAGGTTGGTTCAACGCCAAAGCCCTCTGCGGAAGCAAAAAAGAAGCCCCTTATGCCCTTTACGGTGCGTAGTTGCAGGCGGCAGTGGATAAGTGGTTGTCCCTTGTGGTTGGTTCCGTGAAGCTTCATGTAAACAAACAGGGTGCCTGACTCCAGCAATTCCTTGTATTTACGTGCGAAGCTGTCGAATTCGCCCATCATGAAACCCTGTGCATTCTCGTCAATCACTGCACCTTTGGAGGCAAACTGAATCGTCAGTCGTCGGTCAAGGTCTTCCATCTGGCTAATAGGTTCAAGAAAATCCAGTTTAGTGACTACACCCACCAGCCGTTCCTTGACTAAAACGACAAGGCAGTGAACGTTGAATCGGTGCATTTTATCCTCTGCGTCCTTCAAACTGGTCTCGGGCGCAACTGTGATTACGGGACTATTCATAACGCCTTTAGCGGGGATACTTAGGACCTGGATTTTTTCGCCTTTAATGTCACCTAGCGTTTGGCGTTGGTTGGGTTGAAAGATTTTTTCAATGATGTCTTGGGTGCTTATCATGCCCACAACTTTTCCTTCTTCCATCACGGGAACGTGGCTGATGTCGTGTTCACGGAACAAGCTAAGCACTGCCCCAACAGACCTTGCCACTTCGATAGAGTGTGGAGCTTTAGTCATAATCTGCTCCACAGGAGCGTTGCCCCACTCTTGAGTGACTGCGCCGTGAATTATGTCCTCGTCTGTAACAAAGCCCAAAAGTTTCGCTTTCTCAAAAACAGGTAACTGACGAACCCCGCTTTGAATCATGAATTTTGCGGCTTTGCTCAAAGACAGGTTAGGCTCCACTTTGGGTGCCGCACGCATAAGTGAGCGCACTTTTGTTGTTGCCGGGTCAAGTCTTGCCCGAACAATCCATCTTCTTGAAATAACGCCTGAGTATTTGCCTTTCTCGTCAAGCACAGCCAAGACAGGAGGGGTTTCCTTTTTGAATAAGTCTAAACACATAGAAAGGGTGTCGTTTTCGTTGACGGTGTTAAAAGTTGTTGAGTAGACATCTTTTACAGAAACTGGACTCATCATAACAAAGTACTCCATCTCGGTATTTGGAAAAAGTAGAATTTAAACGTTGCAAACCTACCCTACAAATGAGTTGTTGTTTCATGATGTAACAATAAAGTGTTATATCGATTAAGAACAGAGATTCGTTTATTAAGCAAGCACATGATTACCCCAAGTCAGATTATAGAAAAACTTATCTTTGTTCCAGACCACCAGTGTAGCTTGTATCACGATTTGAGGTCTATTAGCTCAAACTAGTTTGAAGGGAGAAGTGAAATTTGAAAAACGTCGAATTACTATTTTTAGATCTGTTTAAGGAGTCTACGTGATATGGTGGAGTCTCCGAAAGAAACCGTCGAGGAACTAAAGACGGCGTGGAAAAAACTTTGGAAGGAACGTTTTGATGACCGCGAACGTGCCGAAGGTATAGCAGTCGCGGACTATTCATCGCTGTTTGTGGATCAAGGAACAATAATTCACGCTACCAGAGACTTCAAAGCCTTAAACTTTAAAGAAATCTTGGAACGCCACCAAATCGATAACGCGGAACGCTTCATTCAGCCAGACCCCCACGTCGGTGGATGGAACAAATTCATAAGAAAAGAAATAACAAACCAAAAGCCGAACAGGAAAAAACGTGCTGAAGCATACCGTCCAGAGAAGAAAGAACCTCAGCAACCTAAGAAGGGCGGACGCGGTTGGCTGCACAGGTAGCATTAGGATAAAGTTGCTCTTTTGGAGCTTGGCTATATGAATTACAGAACCAAGTTGGACATTATCGCGGACATATTAGCTGTTGCTCGTCGGGATGCCAAGAGAACGCAGATAATGTATCAAGCTAACCTAAGCTACAAGGTGCTTGTAAGATACTTGAATGAGGTAGTTGCTTCTTCTCTGATTTCTTTTGAACATGAACAACAATGCTACCGGTTGACAGAGAAGGGCAAAAAATTTTTGGTTGTTTATAGGGAGTACGTGAAGAGCAATAAAGGCGTAGAAAAACGCCTCGATTACGTTCGCAAGAAGAAGCATGATTTAGAAGAGTTATGTAAAAGTCAGAAACTGGACAGCTTGACCATAGAGTCAGCGTAATCCTCAGGCTTTTAGCCTGCGAAGCATAAAACGAGAATGACTACGGTGTTCTTAAGAAGAAAACTTGGCAAAGCGTTTCTTTTCGTGGTTGTTGCGACGGCTGTTTCTATATCTTTCGCATACGGGGAAGTATCGAATGTGGAAACTGCAATTGCGTCAGCCAAAAGCCGGCTACTTAGCTGCTATTTACAGGCTCAGAACGCAGAAAAAATGGGTGCCGACATGACCTCTTTGTTGAACACCTTGAATGAAGCAAATTCGTTGTTGTACGCCGCTGAGTTAGCATACGCCAGAAACGATTCCGCCTCTGCGTACGAGTTAGCGGGTCAGAGCCAAAGTCAACTCAGCACCTTCGCTTCACAAGTGGACTATGCAATGGACACAGTTGAAGCCCAGAAAGACCAGTCCTTTTGGATTGTAGTGATTTCTCTTGCGGGGAGTTTTACCGTAATAATTCTTGGTATTTACGGATGGGTCTATATGGATAAGAAAAACAAATTTTTAGGAGAGCAAAATGATCAATCTCAACCAATCTAAAATTTTGATTTTAATTGTGACCATAGCGGTGGCTTTGCTTGTTGCATCGCCTGCGATTGAACAGTTCGTGGTTCTGCCGCAACCTGATTCGGTTAGTGAACTTGGGCTTCTAAATTCCCAACATACAGCCGCCAATTACCCCTCAAACATTACTCCGGCAACGAACTACACGGTTTTCTTGTACGTCGGGAACCATCTTGGGCACTCGGCTTACTACATGATTCAAGTAAAGTTGTTTAACCAAACCCAATTCAATTCCAGCACTCCAAAGCCGTGTTTGTTTAATGAAACGTTTTTTGTAGAAGACGAACAGTCGTGGGAATTGCCTATTGTTTTCTCATTAAACTACACATATAACCAAAACCTCACGCAAGTAAACGTCAACCAAATAACCGTAAACGGAGCAACAGCAAACGCCGGACCAACAATGCTGTTTCGAGATTCAAAGCGAGAAGGTTACTTCGGTTACTTAGTTTTTGAACTATGGGTCTACAATTCCGCCACAAAAGCGTTTGAGAACCATGGACGCTCAGTAAACCTCGTCCTGAACATGTTAAAAGAGGGCGAGATCAGCTAGCAACTGAACATTTTTTCCGCAGGTATTAGCCCAGCCAGCAGTTTCATTGCGGAGGCTACACAATGCCATAATTGCACTAGCAAAAATTCCACTCACGAAAACACACCGAATAAAATAGGTTAAATAACCATTAAGCATTGAAGTACATCCATGGACAAAGCTCGGGACATGGGCAAGTCGTCTGCAACGGGACGTTTTCAGTTGCTCATCGGTGTAGTGGGGTCCACCGTTGTACTGGCTTTAGGAACACTCATTTTAAGCTGGATACTAACCCGCGACCAACTCGGCTTATACAGCGTGGCTTTGATTCCAGCCTCCATGATTAACTACTTCCGAGACTGGGGCGTTAACTCCGCCATGACAAAACAGATAGCCAGCCTAAGAGTTGCTGGAAAAGAAACGGAGATACACGACGTCATAGTTTCGGGGACAGTGTTTGAGTTAATCAGCGGCGCAATTTTAGCCTTGGCAAGTTTTGGGCTATCAGGCCTCTTAGCTCAGTTCCTAAAGATGCCCGAAGCGGGGACTCTGATTGCCGTCATGTCTTTGTCGGTATTTGCTAGCGCCGTTATCGCAGCTACTGGCTCCATCTTCGTCGGCTTTGAAAGAATGAAACTCAACAGCTTAACCACTATACTTCAAGCAGTTGTCAAAACAGCGATGGGCCCTGTTCTGGTGGTTTTAGGATTCGGAGTGTTTGGAGCCATAATGGGCACCGTGCTGTCACTTATTGCAGGAGCAGCCATAAGCATAGCCATCGTTTACTTTGTCTTGTTTAGACCCATTCGCAGGTTAAAAACGGGCAAATCTGAAATCGGGCAAAACATCAAAGGTATGCTATCTTATGGGGCACCTCTCATGGTATCCAACATGGTGGTAGGTCTTCTGCCGTTGGTTTTTGCCTTTTTGATGGCACCCATCGCGGGGACAGCTTTGATGGGTGACTACTATGCAGCAACATACTTCACCGTCGTCTTAACATTCATCACTGTACCGATTACCACAGCGCTGGTTCCCACTTTCGCAAAAGTTAACCCCAAAACAGAACCTGGACTGCTAAAGAAAGTTTTTACATCATCTGTCAAGTACACCTCAGTAATCATCGTACCCGCGACAATGATATTGATGACCTTGGCAAATCCGCTTGTAAACACTTTGTGGCCTGGAAAGTTCCCCTTTGCTCCGCTGTTTCTGGCGCTTTCCGTCATACTCAACTTATACGCCGCAGTTGGCTACGTCAGCTTGGGAACCTTAATGATTGGCTTAGGAGACACAAGATGGCTAATGATTCAAAGCCTGTTGTCACTGGTTCTAAGCATGCCGATAGTGCTGTTCATGTTGCTGTTTCCAAGCATGATGAGTCCCTTGGCGGGGGCGCTTTTAGGCATCGTGGGTATTCTGCTGTCCAACGTTCCAGGCATGATATGGGGTCTTAGCTGGATATGGAAACGCTACCGAGCGAAGGCGGATTTTGGGTCATCAGCCAAAATATTTGCAGCATCAACCCTTGCCTCAGTCGTGACTTTCCTGTTTCTGGAAGTGTTCAGCTTTTCACCAATCATTGGGCTCGTAACTGGCTTCTTTTTGTTTCTTGTAATATACTTGGGAACTGCGCCGTTAATTGGAGCCGTCAATCAGGCGGATGTGGATAATCTGCGGACCATGTTTTCAGGGTTAGGCACTGTTTCAAAGATTTTGGAAATTCCGCTACGGTTTGTGGAAATTCCGCTTGCTGCACGCAGTCGAAAAAACCATAACGTCATAGAAAAAGCGACAAACGCGTATCCCCCACCAAAAACCAGCAGCAATTAATTTTTTCTATAAAAAAGGGGCAAAAGACAGAAAAAAGAAAAAATTTGCCGTGTTTAGGTCTGTAAATTCGTGTACCATAAGGCTTTATACTCTTTCAGAACATCAACAAGGCATTACGAGGGGCTAAGGTTTGAGCATAGCAATTAACGTTAAAAACCTGAGTAAAACTTTCGGCAGCATCCAAGCCCTCAATGATATCTCCTTTAGTATTAAAGAAGGCGAAGTGTACGGTTTAATTGGACCCAACGGTGCGGGAAAAACGACTACACTTCGCATAATCAGCACCCTCATTCTGCCTACCAGCGGTTCAGTTAGTGTTTTCGGACGCGACGTAGTCAGCCAACCTGACCAAGTACGCGAGATTCTCAGCTATCTTCCTGAAGAAGCAGGAGCTTACCGTAATCTCAGCGGTTATGAGTATCTCGAGTTCATGGCGAAATTCACTGTTCAGGACACTAAGGAAGCCATTCAGGAAGCGGTTGCAATAAGCGGGTTAGGCGACCGCTTGAAAGATAAAGCTAAAACGTACAGCAAAGGCATGAAACGCAGGCTTCTGCTGGCGCGTACCCTGATGACTAAGCCCAAGTTCGCGATTCTGGACGAGCCTGCAAGCGGCTTAGACGTTCTTCATGCGTACCATATTCGACAAATCATTAAGAACTATGTTAAACAGCACGGCTTAACCGTTCTGCTAAGCAGCCACAACATGCTTGAAGTGGAATTTCTTTGTGACCGAGTTGCTTTGGTTAACAAGGGCAGAATTGTTCTGGAAGGCAAACCTGACTATTTGAAAACGCAGTATGGCAGCGAAAATTTGGAAGAGGTTTTTGCAAAGGTGATTGGCTATGCTTAAGGGCTTTAGAACAATCCTCGTCAAAGAGTTGAAGGAGCTCATACGTGACCCCAAAATCCTCGTGGGCATGATTGTGCTACCCCTTGTCATGCTTCCCGTTCTCGGCATAGTGTTAGGTTATGCACAGGAAACCGCTCAAGAGCAAGCACAGAAATCAGCTGAACTCCTCTTAATCGTAGACAACGATAGGGGCTACTGGAGCAGGCAACTCATCGGCAACCTCAGCGAATACACCAGCGTGGCCGTCATAAACAATACGTCCCCGCAGGAGGTGCTTGACCAAGGGTTGCTGGAGCAGTATAACCGAACTGAATTCATACTAATTCCCCAAAACTTCTCAGAAGCCATAGACGACCACTTTGCAACCAACGCAAGCCTAACTGCCACTGTAGACATATACAGTGTCTTTCAGGAAGGCGGCATATTCAGCAACGTCGGCGCAGGCGGCATAACTGGACTCACTTACAGCTTCAACCGCATCGTCTCACCAGATGTGCTTCAAACAGAACAGTCCACCATAGTCAGAGGACAAATCGAGCAAGGCGTAGACCCAGCCCAGCTCTCGTCCGTACTGTACATACAGTCAATAGCTTTGCCAGTAACCATAATGATCCTATTGACTTACGCTATGCAAATCGCCGCCACCAGCGTCGCCCAAGAAAAAGAAGAAAAAACCCTTGAAACACTCCTGACAGTGCCTGTGGACCGTTTTGCCATTCTAATGGGTAAACTCAGCAGTACCATAATCGTCGCAGGCGCCGCAGCAGTAGCCATCCTTGTAGGATACAACTTTATGTTTAGCTCCTTGACAAGTTCAATTCAGGCAGGCACCTCCATTGATTTGGTGCAGTTGGGGCTGGTTCCGTCACCTTTGGGTTACCTACTTTTGGGGGTTTCCTTGTTTGTCACGTTGCTTTCGGCTCTTGCTTTGGCAGTCATCATGTCCGCGTTCTCGGAAGATGTACGCGGCGCCCAAGCCTTAGTTGGCTACCTGTACCCACTGATATTCATTCCGTCGCTTGCCCTCATCTATGTGGACATAAATACGCTACCAGATGTCATAAAAGCGGTTTTCTACGCCATTCCCTACAGCCACCCCATCATCGCATCAAAAGCGGTGGTTCTGGGAGACTACGCAACCGCAGCCTTCGGCATAGTCTACGTTGCCGTGCTCACCGTAGTCATAATGTACGTTGCTTCACGACTTTTTGCGACAGAGAAAATCTTGACAGCCAAATTCAAGTTAGGCAAAAACAAACGCAAACCCCAAGAATAAGCCTATAACGCCTTTCCCCAAATTTCCGTCAGCATTTTTGTCGTTGTGAATGCAAAATCAGGAGGTAACTTATTAGGAGAATTCGTTGAGGTGTTAACGTAATTGGGCATTTTTGAAGGCTCTGTTGACGTGTATTTGTGTTGTGCACGCAGCAAACAATATTTATTAACACTCAATAGTTCAGATGCCTTGGATTTCCATAGGGGAAACGTCCAAAATGGCATTCAAAAAATCCTCAGCAATACTTGTAACCCTTATAGTAAGCGCAATTGTCCTTGCAATCGCTACCTTAGGAGTCCTTAGTGCACCCAGCACGTCACAAACTGTTCCCTCAGGCGGAACCTTAACTTCTGTTGAAGCAAGCGTAAACTTGGGCATCTACACTAACGCCGCATGCACCCAAAACGCATCCTTTGTAGATTGGGGAGCCTTAGAAGCAGGCGAAAGCACAACCAAAGTCATCTGGATAAAGAACGCAGGCAACACGGACGCCACGCTCAACATATCCGCAACCGATTGGGTACCCGCCAACGCAGACCCCGCTATAGACCTGTCGTGGAACCAAGAAGGCAGAACCTTATCACCCAAAGAAGTAGTTCAGGCAACATTAACGCTTACAGTCTCAGAATCAATAGACAGCACCATAACATCGTTCAGCTTCAACATACGCGTAACAGACACAGCATAAACCAAGCCTCAACTCTTTCTCAATTCTAAAAAACCAAAAATTAAGAAAAAAGGCGCCAAGTGCCTATTCTATGAATATGGCGGGCTGGTTGGGCATTGCCATCTGCGCTTTCTGCTTAGGGTCAACGCGCTCTGCATCGTCTTCACTGAAAACTGAGACCTCCGCATTAAACCTGTCCTTAAGAAAAACAGCTGCACCCTGCAAAATTTCCTTTTCACCAAGGACACCAATTTTCATCAAATTCGTTTTTCGCTCTCCGGACAGTTTCGTAAGAGCTTTTATAATTCTTGGCACTAAACTGGCGGTTTCCTTCATATGAGGCTTCAGAGCGGGGTCAGAGGCAAGCGCCTTCATGATTTCGTTCATTTTCGCTTCTCCAGCCGCTGCCTTCTCCAGAACCTTCGTGTACACCTGCCACTTCCACAACACAGCGGTATAGAAGTAAACTCGTTTAGGCTCCATCTTTGTTGCCCTCAAAATGTTTAAGGTATCTTCAATTATGTCAGCTATGAAATTCTCCTGCTCCTCTGCCGCCAAGTCGATCTGGGTTTCGTCAACTTTTGGCCAAGGCGCCACGCTCACGAAGCCTTCTTTGCCTGTTTGGCTCCAGAGTTCCTCGCACACGTACGGTGCAAAAGGCGCAAGTAACCTAAGCCAAACCTCAACCGCCTCCTTCAAAACAACAGTATCGGCTTTGCCCTTTCTTTGAATATAGTAACGGATGTCGTTCCAAGTGTCAAACAGCGCCGCCTGCAAAGCCGTCCGAGTCTTCAACTCTTCAAGTCCAGCCGTCGTCTCAGCTATACGCCGTTGAACTCGAGTCGTCAACCAACGTTCCAGCGAAGTAACTTCAGGGTCTTTGGCGTTCACAAGTATGCCGCCTGCAAAACCCAGCAGTCCTTCAAATTTGCCTTGAATATCCTTGACGTTTTCTGCTCGCCAGTCGGGGTCATCCATGCCTTCTGCACCCAACATGAGGGCACATCGGGTTGCATCGGCGCCGTATTTGTCAACTGCTCCTTTCATGGTGATGAAGTTGCCTTTGGATTTATGCATCTGTTTGCCTTCAATCATGAGCATACCGTTCACGCCGATTCCTCGGGGCCAATGCTCAGGAGGGAACAGAGCTGCGTGGTGAAAAATGCAGAAAGATAAGTGGTTGGGCACTAGTTCTTTGGCGCTGTTACGCAGGTCCAGCGGGTACCAGTAAAGGAACTCTTGACGCATCGCCTCAAGTAACTCTGCGGTTATACCCGAGGGTTGGCCGAGTTCTGCGGGGTTGCCTTTGCCCAAGAAAATATAGTCGAAGACTTCTCGGGTGAGTGATTCAGGTTGGATGTCATTTTGGCGGATGTGCTTGTTTATGGTGTAGAAGGCCATGTAAACGGTGCTGTCGCTAAGGGTTTCGATTATCCAGCCTTTGCCCCACGGCAACGGCGTACCAAAACCAGTTGTCCGCGCACAAGCCCATTCTTTGAGCCAGTCAATAACAGTGTTGAACCAGGGTTTGGCGGCTTCAGGGTAAACCCGCATCTGAGCCACCACCTCTTTGGCTTTTGCCTTCCATTCAGCATCGGAGTAGTTCAAAAACCACTGGTCACTAAGAACCTTAACCAAGCAGGGGGTCATGCAACGGCAAACCACGGGTTCAGGCAAATCGTACATGCTATCCGCCACGCCCATCTGCTTGAAGTCGTGGGTAAGCATGTCTTTGACTTCCCGCACCGACTTACCAGCGTAGGCGCCACAGTTTTCTTTGAGAACCCCGCCGTGAAACTCTTTCTTGTAACGAGCTTTTGTGGCTTCCTCTGCCTTAGGGTCCTGCTGGTTCTTAACTCCCAACTCGTCAACAATTTCCACTGCTGGAAAATCACCAAACCCCTCGACCTTGATTAACGATATCGGCTTAATCGCCTTAACCACCTCAGCGTCCACGCCAAAATCAGCAAGGACTTCGGGTTTCTGCTGCACATCCCTTAGCGCTAACCAGTCAAGCGGAGCATGCGCAGGCACACTGTAAACAACGCCTGTTGCCGTCTTTGCGTCTACGAACCAACCTGGCAATATTGGAAATCGTTTGTGGGTAAGGGGGTTCTCAAAGGTTTTTCCGATGAGTTCTTTGCCTTTGAAAACTCGCTTTACTGTGACTGTGCGTTCTTGTTCTTTTAGTTTCTCGGCGGCTTCTTGGCTGATTATCCAAGTTTCCCCATTCACCAAGGCTTCCACGTAGTCAGCGTCTGGGTTGATCCACATGTTGGTTACGCCGAAGATGGTTTCGGGGCGGAAAGTTGCTGCTGGCAGGTAGGTTTTCTCGTCCAACTTGTATTTGATTAATGTGTATTCTTCAGGGGTGACGCCTTCGCCGACTTGCCTGTCATGGTCACCAGTGGGACTTTTATCTTTAGGACACCAAACCACGGGATGCGTGCCCTTAGTTACGTAGCCTTTTTCGTGCAGGTTCGCATACTGCCATTCAATGAATTTCTGGTAAGTCGACCAAACTGTCGTGAACTCGCGCCTCCAGTCCACCGAAAAACCAATCCACCGAGCAATTTTTTGTCCTTCAGTAGTGTAGTACTGAGCCATGTAAAGGGGGTCTACAAACCGTTTGAGCTCCTCCTCGGGGACACCGTCAACTTCCCGCAGCACCCGAATGTACGCCTCATCACCTTTTGCTACACGCTGGCTTGCACCCAACAAGGGTTGCCCTGTCCAATGCCAACCCCAGGGCCACAAAACATTGTAGCCTTGCATGCGACGAAAACGGGCGTATGCGTCCACGCGCGAGGCGGTGAAAGCGTGTCCTACGTGAAGAGGTCCATTCATGTAGGGGTAGGGAAAAGTGACAAGCATTTTTGGACGATTGGGGTCAGGGTCGGCTTCGAATACGTGGCTGGTTTCCCAGCGGCTGCGCCATTTGTCCTCGATTTGTTTGTGGGAACTCATAAAACTGAGGAAGCACCCAGTAACCTATTAAGAGTTACGCTTAGACCCAACTGTAGCCGTGTTGTACAAAAGCCTAAGGCACAACGACACAAACATATACTTATATAACAAGATTTGCGATTTTAAGCTCAGCACATACTCAAGCACGACCAACCGCTAGCCTAAGTGGGATCAGCAGGTTGTGAACTGATCAATTGCGCAATTTAAGAGAAAAAAGGAGGCGATATTAAATGAAAAATCAGAAAATGAAAAGATCATTGAAACCAATGTCTGCAGGCTGGATGTAAACTAAAAACTACCAAAATTTTTTCTAAACCAGTAACTACATCTCGTGATGCTTTTCGCTTGTGGATTGCCAATAGAAGGATCCCAAAACACTAATACAACTCCAACTTTTATTAACCAGATAACGATGGCTTCAGATCAGCAGCTAAAAGCAATGAGAAAAATCTTTGAGGAAAGAGGAAGGATCTCCTTAAGGAACGCAAAAAGGACGCTACGCCTTAATTTCAAAGAAAACACGCGACTTTCTGAGGCAGTACAACATTTTTCAAAGGTCACTCTTCGCAATGTCCTGCCAGTTTTTCCAGCCTTAATTTCGATTTCTTGCGAGGCAGTTGGAGGCCAACCACAGAAAGCAGAACCGTTTGGCGAGGCTATCATTCTTATCAGTGGAGCTGCGGATATTCATGATGACATAATCGACAGGTCCCCATCAAAGGGGCCTAAACATACCGTGTATGGAAAATTCGGTGTTGCGTCCGCAATACTTGCTGGTGACGCTTTGCTTATTCAAGGCTTAAATCGATTAAGCCAAGCCTGCGAAACAGTCTCACAAGAGAAAGGTGAAATAGTAAAAAACTTGGTCACTCAAGCGATTTTCGAAATATCAAATGCTGAAATATGCGAGAGTCAACTAAAGAAGCAACAATATGACATACAAATCGATGATTGCGACAAAATAATCAATCTCAAAGCAGTCGTACCTGAACTCTGCATGAAAATAGGTGCAATTATTGGTGATGGAAATAAAAAACATGTCGACCAACTCGGACATTTTGGTAGAACATACGGAATCGTTTCTATCATAGCGGAAGAATTTGCTGATCTTTTTGATTTAACTGAAATGCAAAATCGGTTAAAAAATGAATGCCCCCCCTTGCCGCTAATTTATGCACTTCAGGATCAAGAACTGAGAAAAACCATGTTGCCGTTGGAGACTGATTTCGCTTCCGAAGAAGATCATGAGAAATTGATTAACAATGTTTTGGGGTCTGATGGGGTAACTATGCTTACACAAAAAGTAATTACCTTGTTATCAGATGAACTAGAAGAAGTCAAAATGTATAAGATAGAACCAAAAATACGAGAGGAACTTGAGAAGCTATTATCAGCGCCCCTTATTTATTTCGAAAAAGATTTGGATTTACATCCAACCAGCTGATCGGATAATTTTATTGTTTTTCTTCATTTATCCTTTCTCCTGTATTAGCGTTGCACACATATTCATAAAAGATTTTCGTAAGAATAAATACTAAGAATTGAGAATTCACTTTACACATACCTAACGCTTATCTATCAAACGCCAAAAATAGTCAGGTACATCAATTAACAGGTGTTTACAAGTGCGCTTTAAAAAACCTGTTGCCAATTCGAACTTAAAAACGGCAGTGGCAAGCGTAACATTAGTAGCAAATGCTTTCGTTTGGTATTTACTTGCGTTTTTCGCTTTAAAATCGTTAATAGATCAAATAAACTGTTCAACAGAACAAACGCTTCTTGTCTTAGGACTCAATGCGGTAGCGATTGTTGCCTCAGCGTTCATAGGTTCGATTTTTAGTAGCAAATACAAAAACCGCGTAAAATTCCTTAATGTATGGATCGTCGTAGGAATTCTAATATCTCTAACACCACTTGCATTAAACACCACGAGTTTCTATGGGGTCATCGTTGTTTCGTTGTTCTTCGGTGCTTATTTCGGCGTTGGTATGCCAGGTAGCATGGGCTATTATGCTGAAAACACCCAAATTCAAAATCGGGCAAAGATAGGGGGGATCACGTTCCTCTTAATTGGTTTATTGTCGTCCGTACTTAGCGCTTTCGCAGTTGAAAGCATTGTTATAGCTTGCGCGATATTGGCGGCTATTCGGCTTGCAGGAGCAGTACTTTTTTACCCATTGTCATATGAAGAAAGGAAGAAAACAGATATACACATAAAAGACACATCGTTTAAGCAAATAGTAACATACAAGCCGTTTCTTCTATATTTTGCATCATGGTGCATGTTCTCACTAGTTAACTACTTAACTGTCCCCATCCAAAACAAACTATTTAATTCTGAAGCTGAGTGGCTTTTTCTTACAAGTGTTTTTGAGAATGTTGTAATTGCAGTTTTCGCTGTAATCGGCGGGTTTTTAGCAGACATAATGGGACGCAAAAGGTTAGCAGTAATTGGTTTTGTTATGATAGGCATTGGCTACGCTGCGTTGGGTCTCTTTGGCTCACAAGCAGTATACTTCTATTTCTTTGCAGACGGAGTAGCATGGGGAATGTTCTACGTAATTTTTCTTATTACTATATGGGGAGACATATCACAAAATCGAAGAAGTGATAAAATCTATTTCTTGGGCTCAGTACCATTTGTGATGTCAAGTTTTATGAAGACATTTTTTACACCCTATTTAGAAATTGAGCCGACAGCAATTTTCTCTTTTGCAAGCGTCTTCCTATTTCTAGCGGTGTTGCCCTTGGTTTATGCACCTGAAACTTTGCCTGATAAAGTCCTTAAGGACCGCGACCTTAAAAACTACGTTGAGAAAGCACAAAAGAAAGTGCAGAAAGAAAAAGAGAAAGCAAAGAAAAAAGAAAAACAAAAAAGCGGCGACAGAAAAGACGAACGACCGCTACGGGAAAATAATGGGGAATATGAGGAAGCACTAAGATTGGCGGAAGAATACTATTAAGTTAGATTGCTGCTTAGGCTTAAATTATGTTCTTTCATGTGGTGCTTACCACCGACTGCAACCTGCAGTGTCGCTATTGCTTTGGTTAAACCATGGATGACTTCGATGAGGATTTTGGAGATTTTGAGTTGGATTATTCGTTGCCCAGAAAAGCAGATTACGACGTTAGGTACCTTGCCGAGTTCTGCAAAAAAGACCCTGACTGTGTGGTGACATTTTATGGTGGCGAACCCCTTCTCAACATCGACATGCTCAAGCAAATAATGGATCAGGTTCCTGCGCGGCACTTCATGATTCAAACCAACGGACAGTTACTCGACCGTTTGCCAGCAGAGTACGTTAACCGTTTCCACACGATCTTAGTTTCAGTCGACGGCGAAGAAGCTCTAACGGATTATTACCGCGGAGAAGACACCTTCCGCAAAGCCATAAACAACCTTAAACTCATCAAACAAAACGGCTTCAGCGGAGAACTCATCGCCCGCGTCACCGCCATGGAGCAAACCGACATCTACAAACAAATCACATGGCTCCTAAACAACGACGAGTTCTCGTTTTCAAGCGTGCATTGGCAGCTGAACGCGGGGTTCTGGGGAAACGACTACCCCCGACGCGACTTCAAACGGTGGAGTCAAAAAAGCTACATACCAGGAGTTGAGAGGCTGGTGCGGTTCTGGGTGGATCAGATGCAGCAAAACGGCAGGGTACTGCGGCTTTACCCGCTGCTGGGCATCGCCAACTCGCTGCTTTTAGACAAGCAGCCCAGTTTGATGCGTTGCGGCAGCGGATGGATAAACTACGCCATACAAACCGACGGCTACATCATTCCGTGCCCAACCATGTGGGGAATGAAACAGTACTACTTAGGACACATAGCAAACTCGAACCCGCTGACACTGGACAAAGTTTTGGTACAGAACGCGCCCTGCAAAGACTGCGACATTCTGGGTCTCTGCGGGGGACGCTGCCTGTACGCAAACATAACCAAACGCTGGAACGACGAAGCCTACGCAGAAGTCTGCCTCACCGTCAAGGGTCTAATTAACGCTGTAGAAACAGAGCTACCAAGAATCAAACACCTCATCACAGAAGGAAAAATAAGGTTAAGCGACTTCGAGTACCTCAAGTACAACGGCTGCGAGATAATCCCGTGATTCTCTTTATATACCCTTGAATAATCCGTTGACTTTGCGGCTGTCATTGTCGTGGCTTCCTTTTTCTGTACAGTTTGTGTCCTTCAGCTTCTGTATGAAACTCGAAGCCTACTTCCATAAGCTTAATAGTTTCTTCCAGCGTATCGGCAACTTTGACTATGTAATTGTCGTTTTCTTCGTTTTGGTAAAGCATTTTCTCAATGTGAATGTAGGTTTCAGTTGACGTTATCGACTTATGCCCCAATATCAGCTTAACATGCCAAGGGTCCTTAGTTTTATGCTGCTCAGTTGTGCCTTTCCAATGCCTAAACGTCTTAAAGCTAATCTGGTTCAGTGAAGGAGCTGCTAACCGCTGTGCAATTATGCGTCTTTGTCGGTACAGGTTGGACCTCATTGAATCTGCTTTTTTGAATATGTAAGTTGTTCCCTGTGGTAAGTTCCCAATCATCTTTATGGCTTTGTCTGAAAGGGGTAATATCATGCTATTGCTGCCTTTTTCTGCACCGATACGGAGTGTTTTAGCTTCAAAGTTTATGCTTTCCCACGTTACCGCGCTTATTTCACCGGGTCTTGCTCCTGTTTCTTTAAGAATTTGGCAGAACGTGGCGGCTATCTTTCCTAAAGCGGCTATCAGTAAGTCCAGTTGGGCTTCTGTCGGAATATACGGAATTTCGCTTTCACCCGTATATTTTGGGGGGCGCCAGTTTATTTCGTTGAAGTCAAACCAAACCGACAACTGAGCAACCATGTTCTTTTTAGCTCTCGGCTTATTTGGCAAGTCGGCAAGAATAGCTTTAACGTTTTCAGGTTCAAATAGGTCTGCTCCTGCTCGTAATAGTCGATTGAAGGTTTTGCGGTAATTCCTTACTGTTCCAACGTTTTTGCCGTCATTCTTTAGCTGGACCAATAGTTTCTCGATTTGCGGGGCTGCTTTGATTTCGTTTTCTGTTGGTGTATGTACCTGTTTTCTCCGCGCAAGTCGTATCTCTTGCGCTTGTTTATCCAAGTTTTTCGCACCTTGTGCACCAAGTGCGCCTACTTGGTCGGGGGCTAAGTGGGCATTAGTAGAATATAGTTTTTTCTGAGGAAAGTGCTTGCTGAATCGGTGCCCATAATCGGCGCATCGGTAACGCTGGACCCTTTCACCTGTAGGCAAAGACCTAAAGCCATCTTTGAAAATCCGCGTACTGCCACATTCGGGGCATTTCAGCGGTGAAACCTGAGCCTGCGCCGTTACTTAAACCGCCTCCTACCTGCCCAATTGTCTTTAACTGGACTGTTAACGCGGAAATGCGGGCTATCCTTAATGTTCCGAAACGGGTCGAGCTCTAGATTGGTAAACTCCCGCCAAATATAACAACCGACACCGCCGCCGTCAGTACATGCCGTTTTAGACTTAAACCGACTGCAAACCAAATCATATTTGCAGTTATAGCTCCATTTTGGCTCAAAAGGCAAAACCAATTAGAAGCCCTCCCCTATTGGCGGGTAATCCAATGAAAGATCAGGCTGTTTTGGAACTGATTTTACTTTCTCTTTGAATCCGTCACATTTTAGCGGTCTTGGTTCTGTTTCTGCTCTGTATTGAAAACTTGGCGCTGGGCAACCTGCTTTTCTAAAGGTTCCACAATCCTTAGAGCAAGTGTGACCTTCCATTGTGTCGCGGCTCATTTTTGGGATTTCTTTCACTGGCTGCGTTGGCTCTGGCTCGACTCCTTCCGCATCGATAATAACTCTACGTGGTGTGCCTTCTTTGGTTTCTACAATACAACCAACAGCGGCTAAAGCGTCGGTTACACGGTTTATGGCTCTGCTTAATGCGTTGGGTGCTGTGGGAAAGTTAGACTTCTTTTTGCTTTGTGTGTCAATAATTCCGTTAAGTATAGCATGGGATTCTAAGGCTTTCAGAAGTTCTGTAGCTGTACCTTGCCATTTTGGTCTGCTTAGATTAATCGGTGTGTTAATGTATTTTTTACAGTAGCTTAAAAGCGCCAATGCTAACGGGCTTGCGTTCAATGCTTCTTCGTTCTGTAACTGAACTTTGCCAGTGTATGCCTCTATAAAGTCATCTTGTTTTCTACCAAGTGCTAAAGCTATTGCACAAGACCATTCTGTCCAGTCTGCTAACCTAAAATATTTAGAAGGCTTAGGCATATCTACTTTAATTCTTATTGCCGCTGAAAGTATCGTAAGAAAAGCGCCTAAAATTTCTGGTAATACTTGAGTCAGTTCTGCGTCTAATTCAGCTTCAGTTTTTCGTGTAATAATCTTAACTAAAGCGACAAGCAAAGACCTATCGAGTAAATCTCCGCGTTGTGCCGCTATGTTAATACCATTTAATCCGATGCATCGTTTAAAGTTGTATATGATATCTTCGTTATTAGTAAACAGTTCACGTTTACTATTTCCCCCTCCTGTCACCGCTCGACATAACGTATCGCTTGCTTCACCAGTCAAGTAAGAAACATTATCAAACATCGCACAGTAATGGTGGTCTAAATTTTGGATTAACTCTTTACTGTCTCGGCTTAAAGGTAACAATTCAAGGCTTGAAGGGTCAACAATTCGCCGAATTACCTTAAACAGATATGACTTTGCTGTGCCTTGAGGTCCGTGTGCAACTATCGCTGGGTGCGCAATTAACGGGATGAAGTAGCTTATGACAGTAATTAATAGGGCTAATTTGGTGCTGTCATCTTGTGGGTTTATGTTGACAAAATCCAAGAATCTTAAGGCTTTTTGTGCGGCTTCTGTTTCGGTCATTTCCGAAGGTTCTGCTATGGGTTTTTGGTGGCTGTACCGTTTAAACAGAATTGGCGGGTTTTCAACAATCTCCCAGCCTTGTGCTGTTATGTGAATGGCTCGCCAAGTATCGTCTGCCATGTCTAACCAAAAGCCATCAGGTGCGGGTGCTACTCGGTTATAAAGCTGATGTTCTTTTCCTTCCAAAACCGCTTTGCCTTTCAGCACGTTTAAGGCGCTGTTTAAGCCTTCGCTGCCTGGGGTTTTTTGTTCTTTTTTCCACATTAACAGAGCTAACCAATTCTTAAAGTGGCTACTACTTAGGGGAAAAGTCATAATCTTGAATTGCTGTTTAGGATTGCGGTATTGTGATATTTGCGCAACTTGTGGTTTCTTATCTGGCTGTTCAACTATTTTTTCAGCTAAATGTTCTTGTATTTGTTTGTTTTCCAGATTGGTATGCGTACAAAAATGTTTTTGGGAGCCAGATAAAAGACTACAAACATCGTTTTTATCGCAATTTATAGCAATATCGCAAGGTATCGCAAACCGGGAATAGGCAGTTTGGTGTTGGTCGTGGAATAGTTCAACTTGCTCTTTTTCGCATAGCTTAACTAATCGATCTGCTTGGCTTTCAATTGGTTCGTCTATGTCGGGTTTCTGCTCTGCCTCTTTCGCTCGGTTAGCGTTGGTTAATATTCTTCCCTTAAATGCGTTTGTGCTCTCTTTGTATTTGCTGATTTGTTCTAATTCGCCTCTTACTTCCCGTGTAGAAAAGCCGTGAAGATAGAGAAGTTTTGCATAGTATTCCAAAGCCTCTTTTGGGTTGGTAAAATCGTCTAAGTCACCTTGGCTTATGCGTTGAGCTTTTGGGTTTAGTTTCGTGATCTCTTCTATCGTTGGGTGGCGTTTGCGGCAGTCTTTAGTTTCGTATAGTGGACATTCTGAGAAGCATAAGCCTAAGCTTTGTAGGGTTTCACGTTTGTACCTGTAGTTTCCTTCTGCCGCTTTTTTGTAGGTGTAGCTGATTTGGCTGGCTGTTTCTTTTGGGTTGAATGTGTGTTCTGGTGGTGGTTCCCATGCTAAGTTCTGTTGAAATGCATCAGCTACTTCAGCTATTGACATACCGCTGTAGTACATTTCATATATTAACGACACTTTTTCTAGGTGTTCAAGGTGATCTTTTTCCATCAGTTTTTTAAAGCATGGTCGCATTTGCTGTGGTTTACTTTTGGCTATTACTTCCCCAGATGTCGGATTGTCTTTCTTGTATAACCCAACTTTGGTTAATGCGTTGTAGAAAATTTCGTCAACATCATTAACGATTGCTATTGTGTTATCATTTTCTGATCTATAGCCTCTACTTGGAGCGACAATAACTAAGTTGCCTTCGCCAAGGAGTTCCATGCCTATAGCGTTTAGTTTTTTGCCTACAACTTTTTTTCTTGAGAAATAAAGCAAGTGTTGTCCTTGACTACGTGTTTCTTCTCGGTAAGTGTAAGGCTTCATTTCGTTAAGGGCTGTTTTTGTTAAGGCTTTGATTTCGTCTGATATTTTGGGGTCTTTTATGTCGCGGTCAATTCCAGCTAAGTACACTTTTTCGTCATCTAATGTTATCTCTGTGCCACAGACAAGGCCAAAAATTTGATAGTTTTCGATATGTAAGGCTTCAAATTCTTCTTTTGTCTGTGGTCTGGTCTGCCATTGTTGCCATTTTTGTTCAGGACAGTTTTTGCAGTCTGGGCACTTCTTGCCGTCTATGCCGATAATGAACGGCAATACTGAAATTCCTAGTTCATGGTAGGCTTCTGCTGCAGCTAAGAGTTCATAGCCTCCATCAGCTGGGGCTCCGCTCTGCAACGTTACCAGCTCCTTCGCGCTTCATCTTTCTGTAGTGCTTGAGAACAAACTGGTGTTCTAGCTGTTGTGCGGTATCCAAGTGAGCACCTATAATGTGTGAAGTGGTTGCAATCGGCGCAGACTTCTAACTTTTTAGTTTTCGGCAGATACCCATTGAGGGTATTTCTGTCTCTGTGCCCATAGCGGGAGCCGTCACACAGCACTAAAGCACCAGAAATTATTTCATGGTGCAGTTCAAAGCCCACAAAACCTTTATGGGGAAAATTCCTAATCACTTTATGGAGCCCCCGTTATGGTGGGTTTGTGTGTTGGGGTAGTCTGCGGTGGAGCCTAGGGCTACCTCATCCACTTCAATTTTTATGGTAAATATGTAGCCGAATGAAGTGCGGGTCACGTTGAGTTTTCCCTGTGCCGCCATGTCTAAAAGAATTATTTTTGCGGTGCTCCAACAGACCCCAAGTTTTCCAGCAATCCATCCGACCGTCGCGTATTTCCCAGAACTTAACAGTTCTATAATGCGTTTTTCGTTGTCTTTCTGTGCAATCACTTCAAATCACCTAATAGAAAAATAAAAAATGTTTAGAGAGTGTCTCAAAAATCAGGAAATTCATTTTTCTATTAGGGTACACAATGACTTATCGAATCGAACAAGTCGAACCAAAAATAATCGAAATTATTGCAGCCGAAGCTAAACTCGTTTCTGTTGGTTGGGTCGCTAAAAATCTCGGAGTAAGCTGGGCAACTGCGAGGTTGCTTTTGGGGGAAATTGCTGAGAAGAAAAAACTGAAGAAAATAGAAACTACGCGGTCAAATCTGTACGCTTTGAACTGAAAACAACTCTATCCCTTCTTTTTAGGTCTTAATTTTAGCGGAGCTTTGGGCAGGCATTTTCAAGTTTTTGAGAGACTATTCGCGCTATTTACGGCGATTATGACTCATGGTACTGGGAATACTGTTAAGTTAGCCAACGCGGTAAAGATGTCAGATTCCTTTCAAGGTCTCATTTATTCGTTGAAGAGTAGCTTCTCTTTTTTTTTCTTTTTCTTCAGCCTTCTTCTGCATTTCCTGACGTTTTACAACTTCCTGACTGTATCTTTTATTCGCTTGTTGGATATACTTGTCAATCCATTCAATTTTCTCTTTCAATTTGTCTTGAGTTATTCCATAGTATAGAATGGTATTGCCTGCTAATTCAGCGTTCTTTGGGTAGATATCTGGATATTTAAGGTCTGATGGTTGCTTAAAACACTCAAACCAGCTTGATGTCGGAGTGCCATCTAACTCGATTTCTAATTTAAAGGCTCCGTTCTGGTCTAAATCACTTGCTTTTGCGCTAATTCGTTTAAATTCTATTTTTTCCTCAGTCATTTATCAGCAAACACCTCAATTGGATTATAGCTTAGTTTCTCTTTAAAGATTTTTTGGAGTTTATTCATAAAAAACCAATTCCTTTTGAGAGGTTTTTTATTGACTCATTTTCTGCTTCCCTTCTTACATGCACCTTAACAGAAAAGAGCAAAAATGAAAATCCTCCGAAAAGCTGAATGACCGAACGACGAGTGTACTTAGAATTGAAACAAAAAAATTCCTTACACCGACCCGTTTTAGGGTTACAGAGGGAGGATTTTTCTGTTCGCCGTGGTCGGTTCGATGCAAGGGAGAGCAGTGAATCTTGGGTCATGTTTGGTTGTTTTTGGCTGCTCCATAAGAAAAATAAAAAATGTTTAACTTGTTGCGTGTCATTTTTACCAACTCCAGCTAAGAGACGAAAACAAACTGCTTTTCAGATTGATACCGATATAGCGTTATCTTAGAGATGCCTATTTCACTTTGCAATCTCTGCGCGGTCCAGCCTTGAGTTTGCAGAAACTTAAGCAACTCAGCAACGTCTTCTTTTGATGTGTCCTTCCTGAAGTACCCCCTTAGTTGGTCCACAAACATTTTCACCTTATCAACCTGAAAGAAAGCCCCTTTCAAAGCCTCAAAGTCGTAAACTATGTCATCTTTCTTATAGGGTTCCGTCTTGAAAACCAACCTAACATAGTTATCGAGCATAAGTTCATGTTTCAAAGTGCTGAAATCAGAATTAAACGGAACAAAACGCTCAGGATCAAATAAAACCTCTTTTTTCAGGGTGATGATAATATTTCCACCTTGCTCCGTTATACCATCCGAAAAAGGAGCTATCCTTGCAAGAAATACAGTAAGGTTCTCTTTGAGATTAACCATGTTGTTTCACTAAAAGAAAAAGGATGGTGTTGGTGTTTACTAACCTGCAAGCAACAGTGCCACTATGGATGTTAATGTTAAAATTTTGTTAAGAAAAAAATTTTTAGTCATGATTTAATTTGTGGTTTTTAACAATTTACTTTTCAGAAGCGCCCTAAGGCGCTCGACTTCTCTTTCTTTTTCAAACCACCCCCTCCAATCAATAAAACGCCAAATTGCTTCCTCAACTACGTCAATCAATTGGCTCGGCTCTAAAGCGTCCAATTCCCAAACATGTGAACCATATTTTTCTTCGTATGCCTTCTTTTTTTGACCTTGTTTCTTTAATTGTGAATCGGTTAAATCGAAATCTTCCTTTGATCTCCAGCCTATTTGTTTATCGGTCAGCGCAAGGGGTAAAACAGTTAAGTTTAAATTAAAAATTTTCTGTCTAATTGCTTCAGCTTGTAACCTTTCTTCAAGGCATTCTTTAATATGTTGTCCTGACGGGTCATGATCACCCAAATAAAGAATCACCAGTTTCTTTCCATCCTTAGGAAACCGATTTTTGGTCGCAAAATAAACTTGGCTGTACGAAGAATAGCCTTTCCCAACTATGAGGTTAACCCTGTACATTTTGCAAATAGGTAGAATCGTTCTCGATAATGCTTCCTTTTCAATCCATACTTCAATCGCTACAGGTTGATTTTCCCATCGATCTAAGTCAAATTCTTCGACCAACCTTTTTAATTCTTCTCCTTCATATTCTTCAAGGCTGCTGTATTTCAAATTGTTAATATGCTCAGGCCTCGTAAAGTCCAGTATCCTATTAGGGTCAATTAATCTTTCTTCACGCCCAAACCGTACCGCTCTGCCCAGTTTGTTATATGCATTTAATGTATTTGGATACCCTTTAGTAGCAACTAACCGATAGAAAAGTTGTCGGACAGAAAAATCTGACTGCCCTCCTTGAAGTATTTTCGTCACTGAACGAACTAAATAATCTTTACTGAAAGATGACAGCTCAGACTTAGAGTTTGCTGCTGAAACCTTTTTTACAACTGAGATTATTGCTTCAATAAAAGGCGAAATACAAAGTTCTGTTTTTGCGGAATGAAGCCATGTGATGTTCGGACATACCAAATGAAGATATATGTTTTGTCGCTTTCCACTCATGAGGTTTTGGAGTGTAACTTGATTTTCTTTTCCTCGATAAGAATACGAATACCTTGAGAATATACTATGAAAATTTGCTGTAAAGTTGACGCATTCAAATAATTCACCATCTTGGCTACTGCATGGAAAAGCTGCTGCCTCTACCAGAAAGTGAATAGTCTTGGCATTCTTTCCCTCTCCCCTATAAACCCCAGTTTTTGAGGCGTACTTGCCCCCTTGTTTTTCCAATTCTTTTTCGTCCCATACGTGAGGCAAAACTACATTTTTCGTTGGCTTTTTCCTCATTTCCGAGAATAGTTTCCAAGCTTTATCCACTTCTAAAGATAAAGATGCAGGTTTTTGGTCTCTCGAAATTCCTACCTTATCTAAAACAGCACCTGCAACACTGCGATTGGTATATCTTTTAAAACGAGTGACAAAGCCCAAAAGCGTCCGTTCCTCTTTCAGCAACGACTGAAACTCATCAAAACGATAGCCTTCTGCTCCTGCGCAATACTGCTCTAAAAATAGCTCATTTCTCTTTTCCGCTTCTTGGATAAAGCGTAACTCATCATTTATGTTTACGTTGAAATCAACACTTGGATTAACCTCACAAATTGCAAGCAAGGTTTTCTTTAAAGTGCGCCAGTCATATTCATACTCTGGAACTTTAAAAATTAGAGTTGTGCATTTATTATTCTCAAGAGGGCTGACATCAACTATCTTCGCTGAAATGCCCTTTTCTTCATCAAGAATTACCTTTATTTTGTGATTCTTTGCGGAACTGTGCACCTCAAAAGTGCATTCAGGTCGACAGGGGTACTTTACTAAGTTCCACAAAACGTGGGACATAGCTACGCAAGTTTGCAAAGCATTCCCTAGAATTCCACGTTTTACGGCGTGTATTCCTCTTTTTGAGCTGGGTGCTTTGGTGAAGTCTAAAAGCCTAGAGACCTTATCTGCGTCAAGTTGTTCCGTACCATTATCTGTTATTTTTATGTTCCATTCTATGCCTCTCTTTTCAATAATGACGTTGATGATGTTGGTCCCTTTTTTGTCTAGGGCATTATCGACAGTTTCTTTAACTATGAATGTTAAAAAATCCTTTATTTCGCAACCGCTTAGCTCTTGTAAACCCGTAATTTCCGCGTACTTAACGTTCTCCCTCAAACGGTCACTTATTTCACGTTCGAGATTTATGTTTTGTGTTAGATCACGTTTTTGGTCAAAAAACTGTTTTTTTGGGGGTGTTTCTATAATTGGGGTTTCTTCTGATATTGATTCCACGTGTTTTCCTCCTTTTTGTGCTTTCTTGCACCCCTCTTCAAGGAAGCACTTCTTGCTTAGGTTATAAAGGGGCGAAATATTTAAGGGTTTGGCAAACCCTATGTTATGTGAAGTGAATATATATGCCGTTCAAGGACAAACGCAAACAACAAGAATACCAGAAAAAGTATTCCAAGCGAAAAACAGAACTAATCCATGAAGCAAAAAGGAAAGCTGGAATTCCAATTGATAGAAGAAAAAAGGGGCTTAACACACCAAACCCCCAATAATGAGGCATGTTAAGCCCAAACGGCGGTCCGTGGAAAACGGCCTCATAAGAAAAAAGTAAATCTGTACTATTTTTCTGTTGAATCAATCAGCAAAGCAAAGATCAACGGGGCGCAATCCTCCGATGTGATCCTGCGGGACTCCCCTTTTTATTGGTGTTTTACGGGCTCTGTAAAGTCCTCGGTTATAAATTCCCCACGTAAACTTTCGGTTATTTTCAATCGCTTATAGCATAAAAGTGAACAAAACTTGCAACCGCGACAGCACTGTAAATGCAACATGTCGTACAGAGGATAAGAGTGTAAGTTGGAGAATACAAACCCACACCAGTCAAAGCTATGGTTAAGATTGAAAGAATTAAGAGACCAAAACAAAGATAAAATGAACTAACGGTAACAATATTAAAAATAACCCACCCCGCCCAGTTTTTTTGGCGTTTTGGTTTTTTACTCAGCAAGAAACCCCAGAGTCCAAACATAATACCCGAAATCGTTAGTAGTCCATTGGTATATTCAGCATCAATCTTGTGTTCGGTTGTTGGTTGATAACTTGCGAAGGGTGACGCATAGAGACCAAAAAGAAAAAGAGCGAAGCCTAGAACAACCAAGAACAGCAAGATCAAAGGTTCCATTCGTATCGTGCAAACACCAACAACTGTTATGAACCGGTTTGCTTTTAAAATAAACGGGGACAGGATTATAATAACCGAAATTTGACAGAAGACGTTTTGGCAAAAAATTGGTGTAAGTTAGTATGTTTTTCCAAAAAAAGCCTCTTTGCTTCAGAGTCTACGGGGTTGGAAAATTTCAGAAAAACCTTTTTGCCTTGATGGCTCACAAACTCTGAGGTTGAATGAATGAAGAAAGAGAAGATGGTTGATGCAGATGCTGAAGAGGTTTTTAAATTAATACCTGAAAAAGAGTGGATAGGTATGGAGTTTTTGGTTCGATTACATGAGGACCAAGCATACAGAGATGACTTTTTTTCGCGTCTAGAAAAGGCACATGAAAAAATAAAACGTAAAAAGTAAAAACCAATAGAAAGCAAAGTATAGGCTGATTAGTTTTTTTCTCTTTGAATGAGTTTATAGCCAGTTCTATTAAGTGGCGGGTAGTGCTAAAAGACAGCTTATTGTTTAGGTCTTCTTTTCTTTTTGTAGCCACTCTGGAATAATTACGGCTCTAATTAGTTCTTGAACGGTTATGCCTCTTTGCTTCGCGATTTCTATAAGTTTGTTATGGATTTCTTCTTCGAGTGTTTGCATGAATTTTGGCATGGTCAATTTCACTTTTCACCTCTATTCTATTTCGGGATATACTTAATTCTATCTGTGGCTACTTATGGAAAGATTTAAAAAGGTTTCTGAATATATCCAGAGCTACCTAAAGACAACAAACTGGAGGAAGTTGAAATGGAGAAACAAAACACAAACAAACAACACAAACCTATAACCTTTGAAGAAAAAGGTAACACATATGAGAAGGTAACCATTGCGTTACCTAAACCAATTGTCGATTTTTACCGTTTTATAGCACACATGGAAGGACATGATTTGGTGGAATCAACTATTGCCTTCGACTTAACCAGAAACCTCGAGACAGACATCAAAAACAGGACGCCTGATGACTGGATGGAACTTTTCAGTTTACAGCCAGCAATAGACACAATGGCTCTCCGCGAAGAACTATTAACCCAGAAGCAAGCAAAAACGAACACTTAAACCTCAAACCACCCCAAGCCTTTTTCTTTTTTTCTATTAGTGTTTCAAGATGGGATTCGGAAAGGCTCGTTCAAAAGGCAATTTTGGAAATCAATCTAAAAAGAAGCAATTTTCCCGTTCTAAAAAGTTTGAGGTAAGTCCACATTTTTCTAAGCGTGATATACGACTTGCTGAAGCTGCTTTTAGTGGCAGGAGCATTCAGTCTAAGGCTCAGGATTTAGTGAGAAACGCGCCGCTAGCAGAGAACTTAGAGTGCTGGCTTCGGTCTCCTGCGAACTTGGACATTGCGGGAATTGATACTATCAATGTTAAACTTAGCCCTGAAAACGCGAAACATGACGCTCCCGTAATTGCGGGGCTGGCTAAGAAACGGAAATCGGTGGAGCTTGAACTTAAGGAGCCTAACACAAAGGAAGCTATGAAAAAGTACAAAGTTGTTTCTACGGATAGCGAAGAGGCTAAGGCTACTCGGAATTCGCCACTGTTGGGTAATAAGCATTTGCCTACTCATGCGGAGATTGTGGAGCGAGCTATAGAGTTGTGGCGAGAAGATAATCCTCAGTTCCAGTTCAATGCTGACCCCACAGAAGCGGAGCTACGTGAGGAAGGTCAAAATTATTTGAGAACTGCGCAGATTGAGTTAATGACTATTGAAGGTGGTGCTGCTGAGAGGTCAGTTATGGCGTATGTGGGCAGTTTGAAAGCCGAACTGGAAAATATAGGGTTCACTGTTGTTCCGCTTGATGCTCCCGTTTCTGGAACAGACAACCCGTACTTCTAACCTCTGTTTTTCTTTTCTTTATTTTTCTTTCAGTGATGAAATTGGCAAAAGCAGAAATTTGTCCAGTAGCCCTTCGCGGAGAATGCAAAGAATTTAACGCTGATGCACCCGCGATGAAATGCGTAACAGCGCAATACAAAAACTGTAAAGGCTCTAAAAAGAAACCTCGCCCTCGGCTA
The DNA here is from genome assembly GCA_026014615.1 of Candidatus Bathyarchaeota archaeon. GTDB lineage: Archaea > Thermoproteota > Bathyarchaeia > Bathyarchaeales > Bathycorpusculaceae > JADGNF01. The sequence goes on along the minus strand of JAOZHZ010000028.1, from coordinate 33,835 downwards.
TTATAACGTTCTACTTCACCCCTTCTTTTTCTTTTCAACATTCAATAGATAGATATTTGCAGTCAAATACCCCCCTTTTTTGAATTGAAAATCGGGCGTCTTGTTTTTTCTATTAGGTGTGAAAGCCTTTGACAACTCCAGAGGAAAAGAAAAAGCGCAAGAACATTTACGTTAGGAATGCTGCCGAGTTTTCCAAGTTTACCAAGAAATGCAATGCAGAAGGTAAATCCTTCAGTGAAGGAGTTTGTGATTTAATCTCCACTGAAATGAAAGCGTACAATGGAAAATCTGAGTCTCTATCTAAGGCTGAATATGAGCAACTGGAAAACAGAGAAATCAAACTTAGTAAGGAAATTGCGCGTTTAGAGAAGGCTTTGTTTGCTGATGAGGAAATAGAGAAAGCGATTTTTGCCAAAGCTGAGGAGCTCGGAGCATACCACAAAATTGTAACTAAGCATTGGGATGAATACGCATGTAACAAGAAGCCAACGCCTGAAATCTTCAACAATCTTTATAATTACGTTCCCGACCCCGAAGCTGACGTTTTCAGCGAAAGCGATTGGAGCAGACTAATTAGGGCTTATGAGAAGCAACTTGAAAAGCACAGTGTTATGCAGAAACTTAAAGAAGTACGCAAAAACGTGACCGTTGATTTTCTGTCTAAAACTGAGTATTCCGAGGACCAAGAAACGGACGATTCCGAGGACACCGAGGCAGACGTTGACTAAAGCGTTACCGCGTTAAGTTCTGTTCCCGTCTGGGAATAGCTTATCTTTGTTTTTTGTTTTCAACAATCTGTACTTACCTTTCCAATGATGGGTTTAATATTGATTAAACAAACCCTTTTCCCATGATGGTTTGTTGGTTATTCTTCTAAGTTTCTGTTTGAGTCTGAGAGTGATTAGGTTGGTTCTAACTTGATGGTCTTTTCGGTTAAGTTCAACATCATATATGGAAAATTTTTTTCTTGTTTTTTTAAAAAGGTGCTACCCCACACTTCGGGCTTCGCGTTTATCTATTAGTTAACGCTATGGATAAGAAAGGTTGAGGGGGGATTTTGTGTGTGCGCGCTTGCGCGAAAAAAGTTTTTTGACAAGTTAGAGTATTTGTATATAGAAAAGGTAGGGAATCATGTTATGTTTTTGTCTGTGTGTATTAATGGGAAAAATGTGCATAAAAGGGGGCTTGCCGCAGAAAAATCCAAGTTCGCCGTCGAGTCCTTAAGAATGGTCAATCAACAATCAAAAAGGGGCAATATCAGTTTGAAATACTACCTTTATTTCCATATCAACCTGATAGTGAAAGCGTCCCAGACTGTTTCACTGTGAAATAGTCTATGGTATCTCGGACAGTGAGGGCTTTTCAGTCTGATATCGGTAGAGAGTAATTTTACTTATCCCTATTTCAGATTGAAATTTGTCCTCAGTCCAGCCGATAGATGCCAAGAAGTTAAGCAACTCAGAAACATCTTCTCTAGAAGTATCCTTTCTGAAGTATCCTTTAAGCTGGTCCGAAAAAATGGCACCCTTGTCAATTTGATATCGGATAGTTTCTAACGGTGGGATTTCGTCTTTGCTATCTTTGTCGCTATCAAAAAATGTTGTAACATAACTTTCAAGCCGCAACTCCTTTAGCAACGAGTAAAATCCATCACGAAACGCTATAAAGTGTTTTGCCGTGTCCCATGCTTCGCGTTTCAGCTTGATAATTACCTTTCCATTATCCTCAGTTATAGTTTCAGTGAATGGTTCAGTTGCTTCCATAAGCTGATTTAGATTTTCTTTAAGGTTAGCCAAATTTATCACACTGAAAGAAAAAAGGAAATGAACTATTTCATCTTGGACGCATTCTGCCCATAACGTGAAAACCGAAAACGGCATGATAATTATTTTGTCAGCAAGTGCTGGGTCCTCCTCAATAATATAGGCATTGCCTCAACTAGAAAACCCAGTCTTATTTGCATAGAGCGCATAAATAAGGTTTAAACTTGTATGAGGGGATTGACATTGGCTAAACAACAGACCTTGAACGGCAAATCAAGTAGAAAAATGAAACGGGCCTAAACCTGTAATGCCAAAAAAACTAAGTTTTCTATGCTCCCAGCAAAGTAGATTGGTTGAAGTTTCCTTGTCTTTTGTCCTTCCGTTTTCATCTAACACCTTCAAACTATCTGCTAACTGTTTAACACGAGTCTTGGCCAATTCCTTGCTTGCAGGGCAAAAACCGAGTATTAAAAAATTAAATCCTTGAAAGAAGAATGTGATAGTAATCAGCAATCTTGCTCTCTTTTCTTGGAATATTCCGCTGTCTCCATATCATGCAAATTGAAGTGAATCAAGTATGTTAATGATGCCATTTACAGCAAATTGTGTGTTTCTCAAATTGCTCTCTATATCACCATGGATAACCTTTGAAACAAAGGAATAATGGGCCGCAATAGCATCTCTTTTTGTCTTTTCGGTCATCCCAGCATTTATCGCATTATCAAGGTTGGTGTAAAAACCCTTCTTTACGTCTATTGTTTTCCCTTTGCAGTACGCTTCAACAAACTTTTCAAGGGCAGTTCTTGAGTTTAGGCATTTCTTAAGGTTATCGTCAATTTGGTCCAATTCCTCGATTAATAATGCTGGTTCTGCTAAGCCTTTTTCCCTTAATCGAAACACAAGTTTCACTTGTCTGTCGATTGCGACTATTAGTTCAGGGGCGAATACATCAAGAGTCTTATACAGAGACAAAACAAGCCCCCTTATTCCTTTTAATGATTCCAAAATAGGGCTAGGTCTCTTGATTAGTTCCAAAACGCTGTGATAACCTTCAATTGCGCTTTCAACTTTTTCGAAAAACCCAACTATGGCTTTATAATCGCTATTATCATATCTTATGTATGATCTTATCTCGCCAGTAGTATAATCCGTTTTTTCTTCTCTAACAAATTTGCGAACATTGGCGGGAAGCGCAGCTAACGACTTTCTAATATTGGCCATCCAATCCGTGATTTCAACCTCAAGCTGCTCCCGAACTTTCCAATATTCATCCGTTTTTTCAGGCTTTATTTCATAATTTCGGCCCCAAGTGCCTTGTTGAGTTCCTAGACAAGCATCGAACGATTCAGCCAATTTCAGGATTGATGTATACCCTTTTTCTATATTATCATTTAATCCCACTGAACGATACCTTCCTGCTCTTTCTATAGCGTATATGTACTTTAAGAGTAGATGAAACTTTTGTTAATTTTCTTGCGATAGCAGATTAAATGCTGGCTTCGATAAATACTGCATTGAGACAGTAATTCGATTCCTGCTAAGACTACCTCTTATTTTATTGTTGATTCTGGAATCGTCTTTGCCTTTGCTTTCATGCCCAAAACACGCCACTTTCCAACCTTTCATGTCTCCTAAGACGTGAGTTAGGTAACGAGAACTTCCCTGAACCACGCGAAACAACCCACCGACCTCAAAAGAGAAATAATAGAAACAGACAACAAGGGGAGAGGGTAATGAAAACTGCGTGGTACTATACGAAAAAAGAGAAGGTTGGCGCGGAGTTGGTGACATCACCACTTTAAGCGACTGCGAGATAATCCCGTGATAATTCCGTAAATTTTGGATTCCGCCGCTGAACTCTAGAAGTATTCCGCTTTAAACTCGGTTTTCAATTTCTGGATGATACGCTTAACATTTTCTTCGCGCAGGTTCAAGTCTGGGGCGATTTTCTTTTTTGGAAAAAACCGCAACCCAAAACTCTGCATTCATGTTTTCTTCCAAAAACTTCACACTCTAGAGAATGACAAAATAACTAAGAGACGCGCTTTGAGGAAGAAACAGCTTTTGTTAACTCCACTTTTCTCATTGTGGCGAGCGTGTTTTGTGCGTGTGTTTTTGCAAGAACAAGATTCAAAGACCGACAGCCACATAAATAACCTGTCTTATACGGACACGTTTCCCTATTGAGCAATCACCCGTTTTCTTTTGCCACAGGGCGTATTGTTAGACTCAGCGTTTGTCGAGCTATGTGACCGTTTGATTTAGGGAAGTTCATTTTGTTTGCCGCCAATTATTGTACGCTGGCAGTGAACCAGTTTGGCGGTAACTTTTCTCGCTGAGACATGAATGCCGTAACGCATGTCAGATTCTACAACGAGCTCTAATTCTTTTTTGCAGTGAGGGCAAACGCAATATTCAATCAAACATTTGGTTTCCTTGCGCATTCCTAAAACCGCAATCTACACATACGTAATGCCGAATATAAGAGTTAAGTAAACCGAGCGTAACGGCAAAAACCAAAGGAAGCATCAAAATCTAACAAAATCGAACCGCAAAGAATGCTTGATGGGGGCATGTTTTGGAAGGGCGTTAAAGAAATTGTGCCCTCATGGAGTTTCGGGATAAATCGAATCTGCTGCTTCACTCGGTGATGAAGGAGTAACTAGCCAGTTTTCAAAGTCCTCGATTTTTGGGTCAACAGGAATTGTAATGATGAATTTAGTGCCTTGTTCAAAGGTGCTTTCAACTCTGATTCTTCCGCCGTGAGTATTCACAATTCGTTTGCAAATGGGTAAACCGAAACCCATGCCTCTCGCTTTCGTGGTGAAAAGCGGTGTCCAAAGCTTACGTAACGTTTCCTTTTCCATGCCTGCTCCAGTGTCCTTAAAGGTGATTTCCCACATCTCCTTTCGTTTGTGGCTTGTTACGGTTAAAGTTCCGCCTTTGGGCATAGCATCAAACGCGTTTTTCATTAAATTTAAGAAGACTCTGCTCATTTTAGCCGCATCAACTTTAACCGTAAATGTGTCTAAAGTTTCGTCAATAATGTTTATGCCGTCAGGTACTTGAGCAAACGATAGAGTGTTTTCCAAAAGTTTCTTCGGAGTTATCTCGGAGAGGTCCAGTTTCAAGTTGCGGGAATAGTCAAGCAGGTCGTTGACTATTTTGTTGGAATAATCTATGCTGTTGTCAATGGTTGCAAGCATTTCTTTACCTATCGTGTCCAGCTCTTTAGTGTAACGGGTTTTAAGGAAGTAGGCTGCGCCTTTGATGCTTGTTAGGGGGTTCCGCAAGTCGTGCCCAACCATACCTGCCAATTCCCCGATTGCGGCAAGCCTCTCAGACTTAACAAGTCTTGATTGGGTTTTCTTTAGCTGTTGTGTTCGTGCCTCAACTAGCTGTTCAAGTCTTAGAGAGTATTCAGCCAGTTTTTTCTGCATTTCTTTTTTCTCGGTTATGTCGACTGCAAGCTCTAAGGCTTTTCGTACCACGCCGTCTTTGTCTCTAATAGGGGTAACTACAAGCTGTGTCCAAACTTCAGTTCCGTTAGCCCTTGTGAAACTGTACTCGTGGGCATCACTTGGTGAGCCTTCAAACACTTTTTTAACGCCACAGTCAGGACAAATGGAATCTAATCTATTGTAAGTTGCATAGCATAATCTGTTCTCTACAGCAGAGTGAGGACGTATGTCTTTCAAGTACTTGTTTTGCCACACGATGCGGTAATTCCTGTCGATTATTGCAAGTCCAGCGCCAATATTTTGTGTAATGCTTTCCAGCATATCTCGTTCCTGTTTTAGGGCGTCCTCCATCCGTTTACGTTCAGAAATGTCCCTCGCAACCGCCAGCAAGCATTTCTTGTCTTCAAGCCGCACGGACGACAAAGAAAGTTCTATTAGCAACTCCGAGCCATCACGATTATACACATTAAGCTCCAAACTCGTATGTGAAAACAAAGCAGCAAATATTTTCTTAAGCGATGCATCATTGTCAGAGCCGTGTTGCGGAATTAAGATGCCCAGTAATTTCTTACCCAAGGCATCTTTTTCGCTGTAACCAAAAATCTTTTCTGACGCGGGATTCCAGTAAACAATTTTGCATTCGTCTTTCTCCACGAGTATAATGGCGTCTTTGGCTGAAGTGCTTATGGCGCGGAATCGTTCTTCACTTGCTTGCAATTCGTCAAGGAGATGCTTACGTTCAGTTATGTCTCTGACTGTGCTGACAATTAGTTTGACTTTTCCGCTTTCCATTATTGGAGACCATGTATGAGAAACCCATTTGGTCACGCCGTCTTTGGTGATGACTCGATAGTGATAGTCAGAGCCGCTTTCACCCTGCAAAGACTTGGCGTGGGTTGCGAGAATTCGTTTGACGTCATCGGGATGAAAAATCGGCGGAACCTTTCCATAAAATTCTTCAGGTGCGTAGCCTACTAACTTGTAAATTGCAGGGCTTATGTAAGATATTGAGGCGTCTGGTCTTGTAAGCATTATCACGTCGCTGAAGTTTTCAACGATACCTCGGAATTTTTCTTCGCTATCAATCAAGGCTTGTTGGATTTGTTTCTGCTCTGTCACGTCTTCTCCCGAACTAAGTGTACCTACAACCTCACCGTTTGAATCTCTTACAAGCGTGTGTCGCCAAGAAATCATACGTCGTTCCCCATTCACACAAAGAACAACGTCGTCCCGGTGGTCTGGACGTGACGTTTTTCCTTTGAGTCTAAGCGTGTAATCCCTGAGTCTTTGCATACGCTCCGCCTCAGGAACAAAAAGGTCAAACCAGTTCTTTCCAAGCACATCCTCTGTTTTGCAGCCTAGAATGGTACAACCTTTCCGGTTAAGCAAAGTTATAGTCCCATCTAAGTCCAAAGCCAACAAAAGAACATCGGCGACATCTAGGTAATTTTGAGCGCGGTCTCTTTCATGCAATATCCGTTCATGCGCAAGCTCCAACTGCTGAGATAGTTTTCGGTATTTCTTTTCGGAAGTCACAAGCTTTTCTTGAGCTTCTTTACGTTCGCTGATGTCTTTGGTTACTGCAAAAAAGCAGCATGTTTGACCATCGTTGATTACGCTTAAGGATAATTCGCCAGGAAACTCACGACTGTCCTTAGTCACATAATCATACTCAATGGTTTCGGAAAAGGGATAATCTTTTTTCAGTTTTTGAGCTACTTCTAAAATTTTTTGTCTATCTCTAGCTGAAGCAAAATTTAATCCGTTTTTTCCGATTATATCCTCTTTCGATGAATACCCAAACATCAGTGCGGCTGCTTGGTTGCAGTCAATTACTGTTTGGTTGCAATCTATCACCATTAACGCGTCAGGTGAAGAATTAAACACTGAGCGCATTTTTGCTTCTTTTTCTTTAATTTCACCGGCTTTTTCTTCAACCAAGCTCTCCAAGTTTTCCGCGTAGTCGCTAAGTTGCTGTTTTAACTTGTTTCTTTGGGTAACATCATGACAAATGACTAGATCGGCTGTCTGCCCTGAAAATTCTATTCTTTTTCCGTTTATTTCGAACTGGTGAAGACTTCCGTCAGGGTTAAAAATTTCTAATTCGTAGGGTTCAACTTGATAGTTTCCATATCTACGTTTGAGATTCTTCACTGCAATGGCTTTGCTATCTTCTGGAAAGTTGGGAAGATCCAAAAAGGGTTTGCCAAGCCACTCCTTGCTGGAGGCACCTGTTGCTGTCTCAAAGGAATTATTCATTAACAGAAAATTTCCTTTGTTGTCTACAATGACTACGGGATCAGCAATCATGTTTAAGAGGGCGATGAAGTTGTTGTCCTCTCGGAATTGATTTTTTAAATTGGTCTGAATGTTTGGCTGACCAGAAGGGTCTGCTTCGCTGTCAGTAACTACTTGTCGTTTAACTTCATTTACGTATTTTAGAAAAGAGAAATCTTCAGGTTTGATGGCACCGTAGGCTTTGATTTTTTCGTGCAGCCTTTTCGTGAAAATAAGCTCTAAGGGTTTGCTGCCTGAGCCAAATATGGTATCCAGTGCTTGATTAAAATGTTCAATTTTATGAGGGATTTCTTGCCTTTTTATGTTAAATTTTTGTTCTAAATGGAAGTAGATGGCGGTTTTTGCGCTTTCACCTAAGGAGAATAGTGCTTCGTCGATTACCGCTATGAGAAGCTCATCGAAAGCCTGTTTAGTTAATTTTTTGGTTGCGTCTTGCATCTTACTTCCCGACTTGCGCAGGTCAACTCCGCGGGGCAGGTTAACGTAGATGAAATAACTTTGAATGTTGAAATAAAGCCTTATGAATCACTAATCAACTAAACACAAAAGGGAAGTCGGCTCCAAAAATTATTTTATCTCGATTCGAACTTGTTCTATTCCGGTCAGGTGAAAGCTTTGTCTTTAACATTACGCGATGCTCAGCATCTTTCATGGAAAACCTTTAAGAAATTCGAAAAAATGTGGGCTCCTCAAGCAGCTAACTTCAACTCCGCAGATGAATTAGCTAAAAAGGCATGTGAACTGGCAGAAAAACTAAAAACCAAAGCCCCGCAGACACCAGCGGACAAGGAGGAGTTTGGGAAACATCTTTCGCACCTGCTGTTTTCCATGTTTATTTTGGCAGAAAGTCAAGGGGTAGTTTTGGAGGATTCGTTTTTGCAGGCTGTAGATGAACTAATTTTGGGATTTGTAAGCTAAACGTTTATTTTTTCCCCCAGCCAATGCTTGTTGATTGTTATGGATGCGCTTGAAGTCAAAAACTTGTCGGTTAAAGTTGAAGGCAAGCTTATTTTGAAGAACATTTCGTTCAGCCTAAAACAGGGCGTAAGCCACATCCTTTTCGGACCTAACGGGTCAGGAAAAACCACTCTCATAAGTGCTCTCATGGGGCTTCCAGGATACGAAGTCATCTCGGGTCAAGTTTTCTTCATGGGCAAAGACATTACAAACACAACCGTGGAGGAACGAGCCAATCTGGGCATAGTTGTGAGCTTCCAGAATCCTCCAGAAATCACGGGGGTAAAGCTTGGGGAACTGCTTAAGCTTTGCCTTGGCAAAGATGCATCCTATGAATTCACGTCGGAAGAGAAAAGGCAAATCGAAGCGTTTAGGCTTACAAGTTTTTTGGATAGAGACATCAATGTTGGTTTCTCGGGTGGTGAGAAAAAGCGCAGTGAGATTCTTCAGTTAATTTTCCTTAAGCCGAAACTGCTTTTGCTTGATGAACCTGACAGCGGCGTGGACGTGGAGAGTTTGCGGTTAATTGCCGACGAGATTCAACGTTATACTGAGTCTTCGGGCGCGAGCGCTTTAATTATTACGCATAAAGGGGACATTTTGGAGCATGTGAATGCTGGTTACGGCTGTATTCTGCTCGAAGGGCAGTTCCACTGCTTCACGGAGCCTACAAGCATCTATAAGGACATAAAGAAGCTTGGTTATGAGGGGTGCGTAGCGTGCAGAGTAAGAAAAATAGAGGGATGGAAAAGTGAGCGAAACGGACAAAACCAGTAAATTAACTAAGGTTCCACATCGGATTCTGGAAGAAGCCGCAAAAGTAGGCTTAGCTCAGGACCAGAACCGTGCAGGTACCTTCATGCATTTAGACCAAGAAACCGTGGCGTCAACAGTTAACGAGCTCTACGAGGGAAAACTTGAGCTCATGGACATTAAAGCTGCACAGAAGAAGTACTCGTGGCTTGAAGATTACATGTGGAAACTTGTGGATAAAGACAAGGATAAATACACACGGAAGGTTGCAGAGGATTACAGCGGAGGCTACTTCATACGCGTGCTTCCGGGCGCAGAAATCACGTTTCCTTTGCAGTCGTGCCTTATGATTAGTCAGAAGAATTTGGAGCAGCGCGTACACAACGTCATAATTGCTGAAGAAAACAGCAAGGTGCACATAATCACAAGTTGCATGCAGCATTCAGGAGTTGCTGACGCGACACATTTAGGCATAAGCGAGATTTACGTGAAGAAAAACGCGTTGCTTAACTTCACCATGATTCATCAATGGAGCGAAAAAACTATTGTGCGTCCACGGAGCGCGACAGAAATTGAAGACAACGGCACATTCGTTTCCAATTATGTATGTATGCGTCCAGTTCAGGACACACAGATGTATCCTGTAGCATACTGCAAAGGCGTTGATTCCCGAGCCAGCTTTAACAGCATCCTTTACGGTCACAAAAACAGCCATCTGGATATAGGCTCCAAGGCGATTCTAACAGGCAGAGGTAGCAAAGCGGAGATGGTTAGCCGCGCCATTGCTCGTGAAGGCTCTGAGATGATAATCAGGGGCCTGATCGAAGGCGACAACACTGATTGCAAAGGACACTTAGAATGTCGCAGTTTGATTTTGGATGATTATTCGTTCCTACAAGCGATTCCAGAGTTAATCGTCAAAAAGAAGGGCGTAGAGCTTACACATGAAGCAGCAGTGGGAAAGATAAGCGAGAAAGAAATTGTTTACTTGATGACCCGCAAGTTAACGCGGGACCAAGCTGTTTCGCTTATCATTCGGGGCTTCATGGATGTGGGCATCTTGGGTTTACCTGACGCGTTGAATACTGAAATCAAGAGCATTGTAGATGCTTCAACTGAAGCCACTTAAAAACTAAAGCGCGCCCGCGCTGTGACAAACAAGAAAACTAGAGTTTCTTGTAGACTACGTCCCGCTCTTTTGCGGGCTGCATAGTTTTTAAGCCTACGCTTTTTCCTGCTTCGGCACGTTGGATGCTTTGGTGCTCTACCTGTATTGATTCCACGGTCATGTCGAAGTCTGTTGAGGGACCTTTAACGAGTATGCGGTCTCCCACTGATAAGGGCGCTGTCAAGTCAACTATGGCAACGCTGATTTTAGAGAAAAAATGCTTCACAGTTCCAATTTCAAGAACCGCCTCTTCAGCCATACACAATCGTACTCCTTACGAGAGAAATATGAGTCGTTTCAAATAAAAGACTTATCCAGGGTTACGAGGAAGAGATGGAAATAAACCTGTATTTATTTGCGTTTCTTGGGTGAAGAAAGGGTCTTCGTTAAAAAAGAAAACATTATCAGAAGGAACTTGCTGAAAAACGATCATGTTGGATATGGAGAAGAGAACACCTGAGCAAGAGAAAGCCGCTGAAAACGCCCTGAAGACTCCAAAGGCATTTTCGGATTTGTTAGAGGGCATGCAATCCAAAAATCGCACTGTCAGGTATGATTGCTTCAAGACGGTTTACCTTATCAGCGAGGACAAACCAGAGGCGCTGTATCCAAAATGGAGCCTTTTTGAGGACATGCTTAAGTCTGGTAACTCTATGGTCAGCTTTTATGCCATTCACATACTGGCTAACCTTTCAAGAATCGATGCAGAACACAAATTTGAAAAACTATTTGACGCCTTCTACGTTTTCCTGAACGGTGACGAGTTGATTCCTGCGTCCCACGTTGCGTATGTTTCCCATAAAATCGTCGAGGCTAAACCTGAACTGACCGACAGGGTAACAGAAAAATTGCTTACCCTTGAGGGAGCAACATACAAGCATAGGGAGTTGGTTCAAGCCAACGCTCTAAAATCAATCTCGGCTTACTTTGATAAAGTCAGCGATAAAGACAAAGTGATAAACTTGGCTGAAGAGTTGCAGAAAAAAGGCGGAAAAGCAAAGAAAGAAGCAGTTGAGTTCATGAAAAAATGGAAAATAACTTAGCTATGTCTTTCCAAAGAGGCTTCTGAAAGACCAAAAAGAAAAAGCGGTTATTGGGTTAGCTCAACTTTCACTGACCAAGAAAACTTTTGGGCTAACTCGTCTGCGTCCGCGTCAATGTCATTGAGTTCTAAGTAATCAGAAACCACATCGTTTATTCTGTCGCTGACCTCTTCGGAATCAAGTTGTTCAGTGAGCATTCGGCCTATCTGGTCACAGAGTTCCTCAGCTTGCTCGTCGGTTAAATTTACGGATTGCATGAAAATCACCAAAAACTAAAGGTTAAAAAGTCCTATTAAGAGTGTGTGACTACTCAAAGTTAACAACATACACTAGTTACAAAGAAAATACTTGTGACGTTATTTCCGTGGACACTGTTTGCTGTAAGGAGAACAAGGGTAACAAGGGGTAACATCCGAGTATAATTTAAAGACTCAGGCATAACCAGACATACGTTTGCGTTAGGCAAAACGAAAAAGAGAAGCTGAATTGCCTTTTTGCGCCAATTTCCGCCTTTTCCAGCCGTTTCTAGCCTTTCCCAGCCGTGGACTAAGCCCAAAACAAACGCAGAAACAAAAAACCACCCCAAAACGGGCACTTCACAGAATAGGGAGGGTAGAGTAAAAATCGCAACAGACATGTCAATAACGTAGAAATAACCCCGCCTTCCTTCAAAACTTGAGGAAGTTATGCAACGGACTGGTTATGCGAGTTTGCCTCTTCACGGCGGAAAAGCCCCCAGTTGGTTAACGGGTAGAATGCGTCGGCTTGCCAAAGAAATAAGCTCCATCATCATCGACGAGTACGGCACAGAACGGTTTCTGGCACGCGTAAGTGACCCTTACTGGTTTCAGGCGTTAGGCTGCGTTTTAGGCTACGACTGGCACAGCAGCGGAGTCACAACCGTAGTGACGGGAGTCCTCAAAACCGCCTTGACAGCCCAAGAGCACGGCATCGTAGTTTGCGGCGGAAAAGGCAAAACCTCACGCAAAACCCCCAACGACATCGAACAAGCATCTGGGCGGTTCGGATTCTCCGAAGAGGAAATGGAAACGCTGACGTACACGAGTAAAATGACGGCGAAAGTTGACAACACCGCCATCCAAGCAGGATACCAACTATACCACCCCGCCTTCTTCGTCGCGGAAACTGGCAAGTGGGCAGTTGTCCAGCAAGGCATGAGTGCACAAGCAAAAACGGCGCGCAGATACCACTGGCTCAGCGAAAACACCCACAGCTTCGTGGTGGAACCACACAACGCCATCGTCTGCGACACCAAACACCCAGTCGTGCTGAACATGACCGCCAAATCAAGCAGGAAAAGCCGCAAAGCCTCCGTGGATTTAGCTAAAGAACCCACGCGAAAACTCAAACGCCTAGCTCAAGACGCAACCCTGCCCGTAGACAAGCAGCAGAAACTGCTTAGCCAATGGCTCCCAGACGCCTCTGCTAAGCCGCAGTTTGCCTTCTTGGACATGCCCCGAAACATCAACTGGAATGCACTCGCAGAAGCCTACGACAAGCAACCCACAAACTACGAGGAACTCCTAGCTGTCAAAGGTGTAGGACCCGCAACCGTAAGAGGACTCGCGCTCATCGCGGAGCTTGTTTACGGCGAAAAACCCAGCTGGCAAGACCCCGTTAAATACAGCTTCGCCTACGGCGGAAAAGACGGCGTGCCCTACCCCGTAAACCGTCAAAGCATGGACCAATCCATCCAAATTCTGCAAGAAGCTGTGCAGGCAGCCAAAGTCGGCGACAAAGAAAAAAGCCGCGCACTGCAAGGTTTACGTAGGTTTGTTCCGTTGGACGCAAAAGCCTCTTAAGCTCAAAGTTACAGATTTTGCTTGAGGTTGGGAGATGAAAAGGCAAGGAATCGCGGCAGTCACTGGTTTAGTGGCTCCTTTCTTCACGTTTACATGTATCGCCGTGGCGATTGCCTCTTGGCAGTCGTTCAGTTGGACAAACAACGCCCTAAGCGATTTAGGCGTACAAAGCGGTATAACCGCGCCCGTCTTCAACGGCGGATTAATCGTCGGCGGCGTCCTCTTCACCATATTCGCCACAGGCATGTTCACCTTCGCAGGCAAAACCGTGGTGGGAAAAACAGCATCAGCGCTTCTGGTTTTGGCGTGCATCTCGCTAATCTGCATTGGCATTTTCAACGAAAACTTCCGACCCACACACTTCATCGTATCTGTCATGCTGTTCGTGTTCCTGCCCATCGCGATGCTGGTTTTCACGGGTGCATTCTGGCTTGAAGGCAAACACAAACTCAGCATATACACGGTGGCTTCCGCTTTGGTTGCCGCCGCAGTCTGGGTACTCCAGTACACGGTGCACTACTTTCCCAACGTGGCAATTCCTGAAGCGGTTTCTGGCTTGGCGGGTGCAGCATGGGTTTTCGTGTTAAGCTGGCTGATGCTCAAAAAAGCCAAGCAACCCTAAACCCAACAAATTTTTTGTGAAAAAGTGTTGTTCGACTCTTCGAAGCCTATTTGCCTGCTAAAGCTTGGTAGATTTGGGCACAACAAAACGCCGAAAAATCAACTTCGAAGCCGCTGGTCTTTGCGTACTGAATGGCAGCTTCACTTGGAAACGCGACACCGTCCGCACCTGCCTTCAAAGCCAACACATCTGTTTCTGCGCGGTGCTTGCCTTTGGGACGCATACAACCCAAAACAAGAGGTGTTTCGGGGAACATGACGCGTGCGGTTGCGGCTGTTCGGGCGATGCCCTGCGGCGTTGGCGGCTTGGTTTGTGCCATGGCGGTTCCGTGAATGGGCATGAAGCTAATTATGACAACCGCTGCGGGCTCATACGGCTTAATCATCTGTAATGCTGCGAGTTCGCCTTTGAGCTCGCCGTGGTGCAAGCCAGCAATCACGTGGGGAACAAAAGCAATTCCCGCCTCGTGCAAGGCTTTTAGCGAATCCTCGTACTGTTTGGCGGTGACGTTTAGGTTATAGATTTCCTTTATGGTTTCGTCGCTGCCGATAACGTCAATTAACGCAGCATCAACACCCGCAGACTTCAGTTGCCGCGCAGTTTCTTCATCCACGATGCCTGTATGCACAAAAACCGTTAACCCTAAATCCCGCTTAACCTTAGCCAAAGCAGGCATGAACTCACCAAGTGGAACCGAACCATCAGGCAAGCATCCCCCGCTGACCAGAACACCCAACGCCCCCTCCCGCTTCAGGTCAGCACAAAGTTGCAGCAGTTTCTCTGGTGTATCTGCGGGATGCATGGTTTCCAGAACTTTTCCGCCGCAGTGCTTGCAGTTTAATGCGCAGCCGTTGCCTGTTACGGATATGGTTGGGAACTCTTTGTTGGAGTTGCAGAAGCTGGCGGTTTTGTAGTAGGTAAAGCTTGGGGCGTAGAAACGGATTTTTTTGGGTTCCGATACAAGGCTGCCTGAGTTTAGTAACTGTTCAAGTTCAGGTTGGCTTGCGTTCCAGATGGCTTCGGCGGAAAGTGAGCACATTTTTATCACGCAAAAACGTGCGTTGGGTTTGTTTAACTGTTTTGTTTCTAATCAACGCATATTTATGCAACTTCAACAGCCTTAAACACAGAACGCATAGGTGACATGTATGAGTGGGACAACAATCCGAAAACTACGGCAAATGACCATCGGCAAAGATTCAGGATACTTTTTGTTGCCTCCACGCAACTGGCTGGACGCAGTTGAAAGCGCCGAAAACAGAAAAATCAAGGGCTTTGTTTTAAAATCTGAAGGTGACGCGCTCAAACTGACTCCAACGTTCGGGGAACCAAAAACTGCTTCCCGTAAGGGGGCATCAGGCAATGCAGCTCAGCTTCTGAAGCAAGGCAGTTTGACAATTAAGCTTCGGGAGATACCGAAGGGACGCAACGTTTACCGAGTGGTGAAAGTCCCAAAAGCGTGGGTACGAACACAAGAAATGCAGCACTACCGAAAAGTGACAGCTGTAAACGTGAAAACTGAGCCCGCAAGCATAGTTATCACGCCAATTTTCGGTGAAAAACTTAAACTGAATCCAAACGACGTTGGATTTTAGGCGCGTCCCTTTCTTGCTTTAGACTTTTTCTTTGTCTGAAAAGGCGGGAATGATCTTAAGTGTATGCGCTGTTTCCAAGTCGGTTTGAAGCTTTTCCAGCCGTTTAGCCACTTTAAGGGTTCTGGAAATCGCCAAACCTCTGCGAGATAAAACATAGAAAGCCCTGTTGTCGCGGCTGATTTCAATGCTAACAATGTCGTTGTTTACCAGAAAGTCCAGTTGTTCCTGAAGCGAAACGCAGTTTGTGCTGCATTCAAAAGCTAAGCTGTCGAGGGTTAAGGCGTTTTTGGCTAACGCGCAGATTACGTTTTCGCAGAGTTCAAGTTTGGACCTTCGCATGGCTTGCACAATTGTCTGAGATGTTGGCTTTGTAATAAAGAACTTACGACTTCAAAATCCATAGTTCCCCTCAGAAGAAAACTGGTTGAAAAAACCCTTTTGAAAGAGTCTAAAAAGTTTTCGCAATCCACGGGTAAGCCACAGAGCGCACACATAAGGACAGTTAGAATGGAATGCCATTCACAACATAACGCTCTGGCCTACCCAACATGCACTACTCGAAACATCAATTAAAACGATAGTTGTCTCAGCAAAGAAACAACACGCGACAAAAAAGCCGCAACAAAAAGAGGTTCCCCACAGGTTACAGGCGTTTTGCAAGCAACGCAAAGTCATCTTCAAATCTTCGTCGCATCTTCGTAAACCGCATCGCCGCCGAAGGATGAACCGTCTCAACATACTCCACACCCTCCACGCGAGGCGCCTGCCACGCGACCGCCCCCATCAAAACCACAATCCGCGGCTTTCCCCGCTTGATTTGTTCAACTAAATAAGGTACACAAGCCTCAATCTCGTCAGCCGACGGTTTTCTGTTCTGCGGCGTAACATGCTTGACAATGTTTGTTACAAAGATTTTTTCGCGGTCTATGCCGTTAGCCGAGAGCATTTTGTTAAGGAATTTTCCCGCGCGTCCAATGAATGGTCTGCCAGCTTTGTCTTCTTCCGCCCCCGGGTTTTGCCCCACCAACATGACTTCGGCGTCTTGCGGGCCTTCTCCGAGGACAGCGTGTTTTGCTTCTTGCCAAAGGCGGCATTTTCTGCAGTTCACTATTTGCCTGTCCAAGTCTTCCTGCGTCAAGTCTGGTCAACCTTGTTGTTGGGTATTGACAGTCACAAGGATTTAAGAAAATCGCCCGTCATAGGTATGACGTATCGCTTATTTAGGTAGCTTATGTTGGGTTGGAGGTATGCCTATCGCGGTTGCTATTAGTCCTCGTCTTATGGGTTTACTGTTTAGGGTAGCGTTGGTTTTTGAACCCCTTGCACCGACAGCGATATCGTTCTTTTTGTCGCGGAACCTCCTTCGAGAATGGAAACAGAAAGGGTTAATTCTTGACTACGAAATCCACTCGAAACGGCTGGGCAAATTTCACTACAAAGTTAATGTTGACATGGACGTTAACGCTAACCAAACGCACCACTTTTTCGCTCACATATTACCCAAGTACTCTAAAACTTACGGGAGGTGGTTAAATGACTATGACTGAAGAGAAAAAGGGCAAAGTGAAGCTCACCGTCGAAGTAGAAATCAACGAGGAACTCATGGGCGTCATCAAGGAGGGCATGACCAAAATGCACTGGAAGATGCCAGAAATGATGAAACACGAAGAAGGCAGCAAGTAAACAAACATTTTTCCTCTACTTTTGATCCGTATTCTTTTTTTCTTTCTCACCGAAAGGAATTCAGAAACATTTTAACATACGAGGCTCTGTTGTCCTATTAGGTGTGGTTAGCGTGAAGTTTTTGATAATTCAGAAAATCAAACTTGAGGTTCCCATGGAGAAATGGGCTAAACTTCTTCCGCTTCAGTTCAAATATTTTGATGACTTGGAAAAGGAAAGCATCATTGAGGTAACCTATCACCTTATTGGTCAACAGGGAAGCATGCGGGTGGTTAACGTGGATTCAGACGACGCTCTTTCACGCGTCGTAGGCGAAGACCCCATGTTCTTCTACATGGACCGCGAAGTTTATCCGCTGATTACCCGCGAGAACCACGAAGCACGAATCCGCAAAATCCTGCAACAGTAGGCACAAAGTCATGGTTTGCCACGGCGGGTTCTCTCTAGATGAAGAAAAGCGGCGGGCATGGTACGACCCCGAAGGAATCCTCAGAAACATCGGTTTACGTGAAGGCATGGTGTTCATGGACATCGGCTGCGGACAGGGCTTCTTCAGTCTGCTGGCTGCCAAAGTCGTGGGGGAAAATGGGGTCGTTTATGCTGTTGATACCGACGCCCAAGCTATTGAACGCCTAAAAGCAAGAGCCGCAGAAAAGGGTGTCACAAATATCCACGCGATAGCTGGGTCTGCGGAGGAAACCGTTTTCTGCACCGCCTGCGCTGACATCGTCTTCTTCAGCATGGTGCTTCACGATTTTGCTGACGCCTCAAAAGTTTTGGATAATGCCCGGAAAATGTTGAAGCCCTCTGGAAAAGTTGCCAATTTGGATTGGAAAAAAAAGCCTATGTCATTTGGTCCACCCGAAAGCATCCGCTTCAGCGCAAAAACAGCCGCTGAGCTCATGATACACGCAGGCTTTACCGTAGAAAACATAGCCGACGCAGGACCACATCACTATCTCGTTTTAGGAAAACCCTAAAGCAACCTTTTCCCTACATTTGTTCGGCGGCGACGTACAACTCAAATAGGTCACGTTTGAACCTGTCAGGATCGTTTTTGTAGGCGGAGTGATCTGCACCTTCGTAGGTGACCAGTTTACCGTTCGGCAGTTTCTGAGCCAAGGTACGCATTTCCTCACCTGAGATGATGTTGTCTTCGGAGCCCCAGATTACCCGCACAGGAAAACTCCAGTTGCTGTACGCTTGAAGAAGCGACTGCTCAAGAGCACACGCAGGAGCAGTCAACAGCAACCCTCTAACGGGGAACCGTTCCGCGTACCTCAATGCTATGTTACCACCTAAACTCGCACCCACCAACACAGGAACTTCCGAATTGAAAACGCTTTCAATTGCTTCTTTTGCAACTGCAACGTTTGCCTCGGGGTCATGCGTTTTAGGCGTGCAGTCGCTTTTGCTTCCGTAAGGCATATCAAGAGCCATGAAAGGCACTTTTTTCTCTTCTAACAGTTGAGTGACGCTTATGCGTTGCCAAATGTCGCTTGTGTACGAGAAACCATGCAGAAAAACAACCGGAACTCCTGTTCCTTGGCTGATTAAGGCTTTACATTGATAACCTGCTGCTTTGAGGGTTTTTTCGTTCAAACGGCTGCCTCACAACAATAAATTACAGACAGGCTTATAACGGAAACGGCTTACCCGCTACTTGTGTGAGCTATTCTGGACACCTCGCAGGAGTCTTCGACGCTGCATAAAACCCTCAGCGACAAACAACCCCATAGCAACCCCCGTTACAATAATCAGCAACGTGAACAAAACTTTGAATTGGTAGTCTTCAACTCCGAAGTGGATGACAAGAATAACAATTTCCAAAATCAAAACACTCATGAAAATAAGGGCGTAAAGAAACATTTTGGACACGAATCGGCGCCCAACCCAAACGAAACCTCTCATGTTCAGTTTCCGCTTCACGACGTATTCGCCGTACTCGTCTTTCTGCAGCAACCCCAAATCTTCCAGCTTCTGCAAGTGCCTGTAGGCGACGCTTGGGCTACTCAGGTTAACGCCTTTCATGGTGTCTCGGGGACCAACGGGTTTGCCTTCTTTAACGACGTACCAGTAAACGTTTAAGGTGATGCCTTCAAGCTCCAGCTTTTCGTCGTTAGTCACGATGCCACCCCATTCTGAGCCTTCTTTAACATTCAACTGTGTGGCAAACTTCCCGTATTAGCTTTGCCCTCAAAAAAGCTGGTTTAAAACAGCCTGTGACATGGTGAACTCCGCTGTAGAAAAGGATAATAGTTTTTCGCCTACAATGATTAATGGTGTTTTTATGGCAGTTAAAGTCGGCGACAAAGCCCCAGATTTTACCTTTACCCTCCCAAATGGGCGACAACGTAACGCTTTCCGAGTACTTTGGAAAAAAGAACGTAGTGCTTTATTTTTACCCTAAAGACGAAACCACCGGCTGCACCAAAGAAGCCTGCGCCTTCCGCGACAGCTACGACGTCTTCACCAGTTTAGGCGCCGAAGTATAGGCGTAAGCGGACAAAGCGTACAGTCACATAAGTCGTTTGCGTCACACTACGGCTTGCCTTTCCTACTGTTAAGTGACGAAGGCAACAAGGTAAGGGAGTTATATGGGGTTCCCGCGTCTATGGGTATCATTCCGGGCAGGGTTACGTACATAATTGACAAAAAAGGCGTGGTACGACATGTTTTTAACTCGCAGTATCACCCTGTCAAACATATAGAGGAAGCCCAGAAAGTGCTCAAGAAACTTGACGCAGAAGAAAACGCTCAAACGCAGTCAGGGGCTTCAAGGACGTGAAAAACTGCTAAACCTGTACAACACCTTAACGCGAAAGATGGAGCCGTTCCAAGCCACAGAAAACAAAACTGTCAAGATGTACACTTGTGGCCCTTCGACTTATCAGCATCCACACATCGGGAACTACCGCACTTTCCTTTTCGAAGATGTATTGCAGCGTTATTTGGAGTATTTGGGCTACTCTGTTGAGCGGCTAATTACGCTTACAAACATCGAGGACAAAGCCATAGACCGCGCGGAAACGGCAAACATTTCTGTGGACGAACTCACCAACCGCAACGAAGCCATATTCTTCGAAGAATTCGAGCAGCTACGCATCAAACGTCCACAATATAGTGTTCGAGCCTCAACCATTGTGGATCAAGCGGAAGCACTCATCAATGCTCTGCTTCAGAGGGGCGTTGCCTACAGGTACACTCATAACGGCGCCCAAAACGTGTACTATGACCCCCTAAAATTCAAGGACTTTGGCAAACTGGCACATTTGGACATGAAGAAGTGGCCTAAAAAGAAGCGTCGCTTCCACTTAGACACTTACTCGGGTACCCCTTGGAATATGGGTGATTTTATTCTGTGGCATGGCTGCAAAGAACGAGATAAGGTCTGCTGGGAAAACAGTCTTGGCAGGGGCAGACCAGCGTGGAACGTGCAGGACGCCGCCATGGTAACCAAGCATTTAGGGTTCAGCATAGACGTAGTTTGCGGCGGAATCGACAACTTGGTGCGGCATCATGATTACACTTTGGCTGTTGCGGAAGCCGTTTCAGGCAAACCGTTTGCGCGTTACTGGCTTCACGGCAGACACCTATACGTCAACGGACAAAAGATGGCGAAAAGCAAACGCAACGTACTCTATCTGAACGACTTAACCGACGAAGGCTACACTCCTGCTGATGTGCGTTTCTTTTTAATTTACGACACGTACCGAGAAAACCAGAACTTCACAGGGCAGAACCTTACAGAAACAAGCAAAAAGCTGCACAACATTAAACGCTTAATCCGAAATCTGAAAGAAACTAAAACTGTGGCTTCGTCCTCGACTTCTGAAGCTGAAAAGACTGCCAAAATGCTCTTGCCAACTTTCGAAAAATACATGGATGATAATTTGGATGTGAAAAATGCGTTTGACGCTCTCTGTACTCTCGTTGCAAAGCTTGATGAATTTAGGATGGAGAAGAAACTGGGTACAAAGGAATTAGACGTAGCCGTTTTTGACTTGAAAAAAATTGATGCCGTGCTGCAGGTGCTGTTTTAGTCTAGGCAAACCGTCGAATGCTATTGGCTGAGGGTGCCGACGACTTTGACTCTGTCAAGGTTTTCTGAACCATGCGGCGCCAAGTCAATTTCGTCTGTGAGGTCTTTTCCTGCCTCATGCGCGCCTAGGTGGTCTCCGTCCAGCCAGAAACTGCTGTCTGACACATCATACACTTTCCCTTTAAACGCTACATAAGCGGGGGTGCCGTTTTTACCATTGAATGTGGAGAGTTCTTCTAGTGTAAACTTTTTTTCTTCAGTCAAAATCATCACCGATTCTGTTTGATAGATGGGAGAAGTTTTGTTTATAGTTTTAGGGAAAAAAGAAGGAGGGGTTACTGGGCGAAGGTGTAGTCTGTCTCTACGGTTGTTCCGTTTTGCCAAGTTCCTGTCCAGAGTACCCTGTAGGGGATGCCGATTCCTTGTGCCTGATAATCCGCGGTGATTGTGTAGATGGGGTCGGGGACAACGGGGTAAGTCATGGTGAAGTTCCAGCCGCCACTTATGTAAGTGTACAGTTCTGACCCGAGAAAGCCTGTGTCTACTTTTCCGCCTGTCCAATCTAGGTTTTGCATGAATTGGGCTGTTTCTTCGTGGTTGATTTTGATGTAGTTCATTACTGAATCGCGTATTTGCTCTTGAGTTACAGGTATGTTAGAGGTGTAGCTGGTTTCATTAACGACTCCATTCTGCAACGTGCCTTCCCAGACGACTTCGTTAGGTGTTTGGACTCCTGTTTGAGTGTAGTTTGCTGTCACTGTATAGAGGGGGTTGGGAACAACAGGGTTGTGGATTTCAACAGTCCACCATGCACCGCCAATCATTCCATGCTCAGTAGTGTACACGTATTCTTCTGCTCCTAGCAGTCCAGTGTCTACTTTTCCGCCTGTCCATTGCAGGTTCTGCAGGAACTGGTCGGTTTCCACATGAACTGCCTGAATGTAACTCATAACGTCATCTCGCACTTGCTCTTGCGGGGGTGTAGTAGGCTCAGGTG
This sequence comes from Candidatus Bathyarchaeota archaeon, assembly GCA_026014615.1. Taxonomy (GTDB): domain Archaea; phylum Thermoproteota; class Bathyarchaeia; order Bathyarchaeales; family Bathycorpusculaceae; genus JADGNF01. Next base: position 11,630 of record JAOZHZ010000028.1, on the reverse strand, counting down.
GGGTGGGTGAAGGCGTGGGTGTGGTAGTAGGTGTAGCAGTAGGTGTAGATGTGGGTGTAGTAGGTACTGGTGTAGTGGGTGTGGGTTCCTCTGTAGTTTCCTCGTTTATGTTGGACATGTAGCTTGTTTCTGTAATTGTTCCATTTTCCCATGTTCCCTTCCATGTTATCTCAACGGGAAATTGTACACCCGTTTGCGTATAGTTAGCGCTTACAGTGTAGATTGGGTTTGGAACAACAGGGTAGTCAATGGTTACGGTCCAGCCTGCACCGCCAGGTATAGGCATAAGTGTAGTGTAAACGTATTTTTCTGCACCCAACAGTCCAGTGTCAACTCTTCCGCCTGTCCAATTCAAGTCCTGCATATACTGGTCGGTTTCAACATGTTCAGCTTTGATATAGGCCATTACTTCGTCTCGAATTTGCTCCTGAAGAGAAGGCAAGTTGGTACTGTAGCCAGTTTCGGTGACTACACCATCTTGCCAAGTTCCATTCCAAAACACCTCATAAGGTGACAAAACGCCTATCTGAGTGTAGTTCACTGTCACCGTATAAATAGGGTTAGGGACAACTGGATAGTTGATTTCAACAGTCCACCACGCTCCTCCGAGCATGCCATGTTCAGTCGTGTAGACGTACTTTTCGGCACCTATGAGACCCGTGTCTACTCTTCCGCCTGTCCACTGCAGGTCCTGCATGTACGGCGCGGTTTCTTCATGGTTGATTTCGATGTAGGTCATGACTGCGTCGCGGACTTGTTCCGGCGTTTCCATCTGACCCGTGAAACTGTAGTGTGTTTCTGTTATGTCTCCGTTCTGGTAGGTTCCTTCCCAACGTATAGTAATGTTTTCGTCAGAAAAGACAGCCATAACTGTGTATATCGGATTGGGAATGACAGGGTAATGGATAGTTACGTTCCACCCGTCGCTGACGTAGGAGTAGGTTTCTGCACCGTCAAGTCCTTCTGGTGTTTCTCTGCCTCCGCTCCAGCTAAGGCTTTGCATGTATTGGGCAGTTTCAGGATGATAGCATTCGATGTAGGTTATGACTGCGTCGCGGACTTGTTCCTGAACTGGCACTTCGGAGTCTCCATTCTGGTAGGCGGCAGCTATGTGAATGCTGCCCGTGGTAGTTTCCGCGTCGACAAGAAAGTTGATTGCTGCGGGGAAGTTACTTGAGTATATGGGTGACCTATTCCCGTTAAAGCCCTGCACTTCTGCGAATATGCTTCCTGTACTACTGTGGGAAGAGATCTGAGCTCCAACGTCTCCGCTGATGTTCATGTTAACGTTTACGCTTCCAGTGGTTGTCTCAGCATTGATTGACACATTGCCTTCAAATCCGTCGTTGTGGGTAACGTTTGTTGTCACTGAACCAGTGGTTGTCTGCAGATTAACGCCGAGATTCTCGAAAAAACTAACATTATCCCATACAAGCTCAACGCTTCCAGTTGTGGTTGAAACAGAAATGTCACGGGTTAAACCGACGTTGTCGGTCAGGTTAGCTTTTACGTTTCCTGTTGTGCTCCGCAAGTTTAAATCTTGATAGGTCACCATGAACGGACCTTGATTGTTCAGGATTACGTCTCCAACTGAGGTTGTAGCGTTAATGTTCAGAACAACGGAGTAGTCCACATACAAGTCACAGTCTACTTTGAGGTTGAAAGAGATGGGCCACATTTCAGTTCTTGTTACATTTGAAGTTACGGTCATAACGTTGTCCGCGGTTTCGTTGCTAAAAGTTACCTCAACGGGTTGTTCGTCTGAGTTGAAAAGTCCTGTTCCTCCCGTGGCTGAAACCTCCAGCTTCACAAGCTGATTCGGCAGGTCCGCTGGAATCACATGTACTTCAGCTACGTCCGCGTTAAAATTCACGTTCACTGTGTCCACGCCTGGAACTTCGGCGGCTATTTCTGTCTGGCTAAAATCCACTGGTCTTACCGGTACAACCGCGGACACCGCTAAGACTAACGCAACGACTAGTACCGCTATCAAAGCGACTACGGGTATTATGTAGGGAGCTTTTGCTCTTCTTTTTGTAGAAACGGGTTTGGCTGGGTTGGCGGTTGCTTTTTCAACTGGGGCACCGCATACTTGGCAGAATCTAGCATTTTCATCTAGTATAACTCCACATTTTTGACAATGCGACATAAATTAGACCTAAGTTAAAACAAGCAATCTCAAAGATTTAAGCATTTTTAACTGCAATCCGAACACACAAACCAGTTAAGATAGTGAAAAAACAGATATACCACAAGCTTCGGATTAGATTTGGGGAATCAAGTTGCCTTATTGCAAACACTGTGGAAGGGAACTCTCTCAAGACGCTAAGTTCTGCCCAAAATGTGGCGCACCCGTTGATTTTCAGCCTGAAGCACCTCGGCAAGCAGCGCCCATATCATCGAATCTCAAGTTGGCATTGTGGGGTGAACGCTTTGTGGCGTGGCTCATAGACGTAATTATAATCGGCGTCTTTGTGGGTCTGCTTGAATTATTTACGTGGTTTGCTTGGGAACCCTTCGGGTTCTGGCCAAGTTGGCTGCCCTTTGTCAACTTCGGCTCAGGAGGCGTAATCTACTTTCTGTACTGGACGCTCATGGAAGGCGCCTACGGTCAATCCATTGGCAAGATGGTCATGCGTCTACGGGTTGTAAAGTTAGATGGCAGCAAAATCGGCATAGGATACGCGGCTCTGGAGAGCGTGGGTAAAGCGTTCTTCCTGTTTCTGGACCTACTCATAGGCTGGGCGTTGTACCCGAAACGGAGGCAGCGAATCTTCAATTTCCTGTCCGAAACCGTGGTTATTCGGGAAAGCCGCTCTTAAGCGGTTCCTCTCGGATTACTAACTAACCTACTTTTAGCTCATTTGTCGGCTGCTTCCTAATGGTTTTTCTTTGAAACAAAAAAGCCAACACCACAACAACAATTAGCAACACCGCGAACAGCAAGTAGAAAACAAGCTGACCCGAAGACCCAACAACAGGAACCGTCTCCGCTCCATCCGCGTCTGAAGCTGACCCGAAAGCGTAAACTAAGTGGTCGTATGAACCCACGTACAAAGTTCCATACGCGATTGCTGGCGAAGAAACCACCATGTTGCCTGTTTGGTAACTCCACATAAAAGCACCCGATGCCGCCTCCAAAGCATAGAGTTTACCATCAAACGAACCCACATAAACCACACCATCTGCTACAGCGGGAGAAGAAGCCACCTGCCCACCCGTTGTAAAATCCCAAATCAACCCGCCTGTCGACGCGTTTAGGGCGCAAAGTTTGTTGTCCCCAGAACCCACGTAGACTACGCCGTCGGAAACAGCGGGGGAACTAGCCACAGTGTCACCCGTCGGGTACGTCCATTTGAGGTCGCCCGTTTCCGCGTTCAAAGCATAAATATTACCGTCGTAGGAGCCCACGTAAACCGTGTCTGCCACCACAGCGGGGGAAGAAACTACCTCGTCACCTGTGGTGAAATTCCAAACAAGACCGCCATCAGAAGCTTTCAAAGCGTAGACGTTGTGGTCGTTTGAGCCAAAATACACCATGTCCCCAACAACCGCTGCGGAGGAGACGTGGATTTGTCCGCCTGTAACGTACTCCCAAACAAGCTTCCCTGTAGAAGCATTCAAGGCGTACAGGCTGTTGTCCTCAGAGCCTACATAAACAACACCGTTTGCAACGCTTGGGGAGGAAACCACCGCGTAACCCGTGGTGTAATTCCAAATTTGCTTTCCGTTTGAAGCGTTTAGAGCGTAGACGGTTCCGTCGTAGGAGCCCACGTAAACGACTCCCTCGAGGACGGCGGGGGACGAGAACATAATCATGTTTTCTGTGTGGTATTGCCAGATGACTTTGCTGCTGAACTCGTCAAACGCAACCGTACCCGTTGAAGCATTCAAGGCGTAAACGTTTCCATCAAATGACCCCACGTAGACTACGCCGTCAGCGACCGTGGGGGAAGAGTCAACCATGCCGCCTGTCGTGAACATCCATTTTAGTGATCCGTCGTTGGCGTTTAGGGCGTAGGTTTTTCCGTCCCACCCACCCAAAAAGACGGTTCCGTTGGTGACTGCGGGTGTAGAAATTATCATGTCTTGGGTGGAGTAGCTCCATTTGTAAGCGCCTAAATGTGCATCTAAAGCGTAAACGTTGCTATCCATCGAGCCCACGTAAATCGCGCCTTCTGAAACCGCAGCGGCACCAGAAATACCTCCGTCAGTCACGTAACTCCACGCAACACTGCCATCAACGGCGTTTAGAGCGTAAAGCGTGGCGTCCTGCGAGCCGACATAAACCACGCCGTCGTTGACAACGGGAGACGAAAAGACTGGGCCGCCCGTTCCAAAAACCCACTTTTCTGCGCCGTTGGACGCGTTTAAGGCATATATGTTACCGTCGTCCGAGCCTATGTACACGGTGGCTTCAGCTACGGCAGGTGAAGAAACTACATCGTCGCCAGTGGTGTAGCTCCAAAGAAGAGCCCCCGTGGTTTGGTTTAAGGCGTAGACTTTGTTGTCCTGTGAGCCGATGTAGACTGCGCCGTTTGCCACTGCTGGTGAAGAAAGCATAATCTGTGCGCCCGTTTGGTAGCTCCACAACATCGCCCCGTTGGAAGCGTTTAGGGCGTAGACGTTGAAGTCTTCTGACGCTGCATAAACTACGCCGTCCGAGTAAGCGATGGCGGAGTCAACAAAATAACCTGTTTTAAAGCTCCAAACGTAGTCGCCAGTTACAGCGTTTAAGGCGTAGACGTTGAAGTCTTCTGAACCAAAATACACCAAGCCGTCGCCGACGGCAGCGGGCGACAAAACGTTGGCTCCAGTCGTGAAATTCCACACAACAGTCCCGTTGGACACATTCAGGGCGTAGAACTTGTCGTCAAACGAACCCACATAAACCAAGTCACCAAAAACAACAGGAGAATCCACAGGTCCACCAGTGTTGAACTGCCAAAGCGTCTGGTTAGTCTTTGGACCCGCCGTTTCAGTAGCACCAGAGTGAGCAGGGTCATGGTGAAGCATGGGCCACGCTTTTGTGGAGTCGTCTTGCCATCTGGAGGGCGTCATCAGGATTGGGGTGTTAAAGAAAGCGTTTGTTGCAAAAGCCACAATCAGTAAAGCCGTTATGGCGGCTACGCAGAAGACGAATTTTCTTGTGTTTGTGTTTTTCATTTTAGACAGTACTGATTTGTTTTGATTTGAAGTTAACCAATAGGTTGCATTGCTTAAGACAGTATGTTTTTGATGAATTTCGCAGCGATATGCGGCTCATGAAACAGCGTACCCAACGTCTTACCTGGGTACTTAATGCTGTTAATCATGGACAACCGTTTATACTCCTTCATCGCGTAAGCGGTAATTTCCTTCACATCCTCCGCCGTGAAATCCTCGGTTTCTATCAAGGGATTGCCCTGTGTCTGCCTGACCTCAGCCAACGCCCTAGGCGTCAAATCCTGCCTTAAGTACCCCTTTTTCATGCATTCATCGTAGAGCTTCGTACCAAACGAAGGCGTAGCCACCAGCAAATGCATACCCACATCGTAGTCGCGTTTCAATTGCAGGGCAAACTCTACGGTTTTCTTCATGTTCTCTATTTTTTCGCCTGGGAACCCGATGATGTAGAAGGCGCCGCTTTTCATGTGAATCTGCTTGCACAGTTTGGCTATTTCCAATACTTTCTGCAAATCCAAGTCCTTGTGGATGATGTTATCCGATACTTGTTGGTCGCCTGATTCGATGCCGAAGAAGACGCTGCGGCAGCCTGACTTTTTCATTTTCTTGAGCAATTCTAAGTTTAAGTGGTCAGCCCGTACGCCGTTGGGGGTTTCCCAGCGGAACTTGAGTTTGCGTTCTACGATTTGGTCGCAGATGTCCGCCATCCGTTTCTTGTCAAAAGTCAGGTTGTCGTCTTCGAAGAACACGTTCTTCACGCGGAACTTTTCCACCACATACTGCAGGTGGTCTGCAACATATTTTGCTGAATGTGCTCTGAATGTTTTTCCCATGTGAAGATTAACTGAACAGAAGCAACAGCGGTAGGGACAGCCGCGGCTAGTAATCATGGCTAACGCGCGGGGCTTAAAACTGCGGTACTCAATCTTGACTGGATTTAGGTACTGCTCCATGTCTACAAGATGATAAGCAGGATAAGGAAGTTCATCTAAGTTCTTCAAAAACGGTCTTGGCGGCGTGAGTTTTACGGTTCTGTTTTGGCGGTAGGCGATTCCTTCCACTTCAGACAGGGTTTTCTGTTCACTAAATGTCTTCACAAGATCCAGAAGGGTGTATTCACCTTCCCCAATAACCGCAACATCAACGTTTTTTGCTTCGTCCAGAAAGTCTTTTGGCATAACGGTGACGTGAGGACCACCTACCACAGTAAAGATTTCTGGGCGTACTTCTTTGGCGATATCAGCTACTTTCATTGCGTGCTCTATCTGCGTGGAGAAAGGGTTCGCTATGCCAACGACGTCAGGTTTTCTTTTTTGGATTTCTTGCTTGATTTTTTCGTAGGACATGCCAACTTCTATCGTGTCTTGGGCGTCTCGGTAGGAGGAGTCTGCCATGAAAGCGTCCAGAACCTCCACTTGGTAGCCGTCTTTGTCCAGCACAGCAGCGAGGTACAGTATGCCAAGCGGCAAATTACCTGTAACCAAGTCTGAGCCAGGATAGAACGATTGGGGAGGATTAATCAGCAAAGTCTTCGTTACTTACACCTCCAACAAGTGAACGGCAAAGTTAAAACGTAAGTCTGAGGCGTCCTTTTTTCTTGGAGGTACATCCATTGTTTCTCCAAACGCATGTCCCATGGTGAAATCTAGGTTTTAGCGTTCTATATAAGACATATCCAGTTTAAACCTAAAAAGGCGCTTCTACTTTCTGACTTAATTTAAAAGCTCAGCAGGTGCTTCAGGCGTTTTCTCCTCTGACGATTTTCGGCACCGTTTAAGTAATAGGCTTTATATCATCTTGCACATCACTCAGTGTGGAGAGTGCATTTACGCCGCAAAAAGTTCTTGTAACCTCAGCATGGCCCTACATCAACGTAACCCCCCACTTGGGCAACCTCGTCGGCTCCGTTCTGTCAGCGGATGTTGCCGCACGGTACTACCGCCTACAAGGCGAGGACGTGTTGATGGTTAGCGGTTCAGACACCCATGGCACACCCATAGAAGTGGAAGCCATAAAGGAGAAAATCACGCCTAAAGAATTAACTGACCGCAACCACGCCCGCGTCTCCGACCTGTTCAGGCGCTGGGACACCAGCTTTGATAATTACACCAGCACTGAAAGCCCTGTCCACAAGGAATTCGTGCAGCAGCACTTGATGAAGGTTTACCGTAACGGCTACATTTTTGAAAAAGAAACCGAAATGCTCTACTGCGAGAACGACAAGCGGTTTTTGCCGGACCGCTTCGTGGAGGGTCATTGCCCCCACTGCGACTACGAGCATGCACGTGGAGACCAATGTGACCGATGCGGCAGATTACTGGAACCGACCACGCTTGAAGAGCCGCACTGTATTATATGCCACAACACGCCCGTTATCAAAAAAACCAGGCACTGGTACATAGACCTCTCCAAATTCGCCGACCCCCTCTGCCGCTATCTTGAAGCGAACCAGCAGATTTCCAGCAACGCCAAAAACTTTAGCTTAAACTGGATAAAAGAAGGCTTAAAACCCCGCGCCGTCACCCGCGACGTGGAATGGGGAATCCCTGCGCCGTTTCCAGGCGCCGAAGGCAAAACCATCTACGTTTGGGTTGAAGCAGTCTTGGGTTACGTTTCGGCAACTATCGAGCAGTGTTTGCGGTTGGGTGAACCTGAGAAGTGGCGGGAATTCTGGTTCAACAAAAACGCGAAGACGCTGTTTTTTGTGGGTAAAGACAACATTCCGTTTCACACGATTATTTTACCTGCTTTGCTTTTGGCTTCAGGCGAGGACTACAATCTGCCGTGGAACGTGTCCGCCACTGAATTTTTGCAGTTTCGAGGTGAAAAGGCGTCTAAAAGCCGCAAAATCGGCATCTGGATTGACGAAGCCTTGGAGATGTTTCCTGTGGATTACTGGCGCTTCTTCCTCATCTCCACCCGACCTGAAACCAAAGACAGTGACTTCACGTGGGAAGTGTTCGCTTCTAAAATCAACGCTGACCTTAACGACACCTACGGCAACTTCATCCACCGCACCCTCAGCTTCATCAACTCCAAATTCAACGGCGAAGTCCCCGCCGCAACTAAGCTGGACGCTGACGACGAAACGCTTCTTACAACCATACGGGAAAAGGTTGACGCAATCGCAGGCGACTTGGAAGCCGCCAAACTGCAGTCCGCAGCCAACACCCTCATCAGCCTCAGCCGCTTGGGCAACCAGTACCTTAACGAAAAGGAACCTTGGAAACTCCTCAAAACCGACTCTGCCAAGGCAGGAACCATCTTCTACGGGGCAGCTCAAATCGTCAAAGCCCTCGCCGTAACCTCCGCGCCCTTCATGCCTAGCAGAGCAGAGCAACTCTGGCGGACGCTTGGTTTTTCGGAGGATGCGGCTAAGATGCGTTGGGATGAAGCGGTTGTGCCTTTGGAGGCGGGGCATAAGGTGGGTAAGCCGCAGCCGTTGTTTCACAAAATCGACGCGGACGCCGATAAGCTTGAGGAGTTGTTGCAGAAAGTTCGTGAGGCAAAAGCAAAAGTACCGTGAAACGAATATACGGTGTTTAAGATGCCTGTCAAAGCTGACCTTCACGTGCATTCTAACTATAGCGCAGATTCGATGGTAACTCCCAAAGAGCTCGTTTACTACGCTAAAAAACGCGGCTTAAACGCCGTAGCCGTAACCGACCACAACCGCGTTGAGGGTGCCCTGAAAATCGCCAAAGACACCGACTTTCTAATCATCCCTGGCATTGAGGTTTCCAGCATGCACGGGCACATCGTGGGGCTTAACGTTCATGAGGTTATCCCAAAGGGGTTGACTGCAGACGAAACCATCAAACGAATTCACGTTGCAGGGGGCGTCGCCGTTGCCTGTCATCCGTATGCCTTGTTTAAGGGCAGTTTGGGAAAGAATGTTTCCGCCAAGTTTGATGCCATCGAGACTTTGAACGCACGCGCTTTCCCTATTCATCGAAGCAAAAAGAAGGCTGAAGAAGCGGCAAAGGCGTTTGGTCTTTCAAAGGTGGCCGGAACAGACGCACATTATGCTCCGCAAATAGGCTGTGCCTACACAGTTATAGACGCCGCGCTAAACGTGCAGGACATAGCCAACGCCATCCTGAAGGGACGCTGCTACCCCACAGGAGGACCGGTACCTATGGTTCTTAACCTGCAACAGCAATTGCAACGGCTAAAAAGGTTAACAAGAAAGTTCAGTGAAGCACCAGGAGACGCCTTTTAGCTTTTCGTAGGCGTGAAAGCGGTTTTCTTTTGTTTGCAGATTTTCTGAATCAAATTACGTCCTTGAGCGGCGCATCCTGGAATTCCCGCACCACCCGCCGAAGCGCCAATCATATAGAAATCTCTGAGTCCAGGCAGGGTTTTAGGTGGTCCCTTTAGCAGTGCCATGCTATCGAAGAAGCCCAGTTTGTTTTCGAATCCTTGCCCTACTCCCGTGTAACGTTCCATAGTCATCGGCGTCGCAACATCCGAAGCTTCAACTTGGCTTTTGATATCAGGAAAACGCACTTCCAGCGCGTCAAGAAGAGTTTCTGCCACTTGGGCTTTGGTGGCTTGGTATTTTTCGTGGTCGCCGTAGTAGAGTTCCTTCCAGAACGAGTAGCTGGTGTTCAGCAGAACCTTGATGACGGATTTGCCTGCAGGCGCCAATGAAGGATCGTAGCCGAACAGTTCAAGGTCCAGTCGGTCATGTTCACGGTCAGCGATTTTGACGGGGGTTTTGAGGAAAAGAACTATGGCGCGGGGTTCTTTTGATAGGTCTCGGTTCACGCCGAAAGACACTTGGATGCCCATGGTTGCGCTGTCGGAGGGCTTGGCGTACTGTTTTCTGATTTTGTCGTTTAAGAATTGCCCACCCAGCATAGTAAATATGGTAGTGTAGGCGTACGCGTCTGATATGACGATGTCTGCTTGGCATGTGGTTCCGTCTGCCAGCCGCACGCCTGCTGCCCTGTTGCCTTCCACCAAAATGTCCTTAACGTACGCATTATACTCTACGTCGCCGCCAAGCCGCCTGTACCTTTGTTCGATGGCTTTAGAGAAGTCTAATGAGCCGCCTGCTGGAACGCCATAATTCTTGGAGTGACAGTTACCCAGCATATTCAAATGCAGAAAGACAGGCACATCCGTCCAGTCGTATTGTATGGTTGGGAATGTTTTGCGTAGAAACGGGTCTTTGAATTTCTCTGCGTACGTTTTCATTGGTTTTCCCAGTCGTGCCAGTTTAAAGAAACTGGGGAAACGTTTTGCAAAGGCACCACGGGTTAGCAGGGGCGTTTCAAGCAGGTCAACGTTTGTGAAGTCTCGGGCGCTTTTGATGTAGCCGTCTATGGCTTGGGCGTCTTGGGGCGCGAGTTCTTTCATGTGTTGCTCCAGTCTGTCAAGGTCCGTGTAAACCGTGAAGGCTTTGCCGTGTTCGTCTTCAACTTGGCACATGTCTTGAGGAAAAATAATTTGCTTATTCGGCAAAGCACCCAGCTCTTCCCACATCAAATACAGTAGGTAGCCTGGTTTGCATCCTGCCAGATGGTGAATGCAACCGTCGAAGGTGTAGCCGCTTCGTTTCCAAGCTGTGCATTGTCCGCCTGGTTGGTTGTGCATTTCAAAAATCCTGCTGTTTAAGTTACTCATTTGGGCGTAGCATCCCGCGGATAAGCCGCCTATGCCGGCTCCAATTATTATGATGCTTGTTTTAGCCAAGCGCGCCACTTTTCCTTATAGTTGATGCTGCGGTGCTGTGCTAAATAGCTTTTGAACGGTTTTTCTGCTTAGCTGATTACTGAAAGCGTTTTGGGGCGGATTTGCACAAAATACAAATACTCTTCTCGCATAAAATGTAACCTGAGAAGGTAACCACCTATCTTCTGAGGGAAATAAGCCTGATGGTTTGGTTATGTTTGAATTGTGGAGCGGAGCAACCAGAAGAACGAACTGTTTGCAAAAAATGCGGCTCAGTACGAAGCCCAGCCAGCAAAAGCATCCAGAAGAAAAAGACTGAAGACGAGTTCTGGAAAAAACCCCTCGGACCATCATACTAACGGTGTTTAAACTTTTCTTGAAGTCTTTTCGCATCCTTGAGACATAAACGCCCTCTTGCACACAGGCTATTTTCTCGCGACTTTTTTTAACGATTAAGCGAAAGCTACTGGCACTTGTTTATGTTGCTGTGTTTTCAAAGATTGTTGTTTGTGAGGCGAATTTTTTTGTGTCAAGAAAGCTTTACAAAAATTGTTTTAAATGCATTGGTGTTATGTTGGTTTGGTGGTTGTGGTGACGGGAAAGTCGTTCTTGGCGGTGTTCTGTGTAGTTGTTGTTTTGTGTGGATTAGTTTTGGCGGTTAATGTATGTGAGGTTAAAGCTTCTAAAACTATCACTGTTCCAGACGACTACGAAAGTGTTCAGGAAGCCATCAATAGCGCAAACGCTGGCGACACGGTGTTTGTTAAGAGTGGAACTTACCGTAC
>JAOZHZ010000006.1 GCA_026014615.1 Candidatus Bathyarchaeota archaeon | reverse complement strand
TGCAACTGAAGCTGTCATTAGGAGTATCAGGGAGAGTGCTATGGTCCTGAATACTTGTTTTTTTGTTGCCATCGGGTTTTCCCTGTTTCTGAAAAACCGTTGCCTACTTAGTAAATTTCAGTGTCTTTGTGTGCATCATAAAAACATCTTTTAAAAAGAAATCTGCAAATACGGTTCACCTGCTGCTTTTTCTAGTTTGAAATTTAAGGGGGGGGTGAAACGTTTTGAGTATGCTGGCGTGGGTTCTGTTGGGGATTCGTTTTGATGTGAAAAAAGAAAGGGTGGAGGGGGTTTTAGGCCCAGATTTGGACGTCGTCGACGTACATTGTTGCTTCGGTGTTTGTTATACAGTTGCCACCCGAATAATTCATAAACTCCAAAACCCCATAGACTCTGAAGTGACTTTCATGGAAAACTGGGATTTAATTATAATCGGCGCAGGAGCAGCTGGGTTAGCTGCTGGAATTTATGGCGCCCGAAGTGGACTTAAAACGCTTCTTTTGGACGAAAAAATGGCTGGCGGAACCGCTGCAGAAGCGCCTTTGGTGGAGAATTATCCTGGTTTTCCAGAGATAGCTGGCACGGAACTGGCAGACAAGATGACTTTACACTGCAAAAAAGCAGGAGCCGTCATCCATGACATCGAACCCGTCGTCAGCATGGACCTAAAAGGCGAAACAAAAAAAATCAAGACTAACCGCGCCGAATATGAAGCTACCACAGTCATTATAGCTACAGGCGCCCACTACAACGAAATCGGCGTCAAAGGCGAAAAAGAATTCCACGGCAGAGGCGTAAGCTACTGCGGAGTCTGCGACGGTCCCTTCTTCAAAGGCAAACACGTGCTTGTTGTGGGCGGCGGCAACTCAGCGTGCACAACAACCTTATACCTTTCAGGTATTGTGGGGGAACTCACGCTTGTCCATCGACGGGAAGCTTTCCGCGCCGAAGAGAAACTTGCTAAAGATGTCCTTTCAAAAGCTAACGTGAATGTGCTTTTTAACACAGAAATTCTGGAAATTAAAGGCGACAAAGTCGTTAATTCCGTGATTCTTTCTGACGTGAAGACCAAACAAACCCGAGAGCTCCCAGTAGCCGCGGTTTTTGTCCAAGTTGGTGAATCGCCTAACAGCTCGTTGGCGCTTGAGGTAGGCGTTGAAGCTGAAGAGGGCGGCAAAAGCCTCAAAATCGACATGCATCAACGCACCAACCTCTCTGGAGTGTTCGCGGCAGGCGACGTAACAAACCACCCCGTTAAACAAGTTGGTACCGCGGTGGGTCAAGGAATCACAGCGGCTCTGGAAGCCTACAGCTACATAAAACGCCCATACTACCGAAAATAACGGAACCTTTTCCCCGACTTAGTCGCAGTGTTTAAGCCTAGTGGCAACTCGAACAAAATGCATAACAAAAACCCGTAGCGCTAACCACAAACTTAAGCGTTGTTGTTCATAGCAACCCTGCAGCAACAACACAAAGAAAAAAGCAACAACTAAATAGCCACCTGTAGGCTTTCAATATGAATGTATTTCTGTAACTCAAACAGTAAACGTTATATCGTCCAAAAGACCTCTTCATGGATTCATAAGCATTAGGTTCCTATGCTTACGGTGTAAAAAAAGCACTGGGGAAACAAATATTGAGGTCACCCAAATGAGTGAAACGTGTCTCGCTGCCGTAAAAATTAACCAAGACCTATGTAGTCGTTGTTCAGTATGCTACTCTATATGTCCTTTTGAAGCCATAACCCGCGAAGAAGAATCTGGCAAAGTAGAAATTGACAACCAGAAATGTCAGGTTTGCGGAATATGCTACAGCGCATGTCCAGTTACCGCCATAGAGATGGCTTACTACGACTACGACAACCTGAACGAATACTTTAACAATGAACTGAAAAACGTGAACGCCGACACCCTCGTCGTGATGTGCCGCGGAAACTCACCCTCCAGCGGCGAAATCTCCGATATCCTCGAGGAACAAGGCTTAAACGTCACAAACTACATCCCGCTTCGTGTGCCTTGCGCAGGCAGAATCCCAACCGACTTCATTTTCAATGTTTTGAACTCTGGCGTGAAAAACATCGTTTCCGTTCAGTGCGAAGATGCTTTCTGCCGCATGAAGGAAGGCACCAAGATTGAAACTCGTCGTTTGCTTTTGAGCAAAGCTGTTCTAAAGCAACTCGGTTACGACGAAAACGCCGTTAGAGTTGTAAAGTTCTCTCGCAAAGCAGTTTATGTAACAGAAGAATGTGTTGGCTGTGACAAGTGCGTATTCATATGTCCCTACGATGCCATAACAGCACAACCCTTCGCGACCCCATCCATTGATGTGGATAAATGCACGGGCTGCGGCGCCTGCCAACTGGTTTGTCCCCACGACGCAATCCAAGTGAAGGGCTTTGAATTCAACAACGTCTTAGACCGATACGGATGCGCCATAACTAAACTCAAAGAGCAGAAAAACGCTTCAGCCGTCTTAGTTTTCAGTTGCCAATGGTCAGAATACTCAGGACTAGATGACCCCGAAAGTGTCCTCAAAGGCAAAAACGCCATGGTTCTGGAGGTTCCCTGCTTCAAGTCACTGGACCCCGTTCACGTGATAAACGCATTCAGGTCTGGCTTTGACGGCGTTATGGGCGTAGTCTGCTCAGCTGAGGATTGCAAACTTCAGGAAGGCAGAGACGTAGCTGAACGTCAACTCGGCGTCTTGCTGGATGCCCTTAAGAAGATGGGTCTGCTTGACCGCTTCGAAATGGTTGAGCTGTCTCCCAGATGCGAGAACCAATTTAAACCAAAGTTTGAAGCTTTCTATAACAAAATTGCCGCGATGCCCCAGTGCACAGTGGCAGCTAAAACGGAGGCGTAAGTAAACGTACAAAATCGTAACTAAAAAAACGCTTGCCCATAAAGAAACCCTGTTTGAGGTTGAAGCTCCAGACATTGCTGCTAAAGCTCAAGCTGGACAATTCCTCATCGTGGTTCCTCACGAAAAGGGCGAACGCATCCCCCTGACAATCTGCGACTATGACACCCAAAAGGGCACGGTTTCATTTGCTTTCCACGAAGTCGGAAAAACCACCAAGGAACTCGGCTGCTACAACGTAGGCGATAACCTGTTGAACGTAACAGGTCCTTTGGGGAATCCTTCCGAAGTTAAAAACTTCGGCAAGGTTCTCTGTGTCGGCGGAAGCATCATGATTGCTCCGATAATTTTGCAGATTAAAGCCATGAAGGAAGCAGGCAACAACGTAACCACAATCCTTGGCGCAAGGATAAAAGACGCAATGATAATGGAGAAAGAAGCCAAAGAATTAAGCGACAAAGTTTACGTTGCAACCGACGACGGCTCTTACGGGTATAAAGGATTAGACTTCCTCAAAGACCTGCTCAAGACAGAAAAGTTTGACCGATGCGTTGTTATGGGTCCCGTTGTCCTGATGCGAGATGTAAGCGAAATCACCAAGCCCTACGGCATACCCACAATTATCACTTTGACGCCTGTAATGATTGACGGCATGGGAATGTGCGGTGTCTGCCGTGTCACCGTCGGCGGAAAAATGCTGTTTGGATGCGTTGACGGTCCCGAATTTGACGGGCACCTGACAGACTTTGAAGAGTTGATTCAACGTCAGCGTCAGATGCTTCCTGAAGAGCGTTTAAGTTCACTAGTATGGGAAACAAGTGGAGGTTGTAAGTGTGGCAGAAACAAAGCCTAAACCAAAACTCAAGAAAGAAGCAGTAGAAATGCGTAAACAAGAACCCAAAGAACGAGCTAAAAACTTTAAAGAAGTTGCCTTAGGTTACACAGAAGAAGAAGCCTTAGAAGAAGCCAGCCGCTGTTTGACCTGTCCAAAGCCTCAATGCGTTACTGCTTGCCCCGTTGAAGTTCCAATTCCGCAATTTATCAAAGCCATCAAAGAAAAGAAGTACGCCGAAGGCATCAGCATCATAAAATCCAAAAACGCGTTGCCAGCCGTCTGCGGACGTGTGTGCCCTCAAGAGTCACAATGCCAGAGCAAATGCATAGTTGGCAAGATGGGTGACCCAATCAGCATCGGGCGATTAGAGCGTTATCTTGCAGATTGGGAACGCGACAACGGCTTCCAACTCCCACCTAAAGCAAAGCCAACAGGCAAAAAAGTTGCCGTCATCGGTGCTGGCCCCGCGGGTCTCACAGTTGCCGCTGACCTCATTAAACTCGGTCACGAAGTAACTGAGTTCGAAGCGCTTCACAGAGGCGGCGGAGTCCTGAGTTACGGTATCCCAGAGTTTCGTTTACCCAAAGCCATTGTTAACAACGAAGTCAACTACGTCCAGAAGCTGGGCGTTGATTTGCGCTTGGGCAACTTGATTGGCAGAACCCACACCATCCCTGAACTTATGAATGAAGGCGGCTACGACGCAGTGTTCATCGGCAGCGGCGCAGGTCTACCACAATTTACAGGATGCCCCGGAGAAAACTTGGGTGGCATTTACTCAGCTAACGAGTTCCTCATCCGCGTCAACCTAATGAAGGCTTACCAATTCCCAGATTACGACACCCCCATACGCATCGGCAAACACGTGGTAGTAATCGGCGGCGGAAACGTAGCCATGGACTGCGCACGATGCTCAATGCGGTTGGGCGCTGAAGTTTGCTTGGTTTACCGTCGTTCACGTAACGAGTTGCCTGCCCGACATGAAGAAATCGAAAACGCCGAGGAAGAAGGCTTGGTCTGCAAGTTCCTTGCGGCTCCGCTGGAATTTTACGGTAACGAACGCGGCTGGGTCAAAGCTATGAAATGTATCTGCATGGAACTCACCGAACCCGACGAGAGAGGCAGACGTGGAGTGAAAAAGATTCCAGGCAGCGAATTCACCATGGACGTCGACACAGTTATCATCGCCATTGGACAGACGCCTAACCCCATTATCGGACGCACCACAGGCGGTCTGGAAAGTGACCCGCGCCGTGGAACCATCTGCGTTGACGAAGTCGGCAAAACCAGCTTAGACGGCGTTTACGCAGGCGGAGACGTAGCCACAGGAGCAGCCACTGTCATCAGCGCCATGGGTGCAGGCAAACGCGCAGCCAAAGCAATGCACGAATACCTCATGAACAAGAAATAAGCAGGTATAGCTCCCTTGATCTGAGCCTACCTCTACCCCTGTTACTCTTTTGTTTTCTTTTTAATTTCCTTTTGTGCTCTTAGTTGTATGCTGAAGCCATGTGCCAATTCTTTTTGCTGCCGCAAAACTAGCCCACGCCAACGTGCCTACCAGTTTTTGGTCTTCAGGGAAGTATTTTCTGAAATCCAAAACGTCTGTTTCGGCTATCCTGTACGGTGCCAACGCAGTCAACAAGGCAAGACGTGCTGCAGCTTCATTTTCTTCACTATAACTGCTGATTGCGTCTTCACTCCAAGCCAAACTGAGTTCAGAAGTGGTGCCGCTCCATTCGCTGAGCTCTTCCAACACAAACGCACGCACTTCTACAGGTAGCACCTGTTCTCCCACTTCTTCAACGGCTGCTGCAAAACTGGCGTATGCCCAAGCCACATTAGCAGACGGTTTAGCCCACCGTAAGTCATTTGGCAAATCTGCTTTAGGGAGAAGCATTAGTGACTCGCCGACGCTTTTAGGGCGGTTAACGGCTCCTGTAAACATCCATCTTGCTACGCGTTTCATGGGGTTCCTGAGCCAGCGTTGGTTTGACGGCAGTGGGGTGTCGCCTAAAAGCACGTTTGCCATGCGGTTCATGTAGTGATAGAACACGGCGGTTCCTATGATTTCGGGTGCCTCCTGCCTTGAAAACGGCAGCCAACGCAATGCTTCTGACCTTGGCGATGTTGTAGCCAGTGCCCAATCAACCATCATACGTGCCTGTGCATCAGAGATGGCGTCGTATTGTGTTTTGCTTATAGCTCCAGCAGTGTTGTGTTCTCCAGCGGCAGTGAGCATTATGGTGTGGGCGTCCACGCAGTATGGGCACCTGTTTAACTGAGAGACTGCTGACGCGACGGCTTCTTTGACCGCTCGGGGAACGTTACCGACCAGTTCGCATTCACGGCAAACCATCCACGCACCCGCCAAAAGCTTTGGCAAGGGAGAGTGAATTAGAAAGGGTTCTGCGACTCTGCCAAAGTCCCGCTTTATTTGGGCGTAAACCTGTGCTACGAGTCCCTCTGCTGCGGCTTCCTTTACGGGGTGAATATACTTTATCATCTCAGTTCCCCTTTTCCCTCTTTGGCTGAACATTTCAAAAGATGCCAAAGCTTTTACTCTGCGAATCGTATGCTTGTTCTGCTGGCTTTTTTAATAAGCTTTGCCATATTCAAGGCACTTCTTGCATGTGAGGATATGGTTTAAAAAACATTATTGCTTTGATTAACCAAACAAAAGCGGAAGTGTCCTATATAACCCCCGAAAACAAGCCTTGGTTCAAAAACTGGCCAAATGAAGTGCCGAAAACTCTAATTTACCCACAAGTTCCTCTCTTTGAAGTCCTCAATCAAACCGTCCAATCGTATCCAAAGAATGTCGCCATTAGTTATCTTGGCAGAGAAATAACGTACGAAGAGTTAGGCTTGCTTTCGGACCAGTTCGCCTCAGCTCTTGTAAGTTTGGGTGTAAAGAAGGGCGACTGCGTGGCAATCTTTCTGCCCAATGTCCCCCAGTTCATAATCGCTTACTACGGCATCCTCAAAGCAGGCGCCGTCTTAACCGCAGTTAGCCCACTGCACAGGGAACGTGAAGTCGAACATCAACTAGCTGACTCTGAAGCCCAAACCATAGTTGCTTTGGATTCGCTTTTTCCAGTCGTGGAGGTGGTTTGGCAAAAAACCAAATTGACACACGCAATAGTCACCAGTATCGACGAATACGCCAAGACACCCGCCCAAAAACAATCCCTTCAGAAAAAGCCAAACGTTTCGTCCTTCCAAGATTTCCTCAAGACTGGTACCCAAAAACCCAAAGTTACCGTTGACCCTGCGGAGGATTTAGCAGCGTTACAATACACAGGTGGCACCACGGGAACCCCCAAAGCAGCCATGCTCACCCACAAAAATCTCATCTCCAACGCCGTTTCCTTTGCAAACTGGATAAAAGGCACAGAATCCGACAACTTCTTGGCTGCACTTCCCATGTTCCACATTTACGGTATGACAACCAGCCTCAACGTGCCCATCGTTTTGGCTTCCAAGATGGTTCTTATACCAAAATTTGACCCCGCCAAAGTGTTAGAAACCATTCAGCAGCACAAAGTCACGGTTTACTGCGGGTCTCCAACAATGTATTCTATACTCTTGGCTAACCCCGCCCTCAGCAAATACGACTTAACCAGCATCCGTGTTTGCATCTCAGGTGCTTCGCCGCTTCCCCCTCAGGTGCAGAAAAAGTTTATGGAAATCACAGGTGGCTTGCTTGCGGAAGGCTACGGGTTAACTGAAGCGTCCCCTGTAACGCATTGTAGCCCTGTGGATAAAACCATGAAGACCGTTCGCGTAGGCTCCATCGGTTTACCCATTCCCGGCACCGACGCCAAAATCGTGGATGCAGAGACAGGCACCAAAACGCTCGCGGCAGGTGAAACGGGCGAACTCGCCGTGACTGGTCCACAGGTGATGAAGGGGTATTGGCGTAGACCCGACGAAACCGCGCTGGTCCTTCGTGACGGCTGGCTTCTCACAGGCGACATCGCACGCATGGATGAAAAGGGTTACTTTTACATAACCGACCGCAAAAAAGACCTAATCAAATACAAAGACTACAGCGTCTACCCCCGTGAAATCGAGGACGTACTCTACGAACATCCAGCCGTAAAACTCTGCGTCGTTATCGGCAAACCTGAGTCTGCCGTCGGGGAAATCCCCAAAGCATTTGTGGTGCTCAAGGACGGCATGGCAGTTTCGGAGCAGGAGCTTGTAGCCTTTGTCAACGGTAAGGTTGCCCCATACAAGGCAATCCGAGAACTGGAACTCCACAAAGAGCTACCCTTAAGTTCAGCAGGGAAAGTTCTGAGGCGAAGCCTGCGGGATGAAGAAATAAACCCGCGTAGTCACAATCTATAAGAATTCACTTTTTCTACTTTTTAGGATACAGATGTGTCTGGGTTGCGTGTTAAAGTCAACGTTAACGGTATCGTGCAAGGCGTAGGTTTTCGCCCTTTCGTGTACCGCATAGCCGTGAAGAATGGTTTGGAGGGTTACGTGCGGAACCTTGGCGACGCGGGCGTAGAAATCCTACTCGAAGGCACCCCAAACGCCGTAGACCACTTTCTAGCTGAACTGCAGGAGCAGAAGCCGCCGCTGTCCCAAATATACGAAATCCAAAAAACCCCGCTCACAGGAAAAAACGAGCACTCCACCTTCACAATCATCCCCAGCAGTGACGCGTTGGAGCATTCAGGTTCGGTAGTTCCGCCTGACAGCGCCATCTGTAACGATTGCCTACGCGAACTCCGTGACCCAAACGACCCACGCTTTGACTACTTCTTCATTACATGCGTCAACTGTGGACCACGCTTCACAATCGTCGAGCGACTTCCTTATGACCGTGAAAACACCACTATGCAAGAGTTTCCCCTCTGCGGCTTATGCACCAAAGAATACGACGACCCACTTAACCGACGGTTTCATGCGCAAACCGTAGCGTGTCCAACATGTGGACCCAAAGCCTACTTAACTAATAACAAAGGCGAACCCGTAAACGCGGCGGACGCGGTACGGGAAGCAGGGCGCTTGCTTTCAGAAGGCAGTATCGTAGCAGTGAAAGGGTATGGGGGCTTTCACATAGCTGCATCTGCAGTCGAGGACGCGCCGTTGGTTCGGCTTCGGGAAGCGAAGCACCGACGTGCTAAACCCTTCGCTTTGATGGCGCGAAGCTTAGCCGCGATACGGGGTTTTGCCGAAGTGCCCTCGAAGGAGCAGGAACTCCTTTCTTCTCCTGCCCGACCCATTGTTTTACTCAGCAAAAACGGTGCGTATGGGCTTTCGCCGTTGGTTGCGCCTGACCTGCACAACGTCGGTGTAATGCTGCCCTACTCTGCCATGCATTACATGCTTTTTGACCAAGTCGGCGACGCTGCGTTTGTGATGACCAGTGCTAACCCCGCAAACCAGCCCATCGTCAACGACAATGCCGAAGCCATACGCATCTTGGGCGGCACCGTGGATTACTTTTTGTTTCACAACCGCAAAATCGCCCACCGCTGCGACGATTCTGTCACCCGTGTCCATCAAGACCGCAACTCCTTCATTCGCCGAAGCCGCGGATACGCACCAGCCCCCGTAAGGCTCAAGCAGAAAGCGAAGCGTTGTGTGGTTGGGTTAGGTGGAGAGCTTAACAACACCAGCTGTGTTCTCAACGAAAACAAGGCGTTCATTAGCCAACACATCGGCGATGTGGAAAACTTGGAAACCCACAGGTTCCTTCAAGACGCCACTCAGCATCTTATCCGTTTGACAAACAGTAAAATCGAGGCAGTTGCATGTGACTTGCACCCTAAATTCACAACCACTCACCTCGCAAGGCAACTTGCAGAGCAAAATGGGTGGGAGTTCCTTCAAGTGCAGCATCATCATGCGCACGTTGCTGCTTTGATGGCGGAGCACGGTGTGGATGAATTGGTGGGTGTGGCGTGTGACGGTTATGGGTACGGTGCAGATGGTTCGGCTTGGGGCGGCGAAATCCTCTTCTGCAGCCGCAGCTTGAAGGCGTTTAAGCGGCTGGGGCACTTGGAAGCTCAGCCTCTGTTGGGCGGCGACGTAGCTACACGGTATCCTTTACGCATAGCGGCTGGTATCTTGAGCAAAAAAAGTGACGGGGCAGACTGGCTCATGCAAAACAGCAAATATTTACCTCATGGCACACTCGAAGCCGAACTCATCCTTAGCCAACTCCGAAAACCCAAAAACATCCCCCAAACCACAAGCCTTGGCAGAGTTTTCGACGCGGCGGCAGCAGTTTTGGGCCTATGTTATGAGCGTACCTACGAGGGCGAAGCCGCCATGAAACTCGAATCTGCAGCGGTCCACGGCAAAGACGTTTTAGAGTTAACTTTCGATATACGCGGAGACAGGCTTGGCACAACATATCTACTGTCGGAAATCTTCCAGAACAGAAACAGGTTCTCAAAGTCAGATCTAGCTTACAGTGTCCACGCTTACTTGGCGAAGGGTTTGGCTACTTTGGCGACAGAAAAAGCGGTTGCTTTGGGTGTCGGAAGTGTTGGATTCACTGGGGGCTCAGCTGTCAATGCCCTGCTTGCCAAGCTGATGCGGGAGACTGTGGAAGCGCATGGAATGCGTTTTCTGGTGCACGAAGCGGTTCCCGCTGGAGACGGCGGAGTCTCGTTTGGACAGGCGTTTGTTGGCGGATTTTGGGGTTTTTGACCAATCTCTTTTTATCGCCCTTTACGCTTCGATTAAGTTAAGTTGACCAATATGTGTTTGGCAATTCCAGCACGCATCATGAGTGTCACAGGCGAAAAAGCTCAAGTGGACTTCGGCGAAAAAGTTCTCCGAGAAGTCAATGTGACGCTTGTTGACGCTAAAGTAGGCGATTACGTTTTAGTTCACGCAGGTTACGCAATCCAAACAATGAGCGAGAAAGACGCTTTGGAAACGCTGAGTCTGTGGAACGAAGTTCTAGACGCAGGACAAGAATAACCACGTGATTTTTATGACTACCGCGCAGAGTTACCGCGACCCTGAAATGGCAAAACGCATATCCAACAAAATTAAAGCGTTAACCCCCACTGAAAAAACCATAAAAATATGTCATGTCTGCGGCACGCACGAATGGACCATAAGCCACTTCGGCATACGCAGTCTCTTACCCAAAAACATCGAAGTCATCGCGGGTCCAGGATGTCCTGTCTGCATTCTGCCTGCTTCAGAAGTTGACGCCGCCATTCAAATGGCAAAAAAAGGTGTAGTGGTGACCTGTTTTGGGGATGTTTTGCGGGTTCCTGGTTCACATGGGTCGCTTTTGGATGCTAAAGCTGAAGGCGCAGACATACGCATAGTCTACAGCACCAGCGACGCGGTCAAAATGGCGCAGGAAGAGCCGCAGAAGGACTTTTTGTTTTTTGCGGTGGGTTTCGAAACTACTGCTCCTTCTACAGCTATTGAAGTGGGGCGGAAACAGGCTGAAAATTTGAGCTTTTTGGTGTCGCATAGGATTGTGCCGCCTGCCATGGAGTTGCTTGCCCAGATGGATGACTTAGAATTGGACGGTTTCATTGCGCCTGGTCACGTAAGTACAATCATAGGTGTTGAGCCTTACGCGGTTTTCCCTGAGAAGTATGGTTTGCCGACGGTCGTGGCTGGGTTTGAGCCTTTAGATTTGCTGTTTTCTGTTTACATGATTGTCAAGCAACTCAGCGATGGCAAGCCGTTGTTAGAGAACGAGTACACGCGTGGAGTCAAATGGGAAGGTAATGTAAAAGCTCAGCGGTTAATCAGCCAAGTTTTTGACGTAGTTGACGGAAAATGGCGCGGGCTCGGTACGATTCCAAAATCCACGCTTGCCCTGAAAAGCGATTACGCATGTTATGATGCCCTCAAAAAGCACGGTGTGCAGTTGATAGATGGGGTTGATTCGCAACCAGGCTGCAGATGTCATCTTGTTGTTATAGGTAAAATAAAGCCTGATGCCTGTCCCTTGTTCCTTAAAACTTGTACTCCACAAAATCCCGTTGGTGCGTGCATGGTTAGCATGGAAGGAACTTGTCGAGTTTGGGCAAAAACCGTAAATGTTCCCGATAATCAATAAGTGGTGAACAGCAAGCTCTTCTGCCGTTTTCCATTAGGCAGTGCTAAAAGTTAAAAGGTTGGTTCTCACAGATTGTTTAACTTAAACGGAGCGCAAAAATGGTTTGAAATCCAAGTCGCAGCTTTATAGCAATCAGGTCGCTTTCCTTACGAAGGTACTTGACGAGTTAGCAAGAAAAGCAAAGCTGAAAAAAACTCCAGAGCTGTACATTTCCAAACATGAACGATTAGCAAGCGTTAACGTCTTCCAGAACCGCATAAGCGTGGGTGAACATCTTCTGTATCTTTGGGCGGAAGGGAAATTTAGCGAGAGTGATGTTGAAGCTACTTTGGCCCATGAAATTGGACACTTGATGGATTTTCGTCGAGACTCAAAATCTTCAAGCTTCCGAAACCTACTTGCTGAAAGCCTTTGGATCGCCTTCGGTATACTTCCGATTGTACTTTATCTGCTGTCTCCGTCGATTCAGACTTTGGTACTTTCTGCTTTGCTTGCTATAGGGTGGGGTTTTTCTCTTCCATTCATCGTCAGGTGGGTTGAAGTACGCATAGAATTGGCTGCTGACCGAAACGCCGCTATCCACTTGGTTAATCCCCAACAGTTGGCGGACGCTTTGGTAAAAATAAGTTCTTTTGGTATGCCCCCCACTACGCTTGGGTTAACTGCGAAGCTGTCCTTCTTGGCGGGCACATTGACTCATCCTTCCTTCAGTGACCGAGTTCGATTCCTCCAAAACCTCTAGGGTTTGAACCATTAACGAAGGTTGGTTCTTTTTTCTGTTTTTTGCGGCTGGAAACCGTAACCTCTTTATGTACAAAGTTAGTTCTTTCAGGAAGAATCCGTAGGTGCCTCGGTAGCCTAGCCCGGTGGGGCGTTACCTTGGTAAGGTAATGGTCGCGGGTCCAAATCCCGCCCGAGGCTCCACTCTTATTCTTGCTGCTTGTTCTTTTCTATTTGTTGTTGCCGCGTGTTTGCTTAGTTTAACAACTACCAAGCCGTGTTGAGTTTGGTTGGTTTTTGTTTTCTGGTTTGCTGCTGTACTTTGGTTGTGTGTTCTTTCGCAGGCTGATTGGGCTGTATTTTTTTTAGTGTAGGGGTTTAACGGGTATTATGAATGGGATTTCAGTTTCAAAATTAACCGTAACTTCAACCCCATACACCGTTCGTATGCATTCTGGGCTCAAAACGTCCTTGGCATCGCCTGCCGCAAAAACCTTGCCGTTTTTCATCATAACAATCTTGTCACAGTACCTAGACGCAAGATTGAGGTCATGAATCGCTATTGCCGCTGCAAGTTTTCCTTTCCCAACAAGTTTCCGTGTTAAATCCATTACTTCCAACTGATGTTTAATGTCCAAGTTGCTAGTCGGCTCATCCAACAAAAGAACTTTGGCTTCTTGAGCTAACGACCTTGCGATGAGGACTCTTTGTTGTTCTCCCCCGCTTAACTCGTAAAAGTCACGTAACGCAAGGTTTTCAATATCAAGCATCTTCAAAGCCTCCCACACTTTTGCGTTGTCTTTGTCGCTGCTTTGCCAAGTGATGTGGGGTCTTCTGCCCATCAAAACGATTTCATAAACTGGGAGCGGTGTAGGGTTGCTTACCGAGCTTTGTGGTACATATCCAATGTGTTTGGCAACTTCCATTCTGTTCATTTTTTTTATTTCTTGTTTTTCCAGTATTATCCTGCCTTGTTTTGGTTCCAGTATTTTGTTTATGCACTTGAGTAGCGTGGTTTTTCCAGAACCGTTAGGACCTATCATGCCTAAGACTTCTGATTCTCGGAGCTCTAAAGATACTCCAATTAGTGATGGTGTGCTGCGATAGCTGAATGTGACGTCTTGTACTGTTATCTTCAATGCTGTTTGCCTCTTGCCACGTTAGAATGGGCTTTTGGGTATAATAGTGTTACTTTTTTTGATTTCAGTAACACAAACTATAAGTAATACTTTTTTGGTAAAAGGTAACACGGGATTTGGATGAACAGAAATCTAATAATCGGCATAATTCTTGCCGTAATTATAGGGTCTTCCCTCATAATTGGTTACAGTAACAACTGGTTCGCACAACCAGAAACGCCTAAACCTGAACCTACAGCAACACCACGGACAACCCCCTCCTCTACGCCGCAAACAACACCTTCACCTGAAGTAACCTCTTCACCAACAGCAACCTCGCCACTGCCAACAACTTCTCCAACGGCAACCGCAACCCCACAAGCCACCTCTCCACCACCAACTTCAACACCGACCGCTAAGCCTACAGTAACCTCTTCACCACAACCGACCTCTCAAGCAACACCCACCACCCAACCAACTGCGTCACCTCAACCAACAGAGCCTTCAATGAATTTAGTGCTTGAAGTTTATGGAAACGCTAACATGGATGACGCCGTCGACGAAGAGGACCTTACATACCTAACTAGCATCATCAATGGTTCTGTTGATGCGACCCAATTTTCTGACGCAAATAACGATGGCACAGTTGATGCAGCCGACAAAGACCAAGTGGCCGCCCTCATAAATGGTGATGCCTCATACATTGTTTTGTTGGATGGCAATGGTAAACTCATTACAGTGTCACTCCCTGCTAACCGTATAGTTGTTGAGTATATCCAAAATGCCGAAATGATGCGTGTACTCGAGCTTGAGGACCAAATTGTTGGCATTGACTACTGCGTTGACGTACTCAGACAATACTACTTTCAAGATAGTCCAAACATAGCCTCAGTTGGTCAAATGTACACTCCAGACTATGAAGCTGTGCTCAACTTAAATCCTGACGTGTTGTTGACCTTCTCAAAAGCAACTGAAGAAAAAGCTGAAAAATTGCCGGGTGTGGATGTAATCTTCTTAGGATTATATTATCCAAACGTGACAAACCCTGAAGACTCCAGCTTCATGCAAGGCATTCTAAAAGCAGGATACATCTTTGACCGAGTGCCCCAAGCAACCGAATATGCACAGTGGCTGTTTAACTTGACTCAAACCATCCGCGACAAAACCAACAACCTAACCGCAGAGCAACAACAAACTGTGCTACTGACTAACTACCCCTACACGGAGTCAGCAACAGTCAAAGCATACGCCACAATTGACACCCTTGGGCAAGTCTGCATACTGTCTGGTGGTGCTAACATTGCATCAATTCTTCCGACATATCTTAACTCGTCTTCTGTAAGCGTTGATGCCGAGTGGATACTTGAGCAAGACCCCGACTTCATCTTCCTACATACGGTTCGATACACCTTCAGCGGCTTAACCCGCGGAGACCCAGCGCAAGGCTACGATGTCAGCGACACTACCAGCATAAGCCAATGCCTCCAAGAATATATCGCCCAGCCTATGTTTGCCAACCTTAAAGCCGTCCAAAACGGGCGTGTCTACATCATTGCTGGCGACTTCCGAAACAACGCCATGGGCGGAGTCTTAGGCTCTGTGTACTTAGCCAAGGTGCTCTATCCTGACTTATTTAGCGATTTGAACCCCCAATCCGTACACCAAGAATACATAACTCGCTTCATGCGGCTAGACTACAACCTCGATGAAGAAGGCGTGTTCTTGTATCCAGGAATAAGCATCAACGGTGACATCGTTGGCATACCCAACGGGTCCACATAAGAAACCTTCGTTTCTTTCTCTCCCTTTTTGTTTTGAAAAATGGATTCAACGTTGGATGCGTATGGTAGAGGCAGTGAATTGGGTGGAGCTTCGGCAACAAATGATTCTCGAAACTAACAGGATTAGATGCTGCACCCCAAGTTACTGGAATAACTGCGCCCAAGCGTTTAGCGAAAAAGTGGTAAGGCTATATGACTTAACAGAAAAGCAGTTAAGCAAGTTGCCTTTGCTGCCTGACTACACGGTACTTGACGTTGGCGCAGGGACTGGACGAATAACTATACCCGTAGCTAAAAGGGTAAAGCATGTCACTGCAGTGGAGCCCTCTAAGAACATGCTTGCGCTCTTGAAGGCAAACCTCCAAAAAGAGCAGTTGAACACTGTGCAGTGTCTTAATCGTTCTTTGGAGGATTTGCGTGTAGGTGTTGACGTTGCCTTGCATGATGTTGTTATAGCTTCCTTTTCCTTGTTTATGGTTGACATCGAAAAAGAACTTGCAAAGCTGGATGCCCTCGCGTCAAGAAGTGTCTACCTGTTTTTGTCTGCTTCTGACTGGGTGGATAGAGAAATTCAAGGTTTAGTTTATCGTAGTTCTGTTCCAGTGAAGTTGGATTACATCTACGTTTACAACATTCTCCACGATATGGGTATACTTGCTAATGTTGAGATTTGGGATTATGAATCCCCCCGATTCTATGATAGTTTAGATGAGTCAGTTTCAAAATTTGCTGAACAATACTCCATAAGCTCTGATAAAAACGGTGAACTCAAGGCTTACCTGAAAAGAACCCTGAGAGAAGTTAATGGCAAATTCTGGCAGAACCGCACAAGGAAGACCGCGACAATATGGTGGACCAAACCCCAGTAGCTTCCTCTCCTACTCAAACAGTTTTCAATGCTGAAGATGAAAAAAGAAAGTACCGAAAGCTAGTTCTGAAACGGGTTATTTTTCTAGTTTTCTGTGTTGTATTGCTTATTGTTGTTGCAGGAGTCTCTTTGGCTCTGGGTTCTGCTTCCATGTCCTTTATGGATGCTTATGCAGCTGTCTTCGCCCGAGCTTTTCCAAATTGGTTCCATGTCACACCACTCGCAGACACGGTTGTTTGGACTTTACGTTTGCCCCGCATTCTCTTGGCCATCTTGGCTGGTGCCACGTTTGCCATGTCCGGGTCGACAACTCAGGCCATTCTAAGGAATCCTCTTGCCACACCCTACACTTTAGGCGTTTCTGTAGGAGCCGCGTTGGGTGCAGCTGTTGGCATCATTCTGGGTAGTGGCTTCGCGGAGGGCACCCTTTTGATTATCAGTAATGCTTTTCTTTTCTCCTTGATTCCTGTTGCAGTTATTCTCCTATTGGTTAAGCACAGAGGGGCTTCCCCTGAAACAATAATCTTAGCGGGCATAGCCATAATGTACATCTTCTCGGCATGCACTACAATCCTGCAATATTTTGCTGAGGCAAATGCTGTCAGCGCCACAGTTTTCTGGACCGTAGGTGACCTTTCCAGAGCGGCTTGGTGGCAGTTGCCCTACCTGTTAGGCGCCTTCTTTATTTGTTTCGCAATTAATCTTCGATTATCCTGGGACCTAAACATAATGAAGATGGGAGACGACTCCGCAAAAAGTTTAGGTGTAGAAGTTGACCGCGTTAGACGAATCACTTTAGTTGCCGCTTGCCTATCAACCGCAACTGTGGTCAGCTTCACAGGTGCCATCGGCTTTATCTGCCTTGTTGCCCCTCATATTTGCCGTGCGATTATAGGTGGGGACGAGCGGTTCTTGATTGTTTCTTCATGCCTTTTTGGGGCAGTTCTGCTGCTGTTCGCTGACATTGTAGCAAGGCGGGTGATTGCTCCGATAGTGCTGCCTGTGGGTGCCATAACTGCGTTTCTGGGTGGACCGTTGCTGCTTTACTTGCTGATAAGGCGGAAGCTGAATCATTGACCCCTGCTTCCTTCATTAACTTGGGGAAGTTTACCACAACCATTTTTAGTTGTCATTTTTGGCGGTGATTGTTAACAGGAAGCAGGTCAGAACTTGCCAACAAAAGTGTTGAGAATTACTGGTTTATGGCTAATCAGGCGTTTCTTGTTTAATTTTTATATACATCGTGGACTATCTGAGTACAGAGGATAACATGGCTCTCGACGAGACAGCAATTATCATAATAACTGCGTTAGTGGCGACAATAATAGTTCTCGCCTGCGCCCTCGTCATCTACACCATGAAAAAACGCGGCAAACCCACCCCCATCGCTAAAGCAACCGCTAAAGAGCCTGAACTTGATTCCCTTTTGGCGCCCTCTTTTGCTTCGTCCTCCCCGTTCCGAGTTACTAAAAGTGTTCAAGCAACCGAAGCCGTCCACGCCAAAGATGAACTGCGCATTCTGGATTTGGAACGTGAAATCCTTGGCGGTGCTATACGTCATTTGTATGAAGCTCATGCTGAAGGCAAAATAAGCGAGGCAGAACGTGAACGCTTAGCCAGCAGCTACAAGTCCCGCATGATGGCTGTTAAAAACTCTATCGCCAAGGATGAAACCATCGTTGCCCTGCATGAATTGGAGAGCATGCAGCAGGACTTGATGAAGCTGTTTAGTGAGCGCTTTGGCGAGCTAACTGGCAAAGTTGATGAACTTCGCGGCAGAATCGACATTAAACCCGTCGTTAAAGAAGTCAAGATTCCAATGCCTAAACCGCAGATAGCTGTGGTTCCGGACCAAATGGAAAAAGATGACGAAGAAGAATCAGCACCACCTGAGAAAGGAAAGCCTAAGCGAACTCGTAAACCTGCCTCTGAAAGAGGGAAGTCCGAGGCTGAACAACGCATTGATGCTATACGGAATCAGATTGATGAAGTAATGAATAAACTGGGTCAAATGGAGATTGAATCTTAATGCAAGCTTCGCCTGATGCTGAAAAAAGAAACGCTGCCTACGCTGCTGTTGATCACGTTAAAGATGGCATGGTTGTTGGGTTGGGCAGCGGAACCACCGCGGCATACGCCATCCTTGCCTTAGGTGAACGCCGAAAACATGAGAACATGCAGATTTTGGGGGTTCCTAGTAGTTACCAAGCTTTTCAGCTTGCAATCCAAAACGGCGTACCCATAACCACACTTGAGGAGAATCCCATCGTGGATGTGAATATTGACGGTGCCGACCAGATTGACCCGCAACTGAACCTGATTAAAGGCATGGGTGCAGCTTTGGTTCGGGAAAAAATTGTTGCCGCTTCCGCAAGGCACAATATCTTCATCGCTGACCAAAAAAAGAAAGTCTTGGTCCTTGGCGAAGGAAACCAGCCTGTGCCCCTTGAGGTGGTTCCTTTTGGTGTTGCGCTTGTTCGGCGTCGTGTTCAAGCGCTTGGCGGAATTCCAATGCTTAGGGAAACAAAGGGCAAACTGGGTCCTGTCATCAGCGACAACGGCAACGTCATCATGGATGCAGCTTTTGGCGCCATAAACGACCCCGAAGAGTTGGAGCTTCAGCTAAAAAAGATTCCAGGTGTTGTTGAAACTGGGCTGTTTCTTGGGTTATCTGACGTAGTGTACCTTGGAACTGGAACCACGGTTCAGAAACTGGAAAAGAACCGACTATAGCTTCTTTCCCTGTCTTTGCAAGAACACTCTTGCCTCTTTTCTCCTAAATCCACACTCGACGCTCTCACAAGCAAGCAGAGACCTTTCCAAAGCATTAAAAAGATTTATCTCAAACCATGTAAACTAACCTAAGCGCTGGCTACAAACGCAACTCAAAACAGAGTTGTGCCGGGGTAGCCTAGCCTGGCTAGGGCGCCAGACTCATAATCTGGAGAACATAAAGTGGCCAAACGCCCATGTCCAGAAGTCGCGGGCTCGAATCCCGCCCCCGGCACCAAAATTTTGTTGTTTATTCCCTACTTTTCAACAAAGTCAAGATGGCTTGCCATTCAGAATCAGTTACCTTGAAATTTGTTCCTCTGGGCATCTTAAATATCGTCATGTTTTGAAGTTCAGGAATATTTTTAAGCTCCTCTTTCCTGATTGGATTATTGATTAATTTTAGCTTGATTTTATTTTTTACCCTTAACTTTACTTGCCTTTTTTCCGATTCATTTACCCAATATTTGGTTGATTCTTCGGAATCCTTTAGCATTTCAGGGTTAGACGTAATGTCAAAAAACCCGTATATGCCGCCTTTATTGCCAGACATCCAAATTATTCCAAGGTCTCCCATATGGATTTCTTTTTTGTGTTGATTTACTTCCCACACATCCTCGTTTATGCTTTCATCTACAAGAGCATTAAGAATGTCGTATCTTTGAGGATTAGCTTGGAAAATCCATATTCTGTGTTGTGCACTTTTAAGTTCGTAATTCATTTTTTCGATTGTTAGTTTATCTTGGCAAATTTGTTCAGAATTTTTGGAATCTGAAAATTGGTAATTGTATTTTCTTGCTACTTCGTTTATTTTGTAATCTGAAATTTGGGTGAACTCAACCCCTTTCATATCACTTAGGAAAGCTGTCATGCTCTTAGGAATCACATTGGCAATAAGCATTAAACGGATTTTTTTGTTAGGTTCTTTCTTTTTTAGAAGTCCATAATACTCCATAGCTTGACCTAATGCATAAGAACCCAATCCTTCGCGGGTAAGTATTCCCCTCTTAATTTCTGCTATGACGTTATTGCCATTTCTATCTTCGAAAACTATGTCAGCGGAATAAGCTCCAAGTCTTACTTGTTGCCCTTTCACGGTTAATCCATAACCAGGCAGGAATTCATCAGGATATTTTACCAATAAATTCTCTATGTCTTTTTCTCTCATTATAAACCCTGAGCACTTTATATTATTTCAGAACCCTTTTAGATTTTGCTCTTTTTAGTTTCTGCTATCGTTTTTTCAACTTTTTTGTCCGTTTGCTCTGTTTGGTGTTCCAGTTTCTGTTTTAGGTTTAAAGCGATTTCTTCTGCTTTTTTGAGGTCTTTAGCGTTTGGTCTGCCCTTGTTCATGCCGCCAAATAGTTTAAGAAAGCTGTTTGTGTTGAATCCATGGCAGTTAAATTCGTCAACAATCACGTAACCTTTAGTTTGCAGTTTTTCCCTAAGTGCAGTATGTATTTTGGCCATGTACTTGGGATTTGAAACTCCGCTGGTTGAGAAAATGAATGCTTTCTTGTCGTTGACTTGTGGCAGTTTATCGGCGAAGTCAAGCAGAACCTTGTAGTGTTTTCCGCTGTCTATTCCGGAGCCGAAACCTATCAGGTTGTACTCTTGCAGTTCTGTAGGGTTAATTTCCTGTGGCGTTTTTATTTTTGCATCAAGAATTTCAGCGAAAACATTAGCGACTTTCTCAGTATTATGACGGTGATGTGAAAACAAAACTAACAAAGACTTCATTGGAG
Organism: Candidatus Bathyarchaeota archaeon; assembly: GCA_026014615.1. GTDB lineage: Archaea > Thermoproteota > Bathyarchaeia > Bathyarchaeales > Bathycorpusculaceae > JADGNF01. Next base: position 81,987 of record JAOZHZ010000006.1, on the reverse strand, counting down.
TCGTCTGAAGTCCATGTTTTGTCATACAATCGCTCTCATTTAACTTTCATGAATTTAAAACAATTAATATTTTGCCTAAATAATCTATGAACAGGCAGTGTTCAGTATTCAAAACTGACGGTGGAAACGTCCATGTCCAGAAGCCTTGTCTCGAATCTTAAACAGCAGAATTTCCTGACTCCACTTAGCGTTTGTTCCTTTAGAACTGCTGTTCTCTGGTTTTCAACATTCTTTTGGTTGGGGATTTTGCCAATAGCGACCTACCCCCTATCGTTTCTGCATAGATATGATAATAGCATCCAAATAGGTTCGTGTCTGCCGTGTTTTGATAGTCGTCAATAGGCGCTTTCCAGAGATAAAAGGGGAGTATTTGGGTGATGCTTCTTTCGTAGGAAAAACACACCCCCAACTGCTGTTGCGATAATTACTGTGATTGCTACGGTGAGGATAGTTTGCTGGAGAAAGCTAGGTGGGGTGGTCTGGGTTGGTTTGGAGCTTGATTCCAGTACCGATGAAGTAGGGGATACAGTTGGGCGGGCGTTTGTGTTGGCTGAAGACAACTGATGCAATAGAGAAGAAGGCAACGCTGCCGACTGTAAATTCCCCTTCTCGAAGAGTACGTATTGCATGTTGTCGGTTGAGTCGGGCGTGAAGATGTTGTGTCCGCCGCCCAAAGCGTAAATCACGTTGTCTACCGTGACGGCGCTCAGTCCCGCTTTGGTTTTAGGCATCGGCTCGCCCAAAGTCCAGCTGTTGTTTTCGGGAAAGTAGATTTGGCTTAAGTTTTGTCCGTTTAGGGGATGTTCCTGTGTGGTGCCGCCTAACACGTAGATTGCTTGGGGTGTGGTTGTTGTGGTTGCGGCAGCGTTTGACACACCCGTTGGGATTGGGGTGCCTTGGCTCCATGTGTCTGTTGCAGGGTCGTATATCTGGTTCAGGCTTGTAACGGTGGTTGTGCCTGTGTTTCCGCCTATCACGTAGATTTTGCCCTCCACGACTGCAGAGGCATAGTTAGAAACAGCTACAGGAAGCGGGGTTTTGGTTGCCCAAGAATCCGCCGAAATGTCGTAAACCATGGTAAGGTTTCCAATTAGGTAGATTTTGTCGTCTACGACGTGGGCGTCTAAGCCGCTGGCGGGCACAGGCATGGCGGTTAAATTCTGCCATCTGTCTGTTGCAGGGTTGTAGACAAAGCTTTCTGCCTGTGGAACTGCTTGGTCGCTGACAAAAGTTGAGCCGCCAAAGCAGAACAATTTGCCCCCGAAAGCCGCAACGGCAACACTACTCAAAGGCATTGGCAAGGGTGCTTTCATTGTCCATGTGTCGGTTGCTAGGTTGTAGGCTTCGTTGGCGTCTGTATAGTTTAAGAAATGTAGTGATCCGTCAACTTGGGTTTTAGAGCCACCGAGAACGTATATGGTTCCGTTTAGGACAGCCGCACCACAGTTGTACCTTGGATTGGGTATGGCAGCTTGTTCCAACCAAGAATTCCCAGTTTGGTTTGCAGCAGTTGAAGAAACACTGGTAGCCGTAGCCACAGTGAAGTACACCGTGTCTTGGTCGGTGGCGTACTGCGATGGGTCGGTGGTTACGTCGATTCGCTCGTACACCGTAATCCAGTGTGAGCCATCTGATAAAGCAGGCAAAGTCACGGTTCCAGTGAGGCTGGCTTGAAACGAGTTTTCCCGCGTCTGCCGTGTTAGAGGTATGGTTTGGTTGGGTTGCCCGTCTAAACTGTAAACCATTGAAACCTGTATGTTACCTACGAACAAGCCGACTTGGCTGACGTTTAGGATTAAACAGTTGGAACTGTACGTCACGTTAGAAGGTGAAGTTATCCCCACGGGAGAAGCAATCGGAAAGGCATTTCCTGATTGATCCGTCGGAAACCCCGATGCCGCAGGAAACAAACACGCAACAGCCAAAACGGTTGAGAAGAAAAATGCTTTTTTCATGGCATACACCTTCAAAATGGGTAAGAGAAATCCGTGATTTAGCTCTCCCTGCAGAACCGCATGGTTCCTCCACAAGAACAGCCGCCGTAACCGTAGCAGAAAATGTTATTAACGCGCCAGAGAAAGAACTGTTTTGTACTTTTCAACAGGATAGGAGTTATGGACATGGCAAAACTTAATGCAAAAGCCAGAATAATCCAAGATAACCAAATTATACTCGATAACACCAGAGCTCACAGTACCATCGCAGACCAGCCAGAAGAAAACTTTCCGGGGTTAGGTGCGACGCCTCTGGAGCTTTGTGTTATGAGCCACGCGGGCTGCTACGCAACTATCTGTAAGCTTGTTGCAAGAAGAATGCACCTACAGTTGAAGGGGCTGGAGGTTTCGGTGGAAGCAGTGAAAAGCCCTGAGGTCGGCACCATCGTGGAAGAAACCTTTGACATAACCTTCAAAATCGAAGCCACCGCAGACCAAATCCAGCGGCTCCACGAACACACCCTGCGCAACTGCCCTGTGGGCATTCTCTACGAAAAAGCAGGTGTCAACATAACTTATAATCTCAGAACTGTACAGGAATAATGGAGGAAAACATTTTGACTAAGGTTTCTTTAGCAGAAAATATTTATTGGGTCGGTGCTGTTGACTGGAACATCCGTGACTTCCACGGTTACCACACCCGACGCGGCAGCACCTACAACGCCTACCTGATTTTAGACGATAAGAACGTGTTGGTGGACACGGTAAAGCACACTTTCTGCGACGACCTAGTTACACACATCAGTGAAATCATCGAGCCCGAGAAGTTGGATTACATCATCGTTAACCACGTGGAAATGGATCACTCAAGTAGCCTACCCAAAATCGCCAAACTCGCCAAGAACGCCACCATAATCGCTTCCCCAAGAGGCAAAGAAGCCCTCATCGAACACTACGGGCAGGAATTTGCTAACGTGCAAACCGTCAAGACAGGTGACACCCTCAAAATCGGCGCCCGAACCCTAAGCTTCTTGGAGGCACCTATGCTGCACTGGCCTGACAGTATGTTCACCTACATCGTCGAAGACAAAATTCTCATGCCTAACGATGCCTTCGGACAACACCTCGCATCAGGCGAACGATTCGACGACGAAGTTGACCAGCACATCCTCATGGAAGAAGCCCAAACCTACTACGCCAACATCTTGATGTTGTTGGGTCCGTTGGTTGCCAAGAAAATCCAAGAAGTCGTCCAGATGGGCATACCCATAGACATGATTGCCCCCAGCCACGGAGTCATCTGGCGCAAAGATCCCACTAAAATCATCAAAGCCTATGCATCTTGGGCGGCGGGAGAAGCGAAAAAGAAAATCGTCATAGTCTACGACACCATGTGGGGCAGCACCGACAAAATGGCGCGCGCCATCGCCGAGGGCGCAGTCAGCCAAGGTGTAGACGTGAAAATGTGCAAACTTCGCGCGTCAGACAACACGGAAGCCATGACAGAGATCCTCGACGCCAAAGCCGTAGTTGTGGGTTCGCCGACACTTAACAACGGCATGTTCCCCACCGTCGGCTCATTCTTAACCTACGCCACAGGACTCAAACCCAAAGACAAGCTCTGGAGCTTTTTTGGCAGTTTCGGCTGGGGAGGCGGAGCAGTCCGAGCCATGACCGAGACAGCCCGCAAAGCAGGCTTTGAAATCCACGAGGCTAACCTGCAAATCAAATACATACCAGACGAAGACGACCTGAAACGGTGCTTTGAGTTGGGCAAACAGATAGCCACAAAAATCAGCACCTAAACCCCCAACTTCCTTTTTTTCTTCTGTTTTCGGTTTTAGTACTGGATGCCTTCGACTGGCTCGAACTTGTCGGGCATTTTTACGTCTTGTACGATGTTCACGAATTCGGCGCGGTCCAGCAGTTCCTGTGGCGCGTACCTGCCCGTCAAAACCACCGTTGTCTCAGCAGGCACCGCACGAAGCAGTTCAAGCACGCGCCCTGCTCGCAGCAGCCCCCAATGCACCGCCAAGTTCACCTCATCCAAAACCAGCAACGCAGGCTTCTGCTCCTGCATGACCCTCCCCGCAAACGCCAATCCAGCCTCAGCCAATTCGCGGTCGCGGTCAGTGACGCCTTCCACTTGGAACGTTTCGCCACCGAACTTTTCCGTCCGCGTTTCTCTACCCAGCCATGCTTCTCTACCGAACTGGTAAATCTCGTAAAGCTCACCCAGCCGCTCTTTGATTTTGTATTCTCCAGTGTCTTTGCGCCACTTGAAAAACTGAATGATTACTGCTTTTTTGCGGTGTCCAACGGTGCGTAGGGCTAAGCCGAGGGCGTTGGCGGTTTTGCCTCCGCCTGTTCCAGTGTACAGGTAAACGTAACCCATCGTTTTTTTCTCCTAGCTGGGGAAGGGGCAATTTGGGGTTGGACAGCCACCTGCGTATTCTGCTTGTGCCGAGACAAACTTGCCGTTTTTAGCCTTGATTTCGCCTATGTACAGCACCTGTTCAGGTTTGCTGCCGTAACGAAAAACCGTGACGCCCTTGCATTTGAGCTTCCAAGCCATAGTGAAAATAGCCTCAGCATCAGAGTTTTTTGCTTCGTTGGGCAAATTAACCGTTTTAGAAACAGCGTTGTCGGTGCTTTTCTGAAAAGCCGCCTGCATCCGCACATGCCACTCAGGCGCGATGTCCAAAGCCGTAACGAATAGGCGTTTGACTTCGTCGGGGACGCCGTGGGTTTTCTGGACTGAACCCGTCCGCGCGGCATCTTCAAGCAGTTTGGCGCTGTAGAAGCCCTTCTGTTTCGCCGCCGCCTCAAAGAGGGGGTTAGTTTCAAACAGCCGTGCGCCGCCCAATACATTGCGCATGAAGGACACTGCAAAGAGGGGTTCGATGCCTGAGCTGCAGCCTGCAATGATGCTTATGGTGCCTGTCGGCGCCACGGTAGTTAGGGTTGCGTTGCGAAGGGCGGCGTACTTGGGTTCCCAGATGCTGCCTACAAAGTTGGGGAAAGAGCCCCGTTTCTGCCCGATTTCTATGGATTTCTTGTGCGCTTCCTCCTCGATGAACGCCATAATCTGTTCGCCCACTCGAAGTGCCTGCTCAGAATTGTAGGGGATACCCAATAAGATGAGCATGTCTGCGTAGCCCATAACACCTAAACCAATTTTGCGGTTCGCCTTTGTAATTGCTTCAATCTCTTTGAGCGGATACTGGTTTGCGTCTATGACATTATCCAAAAAATGCACGGCATCATGCACTGTCACCCGGAGTTTTTCCCAGTGCACCTCCCCGTTCTCCACCATTTTTGAAAGATTAATTGAGCCCAAGTTGCAGCTTTCATAAGGAAGAAGTGGAAGCTCACCACACGGATTAGTAGCTTTAATTGCACCAATTTGCGGCGTGGGATTGTGCCAGTTGATTTCGTCTATGAAAACTACGCCGGGGTCGCCGCTTGCCCAAGCCGAATGCGCGATTGCCTGCCAGACTTCTCGGGCTCGGAGTTGCTTGACTTTTTCTTTGTTGCGGGGGTTAACCAGCCAGTATGTGCCGTCTTCTTGCAGTGCTTTGAGGAACTCGTCATTCACCGCCACAGACACGTTAAAGTTGTTTAGCATGGTGGGGTTTTGTTTTGCGAAGATGAACTCCACTATGTCAGGGTGGTCCACCCGAAGGATAGCCATCATGGCACCTCGTCGTTTGTCGCCTGCTTTTATGACTTCGGTGGCGGTGTCAAAGACGCGCATAAAGCTTACGGGTCCTGACGCGACGCCTTTGGTGGAGCGGACTATGTCGCCGCGGGGTCGGAGGAGGGAGAAGTCAAACCCAACGCCGCCGCCCGTCTGCTCAATAAGCGTCATGTTCTTGACCGCGTTGAAGATGCTTTCCAGCGAATCCTCCACGGGCAACACGAAACAGGCGGAAAGCTGTCCGATGCTGGTCCCCGCGTTAAACAGCGTTGGCGTGTTCGGCAAAAACTCCAGTCTCACCATCATGTCGAAGAAGACCTTTTCGCTCTCTGCAGGGTCGTCTCCAAAAGCTGCGTCTACGTGGGCTATGGCTTTGGCTACTCGTTTGAAAAGCTTCGTGGGGGGTTCGATGAGGTTTCCCTGCTCGTCACGCAGCAAGTACCGTGCTTTAAGCACTTCCATGGCGTTAACGGTTAGTTTAGGCTGTAAACCGATTAGCCCTCTGAGTTTGCGAAGTTCCTCTTTCTTTTTTCGGAAGTCCTCGTAGGCTAAGGTAACCTTTTCGTAACCGTCTCTTCTGAGGACCGCAATGACAGCGTTTTGCACATCCTCAACCGAAGGAGTCTTGCACTCAAACTCCTTTTCAAGCTGTTTGACAACTGCGCGGGTGACTTTGTCGGCTTTGGCTCCATCGCCCAGCTCCACTGCAAGAAAAGCCTTGTGAACGGCACTCTTGATACGTTCGGTATCAAAATCGACGATTCTGCCGTCTCTTTTTTTGATCTTGTCTGAAAACATGAAAACCAATAAAGAGTGTTCTCATGTGAAAATATAAAGTTTTCAAAAAAGAAAAACAAACGGAAAAACGAGGCGTTTTGGGAGGGTTGACGGGTTTGACGAGAAAGTTTTTGTAGCACAAAACTTTGGCTGCTTCAGTTTTTGCTTTGGTGAATGTAGTGTGTGGGTGCGTTTTGAGAGGATGTTGAGTTTTTGTTGTGTTATACGGAAGGCTTAAATCTGTTGGTATTACGTTTTAATAAAAACGTAATACTGAATGGTTGGTGGTGAAAACGGCGAACAACACAATCAGCAAACAAGAACTGAAAGAAAAAGAGCTCATACGAATATTCGAAGGCGTCGACGAAGAAATCGACCTAATAACTGCATCAGCAAAGTTTGACTACAACCTAAGAAAAACAAACGAAAACGACCTGAAAATCAAACTCGCCTACATAGAAGACACCGCAAAAATTGTTACACTCCTCAAAAACCGCATAAGTCTCCGGTGGCAAACCACCAGCTAACAACAAAAGAAAACCCTCAGAAAAGCGGCGTCTTGTTGGGTAAACACGTAATTCGTATGCGCAAAAGTTATTATCCTGATTTCATTTACTTTGAAGTGCCGATTCGGTGACTTATTGAAGTGTCCTTTGAAATCCAAGAATTGCCCGACGTTATTAGAATTATCCTTTTGTTGTACCTAAGCAAAGGAAACGCCGTAACCAAAGCTGAGCTTAAACGCAGACTAGACAAAGTTTGCTCCAGTTTAGCCTGTATTGAGATGAGTGAGTTAGACAAAGCCCTAACAGAAATGGCCGCTGAAGGACTCATCATAATCACTGGCGACAGCGTACAGCTAACCGAACAAGGACTCAAACTGGGCAAAGAATGGAAAAGCCTGCTGTTAAAAAAGGAGCCCATCATGGAAGTTGTCGCTGGCTTGGTCGACGGCTCAATAACGGGTCTGGTTGTCATACTTTCCGCTTTCGTATCAACCCTAACAGCTAGAAACATCTTCGGTTCCGACCCCCGCGCCCTGATTTTCACCGCCTTTCTGACGTTAACAGCCGTTGCCATAACCAACTTTTCCAGCTTCTTCTTAGGCGGCATAACCGAGGACTTAGCAGACATTTTAACGCTGCAGAACCTAATGAACTTCAGCCTAAGCGACATTCCAGACAAGACTGAACGCGCCAAATCATTGATGCTGGTGAAGAAGCTGTTTCTGCTCTTGGATAAAGAAATCCACAGCGCAAACCTTTACGCGGCAGTCACAGTATCTATCACAACGTTCATTGCGGGAATCATACCCATAGCAGCGTTTCTGCTCCTGCCCAACCCCATTAACCTTGTGGTTTCTTTGGCGGTGGTAGGCGCAGTATCGGGCATCTTCCTTGTGCGTTACCGCTCAAAGAAAACCCGCGTCCACTGGAAAATCACTCTACTGGAAACACTGGCTATCGTTGCTCTTGCCACCGTCGCATCAGTGCTGCTCAACCTCATATAGGCGGGCAGTTGGTGCCAAATGCGATCTTTGTAGGTTAAGGGCGGTTTTTGTGCCCTGCTCACTTACTAAGCAAAAACGTAACCACCCAAACCTACACAAAATAAAACTGTGAAAACGGAAAGCCGCTAGATGACCACGTTTGTTAGGGCATGCCTTTGAGTTTTAGTTCAAAGAAGTGTTCCTTGCCGTTTCGCAGGGCAAAAACCCTGATTTGGTCGCCGATTTGCCGTTTGCGTATCTCTTGGACTAAGTCTTCGATGCTTCGGGTTTCCCTGTTGTCTACTTCAAGGATTATGTCGCCTTCCGTCATGCCTGCGTACTCAGCGGGGCTTCCCCCCGCCACCTTCGTCACCAGCACGCCATGCCCCACTGGAAAACCGTAGTACCGAGCAATCTCCTCCGTCAAAGTCAAGCCAACAACGCCCAGCCAAGGACGCTTACCCGAACCCTCCGTGAGGAGATCAGTTGTGCAAGCTTTTGCTGAGTTGATGGGTATGGCAAACCCGATGCCTTGAGCAAACGGGATGATGGCGGTGCTTATGGCGATGATTCTGCCTTCTAAATCCACCAATGGTCCACCGCTATTGCCTGGATTGATGGCAGCGTCCGTTTGGACAAGGTTCTCGATGAGTCCACGGTCAGATTGTATGGTGCGGTTTATGGCGCTGACTACGCCTGAGGTTACGGTGGGTCCACCCGATAAACCGAAGGGGTTACCGATGGCGAAAACCCGTTGCCCCACCTTAAGTTTGTCGGAATCCCCAAAATCCGCAGACTGCAAGTGGTCGGCTTTGACTTTGACTACGGCTATGTCCCGTGCGACGCAGGAGCCAACTATGGTACCTTGGATGACTTGGTTGTTGTAGAGGGTGACGTTGATTTTTTCTGCTCCGCCCACGACATGATGGTTGGTGAGGATAAGTCCTTTGTCAGCGTCGAATATGGTCCCTGAACCCATACCTGAAACGGGAACCGCCTGAAAGAATATGTTCTGAACGAGTCTGACGGTGCTTATGTTGACTACGCTTTTGGTGGCTTTCTCGATGACTTCTAGAACTTTTTTCTCGTCATAAACGGACACGTTTTCCGCCTCTGGTACACTGTTTTTGGCGGGCGGTTTTAATAAATCTTCAACCTGTTAGGGGTCGTTGCAGAAGGCGCAGCCCTCGATTTTGGGTTTCTGGTTCTGCTGACAAAGCGCGCACATCAAACCTTTGCTTCTTATTATCGTGCATGCTTGGCAGAACAGTTTCATGACTTCAGTGTGTGGAACGGGATTTGATAGCAGTAAGGGTATCATTTGGTTGGTGATTGCTTGGATTTCGGGTATGTCGTGGATGGGTATGGTTGAGCCTCGGGCGCGTTTGTTGTATTTGCTGACGGCGGATTGGGTTACGCCTAGAACTTGGGCAACCTTTATTTCTGTCATGCCGTGTTTTTCTATGAGCGTTTGAGCTAGAAGGGCTCTCACGGCTGGCGAAACGGTTTTAACGGCGACTTCGCAAGGAGTGAGCAAGTTTTCACCAGATATGGTAGATTGTTGGGAAAAACTATTTAAAGATGCCGTATGTCATACATTTTATGACGTATGTCTCGGCGGGCCCTCTCTCCTAAATCTCCTGTATCTCCCAAACCCGACTTTTAAAACCCGCCGTGACACACGCCCTCCAAGGAAGGAACCCAATGAAAATTCAAGAGGTCTTCACCGAAATGGACGACAAAGGAATAGCAGAGATACTTCATGCACTGGACCAAGAATGCAAAAGCTGCGCCCCCGTTTCCCCACTTGAATGCATAACCAACTGCAACGTTTGGAAACTGCGAAACGAACTCCGCATGCTATGCGAAACCATGGAAAACCCCACCTACATGAAAGACCTCCTAAACGTACTCAAAAACGACACCCGCATCGCCATCTTGCAGACCATCTACAAAGGACACTACTCCGTGAGCAAGCTTCAACAGGAACTCAAAAGAGCAGGTTACCTCCACAGTCAAGACACCTTAACTGAAGAGTACCTGCGTCCACTGATGGCGGTCGGGCTCACCGCGGAGGTACATGACCAGTTTTACGCCACAACCTTCGGCGGCAGACTCACCGAATTAATCGACAACCTGCCTGAATTCACCGATGTCCTGCCTGCGCACAGCGAATGCTACGAAGAACACATCCTTACCGTCCTACTAGATGGACCAAAAACTTTTGAAGAAGTGAAAAGATGTGTTCCGCCAAAAATTGTTTCCCGCGTCCTAAAACGGCTCAAAAAATCCGGGCTAATTGCAACCCCAAAAGAAAGAGACTACATTTTTTTCTTCAGGTCAAAACGTGACCCCGCAAAAGAAACCTTAGTATCAACTGAAAATAAAGTCTACCTCAACATCCCAGACGAGGGCATATCCGCCAAACGACTCGCCCAGAAAAACGAACTTTCCCTGCGCAGAACCTACAAGTACCTACGTGGCTTAAAAGGCAAGAAACTGGTGTTTGCCAGAAAAACACCGAAAACCTACACCTTAACCGAACGAGGCGAACGTCTAGCGTGGCTACTAAATGAACTCAACAAAATCGTTGAAGAAACAGCAAACTTCTCTGAAGAATTCGCTAAGCACAAAGAAAACACTTAAGAGCAAAATCAAGTTTCGCATTTGCAAGGGTTTTGTGCGTTTTTCCCTATTTTCTGCACTTCCTTTAAAGTTACGCAAAAGAGGAAAGGTTGCGTTTATCCGCCTGGGGCGCCGTGGAAGGGTGATTCTTCCCAAAGGAATTTCCACCAGTCCTCTTCGGTTATGGTTTCGCCGCGGACAATTATTTCCAGAACCTGCTTAAGCATGGCATGGTGTCTGCGTTCATCCATCAAAATCGAGTTGAGCAGAAAAGCAACTTTCTTGTTTTCTATGGTTGGCAGTTCGTCTTCAAGTTTTTTAATAAGCTCGGCTTCCAGTCTGATGTGCTTCTCGACTAGTGCGCGTTGTTGGTCGAGGTTTTCTTGTGTCATGGCTTGAGAAACCGTTTCCAGAAGCGTGACTGCTGAGGCGTAGAGTTCCGCATGCTTGGTGGAGTCCAGCGATATGCCTTTCAGAACGGCTTTCACTGGAGGGTTGTTTATGTTTTTTATCCCTTCTGTGACTGAACGGACAATTTCGTTTTCGTTCTGGATCTGTTTCTTCATAAATTCAACTAACTTTTCTTTCTGGGAACTCATAACTCGCGTTCTCCTTCTAGAAAACGGGAAGCTTAGCGAATAAGGCTTTCGGCGAGGCGTTTCCCTAAAGCTTTGCAGTCATCAAGTGCTTTCTGGTTGGGAGCGTATTTGGCAAATAAAGGCTCAGCGGGCAAGTTCATTTCAAACTTGTTTCTCATGATTTCTAAGACCTGTTTTGGTGCTTCACCGCTCCACCCGTAGGAACCAAACGCTGCACCCGTTTTTCCTTTCAGGTTTATGCCTCGGACTGCGGCTTCTTCAAAGAGCATCTTGATGTCGATTGGCATGTCGTGATGGTATGTGGGTGTGCCTATGAGGACTGCGTCGTAGCTGTTTAGGTCTTCAGCTTCAACAAAGTAGTTCATTTCGACCTGAACGTTGCTTACGGATTTGGCGCCTTCCGCCACGGCTTTCGCCATTTTCTCTGTGTTTCCAGTTCGACTGTAAAAGAACACAAGAACCTTCAACATGTACCCCTTCAAAGGTTGTATAAACAAATATTGCTAGAAAGGAGATATGAACCTTCCGAGAGCAAACACACTGAGCCACTCGTTAAGAAATCACATGTTTAAAAGACTGAGCGGATTTGGGAACGTTTAATTTGCGCCAAGGGGTATTGGCTTTTCATGCATGAATGGGCATTAGCCGAAGCCGTAGTTAAAACTGCAGGAGAAATCGCCAAAAAAGAAGGCTTAAAGCAGGTAACGGAAGTCACGGTGAAAATCGGCGAACTTCAAGACGTAGAAAGAGAAATTTTCCGTTTCGCACTCTCCCAGATTAAGCCAGCAAGCTTCGAAGACGCCAAGTTCCGTATATCCACCGCTAAAACCCTCCTCAAATGCAAAGTCTGCGGAAATACATGGAAATTCAGCGACAACAAGATAGACAAGGAAACGGCGGAAGCCATACATTTTGTACCTGAAGTTGCGCACACTTACATCAAGTGCCCACACTGTGGTAGCCCGGACTTTGAAATCCTGCAGGGACGCGGTGTCTGGCTGCAAAGTATTAAAGGAGCCAAATAATCGTGGCTGACCCTCGGACAAGCATAATTTCTGAGCGGCTTAAAGGAATAAGCAGGATTATTGTGGTTTCCAGCGGGAAAGGCGGAGTCGGCAAAAGCCTTGTAGCGACCACACTGGCGCTTTCCCTTGTTAAACGGGGCTGCAAAGTAGGCTTGTTTGACTTGGATTTCACGAGCCCGTCAACGCATCTGATTTTGGGGGTGGGTGATGTGCAGCCGACTGAGGAGAAGGGGCTTATTCCGCCTGTCGTTGAGGGGTTGGAGTACATGTCGCTGGTGTATTACAGCGGTAATCAAGCGGCGCCTATGCGTGGAGTCGAAACTTCAAATGCCCTCATTGAACTGCTCGCCGTGACCCTATGGGGCGACTTAGACTACTTGATTATTGATTCTCCGCCGGGCATTGGGGATGCTATGCTGGATTTGGTGCGGCTGGTTCCCCGAATAGAATTCCTTATCGTGACTACCTCTTCGCAGTTGGCTTTTGAAACCGTCAAGAAGCAGGTTCGGCTGCTACAGGAACTCAAAATTCCAGTTGTTGGCATTGTGGAGAACATGAAACTTCCCAAAACAAACAATGTTCAGCCTCCAACAGAAGCCATGGGACTTACGTTTCTTGGAGAAATCCCCTATGACCCAAACGTGGAGCCAGCCATAGGCGACGCAGAGAAGCTGTTTTCAACGGAGCTTGCAAAAAAGGTTCAACAAATAACGCAAACAGTATAACCGCCGCCTTTTCAGGTAAACAAAACGTAAGGGAAGAGTCAATTGAGTCAGGTCAAAGCAGTAATCAGCGATTACATTGGTACATTAACAAATGCCCGATGCTACAGCATGGAAGCTTCAACGATTAAACTCTATGAGGCGTTGGTGACATCGGGTTTTCAGATGGGCAAAGAAGCGTTTTTAGCTGCTTACGCCAAAGAGCATGAAAAGTACCGTCTCATACGTTACGGAGAACTAAGGGAAGTAACCAACGCCGTGTGGGTTTCCGAAGCCCTGCGTGACCTTGGCTTTGAAGCAGATGCAAGTGACCCGCGAATGACCAAGGCGCTGGATGTTTTCTTTGAAGACTTCATTAGCTTGCTTGAGTTGCGTCCCTGCGCCGAAAAAATGCTTGGCCAAATCGAAACGACCCACAAGCTGGGTTTGGTCTCCAACTTCACCTATGCCCCTGTAGTTCATAACAGCCTAAAGAAGCTGGGCATAAGCCGCTACTTTGACGTAGTCGTGGTTTCAGGAGACTGCGGCTGGCGAAAGCCTCACAAGCAGATATTTGAGGATGCTCTTCAACAATTGGACGTTAGGGCGGAGGAAACGATTTTCATCGGCGATAGCCCCCTCGAAGATATCAAGGGAGCTGCGGCTGCTGGTATGAAGACGGTGTTTGTACACTCGCAGTTTTTTGGCAGTCGTGATTTGCAGGCAAGCGGGGAAAAGCCCGATTTCGTTACGGCAGATTTAGCTGAAATTTACGGAAAACTCGCTAAATTTTAAGTTAGCGTTTTCAACATTTTTCTTGTGTCAAAAAATCTTTACAAACAAGCTTTTATGTAAATTGAACTAATAGTTGGTCTATGGTGTTGCATTTGAAGAATAAAGCATTCGCGACAGCAGCCTTAATTTTGATAATAGCAAGCAGCTTAGCGTTAGTTAACTCGACAAGTTTTGGCATGGCACAAAACGACGCTGCTTTAACCCCCAACCCTGAACCTTCGGCTGAATCACAGACGAAGTATAAAATCTCAGGGTACATCTTAGACGCCAACGGAAACGGACTCTCCAGTGCAGAAATCATTTTTGGGGTCCCAAATGTTGTTCCCAGCGTTTACTCAGATAACACCGGATACTATGAAATTTACGCTCCTACTGGAATGTACCATCTAAATGTTTGGCCACCTTTTGATTCCAACTACCTCTACTATGACGAGCCGTTTTTTACGGTTACCGCGGACATTACTAAAGACATTATCTTAAACCGCGGCTGCAAAGTTTCAGGATACATAAATGACGCAGCAGGCACTCCTGTACGGGGAGCAATTGTTTCACTAGATGGGTTCCTTTGCGGCTGGTTCTCAAGATATGACGGATACTACTTTGTGACAGCGCCTCCAGGCGAGTACACGATGAGGGTTGCCCCAAGATATGGATACAACCATTTCATCGCACAGTATGAATACAACTTCCAAGTCAACGGAGACGTCACTAAAGATTTCGTTGTAACAAAGACGTCAGGAGCCTCATCACCTACTCCTACGGCAACTCCCACACCAACCCCAACTGCTTCACCAACGCCCACTCCCACGCCTTCGAGCCCGACAACATTCAAAATCGAAGGATGCGTAACAGACGCCAATGGCAACGGAATCGGTAATGCAAAGATTATTTTCAGTACACCCGATAGCGTTCTCGATTTCTCCTCAGATCCTTCAGGCTACTACGAGGCATACGCTCCAGCGGGAGTTTACTACCTCAACGTTTATCCACCTTTTGATTCCAACTACCTCAGCTACGAAGAGCCAGAGTTCACGGTTGACGCTGACATAGTCAAAAACATCGTTTTAGAATCAGGTTTCAAAGTTTCAGGCCACATTTACGACGCTGAAGGCACACCCGTTTTGGGAGCGGAGGTTTTCCTGAACAGTTATACTTCAGGCTACTTTTCAAACGAAGCAGGACACTATTGTGTGAGCGTTCCCGCTGGGCTATACGAGTTATGCGTTATACCACGGCTCGGCTACGATTTCCCCATTTATTCAGAACAGGACTTCTGCGTCGAAGACAACATTGAAAAAGACATCACTTTAGACACGGTAGCAACTCCAACGTCACCCACCCCAACACCTACAATCACCCCAACGCCAACTCCATCCCCAACACCCACGCCAACTGAATCACCCACTCCAAGTCCCACCCCCTCTCCTACACCTACGTCAGAGCCTACCGAAACCCCACCCTCATCCGAAGAACCCACACCTACGCCCACCCCAACGCCAACACCAACCTCTACGCCGACTCTTCCGTCAACCCTGATCACCATCTCAGCCGAGGCATCAACCGAGACCGCCTCTACAGTCAACATCAGTGGTGAACTCTGCGACGAAGACGAAAACCCACTGGAAGGAAAAACAGTCGTCATATCATACGCCGTCAATGGAGATGAAACTTGGGTTGAGATAGGTTCAGTTGAAACAAACGCAGCAGGCGAGTACAGCATTGAGTGGGTCAACGAAGAAACAGGTACATTCATCCTTAAGGCAGAGTGGAGCGGCGACGACACTTACCTCGGAGCAACAGACACCCTAACTATCAGTATTCTGCCCCCAGAAGAGCAAGAGGCGCTATCTAAATCAACGTCCGTCAACTTTCTGCCGTATGAAGGTGAAAATGTCTTCTGTGTAGAGTCCAGCAGCACCGTTACAGGCTTAGCTTTCGACAGCGCTGACCTCACCTTAAGCTTTACTGTCAGTGGTCCAACGGGAACAACAGGCTACACCCGAGCATCCATAGCAAAAACCTTAGCGCCCGAAATTACATGTCTCAAAGTGCTTCTTGACGGAGAAGAAGTCGCTCCCACCGTGACGGGGTCAAATGACTTCTGGAACGTGGAATTCACCTACCACCACAGCACCCACGAAGTAACCATAAACTTAGCCAACCAAAAAACAGAAAACACCCCACTGAACTTGGGTTATCCGTTCGCAGCGGTAATAATTTTGTGTGCAGCAGTCGTTGCAGTTGCAGCGGGCTTTGCAGTTGAGAAGAAAAGGCGGAAACCAAAGCAGGCAACTAGCTTCTTGTGAGCCTGTTTTGCTTTTAGCCTTACCCAACTTTTTTTGTGTCAATAAATCTGTACAAACACGTTTTTAGTCTGCAAACCGCTTGATAAAGAATGGCGTCTGGACATGAAGAACACTCTTTTAGTTAAGTCCACGATTAAAAAGCCCACCCTACTTGCCGTAGTTCTTGTTGTTCTATTTGTTTCGTTTCTTGTTGTACCGATTAATTCGGGTGGATTTGTCATGGCTCAAACAAGCAGTGACTCGCCCGTAATTGAACCTCCGGATTCAACTGCGGCTCCCATGCAAGGGTTATCTCCAACTTGGAGCACCCAGATCGTGGCTACAGGCGGT
Organism: Candidatus Bathyarchaeota archaeon; assembly: GCA_026014615.1. Lineage (GTDB taxonomy): Archaea > Thermoproteota > Bathyarchaeia > Bathyarchaeales > Bathycorpusculaceae > JADGNF01. Next base: position 65,706 of record JAOZHZ010000006.1, on the reverse strand, counting down.
TCTTTTGGGACGATTTGTATGGTTCTGGACTCAAACAATAACCCGCATATGGTCTACAACGGGGCAAACGGGATGATGTACTATACTTTTTGGGAGGGGGCAAACTGGAAAACTCAAAACGTTATCCAAGCAGGTGAACCCATCGCGCTTGTTTTGGACTCTGAAAACCGCCCTAACGTGCTCTATAAGGGAGCCGACGGGGCAGTCTATGATGCCAGTTGGGCTGGGTCAGGCTGGAGCTTTCGAACCGTGCCCGAAGGTTATGGGTACTCTCTGGCTTTGGATTCAGTCGGCAACCCCCATCTTGCTTACGCCGTGCAGTTGTTGGTTTCTGATTATCCTTCAGGGATTACGGATAACATTTGTATGTTGAACTATGCAAGCTGGAATGGTTCAAACTGGAGCGTACAAACCGTAGACAAGCCCATAAGCAACTCTGACAAAATCAGCTTGGCTTTGGACTCAAAGGATAACCCACACATCATGTACGGTTACGACACTTACTACCCGCCGAGCGGGGGCTTCACAGCAACTGTCAAGTTTGTCGTGTGGACAGGTTATAGCTGGGAATTCCAAACAGGTTTATCTGACTTGGATTATTATGGAAATTTGGTTTTAGACTCGAATGGGTATCCGCATTTTGTCTACAGGATTGGGTATCCGCATGAGTCAGGGAGAAATTCGACTCTGGCTTGGGCTAGCTGGACTGGTTCAAGCTGGACTAGAAAAACTATTGTCACAAATAGTGCCTTTGGTTTTTCAACCGTAACCGCGTTTGCCTTAGACTCAAATGATTACCCGCACGTAGAGTTCTTCAACGGCTCCTTAATGTATGCCAGCTGGACAGGAAATCAGTGGGGTATACAGACTGTTGCTCCAGACAGGTTCGCTTATTCAGGTGGACCTTTAGCGTTAGACTCTAACGGCAGCCCAAGCATCTGCTACTGGGTTAACGACATCCACAACACCACCGCCTTTGTTAGCGCCCTAATATACACCACCCCAACCCCTGTGCTCATCCCTAGCCCAACGCCATCCCCAACTCCAACAACACCGCCTACTGCGTCTGCTTCTATTTCTGAACTGTGGAGTTGCAAGTCAAACTGGAATATTGTAGGGTCGCCTGTTTTGGCAAACGGCTTTGCCTACTTCACGTCAGGCGGAACTGGAACATTGGGTCTTTACTGCTTGAACGCGTTAACTGGCGCCGAAGTATGGAGCCATAATGGGCTATTTTCCACTTTTTCAGTGGTAAACAAGCGTGTCTATGTTGGCGGGGCTGATTTTGGTTCTTCAAACTCTTTGATGGGCGTTATTTCTTGCCTTGACGCCTCCACTGGTGCCCAAGTGTGGAATTATACTGCTGGAACAGGCTTTGGCACTCCTGTAGTAGGGAATGGCATGGTTTATGCTGGGGGATACGGCTATACCCTGTCCTCGGGCAATAATGTAGGCTTCATTTGCGCCTTTAACGGCTCAACTGGGGAAACCCTCTGGAATTCTACGGGTCCATCAAGCAGCCGCTTTGGTGGCGATTCTATTGCTTTAGAGGGTACAAACCTTTACGCTTTGAGTGCTGCTTACTCAAGTCAAGACGGCTCTTGGCAGAGTGGAGTCTACGCCTTTAACGCGTACACAGGCGAAGAACTGTGGAACTACACGTCAGCGGGCCAATTTGGTTCCTTCATTGTTGCTGGCCAGAACCTTTACGTGACATCTGACTTTGTGGATACCAGAAACTACGCTGATGCTGAACAGTCGGGTGGATACATTTACGAAGGCGGCGTCCTCGCCCTAAACGCCTCAAACGGAAAAAGAATCTGGGACTGCCCAACTAGCAGTTCTGTAGGAACACCCACCGTCATGAACGGCACGTTGTATGTGGTCTCTGGGGAGGGCACTGTTTATGCTTTTGACGCTGCAGATGGCAGAGTGGTTTGGAGTTACACTGCTGGAACAGGTATGGGTTCTCTGCAGCCAGTTAATGACTACCTTTACGTCGGCTCTTCCTCGGGCGTGTACTGCTTCAACGCGCAAAACGGAGCAGTAATTTGGAACTTTGCAACCAACGACTTCGCTGGTTCTTCCCCTACTTTCCCCACGTATGCCGATGGCGTAATTTACGTGGGCTGGAATGGCCCCCAGTTTTTCTCACCCGCCACGCAACACAACTTCTACGCGCTTGAAGCATCGAATGGTAAAAAACTTTGGAATTACACACTTGACTACACCATAAAGGCACCACCTGTAATTGAAGACGGCACCGTCTACGTAAGCGGCAGTTTCGTAACCACAGAAAGCCCAGACCACGAAAGCACGGGAGCCGTTTTTGCGTTGAAACCAAGTATCTCGTCTTTGCCGCTGCCAACCCTCTCACCACCGCCGTCGCCGACAATTCCAGAACTCCCGCCGTGGATAATCCTGCCTTTAATTGTTGGGTTTTTCTCGGTTTTGGCAATTTTTAGAAAGAGGTGGAAACAAAGCAGGCAGATAGTTTTTTGTGAGTTTGCCTTTGCTTTGGTTTACCCAACTTTTTTTGTGCCAAGGAACTTTTGTACAAACACGTTTTTATCCGAACCCGTGTGCTTTTCTTTGGTGGCGTGAGCATGAGAAAAAAGCTCTTGACAGCGTTATTGTTTGCCACTTTAGCATGTGGTTTACTTTTTGTATCTGGGTCACATGTTGTTAAGGCAGATGCTAAAACCATTACAGTTCCAGACGATTACTCATCAATTCAGGCTGCGGTAGGCAACGCAACCGCCGGTGATACCGTCTTTGTTAGGAAGGGAACATACAGAGAATCGGTAGAAATAGATAAGTCGTTGTCGCTGATCGGTGAAGACAGCCAAAGCACAGTAATAGTGGGAAAACGGCTTAGTTACGGTTCACCGCCGCCTATTATAGAAGTTTGGCGCAACACCCCAAACGTGACCATCTCAGGATTTACCCTCACAGACAACGACGCCGCGGGCATATGGATTGATGAAGACAGCTACAATTGCACAGTAAAAGGGAACATTATTACAAACAACTGGAACGGCATTCATACGTTTTCAGGAGTAACAGATCCTATAACTGGACTTGGGAAACCTGCTAACATCCTAATTTTCGATAACTATGTTACCAATAACAAAGAATTTGGTGTTTACTGTTCTACCCCGAACACTACTATTTCCAGTAACACAATTGCACAGAACGGCTGGAATGGCGTAATCGTTGACTCCTCCTTTGATGTAACGGTTAGCCGAAACATCATAAAAGAAAATGGTCTAAGCGGCAGCAACGGCTTTCTATCTCTTAATGGTGGATTAAACCTTAGGAACCAGGGGTCATTTGACGTATACGGCAACGATATAATTGACAATCAAGGCTACGGAATCCAATTCGGCGAAGTCTGCAACAATGCATCAGTACATGAAAACAACATCAAACGTAACTTAGTAGGAGTTGAACTGCTAAACTACTTCATAATCCCTAACGGGAGCTTTACCTTAGGGTCAGGCAACCTTGTTTACCAAAACAATCTGATTAACAACTCCGAGCAGGTGGTTATCCAAAAGGAGTCAGGCACAAACGAAAACAACTACCTCAACGGCACTAACACTGTTTCATGGGATAACGGCACCGTAGGCAACTACTGGAGTGACTACCAAACAAAATATCCCAACGCCACAGAAGTAGATGCTACAGGAATCGGAAATACACCCTACGTTATAGACGCAAACAACATCGACCACTATCCTCTGATGAAGGTAGTTGCTGTTCCAGAGTTCGCGCCATGGATAATTCTACCATTAGCCGCCGCAACAATAATCATGCTACCGGCATGTCTGCTTCTAAAAAGAAGGCTAAATATGCGTTTCTAAACTGTCATGAAAACCAATTGCCTTTTTCAACCTTTCCCCGCCATTTCTAGCCTTTTTCCGCCTTTCCTAGCCGCGACTTAAGCCCAAATCAGACGCAAAATCAAAAAAGCAACTCAAAACAAGCCCCACAGAAAACCGGGGGAGGGTAGAAAAGAAAGCAAACTGCAGAAAACCATCTTTGAACCTGAACCCAGAAAACGATGCATTAATTGGTCTACCCCCTGAAGTTGCCAACCCAACATAACCAAAACAAAACAGAACTCAAAACCCGTCTACCGTAAACCTTTGACCACCGCTGTGCGTAGCAGTCCCGCGGCATCAAAAAACAGAAATAACTTGAGCAGACAAGTTGTAACCATTGTTTTTACCTTAAAATGTACTAAAGGCTCATAAGTGTCCGTTTTCACTTATGGCAATGTTGTACTAAAAAAAAGGGGAATTTGTATAGGCTGCGGTGTCTTTGGCGCAATAAACTTTGACAATCAACCCGTCTTCTCATACATGTATTGGGGGCTGAGAGCTCAAAACCATCGAGGTCACCAAAGCCACGGGTTCATGACCTACAACGAAGGAACATTCTACAGCTACAAAAACCTGGACTTGGTTCCGAAACTTAAACCCAGCGCCATCCAAGACTGGTTCAAAAAACTACCCGGACCCATAGGCATAGCCAACGTCCGCTACACCACCTCAGGCAAATGCGACGACGCATCCATCGTGCAAGGCACACAACCCATGACCGCGGAAGCAGACGGCATGAAAATCGCGGTTTCCTTCAACGGAAACATCGTCAACACCCAGCAGCTACTTCAAGAAGCCCTCCAACAATTCCCAGACTTCAAATACACCTGCGACTCAGACCTTGTCTGCAGCAAATTGCTGATTGAACTGAAAAGCGGCAAAGACTTCGCCTCAGCAGTCAAAACCACCATGCTAAGCTTAGACGGCGCCTTCTCAGTAATCGGCATAACAGGCAACGGCGAACTCTTCGCCTTCAAAGACCCCCATGGCATAAAACCCCTCTGCGCGGGACACAGCCCAGACGCAAAAACCTTTGTTTTTTCCTCCGAAACCGTCAGTTTAGACATAAACGGCTTCCAACGAGACTTTGAACTTGAACCCGGCGAACTCGTCACCATAATCAAAGACGGATTTAAACGGCAACGACTCATCGAAAAACCGCGAAAAGCGTTTTGCGCTTTTGAATTTGCCTACTTCGCAAGACCCGACTCACGTTTTGACGGCAAATACGTCTACGAAATCCGCGAGGCCTTCGGAAGAAACATCGTGAAAGAGTTTCCTGAAATCGCCAAAGACGCTGACATCGTTCTGTCGGTGCCTGAAACGGGCGATGACCCCGCCATGGGCGTTCATGAGGCTTCGGGGCTCCGTTGGGAACGCGCCAGCCGACGCCACCGCTACGTCACCGAACGCGCCTTTATTCTGTTAAACAGCGAACGCTACTCAACAATAGACCGCAAAGTCAACATACTCGACAACAAAGTCGCAGGGAAAAGCGTTATCATAACCGAAGACAGCATCGTACGCGGAGACACCACCAAAATCGTCATAGAAAAGCTGCGCAGGGCAGGAGCCAAAAAAGTGTACATGTTCGTTACGTTCCCCCGCATCATCGGACCATGCTTCTACGGCATCGACATGTCCACGTACGGACAGCTTATTGGTTCTAAGCATAGTGATGAAGAAATCGCCAAAATCATAGGCGCCGACGCTGTATGCTACCAGTCCATCGACGGTCTGGTTAAGGCAACAGGCTGCACTAAGGACGAGCTCTGTTTAGGATGCATCACAGGAAAGTACCCCACACCTTTGGCTCAGAAGGTGGCAAATGAAATGAAACAGAAGGTCCTGCACGGATACGTCGAGAAAGGGCGCATCTATGAGGAAGACAACGGAACCTAAACGTGCAGTGCGTAAAACAATTTAAGCCCACACGTTAATTCTCTAACCAAACGGTGTGTCCTGATGGAAAAGATAGGTGTACTAGTTGTTTCGTATGGTGCCAGAGAAGCCGCCATGGTGGACGCGTTAAGCCGAAGCCCAAACTACAAAGTCAAATTATACGTTGCAGACAAGCAGCGTAACCCCTTTAACGTCGAAAAAGCCGCCAAACACGTGGTTATTCCCGACTTGAATGTGGAAGCCATCTGCCAATTCGCAGAAGCAAACAAACCAAACATTGACTTTGCCATCGTGGGACCAGAAAAACCCATAATCGAAGGCGCACGCGACCAAATCGAGAAACAAACAGGCATCCCCGTCATCTGCCCCAAACAGGAATACGCCATCGAAGTAAGCAAGGTTCAGCAACGCTTGCTTTTTGATGAAATCGCGCCTGAAGCAAACCCGCGCTTCAAAGTTTTTAGCCCCAAAGACTACGCAGGCACTCCAGAGGTGAAGCAGGCAGTTTACAGATGGTTAGACGAGCTTGATAATCAAGCGGTTGTTAAACCTGACCGACCGACTGCGGGCAAGGGTGTGGGGGTCTGGGGTGACCACTTCAACACGCGGGAGCAGTTGTTTGAGCATTTCATGTCTAACTTCCAGTACGGCACCGTCCTCATTGAGGAGAAGATCGATGGAGAAGAGTCCAGTTTCATGGCGTTCTGCGACGGCAAACACCTCGCCGTTCTACCCTCCACGCGGGACCATAAACGCGCCTTTGACGACGACAAAGGACCCAACACAGGCGGCATGGGAAGCTACAAAGACGTTGAGGACCACCTGCCTTTCATGACAGCTGCAGACCGCGAAAACGAACTCGCCATCGCCCAAAAAATCTTTCAACACTGGACCGCTAAAATGCCAGCCCCCTCCGCCGTCAGAGGCGTACCGCTATACTTGGCGTTCATGCACACCCGCGGCGGACCCAAAATCCTCGAAAACAACAGCCGCCCAGGAGACCCCGAAATCATTAACATCTTGCCCGTTTTGAAGGATGACTTTGTGGATGTCTGTTACGGAATGCTTGAGGGCAGCTTGAGCCACGTCGAAGTTAAGAAGGTGGCAACGGTTTTGACTTACAAGGTTCCGCCCAGCTACGGCGGCTACGCACAAGTTTATCCCAGAAAAGTGAACAGTCCAGAGATGGACACGCCTGTAGACCTTTCTGCAGCGTACGCGCTTTCAGCAAAGTTTGGCGACCGCATCCGCGTTTACCCCGGCTCCATAGAATTGCGAGATGGTAAAACTTATGCGCTTAAATCTCGGGTTGTCGGCGTCTTGGGCGTGGGCGACTCCATCGAAGAAGCACGCACCGTCAGTTTAGAAGGCATAGACGCGATTAAGGGCGGTGCATTGTGGAACCGTTCCGACATTGCTTCAGCGCAAGGCATCCAGAAAAGCATACAGCACATGCGGCAGCTGAGGGCGTGACGTTGAAGCGCGTTTTCGTGTCGGACTGCGAAGGACCCCTATCCAAAAACGACAACGCCTACGAGTTAACAGCCCACTTCGTGCTCGACGGTGACAAGCTCTTCACAGTCATCAGCCGATACGACGACGTTCTCGCCGATGTCTTCAAGAGACAAGGTTATAATGCGGGCGACACGTTGAAGCTGATTTTGCCGTTCCTGAAAGCATACGACGTGACCGACGGGCAAATGCAGGAGTTCTCCGCCCAGAACCTCTTTTTGATTGCAGGCAGCAAAGAAACCCTCAAGTACATCAGGGGCTTGGCTGACGCATTTATCGTCAGTACCAGCTATGAGCATTACCTTCGGGCACTGTGCGAGTGCTTGGAGTTCCCGTTTGAAAACACGTACTGCACGCGGCTTTCAATGGACAAATACGCTTTGCCCGAGGAAGAGACGGCAAAGCTGAAAGCGATAGCAAAAGAGATAGCCGCCATGCAGGTTCCCGCCATCCCAGCAGAGGCAAACGCTCTTGAAGACTTCTCGCCTAAAGACCAAGAAACCATCGGGCGGCTTGACGAGATTTTCTGGAGCGAAATTCCGCGTATGAGAGTTGGTAAAATATTCTCTGAGGTTACAGCCGTGGGCGGGGAACAGAAAGCAGACGCCATCCGCGACTTAACCAAAAAACGGCAGTTGCCCCTGTCCAGCGTCATGTATGTCGGTGACAGCATAACAGATGTGCAAGCATTTAAGTTAGTGCGCGACAATGGCGGATTAACGGTGTCTTTTAACGGTAACAATTACGCTGTGAAGAACGCTGAAGTGTCGGTTCTGTCGGAAAACAATGTGGTAACCGCTGTAATTGCCGACGTTTTTCTCAATCACGAAAAAGCCGCGGCTTTGAAGATGCTTGAAAACTGGAACCCAGAAACACTAAAAAATAGTCCTGTAAACCCAGCAGTTCTCAATCGCCTGTTCGAGTTATACTCCGAAGCTTTGCCCAAGGTTCAAATAGTAACAGATGCGAATATGGAATCATTAAGCAAAGAGAGCAGTCAGTTTAGGAAGCAGGTTAGAGGCGAAGCAGTTGGGAAACTCGGATAGAACCTTGGCGCCCGTTGAGGACACGTTTGCGGAAGCGTTTGAGGGCATTTTCTGCCGAATAGCCGTCACAGCCGACGATGAACGGACAGTTCGCGCCGCTGCGGAAGACGCAACATCAACCCCAAGCGTGGTAATCGGCAGAGTCGAAGGCGGCATTGAGCGGTATCTCAACAAGAAAGAAACCCCCGACAAACGCATCGGCGCCATCCTGCAGTTTTGGGCAGAGATAAACCCCAACAAACCGTTTGCTGAATCCCTCAAAAAGTTTGAAACAGAACTTAGCTACCGAATCCGCCAAGACATTTTGGTTAAGCCATTCACGGCAGTTTTCGACTGGCTACCCAAAGCTGAGGGCAAGCTGGACATGATGGAGCGGGTGGGGCACTGCGGTGACGGCTACGAATACATCGAAAAACGTTACGGCAGAAAAGTTATCGTTGTTCCGCTTATGGTTCCCGACTTTGTAATCGAGCGGCACATCGGCTATGCGGTCGGCGTGACGGGCGGGAACTTTTGGATAATGTGCAAAACAAAGCACGCCATGAACAAGGCAGGGGAAAAAGCCTTAGAAGCCATCCACAACCTGCAGGGCGTGGTGACGCCGTTTGATGTTTGTTCTGCGGGCTCAAAGCCTGAAACACATTTCCCGCTGATTGGGTCCACCACGAACCACCTGTACTGTCCTTCGCTGAAGCAGAAGCTGGGTAACGTTTCGAAGGTTCCCGACGGCGTAAACTACATCCCCGAAATCGTTATCAACGGCGTATCCATGGACGCAGTCAAGAACGCCATGAAAGCAGGAATCAAAGCTGCACGCCAAGTCGACGGCGTGGTAAAGATTTCGGCAGGTAACTACGGAGGGAAACTGGGCAAGTACCCGATTAACCTATGTGAGTTGATTTCGTGATGGACTTTGACGTGGTTGGTTTTGGAGCACTCAACGTTGATAAACTCTTCAAAGTAAACCACATAGCCCACGCTGAGGAAGAAAGCTTCATCAAATCCTACGAAGAAAGCTGCGGGGGCTCAGCAGCCAACACCACCGTTGGGTTAGCGCGGCTGGGATGCAAAGTGGGTTTCATTGGGAAAGCGGGCATTGATGCGGACGGCGAGTTGCTGCTTGAAAGTTTCCGCCAAGAAGGCGTAGACGCATCGGGTATTATCCGCGACAAGACTGGTGGAAGCGGCGTGGTCATGGGGTTTGTGGATGAGCAGGGGCAAAGGGCACTTTACATTCACTCAGGAGTAAACGACTCCATAACTGCCAAAGAAATCTGCGTAGAGTATGTTTCTGAAGCGAATTTTCTGCATTTAAGCTCTTTTGTGGGCGAAAAAAGCTTCCAAACACAAACAGACCTACTAGAAACTCTTCCACGATGCCTAAAAGTAAGCTTCGACCCAGGAGCATTGTACGCCCGCAGAGGCTACGGGCACCTGGCGCCAATAATTGAAAGAGCAAACATAGTGATGCCAAACAGTATCGAACTGCAACTCATCACAAACCAGAAGGACTACACAAAAGGGGCTGCTTTTCTGATAAGTAAAGGCGTTGAGGTTGTTGCCGTAAAGCTCGGCAGTAAAGGCTGCTACGTCACAAACGGCTACGAAGAACACACAATAGACGCATTCAAAGTTCCCGTGGTTGACACGACAGGCGCAGGAGACGCATTCAACGCAGGCTTCCTCTACGGCTTACTAAAAGACAAAAGCCTTCGGGAATGTGGCAGATTAGGTAATTTTGTGGCTTCCCGATGTGTCATGAAAATGGGGGCGCGCGCAGGTTTGCCCTACGCCGAAGATTTAGAGCTTCTTGGTTAAGTGGTCGATTAGGCTTTCGAAGATGAGTTTGCCGTCGCCGTACTGCGGCATGGCTTGTTGGTTGGTCCAGTCGGGTTGCTGCCACCAGTAAAACGCACGTTCAGGATGAGGCATTAACCCAAAGATTGTGCCTTCACGGTTACAGATCCCTGCGATGTCGTGGAAGCTGCCGTTGGGGTTGGCGGGGTATTCGCCGTTTGCTGCTTTGCCGTTCTTGCTGCAGTACCGCAGAACCACCATATCCTCATCGACGAGCTTCTCCAGAAGCTGCGCTTCTTTTTCCTTGGGCAACAGGAATCTGCCTTCACCATGCGCGATGGGCATGCGCAGAACTTTTCCTTCAGGGATTTCGCTTGTGAATATGCATTTGCCTTGGTTTTCGTTTTTGAGGTGGACCCATTCGCACTTAAAACCCTGGGGGATATTGTGTGCCAACGACGCTTCGGGATAGGCGCTGACGCCTTCAAAGCCCGGCAACAAACCCTCTTCAACCAAAATTTGGAACCCGTTGCATATGCCCAGAATCGGGCGGTTCGAGTTTATGAATGCACGGAGTTCTTTGCCCAGTTTAGCCGAAAGCATCCTCGCAAAAATGGTGCCTGAACGCACATAGTCACCGTAGCTAAAGCCGCCCGGAAAAACAAGAGCATGATAATCCATTAAGTTACGCCGTTTGATAACTTCACTTAGGTGTCGAGTCTCCGTATACACTCCTAGTTCTTGGAGAGCGCGTTGGGTTTCGGCATCGCAGTTAGTTCCGCCTACACGCATAACCAAAACACGGATATCCTGTTTTTCCAATTTTATGCCTCCTTGCTCAGGGTTCGCTTCCACGCCGCACGCAAATCCGCCACTGGCGCATCAACAACAGCAGAACTGTTAAGTCCGATGAATTTCATCTTCGGCTTCTTGGTAACTTTGCCTATTCTGGCGTAAGCCTTGCCCTTCATCAACTCTTCAAATCTTGCCTTATCCTTTTCCGTGACTTCAACGAGGAATCTGCTGTTGGACTCCGAAAAAAGCAAGAAATCAGCCCGAGTAATCTCATCCGAAGGAACCTTCCTCAGGTCCAGTTCCAACCCTAAGTCGCTTGCCAACGCCATCTCCGCCGCAACCACCGCCAAACCGCCCTCAGAAAGGTCATGAACTGCTTCAACTGCGCCTTCGCTGATGGCTTTGGTCATGGCGTAGTAGGTTTTTCGGGCTTGAGTGGCGTGGACTTTGGGTACAGATTTGCCGAGGTACCCGTGGAGTTTGTAATATTCGGAACCACCCAACTCCGCGTAAGTCTTACCCACTATGTAGAGCAGGTTATCAGGAGCTTTGAGGTTCATGGACACTGCTGAACGGATGTCGGGAACCACGCCGACAGCGGTTATAAGAAGCGTTGGCGTGATTGGACCCATGGGAGACTCGTTGTAGAAGCTGTCCTTGCCCGAAATAAACGGCGTCCTAAACGCAGTCGCCACGTCGTAGCAGGCTTCACATGCCCGCACAAGCGAACCCAAACGTTCAGGCTTTTCGGGATTGCCCCACACGAAGTTGTCCAACAAAGCAATTCTTCTTCCTCCGACCGCCACGTTGTTCCTTACTGCTTCGTCGATGGCGGAGGCTGCCATGCGATAAGCATCGATTTTGCCGTAATTAGGGTTCATACCGCAACTTATGGCGATGCCCTTCCACGAGTTATCCAGCGGCTTGATAATTGCGGCGTCGTTTGGTCCGCTGTATTCCCCGTGCAGAGGCTTTAGGGCGGTGTTCCCTTTGACTTCATGATCATAGCTGCGCACGACGCTTTCTTTGCTTGCGATGTTCGGAGCAGAAAGCACCTGCAACAAGGTTTCTGTTAGGTTTTTGGGTTCAGGAAACGTGGGTTCGTTGAGTTTGGGTTTTTCGAACTTTGCGGTTTTTACGCTTTTGAGCGGCTGGAACAAAAACTGCATATCCAAATCCGCCACGGTCTTGCCGTCGTAGCGGAGAATTAGCCGTTTTTCGGCTGTGAGTGTACCTATAGCTGTTGCTTCAACATCTTCTTTCTCGAAGACATCCAGCGCTTTCTGCAGGTTCTCAGGTGGAACCACTATTAGCATGCGTTCCTGTGATTCAGAAACATAGATTTCCCACGGAGCCAACCCTTCATACTTAAGCGGAACTTTCTCTAAATCCACAATTACGCCGCAACCGTAGCGTTCAGCCGTTTCGCCTACAGAAGATGACATACCACCGCCGCCCAAATCCGTCGTTGCTGAAGCAAGTTCACCGTCGCGAATTTCAATCATGGCGCGCTTGACTTTTTCTTCCTCGATGGGGTCGGCGATTTGCACTGCTGGGCGGCTGACTTCTTCAGATTTCTCGGTGAGTTCCGCGGAGGCAAAGGTTACGCCGTGGATGCCGTCGCGTCCCGTTTTGCCACCAACTACAATAAGCACGTGTCCCGCCTTGGCTTCTTTCTTGTATTTCTTAAGCGGCAGAAGTCCGATGCATCCACAGAAAACCACCACATTACCTGTGTAGGAGTCGTCGAAGTATATGGCGCCGTTAACGGTGGGGATGCCCATGTTGTTGCCGTACACGCCTATACCCGCTGTGACACCCAGGTAAACGTACTTGGGATGCTTCACGCCCACAGGCAACTTGTTGTAATCGTAAGCTAAGGGCCCAAAACCCAAAACATCCGTACACGCAATCGGGTCAGCCCACACACCCAAAACATCACGAAGAACCCCGCCCACGCCAGTAGCTGCGCCACCAAAAGGCTCCACCGCCGACGGATGATTGTGCGTTTCCACCTTCGCCGCAATTCCATAACCTTTATCGAAACTGACTATGCCCGCGTTATCCTCAAAAACACTCACGCACCATTTCGGCGCAATTTGCTTGGTGGCTTTGGCTATGTAGGTTTTGAATAGGCTCTCGACATCTTTTCCTCCTTCGACATGAATTGTGCCTTTGAAGGTCTTGTGATAACAGTGTTCACTCCATGTCTGCCCGATTGTCTGAAGTTCCACATCGGTTGGGTTCCGCCCCCGCGCCTTGAAGTATGCTTGGACTTGCTTCATTTCGTCCAGGCTTAAGCCTAAGCCTTGTTCGCTACTGATTTCCAAAAGTTGCGGGTCCGTAGCGGACTCTATACTGATTTGGTGCAGGTTAAACGAAGTGTCTACCTGCTTGTAGAGGCTCATTTTTGCTCCTCAACATCAATTGTGTAGTTGTCTTTGGTTGGGTTTGCCAAAAGCCGCTTAGCCATTTCCTCCGCCTTTGTTTTCGCTTCCTTTGCAGAAGGTGCTTCAAGCTGGATAGCGTAAACTTTGCTGACATTAACGGAATCTACAGTGTAGCCGAGTTCTCTAAGCAGGTGTTGGGTAGTGTTGCCTTCTGGGTCAGTGTGCCCCGGTTTGAGGCTTACTTCGATTTTGGCACGGTAGTTCATGGCTTAAATGCGGGGCAATTCACTTTTAAACGCTTTTGCCGAAAAATTGGCAAAATGTTATGCCAGAGTCAGCTTTTTGCCTTCATAGTGAACAACTATTTTGGGTTCATCGACTACTTTGCCTATTTGTTCGGGCTCTGCACCCGCGTTCTCCAAGGCGTCCAGTGTGTCATCTTGGTCTTCTTTAGTTACGATTATGCCAAAGCCCCAGCCCATGTTAAAAGTCGTGAACATCTCCTCATCAGAGATGACGTAGCCGAGGTCCTTGGCGGTTTGTTGGATTAACCCGAAGATGGGTTGTGGTTTGAAGTTGTCAAACTGGAAGCCGATACCCTGTGAGTAGGCAGTAAGGTTGTTGAATTTGGTGTACGCGTCGCCCGTTATGTGTACGGCAGCTTTAACTTTGATTTTTTCCGTCAATTGTAGGAAGGGCTTGACGTAGATTTTTGTGGGCTCCAGCATTTCAGCTACGATTTCCCTGCCTAAACCTTCAGGTACCTCGCCTAACCGGTATTTTCCGCCCCACTGTTTTAGCAGAATCTTTCTTGCCAAAGTGATTCCGTTGCTATGTAAACCGCTGCTGGGCAAACCAATTATCACATCGCCAGCTTTGATGCCGCATCCCGTGATGATTTTTTCCTTCTGAACTTGCCCTATAGCGGCAACAATCATGTCAAAGCCCGCGCCGTCTTTGATTCCGTTTATGATTTCAGCAACGTCTCCGATTTCGCCGCTAACCACGGGGCTCTCAGACTGAGTTGCGCCGTCAGTTATGCCCGCAAGCCATTGCCTGACAAGTTTGGGATTACTGGCTTGGGCGTGAATGTTGTCAGAGATTGCCAAAGGTGCCGCACCCGAACGGATAACATCATTGACTGCCATGGCAACTGCGTCTACTCCAATGGAATCATATCTGTCTGCAAGTTGCGCAAGAAGAACTTTAGTGCCCACACCCTCAATCGTCAGATCTAACCAGTAATCTTCGTTTAGCTGGAATATGTTACTGTACGGCAAATGCATGACGGGGCCAAACCGGCTGAACTTGTAAGTTGCATGCAACATGTCGAGGGCTTTTTTGGATTCGTGCCGTTGTTCTCGGTTTACTCCTGCATCAGTATAAGTGTAGGTTTTGGGCAAGGCTGTTTTCTCCTATCTATGGTATCTCTATGTTAAGGCAAATAACGATTTTGCTTGAAACTGGCCGATTTTTTGAAATACATTGAATTTGCGCTGAATGCTAATGGTGCGCGAGAGAATGTTCGTGTCTTTGGTAATTACACGTCTTAAAAAACTAATTAAATTCAATATTTAACAAAATATTTTAGTTTTCAAACAGTTTTCTTGCTTTTTAGTGTAGTGTAATTTGCGACAGAATAACTCTTAAATACGCAGATTGTGTCAGCCATAACAGATAGAAGGAAGGAGACAGGCAGAGGAACCTCTAATGAAGAATTTGAGAGCAATTATTTCAGCTTTAACAGTTATAGCGCTGACTTTTGCGTATGGCATCACTTTTGCAGCAGCAGGTACTGGCTACAATGACGATTTCATATCGCCACCACTATCCGACGTTTGGACGACCTCCGGAAATTCAGGAGCAACGTACGACTTATCAACCAATCCAGGCTGGCTCACAATAACATCACCCGCAGATTGCGACTTAGGCGCAGGCAGCGACGATGCACCTAGAATCCTTCAGTCCATCTCCGGCGATTTCATTGCATATACCAAAGTATCAGGCACATTCACAGCATCTGGCACGCACGCAGGTTTACTAGTATACTCTGACGACGACCATTTCATGCGGGTGGAAATAAGAGATGTGAACAAAGTTCAGATCGGCGGCAAAAACGGCGGCAGTTTCGTATACACACAGGATAGTCTCGGCTCAGCCATAGACCCAATTTACCTGAAACTTGAAAAAACAAGCACAACTGTCAAAGGGTACTGGAGTTCAGATGGTTCAACATGGGATGAATTTGGTTCATACACTCTTACGGTTTCCGACCCAACTCAAATCGGTCTATTCGTCATAAACCAAGACAAAAGTGTGCCGCCTTTCAGTGCAGAATTTGACTATTTCAACATACCAACTAGCAGCCTGTTTGTTGTGCCCGAATATCCGTTAGGGACAATTGCGATTCCTATTGCGATGGGTGCAGCAGTCATAATTTATAAGAAAAGACCTGGACAAAAAACAAAATAGCCACACGCGTCTAAACACATCTTTGCCGTTTCATTTTGATTTTTCGGTTTCAAAGAATTTTGTTTTGGGCAAGACTGTTTTTTCCTGTCTGTGCTATTCTGTCTAGGTTGTTGCTGATAACAATTTTGCTTTGTACCAACCTAACGTGACCAACCTAACGTGCTGTTGTGTGGAATTTTTGTTGCTTGACAAACAGTTTTTTTTCCTTTAACAAATTGAACATGATTCATTTCTTAAGAGGTATTTTACGTTATCTTCGTCTTTTTGTTGCCTTTTATAGTGTAGTTTAGTGCATTTCACGATAGAATAAATCTTAAATACAAAACATGATACATCTAGTAGATGCGAGGAAGGAGATAGGCGGGAGTCTCTATATGCGAAGGAATTCTCTGATAAGTCTGACAATTTTTACAATGATAATTTTCATGCTTGCAGCCAGTATAAGTTTTGCAGGAGCATCCCCCGGGTACATCGACGAGTTCACTGAATCCACACTTCTGCCCTTTTGGACTTTCGTGGACCCAACTGGAAACTCTTCATATAGCTTGACTGCCAACGCTGGTTGGTTACGCATAACTGCACCTACTGGTGTTGCTCTGGCCCCAACTTCGAACTACAATGCGTCTCGAGTTCTTCAATCGGTTACAAGCGACTTTGTCGCAACAACCTGTGTCACTGGTAGTTTCACTCAATCTGGATTCCGTGGGGGCATACTCGTCTGGAAGGACACGAGCAATTACATGAGGCTGGAAAAGTGGGGTACAAATCAGGTCCTAATGTACGGTGTGCTTGACGGAACTGTAACTTACCAAGCTGGGACCCTCCCATCCACTTATAACCCGTTACACTTAAAACTTGAAAGAAGTGGTACAACATTACGCGGATATTGGAGTGAAAACGGAACAGACGGGTCCTGGACCCTTATTAAACAGTTCACCTCCTTTACTGCTGGAGACTCAGTTGAAATCGGTTTATTCGTCATAAATGTTGGCAGCACCCCTTTTAGTGCAGACTTTGATTTCTTCAAAATTGTTCCGGGCAGCCTGTTTGTTGTCCCAGAATATCCGTTAGGGACAATTGCGATTCCTATTGCGATGGGTGCAGCAGTCATAATTTATAAGAAAAGACCTGGACAAAAAACAAAAAGCTGATCCTGTCTAAACGTATCCTGTTGTTTCATTTTGATTTTTGGTTTAATGAGAAATTTTGTTTGGGTTGCTGTTCTATTTAGAAAATGGGCAGCTTCTTTGAAGCATATTTCTGTAACCGTTACAATAGTTCCACATTTCGGGGGGAGAGGGTCGTATGTAGCTGCAGTATCTTGGTTACTTTGCTCGTTGAAAAAGGGCGTTTCGCCCCTCGGAGGGAGTGTAGCTTATTTTCAAGACGACACATAATTTGCGATAGAACAAATCTTAAATACAGAAACTGTGCAGATATGCTTTGTTGTAGGAAGGAGATAGGCAAATGCAAATCAGGAAAACGACAATACTACTAGCAATGCTCACCATTGCACTTGTTACATCAATAGGTTTTGTTTTTGCGGCATCAACCGTAGACACATACGAAAGTGACTACACTACACTTAAAGACAGCTATCTGCAAAAAGAAACCGTATATGTGAAGTGGGATTGCTCAGGCGTTACTGGCGTTACTTGCATGTTATGGCGTGGAACAAACTTTATGACAAGTTGGAGTGGTGGTTCTACTGGAACATATGCTTGGGCAACAACAGAGTCAACAATAGCTGATACATATAGGGTAGATGTCTATGAGCAAGGTGGTCCTAAATTAGCTGAATGCTACTTTGACGTTGTCGAGCCACCTCTGGTAGTACCAGAATACGCACTTGGTGTGCTCTCCGCAGTAGTTGCATGCTTTGCAGCGCTGGGAACAATCGGCATTGTTGGATCTAAACGCTCAAAAAAGGCTTAAAATCGCGAAATAATAACAAATTTTTCTCTTTTCATAGCTTAGGGGACTTTTTACTTAACGTAAAGTCTTAATCACCGCGTTATCTTTAGAACAAAAATTACAACAGGTCACACATTTAGATTGCTCGGATGTGTAACCCGAACAGATAACACAGAGGGTGTAAAGTATAATGTCGTCAATAAAGGGCGAAGGCACGCTTAAATGCTTTGATACGCAGCTAAGGATAAAAGTTTAATTGGTGATGTTTGCCTATTTGTTGTTTGCGCGGTCTTAGTCCAGCCTGGTTAGGACATCAGGTTCCCAACCTGACGACCCGGGTTCAAATCCCGGAGACCGCACCATCAACCACTTCTATCGCGTAACGGTGGCGTTAGTTTTGTCGAGTATGTATTGGATGACCAATGGCGCTCAGGTAAAGTATACTTTCCTCTTCACCATCAAGTCTCAAAAGCTCGTTGAGTTCATCATCAAAGAAAGCCCCAATCTGGCACGAACCCAAACCTAAGCTTGTTGCGGATAACGCGAGGTTCTGGGCTATGTGCCCGCGTCGATGTAGACGTATCGGTAAGCTCGTTGATGGTACTTCCATTTTGCCCGCTGGAAAACGGCTGTCCAAATGAAAACGGCGGCTGCTTCACTGCACATGTCCTGTCCCAACGCTGACCTTGAAATGTCGTCTCCGAAATCTCCAAGCTTCAATTCTTCAAGCGCGTTAAGTTTTATGTTGTAGTGATACAGCCCTTTCGGCAGGGATGTAACATTGTTTGCTGCAACGTAGGTTTCGATGGGGTACAAGGCACCCGCGGAGGGAACCATGCGGAAGTCAAAGCCGTTTTCTTCTTTTCGGATGCCTGTGCAAGCCCACAAAATAAAAGAAAGTTCCATAAGTCTCAAAGGTTCAGGTGCGAAGTGGCGTACGCTTTTTCGGTTCTTGAGGGCTTCAAGCAGGGGCATTCGGGCTTTGGATTTGGTTGCGAAGTCTGTGGAGAGATGAATTTGTTTTGTTGGGTAGTTTTTGTAGGTTTCAGGCTTGTTGGACCACGAAAGAGCAGACCCAAAGGGTTGTTTTCGAGAATACTTTGTGTTTCTCTGGAAAATTCTCCAGATTCACTCTGCATACAAATTATCCCTAAAGCAAATCACATTTGAAAGTATATAAAGTGGGCATGAATACAAATCGAACAGAAAAATAGGCAAAGCGCAGCAGGCGTAACGCAAGTTAAATAACCAAGCAACTCCAAAAAAGAGTTGACCTGTGACTCACATGTTAGACATCAAGCTTATACGCGAAAAACCCGAAATGGTCAAAGAAAACCTCTCTAAAAGAGGTACATCAGAAAACCTTGTTATGCTCCAAGAGCTTATAGACGCTGACAAACGCTGGCGCGAAGACCTCACCAAACTAAATGACCTGAGGCATGACCGTAAAGTATGCACTCAAGAAATTGTAACCCTAAAAAAAGCTAAACAGGACGCCCAAAGCCAAGTGGAGAAAGCCAAAGCCATAGACGCCCAAATCACCAGTATGGAAAAAGAAGTCGCGCAACTTGAGGAGAAAAACCGTCAATACCTTATGCCTTTGCCGAACATGCTGCATGAAACGGTGCCTTTCGGAACCAGCGACGCAGACAACGTGGAAGTCAAGAAATGGGGAAAGTTTCCCGAGTTCAGTTTCGCACCTAAAAGCCACATTGATTTAGCGTTGAACTTAGATATTGTGGATATTGAGCGGGCAGGAAAAGTTGCGGGAGCCCGATTCTTCTTCCTCAAAGGATTGGGTGTGATGCTTGATTATGCCTTGATGAACTTTGCCATGGAAATGTTAGCGAGCAAAGGCTACACTCTTATTGAGCCGCCTTATTTGATGAGGCGTGAACCCTACGAAGGCGTAACCAGCCTTGGCGACTTTGCTGACGTACTCTATAAGGTCGAAAACGAAGACCTGTATCTCATTGCCACAAGCGAGCACCCCATGGCAGCCATGTACATGAACGAAGTTCTCAAACAAGACAACCTGCCCCTCAAACTTGCAGGAGTCAGCGCATGTTTCCGTAAAGAGGCAGGAGCACACGGCAAGGATACACGCGGCATCTTCCGCACGCACCAATTCAACAAAATTGAGCAGTTTATCTTCTGTACGCCTGAGGATTCTTGGCAGATGCATGAGGAACTTGCTGCCAACGCGGAAGAGCTTTTGCAAAAGTTGGAGTTGCCGTACCGTATGGTTAATGTCTGCACGGGTGACATAGGCACCGTAGCCGCTAAAAAGTATGATTTTGAAGCGTGGATGCCTGCCCAAGGGGCTTACCGTGAGGTCATAAGTTGTAGCAACTGCACTGACTACCAAGCACGGCGTCTGGGGATTCGTTACCGTGAAAAAGAAGGCTCACCGCCTAAAGGCGTTTTGCATACTCTTAACAGCACTGCTTTAGCCACGGGCAGAACCATAGTTGCGATTCTGGAGAATTGCCAGCAGGAAGACGGCAGCATCCTTGTCCCGAAGGTTCTTCGAAAATACGCGGGGGATACAGAGAAAATTAGCATCAAACGCTAAAACCTTTTATATTGGCTTGAGTATGCTAAAGGCGCGCTCGGAGGATTAACTTGTCTTCGAAATCCAGTAAACACGTTCGCGACAAATGGCGAAGCAAATCATGGTACATGGTCATTGCACCACCATACTTTGGTAACATTGAACTAGGTTCTGTGCCGGCTCAGGAAGAGCAAGGTCTCATCGGAAGAGTTGCTGAAGCCACACTTTACGATATTACGGGTGACTTCTCGCATCAATACTTGAAGATGTTCTTCCAAGTATATGCCATTGAGGGCAAAACTGCACGTACACTCTTCAAGGGACATGAATACAGCCGAGACTACCTGAGAAGCCTAGTGCGCAGAAGAACCACCAAAGTTGATGGTCTCTTTAACCTGATTACCAAAGACGGCTTTAAACTCAGAATAGCTGTTTCAGCATTGACGCTTTCCAGAATCAAAACTTCACAAGAACAGATTATCCGTAAAATCATGAATCGGATAGTCAGGGAAAAATCGGTTGCCCTGACGCTGGACCAGTTTGTGCAAGAAATGGTTCTGGGCAAGATAGCTTCAGACATCTACAACGAAGCGAAGCTTGTGGCACCGCTAAGACACGTTGGAATCCGCAAATCAAAACTTGTGGGTCAACCTGCAGTATTGCCTGAACAAGCTCCTGTTGCAGAGCCTGAAGAAGAAGTCGAAGAAGCAGAAGCTTAAACCACCTCGGAAAGGGTTTTTTAACCTTTCACTTATTTTCTTCGTAAATTTTGTCGCTTTTGAACGAAAAGATAACATGTTTAGAGGCGAATCCGTTATTAACCTACACTGTTTCTGAATAGGTGAGGCAACGAATCATGACTCATCATGCAGGTGTTCATGAAAAAGGCAGTTTTAACCTTCAAAACCTTATGGACAGCATCAAAAAGAAGGAAGATTTTTCCAAAACAGGAGCCATCGGATTGTTCATAGGGGTTGCGCGCGGAGAAAACAACGAAGGCCAAAAAGTCCAGAAGCTAACGCTTGAGGCTTATGAGGAGAAAGCTAACGAGACTCTTGAAAAAATCTGCGATGAACTTTCTCAAAAATCCGGAATTGTTGATGTGCAGATTCATCATTTACTGGGCGAATTCAACGTGGGGGATGACCTTGTGTATGTTTCTGTTGCGGGGTCTCATAGACCCGAAGTTTTTTCTGTGCTTCGGGAAGCCGTAGAGCGATACAAGCATGAAGCACCAGTTTTCAAGAAGGAACAAACCATCGACGAGAAGGGCAATACACAGGAGTCTTGGGTCTCGGAAAAACAAGAAAGTAGCTCACAGTAGCGTCAGATTTGGTGTAGTGGGCAATTCAAATAAGCCACCGTAAAACAGAATTACAGTACCGGGGTGAGTGAGTTGATTACTGCTTTGGCGGGCGGAGTTGGTGCAGCAAAACTTCTCGCTGGAATTGTAAAGGTAATTGACCCAAAGGAGTTAACCGTTATTGGAAACACAGGCGACGACATTGAACTGCACGGTTTGCACATCTCACCCGATTTAGACATAGCCGCTTACACGCTGGCAGGAATTGTGGACAAAACACAAGGTTGGGGAATCAGCGGCGACACTTTCCAGTGCCTTGATGCACTAAAGACGTTTTCAGGTTTTGAATGGTTCCATCTAGGCGACAGGGACCTTGCCACGCACATTTTCAGGACCAACCTTCTCAGACAAGGATATTCACTTTCCCAAGTTACCCAGAAGGTTTGTGTAGCGTTAGGTTTGAAGACAACGATTTTACCCATGACTGACGACAAGTTTGAAACCCGAATAACCACAAAGGCAGGCACCATGCATTTTGAAGAGTATATGGTTAAGCGGGGTGCAAAAGACGAAGTTTTAGGCGTGGAGTTTTATGGAGCAGAAAAAGCTAAGCCAGCAGCAGGCGTGGTTGAAGCCATTGAAAACGCGCGGCGTGTGGTGATTTGTCCTAGTAATCCTGTGGTGAGCGTTGGAACAATTCTGTCGGTGAAGGGTATTCGTGAAGCCCTAAAACGTACCGATGCCGTTAAGGTGGGTGTTAGCCCGATAATTGGAGGTAAACCTGTTAAGGGTCCTGCGGATAAGCTTTTGCGGGGTTTGGGTTGTGAGGTTTCGGCGTTTGCGGTGACAGAACTTTATGCAGATTTTCTTGATGTTTTCGTAATTGATATTGTGGATGCTTCGGAGAAGGAACGCATTGAGCAGTTGGGCGTCAAGGTGAAAGTTACGAATACGGTTATGAGAAACATGTCAGATAAGGTCGAGTTGGCTAAAACTATGCTTGAAACTTAACACCAGAAAGAGTTTCAGGCGTCTTTAGTTCTATATAGTTTACAGTGTTGTCTATACAATATTTGGATAGGGCAAATAAGGCATTAAACGAAGAAGGGTTGTTGAGCGTGTAAGAGCTCATGTTCGGCTAACCCGTCATGAGTAGGTTATGACAGAGTCGTAGAGTTGAGGGAGCTAAAAGTGGAAAAAATCTTGAGAAAAGAAGAAGAGGGCAGCATAGAAAAATCTGATCTTGTGGATTGGTTCTTGGCGATTGACGCATGCTTAGCATAAACACAAACGCGGGAACTGTTAGCCATCGCGCGGTGAGAAGAAGGGTTATATGTGTACTTTGCCCAAATAGTGGTATAAGGAGTTAAGCGACCATGGAACGAAGAAGCTATGACTGGTTTGAAAAACGACGCCGAACAAAAGGCTTAGAATTAGCCCATGAACAAATCACAAAAGCGTTTGATACCGTGACGCTTTTGCATAAAGCTACAAAAAGCTTCTCGGAAGGGAACATAGCTGAAGCCAACAAACACATCGCTAACTTGTACAAAGCCGAAGAAGAAGTTGACAAGTTGCGGACGGACGTTTTCACAGAGCTTTCAAAGGGTGCCGCTTTGGTCGCAGATTACCGTGAAGACTTGCTTCACTTGGTGAAGCGGCTGGACACGTTAGCTGACCACACAAAAGATGCCGCCAGGTGTCTACAAATGCTTGGAGACGCCAAGATTCCTGACGAGCTTTGCCAGAAAACGGTGTTTATGACTGGGAAACTTGTTGAGGCGGCGCAGGCTTTGCGTGGAGGCATAGAAAAGATTTCGTCTAACGGAACTGAAGCTATAGCTGCTGCCCAGAAAGTGGAAGATTTTGAGCATGACCTTGACGAAGAATACCTGAGCGCCAAGACGCTGTTTGTCAAGTACGGTGCAGAAGTTAACTGTGGAGCCATGATAATATTTGATGATTTAATTGAGTTCATCGAGCACGCAGCAGACATGTGTGCAGACACAGCAGACTACATCTTCGTGCTTTCAAGCCGAGAATAAAACCATTTCTTTCATCTTTCCAGTTTCTTTATTTTGTGTGCTAACTGCAATTTTGTTTGTTTATACTATTCTAAGGTAACTGGCGGCTTGTTGAAGAAAAAGGGTTAATGAGTTTTGTTTTTCGAGGCAGGTCGTGGGATTATACGAAGGCAGTTTTTAGTAGCGATTTTACAGCTAAGTATTCCTCGTTCAGGTCGTGTAATCGCTTTTTTTCACATGAAACAATGTTACCATCTTCAAACGCCAGCAAATAGCCCTTCGACTGCAATGTCTTCAGGCAGGTTAGCGCTTTTTTGAGATAGGACAGGTCTACTTCGCCGCTTCCTGCAGACAAACTTACCAAAACTTCAATAAAAAAGGATGGCGCATCAGTTGAGTCTGCTCTTGCTCCGACGCCGATGCGGTAGATTTGGTTTTTTTCTATCAGTTTGTAGGTTTCTTTGTTTTTTGACACTTTGGCTTCTTTTGCCAGCGCGTTGCTGTTTATTGTGGTGTTTTTTATCAAGTTTACTCACCGTAGCATGGGGAAGGGCCGTTAGATTTTGTAGTATTTGGCGTAAAGTGCAATGCCGACTGCCAAGATAGCTACGCAGGACACCGAGAGTACAGCAAAGTCTAATAGTATCGTTGGACTGGTGATGGCTGCTCCTCTGAGGAACAAGGAAGTCAACGCATCTGTAACGTAGTAGCTGGGCACGAATTTTCCTGCAACCTGCGCGGCTGAACTCAAGGAGGCGCCCACAAAGGTTCCGAGGAACAACTGCGGAAGCACGAACAGAAAGCTAAGGCCTGTTGCTGCGCCTGACGACTTGGCTATGGTTGCGGTGATTAAGCCAAAGCCTACGTTTGACAGCGAGAACACCAACACCAGCACGAAAGCAAATACATATGCGGGTACGCCGACGTTTGGTTGGAAGCCCAACGCGTAGGTTATTGCGAATACCAAGGCGGCTTGAATCAAAGCTATACCCATGTAGGATATGACTTGGCTAGCCATGAACTCAGTCGATGAGGTGGGGGTTATGCGTATGCGTTTCATCATTCCGTTTTCGCGGTCCTGAGCAAACGATTGCCCAACGATCATGATGAGGAATATTGACGCAAACGTGAACATGCCGGGGACCATGAAGTCCAGCGCTGAAACTGTTTTAACTTCCACCAGCGAGGCAGTTTCTAAGCGGAGAGGACTCTGTGTGGGCCCGCTTTGGCTTGTCATGCCTGACAGCACCTGTTGAAGTATCGGTGGGATAGCCTGTGTGGCAACAAGGGAGCCTTTGTCAAGGTAAAGCGGAATAGTGGCGGTTACCCACTGGTCGGGGTTGTTTGGTGCCGCTTGATAGGAAGTTAGGCTTTGGCTGAAGCTGCTGGGAATTATCATGACGGCTTGGATTTTGCCTTGTGACAGGTCGGTTTGAGCGGTTTGGTTGTCGGCGTAGACGTGCAGGTTTAGGATTTTGGTGTCGGTTAAAGTGTTAAGTAACAACTGCGAAGAAGGATTAGCCGATGCATCAGCGTTAACTACGCCTATATCGTAAACCGTTTGCCCGCTAGCTACGCCTCCAAAGGACGCACCGAAAGCAAAAACGAAAACAACGGGAAACAGGAAAATCATAAAAAGCGCAGCTGGCTCGCGGACAGTTTTCTTCAGTTCCTTCTTGGTTAAGGCTAAAACGCGTTGAGCCTTCATCATACGTCCTCCCGAATGTTTCTACCCGTGAGCTTGATGAAAACTTCTTCCAAGTTCTTGACGCCGTTTTGGGCAATCAGCTCTTTTGGTGAGCCCACTGCGATTAGTTTTCCATGGTCAATTATGCCGACGCGGTCGCAAAGTTCCTCGGCTTCTTCCATGTAGTGGGTGGTTAAGATGAGCGTTTTCTGTTCCTTCTTGAGTTCCTTAAGAAAGTCCCAGACGGCATGCCGAGATTGCGGGTCCATTGCAACAGTGGGTTCGTCCAGAAAAGCAATTTGCGGGTCGTTGATTAAGGCAAGTATGAGACTAAGTCGGCGTTTCATGCCACCGCTGTACTTGCCCGCTCTCCGTTTGGAGTCTTGAGCAAGACCCACTTTCTTAAGCAACTGGTCACGGCGCGTATTAAGTGTGGCTTTATCCATGGTGTGGAGGCTTCCGAAAAGCTCCACGTTTTCTACACCTGTCAAGTAGGGGTAAACAGCGGTTTCTTGGATGCAGACCCCTATGATCTCTTTGACTTTGGCTGATTCCTTTTGCACGTCGTAGCCGCAGATTGTGGCGTTACCGCTTGTAGGCTTCAGGAGCCCACAGAGGATGTTTATGGTGGTGGTTTTGCCTGCGCCGTTTGGACCCAGCAACCCGAACATTTCCCCTTTGGCAACCTGCAGGCTTAGGTCGTTAAGGGCAGTTACATCTGGGTACTTTTTGGCAAGGTGCTCAATTATTATGGCTGATTCATCCATTTGTTTCACTTCCCGTTTTGCCTTCTGAGATGAAGGTTAGCGTGGGAGAATTTAGTTTCATGTCACCGAAGTGTTGGATAAAACTGCCAAAAAGAATCTGCTAAAGGGCGTTTTTTCACCTTTCAGGTTGAAGAATTGGACTGCACCTTTTCGGATAGTTGGTCCCGCCAAGTTTCAAACAGGTAACCATCGTAAAGTATGTATGGCACCACTGATGCGACTGTAGGTTCTTTTTCGAGGTTTTCACGTAGCTTCTGCAACTCACCCATA
This sequence comes from Candidatus Bathyarchaeota archaeon, assembly GCA_026014615.1. Lineage (GTDB taxonomy): Archaea > Thermoproteota > Bathyarchaeia > Bathyarchaeales > Bathycorpusculaceae > JADGNF01. Next base: position 39,386 of record JAOZHZ010000006.1, on the reverse strand, counting down.
CTGTTTGTCCAGATAACGAAGGTTACCGTGTTAGGCATGTTGGCGAAACACCAGTAGTAAAGTGCGTTTGGGCTATATTTTTTCTGAATCTGATAGGGCACAACTTGCATGTCAACGTCGGTTTTCAGATGTAGCTCCATAAGCGTGGTGATGTCGTTTGATTTGTCAGGGTACCACTCCAAAGAAAGCTCAATCAGGTAGTTCTTTATCATGCGCTGTAGCCTGCGGCGGACTGTTTTGGCTGAAACTCCTACTTCATCTGCTACATCAGCTATGGGTTTGCGTGCGTCATCCTTCAAGGAACGAATAATCTGGTAATCTAAGCTACATAGAACTAAATCGGAGGGCTTTAATTTGGAAAACTGGTCAACCCAAGGAAGCCACGGCTGCATTATCCCCACGACGGGTTCAGGTATCCCTGCAGTTTTTTTGACGAAGCTGACAAGCTGCTCAAGCTCCGCAACGCTTCTAAGGTATGCACTGGTATAGAGGAATTTCCCGCTGCCCACCGCAAGCCAGTAAATAGAACCCTGCATCTTCAGTTTGTTAGGCAAATCCTGAAAACTCTCAAGCGATGAGTTCCCAAAAACGTAGACCACCATGGCGTTTTCAGCTAAAAGGCTATGTTTAGCGTTAAACTTGCGGATAACACCCGCTTCAATTAGTTGCTGGACGCGTTTGTGGACGGCGTTCACAGAAAGGTTCAACTTCTCGGCGAGTTCGGCGTAAGGAAGCCTAGAATTCACGACGAGAAGCATTATGAGGCGCATATCTGTCTTGTCCAAACTTGGCACCAAGGCATCAGTTATGCGAGGAGGGTGCTTAAAGATTTTGAGCCTAACCACCACCGTCTGAGCACTCATTGCCTTATTTTGCGGTTCAACATCGGTTTAGGCTGAAAAAACGCCAATAGCGCGTAGACCCCCCTCTATAGTTTCTGCATAGATTGGCTATCAGCATCCAAATAGACGCCAAATAGGAGGATTTTTTGCTTGTGTTGTTGAGTTGTCTTTATGAGTTAGAAACCGCATAATCCCCGTAGGGATGAATCTTCATGGAGCCAAGTTTTGACTGGAACACGGTTTTTCTTCAATGCAAAGAAAAAGTCAACGCATTGGTGCGTCCGCTGCTTAAAACCCTTAAAGACCCACAGCCTGACCTTGGCAGAGGTGCAGGTGGAGACCAAATGAAAACGGTGGATTTGGCGGCGGAAAAAGCCATCGTTGAAGTCCTCCTACAGCATGGCGTCTCTTTCACTTTGGTGAGCGAAGAGTCAGGCATAAAAGAATACGGTAGCCAAGCCAAAGACTGCTACGTCACCGTTGACCCGATTGACGGAACCACAAACCTCGTCCGCGGATTACCCTTTTACTGCTCCTCCATAGCCGTATCCCAAAAACCTGTGTTATCCGACGTTCACGCTGCAATGGTGACGGACATGTTCCACGGAGACACCTACACCGCCATCAAAGGCAGAGGCTCATTCCGTGATGGCGAAAAAATTGTAACCTCCGCCGTCTCGTCGCTAGATGACGCCGTCGTAGGCTTGGACTTGAACACCTACAAAGTCAAAGAGTTAGCTCCTCAACTGTCGGAGCTCATCCAGAACACTAAGCATATCCGACACTTCGGCGCCAATGCACTGGAGCTTTGCTTTGTTGCGGACGGCTTGACCGACGCTTTCGTGGATATCCGAGGAAAACTGCGAACGACCGATGTGGCGGCTGGCTTTTTAATCCTGAAAGAGGCTGGTGGACTTTTGTCTACTCCTAAGGGCGAAGCGGTCGATGTCAAGCTGGACCCACAGCAGACGGTAACGTTTGTTGCTTCAGGAAACAAAGAAATCCATGAAGCCATACTGAACCTGTTAAAGCCAAAGTAAGGCCGAGCAATGTTTTCTCTTCTGATGCCCAACCCTGCCGCCCTGATTCGAGGTGGCGATAAGAAAACTTTGGTTATCGCTGACCCGCATTTGGGCTGGGAGCTGGCGCTTCAGGAGAAAGGTATCCATGTGCCAAGCCAGATGCCCCGCCTTCTCGACAAACTTGTTACCTTACTGGACAAGCACAAGCCAGATGTGCTGCTTATTTTGGGTGACGTGAAATATACGGTAACTGCTTCTGAGCCCGGCGAATGGCACGACCTGCCCGTTTTCTTTAACGAAGTCAAGCAGCACGTTGCCGACATCGGTATTGTGCGAGGTAACCACGACGCGAACCTTGAGCCTATGCTTCCCGAAGGCGTTATGATGCATCCAGCCACAGGCGTGGTTGAAGACGACGTGGGTCTGTTTCATGGGCACAAATGGCCGTCACCTGTATTGCTGAGGTGCAAGACGCTGTTTATGGGACACTTGCATCCTGTGGTTGTGTTCCGTGACCCCGCAGGCGTGAAGTTGACAAGGCAAATCTGGATGAAAGCCAACTGCAACACTGAACTTCTGGCGAGAATTCTTTTGCAGAAGCACGGCGTAAAAGTCGAGGGCACTGCAGCAGAAACGGTCAAAACGCATTACGGGTTTAAGCCGCGGACCACCCAGCTGTTTGTGATGCCGAGTTTCAACGACTTCCTCGGAGGCAGACCTGTAAACGAAACCCATCCACGAAGGGAACTCGGAGCCGAAGCGTTGATTGGGCCAGTTTTGCGTTCAGACGCTGTGGCTGTAGGTGACTCGGAGCTGTATCTTTTGGATGGCACCTATTTGGGAAAAATGGGTCAACTTCGGCGACTTTAGCTTCGCTAAGTCTGAGCTAATGCGTACTCTCTTTAATCTGTAAATAACTGCGGGAACTTTTTTCATTTCTTTTTCGTGAAGACTTCGCTGATGGCTTGGTACTATGTGATAAGTTATCTTATCTTCCCATTTGGCAGCCCGGTTTTTGAAGGGGGAGTAGAAAACCGCTCCAATCCGTTATGTATTTTCATTTTCTGAGGGTATCTTGGTTTCGTGGTGTATCCACCAGATGACTCCTATAGCTGCTGGGATTCCGAAAATGATGGCGCTCCAGATTAGTATTGTAATCATTGAACCTATTACGTAATTAACTGTCCAAGATGAAATAGCGTTATTCCAGTTTCCATCGACGTAAACCTTGATTGCAAAGGCAATAAAGAACAGTATTGATACTCCGCTTCCGCCGCTTGTTGTGCGTGAGTGTTTGCCAAAGAGGCGGTATTCCTTTTTTTCCTCGTCAGGTAGTTTTTTCCACCATTGCCAACCTGCTATTGCACCTATTGCAACAGGGATTCCGATTAGGATCACTTCCCAGAAAATTGCGTGTAAAATGAACATCACTACATTTTCCATCGCCCACAGGTTTAGAGTCAACGGCACAAGACCTGTTGATTGAGCTTCTCCCACGAACCACCAAAAGACATAAACTGCACCTGAAACAGCCACAATACCTGCAATTACGAATATAGCAACTATATTCCAGTGTCTTCGTACAAATTTTTTCCAATCTGGACTCTTATCTTTTTCCTCTTCTTCCATTTTGAAATTCCCCCTCCAAAGGCTTATAATTTCAAATTGTCCTTTTTTGTGAGTTATTCGTATATAGTTTTTGTGTTTTCTTCTGATGAATGAGTACCATATTGTTGGAAAATTCTTTTTTTGATTCGTCCCTTGTTATGTCTGCTTAAATATGAAATAAGCAGACAGGTTGCTTAACGATGGGGCTTAACAACCTTGCTTTTTTCATGTTTATGTGCATTATTTTTTGGGGTAAACCTTATTGGAGCGGAAAACGCACATACTCCCATGTGGTGATTATACATGTCTTCAGATGATGATTTCCCCGAATGGACAAAACGTAGACGTAGAAGCTTCTTTGACAAGGACCCCTTCTTCGGAGACATTGACCACGTATTCCGTGAAATGGAAAAAATGATGGAAGAAGAACTGAAAAGCTTCACCCAAAAGGTCCCCAAAGACTACGTTAAAGAACGTAAACTCCCCGACGGAAGCACCGTCAAAGAGTTCGGACCCTTCGTTTACGGGTACAGCATGAAAATCGGTCCAGACGGCAAACCAGAAATCCAAGAGTTTGGCAACATCAAGAAAACCCAAAAGGGACTCCCACAAGTCAGGCAGGAACGTGAGCCACTGGTGGATGTGGTGGAAACTGACAGCGAAATCCGCGTGGTTGTGGAGCTTCCGGGCGTAGAAAAGACTGACATCAAACTTCATGGAACCGAAGATTCGTTGGAAATTGGTGTGGATACGCCCCATTACAAGTACGGTAAAGAAGTTGAGTTGCCTGCAGCAGTTAAGGTGAAGGAAGCCAAATCCACGTATAAGAATGGCGTGTTGGAGGTTGTGCTTCCGAAGGTGGAAGTTTCTAAGCCGAAAGGTGAACCCATCGACATAGGCTAACGCCTTTTTCTTTGTTTCCTGTTAACGTAAGCAAGTGCCCCTGCATGACCACAAACGACAAACCCGAAAAAAAAGAAATCTGCGAACTCGACGAATTAAACGCTATATGTAAACAGGCAAAAGCACAAGACAAACTGTCAGGCAAAAACCTCACTGACCTCTACGACCTTTTTGGGCAACGATTTACCAAAGCCTTGGAAGCGCTGAAAGAGAACCGCATCAAAAAGTACCATTTTCGACCCAGCAACCGCAACGTCTGGATCGTAGTTGGGCGTGAACGAGAATACCTTTTGATGCCTGAAGCAGAGTTCTGCACTTGCGACGACTTTTACTTTAGGGTCTTAGACAAGAAAGCCCACCTGTGTTATCATTTGATTGCGCAGAAAATCGCCCGTAACCTATGCTGGTACGAAATCGTGGATGAAAGGGACGAACTTTACGATTGCCTGATGAAAGAGTGGAAAAAACCCTCCACCACCTAAAAAACCGTTTACCTGTTTTTTTCTATGACTCTAACTGCTTCGGGCTTAAAGGAAAGCCATGCCTTCTGTCCAACTTCAAGATTTGATTCCAAAAACACGCTTTTAGTTAAAACCGCCATGAGTTGCAGTCCAGCCTCAAACGTCACCGCCACGTGGGGTCCTTGGTCAGTGAAATCAAGAACCCTCGCTTCTAATATGTTCAAAGCACCGTTTTCTACGTGGGAAAGATGCACGTAAATGTCTTCGGGTCTCACGGCAACCGCGAATGCGTCGACTTCTGGCTTCATCGCTGTCTGTAAGGTTACGTTTCCAACACGAACCAAACATGTGCGGTCTTTTCTTTCTGTCAGTTGGGCTGAGAAAATGTTTTCGTAACCCAAAAACCCTGCCACAAACCTGCTCTGCGGCTTAGAGAAAACTTCCCGTGTCTTTCCTACTTGTACAATTTCGCCTGACTTTATGATTGCCATGCGGTCGCCAAGGCTGAAGCCTTCAACCTGATTATGCGTTACGTGAACTACCGTTTTTCCGTCTCTGCGCATTTGCTTGAAAACTGTTTTGACTTCCCGCGCAGACTCCGGGTCCAACCCAGTCAAAGGCTCATCCAACAAGACCGTTGACGGCTCAGTTACCAGAACCCTTGCAAGGACGGCTTTCTGTTTTTCTCCCCCACTCAATGTGCCAGAACGCCGTTTCTCCAGCGGTTTAAGCCCCGTAGACTCCAACACTTCATCAACGGCTCCGCTTCTTTCGGCTTGGGGGACGCCGCGCATTTTGAGTCCGAACTCCACGTTTTGCCGCACGTTCAGGTGAGGAAACAGCAGGCAATTCTGGGAAACGTAGCCTATTCCCCTTTTTTCCGGCGCAAGCTCGGTGATGTCTTCTCCGTTGAGGTGGATTTTGCCGTGGTCGGGTTTTTGGAAGCCCATGATGGTTTCCAAAAGGAGGGTTTTGCCTGCTCCTGTGGGACCTAGCAGGATGAAGTATTCGCCTTTTTCTATGGTTAGGTTTATGTTTTGTAGTTTGAATCCACGCCAAGTTCTTGAGATGTCTTCCAGTTTAAGCCCCAACATCATTTGCCCTCCATCATTGTATCAGCTTCTTTGATTTGAACACCGTAACCCTGAACACAATCAGAATTACGATGGCAAGAATTATCAGAAGCGCGTTCACTGGAAGAGCGGCGCTCAAGCCTTGAATTACGAAGACATCGTAGAGGTGGATAGGTGCGGTTTTGGGGAAATACGCAATTATCGCGACGGCTCCAAATTCGCTTACGGCTCTTGCCCACGTCAGCAGGCAACCCGTCAAGATGCCTCGTGACGCCAACGGCAAAGTTACATGCCTGAAAACTTTGTATTTTGTGGCGCCTAAGCTTCTGCCTGTTTTCTCCATGTCCGTGCTTACGGAGGCGAACGCTTCCTGTGCGCTTCGAATCATAAACGGTGCACTAACAAACGCCATGGCCGCTACTATGCCCCATATGGTGTCCACAAACCCGATGCCTAAACTGGCAAATGCTGCGCCGATGGGGTAGCTTGGTGCCAAAATGGCGAAAAGGGCGATGCCTGCGGTGTTGTGTGGAATCAATATGGGTATGTCAATTAAGGAGTCTAAGATTTTTTTTCCGCGAAACTCTGCGCGGGTGAACAGGTACGCAAAGGGAACCCCCAAAAGAAGCATAATTGCTGTGGCGATGAAGGCGCAGTAGAAGCTGGTCCATATCGCGCTTAGGGTTCGTTGGTCAGTTAACGCGTTTGGGATGCCCTCAGCGGAGCTTGCTAAAGTCCCAACGATGGGTATTAGCAGAAACAGAACCATGAGTACACTTAGAACAAGTGACAACGCGATGAAAGGCGACTTCTGCTTTATCCAACCCACTTTCTTAGGCTCCCCAGTTACCTGAGTTAAATGTGGTTTTATAAAAAAGGGTTAGGGTTCTGCAGTTACCAGAGACTGTAGGCTTTCGGGAACGTTTTGCAGGTTATCCGTGTATGCTGGACTGTAGATTTCGTGATACCACTCGTCAAAGACTGCTTTACCCTGCCCAACCAGAAGGAACTCTACGAATTTCTCGGCCAGTTCAGGATGCGGCGCGTTGGCGGGTATGGTTACGCCGTAGTAGATGGTTTCGCCTGTTCGGTCAAGATTCACGGTTGCAAAGCGTTGGTGATCATACACAACCTCAACACGTTCATAGTTGCTTTGGTACGCGGCTGACCCCATGTTGATTTCGTCTGGCAACGCTACGTAATCAAAGCCGTACTGTCGAGCGTTACTGAGGTAGATGAAGCAGTAGTCAAGGTACCCTGACTCCAACAGCGCAATCAAGTCTATTTCGCTTGACCTCAACGTAAGCTTGTCTCCTTTAGGCTGCTGTGTGTCGGGACCTGTGATGGTGTAATTGGCGCCGTTTGGAAGAGCGTTTATCGGTGGATTCATGTTTGCCGAGATCAGGTCGTGGAATAAGGTTGGTTCTCCGTAGTAGTCTTGGGCGAGCTGGAAAACCGTTAAAGCGCGGTATCCAAGTGCTGCAAGTTGAGGGTTAGCGAACCCAAGTTTCACGTCGGAACGATTTAAAATCTCGTACCAGTTGTCGGCGTTGACTTCGTTGGAGTATCGGCTGGTGTTGGTGTAGGCTAGCACCATGGTGTTGGTGGCGAATCTGATGTAGTAGTCGCCAAAGTTTTGGTCTGAACTTGGCATCTTTGTGTTATACATCATTAATGGAATTAATGAGTAATCTGCCACAAGTACCACATCGATAAGATGGTTTAACTCCGTGACGTGCCTGATTACTTGAATGGTGCCGTGGCCCTCAAACTGTAAATCTATGTTTGGGTATGCCTTCTCAAATTCAGGCTCCAACTTATCAAGCGGAAACTCTAAGCTGGTGGCACAGTGCATTCTGATTACTTGCTTAGGTTGAACATCGAAAACGTTGTTAAAAACAAAAAAATAGGTGGAGGCAAGCAGGACCACCGCGATGATCACTGCAGCCGCCGCATAGGTTTTTCTCATGTACTTCAGTGTCCTTTCAGCGTTTTCAGACTATCTCAATGGCTGTGACAAACTTCGCGTTCATGTCGCCTTGGGCGTACAATCCTTCAGGTCCAACGTACATTGTCCTCAAGGGTCCACCGCTTTCGATGCTGGTTCCGTTTACATAGTAGGCAATGAGCATGGTGATTGGCTGTGTAGGTGTGACTGCGGCATCTGCATCTGTAGAGGCGTAAAAGGCGATGCCTTCACCGGTCAGTTGAGCGTACGTGAAGGTGGATGAGTAACCGTCTGAAGCGGTGACTTTAACCGAATCACTGCTGGTGACTCCGCCAACTAAGTCCAGAAGGTCCATGATGGATATGCCTGTGTAAGCGCCGAAGTTTCCTAGTATGCCTTTGCTGTTTCGGGTTCCACCATTTTCAGTGATGGCATCCATTTGAGCAAGATCATTGGCGAACAATGTGATGCTGGTTCCATTTGCCGCCGTAACTGTAAGGGTTATGTTGCGGTTCATCGGCAAAATCTGGACTTCCGTTACGCATTTGAGGCGTTGTTTTCCTCCGTCTAAGTCGTCTCCTGTAAGGCGCAATGGTCCGCTGTCGGGGTCGATTGCTTCTCCATTAACTTGGTTTGCAATTAAGATGTCCTTGTTTTCGTCAATGCGGCTGTCATTTATAGCTAGAACTGTGCCGTCTGCTGCTATTACTTTAGCTACATAACCGTCGGCGATTGCTGCGCTGTCTATGGCGCCGTTGCTTGTTGCCCAATGCATAATTCTGCAAAGGGTGGTTCCTGTCCAAACGTTGTCTTTGCTGTCAGTGTAGCTTGCGCTGACTTGGTCAACTTCTGCTTCAAATGCGGTGCTAGACATGGTTACTTGATTTGTTCCAGTGATGAGTAAGCTGTAATCTCCAGTTGGCGCTGTTGAGGGTGATGGCGAAGCTGTAGGAGTAGCTGTCGGTGCTGCAGTTGGTGTGGGGGTTTGTGTTGGTGCCGCTGTTGAAGACGGTGTTGCAGTTGCGGTTGATGAGGGCGATGGCGACGCGTATTCATCGAGCACTACGTGTATCTGAACAATGTTCTTGACTTTTTCTTTACCCGTAACGTCTGCGCCAACTAATGTTAGTGGCCAGTAGGGTTCGGAAAGTACTCCGTCGTTTAGTGTGCCTGCAACGATGATGTCATCGTTTAGCCAGACGCGGGTGCCCTCCATTGTTGCGGAGTATCCGTCGCCAGATATGACTTGCACTGAGTAGCCTTTGTCTAAGGTTTCGTTGCTGATGCCACCGTTATAGTTGTACCATGATATCCACCGCCAGAGTGCTGTGCCTTTCCAAACGTTGCCGCTATCATCAGTCCATTCTAATGTGAAGTGATGATAGTCTGCTGTCCAGTCCTGACGATCCATGCTATACGGTTCTGTGTCTCCGTTAGAATCAACAGTTACCGACCAGTCTCTGACGTTGTTGGTGATTTCTATTTTGGATACCATTTTTGTCCAAAAGTGCCCTTCGGTTAGTAAGCCTTCAGGTCCAGAGACGCCTATTCTAAGTGGTCCATCGTCGGAATCTAAGGGTTCACCGTCCACGAAGTAGTTGGCTACCATTGTCATTGGTTGAGTAGCCTCTTTTTCACTTCCAGTGACAGGGTCATAGGTTGTGAAACCGATGCCGTTTGCTTGGTCATAGGTGTAAACCATTGAGTATCCGTCAGATGCCGTGACTGTGAGTGTCTGAGTGCTGGTGATGCCGCCGACCAAGTCACATAAAGTTAGAATTGGTACGCCTGTGTATGATCCGACTGCTGCGATGTATCCTCCGCTGCTTTTGTATCCTCCGTCTGAGGTGTAAGATTCAAGAGCGGCCATGTCATCTGCGTTTAAGACCACTTGTTCTCCATTTGCACCAATCATTGTAAGTGTCATGGCGGGAAGAGTTACTGCTGGGCTCGCACTGGGACTTGCGCTAGGGCTAGAACTAGGGCTCGGGCTGGGTGAAATTGAAGGTTGGGAAAATACGCCTCCTTGCCAAGCTGCAACTGCTGCGATGACGATAATGATAATTGCGACTGCTGCGATTAGTTTTGTGTTGAATGTGCTTTTTGTTTTAGAACTCATTTTCTATATTCCCCTTTATGGCGCAAACTCTGCGTTGTGCATATAAAAACATTTCGAGTTTGTATGGAAGAAACCGCCAACGATTACAATGATAAAACATGGCTAAGAAAATCTTAGGTCGTTTTTTTGTGCACCAGCGGTTAATGCGCCGCTTGTAGGTAGCTTTTGGGTTTTTGACTGTTTTTGCTAAGTGGTTCACGTTGGTGTGTGCAGTTAATGGAATAAATTATAAGGCTGAAGATATCAAACAGCAAGCGAGGGGCGTTTATACATGCAGAACATTGACCTTATCTTTGTACTCCAGCCAGTAATAGTTGGCCTCTTCAGTGTCGGGTTGATTGTTTATTGGCGTTTGAAGAGAACCTTCAAGTGGTCCGTGCTGTTATACACCTTCATTGCTTACGCCGTAGCAATCGCCCTAAAATATGCCCTTCAACTCCTAACCGCTCCCGCAGTGCTGGAAACTTACGGCGCCCAAAGTATCGCTACAGGAATTTACTTTGGTTTGCAGACCGTGATTTTCGAGGTCGGCATAGCCTACGTGGTGGCATGGTACGCCACGTCAAGGGGTAAACTTGACGCCAAAGACGCAGAAGCGTACGGGTTAGGCTTAGCTTTCTACGAAAACGGGGTTCTTTTGGGGTTACTTCCGCTAATCAACTTGCTTTCAATCTACGCAATACTGTCCTCAAATACATCCATTGCTTCTATGGTGTATGAACAGCTTCTAACTGCTCAACCTTCCCTATTCTATTCGCCCTCGCAAGCCTTGTCTCTTATCGGATGGGGAATCCTTGAGCGTGTGTCCTCTTTACTGTTTCACTTCTCTTGGGGCTACCTCTGCGTAGTCGCAGCATACTTCCACAAAAAACGATTTCTACTTCTCGCTTTACCAATGGGCTTCATAGACTTCTTGGTTCCCTTCGCTTCCGCTCTAACCCTCCCCGTCTTCGAAGCCTTAATCTTTGGTCTCTCTATTACAGCAGTCACCGTTGCCATACTCTCAACAAGAAAACTACGCCTAACGCCTCCGTTACAAAACGGGGAAAACTGCTAGTTTTCTGCAGTTTTTCTTGTTTTCCTCGAAGCACCAACCACCGCAGCAGTAAGCGCCAAAACGCATACTATGGCAATTGTGCTTGGGAACTCTGGGATTTCTTCTGCTTCGTTTACGGCTGCTTCGTTCCAAAAGTTAGTTTGCAGCGTGAATTGGCTGTGTGTATCCGTTAAGAAGGTGTTGGCGTAGATAACAAATGTCTTTACGTCAATTATGCCGTGGGCTGTGTCGAAGGTGAGAATTCTTAAGCTTGCTCCGCCCATGTAGTTGTCTTTGTCTTGACGGTTAAACACGAGTTCATGGCGGTCTCCAACTTGGTTTGCTAACCCAGAGTACGCCAAAGGATGCACATGTGCACTCAACGTCAGGAACACGTTGGAATGCGTTGCCAACACAGTTTGTCTGAAGTTTGTTGCCCACGGTTCGTATCTGCCTGTTCGGTTAAGGTAAAAGTGCGCTCCCACGATAGCGTGAGATTCGGGGTACGCATCCAAAATGCTGTTAGCCCACTCCAAAGTCGCATTATCCGCGTCGTATTCAACATTAACAATCAGAAAATCCATGCCTGACGCCGTGAACTGCACAGCCGTGTTTTTTCCTTCACCCGCGTCATCTACCCAATAAGGTTCTTCTTCAAAGTTTGCCGGGTTAAACGCCGCATACTGGTTGCCTATCCAGCAGGTTGCGTTGTAGTCATGGTTGCCTGCGTTCCACGTGTAGGGAATTCCTGCATCTAAAAGAATACTCAGGGAATGGTTCGCGCTATCCCAGTGAGTGGTGTTTCCTTCATCCTCAACTAAGTCTCCTGTATGGATAACCATCTTGACGTTGTATTTCTCAACGTTGTTCACTATCCAACGGCAAAGGCTATCATAATAGGTTGGATAACTTTCTGAAAGGTACTGTGTGTCCGTTATCCAAATGATTGAAAAATTGCCTTCTGCACCAGAAGTTTCAACGTTTGCCTTAACATCTGAAACCAGAGTCGCTTCTGGAACAACAGAAGCATTGACAGGTTGAGAACTTGCCTGAACTGCTCCAATTGAAATGGCAATTATCAGAAATGCCGCGGCAAACTTAGATGCAGAGCACATTTTCATCTCTTCTATACCCCTCATTTCTTCGCTTTTATGCGTTTATTAGGCTGCGAAAGCTTATTAAGCGCAATCTGTTGTGTCTATTAAAACATATCGGTTTGCAAATTTCCTTGGACAGGCAAATCTTGTGGATCGCTTCTGCAAAGTTTAGGGGAAAGTTGGGATGAATAAGAAAACAGCGACGTTGGTTGCAGTGGTAGCGATAGTGTTGATTTTAGCTTCTGCTTTCACAGTGTATTTTAACCAAGTTCCTGGCTCTGGTCCACTGCCTTCAGGTGAACCGCCACAGTGGCAAGTCAAACTCGCAGGCAACGTGGAACAAGAAAAAACCCTGACCCTGAAAGAACTAACCGAGATGCCTCTTACAAACGTCACTGCTATCGTGAACGGTGAAAACGCAACTTACATCGGGGTGCCCTTCTATGACTTCTGCACCTTAGTTGACATGGAGTGGGATGTTGGACCAATCGAAATCATAGGTGCTGACGGCGCAAAAGCACCCCTGAACATTTTCCACGCCTACAACAGCAGCGCTTACCCCTACTACTACAATAACAACATCATCACACTGGTTTTCGCGAAAAACGGGCAGTGGATGACCCAAGAAAATGGTGGACCTGTACAGTTGGTTGCTCCTTACTTTGACGCGGAATATCAAGTGGGGAGCGTGGAGGAAATCAATTTTAAACCTTGGATGATTTCCATCTCAGGCAAAGAGATTTCTAACCCGCTGGTTATAACCCGTGCAAATTTGACCAGCTTTCCATCAACAACCGTGTATGCGGAGTTTGCGCCTAGCGTGAAGCGGTGGTCAAACTGGACTGGGCTGCCGATTTTGGATGTTTTGGAGATGGCGAACATGTCTGCGAGGGCAGAAAAAATTACTGTTATCGCAGTTGACGGGTACACCAAGAACTATACGCTCACCCAAGTTGCAGACGGAAACATGCTCATAGGCTACGCGGAAAACGACCAGCCTTTAGCGCAAACGGACGGTGGACCCTACAGGCTCTTTGCTCCAACAGACGAGTACAAGTGGGCGCAATTCTGGGTGAAGTTTGTCACGGAAATCATAGTCTCATAGGTAACTAAGAAAACCGCCACGAGCCGCTTTCATGTCTAAGTTTAAATACCTAAACTCCACATCAAATAGCATCGCAAGAGGAACCTAACATGGACCTAAACGGGTACTTCCAGATAATCATCGGCATTTCAATGACCGCCACCTTCGCCACACTTGCACTCATACTGCTCAACGCTTATTACGGTAAAGACGAAGACAAAGAAGACTAACAGCCTCTTTCTTAGAGTTTTCTTCGCATAACCACAAACGACACTATACTTATTATTGCGATAATTAGTCCAATGGTAATTAGCCCGCCAGCGTCGGGACCCGAACCGAAAACAATCGGAAACGGACCAATGAAGATAACGACGCCTGTACTTGTTGAGCCGTTACCGCCTCCAAGCGCAGAAGCCACAGCAATAACAATCACGCCCACAAAGACTAAGGCAAAGCCAGCGGCGAAAATCCAACCTAACCTGCCAAATCCCGAAGCGGTTTTCTCTTCGTCCAAGTTTTCAAGCATGTGTTTTCACCTTAATAGGAAGTAGTAAATCAGCATTGCAGCGATAAGCAGGGCAGTTAACGCAACCGACATTGTTAGTATGGTTTTGACAGATTTCTTGTCTGACCCAAAAATTATGGGCACGGGACCAATTATGATGGCTCCTGCTGTCTTCGAGTTGCCCTTACTGCCCTGAGTGATGCTTATCAGGATGGCAGCAGCAATGAGAACCACGATTCCCACCAGAATCAGGGCGAAACCCGCCGAGTAAAGGGTTGTGTAGTCTGCCACTTTGCATCCTCCGACACGTATTTTTGAGCCGAAATAATCTAATAAACCCTTAACCTAAATGTTATGTGAACCTGAGGGGACTCTGTAGAGGACTTAAAACTTCCCCTTAATCAGTAATGCGTAACGGCGCTTGAATGAAAATGACTCCTGAAAGTATAATCCAGCAAATTCTCGAAAAAAAGCCAGACCTTAGTCGTGAGCAGATTCAGGTTAGGCTTTCGGTTGCTCGAAACATGACTGGCGGCTTAATCGCTGAAGAGTCGCTTTTGCGTATGATTGCCGCTGAGTTAGGTGTGGATGTTGAAGGTAGCGAGGATGGGCCTTTTAGTCACAGGCTTTCTTTGGGGCATCTGGTTGTGGGTTTGAATAACGCGACGGTTACGGGTCGTGTCGTCGCCGTTTACCCCGTGAAAACTTTCGACGGCGCCAAGTCGGGGAAGCTTGCCAGCGTAACCATAGTGGACAATGATGGTTTGGTGCGGGTGGTTTTGTGGAACGAGAAAGCTGACTTTGTTGAGTCAGGCGAGTTGAAGGTGGGGGAAATTGTCAGGTTTGCTCACGGCTACACTAAAGCCGACAAATACGGCACACCCGAGTTGCATATGGGTAACCGTAGCAGCGTGGAGCTTGAGCCGCAGAACGTGAAGCAACAGGATTACCCAACCATCAGCAAGTTCACAACGAAAATCAACGAGTTGTCGTTGAACCAGAAAAACGTCAATTTAGAAGGCACCGTAAAGGATGTCTTTGGGTCATCCACGTTCACCAGAAGCGACCAAACGGACGGCAAAGTGCTTCGAGCTAAGGTTGCTGACAAAACGGGTGAGGTGATGGTGGTTTTTTGGAATGAACAAGCTGACGCGGTTGAATCCAAACTGCGGCGAGGCGCTCCAATCCAGATTGTAAATGGACGCGTGAAACCCAGCCAGAATGACGAGGTGGAGGTGCATGTGGACTTCCAAACTTATGTTGATGTTTCGGAGGTGCCTTTGGATTTGGTGAAGATAGGCGTGTTGGCTGAGGGTTTTAACGATGTCTCCGTGGAGGGTGAAGTGGCTTCGGTACCTGTTTCCCGTGAAGTGCGAACCTCCAAAGGCGAGCAGGTGAGGCTGGCGTCGTTTGATTTGCAGGACGAAACCGGCATTGTGCGGGTGACGGCTTGGTGGGACCACTCCGAAACAGCCAGTGACCTGATGATTGGTGAAAAGGTCGTTTTGGAGAACGTTTACGCTAAAATGGGTTATAATGGAAAAATGGAGTTGTCGACAAGGTCGGCAACCGTTATCCGCAGAGTTTAGGCTTCACGGATTTTCTGTGCGATTGCGTCTGCCATGTCGCTAGTGGTGCTGTTTCCGCCAAGGTCCATTGTTCGCACTTTGCCCTCGCCTAAAACGTCGGTGACGGCTTTTTCGATTTTTGCTGCAGCTCCGCGTTCGCCAAGGTGGTTGAGCATGAGGGCGGCTGCCATTATGTGGGAGATTGGGTTGACGCGGTTCATGCCTGTGTACTTTGGTGCGCTGCCGTGAACGGGTTCAAACATGCCGTAAGTGTCGCCTATGTTTGCTCCTGCAGCTAAACCTAAGCCGCCGACGACTTGGGCTGCTTCGTCGCTGAGTATGTCGCCAAACAGGTTGCTGGTGACGATGACATCAAAGAATTCGGGTTTTTTGATGAGGTGCATGGCTGTGGCGTCGATGTGTTGGTCGTCAACTTCAACGTTGGGGTACTTCTTGGCTACGGTTTTCATGGCTTCCTTGAATATGCCGTCCGTTATGCGTAGGATGTTGCCTTTGTGGACGTAGGTGAGGTGTTTTTTGCGGGTCTGCGCGAGCTTAAACGCGAACTCTGCCACTCGTGTGGAGGCTTCAGTGGTGATTATGCGATAAGCAATTCCTACGCCGGGGGCGGCGGCGAATTCTGCGCCCGAGTAGAGTCCTTCGGTGTTTTCTCTGACGACAACAAAATCCAAGTTCGGCTTAAGTGAGTCGACGGAGGGGAAGCTTTTGCATGGTCGGACGTTGGCGTAGAGGTTGAAGATTTTGCGGATTTTTACGGCTCCGCTGACTGGTGCGCCTGCTTCTTCGGGGGTTGTCATGGGTCCTTTGAGGCACGCGTCCGTGCGTTTGAGCAGAGCAATGGTTTCTTCGGGTAAGTTAGTTCCGAATTCTTCTATACAGTGGAAGCCTGCTTCGCCGTAGAGGAAGTTGAGTTTGAAGTCCGTTTTTTCTTGGACTGCTTCGAGAACTTTTATGGTTGCCTCAGTGATTTCGGGTCCGATGCCGTCCCCTTTGAGGACTGCAATGTTGTAAGTTTTAGACATGATTACGACCACTTTCTTGTAGTGTAGGATTTTAGATATTTCTTTACTTATCAGCATATCTGTCTGGTCTGGGAGAAAACGACGTTTTTTAGGGTGTTTGGTTGATGCTTTTGTATACAGTTTCCGTTTTCTTTTACTGCGATTTCTCGTCTACCCTCCCCTCTTTCTGCAGAGCCTGTTTTGGGTTGTTTTTTTGATTTTACGCCCAAAATGGGCTTATGTTGCGGCTGAAAAAGGTCAAAAAAGGCGGAAAACGGCGGGAAAAGACAGAAAAAGGTTGAACTGGGTGGATTTGGGTAGAATTGGCTGTTGTTTTATGTTGTCGGGCTTTGTTTCTTGTTCGGACTCCGTTGCCACGGATGGTTTTATTTACCCAACAAACCAAATATCCGTGAAGGTGACTCAAACGCCACTGTTTCGCGCCAAAAAAGAAGTCTACACATGGCTCAAAGAAGGCACAAAAACCATCGACGTACGCAAAGGTAACCCCCGGCAAGGTGACATCGCGATTTTCCAGTCAGGTGCCCATTACCTACAGTTTCCGATAATCAAGAAGGAAACGGGCAAACTTTACCAAGTAATCCGAGCTGACAACTACCGCCAAGTTATCCCTTCAGCCGAAAATCTCGAAGATGCCCTCAACTACCTGCGCAACATCTACAACGACTGCGGCGGTTCATTCACCGCGTATTATCTTACGCCACCTCAAAACAGCTAAAAAAGAACCCTGCTTTTGTTTCGAAAGGATATTTTAGTCTCCCAGCGGAATCCTAGCTTATGAAACTAGTCAGTGCCTGCCTGCTGGGCGTTAACTGCAACTTTGAAGGAAAAAACTTCCTAAAAACCGAACTGCTCAAGGAGTTCGCAAACGGTAACCTCTTTCCAGTTTGCCCTGAAGTTTTAGGTGGTTTGCCTGTTCCGCGGGTTCCATCTGAAATACAGCATGGAACTGGCTCCGACGTTTTAGATGGCAAAGCCAAAATGGTGAACATGGAAGGGGTGGACGTGACCGCGGCGTTTGTCCGAGGTGCAGAGGCAGCTTTACAGATAGCCCAGTCCGTCGGCGCCACAGAAGCCTTGCTCACCGAGAAAAGTCCGTCTTGTGGGTGCGGAAAAATTTACGATGGCACATTCTCAGACAAGCTAATTGACGGTGACGGTGTCACGGCGGCGCTTCTCAAAAGAAACCGAATCAAAGTCACGTCACTCAAAGTGTAAGCGGTCAGGCGCCGCGGAGAACAATCATGGTGTTGGTTTTCATGATGCCTTCCACGCGGCGAATTTTCTCTATCCCCTCATTAACTTCGACTACGTTTATGCCGCTGATAACTACGACGATGTCGTATTCGCCTGTTACTTCGTAAATGGTTTCTACGTTTGGGATTTGCTGAATCCGCTTAGAAACCTCCTGTGTGGGAAGTGACGGGTTTACTGAAAGCAAAGCTATGGCTTCCGCGCCCTCCGCCACGCCGACTTTAACCGTGAATTTTTTGATTATTCCTGTGTCAGTTAGGGTTTTGATTCTTTTTCTGACGGCGCCTTCGGATAAGCGGATTTGTTTGGCTATGTCTATGTATCCTGCGCGTCCGTCGTCTTTTAGAATTTGAATAATTTTTCTGTCTATATTGTCCAACCGTGTTGCCCCGTTCTATTTTCTTCAGATAGCAATTTAACGATTTCGTAATAAAAAGGGTGAAATGATGCGGTTTCCGCTGAGTTTGATGTGGGTTTTTGTTCTTTTCGGAACAACTGGTGCGGGTGGATAAGTTTGCCTGTACCGTTTGGAACATTAGAAGCGCAATATGTTACAAATAAGTCACAATGTTTAAAAGAAACGCGTGCAACTCACAAAGTTATTTCCGATAAAATAAAGTGAGATATCAAAATGAGTAAAGAAACAGCAAAGCTAGGCGCCCAAGAGGTGAAGGCAATGAAAGCAAAATGTCCCGATTGTGACGCAGACCTAGATGTTCCAGCGGACACCACAGAAGGCGAAATTCTAAGTTGTCCAGGCTGCGGACTAGAGCTTGAAGTCAAGCAAATAAACGGCGGAAACATTGACCTTCAAGAACTAACTCTGGAAGGGGAAGACTGGGGCGAATAAACAGTATCCACAAAACAAGCACCAAAAAAGCTGCAGGATACACCCGTTAAATTTACCCCCCAAATATTTGTTTAACCAATTTTTGTCGGAGGCAACCCCGCATGAGTATTGGGCTCCTTTATGAACGCTCTGAAAACGACGAAAACGGCATCAAACTCACCGCCCAAGAACTCGGTATAGACCTAACGTTTATTCCGTTCCGCAAAATAGCCATCTCCATAGGCAAAGCGGGTTTACACGTAGCCAGCAAAGGCAAAAACTACACCGACACAATCAAAGACGTTGAAGTGGTTCTTAATCGTGCGCAAAGCAAAAACCGCCGCCTCTACGCCGCCCACACCATGGAAATCTTAGAAAAGAAAGTCATCAACCCCTCCAGCGTTGAATTCGTCTGCTACAGCAAATTTCGTACCCTCATGCACCTATGGGCAGTCGGGTTACCCATCCCCAAAACCACCTACGTGCCCTGTGATCCCTTTGACACCACAAAAGACGGCAGAAAAATCCGCAACGAACCCGACATAGCCGACCTGCTGACACAGGAAATCGGCAAAGAAGTAATAGTCAAACCCGACGCAGGAACCCACGGCAAAGGCATCGTGCTCTCCAAAAACCGCGAGGAACTAATCGCGAACATCGGGCAAACTGAATCTTCAATAATTAATCCCGTGGGTATTGTCGCCCAAGAACTCGTGGAGAAATGGTTCTACGACCTCCGAATAATCGTTTACAAAGAAAAACACAAAGACCCCGTTTGCTACCCCATTGGGTTGGCGCGGGCAGGTTTCAGCGACTTCCGCACTAACACGTTCCTTGGTAACTTGGTGTTCGACGCCAAACTCCCCCAGTATGTGCGCGAACTTGCTGCTAAATGCGGTAAAACCCTGAGCGGCGGACATGAGGCTTGGGTATTCGCCATGGACGCCATGATTAACGTGGGCAAAAACAAAAACGCAGACGACCAACCCCTCAAAGCAGAACTTGCCGAGGCGGCAGAGTCGTGGGGCGATGTGCAGAAGGTCAAGCGGGATGAGACTCGACTAAGAGACTTCAAAGCTTGGAACACGCGGTTAGAAGCCGCAGTTAACAGCTACAAGACCACCGAGTCCTACGCGAAAGTGAAGGGCATCATCGAGGAAAACGTGGAGACAAACCAAAAAAGCATAGTTTTCCACGAAGCTAACTCGTGCCCTGAGTTCTGGGAGCAAACCCGAACCATAACTGGCATGAACGTCGCGGTGCCCCTCTTAAAAGGCGCCCAAAGCCTCATCGAATAGTAACAAAGAAAGACACAGGAGAAAAAGAATGGTATGATGCGAATAGGTATAATCGGCGGAACAGGATACGTCGGCGGAGAACTTCTTCGGTTGCTGCTTTTACACCCTGAAGTAGAGGTAACTATGGTTACCAGTCGGCAGAGCGCAGGAGAATACGTCTTCAACGTGCATCCGAACCTCCGCGGCTTAACCCAACTAAAATTTGTACCCCTGGACACAGCCGAGCTGCAGAAAAACTGCGACTTAGTTTTTACAGCAACTCCCCACGGCGGCAGCGTAAACCTCGTCCCCAACCTTCTCGAAGCAGGACTCAAAGTCATCGACATGAGTGCGGATTTTCGCCTCAAAAACCCCGCCGACTACGAGACATGGTACGGCTGGAAACACGCCCACCCCGAACTGCTCAAAGAAGCAGCTTACGGCATGCCCGAGTTCCACCGCGAAGAAATCAAAAAAGCCCGCCTCGTCGCGTGCCCCGGCTGCATGGCATCTTCCGCGATTTTTGCGTTGGTTCCCATAATCAAAGCAGGCTTAGTCGACCCGAAACACATTGTAGTTGACCTTAAAGTCGGCAGCAGCGGCGGCGGAAGCAAATCCACCCCCGCGTCGCATCATCCTGAACGTTTCGGTGGCGTACGCCCCTACAAGGTCGTCATGCACCACCACATCGGCGAAGTCGAACAAGAAGTCAACGCCTTCACCGACGAACCCATAAAAGTTGGGTTTACGCCTCACGCGGTCAATATGGTGCGCGGTATACTTGCCACCGTTCACGCTTTTCCCAAGCCGCCGCTCGCAGCCAAAGACCTCTGGAAAGCCCTCCGCTCCACCTACCCCAACGAGCCATTCATCCGTTTTGTGAAGTACCAAAAAGGCGTCTACCAACTTCCCGACCCCAAGGTGACACTGGGCACAAACTACTGTGACTTAGGCTTCGAAATTGACCCCCACACCAATCATTTGCTCATGTTCAGCGCCATCGACAACATGGTGAAGGGCGCTTCTGGCCAAGGCGTTCAATGCCTCAACCTCATGATGGGCATCGACGAAACCACAGCCCTAAAAAGTACGGGTTTCCACCCGATGTGATTGCCATGTTACTTGTCATTAAGATGGGCGGAAGCATACTCAAAGAAGGCGCCTCAACCGACTTAGTCACCGACCTCAAAACGCTTCTCTCCGAGCACAAGGTGGTTTTGGTTCACGGCGGCGGCGTCGAAGTCACCGAAATCGCCAGCAAACTCGGCAAAGAACAACAATTCATCGTATCTCCCGAGGGTTTTCGCAGCCGCTACACCGACAAAGAAACCATCGAAATCTACAGCATGGTCATGGCGGGCAAAATCAACAAACAAATCGTTCTTGCCCTGCAAAGCCAAGGCATAGCGGCGGTGGGCTTGTCGGGGTTGGATGCGCAGATTTTGCAGGCGGAACGCAAAAAACGCCTCATAGCCGTGGATGGACGCGGACGCAAACGGGTCTTGGACGGCGGCTACACAGGCAAAATCAACCAAGTTAACACTGACCTACTTCATCTGCTGCTGGAGAAGGGGTACACGCCGATTGTAACGCCCATAGCTATGAGTGAGGAGTTTGAGCCGTTGAACGTGGACGGTGACCGACCCGCCGCCATACTTGCAGGCGCCCTCAAAGCAGACAAACTCATCCTCCTAACCGACGTTAAGGGCTTGATGCTCAAGGGTGAGCGGATTGCTAAAATCGCCGCCAGCGAAATCAAAGAAGTCCTCAGCAGCATAGGCGCAGGCATGAGCACCAAAGTCCACGCCGCAACCGAAGCCCTGAATCAAGGCGTCGGCGAAGTCCTCATAACCGCAGGAACAGGAAAAAACCCTCTTTCCACCGCCTTAAAACATGAAACTGGCACCGTGGTATCCCATGAATGAGCAAGAAATCATAAACGCCGAAAACCAGTTAATGGCAAATGTTTTTGGTAAACGCCAAATTGTAATAACTAAAGGCAAAGCAGCCACGCTTTGGGACATAAACGGCAAAGAGTACGTGGACTGTATGGGTAGCTTCGGCGTTGCGTTGCTGGGGCACTGTCACCCCAAAGTTGTCGCCGCCATCCACGAGCAAGCGGAGCAGCTTATTTCGTGTCACGGTAGCCTCTACAACGACAAACGCTCAGAGTTCCTCCAAAAACTCGTTGCCTTTACACCTGAAGGATTGGATAAGGCGTTTTTGTCTAACAGCGGCGCCGAAGCCGTTGAATGCGCCATAAAACTCGCCCGCAAATACACGGGCAAACCCGAAATTATCGCTGTTATGGGCGGCTACCACGGCAAAACCATGGGCGCACTCTCAGCGACATGGGACAAGAAGTACCGTGAACCCTTCCAGCCGCTGGTACCCGAATTCAAACATGTGCCGCCCGACAACTTGGAAAAAATCAAAGCCGCCATAAGCGAGAAAACCGCTGCCGTACTGGTGGAACCCATCCGCGGCGAAGGCGGAATCCGTGTAGCCCCAGACGGTTACCTCCAAGGACTACGCGAACTCTGCAACGAAAAAAATGTCCTGTTAATCTTTGATGAAGTGCAGACCAGTTTTGGTCGAACAGGTAAACTGTTTGGGTGCCAAAACTGGGGCATCACCCCCGACATTATGACTCTTGCTAAGCCCTTCGCAGGCGGTTTGCCCATCGGCATAACCGTCGCCAAAGCCGAAATCATGTCCGCCTTCAAAGTCGGTGAACACTCAACCACTTTCAGCGGTGGACCCTTGGTTTGTGCAGCGGGCTGCGCCGCCATAGACGCCCTCGTAGAAGAAAACCTAGCTGAAAAAGCAGCCTCAACGGGCAAATATTTCAAGGCTCGTCTCGAAGAGTTGGCGGACAAGTACAAAATTGTTAAGGAAGTGCGCGGTTTAGGTTTGATGTTGGGCATGGAGTTACGTTTCGACGTTTACCGCATACTTTTGAAGTGTGCTGAACGTGGTGTGCTTGTATTGGATGCTGGACGCAACGTGTTGCGGTTTCTGCCGCCCATAGTTATCACAAAAGAGCAGGTAGATAAAGCAATCACCGTTTTGGACGCGGTGTTGGAGGAAGAAGAAAATGCAAGAACAAACCCGAGCAATACGACTGCTAACTAATCTTCTGGGCATCTACAGCCCCAGCGGAAAAGAAGAAATCATAGCTGCATTCTTAGCTAAAGAAATGAAGAAACTTGGTTACCAAGTCGGTTTAGACGCCATAGGAAACGTTATCGGCGTAGTCGGCGAAGGCGAACCCACAATCTTTCTGTGCGGTCACATGGACACCGTTGCGGGTTACCTGCCGCTGCGGGTGGAGGAAGGCAAAATCTACGCTCGAGGAGCCGTAGACGCCAAAGGACCCCTCGCCGCGATGGTTATGGCTGCCGCGCAGGTTGCCAAAGACCCCGCCTTCAAAGGCAAGGGCAAGATACTTGTTGCCAGCGTGGTCGAGGAGGAAGCTACCAGCCGAGGCGTCCGTCACATGATAACCCAAGGCGTAGAAGCAGACTACGCCATATTCGGAGAACCCAGCGGAGTCGAAAACATAACAATCGGCTACAAAGGACAAATCCAACTTAAAGTCATCTGCAAAACCGAAACAGGACACGCTTCAACACCGTGGCTCTACGAGAACGCTTTGGATAAAGCCTACGAGCTTTGGCAGCACATAAAAAACAGCTACCAGCCGATGGAGCAAGCAAACAGCCCCTTCTACGCCATAACCGCATGCCTAACCAAACTGATGGGCGGAAACGCAACTTCTGTTATTCCGTTTGAAGCCGAAATGTACATCGACATACGAGTGCCCCCGCCGTACACCACCGACCAAGTTTACGAGCAGACCCAAAAAGCCATAGAACAATATCAGCAAGCAAACCCCAGCGTTACATTGAAAGCCACGGTGGAGGACACGGTGGAGCCGTTTGAAGTTAACAAAAGCAGCCCCTTAGTACATGCCCTCTCAGCTTCGCTACGCAAAGTGCTTGGGAAACCCGCGACGTTGCTGCGGAAAACAGGCACAGGCGACATGAACATTCTGGGACACGCCATGAACATGCCCATAGTCACTTACGGACCAGGCGACGGACACCTAGACCACACTTTAGACGAGCACATTGTCATTAATGATTACTTGAACGCCATCGAAATTTACAAAGAAACCCTCCTCAAACTGTCCGAACTCTATAATCGAAATGCCAAACTCAACGCAGGAAAAAAGCATGCCTGATTTATGGGGTCAGTACCGTTGCCCAACGGGGCAGGGCGGCAGAATCGTCGCGGAATCCATGAACCGAGCGCATGAGCCCCTGACGCTGTGGGGGTTAGGACACGTGAAGGTTGAGCCCGACTGGGTGGTTTTGGATGTGGGCTGTGGCGGAGGCAAAACCGTCAACCGACTCGCCCACTTAGTACCCAACGGCAAAGTCATCGGCTTAGACTACTCCCCCGACATGGTCACCTACTCTAAAGAATTTAACAAAAAGTTGATTGCCCAAAACTGTATCGAAATCGTCGAGGGGTCAGTTGAAAAAACGGGTTTCCCTGATGGCTTTTTTGATTTAGTTACAGCTTTTGAAACATACTATTTTTGGAGCAATTTAACCGAGGCATTGACGGAGATAAAACGGGTGCTGAAACCAAATGGGCAGCTCCTTTTGGTGAACGAAATGGTCAAAGACGGCAAATACGAGGTTGAACACGCCAAGTTGATTAAGGACACTTATGTTCGGCTCATCCCTTTGAAGGAACTCCGAAAAGCCATGCTGTCGGTTGGGTTTGGGTCTGTTCAAGCCTTCATGAAAGCGGAATCGCCTTGGAACACGATTCTCGCCCAAAAACAATAGTTTTGAAGAATTAGGAAAAAGAAAATAGAAAAAAGCTGTTAGATTTTGTCCAGATTGAACTCTTTATGAACCGCCTCGACTACTGCTGCACCGTCTTTCTCCTTAACGACAAAGCTGATGTTGAGTTCTGAGCTGCCTTGGGCTATCATGCGGATGTTTATGCCTGCGTTGGCTACGACGGCGAAGATTTTTGAGGCTATGCCCAGCGTGCCTTTCATGTTTGCGCCCATCACAGCAACTACGGCAACGTCGTCTTCCGCTGTAACTTCGCTGACGATGCCTCCGCGTTCAAGCAGCGCGATTTCCAAAGTACTCATTGCCCTGCCCAGCAGTGAGCGTTTGATTACCATGGAGATGTTTGCTTCTGAAACCGCCGTGGAAATCATCATGACGTTGATTTTATTTTTTCCCAAGACGTCGAAGACTTTTGCGTAGCTGCCCGGTGCGCCTACCATTCCTGCGCCGTTCACGTTCAGCATCGCCACATCTTTTATCATGGCTACTGCTTTGACAACTTCGAATGTCCCGGCTTTGGATTCTTTTGTTATGAGGGTGCCTTCGTTTGTTGGATTAAAGACGTTGCGTATTCTAACTGGGATTTCTTCTTTTATGACTGGACCCAACGCTCGCGGGTGCATGGCTTTGGCGCCGAAAATCGCCATCTCCGCAGCTTCCTGATAGCTAAGCTGAGGCAGCATTCGAGCATCTGCAACAAGTTTGGGGTCAGTGGTCATTATGCCGTCAACGTCAGTCCATATCCAGACCTCATCAACATGCAACGCCACACCCAAAATGGTCGCGGTGTAGTCTGAGCCTCCGCGCCCAACCGTAGTTACAACTCCATCCTGATTGGCAGCAATAAACCCTGTAACCACTGGAACGACACCTTTCTCAAGCAGTGGGGCGACTCTTTCGCGGATCAGGTGGGTGGTGAAGTTCATGAGGGGGTCAGCGTCGCCAAAGTTTGAATCTGTCACTATGCCTGCGTCTTTGCCTGTGAACCATTGAGTTTCAATTTCGTGGTCTTTAATGGCGCCCCAAACGATGGGTGCCGACAAGCGTTCCCCGAAAGAAACAACGTAGTCTTTGGATTTGGGTGTGAGCTCACCGACATAGCATATGCCTGTTAAAACTTTTTCTAGTTCCGCAATGTTTTCTTCTGTGATTTGGCTCACTTCTTCTTGGATTTGTTTGCTGCTGATGGCTGTGGAAATTGCTTCTGCGTGTTTTTGGCGAAGCTCGTTCGTGAAGGTTTCGATGTGTTTTTCGCTTTTCTTGGCTTTGCATGCTATTTCAAATAGGCTGTTAGTGACGCCTGCTAACGCCGAAACCACAACGGCAACTTTGCATTCGTCTTTGGCGTACTGTGAAACTACATCGGCAACTCGACGTATGTTTTCGCCTGTGCCTACGCTGGTTCCACCAAACTTCATCACTATCTTTTTCATACTAATCGCTCTCATGACAGTAGTTTAGTCGCTAACTTATGTCTAATGTCCAGCAGGTCTCTTAAAACTGCACTGGCAGTTTCAATCCCGCCTGCACCTGCACCGATAAGCGTTTGTTCACCCGCATATTCAGTAAAAAAGGTTACCGCGTTCAAGACACCACTAACACACAAGGGGTTAGTTACTGGCACTTCAATGGGCTTCACGGCTGCTGTGTCGCCGTCTATTGAACCCACCAGCTTAAGCGTGTTGTTTTTCTTGGAGGCTTCTCCAAGTTCCTGCAAAGACACCTCACGAATACCCGTGCGGTCCACGTCTTTTAGGGTTATTTTTTTGTTCATTATCCAGTTCGCCAAAATAACCACTTTACATGCAGTGTCAAAACCGTCAATATCCATAGACGGCTCTCTCTCCGCATAACCCAACTTCTGCGCATTTGACAGCGCTTCTTGGAAGGTGACGTGGTTTTGAGCCATTTCAGTCAGTATATAGTTGGTTGTGCCGTTTAGTATGCCTTGGATGCTTCGTATGTGGTCTCCTGCAAGGCATCGTTTAGCAAACTCAAGCATAGGTGTTCCGCCGCCTACTGTGCCGCTGAACCGCAAGAAAACATTGTTGAACTCCGCCAGCTCCGTCAGGGCAGGCATCGCTAAAGCTAAGGGTCCCTTATTGGTTGTGACGACATGTTTGCCTGTCTTGAACGCTTTGGTTATGTGGGATAGGGCGGGTTCAGCGTTTTTGATGTTAACAGGCGTGACTTCAACAACCACTTCCGCTTCAACCGACTCAATAACGTCCAGCGCGGACATTCCTGGGTGCCCAAACTCAGGGTCCGAGGATATCGGGCGCGTCTGTTTGAGCGCTTCGAGCTTTTCAGGGCTTAAGCCTCGTGGGTTAACGACCGCGCCGTCTATGTCGGCGATGGCAACAATCTTGGGGTTAAACCCGTAATCCTTCACCTTTTCCGTGCATCTGCGGGCAAGAATGCTTGTTACGCCTTTTCCGACGGTGCCGTAACCAACCAAAATAATTCTCATTTTGCTTCACCCGCCACGATTGACGCTTGGCGGTTCAACCCTAAAGCGTCCTCGATAGCTTTCATCTCTGCATCAATTTCAACGGGTTTCTCACTCATCTTAACCGCCGTGTCAGGGTCCTTAAGCCCATGACCAGTTGTGACGCAAACTACCCGTTCATCTTTGCCGATGACGCCGCTGTTAACCAGCTTAATCAACCCCGCAATAGACGACGCACTGGCAGGCTCCACAAAGATGCCCTCGTCCCGTGCCAGAAGTTTTTGGGCAGCAAGAATTTCTTCGTCTGTGACGGTTTCGGCGGTGCCGCCGCTGTTGCGTATGGCGTTTACAGCTTTTTTCCAGCTGACTGGTGCGCCGATGCGTATGGCGGTGGCAACGGTTTCAGGAGCCTTCACAGGCACCATCTCGTCGCTTCCGCTCTTAATCATCTGGGCAACGGGTGCGGAACCTGCCGCTTGGATACCTGTCATTTTGGGCAGTTTGCGAATGAACCCGAGTTTGTGGTATTCGGTGAAGCCTTTCCAGATGGCGCTTATGTTGCCCGCGTTACCCACAGGCACGACGATGCGGTCGGGGGCTTCGCCGTCAAGTTGGTCGCAGATTTCAAAACCCAGCGACTTCTGTCCCTCCACACGGAACGGATTAATGCTGTTAAGCAGGTAGATGCTGGAGTGCTTTTCCGACAGCTTCAAAACCATATCCAGTGACTGGTCAAAGTTACCGCGGACTTGGAAAACTTTGGCGCCGTAAATCATGGCTTGCGAGAGCTTGCCGTAAGCGATTTTCCCCGACGGAATCAATACAGTGCAACGCATGCCTGCTTTCGCTGCGTAGGCTGATAGGCTTGCGGAGGTGTTGCCTGTGGAGGCGCAGATGACGTTTTTGGCGCCGAGTTCGTTAGCTTTGGAGACGCCCACAGTCATGCCTCGGTCTTTGAAGCTGCCGGTTGGGTTTTCCCCCTCGTTCTTCACATAAAGCTGCAGTAGACCCAGCTTCTTACCCAGCTTGTGACAGGAGTGTAGTCCAGTGCCGCCTTCGTTGAGAGAGACAATTTTGCTGACGTCTTTGATAGGCATGAAGTCCTTGTATCGCCACAATGAAAGGGGCACGTCTTGCCAGTTGCTCTCCTCCAACTTCTTGGCTAGTTGGGTGAAGTCGTATTTGACTTCTAAAAGGTCTCCGCATTTTTTGCAGAAATAAACAATCTCATTTATGCCGTATTTGGCTCCACAGTTTATGCATTCTTGATGTGTCACTTTTTTCACTACTCCAATAAACATACACCCGCACCAGGTTTGGTGGCAAATGCTGTTGCTTCAAACCCAGCAGACTTGAAACCTTCCTTCATAGCCGCTGCAACTTGCGCTGCATTGCCTGACTTTCTGTTAACCACTGCCAGCATAGCAGGTCCCGCACCGCTTATTGTTACGCCACATGCACCCGCCTGTAAAGCGTTTTCTTTCACTTCGTGGTATCCTGGAATCGACGATGAACGCGCGGGCTCCACGATGGCGTCTATCATTGATTTGCCAATCAGGTCTACGTCGCCGAGGGCGAAGCCGCTGACCATGCCTGCTGCGTTGCCTACGTTACGCACTATCTTCTTGATTGGCACCATTTTAGGCACTACGGAGCGGGCTTTGGCGGTCTTATGCCGCGGAGTCATCATGTGGGGAAACGCCACACAAACCTCCATGTCTGTGGGCGCCTTGAAGTTAACAATCTCTAAGGGGTCGTAAGACCTGAGAACAACAAAGTCGCCACATATGGTTGCGGAGACGTTGTCTGCGTGTTCTGAACCTGCGGATGCTGCTTCTCCTTTTGCCGCTGCTCGAATGAGCTGTTCTTTAGTGAGTTTGAGGGCAAACATGTGGTTAAGTCCATAGGCGACTGCTGCGGCTGACGCGGCGCTGCTGCCTAAGCCTTTGCTTGGCCAGATGCCTTTCTCAATTCGGATTGCTAATCCCGTTTTGAGCGAGAATTCCTGCATCATGTATTTGGCGACTACACCTGCGGTGTTCCGGTCGGGCAACGTGGAGATGGTTTCCGCTTGTAATCCAGAAACTTTGATTTTTATGCCTCTGTTTTTGCCCCGCGTTAAGGTTACCTTATCGGTGGGGTATTCTAAGGCTAACCCGAAAACGTCAAATCCGGGGCCCACGTTGGCGCTTGTTGCGGGCGCTTTCAAGGTAACTTTGCTTAGCGGCATAGTTTCATCTCAATTCTGCACAACTATTTGGATGTAATTATTAATATTGTTGCGTTCGTAAACGGCGGATTTAACCAACCAAGTTTGTGAGGGTCTCGTACGCTTTGAGGCTGTCTTTCTTTTCCACGACGATTATGGTTTCTGTCCAGCAGGAAACAAACTCCACGATGTTCACGTTTGCCTCCGCTAGCAGAGTTGTCAGGAAAGCAACAACACCCACCGTGGCTTCGAGCTCTTCAGGCGAGTTAATCACAACCATAGTGCAATTATCATGCTTAACCAACGTGCTTATCCGTTCAGGTAAATCCGCGCGGTCAAGCAAGTACACGTACTTGTTGGGCAAATCAACTTTCAATCCGTCTTTTACGGCGATTTCTTTAGCGGTGATTATGACGCTTTTACGGTCGTAAACCACTATGCCGCTGCGTTTGAGAATTTGAAGCACTTTTTCTTCTCTTTTCTGTTTATGCCGCTGTAATTCTTCGGCGAATCGGCGCAGAGCTGCTTTGATGGCGACGGTGTTGTCTGTTTTTAGGTCGTTTTGGATTTGGCGGCTTAGCTCGCTTAGGTTAACTATGTCTTTTTCTAAGGCTTCCAGCAGGTAGGGTTTGTTTCGCAGGTAGCTGCGGACTTGCTTTGCGGTTGTCATAGACCAAAAATGTATTATTTAGGACATTTAAAGCTTGTTATGTTACAAAAAAGTCGTAATGTTTAAAAACGCTGTCAGGGAGGTAAGGAGAATAATTTACATCTCAATAACGGGTGAAACCATGACCGAAAAATTTGTCCTAGCTTACAGCGGCGGACTAGACACATCCGTCTTAATCAAATATTTACAAGAAAAATGCGATGCCCACGTCATCACAGTTACAGTTGACGTGGGCCAACAAGAAGATTTGGCAGGGGCAGCAGAAAAAGCCAACCGATTCGGTGTCTACAAACACTATCACATCGACGCCAAAGACGAATTCGTCACCGACTACATCTACCAAGCCATAAAAGCCAACGCCCTCTACGAAGGCAAATACCCCATAAGTACCACCCTCAGCCGACCCTTAATCGCCAAGAAGATGGTGGAGATCGCCCAAAACGAAGGCGCAACAACCCTTGTCCACGGCTGCACAGGTAGAGGCAACGACCAAGTCCGCTTCGACATCACCCTTAGCTCATTAGCGCCAGACAAAAAGGTAATCGCCCCTGTTCGCGATTGGGGCTTAACTCGTGACGAAGAAATCGAATACGCCAAAGCCAAAGGCATACCCGTTTCGACGGCAGCAAAAATGTTCAGCATCGACGCCAGCGTCTGGGGACGAGCCATCGAATGCGGACTGCTGGAAGATGCAAGTCAAGAACCCCCCGCGGAAGCTTACGAATGGACGGTTGCTCCCCAAGAGGCTCCTGATATGCCTGAGTATGTAACTATCCAGTTTGAAAAGGGCATACCCGTTTCAGTTAACGGCGAAAAAATGAAGCCTCTGGCACTCATCGAGAAACTTAACAAACTCGCAGGCAAAAACGGTGTCGGACGCATAGACCACATCGAAGACCGCCTTGTCGGAATTAAATCCCGCGAAGTTTATGAGTGCCCTGCAGCGGTTGTGCTTTTGGAGGCTCACAAAGACCTAGAAAAAATGGTTATGACCCGCCATGAGGTTCTTTTTAAGCAGCAAGTTGACGCCAAATGGGTCTTCTTGGCATACGCTGGCTTGTGGGTAGACCCCCTAAAAGATGACCTTGATGCATTCATCGACAGGTCACAGGAAAACGTCACAGGCGAAGTACGGCTTAAACTATACAAAGGCAGCTTGCAAGTTGTTGGGCGCTCCTCACCGCTGTCGCTCTACGACAAGAACCTAGCCAACTACAACATCAAAACCTCGTTTAACCAGTCCTACAGCCACGGCTTCATCGAACTCTGGGGGCTTCAAACCCGAATGTACAATGCGCTGAAGTATTCAGCTCAAAAACAAACAGAGAACCAGAAAACTTAGCTTAAATTTTGATGGAGTGATAAATTTGTCTAAAATACTGCACGGGGGAAGACTTGGTTCGATGCGGGTGGACGTTGCTAAGTTCACTTCCTCAATCGAAGATGACGCCCGCCTGCTCAACGCCGTAGTTGCCATAAACAAAGCACACGTGGCGATGTTAATTGAACAAAAAATCGTCAGCAAAAAAGACGGCGCAGCCCTTCTGGCAGCCTTAGAAAAAGCCTCAGACCTAACCCTTGACCCCTCCATGGAAGATGTGCACAGGGCGGTGGAAGAAGCAGTCCTAAAAGAAGCGGGTTCAGAGGCAGGTGGAAACCTCCACATCGCCAAAAGCCGCAACGACCAAGTTGCCACAGCAATTCGCATGAGGCTTCGCGAAGAACTGCTATCTCTTTTGCGTTCATTGACCCATGTGCAAGGGCATCTGGTTGAAGTCGCCGAGGAGAATTTGAAAACGGTTATTTTGGAGTACACCCATCTGCAACCTGCACAGCCCGTAACGTTTGCACACTACTTGCTTTCTTATGTTGACGCTTTAGAGAGGGACGCACAAAGAATCCAAAACGACTACACCAGAGTCAACCTTTGTCCCCTCGGCGCAGGTGCATTAGCCACAACCAGTTTCCCGATAAACCGTAACCGAACCGCCGAACTTCTGGGCTTCAATGGCTTGGTCGAAAATTCTCTTGATGCTGTGGGCAGCCGCGATTTCATTGCTGAAACCATAGCTGACCTGACGTTGA
Organism: Candidatus Bathyarchaeota archaeon; assembly: GCA_026014615.1. Lineage (GTDB taxonomy): Archaea > Thermoproteota > Bathyarchaeia > Bathyarchaeales > Bathycorpusculaceae > JADGNF01. The sequence goes on along the minus strand of JAOZHZ010000006.1, from coordinate 7,427 downwards.
TTGCTGTTAACCTCAGCCGCCTAGCTGAAGACTTCATCATCTGGAGCAGCCCTGACTTTGGAGTGGTAGAGTTACCCGACGAATTCGCCAGCACCAGCAGCATCATGCCTCAAAAGAAGAACCCTGAACTCCTCGAAGTCATACGCGCCCGAGCCAGCGACATCTTAGCAAACTTCGTGGCGGTAACCGCTGCAGTGAAGAGTTTACCTTCGACTTACAACTTGGACTTCCAAGAAGTCACACCTAAGCTGTGGAAATCCCTTGACAGCGTCCGCGCCTCCCTAGACATGTTCCACAAGCTCATGCCCAAACTTAAAGTAACCGCCTCCGACGTATCCGACAAAGCCCTGAAAAACTTCGTAGCCGCCACCGAATTAGCTAACATTCTAGTCCGCAAATACAATGTGCCTTTCCGTTCTGCACACAAAATCGTTGGAGCCCTCGTGAAGTTGCTGATAGATACGAAGTTGACGTTTGCTGATGCCACACCAGAGATGCTTCAGAAAGCAGCCCAAGAAACCACAGGCATCACATTAACCGTTGAACCAGAAGACATTGCCGCGCTTGCAGACCCGCTTAAACTTGTTGAATCATGTAACGTCAAAGGCGGACCAGCACCAGTTGAGGTTAAAAGGGCGTTGTGTGAGCGTGAAAAAAGGGTTCTCTGCACCAAATCCAATATATCTGAGATGGACAAGGAACTTGAGGAGGCTGAAAATAAACTGGACTCACTTGTCCAACAGTTCGCCTCCGAATTCCGTTGAGACGGAAAGTTTAAAAATTATACTTGATAGGTAGAATAGGGCTTTGGTCCAACAACTTAACTCCTGCAAAAGCAAAAAAGCGGCTCTGATCTTAGAAGACGACACTATTTTTCTCGGAAAAGGCTTTGGTGCCTCAACTAAACTCACCGGCGAAGTAGTTTTCTCCACCTCCATGGTCGGGTACCCAGAAGCACTCACAGACCCATCGTATCGGGGACAAATTCTGGCTTTAACTTACCCGCTTGTAGGCAACTACGGTGTTCCAGCCTACGACCTAAACATGGGGCTCCCGCTGTATTTTGAGTCAGAACGCATCCAAACCCAAGGATTAATCATCCACGAACTCTGCACTGAACCCTACCATTGGGATTCAACGCGGACACTGGACAAATGGCTACAAGACGAGGGCATTCCAGGCATCAGCGGGGTAGATACCCGTCGCCTAACAAAGAAACTGCGAACCCACGGCGTCATGCTGGGCATCATTAAAGTTGCTGCGGAAGGCGAAGAACTTGACCTGGAAAGCCTGCAGCAAGAAGCAAAAAGCATCCCTGACCCCAACTTGACTGACTTGGTTAAAGAAGTCAGCGTAAACGAACCCGTCCAGTACAAGGTTGAGGGCAAACACACTGTCGTCCTGATTGACTGCGGCGTCAAAAACAGCATCATACGCAACCTTCTCAGACGCGGCATAAACGTAATCCGCGTGCCCTACGACACCTCCGCCCAAGACGTTCTCTCTTACAACCCCGACGGCATCTTTTTGAGTAATGGTCCAGGCGACCCCAAAAGATGTGTCAAAACCATAGAAACCATGCGGACTCTTGTCGAAGAAAAGCCTGTTATGGGCATCTGTTTGGGCGCCCAGATATTGACGCTTTCGCAAGGCGGAGATACCTACAAGATGAAGTTTGGTCATCGTAGCCAAAACCAGCCTGCCTTGGATCTGAAAACTAACCGTTGCTACATAACCACCCAAAACCACGGGTACGCCGTTGATGTTGACTGCTTTACAAAGGTACCTTTAGACTGCTGGTTCATCAACGCCAACGACAAAACCGTTGAAGGCATGCAGCATAAAACTAAACCCGTTTTTGCGGTGCAGTGGCATCCTGAAGCTTCACCGGGACCTTACGACACTGAATTCCTCTTTGATTTATTCGCCAAAAACATGGAGGCAACGCAGTAATGCCAAAGTTTGACTGGATTAAGAAAGTGCTGGTTCTGGGAAGTGGCGCCATCAAAATTGGCGAAGCAGCCGAATTTGACTACAGCGGTAGCCAATGCCTCAAAGCTCTAATGGAGGAAGGCATAGAAACCGTTCTGATTAATCCCAACATCGCAACCATCCAGACGGACCCCCGTTTGTCTGGCAAAGTGTACCTGCTTCCAGTGACGCCTGAATATGTGGAGAAAGTCATCGCCAAAGAACACCCCGACGGTATCTTATTGGGTTTTGGTGGTCAAACCGCGTTAAACTGCGGCATCGAACTCTACAAACAAGGCATACTAGAAAAGTATAACGTTAAAGTTTTGGGCACACCCGTCAGCGCCATCGAAGACACAGGTGACCGTCAACGCTTCCGAGAAGCCATGCTGAAGGCAGGTGTACCTCCGCTTCGAAGCAAAGCTGCAACCACGGTCGGCGACGCTTTGGCTGTGGCAAACGAAATCGGGTACCCCGTTATTGTTCGCGTTGCTTACACGTTAGGCGGCAAAGGTGCCGGTGTAGCCTATGATGATGAGGAACTCAGGGAAATTGTAACCCGCGGCTTAGCCCAGAGCAGAATAAGCCAAGTTCTCGTTGAGGCGTACGTGGGACACTGGAAAGAAGTCGAATACGAAGTCATGCGCGACTACAACGATAACTGCCTCACGGTCTGCAACATGGAAAACTTTGACCCCATGGGCGTTCACACAGGCGACTCCATCGTCATCGCACCTTCACAGACCCTCACCAACCGCGAATACCACCTCATCCGCAGCACATCCATAAACGCCATCCGCGCCTTAGGCATAGTCGGCGAATGCAACATTCAGTGGGCGCTGCATCCGAAAAGCGAAGAATACCGCGTCATAGAAGTCAACTCTCGTTTATCCCGAAGCTCCGCACTTGCCAGCAAGGTCACGGGCTACCCGCTTGCCTATATAGCCACTAAGCTAACTATTGGTTACACGCTTCCTGAACTGTTAAACAAGGTTACCGAAGTAACCACCGCCTGCTTCGAGCCCGCGCTGGACTATGTGACTGTGAAGATTCCGCGGTGGGACCTGCAGAAATTCAAGTACGCAGACCGTCATGTTGGACCCCAAATGCGCAGCGTCGGCGAAGTTATGTCCATCGGGCGGTGCCTTGAAGAGGCGCTGCAGAAAGCTGTGCGCATGCTGGACACAGGCAAAATAGGCTTAGTTTGTAACCCTGAGGATTCTGAGCCTGAATCTTTAGAGCGCATCAAAGACGTTTTAGCTCGCCCAACCGACCAGCGTCTATACAAAATTCCCAAAGCCCTAAAAATGGGTCTATCCATAGACGAAATCTACCACCTAAGCGGCGTAGACCCCTTCTTTTTACATAAAATCCAAAACATCATCGACATGGAAAACAAACTGCGCGCGCTTCACCTTAAAGACAGCACCGCCACAGAGACCATGCGCGAAGCAAAACGCATAGGCTTCTCTGACGAACAAATTGCCATCTGCACCGACACCAGCGAGCCTGAAGTGCGGCAGTTCCGAAAAACCACTGGTATAATTCCCGTGGTGAAGCAGATTGACACCTTAGCAGCAGAGTACCCTGCCAAAACCAACTACCTGTACCTGACGTATGGCGGAGACGAAGACGACATCGAACTGAGCAAGAACAAAAGCAAAGTCCTCGTTTTGGGTGCTGGTGTCTTCCGCATTGGCTCCAGCGTCGAATTCGATTGGTGCGGTGTAAATACTATTTGGGCGCTCAAGAAGTACGGTGTCCAAGAAGCCATTATGGTCAACTATAACCCTGAAACCGTCAGCACCGACTACGACGTCTCCGACAAACTCTACTTCGAAGAGCTCACCCCTGAACGTATCCTTGACATTTACGAGAAAGAAAACCCGCAGGGACTCATAGCCAGCGTAGGCGGACAAATCCCCAACACCCTCGCCATGAAACTAGCGCATTCAGGTGTCAAACTGCTGGGCACCGCCGCCGAAGACATTGACCGCGCCGAAGACCGCTCCAAATTCAGCGAGCTCCTAGACGACCTAGATATTCCGCAGCCTGCATGGAGCAAGCTTGCCTCAATAGAAGGGGCTAAACTGTTTGCAGAAAAAATCGGTTACCCCGTTATAGTCCGCCCCAGCTACGTGCTTTCGGGCTCTGCCATGCGCGTAGCCTACGATGAAGCTTCGCTTGATAACTTCCTCAAGTTAGCTGCCAAAGTCAGCCGCGATCAGCCAGTTGTAATCTCCAAGTTCATCGAAGGCGCCAAAGAAGTAGAAGCCGACGGCGTGTCTGACGGCGAAACCTGCCTCATAGGCGCAGTAATCGAGCATGTGGAAAACGCGGGCGTACACAGCGGCGACGCCACCATGACAATTCCTCCACAGACGCTTACCCCTGATATTCTCAAAAAAATAGAAGACGCGACACAGAAAACCGTCAAGGCACTCAAAATCAAAGGACCCTATAACATTCAGTACCTAGTCAAAGGCGGCGAAGTCAGCGTTATCGAATGCAACTTGCGTGCCTCCCGCTCCATACCGTTTGTGAGCAAAACTCGTGGCGTTAACCTTATTGAACTCGCTACATTAGCTATGCTTGACAAAAAGCTTAGCGTTGCATTGAAGACATGCGATTTACCGCAAATACAGCATGTAGGCGTGAAGGTGCCTCAATTCAGCTTCATGAGGCTAAGTGGCGCCGACCCCGTTTTAGGCGTAGAGATGCTTAGCACAGGCGAAGTAGCCTGTTTGGGCGAGAACTTTGAGGATGCTTTCTCTAAGGCGCTTCAGTCGGCGGAGTTTCGCATGCCCCCCCAGCAGGGTTCCGTGCTTATAACCGTGGGTGGCGCCGAACCAAAACGGCGCGCGGTCGCTTTAGCTAAAGCCTTCGATGAGATGGGCTTTAAAATCTACGCTACCAAACACACCGCCGAAGTCATGTGCGCAGAAGGCGTAAACAGCGTTACCACCTTATACAAAATTAAAGAAGCTGACGAGAACCCCAACATTCTGGATTACCTGCAAGACCGCAAAATCGACTTAGTGATCAACGTTCCTATGCCTAACAAACGAACCACCTACACGGATGTGCTCACAGACGGCTATATCATCCGACGGCAAGCCGTGGAATTCAACGTGCCTGTCATCGTCAACTTGGAACTCGCCTCTGCACTTGTCCATGTTTTACAGCAGCACAACGGCACCACCATACGCTCACTTAACGAATACATGAACGCACTGCCCTGGAAGCTCTGGTAACTGTTCACTCATTTTTTCTTATTACTTTTAGAAAGTGTAACCCCTGCAAACCCACAATTTAAACGTTTAAATGAGACTTGACTTATGTTTTTTATGTCTCTGTGGCTTGGCTCCATAAAAGGTTAAAGTAGTTTTGAACTGCCGCAACAAACTGTGGGTTATCTGATACAAGACTTGGCGCTTCTGGCATATACTTGGTTTCTTCTACAATTATTACTACTCTTTTTCCGTCTTCAATTACGATAGATGTTGGCGGTCGCTCTGAAATTTGCCTCAGCTGAAAGTTCCCAGTTTCCTTTAAAGTGTTAATAACGTCTGGCATCGCTTCCCCGGTCCTTGGTTTATTAGTGATAACCCGATGTTCTACCTTTTTCATTAAATTCTGCATGCAATTATCTGCATATGCGGCAACTACCCTTCTGTAACTCTCCCATGAATCAAGAACATAAATACTTTCTTTCAGGTTATACTGTGACCTGTCAATCCATCTGGTTTTTGCTTTCTTTGCAGTGATAAGCATGAAATTGTAATCTTTGGATATCTTCGTTTTTTGGTGGTCGTTTGTCATTCGGTTAATTAAAGCATGTGCTTTTCTGCCAATTTCTTTGTATTTCCGAGCTTTTTGTCCTAGTAAAATTGAAAGTGCATCTTGTAGGGGTATTGCTTTATATTCTGTGGGTGTCGCAATAATTTTTTCTATAATTCCTTTTTCCAATAATTCAGTTAATATACGGTAAATGTCTTGTCGGGCGACGCCTGAATTCTTCCAGATGGTTCTTACGTTGGCTTTCCCTAAGTTCGTCAGAACCAAATAGGTTCTTGCTTGTGTACTAGTTAACCCTATTTCCACTAGTGTGTCTATGTCATCTTCGTGTAGCCCCATTTTCTTCCTTCTCTCCAAAAATATCTTCATCAAGACACAATTTATTGTTTGCTATCTTTCCTGTCAGCGAAACGACTTACGGCTAGTACTTAACAAGTTAGTTACGGCAATAGCTCTCACAAAGAATACTTAAAGGATGAATAAAATGAACTTGCAAACATCTAAAAAATCAAACAAGATGGCTGCTTTTGCTGTTTCCTTGCTTTTGCTTTCGTCGGTTGCTTTAACGTATACTAGTTTGCCAGTTACCAATGCTCACCAACCCAGCTGGTCTATTTCTACTTGGTGTTACATTGCTGCTCAAAATAACCCTATAGGCGTCAATCAGGAAGTCTTGATTATCTTCTGGCTTAACTCACCACCACCAACAGCACAAGGTGCTTATGGTGATAGATGGAAATTCACAATAGATGTCACCCAACCTGATGGATCAAAAGAAACGCTTGGGCCATTCACTTCAGATCCAGTTGGCGGAGCATACGCTTTGTACACACCAACTCAAGTAGGCACTTATACTATTGTAGCTCAATTCCCTGACACTGTAATAACTGGTCTTCCACTGAATCCGAACCCCGCAGGAGGCCAATCTCTTACCAACGTCAACGATACTTACTTATCCAGTACAAGTGATCCAATAGACCTTGTCGTACAGCAGGAACCAATACACGGGTGGTCAGAAACTCCGCTTCCGACGCAGTACTGGATGCGTCCAATAAATAGCGCTAATCGCGACTGGGATGTACTTGCTGGCAACTGGCTGGTGCCGCTCAAAACGTAGGTCCAACTAATAATTTCGTTTACGGTGAAGGACCTGAAAGCGCTCACGTTATGTGGACAACTCCAATTTGGGCTGGCGGAATTATGGATGCTAGGTTTGACGATGTAGGTTATGAAACCTCGCATTATGAGGGTCTAGGCTTCTTCCCGCCGATAATTCTTAACGGCAAGATTTACTACGATGTTCTATCGCTTCCCAGAGAAGGCTGGTATTGTCTGGATTTGTACACAGGTGAAACAGAGTACTTCCATAACACCACGGGTCCTGTAGTCGGCGCTGATAGCTATGGCGGATGGTCTTCAGGAAGTATCACAGGCGAAGCGCTATCGTTTGGTCAAATATACAATTATGAATCGCCTAACCAGCATGGTGGAATGCCGTACTTATGGAGCACTGGTGCCATAGTCCTCAACGCGCCAGGGACTCCAGTAGGTGCTCTTGATAAATGGACGATGTTCGATGCTTACAGCGGAAACTACATGTGTACCATAGAAAACGTGCCTGTCGCCGTTGGTGCCCTTGGCATGGGATACTGGGGCAC
>JAOZHZ010000027.1 GCA_026014615.1 Candidatus Bathyarchaeota archaeon | reverse complement strand
GCGTATGTAAGAGCCACGCCACATAGGTTGAGTGGGTGAGTGCTCGCCTGAAACGGTGAAGATTTTGCCGTCAGCTATTGCTGTAATGTACAGGGGGAAGTTACCGTATGGTGACTCGAAGCCTTCCTGCTCAGCCACGTACTTCCAGACGATGTCGCCTGTCTGCATGTCGTATGCTATTAGTTCGCCGCTGTAGCCTGTCGAAAGCAGTTTACCATCGTACACTTGGCTGTACATTCCGTAGAAGTTCATGTCTCCTTCAGGCGGAGTTGGACCCCAAAGTTGTTCACCTGTTTCAAGGCTGTATCCGTACCATTGTAGTGTAATTCTGTTGTTGAATAGGAACACGCCGGCCTCAGGACTAACAGTGGATAAGGCAACGCCTGCGGCGCCGAAGCCTGAGCCTGCTGCTGCGTCAGGTATATTCATCGGCGGTGTGAAAGTTATGTTCCAAAGCAACTTGCCTTCTTCACCTGGTTTAAGGCTCAAAGCCCACATTTGTCCTTGCTCAGTGTAGGTTGCGTTAGCTTTTCCGGTGGTTCCGCCGATTACGAATTCGCCTTCGCGAATTGTTCGGATGCTGCTGCCTGCTACGTTGGGAATGGAAACGTTCAGTGAGTAGCCGTCATCTCCGTTGAAGGTGTAGTTCAGGGTAGGTCGCCACATCCAGTATGCGTTCGCTGCTGTAGAGGTGTATGAAGGAGCCATGATCGCTTTGCTTGTGTTCCAAACCTGTAAGTAGTAGTCTGGTGCTACAGGAGTCCCTAGATTGGCAATATAGTACCTGAGTATGCTGCCATCTTTACCGTAAACCGCTGTGCCGCCGCCTCCGAAGAACCCGCCGCCGCCAGCCCAAGATGGAACGTTGTTTAGGGTGCAGATGTAGTTGCCGGTGTAGCCGTCGAACATAACCCAAGTGTTAGGCTGAATTGAATCAGTTGTCGCGTTGTAGTATGAGGTGCTCCATAGGTATGGGAAGCCTCCGTGCTGGTTAGGCGAATCATAGTTGTATATTTGACCGAAAGCTAGAGAGTCACCTGCAATTGAGCCTGCTGAGTTGAAGCCACCGCCTGATCCGGTTACTGGACCGGTGGTGTTGTGGAAGTATTCTACTTCGCCTGTGTATAGGCTTAGCGCATACCAGCCGACCTTTGGATACGTATTTACGTTATAGTATATTCTTCCGTCCATGATTATTGGCGGACTAAACTGTAGACCTTCATAGTGTCCTGTTTGGTAGCCTATGTCGCTGAATCGTTCATCCATATAGCCGCCAGACCACATTGGAGTTGCCCACAATACGTGAGCGCTTTCTGGCGCCATACCGTAACAGAAGTTAGTGGTTGGACCATTGGTCTGTGCAGCGCCTGATAGCCAGTTGCCAAGAAGGCGGTACCAGTCCCTGTTTACCAGATTCACTGGGCGCGTCCAGTATTCTGTGGGAAGCGGAGATTCAACGTGTGCCTCTATGGGTTGCTGTTGAACCGTAATTACGAGCGGGTTGCTTTCGCTTGGTAGGTAGGTGTCGCCCCAGTAGGCAGCGTTATATTGTCTTTCTTGAGGTAGACGAGGGTCATAAGGTAGCCCGTCAATTGTCTTTCCGTCGAATTTAGCAACGAAAGTGTAGGCGCCAGTGTGAGTGGGTGTGTACAAAGCGTATGCTCCGCCGACTGGGTCTGAAATGAAGGGGCCTAAGGTTTCTTCAGAGCCATCCGGAGCGGTCACGTCAACGTGGAATGTCCAGCGGTCGCCGTAGTTGCCTTGAGCTGTTACTGGAACCGCATTAGTCCAGTAGACAATAACTAGGTCTTGATTTACGCCTATCGGGTTATTGGTTGCTGCGATATATGTCCATGTAGGGATGTCCCATGCGGGGTCATGTGCACAAACAGTGGGCATAACTGTAACTGCTGCTATAGCCATCAGAAGAAAAACAGCGAGCAGAGTTGCCTCAATTTTTTTTGAAATAGTTTTCATATACATTTACTCTCCCCTAAGATCGTAACAAAAGGTTCATCTATAGCGCTAATAAGCCTTTCGTGAAAAAGGATATCTCGCAAAAATGGAGATCATGCCAAATATGCATCTAAGTGCAAACAGAGAAGTGTTTGCTAAGAACCCCGAAAAATTATTCCTGAATATTTTGTATGTAGAGAACCGCACTCGTTTACACAAAACCTATATGTGTTCGCTAAGCGATGAAACACTAATCTGGAGACGGGAAGTCAGAAGCTTGACAGAGACGAAAACACTGCGCGATAAGGTTCATGAAGCAAATATTGCAGTCCACAATGTTGAAGTCTCATATTACGAGCTGTTTCATCCAGAAGTGTACAGTAACCAAGAACAAAAAAGAATTATTGACACCGTAAAAGAAGTAGACGGTCTCATCGCGGATAACAAGAAGAAGGCTCTTGATTTTGGGGCAGGCATCGGCAACATGACTGAAAAACTGCTTGCTTTAGGCTACGAGGTAACGGCGGTGGATATTTCAGCGGCGATGTGTCGGGCGCTGAGAAAAAAGTTCGCGGGCTACGTGGACGCCAAGCAGTTGAGGGTTGTTAATTCACCGATAGAAAAGGTAGATTTTGGCTCAGGCAGCTTCGATTTAATTACGTGCTATTCGGTGCTGCATCATCTGCCAGACTACGAGGATACGCTTAAGCGGCTGTGCGACTTCTTGAAGCAGGGCGGCGTCATGTACTTGGACCATGAGGCTTCGCCGTATTACTGGAAACTTGAGCCCACAATGCTTGCGGAACTGGTGAAAGCCATCTATTTCCATTCAAACCCTATACTTAACAGCATATACTTTGGCGTAGTCGGATTCACCGTGCCCAACTTGGACTACACTTATTCGGATTACTGGCACAAAAAAGAGCATTCACTGAACCACCAGAAAATCGGGCAAACATTCAAAAAAGAGAAATTCACGTTCGCCAGACGCAAAGACTACTATTTGACGGGGTCGTGGATTTTTAACCCCATATTTTCCATCTACAAGCATGTCTGCAGACCAGAAATGAGCTACTGGATAGCCAAAAAATAGCCTTGCCACCAGTTCAGTTTAGACTATTGAGGGTGAAGTTCCAGTTTCTCCAATGGTGTCTAGTTCTTGGTTTGGTTTGATGATTATCTTTTTTCGTAGCACATAGAATATGGCGAATACTAAACCTACTGCAATTAGGACGAAGCGTGCGGCTAATCCTATTTCTGTGGTTGTCGCAACGCCGAGAAATCCTGTGGCGTCGTATAAGCCGTGTATGAGTGCAGGGACCAGTATGTTTCCGCCTGACCAGTAGTAAGTCACCGCCATGGCAAAACCGAAAGCTGTCAAGGTTATGAAGGGAAGTACGCTTGCGACCTCGTAAGTTATGGCGTAGTAGCCGTGTACGGCAGCAAACAGAACGCTTGAAAGAACGGCAAGAGGAAGCCAGTGTTTGCCTTTAAAGACGCTGAGAAGCCCTCCGTACATGAAGCCGCGGAACAGGTATTCTTCGACGGGACCCACAATCACCATGGAAACCGCAATTAACGTCCACGCTTCACTTGGAGGTACGTCTAAGACGGGGTTGGGTTTGTTTAGCAGGTCAAGAGCGTCGGGTTTGAACTGCAAGATTATGGATAAAGCGATTACTGATAAGAAGAGGGCTATTAGGGTTGAGGCGCCGAAGAGCCCCAAACCGTATTTGAAGGCGGACTGATTGTTTTTGGCGGCACGGGAAAGAAGTGTCTTGCCGAAAATAAGGCTAACCGCGACAGTGGGTACACCGTAGACTACGAGGTAGCCTGTTATTTGCCCCAACGGCACAAAATATTGAGCATAGACCGCCGCGAAAATCACCACTACACCGACGACATAAAGTGCCTTGTTAAGGGGTTTTTCGGTGGAAAACATACGGGCCACTCAAAATATCTTCTTGATTCAAACTTAAAAGGATAGGCACTTAGCGATTGCTGCTTTGGGCGGCGGTAATTTTTTAAGGACACCTGAGAGAAAAATAATTGTATTGCAGACTATTTTTGGAGGGTCACAGTATAGTTAATTTGAATTTTCTAGATTCTTCTTTTAGGAATCGTTGCAATATGCTTGCGGTTGCTGTTGCCGTGTTAGCGGTTACGCTTCTTCTGGCTTATTTAAGCGCAGGTTTTTTTGCGGATAACATGCGTAGTGAACCTGACGTTTTTGTGGGGTGGACATCGGGTTTGGCAACGAAAGTGACGTTTACAGTGTTGCAGACGCCGTAGAAGGATATGCTAATTTGATTATTTTAGGGTCTTTAGACGTAACCAATGACACAGCGATGTTGATGAGGGTTTGCGATTACTTGTATCAGAAGGATTTCTACTTCATAGTTTACGCGGGGTTCCGCGCAGGAATTTTCCCGCCCAGCGGTCCCAACTCCTCGTTTGTGCACATTGCTGACCAAAGATGGAGCGACCGCTTTTTGGGTTTATACATATTCGATGAGCCCGGAGGAAAACAGCTTGATTATAGTGTAACCAATCCCGATAAGATAGTTCCTGCCGCCAACAACAACACGGATGCGGCGCTTCATTACGTCATTAGCGTAAACGGTTATTTGCGGCTGTACGAAGAATTCTATTACGACGCTTCTGGAGTGCAGTTGTTCACTTCTGATTATGGGCTCTACTGGTACAATTACCTGTGTGGTTATAACGTGGTTTTCGGGGAGTTCGCTGGAAATTATAGCAGACAAATCGCGGTGGCGTTAACTCGGGGCGCCGCTAAGTCGTTAGGCGAAGACTGGGGCGTAATGATAACTTGGAAGTACATGCAACCACCATATATTGAGGAGCCCCAGCAGCTCCAGGAAGACATGGTTTCTGCGTATGAAAACGGTGCCAAGTACATTGTGGTTTTTGACTCATCCGCGGAGTTTCCGTCCACCACGCCTTTAGGCATCTTAACAGAAGAACACCTCGACACGATGAAGCAGTTCTGGGAGTACACCAAAACCAACCCTCGGCAAAACAGGTTCTCAGCAAACGTCGCCTATGTTCTTCCAGCGGATTTCGGCTATGGTTTCCGGGGACCAGAAGACAACATCTGGGGACTTTGGTCTGCCAACATGACTTCCCGCATTATCTGGAACGAAACAAAAAGCCTTTTGGAGCAACAGGGCATGAACTTGGACATCGTGTATGAAACAAAAATTGATGTGGTACCCATTACGTTGCCGTATGAAACGCTTGTCTTTTGGAACGAAACAACCGTCGAGCAGGGTTAGCCCGCTAAGGTGACCTCGTTTTGATTGCTGTTTCAGCGAAAAGTTTCAGACCGTCCGTTTCGGGCAAGTCGGCAAAAAACAGCATAAAATGCGTCACGCCTAAAGCAGCATAAAGTGAAAATAAATCCTCAAGGTGGTCGGGTGTACCTACGAAACTGAACGCTTCATAGTCTTTTCGGCTTATGCCTTTCGGCTTTAGACGCTGCACTTTGGCGTCCACTTCTTTTTGGGTGCTTGCCAGAATGATTTGCCCTGTTGGCCAAGCTGATTTCTCTATCTCTTCAAAGCGTCTTCCGACCTGCGTACAATGGTTCTTTAGAACATCCAGTTTGTGTTTATACTGCTCCATGGTAGGTAAGTAGCCGAAGTCAAGTCGGTCTGCAAGCTGCGCCGTCACTTTAAGGGTGAATTTTTCTCCGCATCCGCCGACTATAATGGGTGGATGAGGCTGTTGTACGGGTTTGGGTTCACAGGCTGCTTCAGCAATCTGGTAATGCCTGCCAGTGAAGCTGGCTTTTTGCTGAGTCCACAATTTTTTGGTGATTTCCACTGTTTCTTTCAGGCGGCTGATTCTTTCGGCGGTTTTTGGAAACGTAAACCCAAAGGCTTGGTGTTCTTCTTTTTGGACTCCCGCGCCTACACCAAGTTCAAGCCTGCCGTTTGAGATTACGTCAACTGTGGCTGCCATTTTGGCGAGCAATGCAGGGTTGCGAAAGCCGCTACAGGTTACCATAGTGCCTAAACGGATTCGTATTGTCACGGCTGCCAGTGCCGAGAGGGTGGTCCAGCATTCCAGCACAGGGTTGTCGTGGTACATGAGGTGGTCGTCAAGCCACACTGAATCGTAGCCCAACCGTTCACACTCCAAGACAACGTCACAGATGCGGTTAAATATCTGTGAAGGGGCGGTTTTTGTTGTTTGGAATGCGTAGGAGGGAAGAAATACGCCGAATTTTGGTTTGTCCACCTTGTGTGTCTCCCTTTAGCCACTAAGCCATGGTTTTGCGGTGACTAAAGGGTTCTGGTGGAAGCTGCCCAACAAACTGATATCGGCGTCAATTGGTTCGTTTAGGTGTGTGCCTCGACGTAGTGGTCCTCGTATATGTCCATTTCAGAAAACGTTTCTCCGCAACGTGGGCACTGCAGCATCCCGTCAGGCATCACCGCAGGTTCAGGTATGATAACTGCGTTATCGCCAATAGGGGGTTCAGTGCGTTCGAACTTTTCGGTTTTTTCAGACAATTAAACCCTCCACAAAACGCATACATGACTCCTGTTTGCAAGGACGTATTAAAAGATACGTGACTACCATGAAACAACAACGGGCAATTCGTTAGACCAACCATACAGCTACGCAGACTTTAGGGTTTGCTGGGGCTCTGGAAGGAAATCTTAGGAGAGAAGAAATGAAAAACCAACGAGCAAAGTTGGAAATTCACCTTTCCAGAGCCCACTCAGCCCCGATTTTCTCCATTTTGTATGAGACTAAAAAAGGGAAGGGTTGTTTGGAGTTTGCACTGTTATTTTCGGCGTCTAAGGATTACTGCTGCTGCGGCTACTGCTACTATGATAACTACCGCGGCGATGGCGATGTATGTGGTTGTTGGTGTGGTGATGGTAGCTGGCTGTGGGGCTTCACTAGGTGAGGGCAGGACTGGCTGCGCTGGAGTTGGAGTGGATACAGTTGGTGCTGCTGTTTCGGCTGGCGGTTGAGTTGGCATTATAACCGCTTGGGCTGCTGTTTCTGATACTACAAAGGCGGTTCCTGCTTCGCTACGGTAGTATGAGTTGGAGCCTTCGAATTTGACTGTCACTGTGTATAGTCCTGGAACTGGTGGGGTCCAATCAACTGCATAGTTACCTAGCTCATCTGTAGTTGTGTAACCTATGTCTTGGAAGTTACCATTAGGATCAATAGCAGTCAGGTGTACTTGGACGCCTGTAACGTCAGTAGGCTTTGGCTTCTGCAGATAAACATACTCCATCCACGCACTCATACAATCATCAGAAACAGCAGGAACACCATTCGGAAAACAGGCCGTCTGCTCAGTCTGTTTGGTACCTGCAGCCGTATCAATTACCGTACCTTGTATAAGAACGCTGTTCCCTAGTGGTACTCCTGTGTTTGGTGCCGTAACCGTGGTAGCGCTTGGCCCCTTGCCAATACAATAGACCGAGTTGTCATAGTAATTATAGTACGCCAAGTAGCCTTCTGCAAGAACAGAAGTTGATGTACCTCTTCCGCCTGTCTGTCCAGCCCAGCCAAACATAGTCCATGTTTCTTCGCCAGTATAAGCGTCGATACAGTATACTTGTTGACCCTTGTATAGTGGTGAGTTGGGGGAATGTTCATTGTTAAATGCGTATACTTTTCCGTCAGCAACAGCAGCTAAGAATATTGGACGCAGTCCCCACGGAGTATCTAAGCCACTATTAGTGTTGTTGTATTTCCAGAGTAGCGTTCCATCTTTTAAGTCATAGCAGAAAAGTTCTCCGCCAAATCCTTGTACGTAAAGATTGCCATATGCTGTTACGCCGCGTTGTCCGCCGCCTTCGCCGCTGCCATAGTAGTTATAAGCTCGAATGTCGGTGTCTGTTGGACCCCACAATAACACGCCGTTATCTAAGCTATAGCCTAGCCACTGCATAGTTTCAACGTCAAACATTGTCCATACACGATTGACTGGGTCGACTGGTCCTAACCTTCGTGTAAGTTCACCTTCGGGTGCGGGATAGTCTTGGATCCACAATAACTCGCCTCTGTTTTCTGGCTTGTCACTTATCGCCCAAATGGTGTAAGGGTCAGGAGTAAATTTGTCGCCGACCCCAGCGCCTACTCCACTACTTCTGCCAAGTATGATATCACCAGGTAAAACTGCGTAGATAACGGGTGCAGAGTTTCCAGGCAGATCAGGTATTGTTACGTTCCATGTGTACGCTGTGCTCATGTCAACTGATTTTCCTTTAGGTCTCCATTGATATGCACTACTGCTTGTTCCTGTTGCGCCTTGTAATCCTGTTTGGTCTTGAGTGTTATTCCATAACGCCATCCATCGCTTTTCATAGTTGAGTACATAAATCAGTATCTCTCCTTGGTCGGTGTAAACGGTCGTGCCTGAAGGAACACCAGTCAAGTTGTATACCCATTTTCCTGTATTAGCGTCATAAGCTACCCAAGTATTGCCTGCTGTTGCCTCATATTGGGAGCTTCCTGTAGTTGTCCATAAGATGCCTCCAACGACTCCGTGTTGGTTCATCGATTCATAATCAAAGAGTTGGCCAAATGTTGGTGCGGGGCTGCCGTTAATTACGCCCATGTCGTCACTGTGCCATAGAACCTCGCCAGTACGAAGATCCCGGCATGTGTATCCTCCGCCACTGTTTGAGTGCCCCAATGGTTCTTGGTAGTAGAGTCGTCCATTCATGATTATGGAGTTAGCGAATCTGCCTTCATATGAGCCGCCTGAGTAGAAACCAACGTCAGAGATTTCACTGTTTCCGCCGACTATGCCGCCGAACTCAATTGGGGTTGTCCACATAATGTGAGGTGCATTAGGCGCAGTGCCGCTTTGTTGCCAAAGGTTATAACCAGTTTGTTGGAATGTTCCAAAATATGCGCCGCCTAGCCAGTGTGATGCAATGCGGGCCCATTCAGTGTTTTGGCCATCTATGGGGCGTGCCCAGTACCCGGTTGGTTGTGGATATTCTTCGGTGGCTACTACTTGTTCTTGCTGAACTGTGAGCGTTGCGGTTGCACTACTTGGCAGAAATGTATCATTGATGTAGTCTCCTGCGGTTTCTTCGCCAACAGCTCGGCTTGCGGAACCAGGCAGCCCGTTTTCTGGATTATACAAAGATAGCGTTTGTCCAGAATAGCTTAATACGAATTTGTAGTCCCCGAGTTGGTCAGGCGTATACATTGTATATGTTGAACCAGTCGAATCGGATATGAATGGACCAAGTGCTTCGGTGCTTCCATCAGGTTTGGTAATGTCAATTGTGAAGTCGTGCCATCTGTCGCCGGCTATTCCGTCTGCGGTGTATGGTGCGGCGTGTAGCCACATTATAAGAAATATTGGCTGATTAATGCCTACGGGATTGGGTGAAATAGCAAGATAAGCGTACGTAGAGACTTCTATTGGCGGATCATGCGCATCAACCACAGGAATTATTGTCATGAAAGCGGAAAGCGTCAAAAGCAGAATTAAAGCAATAGCAGGTACTGTTTTATTTTTTTTGGCGTGTTGTTGTTCCTCTTCAATTTTTGTAAACATTTTTCTTTTTCTCCATTTTTATGGAATCAGCATTGATATTGTAGCTACATAACACGTTTCTGGCTGTGCTTCAGGCAGATAACAGAAAGCCAATACAGTAAACTTGGCGAGGCTGTAGTGTGCTTTGGTTTAAAATACAGTTTCAGTATTGATGGCTACAATTCAAGAATTTTATGTCAGTTTTTTTGTTTGCGTCCAGTTGGTTTTGAAGTAGGCTTGTGCTATGGTGATTAAGGTGGAGTTAGTTGTCCACAAGTGGGGTCCACGTGTGAAGCTTGCGGTGTTTGAAAGGGCTATGGCGGCTTGGGAGTCGTCGAATACGGTCAGTGTGGCTGTAGGGGGGTTGGTCAGGGTTTTTAGTTTGAAGGCGTGGTTTTTTGTTATGGCTGTACTTATCCAGTTTGGGAAGGCGTGGTTTTGCGGTTTTTGGGTTATTGCCTTTATGGTTACTTGTTTTTTGAGGGCGTTTTGGAGCTGGTTTTCGTAGAGGGTTGTTACTTGCCTAAATTGTTTCCATGTGCTGATTAGTTGTATGCTATGTTGGATGCTTTCTATGGCTTGGCGGTGTTTTTTGCCGTGGTCGTTCTCTGAAAGAAGCCCCAAGCAGGGTTTTTCAGGGACTGATGTGGTTTGAGTTTGGTTGTATTTTTCTGTTAAAAGCGTTGTTTTAAGTTGGAGAGCAGCTATTTGATTTGTTTTTTGTTGTAGCAGTGCGGTGATTGTTTCTTTTATAGGAGTTGCTTTGAAGGTAGTCGGGTTAGTGATTTTTCTTTGTATGAGTCCGGTTTCTTGAAGGCTGTTGATTACTCGGTGGATATCTTGGCGGTTTACTTGGGAAATTTTTGCAGCAACTTTTGCTGTGGCGACACCTGTTTTGAGCAGTGCAAGGTAAACTCTGGTTTGTCTGCCGGTAAGACCCAAAGCCACCAAAACCTCCACATCTTCCACTCCAACTCCAGATACGCTTAACCCGCCGCAATGGTTAAACATTTGAGAGGCATCTTGTTGCAGCTTAGTTATTTTTGATTGCATTTTCTCTAGCTCGTTTTTAGTTTGCCAGTTTTAGGGTTCTGAGACTGAGTTTAAGCGGAAACATCTTGCTGCTGTCTGTTCTGTTAGGCGTGACGCTTTTAGGTCTAGGAAAAACGCGTCGTCCAAGCAAAACTCCAAATACCTGTGTAAGCCATTATTGTTTAGGTGAAACCTGAAGAACCCCCTTTGGTCCCCCCTGTTTATTCAGTCTTTGCTTGACGTGTTCATTATGTGTGCCCATATTTGAGGCTTTCGAAATGAAAGCCAAGTACTCGTTTTGTATGCTTACCCCTTATCATGCTATTTCAAGATGAAAGTACAGGAAATGCCGTTGAAGAAAGAAAAGCCAATTTTAGCGCATCTTCTCAGGAAAATGTCCAAAAAGGGATATTACGAAACACTGTGTTTTATCTGCCAAAAGGGTTCAGTACACTACGCCGAAATTCTTGACTACAACCTCAAAACGCCTATTGTTGAAAGCCGAGCAACCGTCACATTAATCATTCGTAACCTAACGACATTAGGCTTAATCAGACGGTCCATAGTTGACTCAAGACCAATAAGAACCATTTACCAACCAACAGAAAAAGGAAAAAAACTGCTAGACCACCTGCGCGCCATGGAACAACTATAGCGAACCTGCCCTTCACTGGGTAACAAACTCTTCACGAAAAGAACTTAGTGAGTTATAAAATGGGCAATGCTCAAGTGAAATTAATCAAAGAGAACAACAGCAGTTAAATTATGCGTGGCAAACGCCCAAGTCATTCAAGTCATACACCCCAATTCAAAACACAACTACAACAATTCGGGTCAACTTAAAAAGAAGAATATGCCTTAGGAGAAAAACTCCTTATGATAAAAAGTAGTGGCGTAAATTCCTTTAGTCCCGTTTGCCTAATTTTTCGCAGACTCTAAAGGGTAGTTTGTTTTTCTTATGAAGGGGTTTGCTGGGGCTTTGGAACGGAAATCTCTTAGGAGAGAGAAATGAAAACCAACGTAAGTTGGAAATCGGTCTCCAAAGCCCACTCAGCCCCCGTTTTCAACGGGCTTTCTTAACAAAAAAAGGAAGGGATTGTGGTTTTGCGCGGTTACGTGTGCTTCCTTAACGCTAACACGGCCGCCGCTGCTAAGATGACTATGACTGCTGCGGCTATGGCTGCGTAGGTCCATATTGGAGTAACTGCACTGGTAGAAGGCTGTGGAGCTTCGCTGGGTAGTGGTGAAGGTGAAACAGACTGCACAGGCGTCGGAGTTGGCACGGCTGAAGTGGGAGTCTCGGGTATTGGTGTTGGGGAAACAACGGCGTTAGCTGCTGCAGATTCTTCTGTCACAACAAAGGCTGCTTTCGCTGTAGATGGCATAAAGTACTGGTCACCTTCAAAGCATGCAGTAACAACGTATGGTCCCGGAACAGGCGGAGTCCACGTAGTACAGAAGAAACCAGCATCATCACTGGTGACAACTGCGATGTCTTGGAAGTTGTTGTTAGGGTCAATAGCCGTCAAATGCACCTCAACGGGTATGCCTGCTTGCGTGCCCATAGAATCTGCCAGAACTGTGCCCTCAAACAGAACCGCTGAACCCGATGTCTGGAATTTCGGCGCAACAGACACTGATGTCAAGGTAGGTAATGCTGAGCCTGTAGCTTGAGTTGTGGGAGCTTCTTCAAAGCAGTATAGGTTGTAGTCGGCGCAACAGACGTATAGAGAGCCGTTGTATGGCGTCGGTACTGATTTCAACGATGTATGTTCGAATTGATAGTATGATAGTTTCTCGCCAGTTGAAGCATCAAGAACGTAAAGCGCTCCAGCCTCGTTAACTGTGTAGATTCTGCCAAACGAGTACGATAAACCTGGACTAGTTGTCTCGCGTGACAGGTATGTGTGCCACAGTTCGGTTCCGTTGAAAGCATCTACTGCAGTTATGCCATAGTAGTCTTGGAAGTATACCACGCCGCCTCGGTAGAGCATGGGAGCGCATTGTTTGTTTCCTTGGGCTTGGCCAGGGAAGCCTACATTGTATTTGCCGTCTATCATCCAGATGGTTTCGCCTGTGGTTGCGTTCAAAGCGTAGTTGTACCGGTATTGACCTCTTGCAAAGACAATGCCGCCGCCGACTGTTACAGGTGTTATAATATTGCTTGACATGTAAGACCCAAAGGTTCCGCCGACGTATCCTGGAAGAACAACGTTGAATATCTCTGCGCCTGTTGCAGCGTTAAGCTTTATGACATGGAAACCGCCTTCAGTGAAACCGCCGTTGGCGCCGAGGTAAACTGCTCCGTCAACCACTGTCGGCGTCGTAGCACTTACGTCTCCTGTGGCGTTGTAACTCCAGATTACTGCGCCGCTATCTGCATTAAGACAATAAATAAGCTTGTTAGCAGCTGCAACGTAGACTCTGTCGCCTACAACAGTTGGAGAGCCTGCCGCGCTAAGACCAACGATAGATACTGCTGGCATTGGTATTCCGCCAACATCAGCCGCCCACAGTTCTGTACCTGTCTCAGCGTTTAAACAATAGACTTTGCCGTTGTCAGCGCCCGTGTACAGTTTTCCGTTGGCTACTGCTGGTGTGCTGCTGAAACCAATTTTGCCCGTCGCGTAACTCCATTTCTGTTCGCCTGTATTTGCGTTGAATGCATAAATGTTTCCATCAAAGGAACCTGCGTAAACTACCCCATTAACGATTGCCGGCGAAAGAAGAATACAGCCAGTTGAAGTCTTCCAGTTCAGCACCAAGTTTGTTGGACCATCGCCGACACCACTGTTTTCTGGGTCGCTGAGGAACATAGACCAGTCTTTCGGCGTATCGCCTACACACCAGATTTCGCTAAGGGAGCCCTCAGTGAACCCGTAAACGTGTACGCCAGGGTGGTAAGTTGACATTGTGGGGGCAATGAAAAGCTTACCGTATGCAATGCATTGTTGGCTGTTTGGGGGGTTGTTTTCCCAAGGTTCTGTCCAAATGATTTCACCAGTAAAAGCATCAAGACAAGCAAACTCCGAATACCCGGGTTCGCCAGTGGCGAAGTCAACATACTGGTTCTCGCCCGTTTGAGCGTATACTTTGCCGCCTGCGATGCTAAGACTGTTAGAATAAGAAACGCCGGGTCCCTTGTATTTCCAAACCAACTCGCCAGTGGTGGCATTAATGGCGTATAAGTAGGTGTCTTGGTTCTTTTCGTAGAACATGCCATAAGCAGCACCTGAAGCGCATGCCCATTCATTATAGTAGGTGCCGGGGGTGTATGTCCACAAAAGCTCGCCTGTAGTGATGTCCCAACCGTAGAAGTTGCCGTTTAAGTCTCCGTGGCCAAGCACGCCATCAATAACGCTGGCTCCGTAACTCCAGAAACCCATTGAGGGTATTGCTGTGGTCCACTGGGTTTTTCCAGTCTCTGCGTCAACCCCAACTATGTAGTTATATTCGGTCTTATACACTAATACGCCATTACCGTAGATGTTTTCTGTTTCAGCACCGTAGGCACCATAATCTGGCTCCGTTGTTCTGTCCCATAGCAAAGTTGGTGGTTGCGCTAGGTTTGCAAGGCTCCAACCTCGACCGCTACTGAAGACCATCTTCAGCTCCGATACATAGCCCATGCCAGTCATTTGATTTTGGGATGGACTGAAGCCGGATGGACCCTGCCAAACCAGTGAACCATCAGCTATTTCATAGCAGTTACTGCCTATCAACATGTAAGTGTCATCCAGCTTGGCTACGCTGCCGCTGGCTCCCTCAACCTTGTAAACTATGTCGCCCGTGGCTGCGTTCAAAGCATACGTTGATACGACACCAGTTGGCGGGCTGTCTTGAACAAAGACCATGCCGCTGAAGGCAACTGGGTCTGGTCGCGCTAAGTAAGGTATTTCAGTTCTCCACTCAATGTTTGACGTTGTTGGACCTGGACCAGAATTGAAATTAGAACGAGAGGCATCAACAGCACACTGAGGCCACTCATACTGAAGCATATCACTGGGTATGCCTGTTGTTTGGGCATTGACTGTATTTCCGTTCGCAAGTACTGCAGCGCTGGAAAGCATTAGAAGCATAAGGGTCATTGCGGTGACTTTTCGCAAATTGATTTTTGTGTTTTTCATTTTACCAAATTTCCTCTTATTTGTGAAACACCGATTGGGCAAAATTGTTTAAGAAAGCTATTGGAAAGAGGGTCTCTTTCCACATTTTCTTAAATGCAATGCGGGGAATACATGCGAACAATATAGGTAAAATACCAAAATCACCATAACGTAAATGCAGGCTGGCGCAAATGAAGGAGAGGTTAATTGAGAAATTATCTGAATTTGGCTTTTCAGATAATCAAGCTAAGGTTTACGTAGCCGTAGCTTGTTCTGGATGCACAACCGTTCCCGAAATTTCTAAAGCTACCAAGATTCATCCTCAGGATATTTACAAAATGCTGTTGATGCTGGAAAAGAAGGGATTAATACTAAGGACAGTTAACAGACCAGTAAAAGTGGAAGCAATATCCGTCGAAAAAGGTCTAGACGCGCTACTCGATTTTGAGAAACAGAGATCAGAACAAAGACTAAAATTCCTAAATCAGAAACGTACAGAAATCGAGAAAATCTTCCGCAACATAAAGAAGTCCACTATAGACATCGAGGACGTTAAGGTCTTCGTTCTGCAGACGGAAAGTCTGGATAGTTCTCGAAGCAAAGTTGAGACCACGTTCGAAAATATGGAAATAGAATATGATCTCGTGGTGCCAGTGCACCCGTTAAATTACTTCAGACAGGATGATAATTACTTAGAAGAAATTGCTAAACGTGGGCTAAAAATTCGCATATTGATAATAACAGGCAATGGCAAGGAGGACAATAGCTTCATCGAAAACATGGCAAGTAAAATACCTAAGAAGGATAATTGTGAATTAAGGACGCTTGAAGCCAAAGAAAAACTCTGGTTCGTGATTATAGACTTCAAGGAAGTGTGGATTCCACTCTACCCAGTGGAATTGCATAAAGAAAAATCAAGTGTACTTCTCACGGACAGCAAAGTGATAGCCGCAATGGCAAAACATGAATTTGAAACATTATGGAACCACCCAAACACCCAAGTCATACGCCCCCACTCAAAACACAACTAACAACAAATCTGGTCAACTTGAAGAGAAAAAATTATTTTTAGTTTTGGGGAAATACGCCCGTAATAGAAAAGGTGGCGTAAATTCATTCAGCACGCTTACCTAATTTCTCTTGCTTCTAAAACGTAGTTGTTTTTTGAAGGGGTTGCTGGGGCTCTGGAACGAAAACATAGAAGAGAAGAAATGAAAAACCAACAAGCAAGTTGGAATCATCTTCCCAAAGCCCACTCAGCCCCTCTCGCAGATACATTGAACTTTTTTTCTAAGAAAAGAAAAAAGGGAAATTGTTTGTTTTGTCCACTTTATTTTCGACGTCTGAGGACCAGCGCTGCAGCTGCTGCAACGACGACTAATATAGCTGCGCCGATTGCGATGTAGGTCTCGGTGGGCATGCCAGCGGTCGGAGGTTGCGGAGCTTCACTAGGCGATGGGGCAGGTGACTGTGTAGGCGCTGAGGTAGGTGCTGAAGTCGGCTGAGTAGGCAAAGTTGATGGTGATGGGGCAGCAGTGACAACTGGAGAAACAGCTGAAGGTAGCTGTACAGCGAACTGAGTTGTTGCGTATGAGCCGCCATAGGATTTGCTTCCTGCGAAGGTTGCTGTGACTTGGTAGGTGCCTTCTACTGGGGGAACCCACTCGATGCCATAGCTTCCACCTATATCAGTGGTTGCTGTGCCTAGGTCTTGGAAGTTGCCGTTAGGGTCAATAGCCGTCAAATGTACGGGTACGCCTTGTGCGTCGGCTGGCATTGACTGCTGCTCATAGAGGTATTCCATCCATCCTTGCTGGTCAGCGTCGGAAACTGCTGGGACGCCATTTAGGTAACCAAATGTTTTAGCTGCCTTAATAGCTCCAGGGCTCTGGTCGGAAACGGTGCCTTTGATGAATACCGTGTTGCCTTTAGTTACGACATCATTTTGTACGTTGACTGTGGTGGCGCTGGGTCCAATTCCAATGCAGTAGATTTGGTTGTCATATGCGTTCCATCCTACTAGGTAGCCGTTAGATAAGACGTAGTTACCTCCCCAGCTTGCGAGTTGCCAAAGTTCTGACCCGTCAGTTGCATTGACGCATCTTAGGGTTGTACCTCTCCACAGGTTGCCAATTTGGTGGTGCTCGCGAGAGGTGAGGTAAATCTTGCCGTCAGCGATGCATGAAATGGTGATTGGATACACACCGTAGGGTGATTCAAAGCCGACTTGATGAGGCACATATGTCCAGAGAACTTCGCCGGTGGTTATGTCGTAGGCTTTAAGTTCGGATCCAGCACTGCCGCATCCTGAAGAAAGCAACATGCCATCATAGATGTCAAAGTTCATACCGTAGTAGCTCCACTGGTTTTCAGGTTCGCTGTGCCAAAGCTCTTCGCCAGTTTCTAGGCTGTAACCCCACCATTGTCTAGTCATTGTCTGCGAGAACAAGAAAACGCCGTCTTCAGGGTCTACTCCTGTTCCTCCAGATAGTCCTCCGCCTGCTAAAGACATAACTCCGCCGCCGAACATACCAGCCGCAGAATCAGGTACATCGCTAACCGGTGGAGTGAATGTTATGTTCCACAGTAGCGAACCTATTGCGCCTTTGCTTGGATCCAAGTTCAATGCCCACATTTGTCCTTGCTGTACGAATGTGCCGTTGTTCTTTCCTGCTGTTCCGCCTATGACGTATTTGCCTTCACGAACTGTTTGCATACTTCCTGCACCAGTCAAGTCGACTGTTGTTACGTTTAAGGTGAAGCCTTGGGACCCGTCGAAGGTGAAGTTAAGGTATGGTCTCCACATCCAATACGCATTGGTGCCGCTTTCGAGTGCATTTTGATCTGCTTTGTACGAAATTGCTTTGCTCGTGTTCCAGACTTGCAGATAGTATTGTGGCTCAGACATAGATCCAGCATTAACTATGTTATAATAGCATATGCGTCCGTCATGACCATAGATTTGGTAGCCTGTTGCTCCAATCGTTACTGGTGTTGGACCCATCATTCCCATGGTCATTACTGGTTGTCCGTTAAACATAAGTGGCGATGTTGTGTTGGCTATGCTACAGATGTAGTTGCCAGAGTAAGCGTCGTACATTCTCCAGTCCGTTTGGCTGGTCGAACCGCCAAACTGGGTAACAGTAGAGATGCTCCACAAATATGGGTAGCCGCCCATCTGGTTTGGCGACTGATAGTTGAGTATCTGACCGAAACTCAGTGCTCCTTCTTGGATTGCTCCCGTGAGTTCGAATCCTCCGCCTACTCCGCTCACTGGGCCTGTGGTATTCTTGAAGTACTCTGTCTCGCCAGTGTAGAGGTTGAGGCAGTACCAGCCTTCCCTTGGAAGAGACTGCACATTGTAGTAGATTCTGCCGTCGAGGATTATGGGGTTGAAGCTTAAGCCTTCGTAGTGGATTGTCTCGTAGTTCATAGCGTCGCCGAATCTTGCGTCCATAATTCCGCCTGACCACATGGGTGTTGTCCAGAGGACATGGGCGCTTTCAGGCGCTCTGCCCCAGCCGAAGTTGGTGGTTGGCCCATTGTTTTGTGCTGCGCCGCCCAGCCAGTTAGCCACCATGGATTCCCAGCCACGATTCATGGAGTTGACAGGTGTAGTCCAGTACCCGCTTGGGATTGGAGGTTCTTGCCATGGTTGTATTACCTGTTCTTGACAAACGAAGGTTACGGGGTCGCTGGCGCTAGCAAGGTAAGTGTCGTTTATGCTTGAATAGCCGAAATTAGACGGATTATATCCTGGTGCAAAGCCATTAGGTGTTCCATCAATCGTTTTTTCCGCGAATTTAGCCACTACTGAATACGTGCCTACTTGATCAGGTGCATATTTAACGTAGCCGGCTCCCACAGGATCCGAAGTAATCGGACCCAGCGTGTCGGTTGTTCCGTCAGGTTTCAGTACGTCAACGGTAAAGCTCCATCTGTCACCAGATTGTCCTACAGCAGTTGGCGGATAAGCGTTGAGCCAGAATACTATGTCTAATTGTTGATTTAGACCTATGGGGTCGTTTGTGACTGCAACGTATGTCCAAGTTTGGACATTCACCGGAGGGTCGCTTGCATTTGCCATTTGTGCTGATAGTGCAAATGTAGATGACAGCAGTAACATTGCTACTACCGCCACCAACAGTTTTCTTAAACAATTCAGGTTTCTTTTCAAATATCTCTCTCCTTTATCAAACTAGGATATGTTTTGGTTAGGTGACAATAAGTCAACTTGGCAAAAATTTAAATATTGGCATGAATAACCTATGCACCAATTTTATTTAAAAAATTAGTAAACCAAAAATTACTAATTTGAATAGAGAGGGTGATTTAAGGGTGAGAGAGGACAACCTCAAGACGTTCATGGGTTTGGGTCTCACGTATCAACAGGCAAAAATATACCTTGCCACCTACGATTTATGCACAAGTATTGGCGCAGCTCCAATAAAATTAATTGCAAAGACTTCGGCTACTGCGCGCCAAAACGTTAACCAAACTATGTTATCACTTCAAGAACTTGATTTAGTGGAAAAAATACTGGAGTCTCCGCCCAAGTTTAAGCCGCTTCCGCTCAAAAAGGCGGCTGAAATGCTTTTAAATAAAAAAAGGCAACAACTCCAAACATTGAAGACAGCAACCAAAAAACTGTCCGAGAAAACAGAGCATGAGTATGTCTTTGAAGAAAACTGCGAGCTTGTTTTGATACCTAAAGGGGAAGCTCACCGCCGCAGAATTTTTGAATTGATAGATGGCGCCCAAGAAGGTGTAAAATCTATCATGACCTTACCTATGTCAACCTTTTGGAGTCCTGAAGACATCCCAGATTCGTTACAAAAAGCCATCGATAGGGGAGTGGAAGTCCAAATTCTTTCAAACCAGCCAAAAAAAGTTCAGAATGAACACGAAACCGTTTCACCCAGAAAGCGCGACTTCTGTGAGGTAAGATACTCGAAGGTCCCTCTTCCGGTAATGTGTTGTTTAGTCGACCAAAGGGAACTCTTTTTAAATTTAGAAACAAACCGTGACCCAACAGCTACCTGCGTCCTATGTACAAACAACTTCGGTATCATAACAATTGTAGATGACTATTTTTGTCGCGCATGGCAAAAAGCAGACCCTATTTGAGCCAGCAGAAAAAAGACTTCACCTCACCGAGACCAATAAAGAAAAACCAAAAAATCAGCGGTACAACAATTCAGTAACCCACGTAACCAAAGCATTCAATATCAGAAGTTCCCCTCCAATCAATTATTTACTCCTTCCATCGGTTACGTTTGTGTATTCCTTGTTTGTCTGGAAGAGGGTTTGCTGGGGCTCTGGAAGCCTAGGAGAGAAGAAATGAAAACCAACAAGGCAAGTTGGAAATCAATTCTTTTAGAGCCCTCTCAGCCCCGTTTTGTTTAAGCAGTTTCATACCAAAAAAGGAAAAGGGGTT
Organism: Candidatus Bathyarchaeota archaeon; assembly: GCA_026014615.1. Taxonomy (GTDB): domain Archaea; phylum Thermoproteota; class Bathyarchaeia; order Bathyarchaeales; family Bathycorpusculaceae; genus JADGNF01. Next base: position 137,260 of record JAOZHZ010000027.1, on the reverse strand, counting down.
TTGGTGATGCATTTTTATCTGTGTCTTTTCAGAGCGATTGCTGCTGCAACGACAATTATGGCGATAATGGCGGCTGCAATAGTGATGTAAACGGCTACGGGTGTTTCACTGGATGGCTGCGGGGCGACGGAAGGTTGTGGTGCTTCAGTTTGCGTTGTGGGGGTCAATGAAACCGGCGGTGATGCTGTTGTTGTTTGTGGTGGGGTTGGAGTCAGTTGGGACGAAGTTGACGAGGAGGCTGCTGGAGGTTCGGATATGGCAAACGAGGTTGTTCCGTAGGACATAAAGTATGAACCAGAACCGTCGAATGATGCTTTTACTGTGTAGACACCTGGAACAGGAGGAGTCCATTCTACCGCGAAGTTGCCGTCCATGTCGCTGGTGACTGTGCCGATGTCCTGGAAGTTACCGTTCGGGTCAATAGCCGTCAAATGCACTGATACACCTGTGGCGTCCGTTGGTTTTGGCTGCTGCATATACAAGTACTCCATCCAATCACTCATGCATTCATCAGAGATTGCGGGTGTGCCTGCTGCGGGAATTCCAAGACAAGTATCACCAGGAGATTGATCTGTTACAGAGCCTTTGATTAGAACACTGGTGCTGCTGCCTATTACCGACTCATAGGACACTGTGGTTTCGGTTTGCCCTTTGCCAAAGCAGTATATTTGTTTGTCATAGCCGTTCTCGGTTACTAGGTAGCCGTCTGCAACTGCGGGTGCGTTTGTCCAGCCGTCCTGCATCCAACCTAGAACACTGAAAACTACGTCTCCTGTTGTGGCGTTGATGCAAAACATTTCTGCGTCTGCAAACTGGGGTAAAACTCCGTGTGAGTGTCCTACTGCGATGTAGACTTTTCCGTCTGCTATGGTGAAGCTGCCTAGGTCGAAGGGCCAGATACCGTATATTGTTTGTACGCCGCTGCTTAAAGCTGCGAAATCCCACAGGTGTGCTCCAGTGGCTAGGTCATAGGCGTGTAGTCCATCAAAGCAGAGCGAATAGAGTGTGCCGTAAGCTATTGCTGACCCAGTGTTGTACATGCTCCATGCATTAGAAGTTGCTTCGGTTGGTCCCCACAGTTGTTCCCCTGTCAGGGCGCTAAAACCGTACCATGCTTGCTCTTCTTGCACGTATTCTGTGTAGACGCCTTCAGCCATGGGTCCTTGAAGGTTGTAGTTGTTTGATCCAGGAATGAGGTGCGTTCTGTTTTCCACCCAGAGTTGTTCGCCTGTTTTTGCGTCGTAACCAATTTCTAGCCGCGTGCCTGGAGCTGCATCCCTTGAGGAAGTAGCGAGGATTATGTCAGAACTCACTCGGGCAATTGATTGCCCAGGTACTGCTTCGTCTAATGTTACGTTCCATTCTAAGCCGTTTCTCCAGTCCGTTGTGCTGCCCGTGACGGGTCTCCAAGTTCGGTAGCCAGGTATTGTCGTTGATGTTGGAACCGCTTTGGTTGAATTCCACATAGCTATCCAGTCATCACCCATTTGGTACGTGAACAAAGTACCTGTTTCATCCGTGACGAAATTCGGCGATGATACACTTGCATTTGCTAAGTTGAGTATCCAGTTTCCCGTAAAGGCGTCATACATGGACCAAACGGAGCCTGCTGTGTTCCAAAGGTATGGGATGCCGCCGTACTGGTTCTCGGTTATGTAATTCAACACTTGCCCGTTGGTTATTCCAGGCCAGTATATGCCGCCAAGTGTTCCAGTGCAAATTTGGGGGTCTGGTTGTTGTCCTGTGCTGTTTTGGAACCAGAGTGTTTGCCCAGTTCTTAGGTCTACTGCTTGGAAGCCGTATTTTGGTGGGATTGCAGTGTTATAGTATAGAACTCCGTTTATGATTACGGGTGGAGTGAATTGTGCCTCGTAGGAGTTTCCTGTGTAGTATGTTGGTGGGTCGTTATATTCGCCGCCTATTATGCCTCCAAAGCCGTTTTCTTTTGTCCAGACTATGTGTGCGGTGTTTGGTGCTGCGGTGTAGGGGTTGAAGTTACCGTAGTTGGATGATGAATCAAATGCTCTGGATCCAAAGGATGCAGAACCTAAGCCCAGCCAGTTTCCTGAAAAGGTTGTCCATAGAAGATTTTGGCCGTTTATGGGACGTTCCCAGTAGGTGTTTGAGTCAGGAAGTGGGATGTAGGGGTATGGTTCTACTTGTTCTTGTTGTACAGTTAACGATACTATAGGGCTGTCGCTAGGATTGTAGTAGTTTCCGTTTTGGCTTAGCTGTCCTGGGAAGTGGAATTGAAACTGGTATGAGCCGATTTCAGTTGGGACGTAGCTGAAGTATATTTGCCCAATGGCATCGGAAGAATAGGGTCCTTTGGTTTCCGTGTTTCCTTCGGGAGTTGTAATCGTTACGGTCAAGTTTTCCCATTGTTCGCCTGCGATTCCGAAGGCGGTTGGTGGGGGTAGGGACAGCCAGCAAACGACGACGACATTTTGATTTACTCCTAAGGGGTTGGTGGAAAGGGCAAGGTAGGCGTAAGTATCGTAATCTGCAGCTTCTGCGGCAGGCACGCTCATCATTAGCATAGGCGAAGTTAGCATCAGAATCAAAGCAATTATCAGAAACAACGTTTTACTTTTTGTTTCAACATTAAATTTTTTGTACAAATTTTTCTCTCCATTTTTTATGTTATGGAGATGGTTTTGAAGATTTTTAAAAACTGGCGAGTGCATACGTGCACTAACACAAAATTTAAGTTTTGATCTTATAATCTACAGATTTAGGCACACTAGGAGAGAGACAGGTGACAGTCCAAGAAGATTGTTATGGGATATTGACAGAACTTGGACTTACCAAGCTACAAATCAATATTTACTTGGTTCTCAACAAACTTGGCAACGCACCCATAAAAGCAATCGCAGAAAACGCCCGAATCGACAGAGCCCACACTTATCAGGTAATCGCTAAACTTCAAGAAATGGGGTTAGTTCAAAAAATCGTCTCAAAACCAAACCTTTTCAATCCTCTTCCCTTACAGGAAGGAATGCAAATACTATTTGAACGCAAAATCGCAGAATTCAAGGAATTTGAGGAGAACACAAGAAAAAAAATTGAAGGTATCAAGCAACAAGAATTGGACAGATTGGTTCAAAATGAAGAATCTCGAATTGTGCTTACAGAGGGCAAAGAAGCGAATATGCGAATCTTCGCAAAGCTTTTCAAAAACATCAAAACAACCTATGACGGAATTTTCATATGCCCCGAAAACTTTTGTCGCTACATATTAAGAATTTTAGACGGAACAGAAATAACAACTCGAAAACTATTAGATAACGACGTAAAATTTCGCCTTATAATCTGCAATATTGAAGAAAAGAAAGTTCCGACGAAAATAATAGAAGCTATTAAGAAGTTAAACCAGAAAGGCACATTTGACATCAGATACACGAGGGATGGTACAGCTTCACAGTTTGGAATAATCGATGGGAAAGAAACATACATGCTTACAGGCACAGCATCAAATGTACATGAAAAACCAAGCTTAACATCAAACAACCCCGTTATAGTTGCCATGGCACAAGGATACTTCGAAAAAATGTGGCAAAAAGCACAAGAAAAACAAGTCACAAAACAAAAATCGGGGGACAATAACTAATCTTCGGCAAAAAAGGTTATGAACACGCTCAACGGTTACAACTAAACGGCTTACCATTTTTTTAAAAAGTCAATGTTTTCTTAGCCCATAAAAGTATGATTATTTCCTGCTTCACTTTAGTTGACATACAGGAGTATACTAAGCAGTCTGCAAGACACAAAAAGAAAGCCTATGAAGAGTAAACCATAACCTAACTTGCCTTCAACATTAATCCACGTAATGCCACACAGCCCCACTGACAAAATTGGCACGTGTAATCCCAAAAACCAATTCACCAATTCCCGCCATTTCTAGCCGTTTTCTGCCATTTTCAACCTTTTCCAGACGCGGGTTACGCCCAAATTAAGCTCTGAAGCGAAAAAACAACCCAAATTAAGGTTCTCAAAAAAGAGGGGGGAGACCCAAAACGCGGAAAAGAGGATCAATAAATCAAACCGAACTTCACCACACAGAGCAACTTGAACAAACCTAAACAGAAAACTGAAAACTAAAAAAGTAAGCAACCAAAAAGCCAAGATGGTTGTTAAGCAACTACGTTCCCTGAAAAAATTACAAATAAAAACTCAATACACAGAAAACCTGTAGGGCAAGTTTTGATGTTTTAAGAGATAGTAGGGTTTACTGGAGCCCTGAACGCGAAAGTATAGGGGAAAAGATAAACACCCAACTGGCAAGTTGGAAAGCATTTCCTCCAGAGCTCACTCAGCCCTCAAACTTTCTCAAATTTTCTTTTAAAATAAAAAAGAAGGGGTTGTTTGTTGTTTTATCGGCGCCTTCTAAGAATTAAGGCTGCTGCGGCGACTGCTGCAATCAGAACTACTGCGGTGACAACGATGTATACGGTTGTGTTCGGGCTTTCTTTGGGTGAAGGCGCAACAGAGGGCGAAGGAGATGGCGAGGAGGAAATAGTTGGCGATGCCGTTTCTTCGGGTCCGACGAGCAGATAGGTTGTTGCGTAAGAGCTGCCATAAGATTCCGTGCCGCCAAAGGTGGCCTTAATCATGTATGTGCCTTCAACGGGTGGAGTCCACGAAATACCATAGCTACCGCCGATGTCGCTTGTGACGGTTCCGATTGTGTGCACGTTGCAGTTAGAATCAACAGCGGTCAAAGTCACTTCTACACCGTTAGCGTTCTCTGGAAGCGGCTTTTGCATGTGCATGTACTGCATCCAATCAACCATGTCAGCGTCTGATATTGCAGGAGTGTCTAAGTTAGCGGGAGTCTGGTCGGTGACTGTACCAGTGAGCAAAGCGGGTGTTCCTAATGGTACTGCTGTCGGCGGTGCTGTTACGGTAGTTGCGCTTGGTCCCTCACCAACACAGTAGATTTGCATGTCATAGAGGTCGAGGAAAACCAAGTATCCGTCTGCGACAGCCATGCCGTTCTGTGTTCCGTAAGAAAATATGCTCCAGACCTCATCTCCACTGTACGCGTCAACACAGCGTATCTTTGCGCCGGGAGTCAGTGGCGAGTTGGCTGAGTGTTCAGTGGAGTATAGGTAGACTTTTCCGTCAGCGATTGCGCCAATACCGAGTGGGTAGCGTCCGTAAGGAGTTGCAAAGCCTGCAGGAGCCTCGTAAGTCCAAAGTAAATCACCGTCTGTGAGGTCATAGCAGTAACAGAATCCGCCGTAGCCTACTGAGTAAAGTCGACCGTAAGCGATGTTGTTGCGTGGCAGACCCACATCAGCGTAGTAGTTGAAGTCAGCTTCACGTGGAGTTGGACCCCAAAGTTCACTTCCGTCATCTACGCTTAAACCATAGTAGCAAAGAGTTTCCTTCTCTAAGATTACTATAACTCTGGTTACTGGATCTACTTGGGCAATTGAACGCGTTAGGTTGTTTACAGGAGCGGGGAAGTCTTTGATCCACAGAAGTTGTCCTCTATTCTCTGGTTTCAAGCTAACTGCCCAAATTGTGTAAGGATCTGGGGTACCAGAGGCTAAAAGACCACCCATGTTGCTACTAGTGCCAATCATTACATCATCTTGAATTATGCTAGCAATTGAAGGGTTATTTAATCCAGGCAAATCAGGTATAGTTACGTTCCATGAATATGCCTCGCTTGCGTTGACGTTCTTACCGAGGGGTCTCCATTGATAGTAACCGCTGCTGGTCAAATCTGTTGGGTCGCTTGAGCTTGTTAAGCCGTGTGCTGCGGTGTTATTCCAGCATGCTAGCCAGCGTCCGTCGTAGTTAAGTTGGTAGATGAGTATTTCGCCGTTTGGACCATAAACTTGTGTACCTCTAGGAACATTTGTTTCGTTGAATAACCAGTTACCATTCATTGGGTCATGAGCCATCCACACCGTGCCACCATTGGCGGGGTCAGTAACGCTCTTCCAGAGATAACCGTTGGGGATTATGCCGTGTTGATTCATCGACTCGTAATCGTAAAGTTGTCCAAATGTTGGCGCTGTCATGTTTTGCCAGTAGATTTCTTCACCTGTTTGAAGATCCACACAAACATAGCCATCTCCGGAACGTGAGTTGCTTTGCGGCAAATCGTAGTAGAGTCGTCCGTACAAAATCAGCGGTGACCCAAACTTGCCCTCATATGCAGTCCCTGAATAGTAAGGCATCGCGTTATCAGTTGTGTATTGACCTCCAGCAATTCCTCCGAAAGAAATAGGCCTTGTCCACATAATGTGGGCGCTGCTTGGAGCTATGCCGTCTGGTTGCAGCTTTGCTACGATCTGTGGAGTTCCTAGCCAGTTTGAAACAAGACTAGCCCATGCTAAGTTCTGTCCTTCTACGGGGCGTGACCAGTACTCGGTCGGAAGGGGATATTCAGGTAAACCCTGTACAGGATCAGCCTGCACGGTTAACGTTGTTGTTGCACTGCTCTCCACGTAGGTGTCATTGACGTAAGCGCTGTTAGAACCAGCAATTCCAGTGGGCCCGTATAAGGAAGCTACTTGACCAGGGAAAATGAATGTCAAAGTGTACATACCAGGTTGATCAGGCGTAAACTGTGCATAGCAGGAACCAACTGGGTCTGAATTGAATGGACCCAAAACGGTTGTTGACCCATCAGGCTTTTCGACGTCAATTGTTAAGTCTCGCCAGCGGTCACCACCTAGACCCGCTGCAGAAGGCGGCAGTTGGTTAAGCCAAAACACAATAAGGCATGTTTGACCAACTCCGACAGGGTCTGGCGCGACACTTATGTACGCGTAGGTTGGAATCGTCCATGGAGGATCATGAGCTGTAGCCAGCGGCAAAGTAACGAGAGTCGCTGTTATAGTTAGCATCAGAAACAGAGTCATCAACACAAGTCGCGGTTTTTTGAAAGAAAACAAATTTCTAGAACTTTGTTTCACTTTTTTCTCTCCGTTCAGTTAATGCCCATACAACCGCGTGAACAATATTTAAGACCGCCCAGTAAGTCATCCGACTACCAAAACACGAAAGCTCATCGGCAGATATACGGTTTTACGCGATTCTTTTGACCGCTTGCTACTTTGTAAAAAACTTATATGCAGATAATTTAAGTATAAATATAGGAGGAGAGAAGATGAAAACAGAGGAAGCCATCCAAACGTTAGTCAATTTGGGGCTCACCGTTTTGCAGGCAAAAGTCTACTTGGCTCTTGTCACGGTAGGCACCACAACAGGAAGAATAACAGCTAAAGCAGCTAACGTAGCTTCACAAGATGTTTACCGCGTACTCACCGAGCTCCAAGAAAAGGGATTAGCAGAAAAAATAATTGCCAAACCAAATAAGTATAAACCTACCCCAGTACAAAACGGAATCTCCGCATTACTGAAACAGAAAATAAAAGAATACAACGAAAACGAAAAAAAAGCTGAATAAATAATCAATAATTTCACAATAAACAGCATAGAGAAAACAATCAATGAATCCGAGTTTGTAATGATAACAACAAAAGACGCAAACGCCCGCAGAGTAAACGAGGGAGCAAACTGCACCAGAAAAAGCGTAGATGTTATTGATTCATGGGAAAGTTTCAAGTACTGCATTTTGGTTTACGCCGAACAAATAGAAAAAGGTGCGAAAAGGAACGTAAAATTCCGATACATAACCGACAAACCAAAAAAAGGAGAGACCGCACCAAACATCTTTCAGGCTTGGGAGAAAAAAGGCTGGGTAGAAATAAGGTACATACCATCTCCACCGCCTACTTCAATAAGAATCGAAGACAACAAGCAAGCAACCTTATGCATTGCGCCAACAGCGAGGCATTCGCTGGAAGCACCAAGTTTATTTTCAGACAACCCCTGTCTTGTCGCCACACTTCAAAACTATTTTGAAATACTATGGAGTAGAGCCGCTGAAGACAACAAAAAACTGCCTAAGAAAGCAACCATAAAGAGCGAAAGAGAAAGTTATTTATTGCCACTACAGTAAAACAATGTTTTCTGGAGAACCAAAAGGGTTTGCTGGGGCTCCGGAACGGAAACCTTAGGAGAGAGAAAAGGAAAACCAACGCAGATTGGAAATCAACGCCAAAGCCCACTCAGCCCCCTGTTCTCCGAAGCAAAAAGGAAAGGGTTGTTTGGTTTTACTTGCGTTTCCGAAGCAACAAAACTGCGACAGTAATGCAATAATGAGGACCACGACCGCGATTGCTAAGTACGAAGTAGTTTCAAAGAAAAGCTGCGGGTGCTTAAGTTGACGTGTTTGCTACGTCTGGTGTTTGAGTAACAGCCAGCGTTGGTTCAAGCTTTTCTGTCGATGCCAGAATAGCGGTCGGCTCTGTTGTTTGCAGTGAGGCACCGAAGCAGTAGAGATTCCAGTCATAGAAGTCGGTGCATAGGAAAACGTTGCAGAGTTTGGAGCAAAATACATCTCTGACTCCCAAATTGCCATAAAAGGGCTGCACACAACTTCTCGTTCTTTAGCCGTGTTGAGCCAAATGCAGTAAGAAAAAAGCAAATCATAAAGCCAAAAACAAAAAATCAGCCGTTTTCCACCGTTTCTAGCCTTTTTCAGCCCTTTCTAGCCGCAATTTAAGTCCGTTTCAAGTCCTGAATTCAAAAACCAACCCAAATTGGGCTTCGCCGAAAGGTAGGAGGGTAGAAGAAAAATCGGTCAAAGCTGTGTGTACTCAACCCATATTAACCTGGGTGGAAATATTCGAGTTAACGTGGCCTGCAATGAGGGAATACTTGCTTTACTCGCGCATGGGCAAAACCGAGCCGCACTGGAGTAACCTGCATGACGCGGGAAGATTAGACATCGCCTACGAGTGCATTGTCGCAAGCTTGTTTTTGTCACATGGACTACGCAGGGACGTAACGTTCCATGCAGTCCTCAACGGCGCCCCCAACCCACCCATGCACCTGCAAATTAACGGGAAACAGCTTTTCGACGTGCGCACAGACATCGACACATGGAACACCATTCTAAAGAAAGCCTTAGGCGGCAAGGCACATCCAGGAGTTACCACAGAAAAAACCAGCTTCGAAGCCCTCCTCAAAGCCAAAGCAGAAACCAACAGTGTCTATGTTTTGGAGGAAGGCGGAAAAAACGCGCAAACCATGGATTTCGATAAGGAACCGCTTTTTGTGCTTGGCGACCATGTGGGTTTACCCAAAAATGCTGAGCGGTTTGCGTTGCGGTTTGGAGAAAAAATCAGTTTAGGCAAAACGCCTTATCTGGCGGCTTCATGCATCACCGTAATCAACTACCTGCTGGACCAGAAGGAAAAGAATCTGGAACAGTGAGGGCAGTTTAAGTTTTGAAGTGCTCATAACCGCGGGCATGGATGACACGTTGTTTCCCGTTCAGGTCCAGAAGTACCCGCTTACCCGCAGTGGCTTTCCCGATGGGCAAAAGCTTTCCGCCAACCCCAGCGACAGCAGCCTCCGCAGCAGCCCACAAATCAGGCTTAACCGTTAGCACCAACTCGTACTCTTCGCCTCCATACAAAGCCAACTCAGCCGCATCCAACATATTCAACTCCGCAAATTCTTGGGCTTCTTTGGCAACAGGTAAATTGGAAACCACAAACCCAACCCCGCTCTGAACACCCAGCTCGTTCAGGCACCAAACTAACCCGTCGCTACTGTCCATACACGCTGAAACCGCACCCGAAGCACGCAAAGCCAAACCTTCCCGCAAACGAGCCTGAGGCATCAAAACCGCATCCACAAGAGCACCACACGAACGTTCAGGAACCCGAAGACTGCCATTCAAGAGCAACTGAAGCCCAGCCACAGATTTACCAAACAAACCCGTAACCGCCAAAACATCACCCACCACTGCGCCGCCACGCAGCATCAGCCCGTCCTTTTTGGAAGCGCCGTAAACCTGTACGCTTACGATGAGGCCGCTGGTTTCTGCGGTGTCACCACCCACCACATAGCAACCGTACTCGCGTGCACCCGCATTTAAGCCATCAGCAAGCGCCACCAAATCGCTTTGCGTCAAATTCGGCGGCAGCCCAAGCGAAACCATAACCGCCCGTGGCACAGCGCCTTTGGAGGCGAAGTCACTCACATTCATAACCACGGCTTTGCGTGCTGCCTGCCAAAAACTCATCCCAGCAGGAACATCCGTCTTGCCCACCAGCATGTCCGCCTTCAAAACCGCCACGTCACCCTCTCCAAACGGCAAAGCAGAAACGTCGTCGCCAAACGGCACCACCACATCAGGCATTGCTTCGAAGCGGCTGCGCATCAACTCAATGATGGCATGTTCACCAAGGCTTTTTGCGGACGGCTGTTTTTCGGGTTTACACATGGTTTTCTTCCCTGTAGTCGCATTTTGTTTATGGTTTGGGGCTAAATGTCTCTTCTATGCGGTTACATTTAAAAAGTTCCCCGTTATCACACTTTACGGCTGAAAGCGTGCCTCGATAGCTCAGCCCAGCAGAGCGGCTGCCTCGTAAGCAGCAGGCCGCGGGAGCAAAGCCCGCTCGGGGCTCCACCAACTTTTTGGCTTCATTTTGTCGTATAGTTACTAGTTTGTTGGTTGCGGTTGAGGTTTTAGGAAGAGTTGGCTCATGGTTTTGACGGTGAAATTGTTGTCGCGGAGGTACTGCATTTGTTCTTGGAAGGTTTCTTCGGTGATGGACATGTCGTCGGTTCCGTTGCCAATTTTATGGTAGAACAGGATGCTTATGGTGCTGCCTTTGGTGCCGTTAACGTACGAGGCAAATTGAGAGGAGGTTATGTTGTGGTAGATGCCGTAAGATTTCAAGCCGTACCTGTCCGCCGTGGAAAGGTTGCATTTACCTGATTTAGTGCCTCTAGCCAATAGGTAATGCTGCGCCGTCGCATCTCTGACGGTTTCGTTGTCAAATCCTTCACCGTAAGGGTAAATCAGAATGTCGGTTGCGTAGCCTTTGCTGCGGAGGATTTGTTGGCTTTTGGCAAGCTCGTTGTTTAGGGTTTCGGGGTTTGCGATGGAGAGGTTTTGGTGGGTGTGGGTATGGCTGACAATGTCGTTACCTTTTTGGGCGATTTGGGCTACTTGTTGCCAGTCCATGAAGTCGGGGTAGCCGACGTACGAGGTAACTATAGCAAAAGAGGCTTTGAAGCCGTAGTTGTCCATAATGGGGATGGCATTAAGCTGTGACTCCCAACCGTCGTCAAAAACTATGACAGCTACTTTTTGGTCAGCGGAGGGTATTGTGGGCTGGTATACCTGTGTGGGTGGGGACGGAGCAACGGGGGCATTGTTTATCCCTGTTGTAAAAAGAATTACGGCGCTCAGTGTAAGTACCACAAGCAGAGATGCTGTTCCTTTACTTTTCATCGCGTAACTTTTCCTTCTAGCTTAACTTGCCTTAATTGACTTCACATACCAAGATTATTCTAGCTAATCAAGGTACCGTTCTAAACCACGACTAAAAGTATCTACAAAAAAACCAGAACTAAGCCACATCCTTTTCGATTAACCACACGCAGATATCTAAACTCTATGTTTGCGCGGCAGCTTTCTTTAAAACCTGCTTAATCAGAAACGTTCGAACCCGTTCAGCTACTGCTTCCGCTCTGTCGGGATCAGATTCCAGTTTTCTGTGTTTTTCAACGTGATCATCGATTGCGTGACTCATAAGAGACACATCTGGAACCAGCAAAATCTCGGCGCCACACTCACATTTTATAATTGGCAAACGCGCCTTTGAATACCAGTAGCCATCTATCGCCATCAATTCTCCTTTCGGCATTGAGAATCCAAAAGTTAGCAAACTCCCAATATAAATCTTGTTAACCACAAGCAAAATTGCTCAGTTTAAGCAATTAAAACCAGCCCACAAGCTGCTGCATTAATACACAAACGCGAACCAACCCTTAAATATAAACCCACTCAACTACATCTCGGGATTTGCTTGGAGTATCTTGCACCTCTCCGTTCAGAACTCAAGCTGAAAATCCTGCTGAGCCTTTTGAGTGGAGAGAAGAAAACAGCGGAACTAAAAACCGAAATTGCAGCCAGAGAAACGACAATCCTCCATGTCTTAAAAGAGTTCGAAGCAGAAAAGCTCACCTCAAAAACCGCTGGGACCTATCGGTTAACATCATTGGGCACGTTATCTGCGCAGATATGCAAAGAAGTCGCTGAATCCGCTGACGTGTTGAAAGAATTTAAAGAGTTTTGGCTACTCCATGACACGTCTGCAATACCCTTGAACTTAATGTCCAAAATTGGTGCGCTCAAAGGCGCTTACTTAATTCGAACGGACACTGTGGAGCTTGGAAAGGTCTACGAAACATACCTCCAAATCCTCATGATGTCCAAAAAAGTGGTTGGCATCTCACCCATATTCCACCCCGATTACGTTAGAGCCATCGCAATCCTACTTAGCCAAGGTAACACTGTAGAACTCATACTGACCACGCCCGTTCTTAACAAAATCTACTCCACTGTAGAAACCGCGGACCTCAAAAAAGCTGTTGAAAGCGAAACCCTCAAAATATATCTTCAAGAGAATCTGAACATTGCGCTTACGGTCACCGAGAAAAACTTTTCGTTAGGCCTCTTTAACTTAAACGGGGAATATGATGACCGCATGGACCTTGTATCTCTTAGCCCCCAAGCTATCAAATGGGGGAAACAACTTTTTTTGGAGTACCTCAAAACCAGCAGGAGCATTACATCTGAAACTATGACGTAAGGGGAGCTGAGTATGGTTTGGAAAAAAACTGCAACCCTCCTTACTTCCACATCGCTCCTTCTTGCCATAGATGGCCCGCTCATAGTTTTTTTTGGTTATCTGCTCTACGGCATTCCGATAAACCCCAAGATAATAATTGCCTCATTTCTGGCAGTTTTTTCCGTTTACAACTTAAATAAGGCTACAGACAAGGCTGAAGACGCAATCAACCGACCTGAAATGGCAACAAAATCAACGGCTTACTACGTGATACCTTCGCTCGTGACCATGAGTGTTAGCTTCATGATAGCGGTCTCCGTAAGCGTCTTTGCCCTCTTAATCCTTATGACCCCGATTATAGTGGGGTTTTTGTACAGTGTCAAAATATCGTCTAAGCTGCCTAGACTTAAAGAAATTGTTGGCGCGAAAAGCGTGTTTGTCGCCTTTACGTGGAGTCTATCAGGCACCTTTTTACCGTTAACCACAGGTTGGGTGTCTGCCCCAAGAATAGAGCTAGTTTTTTCCTACATCTTCATTCAAGTGATTGTAAACACCATTCTGTTCGATTCATTAGATACAAAAGGCGACGCGGCGTCAGGAATGAAAACCCTGCCAATAATTTTAGGTAAACGCAGAACAAAACTTTTTCTCATCGCTACAAACAGTATATTATGTGTCTGGCTAGTTTTTTGTGGAATCGAAGGTGTCTTCATAAGTTACCTGCCTGCGCTGGGATTTGGTGTCTTCTACAGTTACGTGCTTATCTGGCATTTCATGAGAGGCAACTGCCCTAGACTACTCGCGGAAGTCTTAGTAGATGGGCAATGGTTTCCCATAGTGATTCTCATGAACATGCGTCACTTTTAACGACCCCACATCCATCGCCCAACTCAGACAAACCGTTCCGCCCCAAATCATCGCACCAGCCTTTTTTTAAAAAAAAAATCAAAATTCAAACAGTGTCTATGCAACAGAACAAAAAACCGTTATTTTCGCCACGCACCCGTGATTTGTTGAGCCAGGTGATTACGTTAAAATTTATAACATCATTACGGATAGTACAACATGAAGCCGAATGAAACCGACAAAGCTAGAGGAATATGTAATCATCACCAAAATCGTTGCCCAGCAAGGACCCTTATCGCCTCTGCAGATATCAGAGCAAACCAAAACGGATAGCAAAAGGTTAAAGGAACAACTGGATTTTTTGGTTGAACAAGAAATACTAAATCAACAATCTTGTGGAAAAAAAGCGACCCACTACACTGTATCTGCCACAGGCATTAAAGTGCTCAAATTCTTTGGCTTAAACAAACCTACCAAAAACAGCCCAAACAACCCAGACAACCAAGAACCTAAGTAACCAGAACAAGTTTTCTCAGAACAGAAAAGCCCAAAACCAGAAAACACACACTCCAAAAAGACGCTAGCCGCTAAAGCAGCAGGGCTCCGCTTTTAGCAGAGTAGCGTTGTGTGCTTTAAACACACCCTCCCCCCTATAGTTTTGATGTTTGTGTTTTGGGCTGCTTTCCCGCTTCGGAACCTGAAACGGGCGTTTCTTGCGGCTGGAAAAGGCACAAAACGTCAGGAAAAGGCAAGAAAAGGCGGATTTCGCAGGAGCAGCAACATAGGCATATTGTGAAGGCTTGACGTCTAACGCGTTTTTCAGAACAGGCGCCTGCACACGCACCCAAAAGGTCAATACGTCGGCGCCGCGTGGCTAAGGTTTTTATGGTTCATGGTAAATTATGTTCTCTGAATCCCCGTCAGCATGGGGCTGTCGGCTAGCTTGGTCTAGGCTTGTAGACTTGGGCTCTATAGACCCCGGTTCAAATCCGGGCAGCCCCACCACTCGAAGCTTATTTTCAGTTGTTTGATTATTATGAATAAAGGGTCAGTTTGAGAACTGAGTAATTAGTTGTTTTAAGAAATTTTGAATGTTCGGCTCAAGTTGAAGCCAAAACTTTTGTATTTCTTCTATTTCCCGAAGTATATACAACATGCCTTTCGCCCATTTTCAAATCTAAATTGAGCCCAAAGGGTGATTTATCACTCGTCAGTTAATTCGCTCAGATAAGAAATCATTGGAAGAATAATCGGAGAGAGTTTAGCTGTCACCTCAAAAATTTCTTTGAAAATATTTTTATTTGAATTCTCTTTAGCTTCTGCAGCCTTGTCTTTTAAGAGAGCAAAGCCGATTAGGAAGATTGCATATTTGAACCTGTTTTGTATAAGTCTTGCCGCTATATCGGACTTTCTTTTTATCTCTGATAAAAGGTAGATATTGTCCATATTCACATAGAAATCGTATCCTGCATCACCCCCATCTTTGACATTGAGCGCGCTGTGGTCGTTAAATTGGTGTAAAAACCATTCATTCTTGTTCACTTCCCAGATATGTGGCATGGAAAGCCCAGAAGGAGATTTTCGTTCATTACCATCAAGTGTAGACGGGGGCGCTTTACGTTGACCAATTATTGTTTTCTGATCCTTGACCTCGGGTAAGACTCTGACTTTGAAGTAACTTTCAAAAGGTCTAAACTGTGTTTCGTCTGTCGCGATTGATTTGTATTCCAGAAGATTACCAATTGAAATGTTTTCAGGCAAAGGAACTGTCAGTGTTGCAAATCCATTCCAAAGATGAAGGACATTCTCAACTTTTTCGTCACCTAAGTGAAGCTCAAACTTTCCCGGCAATCTGTCTCTATCGAAATAATCATTGGCAGCATTCGTCTCATATTGAACTCTAAATTTATGATTTATTGGGCATTGTTTAACGCCATCTAGCTTTAATTTGAAAAATGTAGGAAATTCTTCACCAACCCAAACCTGTTGTTGCTGCCCAACATCTCGAAAATCAAAAGGATTTTTCAGTTTATAACCAGGAATAAATAAGGATGCTAATTCTGGCGATTTTTTTATGAGTTTTTCTAACACGTCTTTCAAAGGTTTAGAATCTTCAAATTTATTCTGTATCTCTTCTCTTCGTCGCCTTTCACTCAGTGCTTTGAGTCCTGGATGTTTTGAGATTAATTCCTCCAATTGTCTTTCAATTTGATATCTAAGATCATTGGTACTTAGACGGTCTCTGCTATTCATAAAAAGGTCTTCTCTGGAGCGCCCTTTCAAGTTCGAGCAGTCAACCGCTATCAAAATCGAATTGGAAAGATAAGACAGCTTGACAGCTTTACGCCCAAAGAAGGATTTTGAAATATTACCATGGGTTTGACCGTTAACGGTGAAAATTATGCCCTCGTCTTTCATATACTTTTCAGATTTGCCTGGCTTAAAGGCAAAAATCTGACAAGCTAGTTTTTCTCCAGAAATATTAAGAACACTGGAACTGGGGAAGTTTGCTTCTAGATTTGAATTTCTATCTTCATCAAGTCTTACGCTTAATCCAGCCATTGTTGACTCCATACTATGCCCACGGTAGCCTTCTCGTCGTTCGTAGAACCGTACGGGGAGGGCTATTTTGGGTAACAATAAACATAAACGGTCGTAAAGGTCAAAAGAAACTATCGACTTAAGACTCCCAGAAATTTGGTAATTGTAAAGTTTAATGTATGTTCCCCACTCCATTCCGTTTTGATAAGCTGTTGGATAATCACCAGGAAGAATCGGTAGTGAATTCGAGCTAAACATTGGAATCTTTCCATTAATTACTAAATAGGTATATGCTGAGCTTTTTCGACCCGCCAGGGTCTTCTCGTCTAATAATAGTAAAGCCCCAATAATCTTTGGTTTCATCAGAATCGTCTGACAAAATCAGAGGATCCCTGCGGGTAACAATAAGTTGCAAATTATTGTGTCCACAAAAGCGCAAAACTCCTGTTCCACCCATGTTGAATTTACCTTGTACAAAGGGGATCCTAAGTTTGTTTGAGGCTGATAGAGATAGCAGAGTTTGAGGCATTTTCTTTGGCGTTTGACCTTCACCTAAATCAGCGATAACATAGCAGGGAGATTCTTTTCTTCCAGTAGCAACAAGACAGATGTTCTTTGCTAGTTCTGTACGAGAACCTGAACCCACTCTTGAGAGACTACCTTGACTAATACCAAAAAAATGCTCAACTGCTTCAATTATTGTTTGAGGCGCTAAAGAACTTGTTGGATCAATATTTAGCCTTAGACATTCCCGCATTAACACAGCATCAACTGAATTTACTATCTTTTCGGCAATCGCAGTCTCAGGAAAGCTAGCTTGATTCCCCACAGTAGAGAAATTGTTCTCATTATTGCCAAAAAAGGCCCAATTTTCCTCGTTATGCCAAACCCCTACCTTTTCCAAGAGAGAAATTACTTCCAGCTCAGATTCAGCTTTGATTAAGCTAATACAAAAGTTTTCCAGATTAGGCTGTGCTTTAGTCTGAGCCGATGAAAAACTTAGTAAGTCTTTAATTTTCAGTCCCTCCACCGAGATATTCCAATGTATTGTCAAGAAAATACCTGATTGAATCCTCAGTAGGCCTATTCTTGTTTGATCTCAGAATTTTTTCTACCGCTTTCCACTGTTCCTCAGCGGACAATTGTTTTCCTCGGAGAGCATCAATAAAAGGTTTGTAAATTGAGCATTTTTGCCCCCTAGAATTTGTTATCCTGGCAACTACGATCCAGCCTCTTGTTTTCATTCTATTTCTCTTTTTTCGAAGTCTTCTTGTTCTCCGTGGTACTTGAGAGGCAGGCGAAACTGGAGGCTTTTCCTCTTCCAATGCCATTTCGGGGTCTTGAACAAAACTCAGAACAAGATTTGCTCCATCAATTCGGGCTTCAGTTAATTTTGATGGCAGCACATACTTTTCTCTAATCGACCCCTCTATTTCTGATAAGGGTATTTTAACGATAGTCACTATCTCTTCCGGCATATAACCCCCCACACAATGCTTATAATGCATATAGTACTTATAAGCTTTACCAAACCCATTTTATAACCGATATAAGAGAAAATAACCATAATAAAATCGCTTATACCTTAGCTTGTAAGAAACAGGATTAAACTAACTCGCATTGTGCTATCGAAATATCGAAGAACAAACACATATGGCTTGGATAGAGTGAAAAATGGCGGCTACAGGCTTTAAAAATTTAGATTACTTATAAAATAAAAACATAAAACTACGAGAGACCTCTGAAGGAACCTTCCCGCATAAAAGAACACTAAGGATAGCATGAACACTACGAAGAACGCAACAACAATTTGGAACATGTATTGTGAAGGATTTTTACTTTTGGGCTTCGTAGATGCCTGCTCCGATGAGCCAATCCTGATTTACCATCATGACGTAGCTGACTTTAGGTTTTACAGTGAAGTTGTCTGCAGGGTCCAAATATGAGTAGCGTACAAAGCCTCCGCCAGACTGCGCAGTTTGGATTATGTGTTGAATAAACGCGGTTCCGTTCGCGTCTGTTGCGTTCCATCGATTTGTGCCAATAAGGTCTGGTTGAAATGGAAGGGCTAGGGTGTTGCCTGACATGTCATAGGCAAATATGTATAGTTCGCCTTCTACGAATTGCCCCGTTGGGTTATTGAATTCGCTTAGAGCCGTTTCTTGACCGTTTTGCTGCGCATACTCGCAGGCTACTTGAACGAATTCGACGAGTTCTTCGGGGAGGTGGCTGTTCCTTGGGTTGGACTATAGCGCTGTAGGATTTGTTCGTAGACGGAGGTGCCGGAGGCATCCTTTTCTTGTTTAAGCTCATCAATTGCCTGCTGGAAACTGTTTACCGTCGAGTCGGGTACATCTTTGCTAAACGCGTAATAGTAGTCATAATAGCTTAATTCGAAGGCGTTTTTGAAAGCATAATAGTTGCCGGTTATCTGTTCGGTGAGAGTTCGACCAACCACTTGCGCGTAACACCAAAAGTCTATCTCACCACTTGAAAGGTTATCTACGATCGCCGACGCGTTTGTGAAGTATACCAGTTGGCTCTCAACTACTCCTGCGTTGGTGAGTTGCGTGATAGCAGCGGAGTCCTTGATTACGCCGATTTGGTATCCGTTTAGATCGCTGGCGACGTTGATTTCGACGTCATTGTCCCATCTGGTGAAGAGGGCGTAGGTGTCTGTGAATAGGGGTCCTGCCCACTTGAAAAACTGCTCTCGCGCAGGCAATCGCGCCGTCGAAAAAAGAACCGTACTCGCGCCGTTAAGAGTGGCTTGATACGCTTCTGTCCAAGGAACGATTTGAACCTGATCAGATGTTACTTTGCTGCCCAGTCTATCGGTAATTTCAGTTAAAAAATCAACAGCAATTCCTTTCACTATGCCATCTTCTTGGTAGTTGCAGGGTGGAAACTGTTCAGTGAAATAAGTAAGAGTACGGGGGCTTGTAGGTTGCTGCCCAATTTTAAAAACATATACAGATGCTGCCGCCAATGAAACTATGAGGACAATGATTAGAAAGTAATAGGCGTAACGTCGAGACATGGTATTGGAAAGTTGAACTTGTATATTTAAAACTTTTTTCTAAAGGTTTCTGGGTTGTGTTGCGAAAATGTGCGTTGATTTTAGTTCAAAGTTTGTTTGCGTGCAATAAACGGGGGGGTAGGTCGGCTTGTTTATACAATTTGATATACGTTTTGTTTATACAGGGGTGTTTTTGGTTTGTGTGGTTGTTTTGCTTCTTTTCGGCTTGTTTGGGTTCGTTTTTCTGGTTTTGTGGGTTGTTTTTTGTTTGTTTTGTTGTGTGAGTTGCGGGTTGTTTTTCCACTTTCTGCATGTCGCATGTTTTGCGGATGGGGTGTGGGTTATGGGTGCATGTTCACTGCCGCCTGTCTCCACTATTACATGTAACAGTTTGAGAGGGGAACACAACTAAATGAGCAGGCGCCAAACTGAAAAAGACGCGGTTTCCTTGAAACCTAAAACCGTGTTAGTTCGTCCGGCGAAAAGGATTTCTGGGGGTTTGCTGGGGCTCTGGAACGGAAACCTATAGGAGAGAAAGAAATGAAAAACCAACAAACAAAGTTGGAAATTCACTCCAGAGCCCACTCAGCCCCTCACTTTTCTCCAAAAAAAGAAAAAAGGAAAATGATTTTTGGTGTCACTTGCGTCTGCGAAGGACAAGTGCTGCTGCGACTACAACGATAACGATAACTGCAACGGCGATAGCAATATAGGTCAGTGTTGCGGGAGCTTCGCTCGTAGATGGCTGCGGAGCTTCGCTGGGCAAAGGCGAAACAGATTGCAGAGGAGTGGAAGTTGGCACGGTTGGGGCGGGAGTTACCGCGGGTGTTGGAGTTGGGGAGACAATAGCGTTAGTTGCGGGTACTTCAGTTACAACGAAAGCTGTTTTCGCTGCGGAAGCTAGGAAGTATTGGTCACCCTCAAAGCATGCAGTAACAACGTACGAACCAGGAACAGGCGGAGTCCATGTAGTGCAGAAGAAACCAGCATCATCACAAGCTACAGTGGCTATGTCTTGGAAGTTGTTGTTCGGGTCAATAGCCGTCAAATGTACCGCAACAGGAACACCTGCCTGTGTATCCAGAGACTGCGC
This sequence comes from Candidatus Bathyarchaeota archaeon, assembly GCA_026014615.1. Classification (GTDB taxonomy): domain Archaea; phylum Thermoproteota; class Bathyarchaeia; order Bathyarchaeales; family Bathycorpusculaceae; genus JADGNF01. The sequence goes on along the minus strand of JAOZHZ010000027.1, from coordinate 117,081 downwards.
GATAACTGTGCCCTCAAACAGCACCGTAGAACCCAACGTCTGGAATTTAGGCGCAACAGACAAAGTTGCTACAGTAGGCAATGCTGGACCTGTATCCTGCGCGGTGGGTGCTTCTTCGAAGCAGTAAAGCTTCCAGTCCATGCTCGTCAAATACAATGAACCGTTGTAAGGCGTTGGTATTGAATGCAACTCGTCGCCACCAAGCTGATACCAGGACTGCTTTGCTCCGGTCGCGGCATCCAGCACATACAAAGTGCCCACTTCATTAACGACGTAGACCACACCGTATGAGTAGGATAACCCCGGGGCTAAGCCCTCGCGCGACATGTACGTACTCCATACTTTGATTCCAGTAGTAGCGTTGACACAGCTTGTAGAGTAGTAGTCACTTAGGTAGACCAAACCGCCGTGGTATAACAAGCCAGCCTGACCTGTCCCTTGGTTCTGCTCCGGAGTGCCCGGATTGTTTCCAGTCTGATACAGCCAGATTATTTCGCCTGTAGTAGCGTTCAGAGCATAGTTGTTTCTGTATGTCCCTTGCACAAAGACCATGCCATCACCGACCACGACAGACCCCAGTTGCATAAACGGATAAGCAGCACCAGTCGGGCCACCGGCATAATAACCAGGGCATACAACGTTGAAAATGACCGCGCCTGTTTCTGCGTCAAGCTTTGTTACGTTAAACCCGATGCCTGTAAACAGACCGTTAACGCCGATGTAGACTGCGCCGTCGTCAACTGCTGGAGTTCCAGCTACATATCCACGTGTAGCCGCTGCGGATGTACCACCTATCATTGCACCCGCATCGTATTTCCAAACTTGGGATCCACTGGTCGCGTCGAAACAGTAAAGCGTGCTACCTCCAGCCACGTACACCTTGCCGCCTGAAACTATCGGAGAGCCAGTACCTACTGTAGCGCTTGCTTGCCACAACTTAGTTCCAGTCGTTGCATCCAAACAGTAGACATTACCATCATCTGGACCTGTGTAAAGCTTGCCATTAACAACCGCCACTGTACTGCTAAAGCCGATTTTACCTATCGAGTAGTTCCAAATCTTTGCGCCACTGTTAGCATTGAAAGCGTAGATATTACCATCCCAAGAGCCGATGTACGCTACACCATTAACAAGCGTTGGCGAGGACACTAAGGCACCGTCTGTTTGAACGCTCCATTTAAGCGACAAGTGTGTTGGACCATAACCGACTCCAGAGTGCTCTGGATCGTTCATGAACATTGACCAATCCCTAGGGGTATCCCCTATGCACCAGACTTCATTGCTGCCGCCAGCATAACCAGTTTCACCTGAATATGTGAATGTACCGTTGTCCCATTTTGACGTAGTCGGAATTATGTACAGATTTCCATAAGCTACGCACTGAAGGTTGCGGGGCGCCCCGTCTTCAATAGGAAGACTCCACATAAGTTCTCCAGTGTAAGCGTCGAAACAGTCAAATTCCGAGTGGCAGGGAATACCTGTTAATGGATCAGCGTATTGATTTTCGCCCATTTGGACGTAGACTTTACCATCTGCAATTGAAAGTTGGTTTGTGAATCCGACGCCGGGTCCTTTCTGTTTCCAAACGAGCTGACCAGTTGTTGCATTTACAGCGTAGAGATACCCATCTTGGTTCTTTGAGTATATCATGCCGTATGCTGCACCGTGGTATCCAAAGAATTCATTAAAGAAGCTGTTTGGGTTGTAAGACCAAAGTTGTTCGCCCGTGGTGGCATTCCAACCTTCCATTACGCCGTTGATACCAGCAGCAGAGAATACGCCATCGACATAGGTCATCCCGCTGTTTCCACCACGCTTTGTATTTACTGTCCACATTGTCGCGCCAGTTGAAGCGTTAACGCCGGTCAAGTAATTTAGACTGGTCGACATAGCCACTATTCCGTCACCGTATGCTACCGCTGATTCACTACCATATTTCCCGTAGTCTAAATTGGTTGTTCTGTTCCACGCCACAGTTGGAGGTTGCGATGGGTCGTTGAGTTTCCAGCCAATGGCTACGCTGAGGAACATTTTAAGCTCAGGGATATACCCCAATCCAGCGCTGAACCCTGGTGGGCCTGTCCATACTGTTGTGCCATCAGCGATTTTGACGCAGTTAGAACCATATATCATGTAGGTGCTGTCGATACCAAAGATGCTGTTGATGGAGAGAGTACCGATGGTCGGTCTTGACCAGATGATTTGTCCAGTTGCAGGGTCAAGAGCATATAATGTCCCAGGTTGACTCGAATAGATTTGTGGAACGTCACTAACAAGAACTAAGCCGCCGAAGGCCACTATTTGGCTGTGTAAGGTAGTAGGTAGTGTGGCTATCCACTGTATGTTAGGGGCGTTTGGAGCTGGACCAGCGGTGAAATATGTGTTACTGGCACCTCCTGCTAATTTCGGATATTCGTACTGCATTAAGTCTTTCGCGGTCGCAGCTTTAACAGTAGGCATTGTGGAATCTGAGAACACAAAGATAGCTGAAGAAAGCATCAGCAAAGCCAAGCAAAGCGCAGTTATAACTCTAATATTTTTGTTTTTTTCTTTCATGTTTTTTACTCCTGAACCTTGAAAACGCTTCAAAGGTTTTTAAAAACTGGTAATAAACTAAAGTTAAGACAACTTTTTATTGTCTAAAGCCCAAAAAAGCTAAACGTGCCTGTGCTCAATACTGTCGCCATAATGGAGAGACTAAAAGGAATGGAAGATGTTGTGAAAGCCCTCATTGAGTTAGGCTTGACAGAACTGGAAGCAAAAATTTTAGTTGCTCTGCAAAAGCACAATAACACGACTGCTAAAGACCTCTCAGTGACGCTAGATGTTCACAGACAACAAATCTATCCTGCACTAAACGAACTGCACAAAGCAGGTTTAGTAACGGAGCGGCTTGGCAGGCCAAGTCAGTTCAAAACATTACCAATAGACCAGATATTCGCGATCTTGCTTGACAGGAAATCGAAATGGGTTTCTGAGATGGAAAAGAAAACCGCAGAAATAACGAAGAACTTCAGTGCGATTTTACGAGAATCTTCCGAAAAAGTTGATTATGCGTTTGAGTTGATCACAGGAAAAGAAAGAGTTAAGAGTGCCCTTTATGAGTGGGAGCAAAGCGCAAGAACAACGGATAGTGTTCTCAAATTTGACCCCCTCATGCGCCACATTACTGAAGAACTAGAAGTGAAGGGAATTAGGCATAGAAAGAATATAGAAACGAGAATAGTAACAGATGCTACCGAAGCAGCTATCAAATCTTGGCCAACCCGCCGAAACCAAAAGATCAAGTTTGTGAGCTATCGTATTCCTGTTGAAATGGTAATATACAATAAAGAACGAGCGCATATGGCTGTCTATCCAGATAGAAATATTTCTGCGGCAATGGAGGTTGCGGTGTTGACTTCGAATCATCCGTGCTTTGTTGGGATGCTTCAGAACTACTTTGACGTACTATGGGAAGCGGCGAAAGAGAAACCGAACTGAATAATGGGCAAGTAGGTTTAATCGAAACAAAAGACTATAAAGGGGTTTGCTGGGGCTTTTTGAACGGAAGCAGCATTTTACCTTTGCACACTCCCCACGCGGAAGAACAAAAGCAAATAGAACATATCCACGAACAGAGAACCATGGAATTTGGTTATTGCCCAAAGAAGAAATATTCCTAACCTTCCAAATGACAAACAGCTCCGGATGACTAACTATCACCTCATTCTGCAGAAATCAAAGGCTATATAGAGGACCTAGCCAAATTCATGTTTAAAGACATATTTTAAAGATCTACCGAAAGCAGTTCCACAAAAAGCTGCAAGTGACATTCAGGCGCAATCCTGAACAAAAACGTTCAAGTCAGCCTTGTTTAGAGCCATGGCTGCTTTTGCCCTAATGCTTAAGGCATAAAGGGGCGAAAGAAAATGCGCCTTAGCAGGCCGGACACCTCTCTTCTCAAGCCAACGCTGCGCACAAAGAGCTTTCACCCGCCTATCCACACACTGCCGCTTAACATGCCTAAAACCCTTAACACGCCGAACCTCCAAAAAAACCTCATAACTAGACAAAAGCCGACCAGAACCAAGAACCAAAAAAACAACGCGGTTCAACCTAGCTTCCCGCCCAGAAAAGACCGATAGTTCTGTGCCCTTTGTCTTTCTCCGCGCCATGACTTTGCGTTCACCAAATTGCGGCTAGAAAAGTTTTCAAGCAGTAACTACGTCAGTTCAAGGGTTTGCTGGGGCTCTGAAACGGAAATCTTAGGAGAGAAAGAAATGAAAACCCAACAAACAAGTTGGAAATTCACCTTCCAGAGCCCACTCAGCCCCTGTCTTGTTTCCTACGCAAATTTTCCTAACAAAAAAAGGAAAAAGGGGAAAATTACTTGCGTCTTCTAAGCAACAAAGCAACTGCAACAGCAACAACCACAACCACAGCTGCGCCGATAGCAACGTAGGTCATTGCTGGCACACCGCTGCTTGTTGGCGGCTGTGGAGCTTCGCTAGGTGAAGAAGATTCAGGTGTTGGTTGTACAAGAGTCGGTACCGGGGTTTGCGCTGGCGCTGCACTAGGCTGACTTGGCTGACTTTGAGTTATTGCGGGGTTAGCTGTCTCTTCTGTCACATAGAAGGAGGTTCCTGCTTGGCTTCCGTAGTAGGCTGCTGAGCCTTCGAATGTAGCTGTGACTTTGTACATACCTGGAACAGGCGGCGTCCACTGCAGAGCAAAGTCGCCCTGAAGGTCACTTGTAGCATAGCCAATGTCTTGGAAGTTGCCGTTTGGGTCAACGGCGGTTAGGTGTACTTTTACACCTGCTGCGTCAGTGGGCTTAGCTTGCTGCATGTAAATGTACTCCATCCACGCCTGCATATCTTCGTCTGCTACTGCTGGAACACCATTAACAAAGCCAAAATTGTCAGCTAATTTTTCTGCACCTGCACTTTGATCTGTGACTGTACCCTTAATGAGTACGGTGCTGCCCTGAGATATAACATCGTTCTGTATATATGCCGTCGTCGCACTTGGACCCTTGCCAAAACAATAGATCTGGTTGTCGTATAAGTTGAGGGTAATTATGAAACCATCCCCAAGAGCAAGACCGCCACTGCCGGCTCCACTGGAACCGCTTGCCCAACAGTTTATCTTCCACAGCTCTGCACCGTTCGAAGCATTAACACAGCGCACGTATGAACCACGCCAAAGAGGCATAGTCGGTGAATGTTCACTTGAAGTCAGGTAAATTTTTCCGTCAGCAACAAGACTGATAGTCAATGGATAGTTACCATAGGGAGATTCAAAGCCTTCTTGCGCAGCCGTGTAATTCCACAAGACCTCACCTGTCTTAATATCATAGGCCATCAATACTCCGCTGTAGCCAGTAGAGAGTAGCATACCCTTGTAGATGTTGGTATCCATGCCATAGTAGTTCATTGCTGGTTCTGGCTCAGTTGGGCCCCATAGTTGTTGTCCTGTTTCGAGGCTGTAGCCCCACCGTTGTCTCGTTAATGTTTCCGCAAAGGTGAAAACGCCGTCTTCTGGGTCCACAGTTGGTCCGCTCATGATTTGGCCCCATAAGCCGCCACTCGCATCTGATGCTACTGTTTGTGGTGGTGTGTAGGTTATGTTCCATAAGAGCGTGCCTTCTTCGCCTGCCTTGAGGCTCAAAGCCCACAGATTGCCTTGTTCAACGGTGTCACCGTTGTTCTTCCCTGAAGTCCCACCGATTACGTATTGGTCTTCACGAATTGCTAGGATGCTACCCTGCACCTCAGGTATTGACACATTCAAAGAGTAACCGTTGTTACCATCAAATGTGTTGTTTAAATCGGGTCTCCACATCCAGTATTCGTTGGTAAACCATACAGGTTCGTACCAGATAGCTCGGCTTGTGTTCCATACTGTTAGCCGTCCGTCGTTGATGTTATAGTATAATATGCTTCCATCTTTGCCGTAGACCTGTGTACCCGCAGTAGACACATTGGCTATGCTGCAAATGTAGTTTCCTGTGTATGCGTCGAACATCATCCAAGTGGGATATGTAACCGACAGCCCAAACACACTCATCTCCTCCACAGAAGTTCCACCATTGGTGCTCCATAGGTATGGAAAGCCTCCGTGCTGGTTAGGCGACTCATAATTGTATATCTGACCAAACGACAACACTTCGCCGCCGACGCTTCCTGAACTGTCGGCTAAACCACCATGCACTCCTGTCACGGGACCAGTGGTGTTGTGGAAGTAGTCCACTTCGCCAGTGTACAAATCAAGACAATACCAACCTTCACGGGGCGGCGTTTCCACAGTATAGTAAAGTTTTCCATCGAGAATTATTGGGGGATTGAGCCCAAAACCTTCGTATGATTGCCCTGTATAGTAGCCTACGTCGTCAAACCTCGCGTCCATGGTGCCGCCAGCCCAATACGGCGTAGCCCACATAACATGAGCACTTTCCGGAGCTACACCATACCCAAAGCTAGTAGTTGAACCAACGTTCTGCGCCGAACCAGACAACCAGTTACCTGCAAGAACATCCCAATTCCGGTTCATATTGTTTAACGGCCGAGTCCAAAAACTCGTCGGAAGCGGAGTTTCACGCCACGATTGTACTTGCTCTTCTTGCACGGTAAATGTTAATAGGTCGCTAGTGCTGGCTTGATAAATATCGTTGATATAAGCGTCTTCGCCATAAACATAACCACCAGGGGGCACAGGGATACCTGTTATTGTGTGCTCAGCAAATTTAGCAACGACAGTATACGTACCCACCTGAGTGGGCGTGTATGCAGCCCAACCGCTGCCTACAGGGTCGGAGGTGAATGGTCCCAAAGTTTCTTTTGAGTTGTCAGGCTTGGTGACTTCAACAGTGAAAGTCCACCTGTCACCGAAAGCTCCACTTGCTGTAGGCGGGAACTCGTTGAGCCAAAAAACAATCGTGAGTTCTTGGTTGACACCTATGACATTATTCGAAACAGAGACATACATCCAAGTAGGAATAGCCCATGCAGGGTCATGCGCAGCAGCGGAAGGCACAACAGCAAATGTTGAAGCAGCGATAGCGAACACCAAGGACAATACTATCAAAGTTCTTTGTCTATTTTTATTCATTTTAAGCGCTCCATTTTGCATAAGAACGCGGATTGTTTTTCATGCCTTAAAAGCCTTCTCACTTTAAGCGAAAAACAGCGTTTTTAATGAAATAAATAACGATGTTTTACCCTAATTTGGATGTTAAAAAGCGAAAAAAATGTCACCACTCCTTTCTGCACTTTTGCAAAGTAACAGTCAGCTAAAAAGTCAAACAGCAGCACCACACCCCAACTTATGCCAAGCACGATCAAGCACCGAACGAATTTAGATTTAGGTAACCAGGTAAGACAAAAGGAAATAGCACCCCAAAAAAATACAAACCCAAAAAACACAAGAATCTTGGTTTGATTGAACAAAAACGAACGCGCCTCAAGCCGAAAAATCTCGTTTCAGGCCTATTAACTGTTCAACTTGCCGAAGAAAAATGATTTCCCCCCTTATTAACGAGACACAACTATGCGAAATTCATCGACATTAAGACAAGAAAAAAAGATTATTATAGCACTCTTCGCTATTCAAAATCGCAAAAACAAGTCAAAACTGAAAAATACCCCCGCAAACATTAAACAGGCAGTAAAAGTAACAGTTGGAAAATAGATGCTTGACTCGTTAGATATGAAAATAATAAGTGTATTGCAGAAAGATGCACGTATTACTTTTGCGGATATTGCTAGAGAACTTGAGGTGTCGCCTGGTTTGGTTCAAGCACGTTTTTATAGGATGAAAAAAGCAGGCGTAATAAAAGGCTCCACACTAATAGTGAACACAACCAAAATGGGAAAAACGTTCACCGCAAGTATCGGCATTAAAACTATAGAGTCTGAACTGGATGAGGTTAATAATTATGTCAAAGGGTTGAAGATTGAAAAAGCCAGAATTTTTTCCTGGACAACATTTGGCAGGTATAATATTTCCATGGCAATATTTTCCAAAGACCTCCTCGAAGTTCACAAAATAAAGCAATTAATCAAACAGCACCCTGCAGTTCTGGAAGTTAGCATCAGCCTAGCAGCCGTAAACCTAAACGATAATCTCGCCGAATCATTTGAGGAGCTGGAATTAAAAAAATTGTTCAAGGAGTAAGTCAGTTTGGATGAAATAGACAGCGAAATAATAAGGATTCTTTGTAACGATGCACGAACACCATTTAAAAAAATAGGAAAAATGCTAGGCATAGGAACAGATACGGTTTTCAGAAGATTTGATAAGCTCAAAAAAGAGGGCATAATTACGGGGTCCACAATTATTCTTAGTTCCAAAGCCTGTGGAATTAAAGGCCTCTGTGGATTGTTCATTAAATTGAAATCTGGCTCAAACTCATCAATCGTTAAGGACAAACTAATGAAGACCACGTGGCTAATTATTGCACACCCGACCTGGGGTGAGTATGATTTTTACGTTGACTTTTTCTTCAGAGACTTTCAAGAAATAGCCGACGTGATCGCTATCCTGAGGAAAATCAAGGAAGTAGTGTCTATTGAACCAATGATGTATACCTTGCAAGAATGGTCGATACCGTTTGCTATGCCATTGGAAACTGGAATAACGCCGATTTGACCTTTCGATAACCAAAGATAGTTCAATCGAACAACTTTTAACGCTATTTTGCTTGGTTTTTCTTAACAAAAAAGGAAAAGGAAAGGTTGTTTTTATTTGCGTCTTCTGAGCACCAGAGCTACGGCTGCAATCAAGATTATTATGATCGCGGCGGCTATTGCGATGGTCGTTGTGGTTGCAGCGTCACTACTCGGTTGTGGAGCTTGGCTTGGTAAAGGCGAAATTGATGCTGATGCGACGGAAGATGAGGCGGCGTCAACGGTGACGTGAGTCTCTGCGCTTGATTTGTAGTACGAGTTGCTCCCTGCAAATGTAGCAGTAATCGTGTAGAAGCCCTGAGTTTGTGGATTCCATTGTATAGCAAAGTTGCCGTTGCTGTCAGAGTTAACGGTGCCGATGGTTACAGTATTTCCGTTCTGGCTAGTTGCAGTTATCGTCACTTGAACGCCTGCTGTTTCGTATGGAAAAGTCGATGGCAAAGCTTGCTGTTCATATTGGTAAGACATCCATTCGCTCATGTACTGGTCAGAAATTGCAGGTGAACCTTTCGCGCCCTGAGATTGATCGGTTATGGTTCCCTGAATTACCATGCTGGAACCTGTTGGTACTGCCGTCAAAGGTGCTTCAACAGTTGTTGCCGAGGGACCTTTTCCGAAGCAGTATATTTGGCCGTCATAGAAGTTCGGAGCGACATACATACCGTCTGCGAGTGCACCTTGCCCAAACCAGCCTGTCATGTTCCAAAGGCTCTGCCCAGTTTTTGCATCTACAACATACAATGCCTGTCCGCGGTACATTGGTTCAACGCCGTTCCCGTGTTGCCCCGTCTGCGCAAATATTTTGCCATCGCCGGTAACAGTTATTCCGTTGTAGAATGGGTAAACGCCGTATGGTGTTTCAAGTCCAGAAGGTGCGGCCTTGAAGTCGAATACCTTTGTGCCTGTTTGGGTATCATACGCGTGTATTTCGCCGTCCATTCCTGCCGCGTAAAACATGTCGAAAGCGCTCATTACACCGCCAGATTGTACATAGTGCCCCCAAGGATTTGTGTAGGGTTCACTGACCCAAAGTTGTTCGCCTGTTTGTACATCCCAAGCAATCCACTGCATTGTTTGCTTCTGCCAACAGTAGTATATGCCATCAAATTCGTACTGACCCTCACCACTATTCCCAAAGTTATTCAACATACCTTCAGGAGGCAAAATTGTGGAGTTCCATGCAAATTGCCCAGTAGCCAGATCATAAGCTGCAACATAAATCGGAGCCTTGCTGGTAACATCCCAGTAATCGAAGAATCCGTTTACGCCACCGTTTGGAATACTTTCAGCAAGTATGTAATTACCAGCAAACCACGCACCCTGACACCAAGTCGGATTCAAAGTCAGGCCCTCAGCAGTATTAGGTTCGGTCACGGTCCATTCATGTCCAGCAGTTCCGTCAATCGTCTGTCCGTGAAGCGATAGTACTGTAGCGCCTGTTGGACCTCCATTTGGAACCGCTTTGCTCGAATTCCACAAAGACAACTGGTAGTCACCGTTTCCTGTTAAATTGTAGTCAAGAGTGTATACTATGATGCTGCCGTCAGATGATTGCGCAATCACTGTTCCTGCATTTCCAGAGGGAACGTTGGAAACGTCTAGTATTTTACTGCCTGTGTATGGATCATACATTGTCCATGTGCCTTCTGTGGCTCGTGTTGCTGTATCCCACAGATAAGCATAGGCGCCAGCTTGGTTTTCTGTAACGTAATTGTAGATTTGGCCAATACCTAGTGTCGCGTTAGGGATTGTAAGAACTTTCTCTCCAGTTCTCATGTCCAAACAGATTATGCTTTCGATATTGGAACCGAGAGCTTGACCGCTGAAGGGGTTTAGGGTTGGCTCTTGTGCCACGATACTGTTATAGTATAGTCGTCCGTTTATTATCACTGGTGGCTGGAAGTATTGTTGGTAGGAAATCCCTTGATAGTAAGCTATATTGCCCATTTGTCCGCCAACAAGTCCCCCAGTGGCAAGCGGTGTGGTCCACAATATGTGCGCGCTTGCAGGCGATGTGCCTTCGGGGCAGAAAGCCGAGCCGCAATCAAATTCCGAGGCTCGTGCAGTACTGTTCCAACCTGCCATTAGCCAGTTTCCGGAAACTTGGCTCCATTCGTAATTCATTGCATTTATGGGTCTAGTCCAGTAAGTTGTCGGCAGTGGAGTTTGAGGCAATGGGGTCACTGGACCTTGCTGCACAACAAGTGTGACTACGTTGCTTCGGCTAGGTAAGAAGTCTAGGTTTAGGTCAGCGAACGTGTTTCCAGGGTAAATTAATTGGAATTGATAGGTACCGGCAGCTGTGGGAGTGTAACTAAAATATCCACTTCCGAGAGAGTTCAGCGTGTATGGCCCCATGGTTTGATTTGTGCCGTCAGGTTTCATGATGTCGACGGTTACGCCAGTATATGAATATGCTGTGACAATTCCACCCAATGGAGGAGGATCAGCCATCCAAAAGACGGCAAGCGTTGTTTGCCCAACTCCGATGGAATTTGGTTCGACAGAAAGGAATCCATAGGTTGGCTGACTCGTTATTTGTGCCATTACGGTGCCAGTTAACAGCAAACAAGAGGTCAGCAGCAAAGCAACTGCAAGGAACACGAATGTTTTGGTTTTAGCGGGATAAAATAGCGTGTTAAACGTTTTCTTAAATTTCCAATTTTAACTCTCCATTTCATTTATGAAACAGGACATTTGTCGCGCAGTCTTTTTAAAACCCCCCATTTTATGCGAAATATGTCGTGAATTGCACGGATATAAACAATGAATTTACTAATAAACCACATAATTTAGTAAAATAATTGGTCACAACCATAAAGTTGGAGCATATACATCACCACAAAAAACGCTTCGATCAAGAAAAAAGCCACGTCTCAACTGCTTTCCCTTTTGTTTTAGTGGCATAAAAACAACTGGGTTTGCTGGGGCTCTGGAACGGAATCTAGGAGAGAAGAATGAAAAACCAACGAGCAAAGTTGGAAATTCACCTCCAAAGCCCACTCAGCCCCAATGTTTTGCCTATGCAACTAAGAAAAAAAGGAAAAGGGGCGATTTTGTGTTTACTTACGCCTTCGGAGCACTAGTACAGCCGCTACAATAACTGCAATGACAACAACAGCTGCTGCGATTGCGATGTATGTTGTAGTTGGTTGGGCGCTAGTTGGCTGTGGAACTTGGCTTGGCGAAGGTGATGCTGAAACAGGCACTGACGGAGGTGTGGGTTCTTCTGTGGATTGGGGTGGATTTGTCGTTGGTGTGGCAACTGCTGCTGGAGCCGTTGAGGTTGGGCTGCTAACTGTGAAGTATGTTGTCTGTGACGAACTGTAGTAGGAGTTGGTGCCTTCGAAAGTAGCAGTTACTTGGTACATGCCAGGTACTGGTGGAGTCCAATCAATTGCAAAGTTGCCGTGGATGTCACTGGTTGCTGTGCCAATGTCTTGCCAGTTGCCGTTGGGGTCGATGGCGGTAAGTTTCACTTGAACACCTTTAGCGGTTGTAGGTAGTTCTTTCTGGTTGTACAAATACACCATCCATGCACTCATATCTTCGTCGCATATGGCTGGTGTGCCCTTTGCGCCTGGCGATTGGTCAGTTACAGTACCTTGTATCAGCACGGCTGAACCTTGTGTTATAACAGGCATTGGCACTGTAACTGTTGTTTGGGTTGGACCTTGACCAAAGCAGTATATCTCGTTGTTGTAGTTGTTCTTGGTCACTAATTTTCCGTCAGCTATGGCTGGTTGTTCAAACCATCCACTCATGTTCCACACTTGTTCACCTGACATCGCATCTATCGCGTACAATGCTTGCCCTCGATAAAGCGTTGCTACGCCTGTGCCATGCATTCCAGTAGTTGCATAAACTTTCCCGTCAGCAAACGTCAAGCCAGCATAGAAAGGCCAAGTACCGTATGGAGTAAGGGTGCCTGCATCTCCGCTATAGAAATCCCAGACAAGACTTCCAGTGTTGGCGTCATATGCGTATAGGTGCCCGTCATAGCCACAGTTGTAGATGAAGTCGTCAACTGTGAAAATTTGTTGCCAATTGAATACTGCAAAACCGTTCGTCAAAGTGTTAGAGGGTCCCCACAGTTTCTGACCTGTTTGGACATCGAAAGCAATTGTTTGTAATGTTCCTTTAATAAACGCAGCTAGGATATTGTTGTCGCCCACTGAGTGCGCACCGCTAGTGCTTCCAAAAAAAGTCCCTCCTAGCATGTTCGCCGCAGAAGAGTTCGGCGGAATATACGAAGCAAGGTCTATAGTTGTTGGTCCCCACTGCTTGGATCCATCAGTTATTGAGTAAGAGCACCAAGTCATAACATCAGGGAAACTATATCCACCAGATCCGGTACCCGTTCCATTGCGCACAAGCACTCCGGTTTCCGGATTTACCTGCACTAGGTAGCCAGATTGCGGAAAATCATCTAAAACCTTCGTCCACTGTATACCGTCTGATGCATTAAGGGTTTGCCCGTAGAATTTTAACGCAGGCCAGTGCATATTACCCGCCTTATATGGTACATTGTCGATAGCCAAAGTGGAGTTCCATAAGGTCAGTGTTCCAGAAGATGCGTCCAGACTGTAAACTAGGATTTCACCAATTCCGCTAGGTGGATTGTTCAGCATTATAATACCGCTTGGTACATCTGCGATGCTTAGAATGTATTTTCCAGTTACTGCATCATACATACTCCAAGTCGTACCTTTTTGACTCCACAGGTATGCATACGCTCCGCCCTCGTTAAGGTTAATGTGCGATTGCACTTGACCAAAGCTTATTGTCAAGTTAGGATTAGACCAAACGGTTTCTCCAGTAGCCATGTCCACGCAGACAGCACCATTCTGGTTTGTATAACCGACAGCTCCAGTAGCGCCTGAACCAGCTTGGTTTGCAAAGGGAGTATTGTAGTAGAGGTAGCCGTTTATGATTACTGGTGGTTTGAAGTAGTTCTGGTAGGAAATGCCTGAATAGTAGGGCATATCGCCGTATTCACCGCCTACGAGACCTCCAAATGAGCCATCATAAGGTCTGGTCCATAAGATGTGCGCACGGTTCGGCGCAGTGCCGTATAGTTGGTTTGCAAATGCTGTGTCAAAGGATCGCGATATGTAGTCATAAGAGCCCATTAGCCAGTTGCTTGAAATTTCAGACCACAAATGATTATCACCACTTATTGGGCGAGTCCAATAATTCGTAGGAAGCGAAGTTTGCGCAATCGGTTCAGTTAGCGGTTGTTGTTGAACGGTCAATGTGGCTACGTTGCTGTCGGCAGCTAAGATTGTTGTATTAATGAAATTGACAAAGTCAAAGCCGTTAAAGCCATAATCTTCCTGCTGTGGGTAATGCGATTGGAAAGTGTAGGTACCTACCATTGTTGGCGTAAACTGGAAGTATATGGCGCCCAACGTGTCGGTTTTATCAAATGATTTCACCGTTGAAACACCTTCAGGATCGGTGATTGTCACTGTAACGTCACTGAAGTAGGTGCCACTGGGCGGAGGGTCTGCAGTGAAGCCAGAGACGAACACTGGTTGGGTAACACCTGTTGTGCTTGGTGAAACAACAATGTAAGGATAGATTGTGGTGGTGGTTTCTGTTGCAGCGTTAGCAGGCAAAGCTATTAAAAGAAACATAGCGAAAGTCAGCATAAAACATAGCGCGATTGCCGCAGAGACCTTTAGGTTCGCGATTGAGTTTGCTTTAAAACAATGTCGCTTGACAGTCGAGGAGATTTTTTTTCTATTTGAGTCAGTCACATATTTTCTCTCCATTTTTAGACGATATGATTCACCCCATTTACTATAAAAAACTTGCTAGATTACGACCAAATTATGCAAAATACGAACAGAAAATCACAACAAAAATACAAAATATCTGGTTTTTGGGTTGTGTGTTGTTAGATTTCGGAAAAACTTAACTAACTCACATATGTTGACATACATGGTTGAAGTGGAAGCGCATTGGAAAACAGAAAAAAAATCGATGAAATTGATGCCACAATCCTAAAAATTCTGCTGAAAGAGTCACGAACTAGCTTCACTCAACTATCAAAGGTTTGCAATATCTCTGTCTGCGCTGTTAGAATGCGCTTCAATCGCCTAAAAAAAGCAGGAATAATTGTAGGCGAACAAATGTACATGAATCCCAAGTTTTGGGGGTACGAAGCAGTAGCTGATGTAGGAATCGAAACCGCTATCGGCTACGAAAAAGAAGTAAAACAATTTCTTCAAAATAAACGCTACATTACCCTTGTGGGCCCTTTCGGGAGGTATAACTGTTTTTGTTTAATCTTGCTACCTACAATCGGAAAACTAGGTAGATTACTACAAGAAATAGAAGCTAATCCACACATTAAACTCACAGAAGCGTTCATCTGGGCTGAAGACCAAAACATTGACCATGCTGAAAACTTGATAATTGAACAGCTTCCAGAATTTGGGGAGAAAAACGAAAAAGAAAACAAGAGCCCAGTCGAGTTTTACAAAGCAGACATAGACGAGATTGATAGGAAAATAGCGAAAATACTCTCAGAAAACTCCCGCATGTCATTTAACGAAATCGCAAAGAGGCTGCAAATTTCAATTCACAATGTAATTAACAGGTACAATAGGCTTAGAGAGGGAAATGTACTCACTCGTTCAACAATTGCAGTTGACCTAAACAAACTTGGATACAAAGCCTCATATGCAAATTTCATAAAAATTTCAAACAAAATCAAGATGCCCGAAATAGTCGACCAGCTGCTTAAAGTTCAAAATATGATTCACCTTATCAAGTACATCGGGAGATACGATTTAAGAGTTGATTTTGCAATTTCAAACATCGACGACATCTTTGCCTTCAACGAAATAATTCACAAAATTCAGGGAATTGAAAAAGTGGACACAGCCATAGTTAGAATACCACAATGGTGGCCAATGGACCTTTTCAACAAGCACCTCAAATAATCTTTGACCATACCGTAAGAAGAAAGCTAAACACGTAAAACACTAAGTACAGGTCATAACTGTTGAGATAGAAGCAAGCAATGAGATAACGTAAAATTTAAAAACCTATACAATTCCGCCAGTCTAACAAAAAGGGACGTTTTTCGCCCGTCGAATTCATTACAAGAAAGGTTTGCTGGGGCTCTGGAACGCAAATCTTTAGGAGAGAAAGAAAATGAAACCCAACTAGAAGTTGGAAATCCACTTCTCCAGAGCCCACTCAGCCCCTCTCGGTTAATCCAATTCACTTTTTCCTGTTCAAAAAAGGAAAAGAGGGAAATTGATGTTGTTTCCCATAGCTTATTTTCGTCTTCTTAGGAGAACCGCTGCTGCGGCTACTGCAATGATAACGACTACTGCGGCGATAGCGATGTAGGTAGCTGTTGACGTACCGCTGGCTGGCGCTTCTGCTTGGCTCGGCGGTGGAGTTGTTACTGTTGGCGCTGGCGATATTGCTGCACTGCTTGATGCAGCGACTGCAAAGTATGATGTTGCTGAGGAGCCTCCGTAAGATTTGCTTCCGTCAAACGTCGCTACGACCTTGTAGGTGCCTGGAACTGGTGGAGTCCATGTAATGCCATAGTTACCGTTTGAGTCACTGGTCACTGTGCCGATTTCTTGGAAATTGCCGTTGGGATCAATTGCTGTTAAATGAACTTCAACACCTGTTGCGTCAGTTGGCATTGGTCGCTGTTGATATAAGTATTCCATCCATGCTTCTTGGTCTACGTCCGAAATCGCAGGGGTGCCTTTTGCTTCAGCGGAAGGAGTCTGGTCAGTTACCGTTCCTTTTATCAAGACTTCTGTGCCTAAAGGTATCGCTGTGTCTGGCGTCGAGACAGTTGTTGCGCTTGGTCCTTTGCCGAAACAGTAAATTTGGTTATCAAAGTTGTTAAGGTCCACGAGGTATCCGTCTCCGATAGCGGGGCTGCTTCCCCAGTGCTGAATCTTCCAAAGCAACTGCCCGTCTGCGATGTTAACGCACCAAAGTTGCGCATCACGTCTGAGTGGCGTATTAGGCGAATGTTCCCATGAGACGAGATAGATTTTTCCGTCAGCAATTGTGCCCAGCGAGAGTGGAGTGTATGGATAGTAGCTTTCTAAGCCAATCGGGTCTGAAGTCCAGTTCCACAGGAAGGTTCCTGTTTTTATATCGTATGCAGTTAAGACGCCGCTGTAGCCGTAGGATAGCAGTTTACCGTCGTAGATTGAGTAAGGCAAGTCCATTCCGTCATAGAAGCCCCATGATTGTTCGGATGCAGTTGGACCCCAAATTTGCTCTCCGGTTTCTAGGCTAAAACCAAACCATTGTCTGGTCAGCAGGTCTTTGAAGATGAAAACGCCATCTTCGGGGTCAACAAATGGTCCTTGCTGGTATGCTCCGCCATAGAATCCTGGGCTGACGACATCGGGTGTTTGTTCGGGGGGTATGTAGGTTGTGTTTTTCAGCATTTGTCCTATCTCACCTTTTGCGGGGTCGAGGTTCAGTGTAGCGATCCAGCCTTCTTGTACGAATGTGCCGTTGTTTTTGCCAGAAGCACCTACGAGCACGAATTGACCTTCGCGAACAGCGAGAATGTCACCGCCTGATACGTCAGGTATTGGGACATTTAGCGCGAAGCCGTTGTTTCCATCAAACGTAACATTCAGGAAGGGTCTCCAGAGCCATTCGTCAACGCCATACCAGGGATCATTGAACCAGATTGCTCGTGTTGAGTTCCAGACTTGTAGATAAAATGGCTGTTGCTGTGGTCCCCAAGGGTCATTAGGATCAGATGTTCCAACAATGTTGTAGTAGAGTATGCTTCCGTCTTTACCGTACACTTGAGTGCCAGAGTCGGAAACGTTAGCGATACTGCAGATGTAATTGCCTGTAAATGCGTCGAACATCATCCAGTCTTCTTGAACGTTTCCGGTAGGAGTGAAGTCGTAGCTTGAATAGGGGGTGCTCCATAGGTATGGGAAGCCTCCGTGCTGGTTGGGCGATTCAAAGTCGAGTATTTGACCAAAAGATAATCTTTGGCCGCCAAGTAGACCGTTTACTTCGTTCCAGTCGTAGCGTTGCTCGTATGAGCTAATGATGGGACCGGTAGTGTTGTGGAAGAAGTCGGTTTCGCCTGTAAGGAGGTCAACGCAGTACCACCCATAGGAGGGTGCCACATCTACGTTATAGTAAAGTTTTCCGTTCATTATTAGTGGGTTGTCCCAGAATTTTTCGTAGTCTAGGCCGGTGTAATAGGATATGTCGCCAAAGCGTTCATCCATGATGCCGCCTTCCCAAAAGGGTCGCGTCCACATAACGTGAGCACTTTCAGGACCTTTTCCAAAAGCAAAACGCTCCGTAGGACCAACGTTTTGAGCTGCGCCGTCAAGCCAGTTGCCTGCAACGGCACTCCACAACCGGTTAGCACCGTTTATGGGTCTATTCCAGAATCCTGTTGGAACAGGAGTTTCATCATAGGCTGGTATAGGGTTCTGTTGAACAGTAAGATAAACTGGGTCACTTTGGCTGGCTAGGTATGTATCATTGATATTGTCGTATCCGAAAATGGCGTTGGTGTCGTAGCTGCCAGATACGTAACCTGATGTTGGCAGATTTTCGCCTCTAAGTGTATCTCCTGCAAAATTGAACACCATAGTGTAGGTGCCGACTTGATCTGGAGTGTACAGCGTGGCGTATGATCCGACTGGGTCAGAAGTGAACGGTCCAAGCGTTTCTTTTGAACCATCAGGCCGCGTAACATCCACTGTGAAGCCAGCCCACCTGTCGCCGTAACGTCCTTGTGCAGTTGGGGGAGGTATATTTAACCACATAATAAGCAGTGCTGGTTCGTTAACTCCTACGGTTGTTGGTGAGGTGCTAAGGTATGCCCATGTTGGGATTTCCCAAGGAGGATCATGTGCAGCAGTGGGAGGCAGGACAGTAAGTGTAGAAGCGGCAATAGCAAACAACAGAATCAGCGCAATCAAGGTTTTGGATTTATTTAAATTTATTTCCATTAGTTCTCATTCTCCATTTTTTGGTGGAAGCAGGTTAGTTTTTTGGTTTATAAAACTTTTGCAAAAAAGGCCACATTGAAAACAAAATCGCATAAAATTAAAAAACAATTACGAAACACAACAACAATTTCCCCCAGATGCTTCAAGAATACTTAAAAGCCGATACATGTTTCACTTTAATTGGCGGCGAAAAGATGAGGGACTTAGCACAGAAAATCGACGAAATTGACGCTAAAATTCTTAGAGACTTACTTGTAGACGGACGCAAAGAATTCACAGAAATCGCAAAAGAGGCAGGAGTTTCGAAAGACATCATATGGCAGCACTACACAAAAATGAAGAAAGACGGCGTAATTGTTGGATCAACAGTTCAGCTTAACTATGCCGCTTTAGGATACATTTTTTCAACGAGCTTTTTTGTTAGCGTAGAATTACAAAAACAGGATGAGATTATAAAAAACTTACAAAGAATACCAGGCATATACGACGCGTACCCATGCGGCTGCAACTCAGAACTATGGACAATTGGTACCTTCAAAAGCACAACTGAACTGGAACAGGTCAAACATTCCATAAAAAGAGTACCATCCGTCATCGGACTACGAACAGAAATCTTAACCGGCATCAAAAACATGCCAGAAAACCTATCCGTTTTTTCTACAACAGCAGAATCGAAAAAAACCAACAAAAAAGAACCAACAGAAAGAAGGGAGAAAGAAAAAAGTAGGCACGAGCTTGACGAAATAGATCTCCAGATAATAGAAAAACTAGCTGTTGACGGGAGGGCATCTTTTAACAAAATTGCCAAAGAGTTGAAAATTTCAACCAGCACCGCCTCAAAAAGATATTCTATCCTTAAACAAGAGGGCATAATTAAAACCTTAATCCAAATTAACACCCTAAAGTTAGGGTATATTGGCAATGTAATCATCAGCGTGGCAATTTCCACACAGGAAAAAATGAACCAGATTATTGAAAAACTCTTGAACACTCCAGATATTGAAGGACTTTGGAAGACCAGCGGCTTCTTTGACCTATCCATTTTCATTAAAATAAAAAGTTTAGAGCACCTACTAGCTATACACGACGAATTTTCCAAGACACCGGGAATTGTTAGAATGGAAACCTCCGTACTCAACCGAATGCCACTAATGCCATACCCTAAAGAACACCTTCCAGACTTCTAAACAATCCAAGTTCAGGCTGCAACCCCACGTTTTCCGTTTTGCTAAGAAGAGGTTTGCGAGGCATCCTAATCTTTGTTCCTATACAAATCTCACCCTAGGGGGATTTACTTGCGTTTTCTTAGCATACGGGGTGCTTCCGTGAAAATGGGGAGCGCGGCATCAAATTTTTCTTAATATGTACAAAGTATGATATTCGGGGGCAGTTGGTTGGTCTAAACCAAGATGGATAATTGTCTCTTGTTTTAAGCCACATTTTGTAAAAAGTTTCTCCCAGTTTTCTGGGGTGTTGAAATTAAATGGAACGTTCACTTTTGTGTCAGAATTTTTGCTGTAGTGTATAACCCGATTATAGAAATGGTCAAAAAAGGTGTTCGCTTTCATTTGCTGTTCAGGAGTCAACGAGAGGTAGCGGGTAATCTTTTCCTGCATTGCCGCGGGCAATTCTTTCCCATCTACTCCATAAACTGATTCTATAACTAACAGTCTACCATTTGGTTTAGTGACTCTACAGGTATCTTTCACAGAATCCAACGGCGTACTGCTATGATGATAAACCGTCAGAGCAAGAGTATTATCAAATTCAGCCTCATCAAATGGCATTGATGCTCCTTGCTCAAACAGTTCAAACCGTAAACCTGTTTCTTTTACATGTTTATGCTCATACACATCTGCGAGAGTCAACTCTTGTTTTCTGTGCTTAGCGATGAGTTCTGCTACTCGCCCATCACCACAACCATAATCCAAAACGTTACCCGGCAACAGATAACGCTCTATTTGCGAATACATCAAATCTGCCCTTGCCAAAAGCTTTTCAGGAATTCTCGCCGCAACCTGTTCTTCAGCTAAGATATCATGCGCCTGCCCTTCATACTCCGCAAGTGTGCGATAATTAGAAGCCACCTGTAAACAATTAGTGATTATTTCTGTTGCTTTTTTGGAAGGAATTCCCAGATAAGTTAAGACGGGAAAAAGCATGGAACTTATAGTTTCGTTGACTTTTTTATCAGTCACGATGTCTTTTATTTCAGGCATCTCTAAACCAAAAGCATTTTTCATTACATCCTTGCCCCAAAGCGTTATAGCATTTCAAACTGTAGTGGACTTACTATAATTATGCATTTCAATGCTACAGTTGCACGACCGCCGCCGTAAAATCCACCCCGCTTAAAACCCTAGATCTATGACCCTTACCCGTTGTATCCTCAAGAAGGAAAACATCACCCGAACGGAAAACACGTATTTCGCCATCGCTTGCTGTGAGTTCAATTTCACCAGAAAGGCAACAGAAAAACTGCCGCTTGGGCGCTGGATGCCAGTCACCATACCAACCAGACGGTGTCCTGAAGAAAACCATCTGACTAACGGGCATAAAACTTGAAAGGTCTAAAGGGGGAGCAGGAGGCGCAAAATTGACAGACCCAAATCCGACTTCAACATCTTTGAAGTGCGAATCGCCGTCAGCATCTATGTAAAGCGTGGTGTACTTCATGATAAACCCAAGTTAAATAACAGTACACTTTCAAATTTATACTTATAACGAGTCCCATGCAGTCAAGTTTTTTCTTGTTTATAGGTAATTTTTGTGGTTTATTCCTTAGTTTTTGCTTGTACCATTTGTACGAATTCTACAGGATGCTGGATAAGTTTGGCTGTTTCTTCAACAGAGACGCCTTGATCTAAAAAGTGCTTTGCCACCACTGCCATTGATTCTCCAACTTCGACTATGTGTTTGTCAGGGTCATAGAACCTCACAACTCTTTGTTGCCACGCATACTTTTTTGGCGGATGAACATACTCAATGCCTGAGATAGTTTTGAGTTTTTCAAGAAAGCCATCAAAGTCGTCTTCCTCAAAATATAACTCGAAATTGTTGGACTTGGTTTTGATTGTTGTTTTGTCAATGCCTATTATGTCTGCAAAGTTCAATTGTATGGCAAAACCCCCACTAAACCAAACGTTCCAACCAAGGTCAAGCCCTACTTCTTGATTCAGAACTTCTTGATAGAACTTTTTAGAAACATCAAGATCAGTTACCGCAATTAATGGACAACCAAATTTCATAGCTAAACACACCAAACTGTTAGAACTCACCAAGCCATTATAATTATTGTTAACTAAAAACAGTCATTTTGGGTCTTAACTTACTTGGATTTTATGCAGTTCTTTGGCGTCCTGTATTTTTGCTAAACCCCGAAGGTGAGCCTCTCATTAGAGTATTGACCTCCAGCCCTTTTAAGAATCCACGCTTCACTCAAGATTTTTGGGTTTCAGGTGACTAAAACGTTTATATCAACCTATTGAAACACGAAAGCACAGCAACACCACATAATCATAAGCTAACACCCCATGAACGTTGAGGAAATCGCAAAGAAATGGGTAGCCCAAAATAAGGATGCCCAGTACCAAGTGGAATTATGGGCTTCTCACGCAGAAGACCCAGTCTATAATTTGATGCCGACTTTCCAAGACAACAAGTTTTTGCAGTTATTAGAGCAAGAGCACATGATAGATGAAACCTATGGCGTATTGGATATCGGATACGGTATTGGCGTTTACTCCATGGCTTTGGTTAAACGGATGCAGTCAGTAACAGGAATTGACATATCGCCAAAAATTACAGAACGGGAAAGAAAAACTGGAAAAAGAAAACATAACCAACGTAACTCTCAACTGCATGGATTGGAACGCTGTGGACCTTGTGCAGCAAGGCTTCAAGGAACGTTTTGATTTGGTGTTTGCGCATACCACACCTGCAATTTGTGATGCAGCCACCTTCCAAAAAATGAATGACACCAGCAAACGGTTTTGTGTTATATCTAATCATAGCAAAATGGTGGAGCCCGTTTTACATGCAGTTCAAAAAATTGCGGGTTTAGCGGATAATGACGGAAACTGCGGAAACGACCGCAGCTACATTATAGATATGCTGTTTCAGCTGGGCTATTTACCAAAACTTGCTTACGAAAAGCAGGTGTGGAACATGAACCAATCATATGAGGATACCCGCTCCTACTACATCGGCAGAGCATCGATTGCTAAACAGCTGACACCCGACGAAATTAGCGAAGTCAAGGAATACCTTGCGGCCATAACAAAAAACGGACGCGTGATTGACCAAATAAACACAACTATAACGACTATTTACTGGGAGAAAACTGCAAGTTCAGGTTAAGGCTAAACATTAAAAGTTCTGGAGCTTTGCAGGGCGTCATGAAACGCGCGGAAAGGTTATGGCGTCGGCTTTCGCGGATTCTTCAATTTAGACCATGCAGTCCACCACCAACATTAGCGTTCCCCATACTCTTGTGAGAAAAGAGGCATTTGATTGGCGCAAACTATCAGGGCTTCAGTTAGGCGATGGTTACTTTAAACGGTTTATCATCTTTTTTACATAGTTCACGGATAAGGTCTCGTCCCATTAAACAAACTGTACTGATCCCGTATGTTCCTCCAGCCCATTGTCCAACCATGTAAAAATTCTGTAACCCCGGCAATGTTTTGCTGACTCCGTTCTTGTTAATTTCTTTTGCCAATTCTTCATTTGGGGGCCAAGGCTGAGCAAAACCACGAAAACCACCTGTCCAATGTTCCACAGTAACTGGTGTCGCAACATCAACTGCTTCAATTTGCTTTTTGAACCCCGGGAAACGTTTCTCTAACCGCTCTGCGACCTCATCAGCTATTTCCTGTTTTTGGGCACGATATCGTTCTTGATTTGCCGATAGTTCTTTCCAGTAATCATAGGTCGATTCAAAGTTTACTTTGATAACAGTCTTACCTTGCGGAGACAAAGTTGGGTCAAAATTCAAAATCTCTATATCAAGACGGCCTTTTTCTTCACCTTCTACCTTTATGGGTTGCTCTAAGAAGAGAACCATAGCGTGAGGTTCGTCAGAAAAGCTTCTGTTGACGCCATACCATATTTCTAGCCCAAACGATTGAGTCTTGGAATATGATTGATAGTATGAACGGATAAACTGATTGATGTACTTCTCATTAAGCATACCAAATATTGTGGAGTAGCCGTCTGCTGCGGAAATCACTAAATCCGCAAAATGTTCGGAGCCATCTTCAAGCTGCACTCCCTTCGCCACATCGTTTTCCACGATAATTTTTGTTACCTTTGAGTTGTAGTGGACTTCTCCGCCAAGTTCAATGTAACGTTTCTCGATGTTGTGTGAAAACGCTGCTGAGCCCCCGATTGGCCATCCAGCATCGCCCACACTTAACGTTGATATGAAAACTATAGGCACTATTACGGGTACTTCTTCTATGTCGTATTGTATGGTAGGAATTGCTTTTTTAAGAAAGGGATCCGAAAAGTTTTGAGCGTACTCCTTCAAGTTGATTTTGCTGTACTTCATTAGGGAACCCATTAGGGGCAGCATCTTCAGTTTTGCGCCTATGCCGCCAGACATTGAGCCCAACACATCTTTACCGCTTAATTTCCGAATTGTCTTGGTGAACCCTTCGATCAGTTTTGCATCGGCAGGTGAAAGCTCTTTCATGTGCCTTTCAAGTTTGTCAATGTCAGAGTAGACGGTGAAGACTTTGCCGTCAGTGTCTTCAACCTGAACAAACTCGTCAAAAACGTATGCACGGGTTCCTTTCAGAGCGCCAAGTTCTTGCCATACTTGATTGTATAATGACCCAGTTGGCTTAGTTGAGACACCAAAAATGTTGTGGGCGGCATAGTCAAAACTGTAGCCGTTACGTTTCCATGAAACACAGACACCTCCAGGTTTGTTTTGCAGTTCAAAGATTTTGGTTTTGTAGGCGTTCATTTGACCATAACAGCCAGTAGATAAACCAGCCAAACCTGCGCCTATAATTATTATAGACGTTTCTGCCATTGAATCACACTCAGGATGTTTTCAATTACAAGAGTTGCAAATACACATTTAAACAATTTAATTTTTCAATATTAGGTACATTTGAATCTTCCGAGCAAACCTACTCACTGTGGATGCGGCTTCTTCGTGCACAGTTTTTTGGCTTCCCAGATGTAGGGACTCCTTCACAGAATGAATAATGATGACGCTAATGCCCACACCCAACGAGACCGCCACTATCATCGGAGGAATGTTAGTAACCACTATATCAAGCGCTAAGGAGAAGGGGCTGATTAGCAACAGAGCAAATCCAGCATGCAACACTTCGATGCCAACAGCAAATATTATCGCTGGGATAATACCTAGTAGTTTACCTTTGTTTAAACGAAAAACCATACCTGCGAGAACTCCCGCCAAAATAGTTGCCAATGCACAGGGAACAGCAGATACGCCGCCAAGGAAAAGCCGATGAATGCCGCCGATTAACCCAACCGCCAAACCTACAACGGGTCCCCCAACCAGCCCTGCAATCATGGGTGCAAGGTCTCGGATGTTGCTGATTGCTCCCGAATTATCCGCTATTCCGATGTAAGTGCCGAATATGGAAAACAAGCCGAAAAGCACCACAAAAACGGCGTAGTCGTTTAGCTTCGTCTTTGTGAACATTACCCGCTGGACAACTGCCAGTTTTGTGGCGATTTCCATGAAAACAAAGATAAATATTTCTGTATGAGCAAAAAGCTCCAGATACTGACTAAACACAGTTGTGGAACTTTCTGCCGCACACATAAGTTACATCCAATTACAACAAGAGATATTTAAGCTATCCATGATTTGCTGCCAAACTTAGTTCACAGCCGCATCCCGTTAGCTAAAACCATTCGAGGGCGCTGTCCTTCTGAACATGGATAAGCATCGCTAAAACAAATTCTACTTCTACGGCTATCCCGCAAACAACTTATGAGCAAACGCCTATTTCAGAAAACAAAGTCAAGACTTCAAACTGTAAATGCGGGGAGCACAACTTTGAACTCTGCGGAGTATTCTTTTAGCTGATTTTGACCTTTACGTGTAATGCGATACTGTCTGCGAGGTTTGCCTAAGCCGATTTCCCAGCTGGACTCAATAAGTCCACGTTTCTCCATGAGATTTAACGTGGGATACAATGACGAAGGACCCAACCGCACACCATACTTTTTGTGCATAGTCAAAAGCATTGCGTAACCGTGCAGCCCGCAGATAGGAGAGTCTTTGATGAGAGTAAGCAACACCGTTTCTAAAATGGCGCCGCGAAACAGATTCTTTTTCACAAAAACGCCTCCGAACAAAAGCCGCTGCAACCAGCATCAACTATCTTAAGAAAGAACACTAAATAAGACATTGCTGTAGTCACCACACTACAACAACCACAGCACAGCACATCAAGCACTACAGCAAAAAACAAGAGCCACAAAACCCAAAGTATAATAGAGGAAAAACATTTGAGCCAAGACCAAGGACAAACACGGATACGTACATGGCAAGAATTCAAGCAGCAAGTAAAAGAGAAGAAACCTCAAAGTATTGTGTACATTTTAGAGCAAAACGGTTTTTCCGCAAACAAAGAAGTTACCATCCTGCGCGTCATCATGCTCCACGAGCGCCATTACTACATTTTCATTGATTCACCCCGAGAAAACCAGCTAAGACAAACAAACATCCCGTTACACGCAGATAAATCAGGCATGCGTTATCTGGAAGACAAAGAAGTCAAAACTTACCTGCAAAAAGAGTTCACAGGGCAGAACTTGGAAATCTACAGTTTCTGGACCACCTGACGCGCCTCAACGACAAACGGCATACTCCATAATTTCCTTGGCTAAAAAATCCGCTAACTCAGGAGACAACGCGTCAACCAACCCAAAAATTTTCGCGTCCGTGACGGAATACAACCGTTTGTTGCCATCTTTGCGACAACGCACCAGTCCCAAATCTCGCAGAATTCTTAGGTGCCGCGAAACCACTGGTTGAACAAGCTCTAGATGGGGCACAATTTCACAGACGCATTTTTCGCCGTCACGCAAAAACTCCAAAATCTCCAATCTTACTGCGTCTGAGAGGGCATAGAAAACTCGGGCTTTGAGGCGAAGGTTGCTTTCTGCTCTTGGGGGCATGACTAAACGCAATGCATAACAATATTTAAATATTGACATTTTTCCAGTTAACTCTAACCGAGGAAGAAACATGGCGGACAAAACGAGCAAAATGGACCCCAAAAAAAGGCTTTGTATTATTTTGATCATTTCAGTTCTATTGTCATTCAGCGCTGCATCACAAGCTATAGCCAGTTCTGCCTCGGATGACTGGTCAATGTTTCGTCATGACCTCACTCACGCTGGGTTCACCACCAACGCACCAACAACTACTTCAGATAATTTATTATGGAGCTACATGACCAACCACGTGGTTTGGGCTTCTCCCGCAATTGTTGATGGACGACTCTA
This sequence comes from Candidatus Bathyarchaeota archaeon, assembly GCA_026014615.1. GTDB lineage: Archaea > Thermoproteota > Bathyarchaeia > Bathyarchaeales > Bathycorpusculaceae > JADGNF01. The sequence continues at coordinate 89,918 of JAOZHZ010000027.1, read as the reverse complement.
CATAGGCTCTGATGGGGGAATCGCTTATTGCCTCAATTCATCAGACGGTTCTTTGATATGGAACTACACGATCCCTTCACCAGGGCGGGGCATGCCGGGCGCCTTAGGTCCAGCGATAGGTTCTTCCATGGCAGTTGCTGACGGCTATGTTTACTTTGGATGTTACGACCGCAACATCTATTGTCTGGACGCCCTCACAGGCGAGAAAGTATGGAATTTTACTACAGGCAACGCAGTTCAATCTTGCCCAGCTATTTCGGATAACCGCGTCTACGTTGGGTCGTGGGACGGAGAGGTGTATTGCCTCGATTCGGGTACGGGCGCCAAAATCTGGAACTTCACAGCGGGAGGCTTAATTGAGTCATCGCCTGCAGTCGTCAACGGTCGAGTGTACATCGGGTCCACCAACTTTAATGTGTATTGTCTGGATGCAGCTTCAGGAGCAGAAATCTGGAAATACACAACTGGAAATGTCATACAGTCTTCACCTGCAGTTGTTAATGATTGCGTGTACATCGGCTCTGAAGACAACAATGTCTACTGCCTTAGCGCCGCAGACGGCTCTAAAATCTGGAATTATACCACTCCCGGCTGGGTTGACTCATCACCCGCTGTTGCCGATGGCTACGTTTACGTGGGGTCATGGGAGCTAGGTCCAGATTCTTACGATATTGCTTCAAACGTTTATTGCCTTGACGCGGTAACGGGTGTGAAAATCTGGAATTACACAACGTTCGGCGGCGTTAATTCGTCCCCCGCGGTTAGTGGCGGCTATGTCTATGTTGGGGGTTGGGATGGGAATTTCTATTGTCTTGACGCGTCAACAGGAGAAAAGGTATGGAGCTATGCAACTGGGAACCATGTGAATTCGTCTCCAGCTGTTGTAGGCGACTATGTGTATGTGGGTTCATGGGACCATATGGTTTATGCTTTCGGGTCTGAATCAGCAGATAACACGCCTTTGCCCTCGCCTTCTCCGACAATTCCAGAGTTCCCCCAATACACCGTGGTTGTTTTGGCGGCTATTGTAATGTTGGGGACTTTGGTGATCACTTTATTCAGACAGAGGACATCAAAGGGTGCATGATTCAGCCCGCAACTCTTAATAATATTTAAATATTGTTATATTCTTCTCCATTTAATAATCAAACAAGAAGGAGACAAACAACACGCCAGAAGAGACATATGAGGGTATCCCCCGAAATCAGATACCGTGGGGTCCGATAATAGATTACGAGAAATGTGTTACTTGTGGGAAGTGCGTTGATTTTTGCCATATGGAAGCATTTGAATACCAAGAAAAAGATGGAAAGAAAATTACAGTTGCGAAAAATCCAAGTACTTGCGTGGTGTTTTGCAGGGGCTGCGAAGATATCTGCCCAGCTGGCGCCATTACTCACCAGTCAGAAGAGGAAACACAGAAAATAATCGACGAACTGAAAAAAGTCAACGCATAGGGCGATTTTGCATTCGGTAAAAAGAAAAACTTCCGCATTTATTTTTAGGTGAACAGTCACGACTGCAAGCGTCTGGTACCCAACGGTTTTCCCTGAGAAATGTGATGGATGCATCAAAACGGGAAAGCCGCGCTGCATCGAGTACTGCCCCAACAACGTTTTTTCTTTCAACAACGGGAAAGCCCAAGTAACTCAACCTTTCAACTGCGTAAACGGTTGCCGCGCGTGTGAACCGCTATGTCATAATAAGGCGATAAGCTTCCCTAAACCTGTCTTCAGCGCAGCTCAAGTTAATGAAAAGAAGGATATGCTTTGGAAAACTACCTGTAAAGAATGCGGCAAAGTTTACTGGACAAACAGACAAAACGACATATGCATAGATTGCGAACGCAAAAAAGAAAGCCCGTGAAGGGCAAAGAAAGTTTAGAGGCTAGGTGGCGGTCTTGTGCCTAAAGTTACGTTTACATCCACCGTTGAGTTGTCTCGCAACACAGTTATCACCAGCACGTCGTCAGGCAACGTGTTTTCTTCCAAATAGCTTGCCATGTCATCGTTGCTCTTGATTCGGGTGCCGTTCATTGCAATAACTACGTCGCCTTCCTGAATCTTTCCATCCGACGGACCAGAAGGCACAATTATTGTCTGCCCTGTTTCTGACGGAATCCACACACCATAAGTAACGTTTAGACCCAACTCCTGCGCCAACTCGTAACTCATATCTACCACATGAATACCCAAATACGAGTGCCCACCGTAAGTGCCTATTTCAATCAAAGAGGGCAATTCCCGCAGTACTGTGTTAGAAGGCACAGCAAAAACCAAACTTTGAGAATTAAAAACTCCCGAGTTAGTTATCCCCACAACTTCCCCAAGCATATTCAGCAACGGACCACCAGAATTTCCCGGATTAATAGGGGTACTGGTTTGAATCATGTTTGCCATTGAAAAGCTTGAAGTGAAATCCATCTGTTCCGAGCGACCTAACGCGCTGATTAACCCTGATGAAAGGGAACCTACTAATCCGTAGGGGTTGCCTATAGCAATCACTTGTTCTCCGACACGGAGGCTGCTTGAGCTAACTATGGGCAGGGGCTTTAACTCTTCGCTGGGGGCAGCAACAGACAGAACTGCCAAGTCAGCATAGGGGTCAGTTCCCAAAACCTCTGCTGCGTACCCGTTGCCATTTGAGAAGGTAACACTCACACTTGTCGTGTCTTGCACAACATGGAAGTTAGTAAGCACCACCATTCTACCAGTGTAATTGTAGACAAATCCTGAACCCTGCACATCACCCTCTTCAGTTGTTCCGCGAATAAGAACGACAGAGGGGCTTGCTTTTTCGTATATCTCAACTATTGAGGTGCTATTTTGGTAAAGGGTAATTGTTTGGTTGTTTACGGTTTGATTTTGATGAAGAGAAAACGTTGAAACTTGATGCTGCAAGGTGTCAACTTGGTTCGCCAGGTTGTTTACTTGTCGAGTATTAACGAAGTAACTGCCTAAACCACCCACCAGCGTCCCCAGAATAAAAAGCAAAACGAAAAAACTTGCATACGCCTTACGAGAATCTCTACCACAACTGAACATACACGTCAACCTCTGACCACAATTTCACAAAAAGTGATAAATAAAATTATTCCCATTTTCAACCAAAAAGATGAAAAAAGAAACTGGCTATTTTCTTCGGTCTATAATATCTAACGCATCGGGACCTGTACCGATTAAAGTTACGGGCACGCCTGTTTTGTCTTCCACTTCCTTCACGAACTCTTTGGCTTTGTCAGATAGGTCTTCGAAGTTGCGTTTGCCTTGGCATTCAGGAAAGATTACATCAAGTTTTGTCAGCGCTGCTTGAGTTGCACCGTTAATTTTCGCCGTTTTCCTTGCCAAATCAAAATCGAAGGGAGCACTACGTCTTTCGCGTCCTGTACCAGCAGCAACTTCAAACCAGCCACGTTTGAGAGCATCTTCTTTACTGATTTCGCCTGGCAGTGGTCCTCCTCCTACACGGGTTATGAAACTTTTGAACACGATAATTACGTCGTCTACTCGGGTAGGCCCTACGCCTGCTTCTGAAGCGATTGCTGAAGCGCCCGTATCTCGGCTTGTCACGTATGGGTAGCCACCGCCAAGAAACAGGGACAACATGAATCCTTGTGTGCCTTCCAATAGAACTTGTTTGCCTTGGTCAATGGCGTCGTTGATTTCGGTTATTGAGTCAACCACGTAGGGTTTGAGCTCAGGGACATCTTTGGCGAGTTTAGCAGTGCGTCTAACGCGTTCCTCTATGGCAGGTCCAACGCCCCATCCTGTTGTGCCAATGCCTTTGTTGACTGCGCTGGCTTTGTCTTGGGCACTGTGTTTTTCTTCAATTATTGAAGCGTTCTGGTCAATACCTATCCGGCTGTGAGCTTTTGTTTGTTCAAGCTCTTTGAAAAACTGGGCAACGTGAACGTTAGCACCCGCAGCTACGCGCAACTTGCAGTTTTCGTTAATGAAGCCTGCGGGAACCACGTGTAGCGCGTATTTCTGGCCTTCAACCCAAACGGTGTGTGCAGCGTTAACCGAACCCGTTCTTACGCAAAAATCAAGATTATCTTTCAGGGCGAGGTAGCTGATGATTTTACCTTTGCCTTCGTCGCCCCAAAAAGCTCCAACAATAACTGTGCACGGCATGTTAGTTCACCCTTGTAAGGGGTCAACCAAGAATATTTAAAACTGTTGGCACCCCACTCTGGTCAAGCTATATGTAACACACTGTTTCAGGCTTTAGAAAGAAAGTGTAAACGGGAAAAATATCATGACGGGAGTTTCGTGGCTTGGTTTTTTGGCTACTCTTCTTCGCCACGTTTTGTGTCTTCGCTCATCAACTGCGATAATCTGTAGGTAACGTATGCAGAGAAGCTTCGGATGCCTTTTTTGATGGTGTACTCGTCTTTTACTTTTAGCCACTCGTTGTAGAAGTAGTCGTAGATTTCTGCCTTTACAGTAATGCTTTTAAATCCTTGTTTCGGCATTGAATGTCCCCTCTAACCCGTATGTACGGAAATTTCGATATTTAAGGTTTAACGTCACACGCGAATAATGTCACCGATTGTGTAATAGCAGTTTTCAACTCTGAACTTTTTAAGCAAAAAAATGTTTATATCTGGAAGTACCGTAAAGTACGGGGAAGGTATTAAAGGAGGTAACGGAGTTGCCACGCAAGGAATACCGAACAATATGCGTCACTGACGAAGTTTACCGCTGCATCCAGAAAAGAGCCAAAGACACCAACCGTACCATACCGGAATACATAAAACACCTGCTTCAAGACAGCACCAAAGAAACCGCATAACAAACAAGGATTTCTAAGGGCTTTAGGACAGCACGCTGGATTTCAGATTTGGGAAACCATCAATTTATTGGCTTAGGCTTATGCAAGCGTCGGAACTCAAAATCTCACCCATCAATTCAAGGAGCCTTAAAATGCCATTTGAAATCATAGATTCAAATAGCCGCGTTGCAGAAGTACGGCTAATCTGTGATGATTGCGGAAAATTCATCGGAAGCAGGGTTATGCTCAAATCACAAGTAGAAGCCATCAGGAAAAAAAGGGTTATTTGCCACAATTGCAAAGAAACACGAAATGGAAACAAACCAGAGTCGTAGGTGTTAACGGCGGTTTTCGGCTTCCTTGTCAATTTGCTCCAAAAGTCTAAGCACCCGCTTGCCCTTTTCAGTCTTTTCTTCTTTGGAAATCGTTTCTTGAGCGGGACAAATGGAGTCAATGACTATGCCGGTTTCTTCGTCGAAGATTACAGGGTAAACTTGGCAGCCAGCAGGCCTGAATTCGTAGACGTTACATCGATGTTCTTGGGGGTTGTAAAATACACAGTGCCCTTGTCGGTTCCGAAGAAGTGCATATCCTTCTGTGTCGAACCGCACGAAAGAATCTTTAGGGTAACCTTGTTGTTCGAGACGAGTAATGTCGGCTGATGAAAGCAACATGTCGGTTTCTTGACAGCATATTCCGCAGCGGGTACAACGCATAATAGTAAGGGGGGCAGGCGTCTATTTCAGCGTTGTTTAAGAAAAAACGAAAGCTAACCTGCTAGGTTCATGAGGTTGAGGTTTAGCAGTTCAGCCCACGCGACGTTTCTAAGAGGTATCCGTGTTGATTTACGGTTTTTGTAGGGTGTGTATTCGATAAGGCTGCCTTTTCCGAAATCGTTTTTTCGGATATTGGTTAAGTGGACGTTGACTATGACGGAGCCGTCCTTGAGGTGTAGGTTCACGTTTTTGCCTATGAAAGATTTGGCGCTGTTTAAACTAAAACTTTCCATGCCGTTCACCACTCTACCTCTTTGTCGGCTATGTTGCTCCAGCATTGTTTGCATATGGGCAGTTTTTCGCCTTTCACCATGATGTATAGTTTTATGTTTTCGCTGTGGCATGCGTCTTTCCAAGGATTTTGACAGTGTTCCATCTTTTTTCCTCCGTTTTGTTCATCTGCTGAAGTTGCTTTTAAGCCACATCAAGAAACGAATAGCCGACGCAGTGGGGAGGGGTGGGTTAAAGTGAAATTTTATATGTGCAACAAACGATAATGTTATTGAGTGAAAAGTTTTGGCTTTAACCTTCTATGCTGCATCCACGATTAGCTTCATTATTCAAATTGTTGTCCTCGCATTATTAATCGGCGCGTTAATTCTTAAGAACCAGAAAAAGTTTCGGCAACACGGAATCCTCATGCTAACCGCCGTGGTGCTTCATCTAATATCAATTTTTGTGGTTATGGTTCCTTCGTTGGCGGCGTTTTTTGGCTCCCCCGACGCACTCAGTTTTGCAGACGCCTACGTATCAATAACTGCCGTTCATGCCTTTGCAGGCGTCATATCGTCAGTACTTGGCGTTTGGCTGGTTTCAGCGTGGCATTTGCAGAAAGACATACAGGGCTGCTTTAGAAAGAAAAAAGTTATGGATATTACGTTTGTTTTGTGGTTACTATCGATTGTGCTAGGAGTAATTCTGTATCTTAGGATTATTCAAGCAATCTAAACCCAGTTATTAAAAAGAGTGAGCGAAAAATCACACGGTTCCAGAAGCGGATAGTGACGTCGCTATCAAGCATGCTTAGTTGCATTATCACCAGAGTTTAAACACGTTCATGTACTCTAAAAATCGGCAGCATAGACCCCCCTATAGGTTCTGCATAGGGTCCCTGCATAGAATTACTATTAGGCTCCAAATATGAGGGGGCAGAATTCACAAATCAGCGTGAAAAACAAGTAAAAGATTTGCCAACTGGCTTTGCTTCACAGGATTATTTGTTCCAAGGTTCAGGTGCCCAAAGCCACAGTATTCGTTTTCCTGTTGCAGCAGATTTAAAAAGCGTTGCTGACCCCAAAAGCCCAAAAGGTGATGTTCTCCGTGTTCTTCTTCCGTCCATCAACTTTTTTTGATGTCCAAGTAACTTACGCATATATTGGTCCAAGAACAGATGACTTTGCCTGCCCCGATCCCTTTCAAAACCAAGAATCCGTTTGTTTGCTGCCATAGCGCAAGTCACCTTTTTTTAAAAATGGTAAAAGTTAATGGGAGTTAAACTGTTCAGGGTGCTGCTTTACCAAGCCCATGCGTATCCCTCATTCAACGTGTCTAGTTTTACTCGGCTCAACTTCATTGTCCATCACCGACCCACTAGAAGCTACACGCAACAATCATGTTTTTGCTGTGGCAGCGTGTTTTGCTCTGTGACTCAAAAAAAAGTTGCCAACACCGTTTAACCAATTTTTCTTTACCCAACCAATCTTGACAAATAAACTTTAACGCTGGTTCAGCGCTATATTTGTATGTTGGAGGTGTAACCAGTTCCCGTAAGGATTCAGAGAATTGCGGTAACCTCAATCTTAACTGTAATAATTCTTGGCTTGTTAGTGACCAACGCGGTTCACGCTGTTGAGGTTCCTCCTTCAATTGTGTGGAGTAGAACCTATGCTGGTGATGGAATTGATAAAGCAGGGGCAGTTATCCAAACAAGGGACAACGGTTATCTTCTGGTGTGCTCAGAATATTTTGCTCCAAACAACTTGCAGACTCCAACAGGCATTTTCTATTTGTTAAAAGTTGATTCCACAGGAAACCAGCAATGGAACCGAACATACGCTGGGACCATCTTTGGCGAGGAACAAAATGTAGTCCAAACCGCAGACGGGGGCTATGCAGTGGTTGCTGGATACCAAAACAATTTTCTTCTACTAAAAATAGACCCCTCGGGCAACCAGCAATGGAATCAAAGTTACACTGAAACCGGAACCTGCGCTGCAAGCATTGTCATTCAAACACGCGACGAAGGTTATGCACTTGCAGGAGTCTCAAACTACGATTACAAGCCCAGCGGGATACACTACACGGCGTGGCTTGTCAAAACTGATTCGCGTGGAAACCAGCAATGGAACCTAACCCTTGGTGAAGGCGAAGCTAACTCGCTTATCCAAACCAGCGATGGGGGTTACGCGTTAGCTATTGACCATAACTTTATGCTCGTCAAAATTGACTCAAATGGGAAAATGGAGTGGAACCAAACATACGGTAACGGAGATAAGAATAAGGTCAGCTCTGTTGTTCAAACCAGTGATGGGGGTTATGCTTTGGGTGGTTGTATGTGGTTACGCACCAATGGAGGCGGAACAAACGTTGTTATTTTAAAAACGGACACAAGGGGTAAAACGCAATGGACACAGTATTATGGTGAAGGCGCCGCTTTCACAATGACAAACACAACTGATGGCGGATTTGCGATAGCTGGTTCTAAACTAATCAAAGTTGACGCTGAAGGTAATTCTCAATGGGAAATAGACTTGAACGGACGAGCGAACTCTTTGGTTCAAACACAAGATTGGGGGTATTCAACCGCAGGAAGGGCAGCCAAACAAGCTTGGCTTGCTAAGATAGAGAGAGATTCTGCTCTTTCATCTACGATCCCCAGTCCAACAGCATCCACCTCATCATCACCCTCAGCAACAGACTACCCAACTCCAACCGCATTCCCATCACCAACCATACCTGAATTTACAACTTTAGCGTTCTTAGCGTTGGCTGTTGCTGTTTGTGTTGTTGCAGTGGCTGTGAAGATAAGGCTCAGACTTACAGGGTAGTCCAGCAGTTACTCCACAAAACAATACGAAAAAAGGCTAAAGGCAAAGAGGCAATCATTTGTTTTGCGAGCCCCACATTATTAGGAAATTCTTGCAAAAGCAATTTCTGTTTTCAGATTTGCATGATTTCAGGTATAATCGCTGCTTTTGTTATTCTCAGCAAGCCAACCGTTGGTCGAGTGAGAAATGGGGGTTCAGGATTTGTGGGGCTTCCAGGGTTAATGTATAGCGTTTTGCCTTCCCATTTCACGTTGGATCTGTGCGTATGCCCGTAAACAAGGACATTAAACAGGTTTTGTTTGGCAAGTTCCCGCATTTTATGCATGCCGTAAAAGGCGCTTGGGTCATGGGTGACGCCGATTTTCCAGTTCATAACTTTCAAGGAGTTAACCTTTGGCAAAGCACCGCACACTCGGGGTCCGTCCATGTTTCCTTGAACCGCAAGAACAGGAGCCAACGTCTCTAATTCATCAATGACTTCGAGTTCAACTATATCTCCTGCGTGTATGATGTAGTCAACCTTTGCGAAAAATTTGAAAACAGCCTTTGGTAATGCTCTTGCACGGGTGGGAATGTGAGTGTCGCTGATTAAGCCCACTGTCTTGGATGGTTCCTTGTTGGTCGTTTCACGCAGGATTTGAGTCTGTCCAATCGATGTCATCGCATTTACGCCTTGTTTCCTTTTTCTGTGTATTTAAGTTATAAATTTTAGCGCTGAAAAAGTAGGCTTTAAGCGTCGTTTTCCGTTAACGCGCTCATGTTCGTGTCCTCAAGAATTCTAATGGAGGTCGCCTGCAGAAAGTGGTTCTGCTTGAGGAGTTATTACGAAAAACCGGCCCAAGAAAAACCGTACAGCGGTTTTCTTTTGGAGTAGTGCTTTCTACAATTTTTAATTGTGTGTTGTAGGCATTGTGCTGTCACAAGTTGTTATAAGCCTTGAAATATAAGTTGTATTTAGTGTCCTGAAGCCATCGGAAAGCTTTGGCGGGTCTGGACGTTAATAAAGACGCGGAAACCAAGTCCCCAAGTCCCCTCATTCCCCAGCAAAAAATTTTTCTAATCCGTGGCTCTTAACGAACCGCGACCCGCCAACCCCTACTTTTGGAACGCCTAACGATATGGAAAACGTTGTTTTTGTTGTTGCGCGGTAGTTTTTTATTGTTCTCTGCTCCGTTTATGCTTATTGAATTTGGAGCGTCTGATGTTATGTATGTTGTTGCTTTTAGTGGGAGCGCGCGAAAAGACGGAAACACCGCAGCACTTCTAAACCGCGTCCTTAAAGTTCTGGAAACTGAAGGTTTTGAAACTGAGCTTGTCCAGTTGGCGGGGCAGCAAATCCGGGGCTGTACAGCTTGCAGGACTTGTTTTGAAACAAAAAATCAGCGGTGTGTAATCGAGGACGATATGGTTAATTAGTACATACAGAAGATGGTGAAGGCTGACGGTATTCTTTTGGGTTCGCCTACGTACTTTTCGATGATGTCTCCAGAGATGAAGGCACTGATTGACAGGGCAGGCTTTGTGGTCAGAGCCCAACCTGACACGTTCAAGTTTAAAGTGGGTGCGGCTGTTGTTGCTGTCCGCCGTGCAGGTGGAATGCCCACGTTTAACGCCATTAACAATTTCTTTCTCATCAACCAGATGATAATTCCAGGTTCTTCGTACTGGAACATCGGTGTAGGACGAAATAAGGGAGACGTAGAAGCAGACGAGGAAGGCATGAAAACCATGGAGGACTTGGGCAGGAACATTGCGTGGCTTATAAAAAAGATAAAGAAATAAAAGTCATAAAGAGAAACGTGTTGGATGTGACTGCAAAAAACGCTAACCCTGCAGAAAGTGAGAATCGGGGCGTGGCTTTCGTGATTTTCGCTCTTTCATTTACCACAGTGGGAATTGGTGCAGTTGTCTTCGGAAACGTTCCTGTCGCCGTGGGGCTTTTGGTGGGCTCCATAGTTGCTTTGTTTGGTTCCCTGTTTCATTTAACAAAAGAAAATCGTGAAAGAAAAGGAAAGTAAGTGGTGTTAAGCTTAAGCTCTGCTGCGATGCTTTAGCCTAAGATTGCTTTGAGGTCTTCGTCGGCGGTTGTGGTGGGCATGATGTTAAAGTTGTCCACGAGCACTTTCAGCACGTTCGGCGTGATGAACGCGGGCAAACTTGGTCCTAAGCGGATGTTTTTTACGCCTAAGTACAACAGCGAAAGCAGTATGGCGCAGGCTTTCTGCTCGTACCATGACAGAATCATCGACAGCGGCAACTCGTTTAAGCTCACGTTGAAAGCCTTTGCCAATGCTTGAGCAATCACCACAGCGGAGTATGCGTCGTTGCATTGTCCAATGTCTAGCAGCCGGGGGATGCCGCCGATGTCACCAAGGTCTTTGTCAAAGAAGCGGAATTTGCCACAAGCCAAAGTCAAGATAACCGTGTCTTTGGGGGTGCTCTCCACGAATTCAGTGTAGTAACTGCGTCCAGGTTTTGCGCCGTCACAACCACCAACAAAGAAGAAGTGCTTGATTTTACCCTGCTTTACCGCGTCTATCACGGTGCCAGCTAAGCCTAAAACTGCGTTTCTTGCAAAGCCAACCATTACGGTCTTGCCTTCGACGTCGTCAGGGAACCCTGGCAGTTCGAGGGCTTGTTCAATTACTGTAGAGAAGTCGTCGTTGGGTACGTGTGTGACGCCTGGCCAGCCGACTGGTCCAGCGGTAAAGATGTTTGCTTTGTAGGTTTCGGCGGGTTTTTGGATACAGTTGGTGGTCATGAGGATGGCGCCTGGGAACGCGGGGAATTCGCGGGTTTGGTTTTGCCATGCGGTGCCGTAGTGGCCGTAGAAGTGGGGGTAGGCTTTGAGTTTGGGGTAACCATGGGTGGGAAGCATTTCGCCGTGAGTGTAAACGGTGATACCTTTACCTTCGGTTTGTTTGAGAATTGCTTCTAAGTCTATGAGGTCGTGTCCAGAGACGAGAATAGCTTTACCTTTTTTGTGTCCAAGCGGAACTTTGGTTGGGGCGGGGTGACCGTAGGTTTCGGTGTTTCCTGCATCAAGCAATTCCATGGCACGAATGTTAATTTCGCCGCACCTCAGGGCTAAGCCAACAAAGTCGTTGACGCCTAAAGACTTATCCAGCGTCGCGGCGAGTCCCTGTTCGATGAACTCAAAGACGTTGTCGTCTTTTTTACCGAAACGGTATGCGTGGTACGCGTATGCAGCGACACCTTTGATGCCGTAAATCAGCAACCAATGAAGCCCCTGCAAATCAGGATTATCGGCCGAGTCTGCTCTGATGCCGACTTGTGGTCCTTGCCTAATCATACCTTCGATGGTTGGTTCTGGGAATATGGTTGCGGCTCCTTGGAAATCGGTTTTTCCACCTGCAGCCTTGACCTTTTCCTTGAGGGCTTCCCGTAGGTCCACGGTTTTTTTGATGTAACGGTTCGCAAGGTCTTCAGGATCAAAGTTCACGTTCGTTAAGGTTGCGAAGGTTGCTTCGGCGATGAAGATGTCGGTTTTTTCGTTTGTTACGCCGACTTTTCGTCCTTCAACGGCTAATTGGCTGGTTCCTCGAAGCAGGTAAATCAGAAGGTCTTGTAGGTTGGCTACGTCGGGAGATTTTCCGCAGACGCCAAAAGTTGAGCAGCCTGTTCCGTGGGCTGTTTGTTCGCATTGCCAACAGAACATGGGGGTTTCGGGTTTAGTTTGACTCATAGGTTTTTCACCTTTAAGTTATGTTTGGGTTGGGCAAAGATAGTGTTTATCCCGAACATATAAGGGATTAAAAACTTTTAGAAGGGGCTTTGCCCAATTACCAGAGAATACATGCGTGATTTAACGATTTTGTTCACCTTGAGGTTCTGGGACAATTTACTCTTGAAAGCAAATAGCCGTAAAAAAAATAAGAAATACTCACCATAACGTTTCTGATAATTATGCAACGCCTCGGCGTCATCTTGCCCTCATCCAACACCACAATTGAAACCGAATTCTCTGCCGCGCTCCAAGGCAGCCAAATCAGTCTCCACTTCACGCGAATCCCCCCTCAGAAACGTCACCGTCAAAGGTCTTTCCGCCATGGAGAAGCAAACTGAAAACGCCGCGCAACTCCTCAAAGACGCCGCCGTTGAAGCCGTAACATTTGCCTGCACGTCAGATAGCCTAATTAAGGGTGTGGGTCACGACGCCACAATAGCAAAAAAATCTCTGAGGTTGCCAAGTGCCCCGTAGTCGTTACTTCGGGAGCGGTGGTACATGTCCTCAACGACTTAAACGCCCGTAAAATCTCGTTGGCAACGCCTTATATCTCTGAGGTCACACGCAAGGAAGTCGAGTTCTTAGGGCAGAGCGGCTTTGAGTAGTCAAGGAGCACTCGTTGGGTTTACGTGATGACTTGCAAATCGGCAAACTCACCGCGCAGGACGCTACAGACGCCGCGCAAAAAGCCGACGACCCATTGGCGGAGGCGGTGTTTGTTAGCTGCACAAATTTTAGGACGCTTGAGGCAATTCCCGCGCTGGAAGCTAAACTGCAAAAACCCGTGGTCAACAGTAATTCTGCTACTTTGTGGGCAGCGCTTAGGGTTTTGAAGGTTCAGATGCAGCCGCGGCCGGGTTGCTTGTTTGGATGCAAAAGTAGAAAGGAAGAAATGTAGAAAAGCGGTCAAGGTTGTATACAAAACCTTTATATCAGCTCAGACCTGAAAAAGGTCAAGTGGGGAGTATGAACAGACCAATTAAAGGTTTAATTTTCTTAGCTTTATTGTTGATAATGACTATGCCAGTAATGCAGACAAAAGCAGACGACGAAACAACGGTTCTATCTCTTGAACCACAAAACATAACCATTCCATATCTAGACAAAGACGACGGCCCCACAGTTGTAGCCATAAACCTTGCCATCCAAAACGTAGTAGGACTACGCAACGTCTCCTTAACCATGCGGTATGATTCAAACATTCTAGAACCTGTCTTTGGGAAAATGGACCAAGACTTTTACGATAAAGTAGGTGGATACGGCGGTTCAGGCTTCGGAAGTGGACCTTCCCCCAACTCTCATTATTTCGATATTGCACCATTTTCTGCTTCAGCCCCTGGTTTTTCTGGTTCAGCTACCCTGTTTGTTTATTACTTCAAAGTTGTGGGAACTGGTTCGACCCAAGTTAACTTGGTGGATACTGTCATTATGGAGTCCTCGGGGACAAATATTTCTCACACGGTTTCAGGGTGCACAGTGGAAGTGGTGCCTCTTGAGGTTTGGGTGGATGGCGAATATGCGGAGTTAATGGCGGAACATGAAGCGCTGGATTTAGAGTTTCAGACATTGACGCAGGAGCTTGCTGCGTTGGATGCAAATTACACCAGTTTAGAGGGTGACTGCGACCAGTTGAACACAACGTATCAGGCGTTAGATGCGACGTATAATGATCTTGTACGAGACTATGACAACTTAACACAAGAGTTTGCTTCGTTGAATGCAAATTACAGTTCGCTGGATACCCAATACAGCTTATTGCAGGCAGAACTCCAAGCATTGAACATGACACATCAAGAATTACAAGCGGATTACGAGGAGTTACAAGCGGATTACGAGGAAATGGTAAACACTTACGAAGACCTGCAGAACACATACGAAGATTTACAGGCAAACCATGAAACCCTTGAAGCCGACTACAACACAGCAGTTACAGACTACAACAACCTAGAAGCAGAATATGAAGAAAAAACCAGCCAGCTAGATGCAACCACAAATTACATGTACATCTTCGCAGCATTAACCCTCGCCTTGGCAGCCACGACTGTATTCTTTGCAGTAAGAAAAAGAAAAACCGCGTGAACGCTTCAGGTCTCGCTTTTGAAGTAGTACTCGAGCAGGCGTCTTGTGCCTCGGCGGGTAATCTCCGATAACGTAGACGGACTGATGCCCAGTTTCGCCGCAAGCTCTGCGGAGTCAATTTTTCTTGGGTAATCAAAAAAGCCGCCTTTCAGCGCCAACCAAAAGATCCGTTCCTGCTTCTCGGTCAAAACTCCTTCTTTGGGTTCAAATTTACCCATTTTAAGGATTGTCGCTTTGAGCCCTGCGGCTTGCATGGCGGACATGATTTTTTGGAAGGCTTCAAAGCTGGGAACCATGAAGCTGTACATTATGGTGTAGCCTTCGATGCTTTTGCCTGACACGAGAAAGGCGTCGCTGGAAAGAATGTTGTGGCATACACCACAGCCTTCGCTTTCCATCCAGACTGAGGCTTTGCCTTGAACGGCGGCTTTGAGTTCAGCGGGCGGGTTCTTTATCTTTTTGACTTCGGCGGGGTCCAATTCGATTAGGTGCTTGACGGATTTGGGGTCTGAACTGCGTATATCTGTGACCTTGACATGTTTTAGCCCCAGAGGCGCCAGCCGTTTGGCTATGGTGCATTGACGGTTCTCCACTTCCAACACAACGTGGTAGGGTTTGCTCCATTGGTCCTTCATAAACATCAACTAAACAATGGACAACTGAGGGTATAAGACCGTTATGCAGTCGTTGAAGCGGAACGAGGCATCCCAAAGCTCTTCGGGGTTTCTTTTGCGGCTTTTGTTTTCCAAATGGGCTTTGCAAATCACGAAAGCGGAGTTAACAAAATGGCTTAAAAATAAGCAAGCCCTAACTCGGGAAAGATTAGGGAGAGGTGCAGGAAACGAAAAAACAGAAACACTTCATAAAGAAAACCACTTGCCTTGCCGCCGCTGTGGCATGTGTAGCGGTTGTGTTGTCTTTATTTCTGGTTCAAGCATTCTCAGCACCACAGCCAGAAGTATCTGAAGAGTTAGATGCAACAGATTCAAGTTTTTCTGGGAACGAAGAGTTATCGGCTATTCCCCTGCTGTTTCTGCTGTTGCCCTTCGCCGCGATTGCCGCCTACGTTTTAGAGAAGACCAACCCGAAGAACAAGCAGCCAACAAACGAAGTTTAGCAAACGCAAAAGAACGCGGGAGCGTTTGGAAACATGGCGGATTACAGTCGGCTTTTCCAGTAAGGGCTAAATATCACCACCGTATTTTCGGTTGGTAACTACTGAGGACGATTAAGATGGAAGACTTCTACGACCTCGTTCTAAAACTTGCAGAAGCCACCCGTAACCATGAACAATACCGCGACCAAGAATGCATAAACATGATTGCTAGCGAAGGCATAAAATCGCCCGCAGTCAAAGAAATGCAAGCCGCCGCTTCAGATTTGGAGGGCAGGTACGCGGAAGGCGACAACGACCTTCAGGGACACGTAAAGAAACGTTACTATCAAGGTCAAAAGTTTATGTCGCCCATCGAGGACTACGCCACGGATCTTATGAAGAGCCTGTTTAAATGCAACTGGGCAGACACCCGCCTAGTGTCAGGCACCCACGCTAACCTCGCAACCTTCAAAGGCTTATCATTGGCGACTAAGAACCGCAAAATGGTTGTTACCCCCCTCAGCTGTGGCGCGCACATCAGCCACGACTACACGGGCTTGGCAGGTGCTGTCCTTGGTATAGAAAACATCAGCCACGTTTACGACATAAACGAAATGAACATCGACCCCGACCGCTCAGCAGACGTCATCCGAGCAGCCAAACCGGGCATCGTCACCTTCGGCGGCAGCCTCTTTTTGTTCCCTCACCCCATCAAGGAGCTTAAGGAAGTGTGCGACGAAGTCGGCGCATACGTTGCCTACGATTCCTCGCATGTTTTGGGTTTGGTGGCAGGCGGCGTCTTCCAAGACCCCCTCCGCGAAGGCGCAGACTTCATCACATCTTCCACTCACAAGACCTTTCCGGGTCCACAGGGCGGCGTGGTCATGGGCAACACTGACGGCAAGCGGCTGGATAAAGCGGTTAAGAAAATCCAGTACGCCATCTTCCCACTCAGCGCGTCCAGCACCCACTTGGGTAGGTTGCCTGCTTTGGGTGTAGCGGCGTTGGAGATGAAGCTGTTTGGAAACGCGTTGGCGAAGCAGATTGTGAAGAACGCGCAGACGGCGGGTCAGTACCTGTACGAGAACGGCGTTAAAGTCCTGTGCGAACACAAAGGTTTCACGCGCAGTCACCAAATTGCCGTGGACATCCGAGCGTACGGCGGTGGAAACAAAATCGCTCAAGACCTCGAAGATGCTAACATAGTGTGCAACAAGAACCTGTTGCCCTATGATGACCAAGGCAGTAAAGGCGACCCCTCAGGCTTGCGCATCGGCTTCCAAGACGTAACCCGCAGGGGCTTCAAGGAAGGCGACATTAAGCACCTCTGCGACCTCATGCTCGACGTAATCAAGGGCAAACGCAAACCCGCAGAAGTCCAGCAGGACGTAAAAGCGCTGCGCAAGGAGTTTGCGGGCGTACAGTTTGGGTTCCAAAACGCAGAAGGAGCCATAAACTACATCAAAAAAGCTTAAGGGCGTTCACCCTTTCCCTTTTGTAAAAAAATTATTCTTCGCAAAATTTTTCTTTACACAATAAATCTTTACAAAAATTCTTTTAGCCACTAAAAGCCATAGCACAACCTGATGCTTATGAACAAAAAGGGTTTGGCTGTGACTTTTGTCTTAGCGTTTTCATTGATAGCTATCTTCTCGGTAATTATGCGGGTTCAGCCACAGCAAACGCCGAAGCTTGAACTAAACCCAGAAGCCACACCTTCTGCCACACCCGTAGCGACACACACATCCAGTGAAAACTTGACGGAGCCACATACACTTTTAGCTTCTGTAACTGCGGCTCCAACTACCGCCGCGCATGTAACTGCCAAAAACACTACGGTTCCAACGGAGGAAATTATGCCCGTCTTCAAAGTCAGCGTGTGTTACGCATATGTGGGACCAAAAGAAAACAAAAACGCCTACAACGACTTCGAAGACCCCATGGTTCCCGTCAGCTACTACCCCTTCATGATCTACCTCAACATGACCCGGCTTCCAAACCGAGCATTCGCCTCGGCTGACGGCGTAAGCGAACAATATCAGATTCAATTGCGCTCGGACACAGGAGCAGTTCAAAACTGCGGATACTTTAAAGGCACAAACATAAACCCTGACTTTAAAGACCCGTTGCCCTTGACAGGTCACCGTTTAGCTTCTTTAGATGAACATCCTATTGTTGTGTTTACTGGTGAAATCAGATTTGACATTGAACCGAACCAGAGCGTACGAGGAGGACCCATCAGTGACCTCGGTTCTTATAGTAGCAGAGAAACAGGTTCAGGTTTGTGGGCGTTTGGCACTCCAACCGCTGTTACGTTGACTATTTACAGGATGGGCTGGACTATTGCAGGCGGGAACTTTGGGTCATACCAAGAAAACCCTGACAAGCTGGAGAAAATAGTGGAATTAAAGCTCACCCCGTTTAAAGACGGATTCGTATGTAACAACTATTTTTCTGAGAGCCAACTGGCAAAGATGGATTTGTTTAGTGTACCCAGTTGGTAGCATAACGCCGTTAAGTCAGAGCGTAAAGTTCTCACAATTTTTCTTTACGCAAGAAATCTTGACAAACAAGCTTTTACGCAAACACGAAGTATTATTTAATTGTAGGCGTTGAGCAATGAAGAAATCGATCCTAAAAGTATTTCTGATCACAGTAATAATTTTTGGATTGGTTTTTGTTAGTATTGTGCATTCTGTTTCTAATTTGCCCAGCACTAAGTCAGCATCGATGACGCCTTCGATAATTTGGAGTCGTACTTATGTAGAAAGCAATTTGGAGTCGGTCTGGATTGTAATTCAAGCTGCAGATGGGGGATTTTTGCTTGGCGGCTTGAGACCACCGAACAATTCAACTCCGGGCATTGGGCTGCTGAAGGTTGATTCTTTGGGGAACCCGATATGGAACAAGACCTACTTAGGCGCAACAGGCATTTTTGGTAAATGGCTTATTCAAACCAGCGATGGCGGATACGCATTTGCGGGTCAACAAGCGGGCAGTTGTTTGTTGGTAAAAGTAGACAACGAAGGCAATATGCAGTGGAATCAAACCTATAACGGAACAGGAATTGGCGCTGCATCGGCTATAGCCCAAACTGAGGATTGTGGGTATGTCGTGACAGGTAACTCACGCATACCTACAGAAAACGGAACCAGTTTCATTTGGCTCTTTAAAACCGATGTATTAGGAAATGAGCAATGGAACAGTACTCTTGGAGAGGGCGATGCTGATTCGGTTATCCAAACAAGTGATGACGGATATGCACTGACACGGCATACAACGAAATTACTCTTAAGTAAGGGTGAAATTGAAAACGATTGTTGGCTTATAAAGATGGATTTAAATGGAACTATGCAGTGGAGCCAAAGGTACCCTGACTTCGGAAGGGTCTATGCCTTTGTTCAAACAAGTGACGGAGGCTATGCTTTAGGCAGCGCAAAAAGAACTGCCATTGTCAAAACTGATGCATTGGGTAACACTCAATGGACACAGAATTATGGTGGAGACCAAGGCTGGTCCATGATAAAGACAAGCGACGAAGGCTTCGCAATATCGAGTACTGCTCTGGTCAAAACGGATGCTCTAGGAAAGGAACAGTGGTCGGTAAGTTTTGACGAATGCCTCTCTAGCAATAATCGAGCGTACTCCGTTATTCAGACACAAGACGGAGGTTATGCGGTCGCAGGTGACTCGTCTGGTGCTTGGCTGGCTAAAATCAATCTTGTTCCCAGCGTCAACCCGACTGCTCAAACGTCTCCCTCTCCTTTGCCATCTTCACAATCACCGACAACAATTCCAACTCAAACACAAGTGTCTCCACCGACACAATCTCCAAGTCCAAAGCCTTCACCGTCAATTCCAGAGTTTCCCATCTACGCAATCCTTCTCCTACTTGCAACTGCAACAGCAGGTTCCCTCGCGTACAAGAAAAAGAGGGTGTACAAATGAACACAAAAACACCCTCAACAGCAATGGTCAGCCTTATTCTCGCAATTTCCGTTTTGGCTGTAATTCAGGTTGCTAATGTGACTAACGCCAATCCTTACTGCTATCCGCCATCTCTACCTCCGGACCAGCCTGAGCCGCAGTGGGTTTACGTCCAGACCATAACGGGCAATCAAAGCCAAACCGTGGACATACTCGTACTCAATCAAGCTCACTGGCGTGTTAGAGGTAACTATACTGCTTCCGGGCAAGCAGAAATGTGGTTAGCTTTCGGTTCAGAAAGAAAAGGGTCTATTTCAAACAATACAGGCGCAAGTAACAGAACATGGATAATAGGGCTGGAACACTTGGGAAACGAAACAGGTCAAGTCACCATCCAGCTGAATATAACAGCCTCAAACGTGATAACCTACACGTTAATCGTAGAATACGAAAGCACTGAGGTGCATGCCGATTCATGGGCAGCAAAGTCAGCGTATCAGGCGACAAGGTACGCGGTGGGTCTTGCGGTTGTTGATGACAAAATTTACGCTCTAGGCGGTTGCCTGTTTAGCGACGGCGGTGTTCCATGCAAAGTTAATCAAGAATACAACCCAGAAACAGACAAATGGACTACGAAAAAATCCATGCCCAGCACAAGAGGAGGCTCTGGCGTTGCTGCATACGAAGGAGAAATCTACGTTTTTGGGGGAAGCTGGTTTTTGTCAGGAAGCGGCACAGACACGGTGTGGTCCTACAATCCCAGTGCGGATACGTGGAATCAAAGCAAAACACCAATGCCCACTAAGAAGTCAGGGATGAATGCACACCTTGTAGACGACAAAATCTACCTCATAGGCGGCACATCAAACGAAGAGATAAGGATTGACAACAGAGTAACACGCGAGATCATTAATGTAACCGAAGTTTATGACCCCATCACGGATACTTGGACTACAAAGACGCCCATCCCGACACCTGTTTCTTATTATGCTTCGGCGGTAGTTGACGGCAAAATCTATGTGATTGGCGGCTACACACGAGAAGCCAACAGCACAACCCTAAACCGCGTCAACTTAACCCAAATCTACGACCCCAAAACGGACACTTGGAAGATAGGAACACCAATACCAAATGCGGAAAGCGGTCGAAGCGCAGCCACTACGTCGGGAGTTTTAGCGCCTAAGCGAATCTACGTTATCGGCGGAGGATTAAACCAAGTCTACGACCCAGCAAACGACAACTGGACACTTGCTACGCCTATACAAAGAACCAACCGCATGGAAAACTTTGGCGACGTAATCGTCATATGCCTAAATGATCAGTTGTACGCTATAGGAGGCATCTTCAAAGAAGAAAACCACTATTCCATAAACGACCAATACACACCCATCGGATACCGCGAAGCAAGTTCAACTACGCCCACATCAACACCAAAGTCAACCGAGCAGCCAAGTACATCATCACCCAACATAACTTTGGCATCGCCGTCGCCCACCGTACCTGAGTTTAATTCAGTAGCCATCTTGGTTTTGGCAGCCACAACAGGCATAACCGCGTTTACTTTAAGGAAGCGACATCAATGAAAAACAAATTATGCTTTCCGACTTTGATTTTCGCAGCTGCTCTTCTGGCTTCGTCGGGAAGCTTGGTTGATGTGGCAAATGCTAATACGTGGATTATCTTCAGCGAAGCTGAACCAATTCCCGACACAGTCCCGCCAAGCATCGAGATTTCAAGCCCACAAAACAACACAGTCTACATATCCAACAACATCCCATTCAACTTCAACACAAGCAAACCAGAGCCTCCCATATCCGTAGATGCGGGTTTAGCCAGAATCCGATACGCCATAGACGACACCAACGTCATAAACGGCTCAAACTACGTTACATTATACTATTGCACATCATACCGGTCCAGGTCACCTCCGGGCATTCCAAGGTTTAGTCACTCTGAAAACTTGACTTTATCGGAAGGCAACCACAGCGTAACAGTCTATTCAGGAGGACCCGTTTTGCCCGGAAACTCAACCCTATATTGGGTCACGAGCATTTCAACGGTCTACTTCACGGTGGATTTGACTCCTGAAGCATCCAACGCATCTAATGAGAACCAACCAGCAAATTCTTCTGCTCCATCTCCTTCCCCGTCGGAAGAATGGGTGCAAACGTATGAAGGAACCGCTCTGAAAAATGTTGACTCACTTATCCAATCCAACGATGGCGGATATGTAATAGCTGGAAAGTTGATTTTGAAAACCGATGCTAATGGAAATACAGAATGGACAAAAATATACGATGATATCCTATTGAGTTCGGGTCGGGACCAAACTCGTCTCGTCAATACACCCGATGAAGGGTTCGCTATAGTTAGCGGGGCTCACCTGATTAAAACCGATGCTTATGGAAATCTGGAGTGGAACAGAACCCTTTTGGCAGGAGCCATAGCTTATTTAATTATCCAAACGGACGATGGCGGATTCACAATCGCAGGTCTAAACGAGCTTGGCCCAAATGACCAGGTTTGGCTTGCCAAAACCAACTCACAAGGTCTAACAGTATGGAACAAAACATATACTAATATCACGTCAGGCGAAGCTCACTCAGTCATCCAAACTCTCGACGGAGGATATGCAATGTTAGGAAGCACTAGTTTCAACTCAGATTTCTTGTTGGTCAAGACTAATTCTTCGGGCGATTTGGAGTGGAGCAAAACCTACGGTAGCAGCGACAAAGATTACGGCTGGTCCATCGTTCAAAACAGCGATGGCACATACGTATTGGCAGGTATGATGTGGAACCGCGCTAACTGGGACAATATGGCGGGACTCGTCAAGACCGACACAAACGGCAACGTACTGTGGAAGAACAAGTACCCCGGCGGCACACCCTTATCCATGGTAAGCACAACCGACGGCGGCTACATTCTATGTTCAGGACTAACACTTGTCAAAACTGACTCCGAAGGCACCATAGAATGGACAAAAGGCGTAGGTCCAGGCGGTCAAGCACATTCGGTAATTCAGACCCGCGACGGAGGATATGCAGTCACAGGCGTCGCTTCTCAAGATGGAAATTCTTATGCTTGGCTCGTAAAAATTAAAGCTGCCGCAACAAGCAACAACGCCACACCAGCGACTCCTAAGCTCTCACTCTCACCTACAAGCGCTGCCAGCTCAGCTCCAACTGCCTCGCCATCTCCGACTGTGCCAGAATTTACTACACTATCGGTTTTGCTTGTTATAACGACAGTTTCAGTTGCACTTCTAGCGTTGAAAAAAGGTAGAAAACGATGAACAAAACCAGCGTTTTTGCTTTCACTTTAATCGTACTGTTTGCGTTAAGCATCTTTGCCTTTCAACCTGCACATGCCAGCAGAACAATCGTCGTTCCAGACGATTATTCAACAATTCAAGAAGCCATCGATAACGCCGTAGATGGCGACACCGTGTTTGTTAGGGCAGGCGTATACGTTGAGTCTGTCGTTGTGAACAAGGCTATAACGTTGAAGGGTGAAGGCAAAGGCTTAACGGAGGTTTATGGACTCAGTGTTGAAACCACGATGCTTGTCCGCAGAGACGGTGTTACCATAACGGGATTTACAATAGATGGGGGACCTGACGCACTTGACACAAACCACACGCGGGGCAGACTTGCTGGAATTCACTTGCTTCATGTCCGCAATTGTCAGGTGTTCGATAATGAGGTGGTTGACTGCCGCTATGGCATATGGCTATACGGAGCTTCTGACAACAGCGTTTTTAGCAATTCAGCGGTGAATAATGAAAACGGCATAATTATTGACCACGCCTCAGACAACAACATCACAGGAAACACCGTTTCAAATGGTAAGAACGGCGTAAAGCTTTCGGCTTCTTGGGGCAACACATTGAGCAAAAACAGCATGACGAACAACTCTTATGGGTTTGTTGTTTCGGGCACGGATACGACCCATTACGATAACGAGGTCGACTCGTCCAATCTGGTTAATGGCAAAAGCATCTATTACCTCATTTATCAAAGAGACCAAGTGCTTACGCCCTCTTCATGCCCAAATCTTGGCGTCTTGGCAATGGTAAACTGCACAGGTATGACAGCTCAAGACTTCAACATTGACCGAGAATACTTTGGGATACTAATCATTAACAACATGAACACTACCGTAACGCGGAACAGTCTAAGCAGCAATCAGTTTGACATATGGCTTCAGTTTTCCTCCAACTGCACAGTCTCAGCCAACAACATGAAATCAAGCACCCAAGCAATCCAAGTGGAACAGTCCGAGGACATAAACATAACTGAAAACACAATTGACGCAGCAGTGAACGGAATCACAGTGACCTATTCGGATGGCAACAGGATAGCAGAAAACTTCCTAACGAACATCGATAACGCTGCAATTAGTCTTGATTCATCCGCGAATAACGTTATCTTAAAGAACCAATTGACAAACGATGATTGGAGCATAAGCCTCTCCGCGGCATCTGACAATAGAATAGAAGCAAATGAAATAACCGCAACCACCTATGAGGATAATCGAGTTGGGTACACGGGAATTTCCATCGTCAATGATGGCTCCGACCGAAACATCATCATAGGCAACACTGTTGTAAATCAAAGCGGTTACGGTATACAGCTTTCTGGGTCGTACTACAATGAAATAGTTGGAAATAACGTGACAGGAAATGCAGTCAGCCTTGGCTTTTTATCCTCGTTCCGAAACATCATAAAAGAAAACAATTTCACCGATTCAAGACAAGCCACAATTTCTTTTAGCGCCTCTTCGCGCTCAGTTTTCTATAACAATAACTTCATCACAAACCAAACTCTAATTGACGACATCGTTTACCATAGACCGGCAGCCACACAGTCAGAGAACATTTGGAGCAACGATACCATAGGTAACTACTGGAGCAGCTACAACGGAACAGACACAGACGGCGACGGCAGAGGCGATACACCCCACGTGCTGGACAACAAAAACAAAGACAGCTACCCACTCATGGTTCCTTTTACTGCGCCCAAACCAAACCCATCACCCAGTCCTTCAACAACCGAAACACCTATCCCTTCAGAATCACCAACAATTCCCGAAATAACACCTCTGGGAGTTTTGGTTTTGGCTTTGGCAACCTGTTTGGGTGCGGCGACGTTTAGAAAAAAACTGACAGGCGAGATTTAGAACTCACAAAAAGTCACAAAAAAGAACCAATTTGTTTCTGCTTACAAATTCACACTCCGACAAAAACCAAAAAACACTAAACAACAAGCCAACTTCGAAAACGAAATGAACCGCATAATCTTTTTTAGGTTGGCAACTCTAAAACTATCGTACATAATTCAGGACACAAACAAAGGGGAATTCTTGTTTATGAAACATGAAGGTCCGTTACTTATGACTTCTTGGCGAGCCACAGGAGCTTGCAACGCCCGATGCATATACTGCAACGTAGACGCCACAGGCGCCAAAGCCCCCAACGAACTCACCACCAAAGAAGCCTTCCACCTCGTAGACGAAGTCAGCAAGTTCGGCGTCCGATGGTTCGGCATCAAAGGCGGCGAACCCCTCACCCGACCCGACATCTTCGAAATCGTAACCTACGCCAAAAGCAAAGGACTCAACGTCTGCCTCCTCACCAACGGCGTATTCGTCGACGGCTCAATCTACGATAACCTAGTCAAAAACCAAGTCTGGACCAGCGTAAGCATCGACGGACCCGAAGAAATCAACGACCAACTCCGCGGCAAAGGCAGCTACAAAAAAGCCCTCGCAGCCATCGAAAAACTGTCAAAGGGCAAAATCCTCAACGGCTTAGCCTGCGCCATAACCACCATAAACTACCAACACCTAGACCACGTCGCCGAACTCGCCGACAAATACCACGCCAACTTCGTCTGGTACAACCATCTGGTGCCCAGCGGCAGAGCCAAAATAACCATGGAGCTTGCACCCTCACCAGAACAATACGAGTGGACACTAAACCACATCTGGGACCTCACCGTCAAATACGAGAAAAAATTCGAAATCCACGTTCACTGCCCCCACTTCGCCCGCGTAGTGAAGCAACGCAACATCCCCAACTTTGACGAATGGTACGAACACAAGTTCCACGGCAAATGCACCTACTTCGCTTTCGGCGGTTACGTCAGCGTCACCGAAAACGGCGACCTCATCCCCTGCTTCTACACCGACCTCACCCCCACAGATCACCAACGCCTCGGCAACATCCGCAACAAAACCCTACAAGAAGCTTGGAAAGAAGTCAAAGCCTCACCCTTCTACAGCAGCTTCCAAGACCGAAACTTACTCAAAGGCAAATGTGGAGTATGCGAATACCGCGACATCTGCGGCGGATGCAGAAACCGCGCCTACGCCTACACGGGCGACATGTACGAATCAGACCCCGCCTGCCCATACATACCCAAAGCACTACGCGAAAAACAACAATAACCATTTTTCCTTATTTCGTTTTCATTTTCTTTTTGCACCGCTCGTAATCAGCCGATTTAATTCTGCATTATTCAAAAAGCTACGTCAAAAACGAATTTTCGGCGGGTTTATAGTTCCAACGGAAACTTTATTATGTCATCAAACGCTTTTTTCCAAGTTGGACGTTTGAGGCTTCAAAAATGAAAAACTCCACAACGCAAAATAAGTCAGAAGCTTATGAAGAGCGAGCAAATTGGCCGCCACACACTTACAGGGACTACCCAGACATCAAACCTGAAACTTATCAGGAATTTATGGAGTTCCTGAACACAGAAAACACATCAGGCAGACTGATGGAATTACAGCCGTGGATATCCATATGTGACAGCCGATGCGCATTCTGCTACGTCCCCACCACTGCAACAACCAAAGTGCAAATAGAACAATACTTGAAGATGCTAAAGAAAGAGCTGTTGATGTACGCTAAAACCAAATACATCAAAACCAGCGTGTTCGACGAGATTGTGTTAGGCGGCGGAACACCCAGTGTACTCAGTGCTGAGCAGATGATTGACCTCATTGACTTCTGCAAAGCAAACTTCAACTTAAACGAAGAATATTTCATAAAAGTATCCGCCTCATCCAAGACGTTGGACCTCAAAAAAATTGACAAGTTAGCTGAATATGGCACCTATCAGGTGGATATGGGTGCCCAAACTTTCGATGATGGACTCCGTAAGTTGATGTGTCTGCCGGACTCAGCAGAGAACGTAGAAAAAGCCATCCGCCATGCACGCAAACTGGGCTTGTGTGTCTGCGTGGATTTTATGTATAACTTCCCAACTCAAACCATGGAAAGCTGGATAGAAACCCTTAAAAAAGCCATTGAGCTTGACGTAGAAATTGACTGCTATTCTCTGCATGTTGATCCTGGAACAGCGCTGGAGAAAATGATTCAGAATGGTGTAGTTCCACCACAGGGCGACGGCGATTTTGAGAAGGAAATGTACCTTGCTGCCTACAAGCTTTTAACGGGAGCAGGCTACAAGGCGGTGGGTCACGACCGCTTCAGCCGCGTTGAATGGCACATGCGCGAAAACTGCCTCAATGGTTGGCCATGGGGCGGAATTTTAACGACTGGTGCAGGCTGTTTTATGGGTTACCTGCAACGGTTCAGCTACAGCAACGCCGACGACATAAACACCTACATGTCGATAGTGCAGTCAGGCAAACTGCCAATTCAAAGGCTCTCGAAATCCACTGACGACGACATGATGCGCCGCGAAATGAGCAGGCTTTACATTCGTTTGCCAGTGAGCAAACAGGAGTTCATGGAGAAATTCGGCAAGATTCCTGAAGACGTTTTCCCTCGACAACTTGAACGGCTCAAGGCAAAGGGCTTAATTGAAATCGACGACAAAGAAGTTCGCTTGACAAAGCAGGGTGAAGTCTGGAAAGGCAACATCGCATGGGAATTCGCGCCTAAACATACCGATTAAAGAAGAACTTACTTCCTTTCTTTTCTTTCGTTTTTATCCAAGTTTTTTGCGTAACGTGAAGTTAGGTTTCGTCAAAAGCGAGTTTTGGTTTGCGTTAATAAAAAGAAAAGAGAAAGGAAAAAGAGAAAGGAAAATGGCTTGCTATTGTCTTACTGGCTGTAGACCATACCAAGTCATTACTTTACCGATGACTGGTGCAAGTACGCCAAGGACTGCCATCGGCAGCATTACCAAGTAGAACGCTTGGAATGGGTCGCCTTGTGACATCCATGCTCCATATGCAACGGTCATGTTGAGGACGAACTGAAGCACTCCGACGGTGATTGCGGCTGTGAGTCCTGCGCCGAGCATGCGTTTAAAGCTGTAGGAGCCGTTATTCAGTGACCCTGCAATGTAGCCTACCAGTATTCCGCCAACGATGTAGTTTCCGATGAAACTTGGGTCTGCGAAAAGATTCGGGAATAAGCTTGCGTCAAGTGCTTCAATGCCATATGCCTGTACGACTTGTATGCCTATCGTTGAGCTAAGCATGATGTTGTAGCCAGCGTTAGCAACGTAATACAATGTACCCATCAGGAAGCCTGCTGCGCCACCAGCCCACTTGTTCCAAATCAAACCTAGAATAAGCGGAATCGCAAATATGACCATCTGCGCAAAGCCGTGTGTCAAGATTGCAGTTATGAACGCGTAGGGTGATCCTTCTACGCCCATCATCATGTCTGCAGCGGGGAACCAACTGTCTAAAGCGGGACGGAGAATTGCGGGGAAAGCGATGATAATCAGGCCAACTACTACTGGTACTACTAGACCGTAGCCGATGTCTTTAATTTTAAATCTCTCTGTTTCCAATTGTTTTCCCTCTTTTGATTCATCTATACGTTTGGGCGCGTTTATAAATTTAATGCCTACTCATAGCAGAAGGCACCTGATTACGGCAACTAAATAAGGAATTGAAAACAAACAGCAAACCGATTGGACGCCCATGGCACCAATGTTGTTTAACAAACAAGAAAAACAAGAGAACAAGAAACGAATTTATTAACAAAAAAGGAAAAAGGAGGCTTGCTACTCTCCGCGTAGCGCGCCTTTTGCTTGAAGTACACTCTTTCGCAGGTCGATTCTTGCGGGGCAAACGAAAGTGCAGTGTCCACAACCAGTACAGTAGTCAGGGTGGAGTTTTATGAGAGCATCGAAGTCTTGCTTGTCGAAGGCTTGCTTAATCAGGATTGGACTCAGTTTGTGGCAGCACACACGCATACAAGCACCGCATCTCATGCAGGGATATTCTTTGATTGCTTCTGGCGGGAAGGCTTTGGCTTTTGGAAGTTTAGGTTCTTTTGTTTCGGTGGTGGGTTTAAGTTTTCCGATAATGTCCAGCTTTGACGCCACTAAGTTCATGATTATTAACGCAAGTATTGATCCTCCGAAGAAGCTTGCATATGTTTGCAGCACTATGGTGATAGCGGCTAAGCCTATACCGAACAATATTTGACCAGCATACGTTATTGGTGTGCTTGCGGGATCAGTTGCCATGAAGAACGCTAGGAATATTGAGCTGCCCATGAACAGGTGGAAAATTATGCGTAGCAGTGGGTCTCCGCCGTAAGCATAGCTCATGAGAAACGCGAATAATGCAGTGGCTACAAGGTATGAGAATGTGATTCTCCATTTGATGTATCGGCGTGCGACTATGAAGAGTCCTAAACCTACAACAATAACAGCGATGCTTGAGGCTCCACCAATCCACCCGTGGAACTTTTGCAGCAGCATGAGGTTGAGTACGTCGTTAGTTGTGGTGACACTTGGAAGAGCAAGAGTTGGATTAGCATAGCATGTTTGAATATAACCTGCAAATGAACCGAACCCGTTTCCGTTTATAATGTCATACCCTATGGGACCAGCCAGTGAAGGTACACCTAGCATACCTGTTTTGAGGTGGTCGGAAACAATTAGCATAGAGTTGAGCATTGGTAGGAGTACGAGGAATTTTGCGGCTGCTGCGGGGTTTACAGGTTTCTTGCCCGATCCGCCAAGGACTTTCTTGAAGACAACCAGACCGACTGTAGAGATAAGCGCGATGTAAATGAATGCTCCAGGGGCTTCTATAGGTAACATTTCGCCTGAATTCATTGCGGGGATGCCAAGGGTGTACGAGAGTGCAACGATTAAACCGAAAACTGCTGAGGACATTGTGTTCAGTTGGCTGTCGACGGCGATTTTGTGGAGGAACAAGTCGAGTCCGACAGCAATTCCGACGGCGATTATGCAGCTAAGGGCAACTGTAAGCCCTAGGTTCCAGCCTGATGGAGTTGTTATCAAGGATTCTGTGCCTATTCCTGACCACATGATGGATGTAACTATTGCGAGAATCAAGAGTGCAACGAAAGTGTAGGTCATCAGTTTATCTTTGGTCATAGACGAGTATTCTTTTGGTTTAGACATTTCCTAATCTCCTTTGTTGGAAATCTAAAAAAGCTCTATGGCACTTGGTTTATAAGATTTTCTAGTAAGATGATTCTTAACGGCAACAATAATGCAAATATGAGCAAGCAAAAGTGTCGTTGTGAACAGAAACATGCCAAAAGCTTTTTTAGACAAAGAAATAAGCGCACTTTGCAGGTTTCCGAGAAAACTTTAAAATACAAACGGTTTTAGGGTAAAAACCGCTTATTTCTGCAGATAACATTAAACAGGTTAAAAACGGCGCGCCTTAACATGCCCGTTTTAATAGGAAATCTTATATCGCAAAGATTTCATCTATTTGAAGTTGTGAGTTTGATGGCTAACTCTAAAGCGCCATTGTTCATGGTAACATGGCGATGTACAAGGAACTGTGTCGGCAGCTGCATGTACTGCAGCTACACTAAAGAATACGCCAAAGACCAAGAATTAAGCACGAAAGAAGCTTATCACATGGTTGACGAGATTCACGAATTTGGTTCTCCATGGTTTGGAATCAGCGGCGGAGAACCTATGATTCGTGACGACATTTTTGACATCATTGCCTACGCCGAAAAGGAGTACGGCATGGAAGTCAGCCTCATCACCAGCGGCTTCGTGTTTGACCAAGAACGCCTCGACAAACTCGCCAAATACGAGGTACACACTGCAGTCAGTGTGGACGGAAACCGCGAGTCAAACGATATTATCCGACGCAAAGGTGGCTACGATAAAGCGCTTCATGCCATGAAGAAACTTTCTGAAAATGACCTTCTGGACTGCATCGTCACAACTATGACTAAGTACAACATTAACGACATGGCTCACCCTGCAGCATTAGGAGAAGAATACAGAGCCCGCATGGTTGTGTACCATAACCTTGTGCCTGTGGGTAGAGCAGGTAGCAACATGCCTGATTTGGCTCCAACCCCCGAACAGTACGAGAAGGCTTTTGATGAAATCTATGACTTGCAACGCAAACTTATGGGCAGGACCAAAATCAACGTTTACTCACCCTTTTACGCGCGAATCGTGCGCCAGAAGA
The DNA here is from genome assembly GCA_026014615.1 of Candidatus Bathyarchaeota archaeon. Lineage (GTDB taxonomy): Archaea > Thermoproteota > Bathyarchaeia > Bathyarchaeales > Bathycorpusculaceae > JADGNF01. The sequence continues at coordinate 59,060 of JAOZHZ010000027.1, read as the reverse complement.
ACCCTGTGGACTTCTGGGAGTGGTACCAGAACGGTTACTTGGGCAGATGCACCATCGGCGGCAACTACGTTAGTATAACCGAAAACGGTGACTACCGCAGCTGTGGCTTCCACGAAGGTTACCGTCTGGGCAACGTCAAGGACAAGAAACTGACCCAAGTGTGGGATGAACTGCAGCAAAGCGAACTTCACCTAAAGCTTCGGGATAAGAGCAACATTAAGGGTAAGTGTGGTGTTTGTGAGTACCGCGAAATTTGCGGTGGCTGCCGAACACGCGCTGAATACTACACAGGCGACCTGTTCGAATCAGACCCCGCCTGCAACTACATACCAAAGGTTCTCCGCGAGGACCCCAACTACCTCAAGAAGCAATAAACCGCTTCTTTTCCAGTTTTCTTACTTGTTAAAAGAAACCTTCTGCTGTTTTAATTTTAATGAAAAGAAGGGAAACTACGAATTTAGCAGGTACCCCGCAAAGTTAGCGGTTTTGTCTGCTTGCTTGGTTTCCTTGACTGCCTTGCGGGTTTTGATTCTGTTGGCTGTAGGCGTAGCAGTAGCAGTGGGCTTCAGCGTTATTGTTTCCCGATGCGCCGGTGCTGGTTTGGTTTTCTGTACAGGCTTGCAGGCGGGTTTGGGTTTGTTGTTGTGTCTGGTTGCAGCCTTCGGTGCAGGTGCCTGTGCTGTTACAGTCTCGGGTTTGGAGTTGTTGTCTGTTTTGAGTCTGCTGACCAGTACATTCTGCGGTTTGGTTGCAGTCTTGGGTTTGTAGCTGAGTTTGGTCTTGCTGTTGGTCTTGAAGCTGCAAGGCGTCGCCGTTTTGAGCCATGTTCTGCAAAGATGAGGGAGCCGCTGCCGCGAGTGGTACGACTATGAGGGCGATTGCGAGTCCAGCCAACAGGATTAGTTTGCGGTTCATTCTTTTTTCACCTCCACTTTTCTGCTGGAACCCATTAGAGCTGAAACATGGTTTAGTTGTTGGCTGTAACGTGCGTTTCAAAAACTGAAACACCTTATATGTCCATGCGGGTATAATGTTTCAGTGGTTGACAGGATGCGGAAAGCTGTTTTAGCCGTCGCGGCGGTGCTGGTTGTTGTAAGTTTGGTTGGGCTGGTTCTGTTTTTCTCTGAGGGCGGCGTTTCAGAGGGCAGGGGACACGGTTCACAGATGATGTCTACTTCCGTTGATTTGCGTGGGGTTTGGCTTCTAGTTTTTGTTGTTCCTTTGGCTATTGCGGCGGTGGTGGTGATTTATGGGGTTTTGTATCCTGAGAGAAAGGTTGAGAAGAAACCAGCCCTTGCCACAGAAGCAGAAAAGGAGACAGCTGTTTCGCCTGTTTCGTCGGTTCCCGTTCAAACCCCGAAGGAAAGCAGCCAAACGCTTGAGGCAGTTCTGCGGGTTCTTAGTCCAGACGAGCGGAAAGTGGTTGAGGCTCTTGCCGCTACCGAGAACAGAACTATGCTTCAAAAGGACATTCGCTGGAAAACGGGGCTGTCCAGAGTCAAAACACACCGAGTCATAGCAAGGCTCGTGGCTAGACGTATAGTGCAGGTGGAGAAGTATTATAACACGAACAAAGTGGTTTTGGCTGATTGGGTAACCTAAGCATCTGATAGAAGTTCACTCGCGCTTTGAAATAGCGGTTTTGGCTATGAGTTGAGCCAAGAGGTAATGGCGGCGCCTGAAGCGCGTAGAGCTCGTACTGCGAGGAAGAAAACAAAAACTATAACGAATATCAATGCGATTCCACTTACCGCAGGGTGGATACGAACAAGAAAAGGCAAGTACAACAGATATAAAATTACTGCAAAAACCAAGTACAAGATTTGTTTTGAAACTATTGTTGCGTTCTTGTAGTTCCAGCCTCTTTTGGTCATGTATTTTTTGGCGGGTAGAAACGCAAACGCGTCAATAAGGCATTTCAGGTTGCCCATTGTTCTTGAGATAAGAACTGTAAATGAGACAAGGATTAGCAGGGTGCACACAAGCTCAACGTTTGAGCCAAGAGAAGCAGATATGGGTATGAAAACCAGAATGCCAAAAAGCCAAATTAACAGTGCAGACAGTAATTCTTGAACTGTTTTTGCGCCGTGAACTCGGAATTCCCGTTTTAGGTTTTCTACTTCGCTTGTGTTGCTCATATTTGTGCACTTCAAAGGTTAATCGTTTATTTTTTTTTAAAAAAAAGGTGGTGAGGGTTGTTTGTTACTGTACTCGTGCTTGTTTTTCTAGTTCGTCAGCTGCTTTTGAAGTATATTTTCCGATGATGTTTGCGACGACTCTTGTGCTTCGGTACAGAGCGAAAATCGCCCATATCACAATCAGCACTAATAGGATTGCAGGTATTGCTGGGTGTATCATTGCTAGGTAATCTTGGAACAGCAGGTATGTGAGTGAGATTACAATTACGTAGATTACTCCGTCCAGGGCGGTTCGGTAATTGTTGAATTCTGACCGCGTGATTTCTCCACTGGCTTTTTCGAAGTGGTAAGCTAACAAGCCCGCTAGACCGCCAGTTAATCGTCGGATGTCGATGAATACGGTGAAAATTATCACGGCTAAAGCAACTGCGACTACTGCACTTACGATGGCGGCTACTGGATAGCCGAGCAATTGATTTGATACGCCTTCAGCTAACGGAAGAAAGATCAGTTTACCAGCTAGCCAGATAAGTATGGCTGCGCCTACTGACAGGACAACTCTTGCACCTACTTCGCGCACTGCTCTTGCGGATTCCTCGTATACCTCTTTGCCGAACTTTTTTGTTTGATTCTCGTTTTTCTCTGCTTTAGGTAAGTCTCCCCTCTCAGTCATAAAAACACCTCTGACGTATAATATGTAAAGTTTAGTTATAAATATTACCAGATAGCGATACTTAAAACAAACAAAACGACAAAAATTTTCCTTACACATCCGCCCCAATTAACATTTGAACCGCAGAAAAAAGAAAAAGCGGCTTCGACGCTCAAATCATGAAATGCTAAAAATCATGTATAAGCCTATCTAAAACGCAGAACGCAGGACATAGTCTCTTCATCACTGGAAAACGATGATAACGGAAACATTATTACCTCTGAAGCATACTTGCGTCAAGTTAGGAGATGTATGAAGTGCCCGTTGTATTCGTCATCGGAACCGCAGGCAGCGGCAAAAGCCTCTTCACCGCCGCCCTAAGCGACTGGCTTAAAATGAACAAGCAAGACACAGCCGTAGTCAACTTGGATCCAGGCGCCTTGAAGCTGCCGTACTCGCCTGACGTGGATGTCCGCAACTACGTGGACGCGACCGACATAATGGAAAAATACGGGTTGGGACCTAACGGTGCCGCCATCATGGCTGCAGATCTCATCGCAGACGAAATTGAGAACCTCACCCGCGATATAAACGAAGCCCACGCCGACATGGTCATCGTGGACACACCGGGGCAGATGGAGCTTTTTGCGTTCCGCGCCAGTGGACCCTACATCGTTAGCGAATTAACCAAAGAACCTAAGGCACTAATTTACCTGTTTGACGCCGTGTTCAGTGCGAACCCGTTTAACTATGTCAGCAACATGTTCCTTTCCGCTGCAGTTTACAACAGGTTTTTCCAGCCTCAACTGCACCTGCTTAGCAAAACAGACCTGTTGCCTAAAAAGGATGTGGGGCAGATTGTGGAGTGGTCAGGCAACCCGCATGCGTTAGAAGACGCTATCACCAGCAAGGTGGAGGAGAGCAAACGGATTTTCAGTCAGAACATGATGCGCGCCATCTGGCAGTTGGGGTTACAGTTCCATTTGACGCCTGTTTCCGCGAAAACTAATGACGACTTAATTGCTGTGAATACAATTTTGGAACGCATATTGATGCAGGGCGAAAAATACACCACTTAAACTAATTAGTTGTTTCTGTTTCGCCTATTAGGACCCACGCTGCAGCAAACGCGCCTCGCTTCGCTCTCACCGCGTTGTCGGCACCTGCGATTATTATGACGTCGTTTTCTTCGGGTTTGAGGTTTTTGAGGATTTTGTTTGCGGCGTCCGGAAACTCTTTTTCGATGCTACCGCTTACTGAACCGATAACAAGATGTCCCCCTCGGAAAACCAGAGCTATGGCACGTTGGGCTCCACCCATAATGGCAGCATCCCGCTGTTCGATACCTGACCCTATCTTTTGTCCACTGTTCTTCACCAAAAACGCATAATTAAACAGTGAACGCGTCAGCTCTGTCTGCTCGATTTCTGCGCGCTGCGGGAAAACAGCCTCGAATTTATGCCAGACCTCCAAGCCTTTGGGGGTAAGGCTGCAGCCTTCCTTGGCGGTGGTTATGAGCTGTTCGTCTTTGAGGCGGTTTATAATTGTGCGAATGGCGCCTTCGCCGACGTTTAGCTTCTGGGCTAGACGATTGCGCCCAATTGGTTTTTGTTCCATAAGCTCCAAGGCATAGAAAATGTGGAACATGCTAAAAGTTGTTGAGGGTCCAGGAGCTTTCTCGCTCACTAAGTTTGTGATGTATTTCTTGAAATCTAAAGTTGCTATCGCCATATATTAAACCGCCTTACTCTCTATTTCGACAATTAACTATTATAATTTATCACCCAAACCGACGAAAACACATATTCTAAGCCAAAACAGCTATTCATTGGCTATTTTTTGGAACAGTTGGTCTACGACGTTTTTGATTTTGCCCCATTCATAGAGGTTTCGGATGCTGAACTTGTTTTTGCGTTTCCACACGCCGCCGCGTTTCTGCCACAGATACATGCCTATTTGGCGTCTGTTATAGGTTTCGAAGATGACGACGGCTTCCCACCAGACATCGGTTTTGTATATGGTCTGGTAGTCGATGACTTTGTAGAAGTCGCTGATGGGCAGCGTCTCTTCTTGCTCTGGGGCGGGCGGCGGGTTGTCTGTTTGGAATACTCCGTCGGCAAGCAGGGTGATTTTTGTGCCGCCCTGCAGAATGGCTTTTACCGTGGGCTTGTTCATCATGAAGTCCATGTGGTTCGCGGAGTCATTTTTACCTCCAGGCATGTCCAAGTTGGCCCCAAACGCAATATGCACCGTACCAAGCAGCTTTTCAGCTTCCAAGAATTCTTTGACGAATCGAGCTTTGGGGTTTATGCCAAACGCGAATTCACCCACAACTTTTGCCATGTCGTCTATGTGTAGGGAGTTTTGGACTTTGCGCAGGGTTTCGGGGTTGTCGCAGGTTACGGCTTCCACTTTCCCCTTGCGAACTTTGATGCCAACGAGTTTGTCTACGGGTCCGATGCCGCCGATTGCCATGTCACACACCATCTTGCCCTCCAGCGAGTCCTCAACAGGTGCAACAAAGACTTCTCCGGTGGGCAGGTTCATCCACTTCATCAACTCCCAATCCAACGCCGTATCCGTAATGAAGGCGCGCGCTTTAACGCTTAGACGCAGTTTAGTTCCCGCAGGGGTAGTTATCTCAATTTTTTGGGCGTCGTGAAGTTTTCCCATGAGCATCTGTGCAAACGTCTGCATTTCCCTATGCTCATCTGCGGTCAAAGCCAACGCACCGTCTGTGAGCATTTCAGGGTTTACGCCGGGGCAGTGTCCTAAGCGAGTTTTTTTGTCGCGGGTTTCGGCTTGAATGAACTTTATACGGAAAGGGGTTTCTTGATGAGTTCCACGGAACAGGTTGATGTAGATGTGTGGGCGTTCCTCATTTAGGTACTTGTTTAGCTGCGGGGGGATTTCAGTGCGAAAAACGTCAGAACGGGTTTCAAGAAGAACCAGCTTGGTGTCAAGCTTCAGATTCAATGCGCCTGCCTCGAAGGCTTCTCCCACCTGAGCACGGCTATCATCACAGAAAATAACTATACGCTCGCCAGCCTTGGCTTCAAGCACACATTCGAGGCCGTTTTGGGCAGCAATTGCAGCATCCATGTCGGAAAACTCCGTTTTGTAGTTGTGTACTTGCTGGATGATAAGCATTCACCTTTGTTTTGTTTTTTGAAACACGTTCAGCAACCCCCCATATAACCTACTACGCCCCATTGAGTGAAAAAAGCACAAAAAATAACAGAAAAGTTTCAATTTGTTTCTGCTTGCAAATCGACAAATTCACAGCATAGCCATCTTTTCCCATCTTTTCCGTGAGTCAAGCGCTTGTTGGGTTGTTGGTTTTGTAGAAAGGCTTTTAAGAAAAATGTCTGGTTATAAGAACTCTCATCATACCAAAGCCTGAAGGATGTTGCTATGAAAAAAGACGGCAAATACTTGTTTACGTCTGAATCAGTCGGGGAAGGTCACCCAGACAAGGTTTCTGACCAAGTCTCCGACAGCATCTTAGACGCAATCTTATGTAAAGACCCCAAAGCCCGCGTAGACGCCGAAACCCTCGTCATGCAGGGAACCGTCGTCGTCACCGGACAAATCACCACCAAAACCTACGTAAACATCCCAAAAATCGTCCGAGTCGCCCTCAAAGAAATCGGCTTAGACAACGCCAAAGACGGCTTAGACTGGGAAACCTGCGGCATACTTGTCTCCCTCACCGAGCAGAGCCCGGACATTTCGATGGGAGTCACCGAGTCGGAAGGACACGAACAAGGCGCAGGAGACCAAGGCATGGTCTTCGGATACGCCACCAACGAAACCAAAGAACTCATGCCCCTACCCATCATGCTCTCACACAAACTGGTGAAGCGACTGGCGGAATGCAGACACAAAAAAATCATCCCCTGCCTACGCCCCGACTGCAAAAGCCAAGTCACCGTCGAATACCTCGACGGCAAACCCCAATGCGTAACCGCAGTCGTCATCGCCGCGCAGAACAACGGCGGGTTAAACGACACAGAACTCAAAAAAGAAATCATCGAAAAAGTCATCAAACACATCATCCCCAAAAACCTGCTCCGACCAGACACCAAATACATCATCAACGGCACCGGACGCTTCGTCATCGGCGGAACCCTCGCCGACTCAGGACTCACAGGCAGAAAAATCATCGTCGACACCTACGGAGGCGTCGGCAGCCACGGTGGCGGATGCTTCAGCGGCAAAGACCCCAGCAAAGTAGACCGCAGCGGATGCTACATGGCACGCTACATCGCCAAAAACATCATCGCCGCAGGACTAGCAGAACAATGCGAAATCCAAATCAGCTACGCCATCGGCGTCGCCCAACCCATCAGCGTCCTCGTAAACACGTTTGGCACAGGCAAATGCAGCGACGAAGAAATCCTAGCGTTGGTCCACAAAAACTTTGACATGCGACCCAAAGCCATCATCGAACACCTGCAGTTGCTGCGACCAATTTACAGGCAAACTGCAGTGTTTGGGCACTTCGGCAGAGAAGACATCGACCTCCCCTGGGAGCGAACCGACAAAGCCCAAGAACTTGCAAAAGCCCTCAAATAGGCGACCAAGCCCTCTCTTTTCCCATTTGTTTTTCGTCTCTTCCACGCCAATAGTTTTCAACAAACTTTTAGACCCGAAAAACGTCAATACTGACAGAGAGCTCTTGTTTTCAAAAAGGCGCCTGTAGACCTACCCCCATCGTTTCTGCATAGAAATAATAGTAGCAACCAAATAGACTCAGCGTTTCTTTGCCAAAAAAGGTGTTATTTGACCCCCCCCCTCCCCCGTTTTCTGCATACAATGGATATTTAGGATCCAAATAGGTTTGGTAGAAGGCAAAAAATTCCGAAGTGACGGCTTTAGATGTCATAGGAGTAAGATGCTGTTTCCATCTGTTGGACAAGCCGTTTTTGCCGGTTCCTTCTTGAAACCGCAAACGCGACGATACAGACAATTATGCAGGTTAATGCGAGGGCGCCAAGTGCCACGATGTAGAAAGGCAGAATCAGCGTGTGTTGGGTGCCGCTGGTGGTTCCCGCGTACTGGTCGTTGCCGTTCCAGCTTGCACGCACTCCCACCGCGCCCAACGCATCCGACTCCCAAACATATGAAAACCGCCCGTTCGCCTCTGTAACTGTTGTATCCAGAACCCACCACGGGGAACCATTAGAGTTCACGTAAAGAGTAACATTCTGGTTGGACACCGCAGGAGCAATTTGACCATTCACAGTAACTACTGAGCCTTGAAGAGCAAAGAAAGTAGAAAACTCAACATCCAGCGTCGTAGACTGCAGTTTCTTAAAGCTTGCAGAAACCTGTCCAGGCGCAATCGATTCAGAGTCCTCAAGCGGCACAATTTTCATGGGAACATTAATTAGGTCTTCAGGGCACTCTCCGACTCTCCAGCCTTTCTGCCAGTTTGAACTAGTACACTCCCCAACGTAGTAGGTTATGTCTTGGTTTTTAAACGAGTAAACGTCCGTACGCGCATCTTGTGGGAAACTGTCAAGGTGGACACCCACGTTCATGTGATCCTCGCTGGGGTAATGCAGCAGTTTAACGTCTAAGCCACCTCCCTTCAAAATTGACGCAGCAAGAAGCGAAAACATGTCACAGTCACCACTGTTTTTCTGCAGAGTCTCAACAGGATAGTACTGCTCGCGGATTTCTTCGTAAGGAATTTGATGTACCAAAGTGAGTACACCGTTGGCGAAGTCTTCATCGTCAGGGTAAATCTGCCGTAGACAGTCGGCTATGGGCTGTACAGAGTAAGGGGTAACAAATTTTGGGAAATCCGAGGTTACAGTGGATTTGTGACTGAGTTCACCATAATACTCGTAAAGGGACTGAGGAACGATAACAGTAAGTGTATGACTGAAAGTTGCGTCTTCTTGGTTTAGAAGCTTAAACGACGAGGCAGCATCCTGAGCTGAAACCGTAGGCACCACGCTAAACAACATAAAAGCCAAAAACACTACAACCACAAACTTCACAAAAACTTTCATCTCTAATCCGCTTCTAAACGTACTCATCCGCGTCTAAACGTACTCTACATATTCAAAGGTTGAAGGGCAAATAAGCATTACGAAAAAGCAACCGCTAAACTACCCTTACGTTTCTGACCTTACTACTTTGGCTCCTGTCTTCTCCATCAAAACGGAAAGCTGAACAGCAGCCTTCTTTAGCCGTTCCTGAGGATTCTCTGAAGGCAAACCAGACGTCGAAAGGTGCAGCTCCCCCATGTTAGGGGTACCTTCTCTGCCTTTGGGGTGGGATTTTATGTAAACCAGAGGGTTCTCATGCATCACGTTGTCTATGAGTGGAGCTAGAACGGACTCCATGAGGTTATCGACATACAAGCTGAGTTCAAAGAAACCTACATCCCCAGTCGCTGACCGCAAAAGAGGCATCAAAGATGCTTCAAAAATAGCCTCCATTTCCCGCGGCACCCCAGGCAACACAAACAAGACAGCGCCGTCAACGTCTACGCGGACACCAGGGGCGGTTCCAACAGGGTTCACAAGGGGCATAGTGCCTTCGGGAAGGGTCGCCATTTTCACTTGAGCAGGAGTTAGCTCGCCTTCGGGGATGTTTCGTGTTTTGGCGTACTTTGCGTATTTCGCTTTGACCATGTCAAGGGCTTCTTGATTCACTGCGAGGTTTCGGTTGAGGGCTTTGGCGATGCCTTCTAAAGTTTTGTCGTCAAATGTTGGTCCTAACCCACCCGTAGTTACCACAAATCGTGGTTTTCGGGCGAGAACTTCATGGAACGCCGTCGCCATTTCTTCGATGTTGTCTGCGACAACTGTTATTCGTTTCACGGCAACACCCAGTGAGGTGGCGCGCTTGCCCATCCAACTGGCGTTGGTGTTTACGACTTTGCCTATAAGAAGTTCATTGCCGATGCAAACTATCTCCATGTCAACCGTCATTGTCTTGCCCCGTTTTTGGTGATAGCTTCATAGAAGGAAGTTTGACTTTTATACTGTTTGCTAACCAATCGCTAAAAACCGCTTCAGAGCGGCTGCTACTTCTTGCTGCTGAGATACCACTTCAAGTACTCTTTTCTGCGGTTCTGCCGAATTTCATCCTCGGTTTCTTCTGGGGGACGGTTACGTTCCCTGAGGTCCATAAGTTCCTGTTGAGTGACAGTTAAACCGCAACTTTTGCACGTGAAGTGCTTGGTGGCTATGTTGTAAATCATTTCGCCGCCACATTCAGGACAATACGGCATCTACATTTTCCCTCTGTTTTTACAATAAACGTGGCTAGGCAGATATTAGTCTTCGCCCTAAAACCGAAGATTTTCGCTATCTACCAGTTGAAACTCCAAAAGCCACCGTAGTGCAGAGAAAGGATAAGTCAACTCCTTCAGGCTTATACTTAATTATTTAAGGTCGCTTAGCTTAGCCATTCCGAAAGGAACAAGCATTTCCTCTTTACTTAAGCCTCCATGATGACCCCGAAGATTGAGCTTTCTACCCTCAAAGAACTCAAACCACACAGTCTCATTACTGTAAGGTAGAATCATCAAGTTTCCAGCACGCTCAAGAAACGCCTCTGACGCCTCACCAATACCAAAGAAACCTTTCCGTACTGCTTCTGCAGTTTGAAGAATTTGAGCTTTGTCACCGATTTTCTTGGACAGCAAATCCTGCGTCTCCACCAACTTTTCCTCTTTAACATGAAGAAAAACGTCTCGGGGACCACCTGTAGGCAAAATCGGTTTCCCGTCTCCGCCGCATTGCAGGTTCTTGAGCACCTCGGGAAACTGGTTCAGGTAAGTAGTTAGTTCGGGGGCAATGTTTGCTTCGCCGTGGTCTGCTGTGACTAAAATTAGGGTTTCTTTTGCGGTTTGCGGGTCGATTTTTTCAGCTAATTCCTTGCTTAACAAGTGGAAAATCACGGATAATTCTGCGCTGTATTCAGGGCTGTCGGGTCCGTATTCGTGCGCGATTGTGTCCAGCGTGTCGAAATGTGCAAAGAAGTAGGCTTGACCTTGACTGTCTTCTAGGGTGCGCCGCAGGTTCACAACTAGGTCGGAGGATTTTAGGGATGGCACAATAGTGCTGCCTTCAAAGAGCAGGTTTGAGCAAGCACTGTATGCGTGGAGCCTGTATGCATGAGTGTAACTTTTGATGCCTGCAGCTTTGAGCGCCGTATAGATAGTTTTGCCTTTAAAAGAGACATTTGATACCTTGGTTTGGGACCCATAGGAATGTGGAGGGTTACTTATGGGCGTGAACGATAGGCTGTCTACGATTTGTCCTGCTTCTTTAAGGTAGATTAAGTATTCAAAGAGCCCGTGTTCTTGGGGCATTAAACCCGTATTCAAAGTAGTCAACGCATTGGTGGTTTGGGAAGGAAAAACACTTGTTAAAGGAAAAACAGTGCCTTTACAAGAAAGATTAGATAGAAAACGAAAAATGCTTTTGCGCTGCAGAAACTGGTTAAATCCAAACCCGTCCAGAACCAAAAGCACCACTTTACTTACTGTTTCTAAGCCGATTTCTCCAAGCTCTGTCAAGGGCAGTCGGGGTTTGCTGCATTTAACGTTAAACAGGTCAAGAATCGCGTTGGGTAAGTTGGAGATGCAGTCTCTTTCGTAGCAGGGGTAAACAAAATTGTCGGTTGGGCTGCTTTCTGGAGAGGTCACCATCTTTAGTTATCCCTCGACACTTAGGTTTAAGAGCTTACCGCTTCTTTGTCGTGAATACGAGCATTTCTAGATAGGCAGATGCAGGTTTAAACGTGGGCATAGATGCGGTCATTGCTGTACTTGCCCGTGTTCATTTCGCGTTCAATTTCCCGAAGCAGCAGAATCCTCTTGAAAGTGGGCGGGTGCGTCGCGAACACGCGGTTCATTTGCGCCCAAGTGGATTTAGCTTCCTTCTCCATAGCATGCTCCAGTTCGCGCTCGTCTAAGACGCCGTCGCGGTCTAGGTCGTACTGGTTTTTCTTCTCCATTATCCGAGCAATTTCCCGTTTCGCCTGGGAGGGGTCTTCGATGTAGAAGCTTCTGGCGCTAGTGGCAGGTTTGGGCGCTATGGATAAGCCGTAAGTGATTTTTGACAGGGCGCTTTGGAGGCTTCGGGGATTGTGGGTGAGGTAGGCGCTGTAGGAGTCCGCGTAATGCTCCCGCAGCCTGCTAAGCCGCATGACGGCCAAGAACGAAACGATGTAAACTACAAAGGAAATTACGCCTATCGCGATTAGTATGATACCTGCATTTCCCTCGTCCCTGCCCCGCCTACGGGAGCCGCCGCTAAACCAGCTAGCAGTTAGGGTGATTTGGGATATCCAGTAGGCAAGCAGAGGCAAAGCAGACAGAACCGTCATGACAATGTAATCTTTGTGTTTTATGTGCCCCAACTCGTGGGCTATGACCCCACGCACTTCATCTTCGTTAAGCTGCCGCAAAAGACCCTCATGAACCGCCAGAACAGCACTACTTTGACTTCTGCCGTAAGTGAAAGCGTTGGGCGTGTTATTGGGCACCGTAGCAAGTTTGGGCATAGGTATACCGCTTTTTGCAGCGAGGTCTTTAACCATGTTTTCCAGCCACGGATTCTCGCCAGGCTTAAGGTAGTGCAAGTGGGTAGTGGCGCTGACGATTACGGGCCCGATGAAGTATTCAAACAGAATGAAAAGGGCTGTACCGCCCAAAGCCAGAAGCAGCCCTGTAACTATGTTGAAGCCTACGACGTAGTATTGAATGAGAAATATGACGCCGATTAAGAAAGCGCCAAATATGAAGGCAGTTGCGAATATGCTGGTTCCCATCGCGAACTTTAATTCCGAAAGCCTAGCCATACAAAATCCACTCTTATGGTTTAAGTGACAGGAACAATTGCAGAATTAAGCTTTTCCCAAAAACCAACGGAGTCTCGGTATTCATGAGGCACTTTTCCATGAAAAACAGAATAAAGAAAAAGCAATCTGCAAAGTCTTTGCTAAAAATGTGGTTGTTTTAGCAGGTTTTTTGCGTCAATAAATCTTAACAAACACGCTTTTATGCAAAATAAACCCATAGTTAATTGGTGGCTGCGGCATGAAGAACTCTTATCTCTTGACGGGGGTTTTGATGGCGACACTGATTTGTGTTTTCGTTTCGGTTTTTACCGCTAATTTTGGAACTGCCCAGACATATACTGATGTAGTTGGCGTTATTCGTTCGGATACAACTTGGACAAAATCAAACAGCCCTTATCGGTTAACGGGTCCAGTTGCTGTAAACGAGGGGGTAACCTTAACTATTGAGGCAGGAGTCCACGTTGATTTTAATTCTGATATGTACATGCAAGTGAATGGCACTTTGGTTGCAAAAGGCAGTGATAGTGAACCAGTTTCTTTTTTGACTGATGGTGAAATCAGGTTTATGCCTTCTAGCAAGAGTTGGGATAAACAAACTGGCGTGGGCAGCGTGATCAAGTATGGAAATATGCCCTCGTCGTTCAAAATCACAATTAATGGGGCATCGCCAAAGATTGATTCAAGCTATGGGCGACCAGTAATTGTAATCAATGATGGTTCGCCTCTAATAGTAAACAACCGCTTCCGTGGACCTATAACATCATTAACTATCAATTGCGGAATCCCCATAGTCTCTGGCAACAAATTATCCAGTTTTCGAGTTATCGTTGAGGATGGTTCACCGATAATTTTCAATAATAGCATTCAAAGCCCCGATGATGTGCGTGCATGCATTGAAGTGATGAGAGGCAACCCATACATCTCAAACAATAACATAGTTAACTGCCGCATAGGCATTTCTGCCGCATATGGGGTTGTCGAAAGAAACTTTATTTCAAGCGCCAATATTGGAGTTGAAGTTGGAAACGGTATTATTAGGAATAACACGATTGAAAGTGTCACAAACATTTTAGTGCAGGCTTCGTCCACGCCTGTAATTGCTTATAATAATTTCCCATTCGCTACAGTTGGCGGAAGAGATAGTGTGGCTCTTGCGGAGAAAGCGAATTTTGATGTTGATGCCGCTTATAATTGGTGGGGTACAACAGACGTTGAAGCTATTAATCAGTCCATTTACGATTTTAAGAAGGATTTTTCTCTGGGCACGGTCAATTTTGTTCCTTTCTTGACAGAACCTAACCCACAAGCGATGCCTGACTCTGACGCGCCACTTCTGACTTCACCGCCAGATACGCCTTCGCCTTCTCCGACAATTCCAGAAATGAACCCCACCACGGTCTTGGCAGTAGTAGCTGCTTTGTCGTGTGTGTTTGTGGGTGCCTTCAAAAAAAGGGTTTCACAAAAGAGAAACCAGTAAAAGCCAGCCTGAGAAGCAGAAGAGGTATAGGGTAGGGGTCTATCGGAAACGTAGTCTACCTACCTGACCAGATGTGGCATCAGAAGAGTTTGTGGCAAACAGCACAATCAAAAAAGAATCAAACAACCCAGAAAACAAAACACAAGCCCAAAGTTGTTGTAGCTAAGCAACCAGACGGCAGCAACAAATAAAAAAGAAAAGAAGGTTTAGATGGGGTAGGCTCCGCAGATTTTGCAGAAGTGAATCTTAGTTTTGATGTAGCTCTTGCATTTTGGACACTGAATTGCGCCTTCAGTCTTGGGGTAAACGTCTTTGGGTTTGCCGAAAACTTTGCGGAAGTGTTCGTAGTAAAGCAGTTGTTCTTTGTCTAGGATGTCGACTTCGTCAGCTTCCATAATTGCCTTCTTCTTTTCCGCGAACTCTTCATCTGTAATCATGTCGTTGAAGTGTGTCCTTAGAATTGCTGTTCCTGTGCCTTCTTCCAGCGGTGCTTTAGGACGCCACACTACACTGCGTGGCAGCACGTCTTCGTAGGCTTTGCGTAGAAGCCACTTGCTGTATCTTTGACCGTCTTCGCCCAAGTTGATTTTGACTTTGATTGGTAGCTTCTTTGCCCATTCCATGAATGCAGGGTCAAGATAAGGCGCCTTGATGGTCATGCCCAGAGACTCTGCCATGGGTATACTGGAGAAACCCATTTCCGCCCACATTTCTTCCTGCTTCTTGGAGAATTCCTCTTGGGTCAAGTTGAATTGCCAAGGGTAACCAAAAAGCTCGTCTAAAGCGTCGCCAGTGAACACGCTCGTGTAACCTTTGGGTTTGAGTAATGTTAGACCGATGTAAACTGGAAGACTGTTTCGGATTTCCATGGGGTCAAATTTTTTGAGGGCTTCCACCACTTTGGGGAAGAACTGAAGAACTTCTTCGCGGCCAAAAGTGTGTGTTTTCTGCTTGAGCTTCAGAAAGTCAACCATTTCTTTGACGTACTGGGCGTCTTTTGGGTTTCCATGCTTAAAAGCCATTGTTAGGCATGGGATGTCGGGTTTGTATTTGACGGCTTCGTAGGCGATTATGGAGGTGTCGGTTCCTGCTGAGAAGAGCATGCAATCGGCGAGGTTATTTTGGACAACCTTGTTGACTAAGGGTTTAACTTCGGGAATAATGTTGATGTATTCTTTTTGGTCAAGTACCATTTCGATTCCCCGTAAATACCTGTTTTGTCTCTTCGGAGCTATTTAAGGTTATCCATATGCATACAAAAACCTTTGCAGAATAAACATATGTGGCGAAAACAAAGAAAATAATGAACAACCAACAGACAGATAACCTGCAAAACGAAAGAGACGTTGACAACTGTAAAAAACCAGCCAAAACAAACCCACCAAAACCAAGCAACAAAAACCGCAAACCTAACAAGACACTCTATAACAGAAGACCGCGAAACAATTTAAGATACAATAACTCTTCAATTAGTTCAACAGTTAGGTGGAAAGTGTGAAAGTAAGCCTCATCCACATGAAAGTCCGCAGCGACCTCCAAGAAAACCTCAACGCAGCAAAAACAGGCATAACCCAAGCCGCACAGCAAACCCCTGCGTTCATTGCACTCCCAGAATACTTCTCAGTACCCAACAACATGGAGCACTTTAAAGACGCCGCCCGCATAAGCAAAGAAACCTACACCGCCACCTTCAATTTCCTTAAACAGATAAGCAAAGAGTTCCCTGAACTGTACCTAATGGGCGGCACTGTATTGGAAGAAGAAGATGGCAAATACTACAACACCAGCACGCTCTGGAGAAATGGTGACCTGATCGGAAAATATCACAAACGAAACCCCATCAAAGCCGAACTGGATGCAGGCGTAAGCCGAGGCGATGACCCCGCTGTATTTGACACGGAACACTGCAAAGTCGGCATGCTAGTCTGCGCAGACATGTTTGATCCACCAACAATCAAAGCTGTGGCAGACTTGGGCGCGGAACTGGTTTTCCTACCCGTTGCTGCAATGGGAACCCACCCGCCTGTTAAGGGACATCCGTTAACGTTCAAGCTTGCCATGGAAAACGGCATCTACCTCATAAAAATCGGCAACGTCAGCAGCAACGCCCGAGGAGGACGAAGTGCCTTCATTACCCCGTGGGGAATAGAGCAGGAAGTTTCGGACGCGCTGGAGGATTCCGTGTTAACAAAGGATTTTGACATGAAAAAGCTTGAGGAATACCGCAAATCTCTGAACAAATAAGCTGCCAGTTCTCTTAGAAGAGAAAAGTTAGTGGTTGTTCTTTTTCCGTTTTGTTTGCCAAACGGTAAGCGCAACAACAACCAAAGCAACAGCAGCCGTTGCTAACACAGCCCAGTCCCAGTTGTTGGCGCTTGGTGCTTCAACTGAGTTTGCAGCCAAGTCAACTGTCACCTGATGTATGCTGTGTTGGTAGTTGAATTTGAGTAGCCAAGAGTTGTCTTTAGATACTGCCTCATAGTACAGTTGGTCTCCGTCCAGGTACACTCTTATGTCTTCAATTTTGGGAACAAGAGTTTTCGCTATAGTCAACTCAACATAGCCAGTCGTTCCTGAAGGACCGCTAACTGTGAAGCATAACTCGGAACTGGTGCTGTTGAAAACAAGTTCCGAAACGGTGCTGTTTGACTCCACAAAGAAAACGTTCGTGTCCTCGTTGGGTAGACTGGTTGAGGTCGGCGTAAATGTGAGTGCAGGCGTTGGGGTTGAAGTAGGCGCTGGTGTGTGCGTTGGAGTTGAGGTAGGAGTCAGCGTGACAACTGAACTTGGGGTGGGGGTTGCAGTAGGGGTTGCGGCAGGTGTAGAAGTCGGTGTTGGTGTGGGAGTGGGCGTTTGGGTTGGAACTGGTGTGGGAGTCGGTGAGGGAGTGGAACTTGGTGTGGGAGTTGGGGTGGGAGTCGGTGTGGAGGTTACATTAGGTGCAGGAGTTGGTGTTGGAGTCGGCGTTGAAGTTGCGTTTGGTACAGGAGTCTGCGTTGAAGTCGGTGTTGAAGTAGCGCCTGTTGTGGTTGGTTTGAGGGAGGGATTTGTCGCGTAAATCAGGTACCTTCCTGTACCTGTTTTTTCGTGGAAACATATGTGGGGTACGTCGTTGGAGTCGAGAACAAGGGCGATATAAAGGTCGGAAGTAACGTCGTATACTGGGTCGTTTCGCCCGTTTGTTTCTTGGATTGTCCAGCCAAAGGCATTTCTTGACGCATAATTGATTATGTTTTTAGTGTATCTCCCAGAGTATATTCCGTAGATTATGTGTGGATTGTCTTGGGAATCTACAACAATTATTCTAGTGTTTGACCCATAAGAAAAGGCGGCGACGGTTTCAATTGTCCAGCTTGGACCATTCCATGTTGCGTGATTTACTGTGTGGTTTTGGTGGTCCATGAAACATATGTGGGGTTTATCGTTATGGTCCATAGCAAAAGATAGGTACAAACCAACCTCTTTTTGTGGGGAGTAAACTGTTTCGGTGGTCCATGATGATCCGTCATAACTGGAATACTGCAGGTCTCCAGTTGAATTTGAGTATGCTACGTGGGGGTTTCCTGCTGAATCAACAGCTATAGAGTTATCCCAACTGACTGCTCCTGTGTCGTCAACCACATGGATTTGCCAACCTGAACCAGTGTTGACCGCATACCTCAAATCACCACCACCTGTGAAGATGTTATAAGAGGATTTGTAGCTAATGTGCGGATTATTTTGGGAGTCTATAACAAGGGAACACTCACCACCCGAAGGGTCAGGGTCCACTTTTTCAACAGTCCATGCCGAACCGGTCCAACTTGCATACTTCAGTATTGAGTTTGAATTCTCTTCCTGACTAAGAAAAACGATATGCGGGCGATCGCTTGAGTCCAATGCTATTGAAACATCTCCAGCGTTTGAGACTGTTGGAATTCTAGTGGTGACCCATCTGGAGCCGTCGTAGTAAGTGTAGGATAAATTCCCGCGTATACCTAAGTAGTTATTGTATAACTCGACGTAGGCAATATGAGGGTGATTATGGGAATCAACAGCTATGGAGTACTCGAACCCCAAATCCAGAGATACCCGCAGGGTTTGTGTTTCCCAAGGAGGCGCCGAATAAGTCGTTGCACCAGCAAAAGTAAGATTACCACCCACAACTAGAGAAAAAACCAGCAAGGATATCAAAAGCAAGTTTAATTTTGATTTCATTTCCCCTTGTTCACCCACAAGTACAACCTATTGTAGCTTTATTTTTAAGAATTACGGCTTTCGCATCAACTCACCTTTTTTTGAGGCGTAAACGAATCAAAATTCAAAACGAAAAAAAGGTCTGTCAATAACTGGACAAAAACGATGTAGCTAACCTTTTTTCAGGGCACCGTTGTTATCCACACAAACGCCATCAAACTAACCGCCCTGCAAAAATGAGTTAAGCGCCTACAAAACGCAAATTAGCGCCGAAAAAACACTTATTAATGAATCAAAATAGGACAACGCATCAATTGTCCCTTTGAAGGGGCTAAGTTGAAATCGCGGGTCAAAGCTCAGAAGGTTTTCGCAGTTGGCTGAAAAGTTCCTTTGCTCTCTTCAGCTCATCCACCGTGTTGATGTTCACGGCGACCTCCACCTTATCGAGCACATAAACGTCTTGCTCCAGTTCTTCTTCGTCTATTCTTCTGCCGTCGTTTATGTTGATTCCTGCAGGAACGACTTGTTCATTGTCGAAGTCAAAAGCGTAGCCTAAGCTCATGCCAAGTTTACGTTTAGTCTTCAAAGGTACAGCCACAACCAGCGCGGGCTTCCCACACGATGCATATTCATCTAAGACGGCGTCGATGATTTCGCCTGTGATTAAAGGCATGTCAGCGGCAATCGCCAAAACCGTCTGCATGTTAAGTGCTTTAACGGCGTAGCCCATGTCAGAAACGTATTCTTTGCCGGGAGTTTTCAAGACCTTAACGGGAAAACCATCAAGATACGCCGCAGTTTTTGGGGTGTAGCTGCTTACGGCAACAACCACGGAATCCACCTTCTTTGCGTTTTTCAACGCTTCAAGAACCAGCGAAACCACGGGTTTTCCACCGACTTGCAGCATTGGTTTTTCCTCTGCCAACGCCATCCTTGTGCCTTTACCTCCTGCCATAACAAGTGCAGTTGTCGTCATGGTAACATCGCCAACAACACAATCACACACACCATACGGGTAAGCTCGTTCGTAGCACCCAACACATCGCCTGTGACACCGCCAAAATGCCGATGCGCAATAACCACCATTATGAGCCCAGAGATGACCGCTGTCAAAACCGTCACCAAACCTGCAAGCCACAAAAGCGGAACCGCAACCGCCAAAGATACAACAAAAGCAGCAGCCAAGCGGAGATTGCCGTTTCTGCCGTGCATGGCGTCCATGAAGGGGGAGTTCATGCCTTTGTGGATTGCTTTGCCAGCCCAAGTGCCAACCACCATTGAAAGCTTAGCCGACGTTTCAACCACGATTAACGCGGGGAGAAGCACAGGAACCTCAAAACCACCGATGGCTACGGTTTGGTTTAGTGAACCAAACGTCAAAGCCGTAACCAAGTAAGTCATCACTCCAAGCCCGATTGCGCCTGCGCCTGTGAGTTGGTCGTGCATGATTTCGATTTTGCGTTCCGTCGTGCCATGATACATTGCAGCGTCACCGAAATCTAGCAGTCCATCCGCATGGTGCAAACCCGTAAGTAGCAAAAGGACGCCTAAAGCTAGGGCGCCAGTCACTAAAGCGGGAAGAAAAAAGCTGACTGCCCAACCAAACAAGCCAGCCAGCAAACCGATAACGGCGCCCACAAGTGGAAAGCACCACATAAGCTTAGCTGAATCCGTCAGGCAATCCATGTCCATCTGGAGTGGCAAGACAGTGAGAAAAGCAAAGAGGTTTTTGAGTTCTTTCCACATTGCGATTTCTCGGGTCCTTTATTTTTTCGGTGTTACCGTGAAGTTAAGAATCTCTAAGCTACCAAAGCCGTTGATGGAAAGGGGCTTCGTCTCTGTCAGTTGTATGCGGTTTTTGAATATTGGTCCGTCTGTGACTATGGTGTGGTATTCTCCGCCTTCGCCGCAGGGGTCCACGTTAGGCATCTTCTGAATCTCTGAAAGGAAGTCTGCGTCTAACTGTTTTCCGAGCCATTCTTCGCCCAAGATGGACAGGTTTGTTCGGACAACTATTGCTTTGAAGCCTGCAGCAACGAATTCCTTGAAGAGTTCGGTTGTGTTTGCTTGCCACAGTGGTCTAATCGGTTTTAAACCTACTTCTCTACAGACGCGTTCTAGCCAACGTTCCTCGTGACCTCCAACCTCGTAGATGTCGCCAGTAACTAAGCCCTCAACGCCCTGAGCTTTAAAGTGCAACAGGGCTTCCTTAAACAGCTGCTCATACGTTTCGGGGGTTGTGACCTGCTTAAACACTGGCACCTCAATAGCCTGAACCTGAGCGTCCAAAAGGTCAGAGCGTATGCCATGAAAATTAGTTTTTGCTTCGCTCTGCATAGAGGTCAGAAGGCTAACGACTTCAAACCCCTCTTTCAAGGCTTTATAGTATGCAGAACAACCGTCTTTTCCACCACTCCACGCGGCAACGACTTTCACAATCTTGTCCTCCTCATTCAACTATGTTTTTTCGCTTGGCTTGTTATATCGTTTTCCTTGGATGTCGCATTGGATTTCAGGTGGTCCGCAACCAAAGCAGATTCCGAGCCCAATTTGGCTTTTTCTTCAGAAACGTTAAGCAAATGCAAAAGCTCAGCTTGGCTGCGCACAAAAACTGCGCCCAGCTTTTCAAGCTCAGAAAGCAGCGTTTTTGCTTTGCCTCCTGTGAAGTCCCGAATTTCAATGGGCACTTCGTCAAGTATGTAAGTTGGGATTCCCCGTTTCAGGGCTTCCTTTGCGGCTTCCAAATTTTGCAGGTTTCCCTGTCCAAACGGAACTGAAGTCACCACAATCACGTTCGATTGACAAATCATTTCAAGATTAGCCTTTCGGGCTTTTTCAGTTAGCGGAGAAAACGGGGCTTCAGTTGCCACACGAACCTTAAGGTATTGAGCTGATTCGCAGTCAGTGTCCAACAGGTTCAAAACCCCTGCGGTGACGTTGTAGCCAGAGTCAGTCAAGGTCTTCATAAGCATACTTCCTGTTCCAGCTCCACATATAAGATGAACAGACAACCCTCTTTGCTTTTTGTCCTTAGGCTTGGAAATGGGGATAACAAAGGGCAAATCGGTTACGGGATGCTTGTTTACGATAACGTCAATTCCAAAAACGTTCTTGATGTTTTCGCTCGTTAAGGTTTCTGAGGCTTTTCCAGCAGCCACAATTTTTCCGTCCTTAAGCAAAATTAGGGAGTCACAGTATCGTGCGGCCAAATTAAAATCGTGGAAAACGCCCACAATTAGAATCTTATTCTCGTCACAAAGCTGCTTGAGCAAATCCATGATTTCCAGTTGGTTACAGATGTCTAGGTGGCTTGTGGGTTCATCAAGCAGCAAGATTTTAGGCTCCTGAGTCAAAGCACGTGCGATAATTACGCGCTGCCTTTCGCCGCCGCTTAATTCGGTTACCAAACGATCAGCCAGATTCCACGTGTCAGTATACTCCATAGCTTGCTTGGCGATAGCCATGTCTTTTTCGCTTTCCGACTGCAGCCTAGAAAGGTGAGGCGCACGACCCATAAGCACAACCTGCAATGCTGTGAAGCTGAAAGCAATGGAGCTGTCCTGAGGCACCACAGCCATATGCTTGGCAACTTCACCAGTTTTCATCTTGTAAACGTTAGCTTCGTCAATGAGGATTGCGCCGTTACGTGGCTTTAGCACTCGACTTATGCTCTTGAGCATTGTTGTTTTTCCTGAACCGTTAGGACCCAAAATACCGAGAAAAGTTCCAGTTTCAATCGAAAAACGAACGTTTTCTAGAATTTGAACTGAGTCATAGTTGCAATCGACATCTTCAATCTTTAAGTTCACCATGTTTTCCACCTCAAAGCGCATCAACCCGTTTCTTTCTACGCAACAGGAACAAGAAGAACACCACTCCAGTCACGGCGGTTATTACTCCAACAGGCACTTCGCTGGGAGAAGTGGGAGACGTCAAGAATCGGGTTACACCGTCACAGAGGACAAGAAACGTCGCACCCAGAAACACCGATGCTGGAAGCAAAACCCTATGGTCAGGACCCACCAGCAATCGTGCAAGGTGAGGAACCATCAAACCTATGAAGCCGATTAAGCCACTTATGGAAACCGCGGCTCCAGCTAACAGGGCACCGATAACCATGAGGACAAGTTTTGTGCGTTCTAAGTTTAGGCCTAAGTGTTGAGCTTGGTCTTCGCCTAACGTGAGAAGGTTTAGGTCTCGGGACTAAAGGAAAGCTACGGATATGCCAAACAAAACAAAGGGCAGTATGGTCATAACGCCAGCCCATGTTGTTCGGGTGGAGCTTAAGCTGCCGATTAACCAGAAAGTTAAAGGTCCAAGCCTGTCGCCTGCAATGGTCTGTAGGTAAGTGACTATAGCTAACTCAAAAATGCTTACTGCTATACCTGATAAAAGTAAAGTGGTTATCGGAACTCTAGACCCAACTCTTGAAATGGAGTAGACAAAAAGTACTGAAACCATGCATCCTACGAAAGCAAGAATAGAGACAGTTCCTAGCCCAAAAGCGGAGATTCCGAAAACTATAGCCAACGCTGCACCCAAGGAAGCACCTGAAGAGGCACTTGTAGTGTAAGGATCAGCCATTGGGTTTCGGAATAAACCTTGAAAAATCATGCCAGACGTAGCCAACGCCGCTCCGACCAGCGCCCCGCATAAAATTCGTGGTAGCCTAACAAGCATTATTATGGGTTCTTTGGCGACTTGAAACGGCGTAAGGTCCACAGAGTTACCTATTATGGGCGTATTCTTTAGAAGTATCTGCAACGTGTCTAGAGGCGGTATCTGGCTAAAACCCATGTTAAGCGCTACAAAAATGGTTACCAGAAAAACCACAATCAATAATAGGAAGTAGGTTTTCCACCGTGAAGTGCGAATTGGACCGCCGCTTTGCTTCTTTTGTGTTCTCAAGGTCCGTTCCCATCAAGTGCAGAAAATAAAAAAGAGGTGGTATTTATGATGTGTCGTTGTAGGATCCAAATATTTCAGGGTGAATTATCTTCGCCAGTATCTCAAGTGAGTCTACTTGTCGGGGTCCAGGTTCGTCGATTACGTCTCCGTCAACAGTGTACAACTTATTGTTGACCACAGCGCTTATGGAATTCCATCCAGGTCTATCAGCCACGGTTTCATAGTTTCCCCAGAAGCTTTCTACACCCATATGGGTCGGGAAAACCATGATTTCAGGGTTTTCAGATATTATTGACTCTGAACTCACAACAGGGTATGCTTCAGTCGCGTTTTCGAAGATGTTTTGTCCGCCAGCCATGTTTATTATGTCAGTCACGAACGAGTCTCCTCCGACGCTCATGTAGGGGTCACTCCAGATTTCGTGGTAGACGGTAGGTCGAGTAGTTGTTTGTGCTACACCCTCTACTACGACATCGATTCTGCGCTGCATGTCGGCCACTTCACTTTGAGCTTCAGCTTCGTGTCCTGTTGCTTGACCTATTTTGAGCATGTCCGCCATGACGCCATCAAGGTTGTCGGGGTTTAAAGTTAAAACATTGTAGCCTAATGTTCGAAGTTGTTCTGCAGTGTCGACGCTTCCCAAGCTTGCCACCACCAGGTCAGGGTTTAAGGAAACTATTGGCTCAACTGCGGGTTGGTAATAGTTTCCGATGCTGGTCATGTTCCCTGCTTCAATCCAGGCGGAAAAGTTGTAGGGGTAGGTACAGAAGTCGGTCACGCCCACAACGTTATCACCTGCGCCCACGGCGAAAATCATCTGCGTGTTAGCCGGAGCTAAAGAAACTATTCGCTCTGGATACTCGGTCATCGTTAAGGTATTGCCTTCGTCATCAACTACAGATATCGGAGAAGATGGACTAGGCGAAGCCGAATCACCGCTTATCCCCTGATAGTACATGAAAGCGCCGATTGAGGCTACAGCGATTATTACAATCCCTATGATTGCGACTATACGTGCATTAACCATCGTTTTACACTCTTTTAGACGTAGATGGATTAGCCAACCATGACAGCGGATATAAACGTTCCCAAAAACAAAAGCAAAGGGACACCGGCAGCTCTACAGGAAACACAAAACAAATTTGCCAGCAGCGCACGTAATACTTAAGAAAAGGCTTACGGTATTTGTTGGGTTGATAGCTATGAAACCTGTAAATGTGCCGCCACTGCTAAAGTTTCTTGAAGAAAAAGGCGTAACACTTCAAGACCTTTTGGACACCGCATTAGAGTTCTATGTACCTCATCCAGGTGTGGAAACAAAAGAGAAAGCCACCCAAACGCTGACCGAAGAAATCCTCGAAGCCCTACAGGATCCTAACATTGCCACGTTGATTGCCGCCGCTTATCTGACGCAACAGGAGGCAGAAGCTGGACGAATCCCCGGGTTGACAAAAGAAGTATTTTTGGGGCGCCCGGGTCTTGTCGCAGACGAATTAATTGGCATGGCAGTAGCAGGTTACATAGCAGGCGCAAGGGGACTATTCGAATTCACACGGTTTGACCAAGCCAAACCCGGCATCCTAAAGAAATTAGGTCCGATGACAAACGACGCAATCGGCGGGTTAATTGCCGGCGTATCTTCTAACATGTATACCAAAGCAACCCGCAGCAACCACAAATAGAAAACACATTCTTCTTTGAGTTAACTCGTCTTTTTGAAAGCGGAAAAGACCCCGTGGCAATCGCATGCGGTTCCTACTATAAACTGGTCTTTGGTTTTTGCCCAGTTAAAGAATTCCGAAAGTTCTGAGCCTTTGAGTGCACCCATGCCAGGAGCCATCGAATGGCTTATCAAAATGAAGGCTTCGGGGCTAGCGTACTGCATTAGTTTGGTTATAGTGCAGGGCTTTTTTACTTTTGAAGTTGGACAAACCTCAGGCATGGAGCATTTTTCTTGGCATTCGTTGTCTCTGTTGAAGCTGACGATGAGTTTACCTTTTCCAGCCAGTAACACAACGGTGGGTGGAAGGTTGGGCAGTATGTCGTTTATAGCTTCGGGCCATGGTTCCAAAGAGAACTTTGTTTTTGCCATGTCAGCGGCTATGTGCACTGGGGCGGTGGGGAAAACGTATTCGGGCTGCAAGGCGTCAATTAACTCTACGACTTTTTGGAGGTCACCCAGAACAAAATGTTCCCCGTCACAGCTAAGGTCTTCAGGGTTCTTTAGGTTAAATCGAGTTACTGCCTTACAGTTTGGGTCAGTGTCAACTACAATGAAGCTTTTGCGTTTTTCTCTAAGGAACTCAACTGCGTAACACCCGTATTTACCGCCACCAACGATTAGATTCAAGGTTTTCCCTCACACCAGCTTAGCCAGCTACTGAATAGCTCATCCAGCTCGAAAGTATTAAGGGTTCCCGCAAACACTACGCAACCCAAAAACAGCCTAAGAGTAGCTATAACTGATTTAGATGCACATAGAAGAATCTCAGCATAAGCAAACAAGAAACATTTTAGGGAAAAAAGCCAGCAGCCCGATCAAAGGAGAAAAAATGTTAACCGAAACTCGAACTGCTGGCTGCAATCCTTAACATTTTTGACGAAACATTTTTTTCTATTCGGAAGCTTGAATAAAGTGTTATCTGCGGCGTTCAGGTTCATACCGCGATCGTGACTTATGTATGCTGAAAAATGTAGTTAAGCCTATGTTGGCACTTACTGTAGCCACATCTTTTTGAAAAAACGGTTCTGTTGCATTGTGTGATTGCGTTCATACGACAACAAACCACTATTAGCTAGTCCGACTTGTATATCCTGCAGAAGTGGTGTATTCAGGGGAAAATTATAGGTATGGTTTTAGATAAGCCAAACAGCAGAATACTTGTTGTAGACGATGATAGGACTATCCTGAATGTTTTCAGCCGCATTTTTGAAAGAAACGGGTACTCGGTAACAGGTGCTGAATCAGCAAAAGAAGCAGAAGAAAAACTGGGCAATCAAGACTACGATGCTGTGTTGGTTGACGTTAGACTTTCGGGCATGAACAGAGTGGATTTTGCTGTTGCAAATGCATCGGAGGGCGCCACAAATGGTGAAAATTGTGATAACTGGCTTGCCCACCTCTGAGGCGGCTTCCAAAACTGCAAAGTACGGTGCAGACGCTTTTCTGACAAAACCTGTTAGACCCTACAATTCTTTTGGAGATTTTGAAGAAAAAGCTGGCAGAGAGAAGAACACAGTTTTGCTTGCAACCTACTGAATTGTATGCATTACCAAGATGACTACACAGTGACCACATTTTACAGGTGGCTATTTCAGCGGAGCAGTTTACCAGAAAGTTCTAATAGTTTCTTTGTTGAGGGACTAAGCAGCGGACACCATGCAACCCACGAAACTGTGCATCGTCACTCACACGTTTCTGCCTCATGTCGGCGGTATTGAAAGAGTTGTATACGAGCAGAGCAAGCGGTTAATGAAGAAACAATTTGACCTCAAGGTGCTTACTCACAAAAACTACACCCCCGACGAATACACTTTTGATGGCATAAAAGTTCAATGTTATGATGCCTTGAATCTTGGGTTCAGACTTGGAATTCCATACCCAATCCCTAACATTACAGGCTACAAGCCTTTTTTAGAGGCAGTTAAATCCAGCAGCCTCATCCACGCTCATGGACATCCCTACTTGTCCTCATTAGCCGCTGCGAAACTGTCAAAGCGCTACAAGAAGCCCTTCCTGCTAACTCAGCATAACACCTTCATTGAGTACAATGGCGTGTGGGATAACGTGGAGAAACTTAACGACCTCGCTGTGGGCAAGCAAACGCTCAAAGAAGCAAAAAGAGTCATTGTTATCAGCAACGCCACCAGAAACTATGTTCTACGGTTGGGTGCTGACCCAGAGAAGGTTCAGTTGATTTATAACGGGGTAGATTTAGACCGCTTTAAACCCATAGCAGGCGCTAGATGGGAAGTGAGGAAAAAACTGGGCATCCCCAAGGAGGCAGTTGTGGTTGCAACAGTACGCAGACTTGTGTACAAAAACGGAATCGACACTCTGCTGGAGAGCGCAAAAATAGCTTTAAAAGAGAATCCTCATCTGGTATACTTAGTCATCGGCAAAGGACCTGACTTCCAAGACGTGAAAGCCAAGGCGGCGCAGATGGGCATTGAAAAGAATTTTGTGTTGGCAGGTTTTGTTTCAGATGAAGATTTGCCGCGCTACTACAACGCCGCAGACTTTTTTGTTTTGCCCAGCAAATCAGGCGAAGGATTACCCTTGGTGGCGCTTGAAGCGATGGCATGTGGGTTACCGTTGGTAGCCACGGATGTAGGGGGAATCAGAGAAATCATCATAAGGGGTTACGGCACGATTGTGTCGCCTAACTGTCCGCAAGCGATGGCTGAGGCGCTGCTCGAAACTGCTGAGGCGAAACCATCTAAACTCAAAGGCAAACTTCGGCAAATCATAACTGAAAGGTACAACTGGGATGTTAACGTGGAGAAGTTAATGAAGGTCTATGAGGAAGTTATTTAAACCCTATGAAAATTATATAAAACTCCCACACACTAGGAAGCTGCACTTCCCATGACATCAAAAGTAGATATGGTCTCGGTAGTCATTCCGACCCTTAATGAGGCGGGCAACATCCGTGATGCGCTGGATACCCTAGACAGGGAATTGGCGTACCCAAAGGAAATTATTGTTGTTGACGGAAATTCGACCGACGGCACCATAGAAATCGTTAAGGATTCAAATGCGCGGCTTATTATTGAGCCCAGACGCGGCTACGGGTTAGCTCTTCGAGTAGGCATGAAGGCAGCCAAAGGAGACATAGTCATAATGGTTGACGGCGACGGCACCTACGAGTTTAAACACGTTAACCGTTTAGTTCAAAGAATGCTGGAAACCGACGCAGAAATGTGTTTAGCATCGCGGATGTATGACCCAAACAAAGCGATGGGACTTTTCAACTTCGTCGGCAACAAGGTAATCACGTTCTGCTTCAACATGCTTTACAAACAGAATATCAGCGACACTCAATCTGGTTTTCGGGCTATTTCGCATGCGGCTTTGGAGAAAGTGGAGTTTAAAGAAACTGACATGCCGTTTGCCACTGAAATGCTCATCAAATTTTCTAGAAAACGCTTTAAAATGGTTGAGGTTCCTTCAACGTACAAGTTCCGCAGGTACGGTAAAACTACGCTGAACCCGTTCAATTCTGGAATAGAAATTTTAACGACCATACTTAAGGGTCTAAGAAGCTGAGAGTGTTCAGAAAAAACAATGCAGACCTTAAGCAGAAAACTCAACATCAAAGAAAACAAAAACGCCTTCGCAGTTTCCGTTGCGATTGCTCTTCTGCTGGCGTCTGTTCTGCTTGTGACTTATTATGTGGCGCTTAGACCTGAACCTGACGAGTACACGACGATTTACCTGCTAGACAGCAACAAGAAAGCTTCAGATTACCCTGAGTTTTTGGTTGCCAACGTCAACAGCACATTCAGCGTTTACGTTAACGTTGAAAATCACTTGGGCAGAACTTTAGATGACTTCCAAGTTCTGGTTAAAGCTACCACTGACGTGAACCCTACGTTTCCCATAGAAGATGTTAACGCTACACAGACAATTACAGGAACCTTAAAAGATGGCGAAGCTACGAGTACCGTAGTGACAATGGGTCTAAATCAACCCGCTGATTACCTTGTCGCATTTGAGTTGTGGATACCCAACGAAGACACGGGTAAAATGGAGTTTTCAGATAATTACTGTGTTTTAAACGTGCAGGTTGCCGCAGAACAGGTAGCCATTTGAAGCATTGAGTTAGTTCTGCGGGCATTGCGGCTGTTTTGATTGAGGACCCTGAAGGGGTGTTTGAACGCAAAGTCCTAACTTTGCACGAACCAAGCTTCTTCTACGGGCTATGCAATTCCCCTACTTCGTCCTAAAAACCCCAAGCAAAAAGACTTCACACTCATATTCAGAAAACTGCAACACGAACTCACAAGACGCATCCCGCGGCTCTATTTGACAATTTGTATTTTCTTCCTGTCTGTGGGAATTTTTAACACCTCATTGATTGTAGCTTTAAACGCTCAAAGAATATCCAGTCTGCTAATTTTTGTAGTTATACTGTTGGGCTTGGTGGATCAGATAATCGCCTTCAGATATGTGCAGGATTATACAATACACGGAACGAAAGCCACCAGTTAAAAGCGTCATCGACGGACTACTGCTTAGAGCAACCGTGTACGGCGCATTGGGCGTTTTGCGTATTTCCTGGCGGGATTTTAGTTTCTGCTGCCTGCCTTGATTTTTTATCCTCTTGCTTGCGGCTGTTCCAGGTAACTTCATTGGCTTTTCCGTGTTTGGTTATCTCTTGCGTAAGAAGTTCAATTGGGCAAAGTTCATAACAGTAACTAATGTATCCTTGATTCGCGCTAACGTTATCGTTGCTTTTCTTTACGTGTTTACCTATAAGCTGTTATATACGCAGTCTGCAGCGTTTCTTCGAGGGTGCTTTGATTGCGCTTTCGTTGGGTCTTATAGTATTTTGGTTTGTGACTATGCTACCTTTTGTGCTTCTTGTGGTGCCTGCATTAGTAGCAGTGGCGGCCCGCGCGTTTCCATCAATAGTACCTGAGGATGTCAGAACTAACGGAATGAAGCGCCTTCCCAAGCGCCTTTTAGGTACCTCAATGATAGTTCCGGGTACATTAATGATCGTGATTGGATTAACTATTACTTTTGCATCCTTTGGTAGCTATTTACCAACAAACCTAGCTGCAAGGTATTTCCCAGCTGCTACTCTCATTCTAATTCAATTTTTGCTTTATGCAGGGCGTCACTCTGTCAGTTTTAGGCGGCGTGTTTATTTGCAAAAAAATATGCCATAAAACAGGAGCAACAGAGGCAGCTACAAAGAACAGCCTAAAAAGTGGGCTGCCACAATCACTTTTTTCAGATGTAAACTAACTCAACAGGCAAACTCTAAACATATAGAAAGAAAAAATTGTGTTTCAACACTAGTTTGTTTAGCGTTGTTGTTTTTGGGCGTAGGTTTCTTCGGTGTGGATTCTGTGGATATTGTTGTAGGCACAGAAGGGTATGATTTTGAGGTTTGGTGTGATATAGTGGACGACGCAGCGTTTGACGTGGTTTACGTCGAAGGTGTAGGGGTCCATGAAGGCCATGC
Organism: Candidatus Bathyarchaeota archaeon; assembly: GCA_026014615.1. Taxonomy (GTDB): domain Archaea; phylum Thermoproteota; class Bathyarchaeia; order Bathyarchaeales; family Bathycorpusculaceae; genus JADGNF01. Next base: position 28,682 of record JAOZHZ010000027.1, on the reverse strand, counting down.
AGCCTAGTAGGAAGAGTCGTCTGCGTATTGGTCCAAGAGATTGGTAGCTGGGGGATATAAACATTTTGAGGATGGCTTTCATTAGCGTAAAGATGCCAACTTCTTTGGTGACTAGGAGCATGTTCATGGAGAGCATGGAGGACATGAACAGGGTTGACATTATGGAAAACTTGCCTTGTTCCTGTGCACTTTGAGCCAGTTTCAAAATACCCTTGAAGAATTTGCTGAAGTTAACGAAATGGTTAATGGGAATCATTTTGCCGCTTCTGGAAACGTAAACCCAGTTCACAACGCCACAGTGGGGACTGCATGAAAACAGCGGCCAGGGCTTTTTCATGAATTTTCGCATAATCTTTATGGGCGAACTCATCACGGACAGCGGATACAAATCAGAGACTTTGACTTCCCCATCGGTTTGGGTTTCCACTTGTTCGGCAAATTGCCAGTCCCGCCATGCTTCCTGAAAGGGGTTATCTGTGGCGCGTCCCGTGAAAGCTATAGGCTGAAAAATCAAGCCGCGTATAATGTCGGTGTTGGCGGCAGCGAATTTTATGATTTTTCCGACTTCGTGGTCGTTAAAGCCGTTCATGAGCGTGGTGACTAGGATGACTTCCATGTCAAGTTTGCGGCAGACCTCAATGGCTTTGTATTTGAGTTGGAGCAGTTTTTTGCCGCGTATCTTCATGTAGGTCTCATCGCTAAAGGTGTCAAACTGTAAATATACGATATTTAAGCCGTTTTTCTTGAGCCTAGCCGCCAACTCGGGGTCCTGTGCCAAGTTGATGTCGTTGGTCGCCAAAATCGTCATGAATTTTAGCTTATGTGCTACTCCGATGATTTCAGGCATGTCCTTGCGCTCTAAAGGTTCACCACCTGAGAACAAAATTGCGGGGGGCTTGGGGTCTTGTTTGCTAAGAAACTCTAGCATGTCGACGAGTTCTTGGCGGGTGGGTTCGTAGTCGACTATGTGGTCGCTAAACGTTGAGAAGCATATAGGGCAGTGAAGATTACATTCTTTGGTTACGTCCATGACGCCTATAACGGTGTTGGAGATGTGGGATTTGCATGAGCCACAGGTGTAGGGGCAGCTTTTGGGAAGTTTGTGTGCGATGGATTCGGGGAAGTATTTGAAGTAGTCATGTTCTTCTGTGAAGTTGTAAACTGCTGGGCTCTGCCAGTGTGTAGCTGTAAAGGTTCCGTGTTCTTTGCATTTCTTAGTGATGTTGATTTTGCCGTCTTTCACTGTTAATTCTGCTTCGACTAGTTTTTGGCATTCTGGACAGATACTTTTCGTTTTCGTTTTGGAAATTACAGTAAACCTCCAAGCACCGTTGACAGAGCCTCAAGAATCAGAGCCAAAGGAAGCAGAATCATCGACATGGTGATTATCCGCTCGTATTTCCGCACGTTCACAACTGTGAAAGCTGAAATTACCAGACGCACGGAAGAGTAAAGCAGAAGCGCGCTCCAAAGCAGAATAAACGGCAAATAGTAAACCGTGAATTCGCCAAGCAGGAAAGGCAGAGGCGTAAGCAAACCACAAACCACAAAGAAAACGGCTGCAACCTTCACTGATTTGGGGTTACCGATCCTCTGTGGAAGCGTTGGGTACCCCACTTTGGAGTCTCCTTCAAGGCTCAAGATGTCACGTAGAACGTTGCCACCTATGGTTCCAAAAGCAACAGGATACAAACTTACGGAAATCAGCGTTATCGTGTTTGCGATTGCGGCTTCGCCGTAAAGGAAAGCCGTTCCAGTTAAAATGCCGACTAAAGCGTTGGCTACGAAGCCTGACTTTTTCTTAACCGCCGCCGAGTAAACTAGAAGCAATAAAGAATCCACCGCAAGAATAGCAAAACTTAGCCAGTTGATAAGCGCAGCCAGAAACAAACCTAACACGAAAAGAACTGTGGAAACCGCTATGACCTGTTTAAGCGTCAATGCACCTGAAGGAAGCGGGCGTTTTGGTTTAATAACTGCGTCGCTTTCTTTGTCAAAGTAGTCGTTTAAGGCAAATCCAGCTGAGGTTACGCACGCCATGGAGAAAAAAATCAGCGGGATGGTCTGTAGGTTGGCGAAGTCGCCTTTTGTTAGGGCAAACGCTGTTAAAAGCGCAAGTCCACCAGTCATAAGCCAGTAGGGAAGCCGAAGAAGTGTGATTAGCCCTTTGGCTGAAGAGTTGGTCAAATCATTTGCCTCTCAGCTATGAGGTTTCGCAGATGGTCTTCAAGACGAATTTTCGGTGTCCACCTAATTTCAGTCTTGACTTTGGTTATGTCAAACCATATGGTTTTGATGTCGCCCTGCCAAGATTGCCCAGTGGTTGTCACCTTTGTTTTCTCAGTTAAGTTAAGGATGTTAAGAATCATTTGGGCGAGGTCAAGTATTTTTGTGGTTTTGCCAAAGCCCAAGTTGAAGATTTTTCCAGAAGCGTTTTCGCCAGCGCAAAGCACTAAAGCGTCTGCGATGTCAGAAACATGCACGAAGTCTCTGGCTTGTTCACCCGTACCGATGATTTCCAGTTTGGAAGGGTCTTTTTGGAGTTTATCCAGAAAGTCATTAATAACTCCGTGGCAGCGTGAACCGTAAACGTTGCTGAACCGTACCACAGTTATGTCTAAGCCGTATTGAAGCGTGTAGATTTGGCAGTATTCCTCGCCGACAACTTTGCTTAAGCCGTAGCAGCTGAAGGGGTGAAAACCGTAGCTTTCAGGGGTGGGAAAAACCGTTGGGTTACCGTAGACTGCTGCACTGGATGCGAAGACTATTCTGGTTTTGTCTTTACGGGCTTTTTCTAAAACGTTGAGGGTTCCGCGTGCGTTAGTTTCGAAGTCTTCAGTTGGGTTTTCCATGCTGTAGGGAACTACAACTTGGGCTGCCAAATGGTAAATCAACTCAAATTTTGGTAAGCTGAGAAGTTTTGGGAGGTCAAGTATGTCGCCTTCAACAAAAGTGGCGGTTGGGTTGTCGTTGACGTTTTCCATTTTGCCGCTGGATAAGTTATCATAAATGGTCACGTCTGCGCCTAAATCGAGCAGTTTCTTGGTGAGGTGGAACCCGATGAATCCTGCGCCACCAGTCACCAAGATTTTTTTCCCCTTGATTTCTGTCATGAAGCCTCACGATAAAGTCTATATCCCATTGTAGACCTGTGAATGGGTATATGTCGAAGTTGAATGCTATAAATACTTTTAGGGATTTGCTAGCGTTCCTTACGATTATCCCTTTGGGGAAAACGGAAGATTTCATTGCTTCAAGTGCACGTAATATGTTCCTCTTTCCGTTGGTCGGGGGACTTTTAGGGTTGTTTGCTGCAAGCTATTTTTGGGGTTGCAGCGTAATTGTTTCGTTTCTGGTGGGAGCAGTTGATTTCTTGCTTCAGGTTCCTGTGGGTTGGTTGGCGGGGGTTTTGCCTGCTGCCATGACGCTGGCGTTTCTGCTGGTGCTTACGGGGTTTCAGCATTTTGACGGCTTAATTGACTTGGGCAACGCAATCGGACTGAAAAAAATGGAGGACCGACGGGAAATCGCCCACAGATGGATAGTCACCTACAAGGGAGCTTTGTTGGCGTTTTTTGTGGAGTTCTGCGCGTTTGCAGGGCTATTCCTTTTGAACTGGAACCTTGCGCTTCGGGCTTTGATTGTGGCCGAGATCGGCGCGAAACTTGCGATGTTAACCATTGTTTGGCGCGGCAAACCCTCCCACGAGGGCTTAGGTGCAAGATTTATGCGCAACGCCAAACGAAAAATCAACATCGCAGGATACACCGCGGCTTTCCTGATTGGCTATGTTTTGCTGGGGTTTGTGGGGTTGCTGGCGGTTTTGGCTTCGGTTGGGTGCGGTCTTTTTATGGAGAAGGTCGCGAACTTTATGTTTGGCGGCGTCAGTGGCGACATTATTGGTGCAACCAATGAGACCGCCAGAGCAGTGGTTTTGGTTTTGGTGGCTGCGGTGTTTGTTTTTGTTTCGGGTCTGTTTTGGGGAGGGCTGTTGCTGTGAGGATTCCTGCGTTGATTATGGCGGGCGGCAAAGGCACCCGCATGGGGTTAGCTATAGAGAAGCCGTTGGTGCCGTTTCTGGGTAAGCCGTTGATTGATTGGGTGGTGAATGCGTTGACTTCGGCGAAGAAGGTCTCGCGGTTTTATGTGGTTACTAGCCCAAATACGCCTAAAACGCAGCTTTACTGCCAGAAGAAGGGGTGGCGGGTTCTCCCGACGGACGCTAAAGGGTATCATGAGGACCTTAAACAAGTCGTGGTTAGGGGTGAGTTGCGTTGTCCGATTTTGACGATTCCTGCAGATGTTCCCGCTTTGACTGGGGAAGCTTTAGACAAGATTGTGACGGCTTACGAAAGGTGCGGGAGGGACTATTTGGCGGTGTTTGTGCCCATCGAGAAGCGGCGGGAGTTGGGGTTGTCGATTTCCTCCACGGACGAGTATAAGGGGGTGTGGTACGCGGTTTCGGGCGTGAACATCGTTAATGGGTTGCGGGTGCAGGAAGAAGGCAAAATCGAAACAAGCGCCATCATAACCCAAGACAAAGAAGTCATGCTCAACATCAACACAGTCAAGGATTTAGAGATTGCCAAACAAATAATGCAGAAACAAAAAAAGAAGTAACTCTGTTTTTTTCTTTCACACCTACCCCTACCTTTTTGAAACGTCCATTTTGGGCTGCTTTTCCAATTCAGCGTTCAAAATGGGTTTAACCCGCGGCTAGAAAAGGTCAGAAAAGGCAGAAAAAGGGTCAAACCAACCCAAAAATATAGGGACAATATATAGACCAAAGTAGGGTTTGCTGGGGCTTTGGATTGGAATTCTTAGGAGAGAAGAGAATGAAAACCAACAAACAAGTTGGAAATCAAGCGCCAAAGCCCACTCAGCCCCTTTAAACTTGACCAACGCATACATTTCTTCATCAAAAAAGAAGAAGGAAAGGTTGATTGTGTTTGTTGTTTATTTTCTTCGTCTAAGGATCAGTACTGCTGCGGCGGCGACCACGATTATGACTGCTGCGCCTATGGCTATGTAGGTCAGGGTTGAGGTAGCTGCGGCGGTGGAGGGCTGTGGAGCCTCACTAGGCGAAGGCGAAACAGACTGCGCAGATGTCGGAGCAGGGGCAGTGGGTGTTGATGACTGTTCGGGTGCTTGAGTTGGTGTAACGACTGAAGGTGCTGCTGTGGCGGGTTCAGAAACGATAAATGACGTTCCAGCCTCACTCTTATAGTAAGAGTTTGAGCCTTCAAACGTAGCAGTTACGGTGTACACTCCGGGAACCGGCGGCGTCCATTCAATCGCATAGTTACCTAACGTATTGCTTGTAGTGTAGCCGATGTCTTGGAAGTTACCGTTCGGGTCAATAGCCGTCAAATGCACGGGTACACCAGTCACGTTAGTTGGCTTTGACTGCTGCTTGTACACGTATTCCATCCATTGAGACATGCTCGCTTCAGAAACACATGGAAGCCCATAAGGAAAGTTCGCTGTAACCGCTTCTTGATCAGATCCGGCAGAGATATCAGTCACTGTACCATGAAGCAGAATGTTATTGCCCAGCAGTTGAACAGAGTCGGGTGCCGTAACTGTTGTGGCGCTTGGACCTTTGCCATAAGCGTAAATCTGATTGTCATACTCATTGAAGGCTAAGAGGACACCATCTGCAATAGCAAGATAATCGAGGGTGAACGAATTAGTGCTCCAAAGTAAGGCTCCAGAAGTAGCGTTTACACAGTAAAGTTGTGCACCTCGAAACTGCGGGTCACCGTGCGAGACAGCTGTTGTTACGTATACTTTTCCGTCAGCAACCACCATACCAGCGTGCATGAAGGGATAGTAGTTGAAACTCGGAAAGTCCGCGCCACTCTGAAGTCCCTTAAAGGACCACAATTCCTCGCCATTTGTCAAATCAAAGGCGCGAACACCAGCCACAGTTACTCCGTATAGAATTCCGTTTGAGATTGCAGAAACGCCAGTTGTTGGTAGTGAACCCCACGGATCAGTATCAGAAGCTGTCGGGCCCCACAGCGCCTCTCCAGTGTAAGCATTCCAGCCATACCACTGCATAGCATAAGCATCATACGTAGTAAACACGCCGTCAGCCATAGGCCCAAACATATAAGCATATGACGTTGCGGGTCCAGATGGGAGCGTTAGGTTATTAGCCCAAAGCTGTTGCCCTGTTGTCGAGTTATAACCTACGACCACCCCAGAGCCTCGTGGAGTAACAGATGACAGGCCACCACTGAGTTGGGTCGCAATTACTACTCCTGAATTGATATTCACTATGGATAGTCCAGAGCAAGGTGTCACCGAAACGTTCCATTGTAAGCCAGCGCTCCAGTGAAGACTCGCATTAATTCCAGGTCTCCAAGTCCATTCGTTGATGTTAGCCGCAAGGCTGTATGGGGTGGATGCCATTATGCATAGAGATGAGTTCCACATTCCTATCCAACCATTGCCAATAACATAGACTAACAGCTCACCGTTAGGACCCGTAGCAGTAGTACCGCCTTTTACATCGTTAATTTCTAGTATCTGATTGCCTGTGTTAGCATCGTACATAATCCATGTAGAACCTACAGTATTCCATAAGTATGGAGTACCACCCTCTTGATTTGGGGATTGATAATTGTAAATTTGACCTAATGTAATCGCTTGCGGTCGACCAGTTCCTATACTGGTGGCATTGCTATACCATAAGGTCTCTCCTGTTTTCAGATTTACCGCATAGTATCCCTCGTAAGGCGCAATAGGCGCATTATAGTAAAGCACCCCATTAACTACGACTGGCGGAGTGAAAGCCATCTGATAATCCCGACCCGTGTAGTAATTACTTCTGAGAGTGTTTCCGAATTCGCCTCCAATCAATCCTCCATACATCAAAGGCTTTGTCCAAAGAACATGAGCACTATCAGGCCCCAATGAATAGGGAGCAACATTTTCACTGTAACTATCAGCCCGTGCAGGGAGGGTACCCAACCAATTTCCTGAAATTGCATACCACTCTGTGTTTTGAGAGTTTATTGGACGCGTCCAGTAGCTTGTGGGAAGCGAAGCCTGAGGCGTTGATGAAGATGGCTCTTTTTGTACTGTAAGCGTTGTCGAGAAACTGCTAGCCGCGTAATAAGCATCTAAAGGTAGTCCGAGAACTGAGGGACCTGTAACGTGCTGTCCCGGAAAACTGAACTCAAGAGTGTATGTGCCGAGTTGGTCAGGCGTGTATAGAGCATGTGCGAATGATGCGTCGTCAGCTGTGAACGGCCCCAAGGTCTGACTTGTTCCATCGGGTTTTGTTATTGCTACTGTGAAATCTTGCCATCTGCCACCAGACGAAGCTGATGCTGATGGATTGATAATATTCAGCCACATTGACATAGTTACTTGCTGGTTGATCTCTGCAGGGTCTGGGGAAACACTAAGATATGTGTAGGTAGGCAGGTTTGTCTGGGCATTTGCCGTTGATAAGCAAGTCATTAGCGTCGCAATGATTAGCAGCATTAGAACAAAAGTGGATGCTGCCTTTTTTAGTTCGTTCTTAAAGCAATTTTTCAAACTTATTTCTCCTCAATTTTTTTCAGAAGGGGTGTGCAGGTCATGAAATATAACGTGTTGCGATTGAAAGTTTCAACCGCAGGCATATGGCGACAAATTCAAGAAGCAATCGTTAGAGCGAGATTCGAAAGCGATAAATACTTTTTATAAATATGACCTCTCCGCAAGAACCAAGATAGGAGAGAACTGGCCACGGCGGAGAATGAAAGCATTCAGGTATTAACTAAATTAGGCTTCACCTCTTCGCAGGCTAAGGTCTATTTAACACTTGCCAAATTGGACAAATCAAAAGTAAGCACTATCGCAAAGATCACACATTTAGACAGGGCAGAAACATACCGCTCGATCACTCAACTTGAAGAGAAAGGGTTCCTGCTAAAGATCCTAGCAAATCCAGTCGAATACAAGGCGGTCCCGATAAAAGAGCTACTGCAAATCTTGTTTGACAAACAGAAAACTGAAGTCGCCCAAATTCAGAAAGACGCCACCCGCATTCTTGAGCATTCACTTGGTCAGAAGGAAATTTTGCAAGAAGAAGAACGCACCATCTATGCTCCAAAAGTAGAAATGATTTATCAAGCTATAGAAAAGGAGCTTTACAAGTTGGAGAGAAGCGCAGATTACCTTACTTCAGTAAGAAGTGTACAAGAATTTGGCCTGCCCCTCTTCAGGGAAAAGTTACGTGATGCATATCATGATGCATTAAAGAGAGGAGTGAAAGTAACCGTAGTGTTGTATAAACCTAGCAAAGAAGAAGGTATCCCTGAGTGCTTAAAGGAATTAACCCAATACAAAAATTTCCTACTGAGAGTTCTTCCTTATTCTGATGGGGTCATTTTAAGCATTTTTGATGACAGAAAAGTGTGGGTAACAACTTCAACTGAACGTTGTTGCGAAAGCTCTAGAATAGTGTCAAACAACCCTCAGATCGTAGAGTTGGCTAAAAGTTACTTTGAAATGGCACTTGAAACAGCAGCCGTGGAGAATATGTAGGTTTTCAGCTTTCACTTTTGAAAAAAATTGTCTTTCCCCCGAAGAACAGAATATGCAATGCCTTTTAATAGACATATAATCAAATTCTACCCTCAAGAATTTTATCGTCACCACATAATTTTTTAAACGAAATCTTTTGGACTTTTAAAACCATTTGCCATGTTTCTTAATGGGACGACGCTTTCAGAAGGAATAAGGTTTACTGGGGCTCTGGAACACAACCATTAGGAGAAAAGGATATGAAAAACAACAAGCAAAGTTGGAAATCAAACTCCAAAGCCCACTCAGCCCACCTTCTCCGTCCGATGTTTCTCCTTAAACAAAAAAGAAAAGGAATATTGTTTTTCAGCTGGTCACTTGCGTTTTCTTAGCACTATTATTGCTGCGGCTACAGCAATGATTACTATTTCTGCTGCGATTGCTATGTAGGTCGTTGTTTGGGTACTGCTTGCTGGTGGCTGAACTGCTGGACTGGGCGATGGCGAAGTAACAACTGGTGCCGCTGAGCCTGCGCTGGACACTACTAAACCTGTTTCTGCGTCAGAGCTGTAATAGGATTCAGTGCCTGCAAATTCGGCTATGATTGTGTAGATGCCTTCAACGGGGGGAGTCCAAGAGGTCTTATAGTTGCCTTTAATGTCGCTTGTGACTGTGCCGATTTCTTGTGTATTGCCGTTAGGGTCAACTGCCGTCAAATGCACCTCAACACCAGTAACATCGGTCGGCTTTGGCTGTTGCATGTACAAGTACTCCATCCACGCACTCATACAATCATCAGAAACTGCTGGAGTGCCTGCGGTTGGAACGCCTAAGCAAGTTTCGCCTGGCGACTGATCAGTGATTGTTCCCTGTATCAGAACGGGTGTGCCTTTGGGTACTGCTGTGTTTGGCGCTGTAACTGTAGTTGCCGTCTGTCCCTTACCAAAGCAATAGAGCAAGTTGTCATACAAGTTGAATCCAACTAAGTAGCCGTCTGCAACTGGTAAAGACTGCTCAAAGCACCCGTTTACACTCCACACTTCTTCTCCAGAGTATACATCAACAACGTATAATCGTGCCCCTCTGTATAAGGGGACCCCGTGAGAATCGCCTGTAGATGCAATGACTTTTCCGTCGGCAACGGTAAATAGCATGTTAGTCTCGAAGGGAAGGGTGCTGTACCCGGGGAAGTCGGCTCCGCTTGGGTCAGCATAGAAATCCCACAATTTCTCGCCGGTCTGAATGTCCAGTGCGTGAATTCCATCTACTGAAAAGCCGAAGAGGATGCCATAAGCGCTCTCTGAAGCGATATCGTTCATTGCCATAGAGCCCCAAGCGTTCGTGTAAGCTTCGGATGGTCCCCAAACGTGCTCGCCTGTGTAAGCATCATATCCGTACCACTGCATTGCGTCTGAATGGAACTCCGCGTAAATCCCGTCTGCCATTGCGCCCATCAAGCCCCAAGAGGTCGCGCCGCCGAAAAGTGTGCGGTTTTGAACCCAAAGCTGCTGTCCCGTTGTTGCGTCGTAGCCTATCTCCATCTGTGAATCTCCTATGGTAGCAAAACTGCCTGTGGTCGCTAGTATTACGCCCGAATTTATGCGGCAGATTGATTGACCAGGATACGACTGTGTTGTAACATTCCACTGAATTCCTGTCTGCCAGTCAATCGTTGCGCCAGTTTGAGGTCTCCATAACCATTGATTGGACATTCCTGTTTCGGGACCTTGAGGCAGTAGGCATTTTGATGAGTTCCACATAGCCAACCGGTTGTTAGTTGCGTCAAGAACATATACGGTTAATTCACCGTTTGGGCCTTCAACAGTAGTACCAGATGTTGCATTAGTGATTTGAAGTATTAAATTCCCTCTAACAGCATCATACATGTTCCAAGTTGTGCCACTCATGTACCACAGATATGGAATGCCACCCTGTTGATTAGGCGAGAGGAAATTATACACCTGCCCAGTGGTAATGCCAGTTGTGCCGTTCTGATGCCACAACGTTTCACCTGTTTGCAAATCGACAGCATAGAAACCCAGCCGTGGCGTAGCAGGATCATTGTAATACAACACGCCGTTAATGATTATTGGTGGACCAAACGCCGGTTCATACGACTTTCCATTGTAATAGTTGCTTGTAGCAGTGCCGCCATATTGACCTCCAATCAAGCCCCCGAATACCAACGGCTTAGTCCAAACAACATGAGCAGTATCCGGTACCGTGGTGTACAGGTTGACGTTACCGTTCACGTCATAATTGCTTGTTCCAAATGAGCCTGCCCCTGTTCCAAGCCAATTCCCCGAAATCGTGTACCATTCTTGGTTTTGAGCATTAATTGGCCTCGACCAGAAGCCAGTTGGAAGAGGATTCTGAGGAGTAGGTACAACTGGTTCCTGCTGTACAGTGAGGGTTAACGTAAAACTGCTAGCTGCATAATAGCTGTCAACTGGTATCGGAACAATTCCGCCGACGCCGGTCACATGCTTACCAGGAAAGTCGAATGTTACAGTGTATGTACCGATTTTGTCAGGATTGTATAGGGCATGTGCATAAGATGCGTCATCAGCAGTGAATGGCCCAAGGGTCTCTGTTGTTCCGTCGGGTTTTGTAATCAGCAAAGTAAAGTCTTCCCAGCGTCCTCCCTGTGGTCCCGATGCTGTGGGTTCAATCTGGACCAGCCACATGAGAAAAGTTACTTGCTGATTAACCCCCACGGGGTTTGGTGAAACGGTGAGGTATGCATTTGTAGGAAAAGGCGAATCTTCAGTCTGCGCTGATGCGGGCAATGTCATCATTGTTCCAGAAACAGCCAGCATCAGAATCAGAACAGAAACGGATAATTTCTTTAAATTAAGGATTTTTTCCATACGTGTTTCTTTCTCCTTTTGTGCTCCCGTAGTTGTCTATTATATTTTTTAAAGCCTGAGAACGAACGGGTGGTTCGGATATATCCATAAAAGCTAAAAACAATCAGTCACAACGATATTTTGGAGAGAAGTAAGGAGAGAGAAAGAATTTCTCAGAATGAAGAAGTAACTGCAACATTAAGGCAGTTAGGATTAACATTTGTACAGGCAAAAATTTACATCGCCCTAAACCAAATTGGAGAAGAAACAACAATAGACACAATCGCCAAAACCGCAAAGATAGCCAGACAACATGTATATGAACCATTAAAAGTGCTTGAGAAGATGAGCCTCGTGCAAAGAGTCGTAGATGTCCCCCCAAAATACGAAGTTCTTCCCGTTAAAGAAACGTTAGGTATACTGATGGAATTACGAAAAAAAGAAAACTGTGAACTACAAAAAAAGATTGACTTTGTAATCAAGAACCTACAAAAAAATCAAACAAAGAAAGCTACGCCAAAAAAATAACACACAGCACTTCTTGTCGGTATAGAAGCATTCAGCCACCAAGCGGACAAAGAGGTAATTAATGCGAGAAAATGCTTTGACGGAATAGCAACTGTTGATGGGTTTAGATATGGAATGTTTTTCAGTGGCATATACCATCGTAGCGCGTTGAAAAGGGGAGTACATTACCGTCATGTGATAAGTAAACCTGAGAAACGATTTCAGATAGGAGATGAGGATTTGTATAGCAATCCTATGTGGGAAGTGAAGTTCTCTCGAGAGCCACTTTCGTTCATGATGGCAATTATTGACAAAAAAGAGGTCTTTATTTCTACAAAAGCCGAAGTAACAAAAGAATGCTCGTATTATTGGTCTAACAATAAGTGCTTTCTGATTCTCGCACAAAACTATTTTGAAAGCCTATGGAAAAAAAGCAGCCCCAGAAAACAACACAAACTTAAACATGAGAATAAACGTCAGAATAAGCCGTTGAAAAGGCTAAAACCCGAAATCATCGCGCCAAACCCAGCGTGATAAACATTGCAGTTTTAGTCTCCTGCAGTTGTCTAAAAAGGGACAGCCACCTTTAACCGAATCGGGCTTCTCAAAGGATACCAGCCACAAAGCTCAGCTTCAGACAACAAAACCCAAAATTGTTGGAGTGAAGATTGAGAAGAAAGAGAAACAGGGTTGTTATGGCTCTAGACGGACCTTTTGGGAAGACAAAAAAAAAGGAAAAACCAATGAGAGCCACATGTGGTACATAAAGCCTTATTTTGTGTAATTGAGAGAAATCTTTAACATATCCACCTAACCCTTTTTAATCATCAAAGGTTAATTCTGCTTCAGGAGACACCCCATGAGTCTGCTTAGCCACGACAACTTCTGGAACGCCATCATAAGCTTCCCGACCACCAAGAAAATGCTACAGTTGTCCCTGAAACGATGCTCCGCCTGCGGCAGAACCGTGTTGGAAGCCGCGTTGGATGACTACGTAGGCAAAACCGACCCCAAATGCAGCAAGTGTAGTGGGGCGTACTCGCGGATTATTGGGTTCTGGATAGAGTTTCTGCGTAAAAGCCTCAACATCAAACGGGAGAAGGTCGAGAAGCTCCTTGCCGACCCTTACGCTCAGCGGGCAGTTCTGAACATTGCACGGTCGTTTGGCTATTTCGGCATCAAAAAACCGTTGAGCATTTATGCGCCTTTTCTTGTCGTATGGGATTTCACACATAAATGTAACCTGCGGTGCCAGCATTGCTATAGTAAAAGCGGCGCTGTCCAAGAAGATGAGCTCACCACCCAAGAAGCTTTGGATGTGGTGGATCAGTTGGCAGATGTAGGTATCACTGCTTTGGCGTTTTCAGGCGGGGAACCTCTGACGCGGAAAGACTTCTTTGAGGTTGCTCGTCACGCCGCTGACCGTTGGCTTTACGTGTCACTTGCCAGCAACGGTACACTACTCACCAAGGAAAACGTGCAAAAACTCAAGCAAGCCAAAGTTAACTATGTTGACATCAGCATCGATGGCGCCACAGCCAAGACCCACGACGAATTTCGAGGCGTCCCTGGAGCCTTTGACAAAGCCCTAGCGGGTTTGAAGAACTGTATAGACGCTGACCTTTGCGTGTGCATAGCCACCACAGCGACCAAGAAGAACCTTGAAGAAATGCCTGCCATCATCGATTTGGCTGAGGAAATCGGCGCAGAACGCTTCACAAACTTCAACTTCATTCCTACAGGCAGGGGTAAAGAACACTTCGACCAAGACCTCTCAGCCGAGGAACGCGAAACGCTCATGCGGTACCTGCTTGCAAGAATGTCCAAGGGCTGCAAAACTACCATCCTAACCACTACACCGCAGTTGGCTCGGGTGGGCATCCAGTGTCAAGGAAGTCAAGGCACTGGGGAGGTAATGATGTCGATGGCTCACATGCAAACTGTGAAGGTTACAAAGAAGGCGGTTCCATTGGCTGACTTCATCGGCGGATGTGGTGCAGGCAGGCTTTATTGTTCGCTTTCTCCGCAGGGTAAGGTACATCCATGCGTCTTTTTCCCCGTAACCGTGGGCGACCTGAAAAAAGAGAAGTTCATTGATGTTTGGCTCAACAGTCCGCTTTTCAACGCCTTCCGCGACCGCTCTAACCTAAAAGGCGCCTGCGCATCCTGCCGCTACAAGTATATCTGCGGTGGATGTCGTGCCCGAGCCAACGCCTACCACGATGACTGCTTGGCTTCTGACCCCGGCTGCTTATTGGCAAAAGAGGCAGGAGACCGCTGAATATGCCTCAGAGAACCATTAAAATCTACCGCGCCCAAACCGACGAAGAGGTTGCCCGAATTCTTAAACAAGCCGTGAAAGACGCGAATTTACGTGGGAAACGGCGGATTTTCATTAAACCTAATCTGAGCCACTACGAATACCTCAAAGGCGTGGTCACCAGCCCAGAATTAACCTATAAGTTGATTGGCTTGCTTCGTGATTTCGCTGAAGAAGTCATCGTGGGCGAATCTGAAGGCTACAACTACAGTTGTCGTTTGGCGTTTAAGCAGACGGGCATGGAGGACGCGGTGAAACGGGCAGGCGGAACCGTCATAAACCTGTCGGAGGATAAAGTGGTTGAGGTAAAGTTTCCCAAAAGCATCAGCCCCCTCAAACACCTGTTCTTGCCCAAAACGGCGCTGGATGCGGACACCGTGGTGGATTTGCCGCTGATGAAAACACATGAGTTCATGATGTACAGCGGCGCCCTCAAAAACCTGTTCGGATGCGTACCTAGTAATCGCCGCATTTACCTGCATCCATACCTGACGGAGGTTCTTTGCAAGCTTTACTGCATCTTCAAGCCAGCCTTGACCATAATGGACGCCCGCGTCGGCATAGAAGGCAACGGACCAACCAAAGGCACACCCGTCCCCATGGGGCTTATGCTAACAGGCAATGACGCCTTAGCAGTGGACATTGTTTCCACGCAAATTATGAAGCTTAACTGGAAAGACACATACCTAAATTATGCTGCCAGACAAACGGGACTCAAAGAAGCAGACCTCAACGTCGAGGGACTTCGGGTTTCTGAGGCTGCCCGCAGGTTTATGCCGCCCAAAATTGACCTGCCAGTCAAGGCGCAGATGACAATTTACAAGCATGAGTACCTCACGAAGCTGTTGTTCTGCTCCTTGGACGTGGTTAAGCTCTTTCAGAAGGTCGCTGTTGCGTATCGGGGCGAACCTGTAGAGGTTGCTTAAGTTTGACACTTTGTTAATTTAACCTAAGTTGAGTAGAAATTAGAAAAAAGGTTAATTACGCACGTTTGTCTCCTGTTGATTGGGGATTTGGATGAGACGCCAGTCAAATGCCTGTATAGCAGTTATAATCGTGTGTGGCTTAATTCTGTCCAGCTTCTTGGGCATAGGGAATGCCAATGGCGCAACTTCGGGGGAAATCAATTCTGACGCGCCTTGGGTAACTGCAGCAGACAGCCCAACACCAAACGAGGAATTCACCATAATAAAAACAAACAGCACAATCTCCGAACCAATTTTCAACCACACTACTTCTGAGGTAACCTTCACCGTTACAGGTCCCTCAGGCACAACAGGTTACGTTTGGTGCAAAATCGCAGAGAACTTAATTCCACACAGAGACACAGAAAAAAACGTAAAGGTGCTTCTGGATGGCAACCAAATTTATTACATGTACACTTTCGATGATGGTGCATGGGAACTTTACTTTGAATACAACCACAGCTCACACGAAGTTGTCATAAGTTTGCCTGAACAACCATGGACTCTTCTCGGAATTAGCCCATTAGCGTGGGTTGCGCTTATCGCGGTTGTTGCTTTAACCGCTGTAATTGTATTTTGGCGTAGAAAACAAAGACGATATGCCAACGACGATACGACAAAACTTAATGGTCTTAACACAGCGCCATCGTACGTCAATAGAACCTTTGGCGACGAGCCACACCATGATGCAATTTAAATTCCAAAGCAAACATACGCTTATTGAGGGACTGTCACGAAGAAAAGAGTATTGGTTAGTCTCTTGCTGGCAGTGCTGATAGCACTTGTTGCTGTTCTGTGGGTTTGCCAAGACCGTTCGCCGTCTTTGGAATCAGGCTTTAGTTTGGTTTCTCAAAAAGACAACGCCGTGTTGGTTTCTGACGCAGATATTGTGTCTTATAACTCTACAAGCCAAGAGATAACCCTCACCGCTCAAGCTTCCCAGCGGTTGACACAGATGGGCGACGAACTGTACAAGTCCGTGGGTGTAATTAGGATAAATGGCGAAGAAATCTGTCAAGGCCTCTTCAGAACGGCTTATATGTCCTCCATTCCCCCGCCCTCAAAAATCACAATCTTTTTCCCCTCGGATTTGACAGACGACCATGCATTGAGGCTGCTATACCCCCAATCTGAGCCGCCCAGCAACCTGCAAGAAAACTACGCACAATTCATCCAATACTTTGATGATGCAAACAAACTAACCCACTAACAAGGTTGCCAGCGCGATTGCTATGTTCCCTGTAGAACTTCCTCGTAGACTTTCACGGCATCTTTGACGACTATGCTCCAGTCGTATTCGTCCATAATGGTTTTGCGTGCCAGTTGCCCCATTTCTGCGGCTTCTTTGGGGTGCTCCAGAAGGTAGAGTATACGGCTAGAAAACTCCTGTGCGTTGAAGGGCTGACATATGAAGCCGTTTTTGCCGTTCACGATGGTTTCGGGAATCCCGCCAACGTTGGTAGTGACCACGGGCAAGCCAGACGAAAGCGCTTCCAAAACTGCGAACGGGTGGTGCTCATAGAAGGTGGAGAACGCGAACACGTCGGCGGCTTGGTAGAGTTTGGGCAATTCTTTGTCGGGGGTGTAACCTGTGAATATCAGGTTGTTTTTTACGCCGAGTTTTCCTGCGTGAGCAAGAAGTTTTTTCATTTCGTCGCTTTGCCCCTTGCCTGAGATGATGAATTTAGCGTTAGGGAACCGCTTGACCACGGCGGGTATACTTTCAATCAAAGTGAACAGCCCCTTACGCGCGTACAGTCGCCCGACAGACACGATGGCGGGGTCGTCGGGGTTAAAGCCCAACTCCTGCTTTATTTTGCGTTTGTCTGGGGCGGGCTGGAATTTTTTGGTGTCCACGCCGTTGTGGATGACACGGATTTTGTTCTGGGGAATCTTGTAGTAGTGGGTAAGTTCCCATTTAGTGAAGTGACTAACGGCTATGATTTTTCGGGCGCGTTTAAACATGCCTTCTTCAAAGAACCGCAAAAACCAGTTAAAACTCACCAAAAACTTCTCGTTCGCGTTCAAGCGACTGTAAGGTTCACCGCGAATAGCCTCCGCTTCGCCCTTCCAAGTGGAATGAACAGTGCAAACAAGGGTTTTTCCAAACCGTGGGGGCACAGCAAAATTGGGCGTCAACGGTAACTGCGGATGCGTAACATCCACGTTAGCGGTGTCTTTTACGCCTTGCAGTTTGCGGTAGCTACTGCCCGCCAACATAAACGACTTAACAATCGGCATCTTGGGAATTTTTAAAAAAGACACATAAAGGCGCGAGTTGACGTGAACGTCTTGGGCTTGATTTGCGCCCGTAACCACATAAATTTGGTAGCCGTTTTTGAGTAACTCGTTGGAGAGGTAGTAAACGTAGCTGCCTGTGCCGCCTGTGAGAGGCCAGTACTCGGGGCTGATGAAGCACACCTTGGTCATGTCTGCTTTTTCCTCCGTTCACAGAATAAGAATTTTACGGCTGCAGACCCAGCACCGCAGATCCAAGCAAACGCCCGCACATAATACAGCACCACCAGCCGCATCGCGGTGCCATCATGAAATTTCACGGCAAGTTTTGCTGCAGAGTAAACATAGTAAACCAGAATCGCCAACAAAACGCCACCAGCAACGTACCACAACACCCTTAGCAAGGGCACGATACCCAAAACCGCAAAAGCAAAAACCAGCAAGTACAGTGCGGGCTGGATGTTCATGCCTACGTCTGTTATTTCGTCGCCTCGGGCGAGGTGGCCGTGCTTGAAGTAAAGCCGCGTGGTGTTCCTTCCGTACTGTCGCTGCTGACGCCAGTATGCCCGAAGCGTGGGTCGGTTGTAGTGGTAGCATTTGGCGTCTGGTTCGTAGGCGATTTTGTAGCCTAAGCCGCTCATACGGTATCCGAAGTCCGTGTCGTACTGCGACGGCAAATCCTCATCCCAACCACCCACCTCCTCTATCACACCCCGCTTCAGCAGCAAGTTCATGGTGGCTATGCGTCCCGTGTACTTGCCGATGTGGCTGTAGCGATTCTTGATTTCATAGCCGATGCTGCGCGCCCACGGGTTCTCGATGTTCCATGTTTCTATGGAGCCACTCACCCCAGCCACTTTCGGGTCGTTGAGGTGAGGAACAAGTTTTTTGAGCCAATCCCGTTCAACTTTGGCGTCAGAATCCACAAAACCCAAAATGCTGTGGCTGGCGATTTTCATGGCGTAGTTGTAGGCTGCCGCCGCGTTTATGGGCTCCGAGTAGACTTTGGGCGTGTATTTTCGGGCTATGTCGGCGGTGGCGTCGGTGGAACAGGCGTC
Organism: Candidatus Bathyarchaeota archaeon; assembly: GCA_026014615.1. Taxonomy (GTDB): domain Archaea; phylum Thermoproteota; class Bathyarchaeia; order Bathyarchaeales; family Bathycorpusculaceae; genus JADGNF01. The sequence continues at coordinate 10,222 of JAOZHZ010000027.1, read as the reverse complement.
TATGACGAGGATTTCGAAGGCGTCTTCGGGGTAGTTTTGGCTGGCAAGAGCTTGGAGGCATTCGCCTATGGTCTGCTCATTGTTTCGGCAGGTCACAACTATAGAGACTTTAGGCGGGGCGTCCATTTCGGTCAACTCCTCAAATAAGCCATAACAATGGAGACCAAAATTTTAAAACCATCCACCAACGGGTCAATCCCCGACCTGCCATAGGTACGCTGCTCGAAGGTGATGTATACTTCTTGGATGCGGAAGTGTTTGCGGGCGGTTTTCACCAACATTTCAGATTCGATTTCGTATTCGCCTGACCACAAACGCATACTCCGCAACACTTCGGCGGTCATGACACGGAAGCCCGACTGAGAATCGCAGATGGGTGTTTGGATAAGAAACCTGATTAATGAATTGAATAGCTTGTTGCCAGCCTGATTTATCCTGCGTGTCGCAGTTACAGGTTCGTTGCCGTTGAATCGGCAGCCGATAACCAAGTCAGCCTTCCCTTCAGCCACTGGAAGAAGCAGCAAAGGCAACTCTTCAGGCACATGCGACCCATCAGAATCAATTGTGGCAATCAAGTCGCCCTTGACTCTGGCGAAACCTGCCCTAAGCGCGTATCCTTTACCTATATGCAGTCTCAGCCTATAAACGGTAACACCATGTTTCTTAGCGGCTTCGACTGAGCCGTCTGTGGAGCAGTCATCCACAACAATTATTTCATACCGAAAACCTGTAGATGCCAAAACGGTTTTGAGGCGGTTAATTATGTCTCCTACAGTGTGTTCCTCATTATACATAGGAACAACGACGGAAAGCAGCGTGCCATCAGTTCGCATCTTAGGATACATGCAGAAAGATACAGTTTATAAAGTTTGGCTGGGCTGTTGGTCCACCAATTTCTTCAGCAAAAACGCAATTAACTCAATTATGTTCACGCTTAAATATCCAAAGCCATTACCTGTAATCAAAGGAAAAAACTACGTTGATAGTCGTGGAAAACAAGAAACCTGCTGTGAAGGGAGTTTTAGAGGATTATTTGCTGGAGATAGGCATGCTTGAAGACGCATACATCACATCAAGGTATGTTATGAGAGAGTTCACCAAAGAAGAAGTAAAAAGGTTAACTTCTGCAGTTCAAGAGATAATGAGAAATGTCGCATGACCTGTTAGTGGAAGCTGCCTTGCAGAGGCAAGAAGTATTCAATAATTTAGCCAAATATCTACAAATCATCAAAAAAACAGTCCGCAGACTGGACTCCCAAGCCGGAACCTATCTTTTTGGTTCAACGGCAGAAAAGAAAAACAACTACTCAAGCGACACAGACATCCTCATAGTCACAAACCTTAAGCCAGCAAGAATACACGCCGAACTATGGAAAGCAGGAATCAAAGAGCCTTTTGAAATTCATGTACATACACAAGACGAAGCGGAGTTTTTCAGAAACAGGGCGAAACTCAAAAAAATATAACTGCTTATAAAGCCCAAGGGAAGTTATTCACCAATTTATTTTTCTAACAGGCAAGTGTAGGGGATGCAACGGTTTATTAGGTTTGGCTGGGCTGTTTTTAACCATTCATCTGTGGAGCGAAAAGCTTACGCCAACAATGCAGCGAGCCACCTTTAACCCTATGGCAAAAGAAAAGGTCACATGGTTTTCCATGTGGTTCTTGGCTGCCATTGCAAGTTTTGGCGTAGCGTTTTTTCCCATGTTTTATCGTTTGGTGGACAACAGAAACAAGCATTTTGAACGCGAAGCAGAATTAGAGGAAAAAATTGTTGCCTTCGTGAAGAAACAGGGAAAAGAACCACCTACAACGATGGGGGCGCTGCGGGAAAGGAATGCAAAGTTTTGGGCTGCGTCCATCATTCTGATAGTGCCCGCGTTCATTCTATTGTACAAACTTTCCATGGACTTGGTCGCCCATGAGAAGCATCAAGACACCTTCTTAGCCGCCGCTTTCCCTGAGCGGATGTTCATGCCGCAGACGATACCGATAAAAAAATATGCCCTCATCACAATTGTTACCTTGGGCATAGGCGGCATCTACTGGCTCTACAAAATCATAAACATCTACAACGCCCACTACGAGGCACAGTGGAAGGTAGAGCCTGAAATTGCACGTTTGATGGAGGAAACAAAACTGGAAAGTCCATGCAAAAAGAAACGGTTTGTAAGCCACGGCGGAGATGTCTGGGGCTTTAGCCGAAAATTCAACATCCCACTGGAAAAAGTGCTGGATTTCAGTGGACCCATAAACTTCTTGGGTCCCTCACCCAAAGCCGTCGAAGCCGTCCAAGAAGACGCGAAACTCATCAGGTTTTATCCTGACCCAGACCCCGTTGACCTACGACAGGAAATCGCTTCTTACGTGGGACACGGTGTCTCGGCGGAAAACATTATCCTTGGAAACGGCTCCATCGAACTCATATACATGATAACTGAAGCCTTTGAGGGCAAATTCAACGCTGTTATCCCTGTGCCGTCGTTTAGCGAGTATGAAAAAGCCGTTCTGCGGGTAGGCGGTGACGTAATTTTTGTGCAGTTACCGTTTAACTTTATGCTGGAAACGGAAAACGTAAAAAAAGCCATCACTGACGACACCAAAATCGTGTACATCTGCAACCCCCACAGCCCCTCAGGCACCCTCTACAGCCGCGAAACAATTCTGGATTTACTGGCGTTCTGCCAGAAAAAAGGCATCATCGTCAGTGTAGACGAAAACTACATAGAGTTTGCCCCCAACGGCGAACAAGCAACCGTGGCTGGCGATATAAAAGACTACCCAAACCTGTTTGTAATTAAGTCAGTCACCAAATTCTACGGCATGCCGGGCATACGTTTCGGCTACGCCATCGCAGCAGAAAGCCTGATTGACAAACTGCAGACGGTAAGGCAACCATGGAGCATCAACGGGTTAGCAGGCAACGCCACGTTGGCAGCCTTCAAAGACAAAGAATTCATCCAGAACACTAAACGCACCATCAAACAGGAAAGGGAGCAGTTTGCCAAGGCAATCATGGAAATTGGCGGGTTACACGCTTTTCCGTCGGAAACCAATTTTTTGCTAGTGAAAATCACTGCGCCTAACCTGACATCCACCCAACTCAGGGAGCAACTGGGCAAAGAAGGCTTACTCATTCGAGACTGCTGCACGTTTGTCGGCTTGGACAACACCTACTTCCGAGTTACGGTCAGGTCTGCCGAGGACAACTTGCGGTTAGTTAATGCATTAAGACAGAAAATGAAGCCGCAGTAACCAACGCAATCGATTCAACAACTAAACGGCTGGAAAAAAATGTTTCAAGCCTTATTTCTTCACTACTTAGTTGGTTTTATATACTGAAGCCGTCAGAGGTACCTGATGAATGAACAGGAGAAAGTAAAAATGCGGAAAATCTTCAAAATAATCCTAATTATGTTTGCGGTGCTGATTGTTGTTGTAGTCGGCTTTGCAGCGGTGATATTTCTGAATTTGTCTGGATTGACAGCCACAGGCTCAGAAACCTTAACGCCCACAGGCGCCTCCGTCGGCAAGGCACTGGTTGTCTATGACCCTGGCTTGTCGGGAGCTGCCAAAGGCGTCGCCGATAAAGTTGCCAGCGACCTGCAAGCCGACGGTTACACGGTTGTCTTGGCTGGCGTGCGAAGCGAAACTGCATCAGACACAACTAGATACGGCATAATCGTAGCGGGCGGACCAATCTATGCAGGCGCACCTACGAGCTCCATCAAGGATTACCTAAACGACCTGCAGCCTGACCAAGGTACCCAAGTGGGCGTGTTCGGAAGCGGTTCAGGTCCAGAGGAAGCCAGTGACGTTGCTATGATTATAGACGCAGTTACAGCGCTTTCAGAAGGGGGTTCACTGTCGAATGCGGTTGTTGTGAAAATAGGTACAGGCGAAGACCTCAACGCCCGCGCCGCAGACTTCGTAAAACAACTACGTGCATAAACGCACCAAACTCAACCCAGCTTTTTTCTTAATTTTCTTATGCTTCGACTTTGGGCAATCAGGTTTATATGTTAACTTTTCCTACGGAAAACAGGAGGTAGCAGGTTTCTTGAATAAAAGAAGACTGGGCAGAACTGGGCTGCAGGTGTCTCAGGTTGGGTTTGGCGGCACATGGATAGCGCAACTTAGCCCCGAGGAAGCCACGAAGGTGGTTCGAACCGCTTTTGATTTGGGCATAACGTACTTCGACACGGCGAAGTGGGACGGAGACAGTGAAGAAAAAATCGGCAACGCCCTAAAAGGCGTTCGAGACGAATGCGTCATAGCCACCAAGACGGGTTCTCGAACAAAACGTGAATCCCTGCAAGACCTCAAAGAAAGCCTAAAACTGCTGCAGACTGACCGGCTGGACATTATTCAGCTTCACGGCATAGACGACGAACGCACGCTTCAGAAAGCCACTGGACCCGACGGGGTGCTGCAGACCTGCAAAGAAGCGCGCCGCGAAGGACTGGTGGATTTTGTCGGCATCACAAGCCACAGACCCCGCGTCTTGGTGAAGGCAATTGATACGGGAGAGTTTGATTCTGTGCTGGTTCCGCTCAACGTCGTCACACGGCAAGCGTTGGAGGAACTGGTGCCCTACGCAAAAACCCACGACGTAGGCGTCATCGCCATGAAGCCGTATTTTGCTAAAACCAGCAAACTCATAACCTGCTTCTACCAGCCCTCGCTTTCCTTGCTCAGTGACGAGCCCGAACTGCACGCGCTACTAGGGCAGGATACGGATGCTATGGCACGTAGTGCGTTGCGCTTTGTTCTGTCACAAGACATCGCGGTCACAATTGCAGGGTTGCAGTCAGTTGCACAAGTAGAAGCTGCAGCTAAAGCGGGCAACGAGTTCTCAGGACTCACAGCAGATGAGAAGCAGCGGTTTGCGATTGAGCTTGGCGACCAATGCCGAGACTGCGGGCTCTGTTTGCCTTGCCCCCAAAACGTGGATGTCCCCCACTTGCTTGCGTTTCAAAGCATTAGCCGACGTTTACGGATTACGGAACTGGGCGCGTAAGCTGTATGCTTCTCTGGAAGGTAAAGCCGAAAAATGCAGCGGATGCGGCGAATGCGAAGACAAGTGCCCGTATGGGCTGCCAATCAGGAACATGCTTCAACAGATTACGTTGTAGCAAACGTTAAGCGGTTAGAAGGGGAAAACGAACAGCCGCACCAAAACCAGCACAGGCAAAAATATCAGCAGGCACAGAACTATGGCTACGTCGCGGATTTTTAGCGCCTCTAAAATCTTGCCCCCATCCAACGCCTCTACGGGGTCGCCGAGGATGTATTTGTCTGGTTTCTCAAACTGCACATGCAACGCCCCCGCCATCGCAGCCATGGGCCACCCGTGGTTTCGGCTCTGCGTTTTAGAGTGGTCGCGTTTGGTGATTTGCCATGCGGTTTTGTAGTCTTTACCCAGCAACGCGCAGGCGGCAATTATGAGAATGCCCGTCAGCCGCGAGGGTATGAAGTTGACGACGTGGTCGAGGTTGGCGCTAAACCAGCCCAGATTAATGTTTTCTTTGTCTTTAAAGCCCACCATGCCATCCAACGTATTCACGGCGCGGAAAGCCACGGCGCCCGTGACGCCCAACAGCGAGTAGAAGATGATGGGGCTAAACTTGAAGTCTATGATGTTCTCCGCCATGGATTCGATAACGGCTGAGGCGATTTGGGGTCCGTTGAGGTTGGAGCTGTCTCGGCGGCTGAAATGCGCGTATTTGCGTGCTTCTGTGAGGTCGTTTTCTTGGATGGCTTTGGCGGCGGCTTTTGCCCAATCCGTCTCCAACCTAATACACACCGCAAACTTCACCAGAACTACGCCGATGAGTGCGTAGACGATTACGCCTAGCCAGAAGTTGAAACCGCCCAGAAAGTGCCAGATTGCCCAGAATCCAAAAAACGTGGGCAACGCAAACGCCAAAACCGTAGCGACACCGAGAAAGACGCCATTGATTTTTTCACGTTTTGGATTAGGGTTTTTGAGGTGACGTTTCAGGAAGGCTATGAAGTTGCCCATCAGCACCGTCGGGTGAACTTTGTAGTAGGCAGCGTAGGGACTGTTAGGCGAGGGGTCACCAACCGCTATATCCAGCAAAATACCCAACACTAAAACAAGAATACTGATTATGATTACTTCGAGTAGGATACTTGGTTCACCAGTCCAAAGCCGCGCGTGCTTTGTGGAAAACTCAGAAAGAACCGCATATATCGATTACGGTATAGGGCATCTAAAGCTAGTACGTTTGTAACTCTGCAAAGGGATATGCTGTTCTGCTGCGCCGTGGTATTTGCGGGGTTCTTTTTCCTTGAGGGTGGGGTGTTGGTTTGTTAGCAGTTCCTTAGCGGAGTCACTCATTTCCACAATTACGGCAGGCATGTCGTTCATAGTTTGTTGTCCTTGCTGGGTTAATCCGTACACTTTTCCTGACCTGCCCTCGACGCAATATATTTCTCCTTGTTTTTCCAAAGTGGAAAGTTTGGAGTAAATTGTGCTTGGACCAACCCTGACGCCGAACTTTTTCATTAAAACTATGCCTATTTCGTAGGCGCTCATAGAGTGCTGCCCTAACATACGAATCATAACCAAGTCTAAAAAGGCTCTAAGCATTCTTTCCCCAGTATTAGGCTTTAGCCTCACCCCAAGCACCCCCCTTATGTTTCTAAAGTTACATCCGGGTACGCTCAAACAGATTTAACCTCTAGTTGCATTAAAACGTTTTGGGAACCTGTCTTTTACCAGTCGTTTGTTCAACACAAGAACGCCCCACCAAAATATAACGCCGTTGTTATTGTTCAGAATAATAATATTATTAATAATATTATTCCACAAGAAACCCTATACCCAACTTCTGCACATACACGCCAAACAGCCCGAACTACACTGTTCGGAGGCGTGTCACCGCCTTGCCCCAATCGAAGGACAGAAAGAGAACAGTAAAAACGCCAAATTTGGAGGAAAACAAAATGAGAAAAATGATCTCTGTTGTTATAATTGCAATTTTCGCGGCGTCAACATTTGTTGCTATAGCTAGGGTACAAGCAAATAATTATACTGCTTGGGTGGGAAGCCCAGGACCTGATACGTTCAGCTATTGTTTACATGACGGCACATATGGTGAACCTGATGATACGTGGGTGGTATTAGGCATGCAAGGCAATTATAATGCATCCAACCCGTATCATTACTACTGGGTTTGTTGGGATTGGGAAACAGGAGTCGGCGGAAGTTACGACCACGATTACTGGTGGTATCCCGGATATGCTCCGCAATTCACATTTGCCTACGACCAATATGGATATTGGTCGGGGGCTACTGGCGATGCACCAGGTTCACCTTCGCAAAATGGTGACAGATGGTACTGGAGTTGCTACGATGCTGGCATGTACGTAAGTCCTAATGCCCAAAAAATGTCAGGCAGTACATATGCGGTTTTCTATGACCCTGACAACCCCGCTATTATGTGGGATATCATTTCAATACCAGACCCAATTGATGAATTGACCGCACAAGCAGGACCTCCACGTCTCATCCAACACGATTAGAGGTGTGATTATGCTAAAAAACCATAAAAGAAATGTATCGCGGACTAAGACAATGAAATGCTATCTAACCAGACTAAGCATAATTTTGATTGTAGTTCCGCTCATTGTTTGTATTGCTGCCGCATCAGCCATTATTATGCCGTCTGACCAAATCATGAAGATCGCCGGATCCGAAACACAGTTTCAATTGAATATCGCCTATGCATATGTAGGTCAAGGTCCGTCTAACGCTTCATACAGAACAGCAGACGGCAGTTTGATGACACCTATCACTGAGTATCCATCAGCAATCGTAATCAACACAACTCGGTTACCAGGTAATCAAATTGCAGCCTGTGATGCTGTTATGGAAGTCTACAAAATCCAGATTACCACAGATACCGGATTAGTGGAAAATCATTGTTACAACATAGGAACAAACTACAACCCAGCCCTCTCAAACGCTGAGCTATCTCAACTATTTGACCATGTAACTGACCTTGGTGCTTTAAGTGGTTCGTTGGGCATAAGAGGCAACTTCCAACTCAACTGGACTCAAAACACATCTATGTTAAGTCATTCAGTTGGCTCGATAGGTTGCTACTCAAATATTTCAGGCAATAATGCAGACAGTGCTGATAATGCGAAAGGATTATGGCGCGCTGGAACACCAAACGCAATTTCCGTTACTGTTCAAAGAATTGGATACATAACGATAAGCGATGGTTCAGTTTCAATCTACAAGGATTCATCGGATAATGACATTACAACCACGAAACAGCTTAGCAATTATGGAAACGGCTTTCTATATAACAACTTGGTATCTGAAGCCAAATTGCAACAAACAAATTTATTCCGCCCCAGCAGCTAGCTTAAATCCACTTAACTAAATCCTTTAGTTTCCCCTTCTTTCCTAAATAAAATTAAATGAAATCATTTAACCATAAGTGTTAAAAAAAGGTCAATAAATATATAATTAAGTTGAGAAACAATGAACAGATCTAAAAAACCACACCCAACAAACACTATTACCTTGGAGTTTGGGGGATATTTGTGAAAAACAAAATTTGGGCTTTTTTAGGTTTATTATTGATTACAATTTTTGTTTTGTCACCAGTCAATGTTGCCAAAGCAGCTTTTGAGGTAACCGCTACTGTACCAGTTGGTGTTGGTCCCTGGGGCATAGTTTATGATTCTGACAAAGGGGAGATATTTGTCACCAACTTTTATGATAACACAGTGTCGGTTATATCTGATAGCAACCACACGGTGATCGCAACAATACCGGTAGGAACCAACCCTGTTGGCATAGCTTATGATTCTGCTAAGGGCGAAATCTATGTAAGCAACAACGGTGCTGGCACAGTGTCGGTTATATCTGATAGCAACCACACGGTGATCGCAACAATACCGGTAGGAACCAACCCTGTTGGCATAGCTTATGATTCTGCTAAGGGCGAAATCTATGTCGCCAATTGGGGATCCAACACTGTATCAATCATATCCGATAATACGCATACCGTTATTGCAACTGTACCGGTTGGCGACCGCCCCAAAGGGGTAGCTTACGACCCCACAAAAGGCACGATATTTGTTGCCAATTCAGACTCTAGTGGTAACGGCACAGTTTCTGTCATATCTGACAACACACATGCTGTTACTGCAACCGTAACTGTAGGAAGCGGACCTCAAAACTTAGTCTACGTTTCTAGTAAAGACCAGATTTTCGTGACCCATGGTCGTACGGTTTCAGTAATATCAGATAACACTAATGCAATAGTTGACACGATGAACATAGATTCTGGAGGATCGGGCATAGCTTATGACCCTACAATAGGGGTAATCTTCTTTAGTGGATCTTACGGGAGCAACGTTACAGTCAGGGCTATATCAGACAGCACACACGAGGTTGTTGCAAACTTTACGCTTGGACGAGGAAGCGCCTATGATTTAACCTACAATGCAGCCAATGGTGAATTATTTGTGCCCGATGGAATAGGTGCAGTCTATGTACTATCTGATTCATCTCTGCCGTCTGCGTCACCGTCGCCAACAATACCTGAATTGACACTGGGAGCATTCTTAGCTTTGGCCGTTGTAGGTTGTTTTGTTGCGTTAACCTTAAAGAGAAGGCTTAAGCTGGCTGTGTAACCGTTTACAGTTTAACGGCGCCAAAAAGGGCAAGTGCACCAAAGATGCCAAGCGAGTAACCCTTTAAGAGAAAACGTAACAGACTGAGATTTTCTACAGCTAAATTAGTATGAAAACCAAAACGCACATTAGAATAGGTGGTCAAAGGTTGTACTGCTCAGACGAAGGCAAAAAAACAATAGGTAAATAGAAAAAACAAAAAGTAACAGAAAAGAATCAATTTGTTTCTGCAAACAATTCAAAGGTCTCTTCTGACACGCACGCATAGGCCAAAGTTTTTCGCGAACACATTTTTCGTAAGTTCATCAAATATCGCTCAGATACCACCAGAGGGCTTGGCATCTCGGGCGATTGGAGGCTGCAGGCTGAGCTAGTCGCCCGAAGGCTTCTAGCGTACACCCCAACTCCATCAAACCCATCTTCTATGGGAGCCCTCGTCCCGTGAAACGGGAATGGCTGCCTCTTTTCGGGAGAGGCTTCGAGCTTAGATGCTTTCAGCTCTTATCCTCAGCGGCGTGGCTGCCCGGCGTTTGCCCTGTCG
>JAOZHZ010000017.1 GCA_026014615.1 Candidatus Bathyarchaeota archaeon | reverse complement strand
GGGTCTCTGTTAAAATATCGGACATATTGCTAAGCTATGAAAAAGGAATATAGCATGAGCAAAACGAGACGAAAATATGATGAAGAGTTTAAGAAACGAGCAGTTGAACTGAGTTATCATCCAGAGCGAACAGTACGTTCGGTAGCAGAGGGTCTTGGCATTCATCCTGCGGTACTCCAACGATGGAGAAAGAAATATCAGGCTTCAGGAGAAAAAACGGTTGAGGCAAAAACAGAAGATGAGATACGGCAATTGCAACGAAGAATCGCTGAACTGGAAGAAGAGAATGACATCTTAAAAAAAGCTTCAGCCTACTTTGCAGCTCAACACCGGAAATACCGGTAGTATCGAAATATGAGTTTATTGAGCAGCAGGAAACACACGCCAAGGCAAAGTGGGCACAACAATTGGGCGTATCACGATCTGGATATTATACCTGGCTTAACGAGCGGGAGAAGCGAAGTGACAAATACAACCAGATCCGCGAGAAGGTTGAAGATATATTTCACAACGAAGGTAAAGGAACCTACGGAGCTGAACGTATTTGCGGATGTATGAGGCGAGATGGAATGAAGGCTTCATTTGGGGTAGTAAAAAGGATAATGGACCAACAGGGGCTAAAATCCTGTCACATTCGCAGGAGACAGCGCTCGTTGACAGACAGTAGAAAATCACGAGGGGCCGGCTATGAGAATCTGACAAGAGATATACAGATAGATCAGCCCTTTCAAGTGTTGTCGAGTGATCTCAGTTATATACGGACTGGGGAAGGGTTTGATTATGTGTGTCAGGTCAGAGATGTGTTTACCAATGCAATTTTAGCCTCAACACAGAGTAATCGGATGAAAGCAACATTGGTGAGCAGGACAGTAGAAAAAGTGTGCGAGCGTTGGGATATTCCCAAAGGAGCAATATTTCATTCAGACAGAGGGAGTCAATACACAGCACAGGAGGTAAAAGATCTGATAGCCGGCTACGGGTGGAGACAGAGTTTCTCACGTGTAGGGAAGCCAGGAGATAATGCATGGAGTGAAAGTTTCTTTTCAATTCT
>JAOZHZ010000025.1 GCA_026014615.1 Candidatus Bathyarchaeota archaeon | reverse complement strand
TTGCCTCCCCCTTTCGAGGTCGGAACCCATTGTACCTGCCATTGCAGCTCGCGTGTGGCCCGGGAGATTCGGGGCATACTGACCTGCCGTGGCCCGCTCCTTCCTCCACTTTATCAGTGGCGGTCTCCTCAGTGTGCCCAGCACAAAACTGGTAGCAACAGAGGACGCGGGTCTCGATCGTTGCCTGACTTAACAGGACACCTCACGGCACGAACTGGCGACGGCCATGCACCTCCTCTCAGCTCGTCTAGCAAGACCTTTAATCTGGCCTTCACACTGCTGTCGCTCCCGGTGAGATTTCCGGCGTTGACTCCAATTAAACCGCAAGCTTCACCCCTTGTGGTGCTCCCCCGCCAATTCCTTTAAGTTTCAATCTTGCGATCGTACTCCCCAGGCGGCAGACTTAACAGCTTCCCTGCGGCACTAGAACGGCACGTGGCCGTCCAAACACCTAGTCTGCATCGTTTACAGCTGGGACTACCCGGGTATCTAATCCGGTTCGCTCCCCCAGCTTTCATCCCTCACCGTCGGGCGCGTTCTAGCAGACAGCCTTCGCCACTGGTGGTCTTCCAGGGATTATAGGATTTCACCCCTACCCCTAGAATACCGTCTGCCTCTCTCGTCCCCTAGCCGAGCAGTTTCCCCCGCAAGCCAACGATTAAATCGGTGGGTTTAACAGGGGACTTGTTCAGCCAGCTACGGATGCTTTAGGCCCAATAAACGTCCACACCACTCGGAGAGCTGGTATTACCGCGGCGGCTGACACCAGACTTGCCCTCTCCTTATTCCCCCAGCTGTCTAGACTGAGTAAAAGCCAACCTCAGCGGTCGGCACTCGGGATGACCCTGTCACACTTGCGTGTATTGCAAAGGTTTCGCGACTGCTGCGCCCCGTAGGACCTGGGCCCTTGTCTCAGTACCCATCTCCGGGCTCCCGCTCTCACGGCCCGCACCGGTAATAGGCTTGGTGGGCCATTACCTCACCAACAACCTGATCGGACGCGGCCCCATCCTTAGGCGACGCATAGAAGCATGCTCTAAACGTCCTTTCTGGTGGAGACTCATTCCAGAGTTCTTCGCCTATTGGGAATTAGCCCCAGTTTCCCGGGGGTGTTCCTATCCTAAGGGCAGGTTAGCCACGTGTTACTGAGCTGTACGCCGCTCCTTCCACATAGCTGGAAGGCGCTCGACTAGCATGTCTTAGTCCCATCCCGATAGCAGTGGGGTCCGGCAGGATCAACCGGAGTTACGCACAACTACGCATCTCCGTTGATTTGTCGGATACTACTATGTTTATTGTATGGTACGTTTTCGCACTTTGTGCCTTTTACTTTTTACTGGATTTGGAGGGAGATTATTCCACAAACGTCAAAGCCCATTTCAGACCTAACTGAGCAATTGGTCAGGTCTACATGTGTGTCCCCGCAATTGGAGGCCAACTCCCGCATCCCTGTAAGGCGTATTCGCCGGTTCGGTTGGGGTTGAGCCGCCGCCATATGTTGAAATTGCGGGGCAGCTGTGTTAGCTGACTTTACCATGAAGCACAATTAGCCCATATAAACATTGCGTCTGGCGGAGAAATAAATGTTGCTTTTTTGTGGAGGCGTGATTTGTGATTTGTTTTTTTGCTGTTTTTTGTTTTTTTGGCGTGTTTTGGTGTGTTTTTTTGTATTGTGGGGTATGTTGTGGTGTGAGAGTGGCTTTTGAAAGCGTGTGTGAATTTGTAAGCAGAAACAAATTGATAACATTTTGTGATTTACTGTGAGGATTTGTGAGGTAGGGTTTAGAGGGCGAAGTTTTGTTTGCTGTTTAAACGGGGTTTGCTGCCACACCGCTTCTTTAGCGTTCTGGGGTCGAGTTGTCGCTCATATTTTGGGTCACACGCATTAAATGGGGGTTCTATCAATCACTTGATACATCAATTCCCTACGTGAGTTCTGTCCTTACTGAGTTCTGTTCAGGTCTTTTTCGGAGAATAAAACCCTCACTGAAACCACTGCCACCACAATTGCGGCTACAATAAATATCAGGGGCAAAACGCCGTTGAACACTGAAGAGGTGGGGACTACAGGAGCAGGTGAAGGTGTGGGTAATGTTGTGGGTTTTGGGATTGGCCAAGTTCGCTCGTCTTGTGTATTTGAGGAAATTGGTAACTCTGGCGGCTCGCTGGTTGGTGAGGGAGCTTCGGATTGTTGGAAAAACTGGTTGTCTGATGGTTGCGGTTGTGGGGAAGGAACGCCGCCTTTTGATACCAGTTGGTCTTGCCGTTCTTGTTGGGTAGGTGGGAAAGACGTGGCTGCGCCGACCAGTAGAAGAGCTAAAACCACGGCGAGAACGGGCGCCAATGCTATTTTTTGTTTTGGCAGGTTCATTGCGTTAACCTTTGTCGGCGGGATTTTGAGTTGTAAGAGGGAATCGATTTATTTAATGCTATTTTCCAGCTGTTTTGTCCTAAACTTTAGAACAGGTAAATTGTTTTGCGAAGGATAGGTCTTAAATTGTTGAGGTTCCTATTTTCGGTGGGGAACTTGTTTGCCAGCCGACGGATCCAAAGAAATCCTCAAAGGAACTACTCTTGCGGTTTATCGTTTCCTGCTTAAAAGCAGCAAACCCGTCGGCATACGTGAACTCCAACGAGCACTTAAAATGAGCAGCCCGTCTGTTGCGACGTATCATCTTTCAAAGCTTGAAGATGCGGGTCTACTTAAACGTGAAGCGGGCAACTACACCGTAGCCAAGTACCTTTTGGAGAACAGCGTAAAAATTAGTCGTTTTCTTGTTCCAAGGTACCTGTTTTACGCGGTTTTTGCGGCTGTGGTTCTGGTGTTGGAGTTGACTTTTATGCGTCCAGCGTTTGTAAGCCGCGAATACGTTTTTTCCACGGCGGCTATTGCGGTGCTGGTTTTCTTTCTTTGTTACGAAACCGCGAAAACTTGGCGCCGAGGCAGTTTATAGAAATCCTAATGAACAACATTGGGCTCTTCTTGAATTATGAAGTATGCTTTCAAGATTGCGTCTGTTTGGGGCATACCAATCGAACTGCACCTCACCTTCATCCTTCTAATGGCTGGCGTCGCTGTTTTGTCGTACCCTGACTTTTACCTTTTCACGCTCATACTGTTTCTTTTCGTTTTTGTTTTAGTGCATGAAATGGCGCACACCTTCGTAGCGAGGCATTACCATATTCGAGTCCGTAAAATCGTGCTTTACCCAATCGGCGGCGTCTCCGAAATTGAAGAAATTCCCCAGACACCAAGCATTGAATGGCGTTTAGCTATAGCTGGACCTTTAATGAGCTTTGCGATTGGCGCTGTTTTGCTTTTGGCCAATGTGGTTATACAGGTCGCTGCTCCTCGAACGCCAATAGGTGCCTCCTTAGCTACTGCTGGAAACCTTATGCTTGACTTAGCTGTTCTTAATTTGCTGTTAGGCGGATTTAATTTGATTCCTGCGTTTCCCATGGACGGCGGCAGGGTGTTTCGGGCGTTTTTGGCGGAGCGCATGAAATTCACTGACGCCACCAAGTACGCTTCCTACATAGGCAGATTGTTTGGCATAGGTATGGTGGTTTTTGGCATTGTGTTCACAACATATTTTCTGCTTATCATTGTGGGCTTGTTTGTTTATGTTGGGGCAACTGAAGAAGCAGAACAAACCATTGTCTCAACTAACCTTGCAGGGGTCAGGGTGAGCGATGTTACGTGCGCTGAAATCGGCGCGGTGTCTCCTGAAACCACCCTTGCGGAAGCCATGGAAACCATGTTCAAGTCACGTTACCACGACACAATCGTTGAGAAAGACGGCGTCTATCAGGGCGTTGTTGTCTGGGAGGAGTTGATGAAGGTTAAGCCTGAGCAGCAAAGCCAACTACGGGTGGGGCAGATGCCGCTTCGGAAGGTTTCGGTTTTTTCGGATGAGTCAGTGCTTGAAGCGCAGAAAATCATGAGTCGGGAAAGAGTCTCGGTGGTTCCCGTGGTTGAAAAGAAAAACCCTGACAAGGTAACTTGCGTGTTGACAACTGAGGGCGTGGCGGCTTCGTTGAAACGAGCCAAAAACCTGCGGTGAATCATGCGGTTAAGGTTCGCCGAGGTAGGTTATGGTGAAGCTGGAGCCGTCCATGTTTAATTCTGAAATCTCCACCAAATTCTGGTTTTGTCGGTTCTGCATCATAATTTCATAGTTGGGGAACGCGGTTATTGTTCCTTCTTTGTCGCCGATTTGTGCCTTGGCATCGGTGAAGGTTATGTTTCCAAAGTCTGCAAGGGTAGTCATGAAGTTGTTAACAGTGGGTCTTTCAACGATCCATTCAGCTGTTAACTGTGTCGAGTCGTAAAAAAAATGCTCCCTAAAACTCTGTCCGACCGTTACGTCGGTGATTTCAATTAGCCAGTAGTTGGTTTCAGCATCTACAAGGCGTACTGAAGCAGAGATTTGGTCGCCAGGGGAGACGTTGATTTCAGGTATTTTGATGGCGTAGTCGGGGAGAAGTTCGTACCACAGGGAATAGACTGCTTCGCCTCGGTAGGAGTCATGTTCGGAGCCGACTTGGATTAGGGTGTTGTCGTTTTGTCCGCCTACGCCGACCCATACGGAGCTGTAGGTGTTCATTTCCGAGACGGTTACCGTGGGTATAATCCATGAGGCGCTGACTGCGACAACGGTGGGCTGTGGAAAAATGAGGTTTGAGGTTACTGAGTAGCCGCTCCAGTCTAGGCTTATGAGGTTTTGGGTTTGCAGGCTCCTTAAAAACGGCGTCACTACTGAAGACAAAACGGTCAAGGACGCGATTAACAGCACTAACCACAGAATAATCAGGAAAAACGCGTTGGTTTTCCAGCTTTTTTGCGGAACAGCCAACTTTGAGGTTCACTCCGAGGTTTCACTTAACAGTCTCGGATGTGATTTAATTTACGTTTAGGGTAACAAAGACGTGACAACAATCAAGGGCTGTTTAGAAGGGGAAAGTTAGAAGGGGAAAATGGCGGTTAATGTTTTAGGCTTTCTATGTTTAACTTCATTGCTCTTTCGTTGAGAACAAAATGCGTGAAGGTGCCAACAGCGCTTCCGAGGAGCCATGCTGCGGTTGAGTCTTGGATGTATACGATTGCGAAGCCAAACATCGCGGAAGAAATTAGAAAACCGACCATGCCCGTGGCGTTGAAGACGATGAAGTTCTTGGCGATTTTATCTTTGGTTTGCCTTTGCATGATGTAATTGGCGCCGAAGTGTGATATGCCGCCTACGCCGTTAGCGAATAACCATGCAAAAGTTGGGTTAGGAAAAAGAAACATACACATAGTAAAGGAGGCTGTGCCCAGTAGGAAACCTACGACTGAGGCGAGGTTAAAGAGTACGAAGCATTTGAAAACGGCAAGTTTACCCTGTTTAGGTAATTCTGTCTTCATTGCGCTCCCCAAGCGTACCTTGTTTGTAAACGGTGGTATAAAACGGTTTTGTGTTCACGAGCATAGAAATGAACACTTGGACACTAAAAAGAAACGGGGAACATGCGTGGGCACACACTTTTTTACAAGTTTGCAGAAACAAATTGGTTTTTTCTTGTGATTTTTTGTTATTTTTGGGTTTTCTGTTTTCTGGCGTGGTTGGTTGTTGTTTTTGCTGTTTTTGGGGGAAAAGTTAAACCTGCACGAGGGGTTTGTTGTTGGGGTGGCTGCGGAAATGGTTGAAACAGTCTATGTACACTTAGAGTTCGCGGACAAAACTGGCGGGTGGAGCATCAACTTGCCTTTTCTGTGTACACAATGCGGCAAATGCTGCATCTTAGAGGACTTCCTCACAGCTGGACCCATCAAAGGCACCCCAGAAACTCATCCTGAAGCCCACGCCAAAGCAAACCGCCTCTACAAGAAGCTTGGCGACCTCTGGGCACAAAACGAAGCCGAATACGACAAACACGTAGCCAGCACGCCGTGTCCGTTCCTCGCCGACAACCGCTGCTCCATATACGAGATACGCCCCGAAGGCTGCAGGCAATTCCCCAACACCCTCTTTGGCATGGAAAGCACCGACTGCGAAGCCCTAACACGCTTCAAAAAACAACTCGCCGCCCTCAAGAAAGGCAGAAAATGCACCGAAACCTACCATCACACAGGAAAAACGCAGGAAACGTCGGCTGAAAACCAAATTAGACCTACGAAATTCACCCAAAAACAGTACCAAGCATGCATCACAAAACTGCGAAAAGCAGAAGCAACGAATGATGAAGCAGCCCTCTTTGAGAGCTTCAATCAGTAAGAGTTAATTCATGGGTTAATTTGAATCCAGAACAACATGATGTTTACAAACAAAAGAGCATCCAACGGATGATAAACGTCTTCGTTCTGTTTGAGCATTTCCCGATTCGCTCAACAACCTACACAGTTACGTAGTCATTGTTATAGCAGTCTCAACGATTTTGATAATTTCTAAACACACGTCAACCTAATCGATAACTAATGTATGTTCGGTAATAAGAATTTAAAAACTACTTTCTGTAAATATTGACTAGGGAATTGGATGGTATCGTGGCAGACCTTTATTACGACCTATTTCAAACAGTGACGACACTATACTAAACAACTCACCCCACAAGAAAAACAGAGGCTCAATTCACACGTATATTCAGTGCTCGCCTTTCAACCGATCCAAGTAGAAATATTTACCTTCAAAGAATCTCCAAAGCTCTTCTGGATAATTACTTGGAACAAGAACCGCAAAGACTTGGAACTTACCCTCCACCCAGATATTGAGTCTAATACCATAAAATTTTGCTTAAAGCATCGTGGAAAAAATACAGACTTTGAGTGGAAAAGCCAAGCAATGTATTCAGGGTCTAATACTCTCAGCACCTTAGAGGGGGATCCCTCATTGTTTCTAAAGAAAGGCGAAATCCTTCTGGTATCAGAAGAGCACGCTGTTCTTTCTTCCAATGAAAACTTTCTTATCAAAGAAGACGCAAAGCTAAGAGCGCACGACGAAATAGTTCAGGTTTTAGGTCGCGACCGCGTTTTTGACGAAAATCCATTGCCTAAAAAGACATGGGATTTGTTTATTAGCCATGCATCGGAAGACAAGGAAGAAATTGCGAGACCTTTGGCTAACGCCTTGATGAAGGCGGGATACAATGTTTGGTTTGATGAGTTTGAACTAAAAATAGGGGACAGTCTTCGTGAATCTATAGAAAATGGACTTTCCAAATCTAAGTTTGGTGTCGTAATTCTTAGTCCAAATTTCTTTACCAAAAACTGGACGCAAACGGAATTGGACGGTCTTGTAACGAAAAATGATGGTGCAAGGTTTATTCTTCCTGTTTGGCACAATATATCCGCAGATTTTGTAAAGGGCAAATCTCTTATGTTAGCAAGCAGGGTTGCAGCTAAAACTACACATGGGATAAATGCAGTAGTGGAGGAAATCAAAAAAGTGGTAAGTCCTTCAAATGACTATATGTAACGTCGGCTTTTCGCCGTTGTGCTGATTTTTCTTTTATCTTTTTTGTACGTTCTGACTTGTGGAGCATCCTGAACGACTCTAAAAGCATTGATCTTCAAGAAATACAAAACAGCCCTGTCGCGGTGAGTAAACAGTCATCGCATTTGTTCTATAAATCTGAAGCTCAGGGGTTCTCGTCGCCATTCAGCAATTGCTGTCTACACCCTTTCACGGCAGACGGCTATGTTTTTATACGCTACTCCGCCTATTTGGCAGTAGCATGAGGCTTAGACTTTGGCATCCAAACCCAACACTGAAACAGAACAAGCTCAGGCTCTTCCCCCAGACTACCGTCCACTTGAATTAGAAAAAGAAATCCGCGAATTCTGGCAAACAAACAAAATCCGCGAGAAACTGGAACAGCGGGAGCACGAACCCAACAAAGGCAACTTAGGCTACGTCGAAGGACCACCAACGTTGAATGGGATTCCGCACATTGGGCACGCACGAGGCAGAATCATGAAGGACATCCGTTACAGGTGGCGCACCATGCAGGGGTACTACATGCCGTTCTGGGCGGGCTGGGACTGCCAAGGCTTACCCGTCGAACTCGAAGTCGAAAAACTGCTTGGCGTTAAGATGGGTAAACGTGAACTGCTCGAACGCGTCGGAATGGAAAGCTTCATCGAAGAATGCAAAAAAGCCATCATGCGCTACCACCAAATGTGGCTAGAAGCCGACACTCGATTAGGCATTGCGATTAATCAAGAAAAAGCGTACTGGACTTACAAGGACGAGTACATCGAGAGGGAATGGCAAATTCTCAAACGCGCATGGGACCAAAACCTGCTCGAAGAAGGACACTACGTAGTCGCCTACTGCCCAGGATGTCAAACCAGCCTGAGCAGCGCCGAAGTCGGCTATGAAGGCAGCTACAAAGAAGTCGAAGACCCCTCCCTGTACTTCAAATTCAAAGTAGCAGGAACCGAAAACGAGTACTTCCTCGTCTGGACAACCATGCCCTTCACAATAATCACCGACACGATGCTGGCGGTTCAGCCCAAAGCCGAATACGTCAAAGTCAAAGTCGACAACGAAACGTGGATAATGGTTAAACAACGCGTCGAACCCGTCATGGCGGAGCTCGACATCAAAAACTACGAGGTGACCCAGACGGTTGTGGGTGAAAAACTTGAAGGAACCGCCTACGAGTACCCCCTCAAAGACATAATCCCCAAACAGGCGGAACTGGAAACTAAGCATCCGCTGGTTCACCATGTCATCGGCGAAGACTTCGTCGACGTAGACACTGCCACAGGCGTCGTGCACTTGTCCCCGGGCAACGGCGAAGATGACTTCTGGGCAGCAAACCGCCGCGGAGTCCCCATCTTTGCGCCCTACGACGACGAAGTCAGATTCACCAAAGACGCAGGCGCATTCGAAGGCACCTTCGCTCGAGACACCGACATGCAGGTCGTCGAGGAACTAAAGAAAAGAAACGCCTACGTCAAAGTCAAACGCATCAAACACGAAGACCCCACCTGCTGGCGCAGCCACCACAAACTGGTCTGGATAGCCCGCAAAGAATACTTCCTACGCACAGACAAAATCAACGCCAAAGTCCTCGAAGCCGCCGACAAAGTACAGTACTTCTACGAGGAACCCAAAAACCGCTTCTTTGCCTTCCTTAAAGAAGCCAAGCCATGGTGTATCAGCAGGGAACGCATCTGGGGCACACCGCTGCCTGTTTGGACGTGCTGGAACTGCGGCGAAAAACGCGTCATCGGCAGCAAAGCCGAACTCCTAAACGCCGCACAGGAGGAAATTCCTGCTGACTTTGAGTTGCATAAGCCGTGGGTTGACCGCGTCACCCTCAAATGCAGCAAATGCGGCGGCGTCATGTGGCGAGACGACTTCGTGTTGGACACTTGGCACAACAGCGGCGCCTCCCACTACGCCCGATTCACCGACGAGCAAGTCGAAAAATACGTGCCCACCGCATTTCTGACTGAAGGCATCGACCAAACCCGCGGGTGGGCAAACTCGTTGCTGCTCGAATACGTCATCCTCACGGGCAAAGCAGAAGCACCCTACAAGGCGTTCCTGTTCCAAGGCTTAACCCAAGACGCCAAAGGACGCAAAATGAGCAAAAGCCTCGGAAACGTGGTGGAAACCAACAAGCTCCTCGAGACGACCAGCTCGGATTTGAGCAGGTTCTACATGATGCGCAAATGCAGCCCTATAGACTTCATGAACTTTGACCTCAAAGAACTCAGCAAACGCACCTACCAAATCATCAGCACCCTCTACCACCTCAGCCGCTTCTTCCTGCAAAACGCCGAGTTCGACAAGTTCACACCCACCAAGTACACCGTACAATGGGCGCAGGACAACGGCTTGCTACAGAACCCTGACCGATGGCTCCTCTCCAAACTGCAAGCAAAAATCGGGGAGTACGACCAGAAGCTGGAGGCATGCCAATTCAACGCTGCCGTGGCGATTCTGGAAGACTTCGTCATCGATACCCTAAGCAGGCTATATGTGCCTATGATTCGCAAGGAACTCTGGACCGACGAGCCCGAAACCCGCCAAAGACGACAAGCAATCTACGCCGTCCTCCACGAAGCGCTAAAGACAATTACGCTAATGTTTAACCCCGTCACACCCTACGTCAGCGAAGCCCTATACCAGAAGGTCTACCGCAAACTCAACCCCACACTACCCGAATCAGTGAACCTTGACAAATGGCCCCAAGCCAACCCTGAACTACGCAACCCCTCAGTGGAAGCGGATTTTGACACGTTGTTTGAGGTGGTTTCCTTGGTCAATGCGGCGCGGCAAACCGCCAAACTCAAGCGGCGATGGCCTCTGCGAACCGTGGTCGTGGTTGCTCCAGAAAAGGTTACTCGTGCTTTGCAGGGCGTGGAGGACTTGTTCTTGGAGATGACAAACGTGAAAGGTGCTGAATATGCCTCCGCCACTGTGGAACACACGGAAGAGGAAGGCTGGGTTTCCGCCGTCGAAGCCGACATAACCGTGCTCATCAACGGAAAACGCGACGACGAACTGCTAGGCGAAGGTCTCATGCGTGACTTAGCCCGACGCGTCCAAGCGCTGCGGAAGGAACTCGGCTACATGCCGACGGATGTTTTGGATGCAGCCCACATTGCGGAACTGGACGAAGACAGCAAAAAACTACTCCAACCGTACCTGACGGAGATGGCTGCACTGGTACGAACACAAAAAATCTACGTACATGACAGTCAAAGCGAAATCGATGCGGAATGGCATAAAGCGGAGTTGGACGGTAAAAAAATCTGGATAAACATCCACTAAGCAACGGCTTTAAACCAAAACCCTTTATTTTCGGTGTGTACGTCAGTACAGAAAGACGCAGCATCGTGGGCCGGTAGATCAGCCTGGTATGATCGCCGCGTTCGCAACGCGGAAGCCGCGTGTTCAAATCCCGCCCGGTCCACCAAACCACTTTTATGACCTACTATTTTGTCTATGGAGTTTAGCCTAATGCTGGAGAGACCCTCAGCTCAAAATCACTTGCGTACGCAAAATCACTTATTTGCGCAAGATAGAAATGCGATGAAGACACTACGCCGACTGATAATGTAAAAGAACAAACGGTGGCTTGATGGAACTCCCAGTCCATTTCCAAACCTTTCTCGCCAACATTGAGCCCACAAATGACCAAAAAAATGAAGTATCAACTGGGTACGCTGCCCTCCGCTCGAGGCTGCAAGAAGGTGAGTACGCAGATTACTTTCAAGGGTCGTTTCTGTCTGGTTCTTACGGTCGAGGCACCGCCATCCAGTCAACCAAGATCGCTGATGTTATCGTTGCCGCAAATTACAGTAGAAGCTTGTGGGAGCCCCATCTTTCTCTTTTCCAGCTAAAACGGATCCTCTCAAAAGGTTACAAAACGGTAACTGCCCAAAACAGTTCAATCCGTATTCCGTTAAGCTTGGTGGAGCTGGATATTACTCCTGCAATCACGGAGGAACGTACGTTCTTAAGAATCCCTGACCACACCGCACATAATTGGGTCCACTCTAATGCTCACAGGCACATTCAGCTAAGCGTCGCCATGGACACACAAAAGAATGGACTATACAGACCGCTTGTTAGGGTACTGAAGTGGTGGCGAGACCACAAAATGGCTGACGTCTGGAAACCCAAATCGTTCCTGCTTGAATGCATAGTTTACGATTACGCAGCAAATTCAATGTTAACTTCGGTTCCCAAAGCCATAGAGGGCTTTTTGTGGTACACCCACAACAAATACAAACAGTTTAGAGAAAACCATGAGTCATCACCGTTTATCCGAGAAATCGGGGCACCAGACGTAAACGTGGCAAAGAATTGGGCATACATTGATTTCTGCAGCTTCATGGACGAGGTTCACCGGTCATGGATTTTAAGCCACCAAGCAGTCGAAGCAGAAAGCAAAGTGATGTCCATTGACAGATGGCGCCAATTGCTGGGTGATGCATTTCCCGCAGATGCAGAACTAAAGAATTGATTTTCAAAATGTCTGTTGCTGTATGCGTAGGTTTGTGTTTGTTAGAGGTTGTAACGTTGAAGCTGGGTGTTCAAATCCCGCTCCGTCCGCTAGTTTTTGAGCGTTTCTAGGGCTTTTTCTGACCATTGTGCATCAGACAGCATTGCTCTGCCCACCGCCACCAAATCAACTGTGTTATCCTGCACTAACTTGTCCGCGTACTCTGCCTCGGTGATGCCGCCTACCCCGATGACGGGCACGTTGACGGCTTTTTTGATGGCGTTTGCCTGTGGAATGAAGTAACCTGTGACGTGACGTAGCTGTTTGGGTTCGGCTCCGCACATACCGCCCGACACATCGATTATGTCTACGCCTGCCTGCTCCAGTTTGACAGCGAAAACAGCCGCGTCCTCCACGCAGGTTCCGTTGGGGGCTAAATCGTCCGCGCCCACCCTGTACAGTAACACCTTTTCTTTGAGGACTTCACGAACCCTTTTGGTGACTAACAGTGGAAACTGCATCCTGCCCTCTAATTGTCCGCCAAACTCGTCGGTGCGCTTGTTCAGCAAAGGCGACAGGAACTGGCAAAGCAAGTAGCCGTGAGCACCGTGAAGTTCTACACCATCAAATCCTGCCTTTACCGCGCGTTCCGCAGCCAAAGCAAATTCCTCCGCGATTTCGTCCAGTTCGCTTTTTTCCAGTGCACGGGCTTTGCCGCTTGCTGAAGGTCCCGCTGGCTGAGCATTGATTACATGTTTGTTTGTGACGCATCCTGCATGGGTAATCTGCAAAACAGCTGGTGCGCCCACAGAATGAATAGCGCTGGCAAGCTTTTCGAAGCCATCGATTAAGCAGTCGTCGTAGATGCCCAGTTGCTTAAGGCTCAGCCGCCCTTTCAAGGAAACGTAGGCGTGCTCCACAATGGGCAACCCTGTAGCAACAGAGCGTCGTACGTAGAAGTTAATCAGTCGGTTCGTTACGGCGCCTTCAAAACTGGCTCGCCCGCTCTGCATCGGAGGCATAACAATGCGGTTTCTCAAAGTTGTGCCCTTCACTTGCAAAGGATCAGTGAGTCCAGCCAAATGCGCCACCATTGCCGTTATCACGTGTTTTAGCGCTATAAGAACATAACACAAAACCGCTACTAAGATTAACAACAAACAATACTTCATTTTCAATAGGAGAGCGTCCATGTGGACGGATATCTATGGTAGTTAAAACTTTGCTTTGCGGATGCGTCTACGAGGAAAACGAGTGGATGTTAGTCCGCATAAAAGAATGCGAAAAACATCACAAACAAAGGACCAGAAAACGAGAGTACAGACCAAAAGCTGAATGTAACCGAAACGACACAAGAGGCGAATAACAAGCGGAGCTACCCTATAGCAGGATATTAATGGAATTTACTGCGGTTTCCAGTTTTCTTCAAGGCGTTTTCTCTGCTTCTTCGTCGTGGTAGCAGCTTTCTGTGAACGCTGGCGTGCAGACACAGTAGAATATCAGGTCTTCTTCGCCGATGTTGGTTATACTCTGCGAAGTCTCAGGGGGGATGACGACAAAGTCTCCAACAGATACCTCGGTAGGTTCCAAGTTACCTACGTACACTTTGCCTTTTCCCTGCGCAATTAAGTAGATTTCTTGTACACCGTCCAAATGATGCGGCTTTGTGGTGACGCCGGATTCGACTCGGGCGCGGGCAATCGACACGTTTTTGTCTCTTGCGGAAACCAAACCCCAGTTCTCAAAAATGTAACACCGTTCAGGGGTTAAGTACTCTTTTAATGAGTCAGCTTTAACGATTTTGGGCTCCATGATGCTTCACTTGATACTTACTAGACCTCAAGTGGCGTTTAGATTATTTAAGGAGAACACCGACTATAAGTAACACTACAGAAAACAAACAAATTCAGTTCTTAGAAAAAAGCGGATTTGCATTTTTATTTAACGCTGACATCTTCATGTTTAAGGGTGGCATGCATGTTACAAATTCAAAAAATGGAGCCAAAGGATTTTCCGTTCGCCGTTGAGCTTGCCAACACCATGAACTGGCACATGACACCCGAAGACTACGCATTCAACAGGTCTCTTGAACCAGAGGGCTGCTTGGTTTTGCGGGAGGACTCGAAACTGGTCGGCGTAGCGACATGCATCAGCTATGGGCAGGTTGGGTGGTTTGGCAACCTTGTAGTAAAAGAAGCCCACAGACGGAGAGGTGCGGGAGCAACTCTTGTGAACCACGCAGTGAATTACCTGAAAAATGCAGGCGCAACGAACATCGGACTTTACGCTTACCCGCACTTGAAGAAATTTTATGGTGAACTGGGATTCGAAAGTGACGCTGAATTTGTGGTTTTGAAGGCAGACTCTGTTTCTTCGTTTTCTTTTCAAGATGCAAACCTGAGAGCCATCAAGCCTCAAGACATACCCACGGTAGCAGAGTTTGATGGTCGATGTTTTGGGGGTTCCAGAAAAAAGCTTCTTGAACTAAGTCTGCAAAACCCCGCTAACCTCGGCTACATAGCATACGATGGCTCTGAACTTGTTGGTTATGGGGCTGCTAAAGTATACGGAGAAACAGCCGAAGTGGGACCGCTATTCTGTCAAAAAAACAGCGGCGAAACGGCTACCGCCCTACTTAGGACACTTCTAAGCAAGCTTGAAGGCGTTGAAGCTTACATATACTTGCCCGCTGCAGAAACTGCCCTCATAAACGTCGCCCGTGAATCTGGCTTCAGAGAAGAGTTTGGGTTATTGAGAATGTTTTTAGGTTCCCCTTCCCTTCAAGATTGCATACATATCCCTGAATCTTTGGAAAGAGGATAAAACCTTCATGTCTAATGATTTTTGTCGCATCTTAGTAGAGAATTTTCTGCGCGACTCATGGATAAGCATCAAAACCTTGGTAGAAAAAGTTCAAGAGTTCAACCCAGAAAAAAGACGTTCAGTCTCTTTCTTCAAGTTCAAGAATAATCAACGCGTTAACGAAGCTTTTGACGGCAACCACTTCTTTTTGCGCGGTTCAGTGGAGTACACGAATCCGCATTTGACCGTTGAGGAAGCTCAAGGCATCATCGGCACGCGGCTGCTTGAAGTCTGCGGCAACTACTATTACGAAAACGGCTTACGTGAACCCGAAGCGGCTGACGTTGGGCAGTTGTGTGAGTTGCTTAAGAAACCCAAGGAAGGAAAAATCGTGGGGTTCCTGCTGAACACGGATGATGTGGAACCTGACAGGTACAGCATGAACCCGCTGAAAACATCAATTGTAGAAAGCGGACAAAGCGCGTTCCCAGTTGCAAACGTGAACACACAGGAACTAAAGATTGACGAACAATTCGCCACTAAATACGCAGGAACCCTAATTTGCCCTGTAGAAATCGAGCTCATCCGAGAACTGCTCGGCGCTTCAGATGGGTCGTACTTGGATTTTGTGGATTCCGTAAAATATGCTCAACTGGTGCATTACACGGATTTTTTTGGCATGGACTTGTTTTTGCCTTCCCTGCGTTTGCCGTTGACGACTTTGCAAAACGAAAACAAAGACGGCTTACTGCACCACATTATAAGTGAAACCCATAAGGACTACGAGTCCGTGGAGCAAGCCTACGAATGCATGGGCAGAAGCATAAGCAAACGAACCACGCTTTTGACGGTGCCGCATTCGTCTAATGGTTACGGTTCGAAGCGGGCTGCAAGGGGCAAAATCTACTTTGACGATTCAAAATTCGAAAGAGTGACGGTGAAGTACAAAGACACGCTGCTTTACCCCAACGATGTAGACCCAAAAGACGTCAGCGTAGCCAAATGCCAAGACAGCTTCACAGTTAACGCCGAAAAACTCTCCAACTACGTGTATTCGGAGACGCCTTCGTCGCCTCAGTTTTTCTTGTACTCGATGGGGTCACCTGAAGATGCGGCACTGTGGCATGGCGTGGGCGCGTTTGGGGCACCAAAACTGTTGGAAAGCTACAATAGTATTCGGAGCGCCTGCAGAAAAGGCAAACTGCTAAAAGGGCTACAAAAGAAGTACGATGCCCGTGTGGATGTGCCTTTGCATTTGAATTTGGTTCCGAGCGGCATGTGGGTTCATCCGGTACACCGTAACATAGATGCAAGCATCGGCTGTGTGAAGGACCTTGGGGATTTGGCGCGGATGGGCATGAAAATCGAGTACCTCGCAAACATCGGCTAGGAGTGCAGTGTGGTGAATCCGTTTGAGTATGTGGCGTTGAGGCTTCTTCCCTTGTTTAGGCAGCTTCACTTGACAAAGCTGATTTTTGGTTCTACCTCGGCGTACATGTTCATGGATTACTTTAAGGGCTTTGAAAAAGTTGACGCTGTGAAATGTCTGTTTGGGGACAAAACCGAGGAGGTTCTTGCGAATTTGAAGGTAGAGTTTGTCTGGTTTGGCTACATGGGCGTAGACAACAAAGACGGACATTTGATGGTGAACGAGCGTTACTTAAACAGCGGCGACAAAACCGAAATTTACTTAGACGTGGTGCATGAGTTGTGCCATGTGAGGCAGTGGCTGGACGGCAGAGACCTTTTCGACCCACGATACGAGTATGTAGATAGACCCACTGAAGTGGAAGCTTACCGCTACACGGTACTGGAAGCCAAGCGCCTTGGGCTGAGTAATGAGCAGATAATGGATTACCTCCGAGCGGAGTGGATAAGCACCCAAGACCTGAAACGGCTAATAAAAAACATGAACATAGACCTTGGACCAACTAATTTTTAAGGGAAAACGGTTAGCCAAAACTTGAGCAGCAAGTTTCGTTAATGCTTGCTGGACAAGCCGCAAGTTATTTGGAGCTTTCCAAAATCATGGAGTAAATCTCCTTGGCAAGATACTCCAAATATTTGCTTTTATCAGCTAAATTAAAAATCGTCACTGACGCGTCTCTTGTGATGCCCACCACATAGCCTGTTTCTTTTGAGCGTCCCACGACGTACCAGAGGTTGCCGTGCTTCATGTAGTCCTCAAACAGCGACGTATTATTCAAGTCAGGACCGTACAGGCTGAGTTTGTCCACGTTGGGGATGTCTACGTCGTCAAAGAAGGTGATTTTGGTTTCTTCAGGGTTCTTATCGTGAAAAGCCTTCAGGGTTTGGGGTGTTATTCGGGCGTTGACTATGACGCCTGCTTTGCCGAAAAGGATTGAGCTAAGTTTATTGGCTACAAGATTTGCTGTGCGTTTGCGTTCAACTACCGCCAAAAAAGTCGTGTCCCCCAAATGTGCGAAGCTGAACATTGCTTCGACGGTGCGGGGAAGTGGGGCGCTTGTGCCACGGTGGAAAACGTGGATGACGTAGTCGCTGCTGTAGACGCCGGTGAGCAGGTCAGGTTTAGGCGTGAGGGCGGTGACTTCACTGACGAGACCGAATTTGTAGTCGCCTTCCTCGTAATCCTCCTCGATGTGGTAGCCGTTGAGTTTAGCCGCGACGTCAACTGTGGACAGTGGTTGCGATAGTTTGAAGATTTTTCCTGCCACAACCATAAGCAGTCACTAATTAACTGTTAATCTGTGCGCTTAAGAAAGTTTGCGTGAATCAAACTTCATTCGGCGAATATAGATTCTGTTAGCAAGGCTTAAATAAAGTTCACGGGTTGCTTTTTGGTGGAATCTCAGGTAATATGGACCAGAGTTAGGTTGACTGTTTATGGTTATTCCTTTGAATGGTAAAAAGATTGCTTACTTCTCTATGGAAATTGGGGTACGAAACGACATTCATACTTACAGCGGTGGGTTAGGTGTCTTGGCGGGGGATACGATACGTTCCAGCGCTGACCTGTCTGTGCCTATGATTGCCGTGACGTTAGTTAGCCGTAAGGGGTACCTTAAGCAGAAGCTGAACCACAACGGGGAGCAAAAGGAGATGCCTGACGAGTGGAACCCGTCAAACATTATGAATTTGGCGCCTAAAACCGTTGAAGTCATCATTGAAAAAAGAAAAGTGAAGATTCAGGCGTGGGTTTATGAACATAAGAGCACTATTGGGGGGACTGTTCCGATTTTCTTCCTTGACACTGACGTTGAGGGGAACGCGCCTGAAGATCGAAGAATCACTGACAGCCTTTACGGCGGGGACGAGCAGAACCGGTTAAAGCAGGAATTGGTTTTAGGCATCGGCGGCGCCCGAATGCTGGATGGGTTAGGTTACCGCATAAGCAAGTACCACATGAATGAGGGGCATTCGGCGCTGCTTACGTTGGAGTTGCTGCAGAAGTTTGACATGGACATCGACCGAGTCCGTGAGCACTGCATTTTCACTACGCATACGCCTGTGGAGGCGGCGTTTGACAAGTTCCCCTACGACATTGTTGAAGACGTTGTGGGTAAAGAGTTTCCTGTGGCGATAATTAAGGAGTTGGGCGGGGACGACTTTTTGAACATGACGCGGTTGGCGTTAAACTTGAGTGGCTTCCAAAACGGCGTCACCAAAGAACATGCTAAACTTTCGCTTAAGATTTTCCCGCACTACGCCATACACGCTATAACCAACGGTGTCCATTCGCAGACTTGGACTTCCCCGAGTTTTCATAGGCTGTTTGATAAATACGTGCCGGGTTGGGCGAGTGATCCTGAGATGCTGGTGCGGATTGAGAGGGCGCCTGTGTGTGAGGTTTGGGATGCTCACGCTGAGAACAAGAAGGCGTTGATGGCGTTTATTGAGCAGCGAACTGGCGAGAAGTTGGATGAGGATGT
Source organism: Candidatus Bathyarchaeota archaeon (assembly GCA_026014615.1). GTDB lineage: Archaea > Thermoproteota > Bathyarchaeia > Bathyarchaeales > Bathycorpusculaceae > JADGNF01. The sequence goes on along the minus strand of JAOZHZ010000025.1, from coordinate 66,721 downwards.
GTTGACGTTGGGGTTTGCGCGTCGGGCTACGGGGTATAAGCGGGCGAAGCTTATTTTCTCGGATTTGCGGCGGCTTAGGGAAGTTAACAAGCGCAGACCCATTCAGCTTGTCTTTGCGGGTAAGGCGCATCTTCGGGACATTAATGGTAAGAATTTGATTAAGGAGATTTTTTGGTATAAGCAGGAGCTTAAGGATGAGTTGAAGGTGGTTTACCTTGAAAACTATGACATGGATATCGCGGCGAAGTTGACTGCGGGTGTGGATGTGTGGTTGAATACGCCTTTGCCGCCTATGGAGGCTTCGGGAACCAGCGGCATGAAGGCAGCCCACAACGGCGTCATGAACTTTAGCGTGTTGGATGGCTGGTGGATTGAAGGCTGCATCGAAGGCGTCACGGGCTGGGCGATTGGTCCATCTCCTGAAGCGGCGGTGACGGAAGATGAACGCCGACACCAAGAACTCGACGACCTATTTAACAAACTCAAGTACCTGATTGCACCCAAATACTACGACGAACGCGACACATGGGCAAACATGATGAAAAACAGCGTCGGCAAAGTCGCCTACTACTTCAACACAGACCGCATGATGCGCCGATACATAACCTCCGCATATTTGGGTTAAGACGTGTGTGTAGGTCTGGGTGGGGGGTGGCGGTTGTTTATACGTTTTGATATACGTTTTGTTTAACTGTTGTTGTTTCTGTTTTGTGTGGTTGTGGTTGTTTTGGGCTGCGCTTCGTTTTTGGTTGTTTTGACGGTTTCTTTTTTGGGTTGAGTTGTTTTTTGGGGCTTGTTGGGTTGTGGGTTTGTTTTCCACTTCTGTTCATGGCGTCATGTTGGTTTTTGTGGGTTGTGGTTGTGGGTGTATGTTGCATACTGGTTTGTTTCACTATTGGGTTTTTTGAGAGCGAAGTTGTCGGCTTTCGATTTTGGTTTTGGCGCGTTGCAAGTGAAGGGTTTTTTGTTGTTGAGTGCTGTCTTTTGGCAGGCGGGCAGAAACAATGTAGAACTACGAGGAACAAGAAGCCAAACGTAATCCGCTAAGAAAACTGGACGTCTTCGCCGATTTTTGAAAAGGGGTTTGCTGGGGCTCGGGAACAGAAAGCTTAGGAGAGAAAGAAAATGAAAACCCAACGAGCAAGATGGTATCATTTTCCTGAGCCCATTCAGCCCCATTTTCCTATAGGCCTTTTTTTAACAAAAAAGGGAAAGATTGGTTTTGTTTGTGCATTGTTTATTTTCGTCGTTTTAGTGCAAGTGCTGTGGCGGCTGCAACGATTATGATGATTGCTGTTCCTATGGCTATGTAGGTGGTTGTTGGCATTGTGCTGGTTGGTGGCTGTGGGACTTCGCTGGGCGAAGGCGAAACTGGCTGCAAAGGTGTTGATACGGCTGGCGTGTCTGTCGAGTCTGTTGAGGTTGGCGGCTGAGTTGATACTATAACTGGCGCAGCTACAGTTGCTTCTGAAACCACAAACGCGGCTCCTGCTTCACTACCAAAGTAAGAGTTAGAGCCTTCGAAGGCGGCTGTGACCGTGTATAGTCCGGGCACTGGCGGAATCCAATCAATCGCATAGTTACCCAACGCGTTGCTTGTTGTGTAGCCGATGTCTTGGAAGTTACCGTTCGGATCAATAGCCGTCAAATGCACGGGTACACCAGTTACGTCAGTGGGCTTTGTTTTCTGCATGTTAAGGTATTCCATCCAGCTTGACATACTTTCGTCAGACACAGCGTGGGTGCCAGGCTGCGCGGGTGAAAGGTCCGTCACGGTGCCCGATATTAAAACCGGTTGATCCTTAGGAACCAAAGTCTGCGGGGCTGTCACTGTAACAGCGGTCTTGCCTTTGCCAAAGCAGTAAAGCTGGTTATCATAGCCATTGACTGCCAAGAGATATCCGTCTGCTCCAACAGCCGACCCTGCTTGCCACCAACCGTAGATGCTCCAAAGCAAGTTACCTGTCTCTCCGTCAATTGCGTACATTTCTGACCCGCGGAAGAGCGGTTGCAGATGAGTGTGCCCGCCCGTCGCGTAGATTCTCAGTCCGCCCGTTCCAGGTGCGCCACCTAAGAAGCCTGCGCTGAGTAGCGGCCACTGCCCATAGTTGGTTTCAGTTCCGCTGCTTCCAGTGTTGAAGTCCCAAAGTACTTCTCCGTTGGTTAGGTCGATGCAGTGTACAGCGCCGTCCATGCCTATTTGATAGATTTTGCCATATGCAGCAAATAATGTTCTGAATGCACCATACATTGCAAAAGCGTTGGTTGTCGAGGGGCTTGGTCCCCAAAGTTTCTCTCCAGTATAAATCGAGTAGCCGATCCAACTCATAGTTTCGCCTATGAAGTCGGTGTATATGCCATCAGCCATTGGTGCAGTTGAAAACGGCAGACTGGGCTGCGCGGTTCGGTTCAAAGGTCCCCAAAGAACATTGCCTGCAGTTGGTGGATCTGCACTTATACCCATGTCTTGGGCGATGTACAATCCATTCTCAGATATCTTTGATCTTAGAATAGCTACTTCTCCATTTACTCGGTAAATGCTCGGTCGCCCATCCATTTCAGGTACAGTTACGTTCCATTGTATTCCTTTCGTCCAGTCAAGCACTTGTCCTTGTGGTGGTCTCCATAGCCAGTAGTTGTTTCCTGACCAGAGGTTAGGCATGTTTGCCCAGATTGCCAAGCTTGAGTTCCACATCGCAAACCAGCCACTGTTACTATGGAAGTACGCAAGCATGCTTCCGTCTTCTGCAAATTCAATGGTTCCGCGTGTTGTCGCATTTTCTAGGTCCAGAATCCAGTTGCCCGTGTACGCATCGTAAAGGCTGTAGGTGGTTCCTGATGTTGACCACAGGTACGGTATGCCTCCGAATTGGTTAGGCGATATGTAGTTGTAAACCTGACCGTAGTTTATGGTGATGTTCTGGTACCAGATTTCTTCTCCCGTGCGGATATCAACGCAGTGGGTTCCGTAGTTTGGTTTAGCGCTTGGTGGCGTTGTGTAATAGAGTCTGCCTTGAATTATCACAGGTGGTGCAAATGCTTGCTCGTATGACATTCCGTTGTAGTAGCTGCCGACTCCTCCGTCAATTGATTGGTCACCGCCGATTATGCCTCCGAACATTTCAAGTGGCTGCTTCCAAACAATATGTGCACTGCCGGGTCCAGTTGTGTAGGGGTTGAAGCCGCCTCCTTTGTAATAGTAACCTTGGCTTTGGTTGTAGCCGTTAGGTGCGTACCAGTTTCCTGAAATTGTCCACCAGTCTCTGTTCTGTCCTTCTATTGGGCGCTCCCAATAATCTGTTGGAAGGGGGGTGTTTTCTATGTCAGCCACTCGATCTTGCTGAACTTTGAGCTCTACCGTTTCGCTTGTGCTGGGCTTGTAAATGTCGCCGATGGATGCTACGCCAGTGGTGCCGGATGGATGTGGGTTTTCATTTGTTATTGTGTAGCCTGGGAAGATTGCTTTGAATTGGTACGTGCCGACTGCGTCAGGTGTGTATGAGATGTATCCGTTTCCGACTGGGTCAGAGATAACTGGTCCTATTGTCTCTGTGGTTCCGTCTGGCTTGGTGACTTCCACATTGAAGGACCATCGGTCGCCGGATGCGCCTACTGCTGTAGGTGGCACATAGTTTAACCAAAAGACCACCCATGTAGTTTGACCAACTCCAACTATGTCTGGTGAAACAACAACGTACGTCCAAGTATCAAGTTCCCATGGTGGGTCATGTGCCATGGCTAAGGGATTATAAGCCGCGAAAGTTGAGAAAGCCAAAATCAGAATCAGAGCGAGTACAGTTACGGTTTGGTTTCTTTTTGTTCTTAGGTTTTTGTCAATTGACATTTGTTGTTTTTTCTCCTATTTTTGTGGAATCAGTATTGCCGTTGACGCTACTTATCGTGTTGCGATTCGGGTTGCCGACCGACAAAAAACACAGGGGCAGAAAGAGCGAGGTAGTTTGTGGTTCTTGCTCTGCTATCGAGAGCCTGGTTGTTTAATGCCTGTTGCTCTGCAATGTCTGGCACTATGGTTAAAGGTCTATAGAACGAATCCAGATTGCATCTCAGTTCTTCCTTAGGCGACGCCCTCGGCAGGTTTAATTTTTTTAAGCCAAGATGTGTTTTTTGTAGGTATGCAGTTTTCTGACAAAATTAGGGAGGTCGAGTTTGACAGAACAAGCGGGGCCAGTCAACTTGCCCGAAAAGCCTTAAATGTCCTCAGATTGTTTGCTCAAAACAGCCAAAACAAGACCAGCAGAGAGTTTAAAGAAGATTTTAAGATACTTGGCGAAAGGCTTTTTGAAGTAAAGCTTAACATGGCGTCCATTCAGAATTTGGTGGCGCAGATTGTCTACGAAGTCGTTGCTTTGGATGATCAGGACTTGTCGTCTGTTCGGAAGTTTGCTGTATCAAGGATAGATGAGTTGTGTGAAGAATCCAAGAGTGCAGTTAAGAAAACTGCTGAGTGGGGAGCCACAATAATTTCTGATTTTGACCCTCTGGTCACTTGCAGTTACAGTTCAACCGTTTATGAGACGTTAAAAGTGGCGAAAGAACAGGAAAAGTGCTTCAAGGTTTTTGTTGCAAAGTCAGAAACTGAAGATCATAGCATGGCGTACGGCCAAGTTTTGGCGATGGCTCTCAAATCGTTAAACATTGCTGTTGAGGTATTCCCCGATGGAGAAATTGGCAGGTACATCCCAAGGGCAAAGTATGTTTTAGTAGGAGCTGACAGCTTGCTTTCTGACGGCTCAATCATAAACGGAACACCATCACATAAAGTTGCTTTAGAGACAAACGAAGTGGGCATACCCTTCTACGCCGTCTGCGAAACTGCCAAGGTAAACACTTTGGAGTATCTAGGCAAAAAAAGTGACTTAGAGAAAGGTTTTGATCGCGTCCCTTCAAATTTAATATCCAAAATCATAACAGAGAAAGGAATCTTGGACCCAAATAAGATTGCTCAGATCGCAAAAGGAAAGATCAAAAATTTTTGAAAATGCCGGATTTGTGTTTGATTAGTTTCAGACGGAATTGGCGGTAACTACAGAGTAAGTTGAGAAGACGCTACTGTGGGAGTTTACGGTTTCTTGGGTTTTGTTTATGTCCAGATGTTGGTGAAGTAGGCTCTGCTTAGGGCAATCAAGGTTGGGTTGTTGGTCCACAGGTCAGGTCCTTTGGTGAGTGGTGTGTCTGGGTTGAATGTTATGGCTGCGTGGGTGTGGTCGAATATGGTTATGGCGGCGGTGGCTGGGTTGGGGAGGGTTTTTAGTTGGAGGCGGGTTGGTTTTTTGTTTTGGGTTTGGGTGATCCATTTTGGGAGGGGCTGGTTTGGGGTTTTTTGGGTTGCTATGTGGATGGTTGCGCCGTTTTGGAGTGCGTTTTGCAGTTGGGTTTCGAAGAGGGTGGTTGTTTGTTTGAATCGTTTCCAGCTGGTGACTGCTTCTAGGGTGTGTTTTGTGTTTTCGATTGCTTGGCGGTATTTTTTGCCGCGGTCGCCTTCAGACACGGTGCCCAAACAAGGCTTTTGGTCAGATGCAACTGAATAAGGGTTGCAGGTGGCTTGGCTTAGTTTTTTTGTTAGTTGCGTTGCTTTTTGGCACATAATGCTTAGTTCACTCGTTTTTTGTGCAAGCAACAATTTTGTGCCCTCCGCTATGGGCGTTGCTGTAAAGGTTGTTGGGGCAGTAACGTTTCTCTGCACCAAACCAATTTTCTGAAGGCTATCGATTATGCGATAAATCTCCTGACGATTCACCAACGAAAGAGCAGCAATTGCCTTGGCTTTTGCGACACCTGTCCTGAGCAATGCAAGATAGACCCGTGCCTGCCTACCCGTAAGACCCAAACCCACCAAAACTTCCACATCCTCTAACCCACCTGCAGAAACACCTGACCCACAATGACCAAAAGCCCCAGAAGACCCCAGCAACCTAACTAACTTCGACTGCATCTGCACACGTTTAGTTAAGTAACAGTGTTTAAACATAAAAGGTTAGTGTATCAACGTAGTAATCAAATATAGTAACATACCCGCATACATATCATTAACAACCGGTGATAGTTTGGCGCGCACTGGCGTAGGAACAATCATCGGCAGAAAAACCGCAAGCAAAGGCAAAGAATACGCAAGAGTTTGGGTCTACATTCCAACCAAAGTCAGCGAAGACACCGCTTTCCCATTCAAAATTGGCGCCCCTTGTATGGTAAAAATCGACGAGACTAAAGAACAACTCGTCATAAAGCCAATTTCAGAGAAAGAAGCAACTGAACTTGGTTGGCGAAAACGAGTAAGACGAGAATAGTTAGTTTGGTATTAAGCGAACATTATACGTTGAGGTTTCAATCCTTGTTTTAATGGATTTCAGCCTCGGACTTGGGAAACTTACGCTGCTTTGGCGTTTCGTCATTTTGGTTTCAATCCTTGTTTTAATGGATTTCAGCCTCGGACCCCTAAACGCTTGGCGAAAAGCTGTTTAGCCTGCTCAGTTTCAATCCTTGTTTTAATGGATTTCAGCCTCGGACACAGCGTCAGGGTCAAACTCGTCGCCATTCTCATCCGGTTTCAATCCTTGTTTTAATGGATTTCAGCCTCGGACGGTGTCCAGCAGGTCAGGGTCAAACGGGTTGCCCAGCCGATGTTTCAATCCTTGTTTTAATGGATTTCAGCCTCGGACAAGCTGAATTTTTCTACGATGCGGTCTACTTCGTCCAGTTTCAATCCTTGTTTTAATGGATTTCAGCCTCGGACACGGGGCTTCCTTGATCACATTTCATTATCGGTACAGGGGTTTCAATCCTTGTTTTAATGGATTTCAGCCTCGGACTTCAAATACCGCTGCCCCCCAATCACATCCAACTTAAGTTTCAATCCTTGTTTTAATGGATTTCAGCCTCGGACTCTTTTTTGGTGGCACGTTGCAGCCAATCATAACGAATGTTTCAATCCTTGTTTTAATGGATTTCAGCCTCGGACTCTTCTTGCAGTCGTTTGCCGCATTTACAGAGGCATAGTTTCAATCCTTGTTTTAATGGATTTCAGCCTCGGACAGCTTTAGGTATGTTGCAGATGCAAGTTTTCAAGCATGTTTCAATCCTTGTTTTAATGGATTTCAGCCTCGGACAAGCTGAATTTTTCTACGATGCGGTCTACTTCGTCCAGTTTCAATCCTTGTTTTAATGGATTTCAGCCTCGGACTATTGGAGGTATCTATGTGACGAAAGTGAGTTTTGTCGTTTCAATCCTTGTTTTAATGGATTTCAGCCTCGGACTATTTCGCCGCAGTCCCCACAATGCACATGCCAACCGGTTTCAATCCTTGTTTTAATGGATTTCAGCCTCGGACATGATTATCCTCGAACTTTGTGGTATCAATAGCATAGGTTTCAATCCTTGTTTTAATGGATTTCAGCCTCGGACAGGAAGGAAAATAATGGCTGACCAATCTAAACCACTAATGTTTCAATCCTTGTTTTAATGGATTTCAGCCTCGGACCCTCAACTTTTTTTCTGCCTCCCTTTTCTACGTTCAATGTTTCAATCCTTGTTTTAATGGATTTCAGCCTCGGACAGAAATAGGCGGTTCATTATCTCTTCGTTCAAATCAAAGTTTCAATCCTTGTTTTAATGGATTTCAGCCTCGGACATGGCTTACGTGCCTCCCTGTAGTATTCGCATTCTGGTTTCAATCCTTGTTTTAATGGATTTCAGCCTCGGACCATACAAGAAACCTGCAATATAGTTGTTTGTAACTAGTTTCAATCCTTGTTTTAATGGATTTCAGCCTCGGACTTATATGTGTAGGGTAGAGTAGTATAGTATGGTGAGTTTCAATCCTTGTTTTAATGGATTTCAGCCTCGGACACAAACGCAACTAGCCTCTCTGAAAGTCAATTAATTAGGTTTCAATCCTTGTTTTAATGGATTTCAGCCTCGGACCTTTCCATTCTCCAAACACGGCTCAGTGGTCCAACAAGTTTCAATCCTTGTTTTAATGGATTTCAGCCTCGGACTTGTACTATCGTAAACCACTTCTTCATCTAAAAAGAAGTTTCAATCCTTGTTTTAATGGATTTCAGCCTCGGACTTGTACTATCGTAAACCACTTCTTCATCTAAAAAGAAGTTTCAATCCTTGTTTTAATGGATTTCAGCCTCGGACACGAAACAGTTATGCGCTTGATGTTTTCAGCCATAAAATGTTTCTATCCTTGTTTTAATGGATTTCAGCCTCGGACAGAAAAAATACTATCTTGATAAACCCTTGGAGGTGAAAGTTTCAATCCTTGTTTTAATGGATTTCAGCCTCGGACTCGTTTACATCCTTCACGGGTTATCCCCATTTCAATGTTTCAATCCTTGTTTTAATGGATTTCAGCCTCGGACGCCTCTTCGCCACAAGAGGCAAAGAATATACATGCAGTTTCAATCCTTGTTTTAATGGATTTCAGCCTCGGACTGTGCCTGCTCAATTTCTTTTGGCAACTTTACAGTGTTTCAATCCTTGTTTTAATGGATTTCAGCCTCGGACTAAGTCTTATGTCTGTGGGCATCTACGAAATTATATAGTTTCAATCCTTGTTTTAATGGATTTCAGCCTCGGACTCCCCAGCACTATTTTGAAAAGCCAAAACAATTTGTGTTTCAATCCTTGTTTTAATGGATTTCAGCCTCGGACTCCCCAGCACTATTTTGAAAAGCCAAAACAATTTGTGTTTCAATCCTTGTTTTAATGGATTTCAGCCTCGGACTTATGGACGCTGATGGTAGTCACCCCCCCCGAATTATGTTTCAATCCTTGTTTTAATGGATTTCAGCCTCGGACGTGGCTGCGTTTGATAGTGTTCCCAGTGTGGATTCTTCGGAGTTTCAATCCTTGTTTTAATGGATTTCAGCCTCGGACATAACACACGTTTCACGGCGGCTGTTCCTGTAGAAATGAAGTTTCAATCCTTGTTTTAATGGATTTCAGCCTCGGACAAGTGTACCTGGGGGATGCGGGTTACAGGTGTGTAGAGGACGTTTTGGAGTTTCAATCCTTGTTTTAATGGATTTCAGCCTCGGACCCTCAGCAGAAGCCCGGTTAACCCGCTCCTTCTTGGTTTCAATCCTTGTTTTAATGGATTTCAGCCTCGGACGTGGCGCGTGGTCGGGAGTGACGTCTAATCCATGGTGTTTCAATCCTTGTTTTAATGGATTTCAGCCTCGGACCGTTATGGTCAAATAGGTTATTTACTCCCGTTGTGGTTTCAATCCTTGTTTTAATGGATTTCAGCCTCGGACAGTCAATCAGGAAACTCCATTCACGACTGCCCCCAGGAGTTTCAATCCTTGTTTTAATGGATTTCAGCCTCGGACAAAATGTCGTCGTACCGGTCGTTGGCGTACAGTTGAGTTTCAATCCTTGTTTTAATGGATTTCAGCCTCGGACTCCCCAGCACTATTTTGAAAAGCCAAAACAATTTGTGTTTCAATCCTTGTTTTAATGGATTTCAGCCTCGGACGCGGTTCGGTACTAAGGAACTGCAGCCTTTTATTATGTTTCAATCCTTGTTTTAATGGATTTCAGCCTCGGACAGCACGTTTTTTCGGCTTCTTTTGATGTTTTAAGACTTTTTTGGGGTTGTTTAAGAGACGTATTTTTCACCGCCTTTTTTTATTGAGTTGCTTATAAATAGATGTCATATTATGCAAAAAGCGTATTTGTGGTTTGTTCTTTCAGGAACCCTAATTGTTTGTCATATACTCCTGTTTGTTCAATAATCATCTTTGAGATATAACCCATGTTAATAGCATCCATGTAGCCCGCATCTTCTTTATACTTCTCTGGGACCGAAATAATGTAGTCCCTTAACTGTTTCTTAATTCGCGTGAATTCACTTCGTTTCTCAGACGGATCAGTGATTTCTTGTATTCTCTGGAACTCTTTCCAGACCTTAACAGCTTCAGCGTCATACTCAATGAAAACATCGATCTTAGGATAGTCATCAGCAATTAGTTTGAAGTTATGTTGAATTTCTTTAAATTCAAGTCGAGCAATATTTTTAAGTAATTTATTTGCTTCATCATTGCTCGTGGAATGTTTTACTAACTGGTAATAGTTCTCAACCAGCTCTTTAAATTCATGTTCAGGCATCACCGTTTTTTCCTCAAGAACCTGTATTGTCTTATCGATAAGCATCGAGTTCCCGCCATAGATATAGCTATAAAAGAAGCGTCGGTCGTCTTGTATCCTGAAAAGCTTAACTAAACCACGTTTTTCGTTAAAGTTTCGGTTACATCGACCAGAAGCTTGTACCACAGAATCTAAAGTACCAAAATCGCGGTACACAACATCAACATCAAGGTCCACACCAGCTTCAACAAGCTGTGTACTAACTATAATCTTTCTTTTTCTTCCTTTACGTATCTGGGTTATACGGTCAAGCCGTTCCTTAGGAAAAATCATAGTGGATAAATAAAAAAGATTTTTTTTACCCATACTTTTCTGGAGATGCTGATATAGTTGCTGAGAACTACGTATTGTATTCATTATTATCAGAAAACTTTTATCAGGATTACCTTCAATATCTGTTGATACTTGTTCCATAAAACCGTCTAAAGTTACAGGTTCAAGACATGGAACAAGGTCCAATCTATCAAACTGGCGGAAATACTGATCATTGTCTGCACACAATTCTTTGATTTCAGTTCCGGGCTGAAAAATAAGTGGCTGGGTAGCTGTCATAAAAATAAAGTATGTTTTAAACAACACTGAAAACGTTTTCAGGTACTCTCGAAACAATAACCAATATTCATGAGGAAGCGACTGAACTTCATCAAGTATTACTATTGAATTGGCTAATCGATGATACTTCCGCAGAGACCGATTCCTGTTTGTGAATAAAGTGTGGAAAAGCTGAACAAATGTGGTAACTATAACCTCGGAATTCCATCCTTCAACAAGAAACAAACCCTCCTCAGGTTTGAACTCGTCTTCATCCGTAGAATAACACATATCCGCTAGGTGATGATGCTTCAAAAGAATGTTATTAGCAGGTTTTTTTCCAGTAACTGTTTCAAACACTTCCTCGAACACTTGACAGTTCTGATCGATGATACTAATGAATGAAATACAATAAAAAATTCGAGGATTAAATCCCTGTTCACTCCGAAGCCTAGATGCCAATTTGTTTGCAAACGCCAATCCAGTTAAAGTTTTACCCGTTCCAGTAGGAGCATTAAGAGAATATATGTACTGAGCAAGATCAAGCGAATCAACACAATTTGTTGTTTCTGCATATATACTGTTTCTTATTTCGTTAATTTTAGTGGTTGGTTCGTTAAATCCCTTTAAATGTCGATACGTATCAACGATGTTATCAGGAAGGGGAGCAGGTCTTTTTACAGTGATGCCTGAAGCATGCTCTTTGTCAGCTTGCAACAAAATTGAGTAACAGAAACTGGTTATAATCGCAGGAAACAGGCTACCTTTTAGCAAGAATTTCCACAAGTTTTTGCGACTTCGCGTCATCTGCTCTAATATCAAATCAAAGTCTTCTTTGAACGTGATGAACGTTTGCTCAGAAAACACGTTTTTATAGAGCCCAGCTACAGTTTCAACAGCTATCGAATCAAGTTGCTTTTTCAAAATATCTTGTGTGCAGCTGTCTTGGATTAGGTCCATAATTTCTTTTCGTATATCTTTTAGGTTCCCATGATGCCTTTTTACCGCCAAATAGCCTATGAGCGGCATGGCTTCATCGAGAGGAGAATCAGACGTGTAATACTGGCTTTTTAAAACATAGTAAGTAAACACCGCGGAAATAAGACCATGATGAGTTTCTTTCCTGTTTTTTAACTTTCTTTTCTTTTGTTCATCTGTTTCATGAATGTATTCCTGAAAAAAAGTCGTTGCTTTCCCAAAGTCATGGCACCACCCTAACAGTTCAAGGGTTTTTGCAAGTTTATCTTGTGTAAGATTGATTGATTCAAGGTTGAGTTTAGGTTCCATACATAGGTTATTGCATAGTTCTGAGACTCTTTGGAGATGGTCTCGAAGTTTTTTGTCTGGACGCGCCAGCAGATTACAGGAAAGTGATGGCTTCATCGTTTTCAAGTCGGATGAATTTTTTGACCCTTGCTTTTAGTGGATTAGCTTTTCTTTCAACAATCACAGGTGAATACTCCGTAATCGTTCTGTCTGGAAGCATGTTCCGCGGCATAGTCTCTGATAAATATTCAGAGTCATCTTGGAAACTTAGTTCTATCAAGTTCTTTTTAGGCAAAGCTGTTAGAATCTTCATTTCAGACTCAGTTTCACCTATCTTCATATCGTACTCTTTTACATACTTGAAGTTGGCCAATAATTCGCTCAATCCTAGACATGGCGTGTAAACTGTTTTATGGGCTTCCAGCATTTCCTTGAGTTTCAGGTAAATGGATGTATCCTGATGATGAACAAAAATTCTGTATTTGGGGTCTTTTAGAAGCTCGAAGCGAATTTGAGTTCTTTGTTCTATTCTATTCATCAGTTTTCCTGATTTTTTTGTATCTATAAGATTTTCGGCTAACATGGTCTTTTTCATTTCGTTTAGCGGTTGCACTGCTATTGAAGCATCTTTATCAGAAAAATGGCTGAGATATTCTGTTTTATCTAAACCGATGATTGCTGCTAAGAGTCCGCATAGAGTTGTTCTTGGAGGTATAGAAAAAGTAAGGGGGCTTGTTGTTGTATAGTGTTTCCTAAAGTGAGCGTAGTCTCCCCAGAGGTCAAAAGCAAGGAGCCGGTCCATTATGCATCACAGTTATGGATCACGCTGATTTACGGTTAGTCCTTCTTTAGCAAGCTCTTTTGACAGATCAATTTTCTCGCCTTCCCGTTTGAACGTTACCCGTTCATCAAGCGTGATGTCTATGTCCTTTATTTTGTCGCTGTTATCCTGCAAAGCATCAAGTAATTTGGTTACATCTAGAACATAATCTTCGACATCCCTAATTTCCTCATCTCTAATCTCTGACTTAAGCTCCAGTAACTCGTTAAGGTCACCTATGTGATAGTTTTTTTCTTTATAGTTTACTTTCAGGAGAAGCCTAGGCATCTGACCAACTTTAGACCGGCTGATTAGGTTTTTAGTTCCGTTCCAAAGCGCATCCATCAACAGGTCGACATCACCAGTTGTAAGCTTAGTGTGTTTAGCAGCGTTCTCATTAATTATTCCATAGAACCCTATGAGGCTATACGGAAGAACATACATCTCTGTAAAAGTGCCTTGATCTTTACCTTTGTCTGATGGATAAACAGTAGTGCCCTTAATGAATTTAAGCTGGACTTTGTGGAGCGACCGTCCTATCTTGAACTGAACTGGCCCCGTTAAGGTAATAGTTTTCCCTTGAACAGCAGCTGTTGCTCCAAATAATCTAATGTCTACACATTTTTTGGTCATAGCCTCAGAAGAGCCTATTTTCATATCAGTCATGCGTTCTTTTTTAGTCTTTAGTGTTGTACCTTTATCATTTTTCACAGCTAAGATGAACACTTCTTCGTTACGAAAGTCATGCAGATAGTCGCGGACTGTTCTTTTTAGCCGGACATCAGTAACTAGATTTACCATAGTTTCTTCGTCTATTCGGGGTTTGTTCTCGTCCAAGGGGTCACCATTAGGATTACTGTCTTTGACGTCATATAGAAACACGATTTCGGATCTGTTAGATATTATTTCACTCATCATTTTTCACTTCTTTTGATTGTTTTAAATAACTAGCCAAATTCATTCCCAGTACAAAATAGAAACTAACTTCGTCTTTAGATAACTCCCAATCATTGCCTGCTTGAATTAAGTATTCGCTTGCAAATTTTTCCAATTCTTTGTAATAGTTTTTATTGTATTCTTCAAACTTGTTCTGTATTTCGGGAAGCAGTGCTGAGACTTTTCTTTGATCTAGTCGAAGACCTTGAAGTTTTGTCCTAAATGGCGCGTTTGCGGGTTGAGTCCCCCTTACAACACATTGAATGTCTATTAGGAGTTGGGCGAGTGCACCGACACTGAATATTGCGCGCGTAGAGTTTCGGTTAAAGAATTCGGGGAAACCATCAAAAATAGCATCGAGTTTTTGTGTGCTTTCTTGATGTTTGGGGTCGTTTATTATTTCACGAATTTTATTTCCGTTCATGTTATCACCTTGATTATAATCGCACAGAAGGCATAGTTTTTGTAGATACGCAAGTGAACAGAGACCTCTCATTGCATCCTCCTTTGTACTGTAACCCTGTGCAAACTGTTTTCGTATACGGTTAACTACGCCGTTGAGGAAGAAACGGTAGCTGACTTTTTCGTTTTGAAAAACCTTGGCTACAATATCAAGGAAATATGCGCTCTTGTCTTCATCTTTTCGTTTTCCGAAAAAATGCCAAAACGAACCGAAGTTAAACTCTAATGGTTTTTCTCCAGTTTGTTTTCCTTTCTCATAAACCTTAACTGGAAATTCTTTAAAATACTGGTTTTGGTCAACAATCTCTTTTGCTTTGAAGAGTTCACGTAATCTACTTGGGAATACACCTTCAATATACCGTAAAATCTTGAATTCATTATTTGAAGCAGCATAAATTAGGATAATACATTGGAACGTGTTAGGTTTGCCTGAAAGATAATCAAATATATCGCCCTCTGTTTCGTCTAATAGTTTTTTATACTCTTTTGTTAACCTAATTTGTGCCCCTTTCTCATGATAATATTGCAGTGGTTCGTAAACTTCACCAGTAACGTTAGTAGTCAAAGACTTTGGAATCAACAGATAATCAAAACCGTAAAATCTAAACGTTGCATTTTCATCTAGAAACTTTTTTCCTTCTTCAAGAGTTAACGCGCAATTTCTACAGACAGGATAGTTTTTCCAAGCTTTGCTTTGGTCGAAACCCCCAGACACCATGCCTGGCTTGTCAACTGTATAGAAATTGTACGTTGAAACAAAACCGTAAACTTCAGCCCTTTTTTCTCTGCAAATAGTGCAAATCTGATTTTTTGATTTTGAGATTTTATTAAATTTATGAGAATAACTTGCCAAAGCGTTTGCACGTAATATTTTCTTAAACTCAGAAATATCTCCAAGATATTTTTTTCCGCCCTTATCATGAAGAACTATAGTGATTATTCCACTTTGTTTCTCATTTTTAAGAGAAAGGTATTGTGTTGTAATGGCTTCAAGTATTTGTTTGCTGTTTGATAGAATACATGATTTAATGTTGGTGAGAATTGCTTGTTCCTCTTCGGTGAGCCCGTATGAAGGATCAGAAAAGTCAGTATAGAACCATTTGAAAAATTTCCCTGTAACTGTTTTCTTAGGCTCTGTTAATCTACAGGTGGGAGAAAAATCGGATCCATTTGAACCACCACGCCTATACAGATAACAAAAAGTTTTCTCTGATGTGTATTTTTCTTTGCCGACTCGACAAAAAGTTATATCTTCGCCTTTTTTGTTGAGTTCTACGGTTATTATAGTTTTATACAGATCTGAGCTTTGGGGGTCTTCACATAAGATTTCTGTTACTTGTTTAGCATCATCAAGATTAGCATGCCTATTATGTAAGGAGTAAACGCCAACGGTATAGATGGCTTCAATCATAAGCTCTTAATAACAACGAGTTTTGCTTAAAAAATTTTGTATCAATGTGGACAAATTCTTCTATAGCAGCAATCAATGCATCTTTTCTTATTTCCTGTTGTTTCGGGGAACTCTTCTCTTTGAATAATAAAAAATATGTTCGTAATTATGTCCTTTGCTTGCTGAAACAGTTTTTCGTTGAACGGGATCTCTACAATCTTGTTTCCACTGCGGCTATAACATAAATAGCCTCTATTTACTGGACGGTTGAAGTGTTCTGTTATCATTAATCCATACAACGCAGATTGGTATTTATGAGTTTTAAACACATGATTACAGTATTTAGCGAATTTATAGTCTAATGGAGCCACTGAACCGTCATCAAGAAAAAGCACCTCATCCATAATGCCTCTAATCCGGTGGTTCTTTGAGCAAAGGTAAATCCCAGTAAGCTTATCTGTTACTCCGTATCGTTTCCTCGGATATCCAAGGTTTGTTTTCTCTTTACTTTTATGAAGTGCTCTGCCCTTCTGCACTTTGATTAATCGCTCCTCACGTTGAGGTATTCTCAAACAATGTATAAAATAGGTGAATCGGGGACAGAAAAGATACTCAATTAAATCGCTGATTGTAATTGACTCTTCAGAGAAACATAATACCAAGCTTATCCCTCACAAGCTCAAGGTCAAAATCTTTTCCCAATAATTGTATTCGTTTTAAACACTTATCGCACATGGGAAAAACGTATACTGAATCGGTTTCCTCGATTAAATCACGGCATTCAAGGGCGAGAGAATCCTGCTGATTAGAGGTCAATGTGCCTAAGAAAGCGCTTTTCTGGACCCTGTATAACCCATAACCTTTACATCGATCGGCTACGGTGTTTCGGACGTTGTTGTCGCTAATATCATATATCACCCAAACAAGCAAAGAATTCACGTTCCAGTTAATTCATTTGCTATGCAGTAGCAGTTAGACTGGATAATATTTCGCATCTTAGTTTTCTTTCTTTGATACATAACTTGTGTGTCGAAATGATCATTTAAAGTGGTCATTAAAATCTTTTTACCATTATCATTTAGCACACATCCACCTTCGACATGATCAAAACAGTTATCGTTCACCATTTTACGTGTGAAAAGAAAAAGCACTATCTCGTCAACATGACTCCTATATTGCTCTATGATGTCAAAAACAAATGATTTTTTGTTATAATCATCAGTGTGAAGAAAACCAACGTAAGGGTCAAGCCCCGCTAGAATACAGGTTCTTTCAACTATGCTATAAAGGACGCCGTAACCATAATTTAAGGTGCAATTAAAAGGATCCTTTGCGGGTCTCCTACTTCTTCCGTTGAATTTCCATTTCTGTGATAGAGTGCTTGAAAGGGTCTCAAAGTATATGCGTGATGAGATGCCCTCAAGGCCAAGAATTTTTTGCCGGTTTTCGTCAATTTTGCCCTCAAGTTTACAAATTTGCTGAGTATATTTTTGAATTTGTTCAATAACGGATGCTATTTGCTTTTGCTGCACTGGTCTAGTTTTTTTCAGTTTTTTTAACAAGTTAATTTGATTTTTGAGTTTCTTTTCGGTCCATTCTTTAATTAAATCGAGTCCTTTATCGTTTGTACTTGCTTCTAATTGTCTTCGTCTAATCAATGGTGTGCTTCCTAAATTTGGGTGCCATATTCTAGCGTATGGATCTCCATATTTGTCAAGGAATACAATGTCAATGTTGTTTTTCATCGCACACTGGATAGCGTCAGTAGAGACTAGAGCTGAGGTGGATATCCAAATGTTGTCCACTTTGATTACAGGCACCTCAACATTTTTTTCGTCTATCATGATCAGGAACATGTCGTGATGTTTCCTGAGATATGCACCAAAATTGTTTATAACAAGCTGCATTTCTATTCCCCCAAAATTACCCCAAATCCTCTGGATACTGATTTACCTATGCTGAATAATGGGGGCATATCAAAGTTTATTTTGAATTGCCCATAAAACCCTATTAGTGGACTGCCCTTTATGTTACAATTAACTGGTTTAACAGATTCTATTTCAGCAAAAAGTTTTTTACCTATTTTGATACCGAGCCCTTTTGCTGCAGAAAGGATGTTCCCTGTAAGTACCCGCGATAATAATTGTTTCCGTGCGGTCCAATTTGCATCTTTGTAGTTCAAGTAATTAGTATTGTTTAAGGCCAACCAAGGCGTAACAAAATAGTATTGCTTCTGTGAATCTGTAACCGTAAATATGTGAGCTTTTATGTTCAATTGTTTATTGAGTATAGGATATTTTTCAGCTCCAATGGTTATGTCATCTAATTCACTAAATAATCTTGATACTTCATCTGCACCTGCTTGTAAACCAAAAATTATTGCATTTCCTCGTATAATTAAGTAATGTATTAACGGATACCTATAAGCTAATTTACTGTTTTGCAAGTGTTGATGAAACAGTGGGTTGTTTAAGTGCTTAGAGGCAATATCCCCTCTAAACTTTTCTGGGTTGTTAGGGATTAGTTTGCTTGAAGTTAATATAAGCGTAGATAGTTTGGTAGACAAACTGTGTTAACCCCACAGGTTCACATATGTCCCTCTTTACTTTTTATATTTTAACTGAACTTTGGCAAATTTCTCGGATTCCACTATTCTCCCGAAACGTTGTCGCCATAACGTCTAATTTTTATGTTTGAAATGAAGAAGAACGTACGGCATCAAGAAAGCGACTGCATCAATTTGATACTTAACACGGCTCTCATAAACTGCTGGCGCCGAAGGGCCCGCAAAAACGCTGCACGAATACAAACACGCCCACAGCCAAAACGCTACTAGATTACCTAAAAACCTCAACTATAAACAGCATTTTAGAAGTTAAACCCTTGACCAATGTGTGCAAACACTGTCCAAATGGTGAATCCATCATAACAAAGACTGAAACTGTCCCTTCAACGGGAAAGACCCAGCCTCAAACCAAAATTAGTCAACCTCGGTTTAACGTGCCATACGAAAAAAGCGTGTAGCAGGAAAGAAGAACGGGGTGCCGTAGGAAAACAGCCGTTTTTCTTCGTCTATCACAGATTGGATCAAACAAGACATCAGCGCTCAGACTTCTGCACAGAATATACGCTGCAGTTGACTTTGGAGCCTGCTCTGAACGAAAACAGCCTTCCACAAGACCGTTTTACGAGTTTAATTAGAAGTAGTAGAACAATGAAAAAACGCGTGTTCTACTACTTCCAGAGTAGTAGCCAAAACCGCAGGTGCAGCGGGGAAACCAAGACTTAAACCGTTTAGAGAGCAATCATCAAGAAGTAGTAGTCCTGTAGCGCTTAGCACCGACTACTCAACTCAGAATTAGTTAACACTGAGAGATTGGAGTATAACAAATTTCTTCGTTCCATATAATTGGGAAGCTCTGATAGGTTTTCAATTTTATGAAATTTGCCAACTTGATTTTATTTTCAAGTTATTCTTTTTTTCTTGCGGAAGAGTCTGATTTCATCTGTCGAGATTTCTGAAGCTTCTTGAGAAATGTTGATGGAATCGAAAAGAAGCTTAAACGGTTTATCCACCGTTTTCAGTCTATCAATACTTTCTTTGGGAACTCTTTTGCCCAGTAATATACCCGCTAGCTTGAGAAAGTCTTTGTCCTGTGAATCAAATTGATTAAGGAACGAATATTGGGATATCACGTTCTTTGCAGCTCTGGTTAAATCAAAAGTCACTGTTGGCTTGACAAAGTCTGTCACATCGTCTTTGTAGTTTCCAATTTCGTACCTCTCCATTAGGTTTTTGTAATGAACCTTCGGATTGTAGACCTTGCGGGATCTGTAAAAGTAGTACATAAACATCTTCCTTATTACCGTCGGATTAGGCTTGAGCTGAGAAATGAAATACAGATCGTAAACGTCTCTACCCTTAAACCGCTCAAGCAGCGCCCTGAGTTTCGTTGCAGTCAACTCTTCTAAAGTATATGTTACTACGTCAGCTAAACCATCAGGCGTTTTGACCTGTTTCTTCACGGGAGAAACGATGGGAAAGCGCTCAACGTGGGAAATCTCGATTTTGAAGCTCCAAGGCGGACCCGCTACTGTTTTGTATCTTGATTTGATTCTAGTTTGTTCATACCTGTGTTCCGAATGTATTTCGTAAGAGCTATCCTGTTTTGTTAAGAGCTCAACAATTCTCTCACGGACATCAGGTCTTTCTCTCAGAACTTCCTCTTTGGGACCTATCTGGTTAAAATCCAAGTCAACCGAAAGTCGAGAGGTTTCGACCAAATACAGCTTATTTATTGCGGTGCCGCCTTTTATGCAAAGTCGCTTTGACAAGAACTCATCTTTGTAAAGCGTTTCAAGAGTCTTTACAAGACGGTAGTCTAACTCTGCGAACAATAAGTCTGGAAGGTTTTGCTCATCTGCCCATACTTTTAAATCATGATTAGTTAAATTAAGCATCTCGCTTAACGCCTCCTCTGAATCTAAACCTCAAGATATCCTGCATTATTGATTATCTTCCATTTTTTCGCAATTTCCCCGCCCTTGGAAGATTTGACATCTAGAGGATAAATTTTGGACCCAGTTAAACGTAGCAAATCCTCTATGATTTCCGGCTCCACTCGCACCTTACGCTTTTCTTGAACGTATTCAAGGATGAAACCAAGTCTCTGGGCAACAGCGTGACTTCCGAACCTTTTTACGTAAGAAACTAATTTCTGCAAACTCACACGTTCAGTTTCAAAAGCATTTGACATTATTCGAACCACCTCTGGAACACCACCGCAAAGCTCCGGTCTGTCCACGCAATCGACTAAAGTTTTCTCCAGATCGGAAACCTTGAGAGTGGCATCTAAATATCTGATTTCTTCAAACCCAAAGAATCTTGACTTTTTCAGATTAACAAAACTCACGAATATGTTTCCAGCTCGTATTGGTCGCATTTGTTTTAGAACTGCAACAGTAGTTTTGAAAGGCATCTGTTCAGTTAACCCATGAACGTGTGCAGCGCTATAGTAAGCCACATAATATTTGGTTTCCTTCAGTAAATCGCTTACCAGGACCAAGGGGTCGGCAACGTAGCTTTTTCTGCCGTACAAAACATCAGCTGGGATCACAGCGTATTTTCCTCTGCCCACTCGCTGAGCAACACCATTTTTAGCTAATTTTGACAAGATATTTTTAGCCCAAGCAGCAGAAACGCCAAGTGCTGATGAGAGATCTTCAGCCCGTGCTACTACGGACCCACGTTTCAAGAGAGCAAAATACGCCTTCTGCTCAACGGGGCTCAGTCTTAATACTTCCTTTTTTTCTTCAATATCAGCGATTGTACTTTCAAGTATTCCAAGATCCGAAAAAGTCCAAATATCTACTCCAATCTTTCTTACCAAGTCTTTTATTGATTCATCCACGTTTTTGCAGACCAACATGATCTTTGCTTCAGGAGCCTTTTTTGCCAACTCTGCTTTATACTCTACAATCTGGCCTATATTCAGCCTGTTGCATTCAGAATTCTTGATCTCAATAAAATAGTCAACCCCATTTGCGTCCTTTGCATGTATGTCGAAACCGCGGTCTCCAACTTGTCCGTGCCGATTTACAAAATTCAGATTAGGGAAAAGTCTAGACAGATTATTGGCTACATAATCTACAAATGCTCTTCCTTTGAGCGTCGACATCCCACATTCACCTTTTGTATGCACAACACACCACATACACAGTGCATTACGCATATTAAAGTCTTTAACTCGCAACTCTTTAGCCGCGACACCTTTGAGAACCTACTAAGAAACTACAAAAATAAAAATATCTGTAGTTACTTAGCAACATCTTTGAGAAGTACTTTCATAATCTTCAATATACTTTTGTCAACATACATAATTTATTGACAAACGTATACAAACCCGAAACCAACAACCCCGTTTTGAACAGGTTTCCACCGCTCAAAACGCAAAACTACGGGCAAGGAAAATAAAACAATTCTCGCAGCGGAAATTCTGAAACATATCGTCTATCCTCCTGACGTTTAAGAGAGTCTGAGCGGTCATTGCTATCCAAGCCGAGGTATTCACGCAGGGCACTTGCCAACTCTGCACCTTCGCTTCAGTCGCAACAACAGCATCACTCAATTGTCCTATGCGCTTTATGACTTCGCCCAAAGCCTTCGTGTTGTTGGTGGTGGCTTCAGTTACTGTCCGAAGCAAGTTATTTGTATCAACGACACTTAGGTCCCCATTCAGTAAAGCAATCATCTGGTCCAAACTCCGCTCCTCACCATTACTATGAACCTCCGCACGCAACACACGCTCACCACTTGGCAATTTCTCGGGTAACCTTTGGAAGCCTGCACAAACAATCTCTGTTCAAATCCCAGCGACCCCAATAAAACTCGATTTTGGATTTGCTGTGTGTCAGGACTTTGAAAAAGGCAAAATTCAATCGTCCGTTTACAAATAGGTTCTGAACCCTTTCGGGTATGAGGAACGGGCAGCCTCACCAAGTAAATTTTATATTATTTAAATTACCGTAGTTTTGAGTAGAGACCACTGAATCTAGGGTGGCCATTGACTCTTTTCTGCTTTTCAGAGAATCTCCATTCCTAACTATGCATAGTAACGCGATTAATTTTTATGTGTAGCTGTTGTAGTAGTTGGTTTAACTTTGGTGTTCCATTTGGCATTTAAGCGGATCTTGCTTGTCAAGCCTCCGGGAAGAAAAGGGTTGAGTTTTTCTTTCGATATGATACCTACCGGTTTAGAGTATATTGCTGCCTACCTCAAAGACGCTGTGGATCAAGTTCACATAGTTGACATGGAACTGGATAAAAGAAAATTCCAAGACATCATCAACTTCTATAAACCAGACCTCATCGGCATCACATTGTCTGCAACCGATCATAACCAAGGTCTACATCTGGCAAAGATTGCTAAGCAGAACAATATACACACTGTCGTAGGGGGCTATCACCCGACAAGTGTTCCGGATATTATGCTTTCCCACCCCCAAATCGATATGGTTATTCGCGGAGAAGGCGAAGTCACCATGAAAGAACTTGTAGAAACAGGCACTTTTGAGAATGTTCCAGGAATATCGTACAAGAACAACGGAAAAATAATCCACAATGCGCAGCGACCCCAAATTGAAAATCTGGATACCCTTCCTTTTCCAGCTCGATATTTGAGGCAATACCCCTACAAAAGCCAAGACCGCGTAACAGATTGCGACGTTATAGTAATGTCTAGGGGCTGCAACGGACTTTGCAGTTTCTGCTGCGAACCAAGCATGAGCCAAGGCTGCCTACGAAATAGATCACCGGAAAACGTCCTAAAAGAGATCCTTGAGATGTCGGAACATCACAAAAGAAAACCGGTAAACGTAATGTTTGCCGATCCAAACTTTATGGGTAACCCAAAACAGGTCGATCGTCTTTGCGACTTGTTGATGGAACACGATTTAAACATGGAATTCTGTGCCCTAGTTAGAGCAGACGCCATGGCAACACGCCCACAACTTGTAAAGAAAATGTGCCAAGTAGGCATACGCAGGTTTGAAATGGGAATTGAAAGCCCAAACATCAAAGACCTAAAGTCAACAAAGAAAGGTGTCACCAATAGGGTTCATGGTGAAGCAGCTAGGAACATACGTGAAAACGGCGGCAGAGCAGGAGGAACGTTTGTTATAGGACTGCCTGATCAAACAGAAGAAGAAATAAAAACCTTTCCAACGTACGCAAAAGAAATTGGTTTAACAGGAGCCGCCTTTGGCATCGCAACGCCATTTCCCGGCACAGAATTCTACAAAGAGATAGATGACCAAAGCCTAATCTTTGAAACCAACTGGGACAACTTTGACGAAATGCACTCCGTGTACACTACCAAGTATCTAACAAAAGAAAAAATTGAAGAAATGGCCACTTACTGTATGGCAAAATTCTGGAACATGGACACCTTCATTGACCACGAAAAAATCTCTCAAACACGAACCAAACAAAAAAAGCCAATAGTAGATTTTGTTAACGAAAGAATAACGAATCTCGGCTTCATGACTAATAACGGAACAGAATTACAAAAAGACAACTTTGAAAAACACATAAAAATATTTCTTGAGGCTTACATAGACACGCGAGTAGAAGCATATACCAGAAAAGTCGGAGTTCATGAAGTCTTAGAAATGACCCAGTTCCTCAAAATACTGGGGCCTCAAAAAATTCAATGCACACTAAGCTTAGACGACACCCATGCTAGCTTCATATTCAAAACAACTAAAACAACTGTTGAGTACATACGCATCATAAGAGGAAGACAAACTGACGCCACCATAACTCTTCATGTAGACTTAAAGTGGCTAAGTGAACCCAACAATTCACGCATTATTGAGAGAGTTGCTTTGGTGTTCTCACGTAATTTAACCATCAAAAAACTTTGGAATACGTTTAGGCTTTTTGCTGCAGTTGGAACAAGTGCTTTGGCGTGGAATCTACAGAAGCTGAAATCTCGAAAATCCTAAAGATACGGTTCAATAGAGAGCACAAAATTAAAAAGAAGGTAAGCGTAAAGTTTCTTTATTCATAGGTTATTAACAGTTATTTTTGATGGAGTGTTTAATAAAGTTGATTTGGGTGTGGAATCTACTGGTAGCTGGAGCGACTTTGAGAAAAAGATCTTTAGGTTATTGACATTGTTCGTTGTTTCCACAAATGCATTTCGTAGGGACATTTTCCAAATAGACACACAGGCCCATAGCTTGGCGCGTTCGGGTGATGATATGAGACCTCTCTTGGACAGGCTTCAGGTTTTAGGCGAAGTCTTGGACTATCATGCTAAGGGTGAGGAAGCAGCGGTATTCCCGGCGGTTGACAAACTTACACCTTTCGTTTCTCAAGCCTACTTTATTGATCACCGCGAGCTTGACAACATGGTCAACGGATTAGAAACAATTCGCAAAGCACCTGACCCTTTAACAACCGCTAGAGCAACAGCAGTCCTGCAATCGCATCTCCGGATTCATTTAGACAAAGAAGATGTACATCTTTACCCGATTCTCAGAGAACGCACCACAAACGAAAGGCAAGCATCAATTGCCAAAATAATGTCAAGCAAGATACCTCCAGAAAAATTCCCCACTTTCACTCAATGGCTGTTCCCGTTGCTAGAGCTAAACGACCAAATTACAGTAACTAAAGGGTGGATGGCCCTGATGCCGCCTCCAGTTTTCGCCATGGCTAAACAACTAATAAAGAAGAGTGCCGCAGAAAACTGGGCTAAGTTAACCCAGCAAATCCCCGAACTAACCAACTGACAAAAACCGTTAAGCTCCCGCGCTAAGCAATCTCTCGCGATTCTTAACCAGCTTTATCAGTTCGGTATCTCAAGATGGCGGCAACACCCCCAAACGTTGTGAGCTTGGCTTTTTCCTCCGACTCTGTAGATATCACCTCAACCATTGCGTTTGTCTGCGCAGCCAAATCCTCCAAGACATCCACTATGTCTTTCTCCTCCACCTCGTAATCAACCAATTTACACCGCTCACAGGGACTCGAAATCATTGACTGAACAGTTTGAACCTTATCCGCTCTATCGACTATCTTTGATCTTGACAGACCACAACGCTTGCACATCGCAACAGCCTCAATTATATCGGTACTATCCGTAACCAGCGCAACTTCCACTTCACCATCCTTAAGCGCCTCCAACACCAAATCAAGCCCAGCAATGGCTAAACCGTCATCTTGACCAATATGCGCCAAAAGCCGCTCCACTATTCTTTTCTCCTCTGGTCCACACATATTCTTCAGCGCCAAGAAAAGCTTTTCTATATTAGGTGCGTATGGGAGTTTCTTCCTTGATTACTGTTTCGGAGACAATGGCTAAGTCAGAACGGCCAAATCGGCTAGTTTGGTCTGCCTTTTGTCGCGCGCGAATTTGATCTCAAGATTAGGTTTCAGAAAATAAAAGCCAGCTATCGTTGGTTCAGGTTTTGAACCCTTTCGGGTTCAATGACGGGCATCACTCCTTTTTTGGAGTGATAAAGTGGGCTGCTCATTTGTCAAAACTAAATGTGATAGTACTTCATTTTGCAGTTTCGATTAGTGGTGGTGCGGATCACCATATTTTTTTATTTATTTCATATTACTAAAATGTTTAAATATGTTTTTAGTTTTATGAAATGTCATGCGAACCATAAATGCTGAGTATGTATTGAGTAAATCAGAGATACGAATACTTAGACAGCTCAGCAAAGGAAAATGTTCGCTATCAGAGATAGAAAAAGCGCTTTCACTCAAGCCAGCTCTTCTCTCTCAAAACTTGAAAAAGCTACTAAAGAAAGGGCTAATTCAAACAACTGGTCAAGGAAACAGAAAATTTGCCTATTTTAACGACACAAAACATGCATTGCTACTCAGAGATTTGCTGATAACCTATGACCATATCGATTGGCAAAACATCCTAACAGGCAGAACCCTGGAAATTCTCTTCCAAGCGCTCACCCCAGAAGTCCACCATGCTAATGTTTCAACAGCCACCCTTTGGCGACACCTCAAAAACCTAAAAGCAAGAGGCATAATTACACAAACCGGAAAAGAATACAAAATAACCCCCGGCTTCTCAATCTTAATCGAATTTCTTAAAGAATACCAACGATTCTTCGCCCAAAAACTCGCCAAGGCACTCTCCGAAGGCGCAGTCATCCTATGGCAGGAAGACATGGAATTCCTAATCAGAGCACCCAAAAACGCCAAGCCACCAACCAAAGACTTCCACAAGACGGCCACATCAAAATTTCAAGAATACGACCTGCCTCTTTTCTCAGAATCAGACAGCTACTTCTACTCAAAAAACAAAAAGCAAATCCAACCCGAAGACGTCATACTGCACACCCTACTGATAGAACCCAAAAACACAAGATACACTACATACGCTCTTCTGTTACTAAAAAAAACCGAGAAACAATTAGACAAAAACTATTTGCTGCAAGAAGCCCAAACACACGGACTTAAGGACCAAGTGAACAGCATGCTCCAATTTCTAAAAACCCACACTCAGCAAACAGACCAAGCCTTGCCCACCTGGAACGAGTTCGCTAGTAAAGCAAGAGACTACAATGTTGTGATTGCATGACCCAAAGACGCGGCTTCGACAAAAACTATCTCCAGCAGGAATTCGACAAACTAAACGCTAACACAAAACATCAGCTTACGCTTTTCCTCATAGGCGGCGGTGCAATGGCATTTTACGGACTTAAAGACGCCACCAAAGACATCGACATCATTCTCACCAGCAGCGAAGACCTAAACGGCCTAAAGGCAGCCCTCGAAAGCACAGGCTACAAAACACCGGAACCCGCCTTCATCACAACACCCTACAACAACATGCAAACCAACGCCATACTAGAAAACCAAGATGGCTTTCGATGGGACCTGTTTGTAAACAAAGTCTGCAACGCCCTCACCTTAACTGCTGCCATGAAACAAAGAGCCAAACAACTCTACAAGGGCAACTGCTTAACAGTCGCCATAGCCGCAAAAGAAGACGTTTTCATCCTCAAAGGAATAACCGAACGCGAAACAGACTTAGACGACATGCGAATACTCGCAGAATCAGGCCTACAATGGAACATCATAAATCAGGAGTGCCAAAACCAATCCGCAGCCTCCGGACGCATATGGGAAGACGCACTCTACCAAAAACTACTCGACCTAAAAGCAAAGCACCACATCGAATCACCAATAGAAAAGCTCCTACGGGATAGTGCAGAGAAAAAACTAGTCACCATCACCCTACTCGAAGAAATAAAGAAAGGACAAAACACCATCAAAGGCATTGCCCAAGCAATCAAAGAACCACAAGGCTTTGTCAGAAAAGAATTGGAACGACTAGCGACTGAAGGAATAGTTAAGGTCGATAAATCACAGAAACCTCACAAATTCAAAGTCAACAAGGCTGGATAGCACTCAAAATATTCTTTTTCTGACATATTTTCACCCATCTGAACAGGCTTTACAGTATTTTCCATGTCAGAATGCACAAACCAAGAAATCGGCTTCATCAACGCAAGTCAAAATTGACAACGGGTAATCAGGACTATGCATACTCAGAAAACTGACCCGTAAAAAGCATGGACTTTTCCCATGCCTTGCACAAAACAAAAAAGAGCTTTTGAACATTCTTCCACTGCCAAAAACGCAAAACTGCGGTCCCCGCAAACACAAGAATTCTTGGATTGGAAATTATGAAACATACCTTCTATCTTCTGGACGTTTGAACGATGTCGACTTGCTGTTGCTCTCTAAGCCAAGCAACTCATGCAGGGCATTTGCCAATTCTGCACTTTCGCTTCGCGTCGCCACAACAGCATCGCTCAGTTGCCCTAAAACATGGTTAGATGTGGACTGCATAAATCTTAAATTGAGTTTACAAAGAAAATAGCTGCTTGATCCCCACGACCAGAGCGACCACAAATATGCCAACTGAGACTGATGATATATCCTCTTTTAGAAAGCGTTTAGTGTCAACTTTCAAACCATACCAGTGAAGCTTCATCGGCTTTCTGATTCTTGCGGCGTTGATTCCGAAAATTTATGAATTGGCAAACACTTTTTGGATAGACCAAATAAGCTACAACGCCTTGGCAATAACAGAACAATACGAGTTTCTAGGCGGCACCATAGAGATAGTTAACGAAATGATTCCCTTCGGAATTCTAGCTTTGGTTGCCCAGAACTTCACTAACAAAGAAAAGATAGCGGCCATATTGAAATCAGGCATAATTCTGCAAATCATCTTCTCATCAATCCTAATGTCAATTGTAGTGCTTTTCACGCCCCAATTCGTCTCAACCATTGGAACACCCACAGAAATCGTCTCCTTAACCAGCAACTACCTACTCCTAAAGGCGATTGCACTGCTATTCGACTCCGTTGCAATCCTGCTGCTAATCGCCATAACGTCCATGCGACGAGGAAGAGACGTGATATACCTTGTGCTCTTCTCAGGCGTACTTAATGTGGTTCTGGATTTGTTCCTAATATCAAACACCAGCGTATCCCTGAACATGGGAGTTCAAGGTGCAGCCATAGGTTACGTCATCTCAAAAGTCGGTCTCCTCCTCGTGACAGCCGTCTTCACTGGTAGAATTCTGGGTATCAACCTTCGAGCCATCTCATTCTCAAAATGGAACTCCACAGCCCGCTCGGTATTCGCCATAGGCGGCTGGACAGGACTTGATTCGCTAGTTAGAAACGTGGGCTACATCCTTGTCCTCCTAAACGTGCTTAACGTCATCGGAACAAACCCCTACGGAGGATATGGTCTCGCCATGACGGTCATGTGGACGCTCATTATTCCAGTTTTAGCAGTTACAGAAGGCACAAACGTGGTCGTTGGCAACTACTACGGCGAACGCAACTACACCAACCTAAAAAAGTCCTGCTCACCTCGCTCCTCCTATTATCCATCGCCATGGCAGTAATTGCGATAGGCGGCGCCTTGTTCTGGATATTCGCAAAACTAGGCCACCTAACAGCCTCATTTGACAACGTAATGGCGCTATTCGTGGTTGTGTTTGCAGTGGATTTAGCCATAACCTACGTTCTGGTTAGAAAAGTCATGAAAAAAATGAGAATCAAAAGTGCAGGAGCTATACAGTAGAAGACATAGTGGCATCAAAATCAAAGAAGCGGTATGGCAGTTAGAAAAAAGCGACCTTAACATAGTTTTACGTTCTAATTAGAAGTAGTAGAACAATGAAAAAACGCGTGTTCTACTACTTCCAGAGCTATAGCCAAAACCGCAGATGCAGCGGGAACCAAGGCGCGACCAGTTCAGAGAACAACCAACAAGAAGCAGTGGTCATAAAGCGCGTAGCACCGACTACTTCTCAGCTCAGAATTAGTTAACACTAAGAAAGAGGGACTATCACAAATTTCTTCGTTCCATATTATTGAAAAGCTTTTATAGGTTTTCAATTTTATGAAATTTATCATTAGCTAACTATAGCATTTAGACTATAATGTTATAGCTAATTTTATATAATAAAGAAGCCACGGTACAGTCAAGAGGAAACAACAAATGGATACGCCCACACTACGAATTTTAGATGCTACATCGTCTAGCATAGGCAGTTCTCTGTCGATAAACCAACTCACACAAAGAATCAAGACTACCCACGGCACAGCATACTACGCAAACATTTACCAAAAACTCCAGGAACTAAAAAACGAAGGCTTACTCACGTTGGATCCAATCGGAAGGTCCTCCAACGTCAAACTCAACTTCCAAAACTACCTACTAATCGATGCACTTGCAGAAATGGAAATAGAGAAAAAAAGAAAACTCCTAACAAAACTAACCAACCTCTTGCCCTTCTTAACCGAAATGGACCACGCATTCAAGGACACATACACCATAAAGACGATAACCGCAATAAACCCCGCAAAAAGCCTCAAACTAAACAGAATCGAACTACTCTTCCTAATAGCAGAAACACAAGACAGCCACACCGAAACAGTTGAGCTTTTCAAAGAGATGCAAAAACTACAGAACAAACATAACCTCAAAATTGACAGTTTAATCCTGAACAAAACCGATTTTCAAGAACTATCGACATCAGACGAAATTAGCCCAGTCAGAGAAGCATTAAGTGAAAAAATCATTTTCTTTGGTCCTCAAGCTTTCTGGAGCCAAATTAGGGATATCACAGAAAAAACAGAAATCAAAGCTTCCAAAACAGAAACAAAACCAGCCAGCATACCGGAGATAGACATAGCCTACAATTTTAATAGATTCGGATATCGAGAACTCGGGCGCCCTATAAATCAAGGCCAGAAAATCTGCATCGAATACATAACAACCGCACTGCTACTCCAAGACGATGTTCGGTTGCAGGAAGCGGCGCCTGTAATTCTTGCGAAAAACAGCTTCAAGAGCAACGTACTGGCGTTCTTGAGCCAAAAATTTGGAACATCAAACAAACTTTTGGGCACACTGAAAATCTTGCAGGAACTTAAGCCAACTCGTGAAATCGACCAAACAATAGATCTTTTAAGCATATTCAGCGTAGAGGAGATTTCAGCCGACAAAGAGAGCATCATGGCGAAGCTGAGGTTGTATAATGCCTTGTGACAAAACCGCACTCTTCGAATTCTTAGAAGTTATAAACGAAAGCCTAACCAAAAAAATCACCCTCGTAGCCGCAGGCGGAACAGCCATGACCCTGCTAGACCTTAAACCCTCAACAATCGACATAGACTTCACCATCCCAAGCGGTGACTTACCAGAATTTGAGCAAGCCCTCAAAAACAACCCCACAGGCTACAAAGTAGACCGGTGGACAGATGGATACGTCTTCTGTCAAGCCCTGCCAAACGACTACCTAGACAAAGGCATCAAAATCAAAGAGTTCAGCCACATATCCCTACGAGCGCTGAACCCACTTGACATAATTGTCACCAAGATTGGCAGACTTAACCAAAGAGACATCCAAGACATCGAAAAATGCATCATAGAATACAACATTTCAGAAGCAGAAATCAAGGAGAGAGCAGCTCAGGTGAGCCCAACATACGTTTCCAGAGAAGAAGACTATCAGTACCACTTGACGTGGGTGCTTGAAAAATTCTTCAAAAACTAAAACCAGTCAAAATTCGCCTGCTCAAAAAACTTTTTAGATTATTAAAAAAAAAGAAAAAATTATTCTGGGAGTTTTCCACGAACTGTTTGATGCTTTTGAGGTGTTCTTTGAATGCTTCGCGTCCTTTTTGTGAGGGCAAGTGCTGTGTGGGGTTTTCTGTCGACGAACGCCTTGATTACCTCAACGTACCCTGCTTCTTCAAGTTTGCCGTTTAACCCTAAAAGTCACAAAAGAACTATACATAACACCCTGCGTAGATACTGGCACAGTGTACAGTCGATGCACACCATCGGGGAACAGGAGCAGACACTTAAGCAAGCCTATTTGCCGACTAATATTGATTCATTGCAGAAACTATAGGGGGAGGGTCGCTATTGGCTGAATTCATGTCCAAAAAAGTGTTGAAGCAGGGAAAGCGTAGAGGGGGAAGGATCTATCGAAAACGTCGTCGACCTATGAACAAACAACGTAGCAAGCAAACGCAGAGGGCAACCGCAAACGCGCAGACCCAAACATATACGCATCTGCTTGTGGAAGAAGCCACAACGAAAACAGAACGTAAAAAAAACAACCTACACCAAAACACCCTCAAACATAAAAAAGAAGTTGAAGTGATACGCAAACCAAAGCACTAACAAATGAAAAAAGAGAACTCTTACACAGACTCGTCATAATGAATTCAGCCGAAAAATAAATGTGATATAGCGAGATGTTTTGCAGCTAAAATTGGGGATAAGATGCGATAGTAGGTCCTCACGCAACTCAATTTTCTAACAATGCGTCAAGAGCTGGGCACTTTTCACGTTAATCCAGACATATTCCAAATCGCATTTTTTGCAATTTCTCCATGTTTTGCGCCATAGTAGAGTCCCGAAATGAACCCGATTGACGGCATGACGAACTTCGTGAAGGCATCATAGAGCAAAGGATTACGAATCCTAAATTCTAAATAAGATGACCGCCAAACACGAAAATTGTACTCCCAACATTTTGTTAGAAATTCCCAGCGCAGCTTTGAAAGATTATTCAGCTCAACTCCAGATTGGTTTTCTAAGCGGCATTTTTCCAATGGAACAAACATCAAGGGAACAAAAAGGGCGTTGAATTCGTCGAGGTCATCAATCAGCTCCAGAGTTTGGATTACGTCGTCTTCTGTTTCATCGGGCAAACCCACAATCAACGTGGCAAGCGGAAACCAATCATTGCCGTTCAGAATCCCAAAAGCCTGAGGAACAAGTTCGCGCCATTCTTCAGGCTTAAAAGGAAGCGGTTTACCCGCCATATACTTCCGTAAGAGACGAACACTTCCGGTTTCTATTCCAGTCTCAGCAGTTACAATAGGTTTCCCGCAGTAGCCATGCCAGTTGCGTTCAATCAGTATTTCCGCTGCTTCTTTGACCATGCGGGGGTCGTAAACGACTGGGGCGAGTGACATGTGAGCAGGTTGCACCGCTGTAACTCCAGGATATGACGCAACTTTTTTTAGCAATTCTAAGACTGCGGCTTTGTTAGGGATGAAACCATTGTCTTTGGCGCCGTATAGGAAAAGGTCTTCTGTTGCAAGAGTTATTTTTCCATTTCCTTCTTTGACATTGACCGCTACTTCTTTCATAATTTTGTCTATTGAAAAGTTTCTTCTCTGTTGCATCGTGGGTGTGCAGAACTGGCAGTTTCTGCCGCAGCCTCTGGATATCTCCACGCATCCATGAAGTGAAGGATGTTTTATTGAGGGTATTTCTTCTATTGTTGGATTTGTGTTGCAGTGAACTACGGGGGGAACTTTTTCTCCTTTCACTGCCTTAGTAAAAAGGTCGGCTACTATTGTTTCGCTTTCGCCTAATACCACGCAGTCAATTCCATAAGAGCGCATTGTATGTTTGCGTTCCAGTTGCCATGCTCCTGCGCCCCCAACTATCATTGTTGGCTTATGTCTTCGGAAGCTTGGATGCCTCATTAAAGCTCTGAATTCTATTGCGTTCATTGGTTCTCCGCCTCCGATCAGCGAAGAATACGTTTTGCTGACGTATCCCATTCCCAAAGGATCCATGGTCGATATACCCACAACTTTCGTGCCAGAACCGACAAAAGAGTCAAGTTGATGGGGTTGAACAACAGCTACATCTGATTCGTCAAACCCATGCTCTAAAAGGACGGTTTCCACTTTCCTAAGCCCATAAGGCGCATACTTTGCGGTTCCGTCGCTTTTGCTTTCGACTGGTGGGTATAAATGCTTCCTTGGAAGCCACGCAGGTATTGGACCCTTCGAGAAACCACCCATGAAAGCGAAGAATTGACTATTGTAGAAATCACTCATTTCTATTGCTGAAGCCGTCAGAATAATCTTGGCACCAGGTTTGTCTAAATTGTCCTTTCTAAAGTCAAGCGAAGCCGATAATGGATTCATAACAGTTTAATCTCCGTCGTTCTTTGACTTCAATAATCGATAGATGAAACGGACAGGTAGCGGAGCCACGTTTATTTTGCCTTCGCGTGCGTCTTTAATCATAGCTTGCATGTCGCATTCGTAGTCTTCTTTGCAGGTGTGGATCAATTTCTTGCCTTGTTTAATACCGTAGGAAAAGACTAGTTTCACTCCGTTTCCTATGCCTCTGCGTTTTGTAAGAAAGTACTCTTTGAGAAAACTGTCGCTCCAATACAAGTTGTGTTCCCAGCATTCTAAGAAGAGCTCGCTTTGTTTGCGGGTAATCTTGTCAATAGTGAAAGATGATACCTTGCCTTTCAGCCCGCCTTCCTCAACCATGAACAGCGGCACAAGTAGACTTTTACATCCTTTGAGTCTATTGACAAGGTCAATTGTTAACTGGACATCGTCTTCTTCCTCGCCTGGAAGCCCTATAATGAGGGTAGCCACAGGAACCCAGTTATTTTCCTTTAAGATGTGGAAGGCATCCTCGACAACTTTTGGCCATTCCTCAGGTGTGAAAGGTTTGGCTTTACCCGCCATTAAAGTCCTTATCAGTTTGGGACTGCCTGTTTCGATTCCGCATTGCCCGCTTATCCAGTCGCTTTCGTCGCCAACCTGAAGAATAGCAGATAAATCCTTCAGCAGGTCGGGAGCGCTGACCACAGAGGAAAGCGCAAAATGACTTATCCCGATAGATTTCACGCCCGGATGACGATAAACCCTCTCAAACAACTCTTTCACGGCAGGCTTATTGATTTCAAACCCATTCGCCTTATACCGCAGAACATCTTCCGCATGAAGTAGGGGACCTCTGCCGAATTTTAGGTTTACATCAACTTCTTTCAGGATGCTTTCAATCGATAGGCAGCGGTAACGTTGGAGTGTGGGTTGGCAGAAAGCGCAGCCGCGTCCGCATCCGCGAGCAATCTCAATTATGCCGCTAACGGTTCCTCCCTGAATAGTGGGAATGTCTGGTTCTTCAACGATTGGACCGTAAACGACCTCGGGTAAAGCCGCGTCTAGGACATTTTTGTTAAGAAGGGAGTAAACCGCGTTTTCTCCTTCCCCGATTATGACACAGTCAATACCCAGTGCTCGCCTAACTTTTGCGTCTTCTAGTTGCCAAGCGCCTGCTCCGCCAACGATAATTTTGGGTTTGTATTTTTGGACGGCGGGATGGTTGAGGATTTCTTTGAATTTCGTAGTCATGTAGGCTTCGCCGCCGAATAGCTGTGTAAACGTGGAGGTGGCGGGTCCTATGCCTAAAGGGTCGTTTTCGGTTATACAGAGGATTTTCGGGTTTGGTCCTATGACTTTGTCGAGATGTTCAGGGTGAGCAACGACTACTTCGTTTCGGGTAAAGCCGTTGTTGAGGAAGGCAGCTTCGATTTTTCTGGTTCCGCATGGGGCATATTTGACTGAGCCGTCTTTGTTTACAGGTATTGATGGACAGAACAGCGAGAAATAGAGCTTGTCGGGGATGATTCCGCGTGGAATGCAGGCGCTAAAACCTAAAAAGATAGCTCCGTTGTACTCGCTCATTAGAGTTCTGTCGGCAGTTAGAACGATTTTGAACCCGTTGTTTGTTTTTTTCAATTTGTCTCTCCCTCTCGCCTCAGCACCCAACATATTCTGTTTTACAAAACATTTAAATTCCGATATATATCTATTCTCTTAACGGGTGATTAAATGTCACAAAAAACTCTTGGAAACGTGGTTGAAATAATGTTGGCAAAAAAGAGAGCATTGAATGTTGACACCAACCTGAAATTTGCAGTCGGTAGCACAGAAATAGGCACTCTATCGGTTACAGGAAAAATTGAGTATGCCCCTGAGGAAACAGAAAGAAAAACTGCTGAGTAAATTCAGGAAGGGTTTACGCTCAATACACCCCTTTTTTAAAAGAGGTCGTTTAAGCTGTCTGAAAAAAGAAGAATTTGCTCCATAGATGCAGAGGCAAAGGCCAAGAATTTTATCAAACAAAGGCATACTGGAGTGGAACGAATCTTCTTGGCAAAAAGGTATCCCGAGGAGAATGTTTGGATACTACAGGGAGAAGTGAAATTCAAGCGCGCACACTTCTTCACTACTGTGAAAGCTTTCGAGACTCAAGTAGACATGAACACGGGCGAAGTTACATCCTACGAAGAAGAGGGATAAAGAAACTCGCGAGTCTGCTGGATACAGTGCCTGGAATGCTGAACGTTACGGACGGAATTGTCGTGGGCGAATCGGAATAAACAGTTAGATGCTTTCAAATGAGGCTGTTTAACGATTTTCGATTTTCTACAGGAAAAAGGGAAAGCCAATTTATGACGTCCCTTAAAGAATACCTTGCAATTGCCAGAGTTGACAATTGGGTTGGATGGATTTTTTCTCTATGCATAGGATGCGTTTTCCTAACATTACCTTCACCTGTACTTATCACAATTCTTCTTTTTGCGTTCTCATTCGCCACTGCAGGGATATTTATCCTTAACCAATACTATGACAGAGAGGACGACAAAGAGAACATAGAAAAAGCCGTCCTTCCTGTTGCCTCGGGCAGAATAACGCCACAAAGAGCATTAATTCTTTCGCTTTCCCTAATGGCGACAAGTTTACTACTAGCGTTCTCAATTAACGTGGCCACTTTTGCTTTGTTCTTTGTCTACCTCGTTCTTTGGACTGCATATTCGGCTCCGCCTTTCCGGCTTAAGGTTATTCCAACCATGGATTTCGCCGTCTCAGGCATCGGCGCAGGCCTACTTCCATTTCTAATAGGTTTAAGTTTATCCTCCCAACAAAACGTTAATGTTTTGTTCGTACTGATTATTGGGTTGTCCTTGACTTTGGCTCATTCAAGTGGCCACATTCTGCAAGCACTTGGAGACCATGAAGCCGACGAGAAGCAAGCGGTCCAAACATTCGTGGTCAAATCCGGAAGAAAAAAAGCCATTATCCTAATGGGCATCTTTTCAATAATAGCGGGAATATTACCCTTCATATACGCGACGCGCGGCTTCTTGCCCACCAACTTGTTTCCTGTGCTCTTCTTGCCGATTCCATTTTGCATACCGATTGCATTGAAATACATTACCTTGACAAGTAAACCCACAACTCAAAATGCACTTATCCTGCAAAAAACAACAAGAAAACAAGGCATTATCGTAATGGTTTTAATTGTTAGTTGTCTCCTCGCTGCAAAAATTCTTGGCGTGTAAATTCAGCCCTATTCCTGTTCACCTAACAGGTCAGCAATTACCCGCCTAATAGGCATCTTAAACAAGTCAAACATTTTCGCGAGAAAAGTTTTTCCTTTCTCAGTTAAGCGGTAACACCTCAGCTCTCTTCGATTTTTTTCTATCAATTCGCTCACTAAGAAGCCTTCAGTTTCTAACCGATTAAGAAACGGATACAAGGTTGCTGGCTTCAACCGTCGCCCAGTTAGCCTCTTCACTTCTTTTATGATTTCGTAACCGTGCATGGGACCTTTGGATATAAGCCACAGTATAAGTGGTCGCTCAAGACCCCGTTGAAACGCGCTGACAGTATCAACCATGAGTTCTGCGCCACTAGACTATTTTAAATTTCGATATATCAACCTTTTCACGTACTCTGAAAGAGATTAATAATAACAGACACCTTAGTAGATAGTAACTACAATTTGAGGTATCTGCTCGATGGCTGAAACAGAAAGAGAACTGATTAAAACCACCATAACAAGTTTGAGCAGAGGCATCATTCTATGGCTTGTTAACCAAAAGCCCATGTCGGGCTACGGAATTGTCAAAGAGTTAGAAAGGTCAACGGGACAACATCTAACTTCAGGACTAATCTACCCCCTCTTGTATGAGTTGGAAAAAGACGACTTCATTGCTGGCGAGTGGACACAAAAAGGCAGACGCCGCACCAAATACTACTCGACAACCCCAAGCGGAAAAGAACTACTGAACCGCTTACGTGAGCTTTTTGAAATGCCTGTAAGAGAAGCACTAAAAGAGTTCATAACAAAAGAGCACAACAATTAAAGCCAGTTAAAGTTCTAACACCAGAAAGCGCCTACTCGTCCGCATTATAAAAGATTATCTTTCAAGGACATACGAAAAAACACTGCAATAAAAAAGTGCAAGCGACACGGGCAAGTTAGACAGAAATAGTCAAGTCAGTTTATTCCGAACCATTGTTACACGCCGAAAAGGGTTTGCTGGGGCTCTGGAACACAAATCTTAGGAGAGAACGAAAATGAAACCCAACAACAAGTTGGAAATCACTGTGCCCAAAGCCCACTCAGCCCCTGTCTTTGTTTCATTGGTTTTTAACTAAATAAAAAAGGAAAAAGGGGGGAAACTACTTGCGTCTTCTCAGCACAAGCGCTGCTGCGACTGCAACGATGACAATGACTGCGGCGCCGATTGCAACGTAGGTCAATGTGGGCGTGCTTGCGGTGGTTGCTGGTTGTGGAGCTTCACTTGGTGAAGGTGATGCGGGCGTTGACGGCTCGAGAGTTGGATTTGTGGTTTGAGCGGGTGCAGCGTTAGGCTGTTCAGGCTGACTTTGAGTTACTGCGGGGTTAGCTACTGTTTCTGTGACGTAGAAGGAGGTTCCTGCTTCACTTCCATAGTAGGCAGCTGAGCCTTCGAATGTGGCTGTAACTTTATACATACCTGGAACTGGCGGCGTCCATTGCAGTGCAAAGTCTCCTTGAATATCGCTCGTGGCGTAGCCTATGTCCTGGAAGTTACCGTTCGGGTCAACAGCCGTCAAATGCACAGAAACACCAGTTGCGTCTGTTGGTTTCCCTTGCTGCATGTAAAGGTACTCCATCCACTCTTGCTGGTCCTCATCTGCAACTGCTGGAACACCGTTAACGAAGCCAAAGTTGTCAGCGAGTTGTTTGGTGCCTGCGCTCTGGTCTGTTACTGTGCCTTTGATGAGTACGGTGCTGCCTTGAGTTATAACGTCGCTTTGTATGTATGCTGTTGTGGCGCTTGGACCTTTGCCGTAGCAGTATATTCTGTTG
This sequence comes from Candidatus Bathyarchaeota archaeon, assembly GCA_026014615.1. Classification (GTDB taxonomy): domain Archaea; phylum Thermoproteota; class Bathyarchaeia; order Bathyarchaeales; family Bathycorpusculaceae; genus JADGNF01. The sequence continues at coordinate 28,088 of JAOZHZ010000025.1, read as the reverse complement.
TCAAAGAGGTTAAGGTCAACGAGGTGACCGTCTGCGATGGTGGGGTTGCTTCCCCAGTGAGTTATTTTCCAGAGTTCATCTCCGTTTGATGCGTTGACACATCGCATGTAGGAAGAGCGCCATAAGGGTTGATTTGGCGAGTGCTCATTCGAGTAGATGTAGAGTTTGCCGTCAGCAATGCAACCTATACCTATCGGAACGTTCTCGTATGGAGCTTCAAAACCCAAGTTTCCACTTGCATAGTCCCATAAGACTTCGCCGGTCATCAGGTCGTAAGCGATTATGTGCCCAGTGTAGCCGGCTACGTTTCCAAGCCCAGCAGCTACGCCGCCTCCGAGAAGCATGCCTTGGTAGATGATTTCATCCATGCCGTAGAAAGCGCCGTCAGGTTCGGGTTCAGATGGACCCCACAAGGGTTGCATTGTGTCGAGACTGTAGCACCATCTTTGTCCAGTCATTGTTTCCTCAAAGGTGAACACGCCATCTTCTGGGTCTACACTAGCCAAGCTTACGGCATGTGTACTTCCTTTTGAGGAAGGCACCACTGTTTGAGGCGGAGTAAACGTTTTGTTCCATAGTAGTACGCCTTCTTGCCCAGGTTCTAAGCTTATAGCCCACAGATTGCCCTCTGTAATCCCTAGATCATTGTTGCTTCCGCCAGTTCCACCGATAACGTATTGGTCTTCACGAACCGCAAGAATGCTACCGCCGACATTAGGTATTGATGCGTTCAATGAAAAGCCCTTGCTTCCGTCAAATGTGTTGTTGAGGTATGGTCTCCACTCCCAGTAGTAGAAACTGGAAAACGGAGCAGCAGGATCATAAGTTGGACTGTCAAAGATAGGGTTCCACCAAATAGCGCGGCTTGTATTCCAGACCTGCAAATACTTTGCGGGATGGCTGGCGTTTCCAAAGTTAACGATGTTATAGCGTAGTATGCTGCCGTCTTTGCCGTAGACAGATGTTCCTGTAGCACCAGTTGTTACAGAAGCGCCGTTCCTATATTCGGTTTGAGTCACGTTAGCTATGCTACAAATGTAGCTTCCGGTAAATGCATCGTACATGTTCCATTCAGTGTATTGCTGCGACGGCCCAAATGGACCCATCACCGTTTTAGTGGCTCCACCATTAGTGCTCCATAAGTATGGGAAGCCTCCGTGCTGGTTAGGCGATTCATAGTTGTATACTTGTCCGAATGAAAGTAGCTGACCGGTGATAACTCCTGAGGGGTTGGCTCCAGGATGACCTGTAGACATCACGGGACCAGTAGTGTTGAAGAAGTATTCTGTTTCGCCTGTGTAAAGGTCAACGCAGTAATAGCCGTATCTTGGAGGGGCTTGGACGCTATAGTACAGTTTTCCATTTAGGATTATTGCGGGATCCCAAAAGAGCTCGTATGACTGCCCTGTATAGTAGCCCTTGTCGTCTGTTTGTCCACCCATGACGCCTCCAGCCCAAAACTCGCGTGCCCACAGTATGTGAGCGCTCTCAGGTCCTTCTGAGTAGGGATTATACTTTCTAGTAGGACCTGTTCCAGGTGCTCCGGCTTCAGTATCGCCCGCGTTCAACCAGTTTCCTGCAATCTGCTGCCAGTTCCGGTTCATCCCGTTCACTGGGCGAGTCCAGTAGCTGGTTGGCAGAGGGGCCTCGTCAAACGAGGGTATTGGTTCCTCCTGAACGGTAAGAATGTATTCGTCGCTTTTACAGGCTGAATAGGTGTCGTTGACAGCGGCATTGTTCATGGGCACGCCATTAGCGGTTGGAAGGCCAGTCACCACGTTTCCGGGGAAGTTGAGCACAACAGTGTAAGTGCCTACTTGGTCAGGCACATATTTGGCGTACCCGCCGCCAAGGGCGTCCGAAGTGAATGGTCCGAGTGTGTCCTTGGAGCCATCAGGCTTTGTAATGTCCAACGTGAAACCTTGCCATCGATCGCCGTAAGCACCTAACGCGGTCGGCGGGATCGAATCAAGCCAGTAGACAAATAATGTTTCTTGATTGACACCAAGGGGGTTCGGTGTGGCGTAGATAAAAGCCCATGTGGGAACTTCCCATGGAGGGTCATGTGCAGCAGCGGGGGGTAAAGCAACCAGTGAAAATCCGACAGTTACAACGAGTAGCAGAGTTATTGTAGTTAACAGCGTTTGCGTTTTAGACTTAACTTGTTTATAATTTATTGATTTAATCACTTAACTTCTCTCCCTGTTAGCTCCTAATACACACATAGAAAACATATTTAACAACTCGCAGTTTGAACTCCGACTACCAAAACCTAAGAAAAATCAAAAAACCATTAAACGCTGAATTCCCGATGACAAGCAAATTGACAAAAAATTTGACATCTGTAGGGCAAATTCAGAATCAATGAGCCTAATTAGCTACAAAGCATAGACGATTTTTTGCCAGTTCTTGAATGAAAGGGGTACTGGGAATGTCTATTGGAATCGGGTCTGCTTGAACTGTAAGTTCCATCACGGGCTACTGCTTGGCAAGTAAGTGTTGTTATTAAAATGGGTCGCCAGAACGGAATCTGCCTTCTATTGTTTGTCCAAGATATTTGAACTGGAAGCAGTATTTGCCTATCGTATCTGGGGTATAAGAGATGTAATGAGAAGCAATGTAATCAGATTTGAAGGGCCCCCATCTCTTCGGTTTTGCCGTCGGGTTTGGTGATTTCTAACATGTAATTATCGTAAGTCATAGCTTGCTTTGTTCATCCACTGGCGGCACCTTGTCTAGCCACATAACAACGGATACGGGTTGATTTACGCCTATGGGACTGGGACCGACGTAAAGGTAAGCATAGGTGGTAACGGTTGAAGCGTTTGCGAATGGTAGGAAAGTTAGAAAAGTACTTAGTGCCCGTAACAGAATCAGACTAATTATTGCAGCTTTTGTTTTATGACGTGTCCTTGTTTTAAATTGTAAAGACAGTTCTTCATCTCCTATACTTTCGGGTATATCGAAGTTTTTGCGGAGTTGTTTTAAGTGCTATTGTAGGTAAGGTGCCACCACACATTTTTGACCTAAAAAGCAACATTTTATTAGTTCATAAGTCAAATTGGATAAGTCTCACAAGCTTTACAAACTCAAAACAACAAGTATTGATAAATGAACTTTTCAAAAATTCAACAGTTTTGAACAGACTAACTATACAGAATGTCTTAATGAATGTACCCTCTCAAAAACGGATAGACAATTTAAACTAAAAAAGGAGATTATTCGGGTAATCTCGCAACAAATTTTTTGATGCTTTTTAAATATTCTTTGAATGCTACGCGCCCTTTTTTTGTGAGAGCAAGCGCTGTGTGGGGTTTTCTGTCGATGAACTCTTTGATTACTTCAACGTACCCTGCTTCTTCCAGTTTGCTCAGATGTGCAGACAGGTTTCCGGGTGTCATCTGGGTTTGGTGCTGAATGAAGAGGAAATCGGCGCTTTGAACCACATAGAGGTGCGCCATTATGTTTAGTCGGGCGGGTTCGTGTATAAGTCGGTCTATGCCTTGGATGTTAGCGTCGTCAGTCGGCAAGTGCTCTGTCACCTTGCAAGGGATACTTTTGCATAAATTTCATCAACAGGTAAAAGCCAGTGACGATTACCGCCGTTCCTAACGCCAAGAGTAGGTATGCAAAGAAAATTCCCAGAAAGTGCCCCACCATAAAAAGACACAAAGTCAATAAGCCGTATCCGTAAAGCCGTTTGAGCCCCATTGTGTACCCAAACAAAGCACAAACAGCCAAGGCTCCTACGCCAATAACTAGCAGCCCATTCTGGTAGATGAAGTTCAGCCATTGTGGACGCTGACCAATAGAGAGCGTGAAAACGAAGAGAACGCCTAAACCAGCCACCATCAACCCCAGCAGAACTGCCATGAGTTTGTTTGAGCCTGAAGGACCAAATTTGACAAAGCCTATACGGGGCATAGTGATTTTGCGTTTGAGGGCAATCCAGAGGGGCAGGATTATTGCTATGAGGATAGCGGGCATTATTGTGCCGAAGCTGAGTTCCCAAACTGCATCCATTACTATTCCTAAGCCAAAGCCTAGGACGTACACGCCGATGAATATGTCAAGTAAGCCGTCTTGATGGTAGGACATGTATGTTTTACGTTCAATTTCTTTCATGTCAGGTGTTTTAGTCACAATCTAAGCCTCAACTATACTAATAACTTTGCAACTTATATAACTTTGCATCACAAAGTAGTTTGCACATCCAGTAACTGAAAAAAAAGCAAATCCACAAAGTGTCTATTTGGATGCTAATATCCAATCTATGCAGCAGAGTAGAAGGAGGGTCTACTATTCAAGCGGTATTTAAGCCAGAAGAACTGACCTATTGGGTGCTATTAGAAATAGTATGCAGAAACGATAGGGGGTCTACCCTATTGGAGAAAAACGAGGCAAAAACAAGATAAAATCTGAAAACAGAAAAATACAAAGGAACCGCAGCAGAAGCATGGATAAAGCAGTTATAAACACGTTGAAAAATGACGAAAAATCCTGAATCGTCAGCAAAAGAAACTCCGTCTAAACATGCAGAGATTTCGCTGCTCTTGTGCAATTTGTTTTAATAATAGAGAATTCACCTATACTTTTCGCTGCCTAAAGAGGCAAAAAACTAAGATGTTAATCTCTGAAGTTATCCTTGAAAATTTCATGAGCTACGAGTACGCTAGGGTATCCTTCAAACAAGGCGTAAACCTAATCGTGGGACCTAACGGCGCAGGAAAATCCAGCCTTCTGCTCGCGATTTCCGTAGCTTTAGGACAGACATACACGGAACGTAGTAAAAAACTCAGCAACCTCATCCGATGGGGCAAAGACCAAGCCCGTGTCACCGTCGTACTGGACAACAGTAAACAACACGGTAAACGCCCCGTACCCAAGTACAGCAAAGACCAGCTTTTCCTCGCGCGCAACCTCCGCCGCGACGGACAATACTGGTTTGATTTAGAAAACAAAGCCGCAAACAAACAGGAAGTGCAGCGGTTGCTGGGCAGGTTCGGCGTAGACCCCGACAACATGCTCATCATCATGCACCAAAACATGGTGGAACAATTCAGCGTTTTAAGCAACATAGACAAGCTGCGTATGGTGGAAGCCGCTGTTGGGTTGGAGCCGTTTCGCGAAAACGTCGTACAAGCCCAACAAAAGCTCACCCGCATCTTGAGCCAGTCAGAATCCGTGGGTAAACTGCTTGAATCCGCCGAGCAAACCCTGAACTACTGGCGAGAACAATACGACAAGTTCCAAGAAAAAAAGCAGCTGCAGACCAAGCGGCGGTTTCTGGAGAGGGAACTGTCGTGGGCAGAAGTGGAACGCAAAGAAAACGCAGTCAAAGAGCTCGAAGCGGACAAGCAGAAACTGCAACAGACCTTAGAGCGCATCGAAAAAGAAACAGCAACCAACGCCGAGCAGGTGGAGAAACAGGGCAAGCAGCAGGACAAACTGAAAGGCGAAAACAAGGCGCTTTTTGAAGAACGCCTAAAGCTTGAATACCAAATAGCCGCGGAAGAGTCAACGGTTTCTTTGGTGGAGAAGCTGCTTAAAGAAGCCGAAATGCTGGAACAGGCTGTCAGCGACAAGGCGGGAATCCAGATTAAGCTTCTGCGACCCCAAAGTCTACGGGAACTCGTAGAAAACGCGCACAAACAGCTTACCAGTGTTCATGAGCAAGCCCGAGACACCCAATCTCAAATCGCGGCAACAGAAGAGAAAGCTGATAAAATCACCCTACAAGTGGTAGACCGTAAAATCCAGCTGGCGCTACTTGAATACCGAAAAGAAAACGCCGTTAAAGAACTTAAAAAGCTGGAAACCACAATCAGAAACGCGCAAGCCAGCTTGGACACGTCAATAGCCAAGGCATCCCAGTCAGGTGCAAGAATAGCCGTGCCTAAAAACGCGGCAGACATTCAAGACGAAATCCGCTTAACCGACGGGCACTTAGCCGCGCTGGCTGGCGTATCTGAAGACATTGAACGCCAATACGAGTCGTACAGCAAACTCTACCTTGAGCTGAAGGAGAAGGCGCAGATGGTCGCAGAAAACCGCCAGAAAGCCCTCGAAGAGGTTTCAACGCGTATGCAAAGCTGGCGCAACGTCATGTAGACCCTGCTGCTGCGCGTTAACGGTGAGTACCAGAGGATTATGGGTCAAACCCGAGCCGCAGGCGAAGTGCGCTTGGCTAACGCTCAGGACATCGAAACGGCGGGACTGGAAATTTTAGTGGGCTTCAAAGGCGGAAGACCCGTGCCATTGGATGCTTACACGCAAAGCGGCGGCGAACGAACCACCGCAACCATGAGCTTCCTGTTAGCCCTGCAGCAGCATGTGCGGTCACCTCTCCGAGCAGTGGACGAATATGACATTCACATGGACCCCCGCAACCGCGAAATGATAGCCAAAATCCTCATCTCAACCATCAAAGACGCCAACGCCCAATACATCGTCATAACGCCCAGCCAAGTCACTTTTGCACAGGAAAACGCCAACATCGTCGCCGTCCAAAACGTGGAAGGCAAATCAGCAGTACGCGAGGTACAGTAGAATGCAGGCGCAAAAACCCAAGACTCACAAGGAAGCTAAGAAGCTGGGCAAAGACAGGCTGGAACGCGTAATTGAAATGATGAAAGGCATCGAAGACCACACCGTAGACCCCTTCCTACTAAACGTAGACGAAATCATACTCATCGTACAAGAATACTTCCCCGAATGGGACCAACCAGAAGAGCTGAATCTTGACGCAGAAGCCATCCACCACTTGGCAACCGTGATAAAGCTGCAGAGTGATTGGGTGAAACAGCGTAGCACATCGCTTTACACGGACCCGTTTTTGCTGGAAGAGAAAATCATGCAGAACAACAAACAAGAAATGGTCAACGTTTTCCTGCACGCATGGCACCCCATAGTAGAGCAAGAACAGCTTACTGTGCGAAGCTTGGCAGATGCCTTGCGGTACTGGGACGCGTTAACGCCGATTAAGCAACGGTGGGAGCAGCCGATGGTTGCAGAGGTCGCTGCGGGAACAGCCAGCTGGGAAGAACTGGTTGACCAGAGTGTACTGCGGGACGAAGCCTTTTCAGCGGAGCTCGACCGATACTGGAACGAACTCAAAGCCAAAACCCAAACCCAAGGCAAAGACGGCAAGCTGTTCTATATGGACTGGGTAGACGCGGAAACCTACGAGCAAACCGTCCACCGAGCCTACATAACCAGCTTCTTAGTCACATACGGTTACGCGACGCTAGAGGTTATCCCGCTGGAAGAAGAAGTGTACATCATGCCCCTCGAAGATCCCGTGGCGAAGCTGGACAAGCAAGCTATTTCGGTGCCCATTAACCTCTCGTTTGAAAGTTGGCAGAAGTGGAAACGAGGCGAAAAAGATTGAGCAGCAAAAGAAAAGCAACATACGCATCAAAGATGAAACGCGCCACACACATCCTGTTCTACCGAAGGCACCAGAAACCCGGCGTGAAAGGCTGGGAACTCCACAAAGCCCTCGGCTCCGACTACCCCAAAGTTCTGGATGTGATGGACGATTTTTTGAAGCCGCTGGATTTGCAAGTTAAAACCGTTTACGAAGAAGGCAAAACGCCCGAGAAGCCGACGTTAGACGAGTTGGATAAAGCGCGGTTTTACGTTACCCTGCGGGGTGATTTGCAGCCTAAAGAGGCAAAGATGATTGGCTGGAGAATCGACGACTTAGCAGGCTTAGCCATAACCATATCATACATCATCAGCAAGAAAGGGCAAGCATCGCGCAGAGATGTGGAGGAGCTTTTGGGCGAGAAAATCGCAGGTTGGAGAGTCGGCTTAAACCTCGACCGCTACATCCGCTACGGCTACCTGCAGCAGGACGACAAAGAACAGCTTTATCTGGACTGGAGAACCCGAGCGGAAGTAGACCAGAAAATCCTCATAGACATGCTTTTGCGTTCAGAAGAAGAAAAAGCAGCAGATGAAGAAATGGAAGAGGAAGAAACAGCGGAAGAAGAATAAAACAAGCAGCTTCCAAAAACCCTTCTTTGCGTCTTTCACGTTTATTTTAGGAAACCTAAATAGTTCTAACCACCAAAAGTAATAGCGGAGTTAACTCTTTTCCGTATCTGCTAGAGGTTGTGGGTGGTACGCCTATGAGTGGGTCCATTGAGTCTCAGGTGGAGCAAGCGAAACTGGGCAGATTCCACTATAGCTTATTTGCGGTAAGCAGCCTCATCTACGCCTTCACCGCCATGAACGTCTTGCTCATCGGGGCAGTCTACACGCCCATAATCGCGGAGTTCGGCTTAAGCCAGCAACCCCTAATCGCAGGTCTGCTTCTGAGCAGCGGTTACATAGGCATGTTCGTGGGAGCCTTAACCTGCGGCATCCTCGCCGACCGCATAGGAAGACGAAACACGCTTCTCTTCACCATCACAACCATGACCGTTTTCACGGCACTAAACGCCGTCGCACCTGACCCCACCACCATGGCTGTGCTGCGGTTCCTCGCAGGCATCGGACTAGGCGGCGCGCTCCCACAACCCGGAGTTTACATTTCAGAATACATTCCAGCAAAGTTCAGGGGACGCTTTTTGGGCTTAGTGGAAGCTTCATGGGTTTACGGCGCATTGCTGTCGCTGGCTTTTCCGTTCTTTTTGTTTCCCATAATCGGTTGGCGATTAACCTTCCTTGTCTCGTTAATTCCGCTTGTTCTGATTCCAGTCGTTTACTTCTTTTTGCCAGAATCAATACGGTACCTGCAACTCAAAGGAAAAACTCAACAAGCACTCAAACTGCTCAAAAAACACAGCCTCGTCAAAGAGGATTTCCAAGAAACCCAACTGACCGCGCCTCAAACCGAAAAAAGAAGCACCTCAGCTGCACTCAAGGAGCTTTTTTCCACGGTTTTCCGAAAAAGAACAGTTATGCTTTGGGTCGCGTGGGCGGTTCTGGTTTACACCTACCACGGCATATTCATCTGGCTACCCACTTTCTACTATGGCACCCTAAACTTCACGGTTGTCAGGTCAATCGAGTGGGTGCTGATTGTTACTTTGGCACAGGTACCCGGATATTACACAGCAGCGTTGCTTCTTGACAGGGTAGGCCGCAAAAAAATCGCCATAATCTACCTCACCTTCGCAGGCGTCGGCAGCGCCCTACTTAGTTTAGCAATGGACACCAATTCGATTCTGTTCTGGAGCATTGTGATATCTTTCTTTAACTTGGGCGCATGGTCAGCGCTATACGCATACACACCTGAACTTTACCCCACAAGGATAAGAGGAACGGGCGCAGGTGCCGCCGCGAGTATGGGGCGACTTGCAGGGGTAATTGCACCAACAGTCACACCGATTCTGTACGCTTACGGTGGATTAGCTGCCGCGTTTACAGTGTTTGCTTTGATTCACTTTGTGGGTGCCGTGACCATTGCGTTGCTGGGAACTGAAACCAAAGGGAAAACGCTGGAAGAAATTTCAAAATAGCCGAAACGCACAAGTTCACAGTTGCGCGCCATCAAAAAACAAAATGTCTTTCAGGGACAGGTTTGGTTCATACGCAAAACTAGAAGTAGCGATGCCAAATCGCCTAGCGCCCCAAGGAGGGGCAGCTAAGTGATGCTGACGTTCTGAATATCGAAATACCGTTTTGCTAAAAAGCGTAAACGCTCGGCGTTCTTACCGTTTTTACCGATTGCAATGCCCTTGTCTTTGGGGTTGATGGTTACGACCGCCATCTTTTTGCCGTCGGTCTTTTCGGTGATGCGTACTTCACGGACCTGAGCAGGTTTAAGAGAGTTCTTTATGAAATGCACGGGATCCTCTGAGTACTCGATGATTTCGTGCTTTTTGCCAGTCATCTTTTCAAGGGTATGAATGTTTCTGCCGCCTTTACCGATTGCAACACCCACTTGACCAGGATTAACAATAAAGATGGCACGTGATTCTGCTTCGTCGATGATGCAGTCTTTTACGCTGGCGCCGCTTATGCTTTCAAACAAAGCGATGTAACGCATTTCATCGCATGTGATTTTTATGCCGGTTGTCATTCAGTTCCTCCAACAACATCTGGATTCTCGTAGTATTCCATTTCCACGGCTTTCAGAATCTCCGAGTCTCCGGGTTCCCTGACGCTGAGTGCCGAGATAATGAAGAGTTTGCTGCAGACTATGGCTAAATCCATGGAAGCACCTTTATAGGTCATAACGGGAACTTTTGAGAGTTTACCATAGTATTCTATCTCGTCTTTTATGATTTTTGGACAGTTTGAAGCCAAAACAATCATCTTAGCTTTACCTGTCTTCGCGTTCAGCAATGCCGAGTTGGCGCCGAAAGAAACTTTGCCAGTTTTCACGGCTGATGCTAATGCTTTATCTATGTCTATCATGTTTCTGTTTTTACTCCTGCTTTGTCTTGCTTTTCAAATGTTGACATGTATAACTCTACCAAGCCTGTGCCAATCGGAATAGATTGACCGACTATTACGTTTTCGGTCACGCCTGCCAGCGGGTCACTTTCACCTTTAATGGCTGCTTCTACAATGTTGGGAACCGTAATTTCGAACGCTGCTCGTGCCAAGACACTGGATTTCTTGCCACTGATGCCGTGTCTGCCGATCTGCTGAACTTCACCGTTTGAAGACATCATGTCCGCGACGAGCATAACGTGGCGAACGTCCACGTCTAAGCCTTGTTCCTCCAGCACGCCTTTGGCTTCGTTAATCAGGGCGTTTCTTGCTGCTTCTATACCCAAGGTTTTCGCGATTTCATGTACGTTGTTGGTTGTTGTACGTGAGGTGTCAACGCCTACAATCTCCAGCACTTTAGGTAGGTTGGAGCCGTCCGTGCGGATAACCCACTCGCCGTTTTCTTCTTGGGTTACGAGTACACGGTTGATGTCGGGTACGCCTTTAACGTGGAAGTTAGTGACTTTTTCCAGCAGCTTCTTGATTGTCTCTACTTTCTTAGGTTTGATTGTAAGTGCGTTGTCGCCTTTGGCTTTGGTTGTTGCGTTCGGCAGTTCCACACGTTCTTCCAATTCCTCTATCGTTATCGAGCGGTCTTCCATCATGGTCTTGTTTAGTTCAACAACGATTTCCTCGTTGATTGGGTCTTCGTAAATCTCCGACGCTAAATTCTCCAGTGAAGTGTAAATTACGTGGCGGGCAATCTCGACGGCGCCTTCTTTGCTCTTGCGGAATTCACCAGTCAAGTAGATGGTCATAATAGGCGTAGAGGGAATTCTTCTTGCGTCCACGATTTCAATCAGACGCGGCAGACCCAGAGTGACGTTTTGTTCTTTGACTCCTGCATAGTGGAAGGTTCTAAGAGTCATCTGTGTACCAGGTTCCCCAATCGACTGTGCTGCGACAATGCCTACTGCTTCGCCGGGTTCCATTAAAGCCCGCTTGTAACGTTCTGCGGTGGTGGTTATGGCTTTGTCAACGCCTTTCTTGGTGAATTTGCCCTTGGTTAGTTGCTGTTTAAGCTGGTCCATAAGTATTGGAGTTAGTTGACCTTCGACTTCTTTCAGTTGCTTTTTGATGTAATCGGACGTGGCGGGAGTGCCTTTTTCTTCGCTGATGTTAAGTGCATCCATTAATCTGCTAACGTTTACCGCTTTACCGTGGTCGCTCTTGGCAGGGTCAACACCGTCCTCGCCATACCTGAACTGAATGATGTCACCCGCGGAGTCTCTAACAGTGCCGTCGTATTCCAAACGTATGTGTTCAAGTGCGTTAATGAGCCTACGCTGCATGTAACCGCTCTGTTGCGTACGCACGGCAGTGTCAACTAGACCTTCACGACCGCCCATAGCGTGGAAGAAAAATTCAATCGCATCCAACCCAGTCTGATAAGAGTTATACACGAAGCCTCGTGCTCTCGGGCGTGGGTCACCTGGAGTGAAGTGTGGCAACGCGCGTCCAGCGTATCCTCTAAGGATTCTTTTACCTCGGACTGACTGCTGCCCAACACAAGCTGCCATTTGCCCAATGTTTAGGCTTGAGCCTCTGGCGCCAGTTCGAGTCATGACAATACCTGCGTTTTCGAGTGTGAAGTCGTCGTCTGCGATTTTGCCTGCTTCGTCTCTGGCAGTTGCAAGTTCGTGCATGACATAAATTTCGAAGGATTCCTCCAAAGTTTGACCAGGCAGCCGTGGTAGCGTGCCGTTGCTGAAGTTTTCTATGTGTTCATCGATTTTCTTTTGGATGCGGTCCATGGTCTTGGCGATTCGGTTTCTTGCTTTAGGCGAAAGCACCAGTTGTTCGTAGGTGTAGCTGAAACCACGCATTGAAATGAAAAGTTTCAGCATACGAGTAATCTTGTTGAGGAATTCGCGACCTGTTTGAGTGCCGTAATCTTTGATTATCCTGTGAAGCAAACTTTCCGACTGCTCCGAGCCAATGCTGCGCCTGTCAATGATGCCAGAAACTAGCTCACCGTTTCTGACAACAACGTATGCGTCGTGCTCACATTCCTCTTCTTTACATTTAACGCATCCTTGGCAAATGTTAGCCTTCAAAACGTAGTTCAACGTTTTTGGCATAAACAAACTGAAGATTTGTTTGCCAGACCACATCGGTACAGGGTCCTTTTTTGCGGGTTCAGGAAGAGCCCCAAGATACCCAGTTGCGGTTAGGAGGCGGTTTACTTCGTTGCGGGTTAGATAGTTGCCTCTTCGAGTGAAGTAGTATGCGCTGGTGATGAAGTCTCTGATGGCGCCGATGATGGGTCCACCGAATCGTGGAGAAAGAATTTGGTCTTGAACCTGCATCAGCAGTAATGCTTCTGTGCGGGCTTCTTCGCTTTGTGGAACGTGAAGGTTCATTTCGTCGCCGTCAAAGTCAGCGTTGTAAGGTGGGCAAACACAGAGGTGCATGCGGAAAGTTTTGTAGGGCAAGACACGGACGTAGTGCGCCATGATGGACATGCGGTGAAGCGAAGGCTGCCGATTGAAAATTGCGATGTCACCATTCTTCAGGTGCCGCTCAATCACGAAGCCAAGTTCAACGGCTTCAGCAATTTTGGTGCGGTCAACCACGAACTCCAAGCGAATGCGTTTACCGTCAGGTCGAATAATGTAAAGGGCACCCGGATAGTTTTCAGGTCCGTTAACAACCAGCTTCTTTAGCTCTTCGATGTTCCAAGCGGTAACTTTCTCAGGCACTGAAAGCCTCATAGCAACATCTTGCGGGACACCGACTTCGTTTATGTCCAAGTTCGGGTCAGGAGAAATGACTGTACGTGCAGAGAAGTCTACACGTTTGCCTGAAAGGTTGCTTCTGAACCGGCCTTCCTTGCCTTTTAGACGCTGAGAAATGGTCTTTAACGCTCTTCCTGAGCGGTGTCTGGCTGGCGGAATGCCTGAGGCTTCGTTGTTAAAGTAAGTTGTTACGTGGTACTGCAAAAGTTCGCTCAAGTCTTGGATAATGAGTGTTGGTGCACCGGCTTCCATGTTCTCCTTGAGCCGTTGATTAATGCGGATGATGTCTACCAGTTTGTGGGTTAAGTCGTCCTCAGAGCGAATGCCTGACTCTAAAGTGATGGAGGGACGCACATAAACTGGCGGCACAGGCAAAACCTGTAAAACCATCCATTCTGGTCGGGCAACTTTGGGGTTGAAACCCAAGATTTCCAAGTCTTCATCGCTAATACGCTCTAAGCGTTCGCGAATCATACTGGGAGTTAACGGTTCAGAGCCTGCATCGGTCTGCTCAATGAATTTTGTGGGCTTCTCAAAAGTTATCTTGAATTGGCTGGATGCACAGTGAGGACACTGTTTGGTCTTGATTTCCTGGATAATTTCTTTGTAAATTGCGTCGGGGATGAGCCCTAAGAGTTCCATGTATCGTTCGATTCTGGCGCGGGTTTTCTTTGCTGCCTCATCGGACAACAATATGCGACCACAAGTACGGCAGGTGGCTCTCAACTGGTCGAAGATTATCTTTGTGAATTCAATATGCACGATGGGCACAGCGAGTTCGATGTGTCCAAAGTGTCCGGGGCAGCGGATGGCGGTGTTGCCGCAGGTTTTGCAGCGTTGCCGTGGCTCAAGAGTGCCGAGTCTTCCGTCCATGAGTCCAGCTGTGATTGGGGCGCCGTCTTCGTCGTAGGTGTCAGGGGTTTGGATTTCAACAACTGACTGCTTTCTCAGGTCTTTTGGTGAAATTAAGCCGAAGCTGATTTCGTCAACTACTTTGTGAATTAGTTCCTCAGATGCCATTATGCCCTCTCCTTAAGTTTAAGTTTAGGTGTAATACACAAGCTTTGAAGCTCCTGCAACAGCAACTTAAACGCGTATGAAACAATTACTGGAGCTACTTTAGCTTTCTCATCACAGATCTTGCAGACGTATTTGCGCTGCTTCATGTCATAGTAGGCAATTTGTCCACAGTTCTCGCAGATGTACAGGGTGTACTTGTCGGATTCTTCTAGCAACCTGTCCCGAAGAAGCATAGCTGCGCCGTGCCCGATAAGGTAGTCTCTTTCCATTTCTCCAAATCTGAGACCACCACCGCGAGCGCGACCTTCAGTTGGCTGTCGGGTAAGCATTTGAACTTGTCCGCGAGCTCTGGCGTGAATCTTGTCAGCGACCATGTGGTGCAGTTTCTGGTAATAAACGATGCCCACGAAGACGTCAGCAACGAATTTTTGGCCTGTGGTTCCGTTATAGAATACTTCGCTGCCTGTGTGGCTAAAGCCCAATTTTACGAGGCTGTTGCGGATTTCAGTGGGTCCCTCATTAGTGAAGGGTGTTCCATCAACTGGTTTTCCTCTGGCAGCCGCGCATTTACCAGACAGAGATTCTATGAATTGCCCGATGGTCATTCTTGAAGGTATAGCATGCGGGTTGATGATTAGGTCAGGAACTATGCCCTCATCTGTGAAAGGCAGATCTTCCTGTGGAACAATCAAGCCGATGACGCCTTTCTGTCCGTGGCGTGACGCGAACTTGTCACCTAATTCTGGAACCCGTTGGTCGCGGACACGAACTTTAACGAGCTTGCTGCCTTCGCCTGATTCAGTAACAAAGATGGCGTCAACTACGCCGTTTTCTGATGGACGCATATCAGCGGATGTGTCACGCATACTGGGACCTTTGACTTCGAATTCTTTGTATTCTTCGAGGAATCTGGGTGGACTGATTCTGCCGATAAGCACATCTCCGCCAGTGACGGATGATTCAAGGCTAATTATGCCGTCAGGTTCCAGAAGCCTATAATACTGTTCGCCACGGTAGCCGCGTGTACCTGGTTCAGGAACAGTAAACTTGTCCTTGAGCCCACCAAGGTATTGGCGGCATTCAGCTTCGTAAATGCGGAAGAAGGTTGAGCGGGCTAAACCACGTTCTATAGATGCTTTGTTGAATATGATGGCGTCTTCCATGTTGTAGCCTTCGAAGCTCAACACGGCGACAACACAGTTCTGGCCGGTGGGGCGCTGCTTGTAACCCATGACCTCCATAAGCTCAGTTTCTACAAGAGGAGCCTGAGGATAGTGCAGAATGTGGGAGCGGGAGTCTACGCGGTTCTGGAAGTTTGTGCCGTAAATGCCCAATGCCTGTTTTGCCATGGCTGCTTGATAAGAGTTACGTGGTGACTGGTTATGTTCAGGATAAGGAATTGTGGAAGCGCAAATGCCCAAAATCGTGAAAGTGGCGATTTCTGCATGTGTATGTTCAGGACCTACTTTGTCAAGGGATATGGCAACGTAAGCGTTTTCTTCTTCTGAAGCGTCTAAGTATTCAATTAAACCGTTTTTAACTAAGTCTTCCCAAGACCATTCGCCCAGAGCGATTCGTTCCAGATGCTTCGCCTGTAGCTTGGGTATGCCGTTTTCAACAATTATGAGAGGTCTTCGGACTCTTCCTTCGTCACAGTTTGTGTGAAGCTCTTCGGATTCAGCTTGATCCTTGGAGAAGTAAGTGACGTTGACTTCGGTTGAGATTTCGCCTGTGCGGCGTTTTTCTCGGAAACTCTTAACCATATCATGAGGGTTGCCGCAGAAGCCTATGATGTTGCCGTCAACGAAAACTTTGGCGCCATTAATCTTTAGGGCTTCGGTGACTTCATGTGACGGAACGGTGCCCATTTCGAATAGGAGTTGCCTGATTTTGTCAGGGTTCACACCTACCGAAATTGAGGAGGATAAGGCGAGGTTCTTTACGAGCCCACAGTTGGAGCCTTCAGGTGTCTCGTTGGGGCATAGTCGTCCCCAATGAGTTGGGTGTAAGTCGCGGGCTTCGAAGTTAGGTTGGCTTCTGCTGAGCGGCGACTGCAACCTGCGCAGGTGACTCAGCGTGGATATGTAGTTTGTTCGGTCTAGAAGTTGGGTGATGCCGACTCTGCCTCTGCCCCAGTTGCCCGTTGCAAGCGCATGCTGGAAACGTTCAGTAATTATACCTGGCCGCACGGCTGCGGATACAGTGATTATCGGTCCTTTGACGCCTATACGTTCCAACTGGTATTTTATGTCGCGAGTTAAGTTTCTGAAGGCAACGCGGAACAAGTCTGCCAGAAGTGGACCTGCAAGGCGCAGCCGTTTGTTCTTGAAGTGGTCCTTATCGTCTTCTTGGCGTCTACCCATTTTAAGTTGGATAACGCGGCTTGCCATCTCGCCAAGGAATATTGCTTTGTCTTCGCGTTGTTTTTCGGTTCTGCCCAAGTGCGGTAAAAAGTTCTTGTCCAGAGCAGTTTCCGCCTTTTGCACACGGTATTCC
Source organism: Candidatus Bathyarchaeota archaeon (assembly GCA_026014615.1). Lineage (GTDB taxonomy): Archaea > Thermoproteota > Bathyarchaeia > Bathyarchaeales > Bathycorpusculaceae > JADGNF01. The sequence continues at coordinate 11,385 of JAOZHZ010000025.1, read as the reverse complement.
TCTACTTGCCCATGTGCAACGCGGTTTCCGATGAATAGGATGGCGTCTTGGGGTGTGTCCACGCCGACCGCTTTTTCAAACGAAGCGGCGAGTTCTTTTTGGATGTCTTTGTCAAGGGACACCGCTTCGGCGATGTCTTTGTCTTTTTCTAGGTTGAGTGCACGCATGATGACGATGAAGGGGATTTCTGTTGGGACGCCGGGCATGGAGACGTATATGGCGTCGTCGGCTTTGAGTTTGAGTTCGATACGTGCGCGGAAGCCGACTGTTGTGCTGAAGATTTTTGCTTGGTAGACGGGGCTGGTGCCTTTTTCGTCTACGTCTATTATTACTCGGTTTGGTGCGAGGTCTTCCATGGCGACGATGACTCGTTCAGACCCGTTTACGACGAAGTAGCCGCCTGAGTCGTCGGGGTCTTCGCCTGCTGCGATGAGTTCTTCTTTGCTGAGTTGGCTGAGGAAGCAGAGTTTGCTTTTGAGCATAACTGGGATGTTACCGATGTAGACGAGTTCTGTGTCTTGTTCTCTGCCGTCGATGACGGGGGTCATTTCGAGGGCGATGGGTGCGGCGTATGCGAGGTTTCTGAGGCGTGCTTCCATGGGGTAGATTTCGTGTTTGGTTCCGTCGACTTCGGTGGCGTAGGGTCCTGTGATGCGGCTTTGGGGGTCGATGACCCAGATTTGGCCTAGTTTTACGCTGTAGGGGTTTTCTGGGATTTCGATGGGGATTTCGTTGACTTCGTCGACGACTTCTTGTAGTCCGTGGTCGATGAATTCGTTGTAGCTGTCTAGGTGTTGGCGGACTAGGCCTTTTTCTTGGAAGAAGGTTTTGAGGAGCAGGTGGGTGTCTTCTTTTGTGAGTTCAGTCAATTTGTTTTTTCTCTCCCGCAGTTTTTTGGTTGGGTTGGGGTGGGGTTTGGTGCGGGTTTTTTAAACATGCATGTTTTCTCCGAGTTTGGTGGGTCCAACTCGAAAAAGGGGTCATTAACGTTTTTTAAGAGCACAAACACATGCTACGCAACGTTCTAATAAACCTTTTTATTTGTTGTTTGGCGTTTTCGGCTGGTTTTTGGTGTTTATTTTTGGGTTTGTGGTGTGTTTTGTTTGGTTTGTTTTTTGGTTTTGTTGTTGCCTTTGTTTGAAACTTTTTGGGTTTGCTGTTTGGGTCTTGGTTGGGTTTGGTTTGGCTAAATTCCTTTCCGTTTGGGACAGGTGGGTTTCCATGTTGGTTTGCGTTGAATTCCCGCCAATAGCGTAGACCCCCCTATCGTTTCTGCATACAATTTCTAACAGCATCCAAATAGGCAGACGGTTTTGGTTTAAGCAACACTTGAACATATAGACCTTCCGCCTATCCTGCTGCATAGATTGGATATTAGCATCCAAATAGACACGCTGATTTCCCAATGAAGCGGGCACAATATCAGAATAGCCCAAAACATAAATCACATTTCCTCTCTCACAATCACCTCCCACAAACTTCTGCAAAGATTCCACTCCACCCAAACCCAAACCAACAACCCACATAAGAACCCTCACAAAATTCATAAATTCACAAATAAATTTACAAAGAAACTAAGAAGTAAAAACCGGCAATCAAAATTAAATCTTTTACCATTCGAGACAGCAGGTATAACTTAACTCTTTCACAGAAACCAACGTAGTGCTCAAAGTAGGAGAGAAAGTCTTCCAAATATCCCACGATACAAAGGATACTTTCGAAAATTAACTAACGACTACGCTTACTCTTACTATACCACTAATCCTTAAGCGCACCCTCAATACAACAACAAGCAACACGACACAACAACACAAGACAAAGGGCGAGCGTCTACATGTTAGGTTATCATTGCGTCATTCATGTGCCCAGTTTCTTGTCTTGCTATGCGAAGCCACATAGTTGCTTCTGCTTCTCATTAGCTACTTCTGACAAACCCTTGATTGTTTTAGTCTTAATTTTATCCAATCGCCTGCTCAAGTCTTGCAGACTGTTGTTCATTCCTTTTGAATTGGTAGCGAACACCAAATCGAACAATCGTTTTCTGCCATCACCATACAATGTGATGCTGTGTACTTCACGTCTGTATCGGTGCATCTTTGCTTTGAAATACTCAAGGAAATCGTCTAAAGACATTAGCTGTGAAGCCCAATCTGAGTCACCTACAAAGGTTGACAATGAAGCAACAGCACCAACACTTGTTTTAGTCGGCAAATTTCTAACTACGCTATGTGAAGGAAAATTGAGTATAATGTCGCCTGTGCCAAACCGCATTAATGTTTCCAATGTGCTCCAATTGAGGTCTGTGTACTTTTCGGGGTCAACAAAAGCCAAATAACAAGTGTCACCTTTCGGCGCATATTTGTTTAAAACATTCCCTATTTCTGCATTAGTGTCGGCTTGAACAACTTCAGCTTTGCACGTCTGGTAGTGAGTGCAAGTCGCATCCAAACGTTGTTGAAGCACCTTACAGCGGTTTTCGTCTGCTTCTATGCAAATATATTTGCTGAAGGGCTTGTCTTTCAAAGTTGAGCCGATGGCGACAACTGGTGAACCTACAAAAAAGGTGTCTTCTGCTTTAACTAACCCTGAGCCAGCGAAAAGGTCAATGTAATAATATGATGAAAAATAGCTGTTGGGGCTGTTTGCGATGTTTTGGAACGGTCTAGCAAGATACATCAAAGCGATTTCTTTCTTAAGCGACCAAAAGCCGTAGTCATGGTCAATTTTTGTATATGTTTCAGGGCTTATTTTTCGTAAGGTGTCTGTCATATCAAATAGTTTGTTAAGTTTGCCTTGTAGCCAATCGGAAGTTGACATAGTTTTATTTTCATGTTTTCTTCCTGTAAATGATTACTTGGAATCTTCAAACCGAGCAGGTCTGATTGTTTTTTTGATGACCAATGCGGTTTCAGACAATTGTTGCATAAGTTGCAACGTTTGTTGCATTGATGGCTCACGTAACTGGTTACAATAATTGTCGTAGCCAACATACACAATAAAGGGGTCTATGTCTGTTAGCCACAAAACAAGGGTGTTAAGGTCAAATTGCAAAATTGGCTCGATGGACACCATTTTCCTGTCCCATTCGAGCTTCTTCATGGCTTCAGCACGCTCACTCGGTGGAGGTGCAATGGAAACCTTATCTTGAGTGATTATTGAGTCAATGTCTGTTTCGATTGTTGTTCCAAGTATAGTGTTCTGAGGGATGAACGGTAACAACTCAAGGTATCGCTTAGGGTTCTTGGTCATGAACAAGAAGTCTGCTTCGGGAAACTGTCGAATGTGGTCTAACACCTGTTTAATCCACTTATCTTGTATAAAAGGTGCAAACATGTCGCCCATATCAGCAACAAACACAAGGTCACCTTTTCCAAAACGCACTCGAAATTCAGATGTGTTGAGGCTCGGTTTGAAGCCATTAGCATATCTTTTTGCGGTCTTCAGCTTGGTTAATGCCAAGTTTTTTGCCCAACAATATCGGCAATCATAGAGACAGCCACTTATCGGGTTCCACGTTGAAGTGACAATACTAAACATTTTTCCATGTGTTTTGTGGTTGAGGCTTGTTTCAAGGACATTCTTAATGAGTTTTAACTTCTTGTTTTCTTTCAACACTTTGCAGTAATCTTCTGTTGAAATATCTAGGAGTGTGGGTGTTTTTTTTGGGATAGCCAACGCCTCTATCGATTGTTTAGAATGATTACTACAGGGTTTGCTTTTAATTGTTATTGACAAATCCTTGTGGGTATGTTGCTTTTAACTGGGACATAACGCCATTTGTCATAGACATTAGATGCTCGCACAATCTCCTCTCTATCGGTGAACTAATGTCAAAACAAATAGATTACTCCCAAGAGACAAAAAAACCAATTCAGTTTGCTCCAGAGACTGCCCTAGATACCCAAAAAGAGGATTGGTCTCTTGTAGTGACTTTGCAAGCAGGCAAACCTCTTCGCTGATGGAATTGTATGTATTCTTTGGTGGGGATAGCAGAATTTGAACTCTGACAATTATGAATAGTGGTAGCAAGAAAAGTAAGAAGTTAAACAAAGTATAGACGTTGGTATATTTTCGCGCGGGCACTAACTGTTTTCGTTTATTTTGTTACGGTGTGGTACCAGCTGATTATGTATTCGGGTAGTTTTAGTCCTCTTTGTTCAAGCTGTTCCATCAGTCATTCTGGCATCGGGCATTTTCTCGGGGCAACGTGGAGTTTGCGTTCTGTTTTTGTGTGCATCTTGTGTACATGAAAGTTAAAATTATTCTCTGTCTGCTTGTTTTTTTAGAGGGATATGGGTGAGGCGTCTTTTGTGCCTACTGACGTTGCGTTCAGTGCTCTTGTGTTCTGTGATGTCCCCCGACAAACTAACCAGCAGAACACCAAAAAGGGCACCCTACACCCCTCCAAACACCACGCGCGCAACAAGAAACCTTGTTTCCACTCGGGTAGCTGCGCTTAGACACAAACCATGAAGTTGCAAAGCCCAATTAACAAACCCGTCAACTCAGATTTGCAACAATTAATAAGTTAACTTCTGCCGATTAGTTTCTGAAAACCAGTGAGGGGACATCACTATGGTTAGAAGATCAATCTTTGACAAAATATTTAGGGAAATGCAAAACATCCGTTTCCGCCTTGACGACTTGGAGAACTCTATGGCAAGCTGGAACCCACAACCCATGGAAATCACCGAATCCAAACTCATAAGCCTACCCGACCACCTACGCCGAACATACATGATTGTAGCATCCAAAGGCGAATGCAGCGCCATACAAGTCAGCAACCTCTCAGGCAGATGCCGACCCATAGAAAGCAACTACCTAAACCAACTCGCCCGCATGGGCTGGCTAAACAAACGCCGCGTCAGCAAAACCACACACTTCCGAGCCGTACCCGAAAAAGTCCTGCAAAAAACCCAAACCGCACAACCCACAGCCAAAACCAAACACGCCAAACCCAGAGCAAACAAAGTATCCACTAGGACAGCAGAAAAAACAGGCAAAAAAAGCAGCCCCGTGACTATGCTTTTCTGCCTTGACGAGGATAAAACAGAACCAGCAGAATAACGTTCCCCGACAACACAGAAAGCAGCTACAAAGGGCGTAAAAGCCGAGAAAAAATAGGGCGGCTACATGCGGTTAAGCAGAATGTTCTTGACTTTCCGAGGCGTACGATTAAGCACCGCCTTGCGGTACAGCCTAAGAAAACGCTGCCGCTTCACCGCGTCAGGCACCTGAGGCTCCATCACCGCAGCAGCCGTTCCCGGACGCGCAGAAAACTCGTAAACCTCAACATAATCAAACGCCACATCATCCAACAACTTCAAAGTTTGCTCAAACTCCTCCTCAGTCTCGGTGGGAAAACCCGCAATCACCTGCGTACGAATAATCAACGGTGGATGAGCCACCCGCAGGGTCTCCACTAAACGCTTGTATTCTTCGATTGTGTAGTTGCGGTTCATCAAATTCAAAACACGGTTGCTTCCGGACTCAGAAGCAATCTCCACATACTTAATCTTCTTTGTCTTCAAAACCTCGATGAAGTCGCTCTGCATCTTCTTCACGTAGCCCGGATGAAAATTCCGCAGAAAAATACGAAAATCCCCCTCCAAACCAGTAAGCTCCCAAAGCAAATCCATAAGGTTACAGCCCAAATCCACCCCGTAAGAACCCGGATCTGTACCCATCAAACTAAACTTCCGATAACCCTTCTGTAAACCCAACTTAAACTCACTCACCACACGCTCCAACGGTTTGCTGCGGGTGCGTCCTCGAGCTAACCGCACCGCACAGTAAGCACATTTATTCATACATCCAGTGGAGATTTTAATGTAAAAAACAGAGGGGTCCTTGCTTCGGACAAGATTAAACCTTGAATTCAAATAGTCATCCCAACATATCGCAGCACGTTTCAAAGTCTGACTGACCCGTGAACCCTCGTACCGAAGAAAATCAGGCGCGTTACTTTTACTCATCGGCCAAACAGGACCTAAATAATTCGCAAACGACCCATCAATAGACGTCTGAAGACCAAGCGTTTTCTGAAGCTCGGGCAACTCCGACCCCAAAGAAACCTGCCCCCCATACTCCTTACGTAAGCCTTCAAGGTCAATTTTTGGCAGGCATCCCCACACAATTAACTGCTGGTCAGACCGCATTTTGCTTTGAATTTCTTTGATTATGCCTATGGAGTAGCTCTCGGTTTTGCTGGACCGCCCACAGGCATTAAATAAAATAAGGTCAGCATCCTCTAGGCCGGCGTTAATTGTCCACCCGTTTTCAACCAAGTACCGCTCTGCCCTTGCCACGTCCATGCGGTTCTCGGGGCACCCATTGCTGACAACAAATACAGAACCAACCTTAGAGCACACCCCATTTATTCCCGAATTCAGACGCAAATCTTCATTTTTCAAAATAGTCATAACTTCACCAAAACCAAAACAAGCGTATCAGCTACACAAAACCAGCCAACGAAAAAAGGCTTGTTTCAAAAAGAGGGGGTGCTCACCACATTATCGACGCAAATTAAATAGCTGCAACAAGGGTTTTTCGGAAAACAGACACCTAGTTACGTTGAGACTGAAGAGTCCAAGCAGCCAACAATAACGCTTTTCGTCTTAACTCCTGTCAAAGTATTTGGCTTTAATTATAGTAAGCGTTAGCTTGACACTTCCCGCGGCGAATACGAAACTTGAATTTGTTTTTGTCCACGGACTGCTTCTCTCGGAGCCGCAAGGACATTTCTATAAACCTGAAGGGCACCTCAAGAAGCTTAGATACTATACCCAAACCTGAAAGCATAGTCCGCAAATTATTAACGTCTAGTTGGTTGATTGCGCCAACTAAAGGCGCGACAGTCAAGTATGACACCGTAAACACTACAAACCCAAGTACCAGCAGTATCCAATCAGACGCAACCAGCACATTCAACAACACAAGGGCAACAAAAGCGGCGATTAGGGAGGCAACTACGATTTTGACTGAGGCACCTATGTTAACTTTTACGTTGTATTTTTTCCAAATCCAGTAAAGAGCCCAAATCATGGCAGGCACACTCGCGATGATGTTCCCAACTATACCGCCAACCACGCCAAAAGACGATACAAGCACAAACGCTAAAGGTAAACCCAACGCCAACGTAAGCAAGCCCTGTTTCATGAGTAGTTTCGTTTCACCTAAACCCGCCAACAAGTTTCCCACGCTAAAGTTTCCCACCAACGCGAAAAGGTTAATGATGACAGAAAGCGTGAGGAAAAACGGTGCAAAGGCATACTTTGGGTCGCCAGAAGGCAAGTAACCAAATATTGTGTTCACCATAGGCGTCGACAAAATCATCAAAACAAAAGTTGCAGGCACAATAAGCACGGAAGTGTATTTCACTGAGGAAGCAAAAACCGTTTGCATTAACCCAGCGTCATTTTCTGCATTTAATTTGGAAAAAGCAGGAAACAAAACTGTGTTAATCGGGATTGTAAGAAAAGTAAGAATAACTGTGAAATTTAACGCCGCCGTGTAGTTGCCATACAAGGCAGCACCCGCATAAATAACAATCAAAGAGTTAACCACCAACGGAAGAACCCCAATTACAAAGTTAGAAACCATTAAAGGAGCACCAAAACCCAACATGGGTTTGATGGTTTTTAAGAAGTTGAATTTACCTCCTTTTAACTTACGCAAGCGTCTGAAATAGAAGAAAAATACAGCAGCCAATCCAACAATGGCGCCTGCAACGTAAGAGACCGCTGTACCAATAATTGCTCCGAGTACACCGTAGCCTACCAACACCAGAAGGGGACCGACAGCCGTTTTTACGACTGCTTGAGATATCAAGGTTAAACTGTCAAGTTTCAGGTTCTCAAAACCTACAAAAATAGAGCTTGCAGCAGCAATTACGGCACCTGCAAAAATTGAAAGCGACATGATTGCAATGAAAGGTGTGGCTTCGGGAGCGTTAAGTACTGAAGCAAAAAAGCCAGAAAGCACAAAACACAGCAAAGACAGAACGGCTCCACTTATAATTTCGAAAATAACACCAGAAAGAATCACATCGTGAATTTCGGCAGTTCTGTTGGCGGCTTTAAGGCTAGCTATATCCTTTGTCATTGCCGAGTTTATTCCCCAATCTCTAAAGAAATTTATAATTGAGGAAGGAATCAAGGCTGCTCCATACAAGCCGTAATCAGCTGCACCAGGCAAAATGCGACCAAGAATAATCGTGCCCAAAGCTAATATTATGGAAGAGGCAGCTACGCCTATGAGCAACTGAAAACTGCCAGTTGCAGAAGTTTTACCCATTGTTAATGCCTTATCCAAGAAAAACACCTAAAATTGATTTTGCCTGAGATGCCTAATTCAGTTCGCTTCAAAGAAAGGAGGATTGTTAGCCAAACTTGAGTGAGTTAAAGGGACTTGAACCGCAACAGATTTGAAAAATTCCTTAAAAACCTTGCACATGTAAGTTATGTGATGTTCAGTCAGTCCAGGATAAACTCCAACAAAAAAGGAATTATGCATCACTAAGTCTGTATTTTGAAGCGTTTGAGGAACTCTGAACTTCGCATTCGTGTATGCTGGATGCTTAGTTATGTTTCCGCCGAATAGCAATTTTGATTCGATTCTGTGCCTAAGTAACCATTTAACTATGTCTTTTCGACGGAAAGGAGCCTCTTCGCGAACAGTTAAAGGAAAAGCAAACCAACAAGGCTCACTTTCTTTGGACCACTTAGGCAAAATAAAGAAGTCTTCATAGTTCTTGAACTCATCATACAACCACATAAAATTCTTTTTCCGTTGCGTGATAAATTTTGGCAGTTTCCTAAGCTGTGCAAGCCCCATTGCTGCTTGAATTTCGGTAGGCTCAAAATTGTAGCCCATGTTAAAGTAGGAGTACCGTAGGTCATAGTCATCGGGTAACTCTGTTTGTTTATAGTTTTTTTCGTAACTCGCCGACCGCGGGCAAGATTTGTCGGAACAGCCTAACGGGTAGCATACATTCATTGTACAAGCTCTACCCCAATCCCTTAAAGACCGCACAACTTTCGACAAGTCTTCGTTGTTAGTTACGACACAGCCCCCTTCGCCTGTGGTGATGTGATGAGCTGGATAAAAACTGAAAGTTGCTAGGTCACCAAAAGAACCAACGTATTTTCCGTCGTACATCGAACCCAAGGCGTCGCAAGAATCTTCAATCACGAATAGGTCGTAGTCTTCCGCAAATTCAAGAATAATATCCATGTCGTTTGGGTTTCCCAGCGTGTGAGAAAGCATAATTGCTTTGGTTTTGCTGGACAAAGCCTCGGGTAAATGGTCAATGGACATATTGTAGGTGCCAAGGTCTGAATCTAAAAACACGGGAACCAAACTGTTCTGTATTAGCGGATTGATTGTTGTTGGAAAAGCTAATGCAGGAGTCAGAACCTCATCACCACGTTTAAGCGCCCCATTGCCAGGGTTATGTTGCATTAAGGCTGAAACAGAAAGCAGATTTGCTGAGGATCCAGAGTTGACCATTACCGCCTTCTTTACATCAACAAATTTTGCAAAGTCAGCTTCAAACTTACAGGTACATTTACCAACCCCAAACCATCCATCCAAAATCGCGTTTATCATACCGTTAACCTCTTCAGAGTCATAGACTGCTCCAGCATACTGAACGTTAAAGCCTCTTGAAGAGTGATACCCGCGGGATGCTCTATTCAAAAAGATTTCCTTAACTGTCTGGAAAATCGTTTCGCGAAGAGAATGCTCGCTCATTTAAATCCCTCATTTCACAAAAAGCGCCTTTCCAAAAACGGTAAAACTTAGATCATGCCTTCAATTGAATCTTGGTTTGTTGACGTACCCATGAATCATTTCATCAATTTTTCGAAGTATACGTTTATCAACAGAAAGATTGAATTTTCGGGCAAAAAGCTTGTCGCTACTCAACAACGCCTTAAAATCGTCGATAGTCAATGTTTTCGGGTGACGGTTGCCCTCGGTCCAATCGATATACCGTCTGTGGTCGTTAACTATCATTGATTGGTAAGGAGAATTCATCAAAATTGTCTGAAAAAACATCTCATCAGGGGCAAATGACTTCGTGAAGAAATCTCTTACATCTTGATTGGCATCAACAAAATCAACAACGTATTTCACGAGGTTTTTTGGCAGACAGAACCAAATGGAACCCCCAAAAGGTGTAAGATTCCTAGGAATTTTGTTTCGCAACCGTCGAAAATGTATTATTCGCGGATATGGAGACCAACCGATTTTAATTAGGCTGTACCGATGATTTACTCTGTCCAAACCTCCGTTCCCTGTCCAGCGTTCATAAGGTAACTTGAAGAACTCCATGTACCCATGACCGGAGGAGTCGAATGCTGCTTTGATTTCGTGAATAGGCTTTATCGGGTAGCATTCTCCGCTGAGGTCTATGAAGTAATCATAGTCAAATGATTCAAAGTGCTTCATGGCGTCCAATAAAACGTCAACAAGCCCAATAGAAGCCCACTTACAACGAATTTTGCGGGTAACTTCGAGGCGGTCACAGTTACAGTTGGCTTCAATTATGTTCTTCCATTTCTGAAACTTTTTTTCGCCGATACTAGTGTCAAAATGTATGTAGAAAGAATCTTCATCGGTTTTCAGACGGTTAACAAGCCGAGCTACCCGTTCAGGCTCCTTGTAGGTCATTATGCAGTATGCAAATCTAACTATATACAGCCCTCCAAAATGCATTCGACAACAACTGTTCACTCCACACTACACCGAAAGGGGCTTTCTTTTAGATGGTGACGGCACCAAGAATCAGCCTGACCAATCGCTAACTTTAGCGGCTCCAGTGACAAATCCCCCCCTGATGGGAGTGGATAACAGAAAAAACATGGAGTAAAATGCAACACCAATTATAACCCGCCAAATCGGGTTCTTAAACATGTGTGATTGCACAGTGACAACTACACACAAGTTTAGTTTGCAAGGTTCCATAACTCAGTAGTTAACATAGTTTGATTGCCAGAAGCAGACTAGTTGAGGTCGCTAATTGTTGACAAGAAACAATTTCGCTTTTGATAGAAAAAAGTTTACAGTAAAAAAGTGAGCAAACAGGTCTCCATTTATCTAGCAAAGTTTTCTTTCAGTGTACAAAAATAGTGGTGCTAAAGTTTATGCATATTTTTTACAGAAAACAAAATAAAAAACCTTAAAACTGCCTTTATTTTGCGTTTCAACCAGTTTTAAAAGACTTTTTATAAATATATGTTTTTATGATGCACACAAAGACACTGAAATTTACTAAGTAGGCAACGGTTTTTCAGAAACAGGGAAAACCCGATGGCAACAAAAAAACAAGTATTCAGGACCATAGCACTCTCCCTGATACTCCTAATGACAGCTTCAGTTGCA
>JAOZHZ010000014.1 GCA_026014615.1 Candidatus Bathyarchaeota archaeon | reverse complement strand
CCTGCTTTTTGGCAGTTTTGCCAAAGGGAATATGACCGAAGAGAGCGACATAGACATCATAGTTTTGGCAGACAAAAAGCCCGACGTAAATGCTTTTCGTGCTGTCGGGAAACTGATAAACAGGGAAGTAAGCGTAAAGTTTGCCACTGAGGAGCAAGTCTTAAATGGCTTGCGAGAAACTGACCCCTTCATGCGTGAGATAATGTCCAATCACATCGTCCTCAAGGGAATAGACACGGCATGCAACATAATGTGGAGATACTATGCGAGACGATAGAAGTTACCTGAATTGGTGCTGCAGGCAAAACAAGGGCATTAGGCTGACCAAGCCTTCCGAGAACCTTGTGAAGGCGTACCTCAAAAAGTCCATGAATGCGCTGAAATCAATGGAAATCAACGCTGACGCAGACCTCGACGATTGGGCTGTATCTGCTAGCTATTATTCGAAATATTTTGCTGTCTACGCACTGCTCTCTAAACTAGGGGTCAAATGCGAAATACACGACTGCACCATAACGTTGTTCGAGTACCTTTTCAAAGGTAGCGTTCCAGATAACATCATAAAAGACTTGAGAAATTCAAAGGAAGATCGCGTGGAGTTTCAGTACTACACCCAGGAGATAAACGTCGATTTGGATGAAGTGCAAACGAAAACTAAGAGGTTTGTGCTCGAGATAGAGAAAGTGATTGATGGTTTGAATACAGAAAAGATTGCAGGCCTTCAGGAAACGCTAAGAGCTTTGACGAAATCAACGGCGTAATTGAGCTTCAATTAATTGATAGTCTCAAATGCGTGTGAGCTAATTCTTGTCTTTTATAGTTTCTGTTTTTTCAATCAGCAGATTGAGCACATCCGGATGGTCGGTTAGGGCGGTCATTAATCTGTCAGCCTTTACCCTTAGCTCATCCACCTTTAGGGCAGTTCCCACATCAAGAGGTGATCCGCATCGCATGCAGAACTTTGAGTCAGGTGTGTTCGCTTGGGTGCATTTTGGGCATGAGACGCGCTTGAGCAAGGACTCTGCCGCTTTTTCTTCCACCTTTATGCCCTGAAGCTTGAAGAGGGCGGCATCGACGTCCCTGCCTGATAGGTGAACGTAGATGGAAGGCATCTTCGAGCCTGGCTTCCAGCCGAAGAAGACATTCATTTGAGCTTCTGTTAGGAATTTGGCAAGATGCGTGGCTCTAGAATGCCTAAAAAGGTGAGGGTAAATTTTCTTCTTTATCCCCGTTTTACTTGCCACTTCCTTAAGCATGATCTTGACTGCTCCATAGCTTAGGTTGCCGTGCCTGTTGTTAGTGCTAAAATTCACCCACAGCGGAGCATCCGGATTTTCCCTCAAAGGATGATTTTCAAGCCACAAAGTCAGCTTGGGTGTTGAAGCGATTATTCTGACCCGTCTCATGCCGGTTTTGCCGTCTACTATCAAAACGGCGCCGTATTCGTCAAAAGTGACATCCCTTATTCTAAGTGTCAGTATTTCGCCTATCCTGCAACCAGAGTCGTATAAAGTAAGGATGAAGGCCTTGTTGCGTAAATTGTCCGCGCATTCAGCCAATACTTTGATTTCCTCTTCGGTTAATATGTCCTCGGGCAACAGGTGTTTGGTCTTGTTTAGTGCCTTGATCCATTTTACCTCTTCGGGATACCCTTCCGTGCCCCTAAGCCATCTGTAAAATATTTTCAAGATTACCTTGTAGTCATGTTTAGTCCAGTCGGAATAGCTCCCTGTCTCGATTTGTCTGAGCAAGTCTGCGATGTCACTTTTGGCTGCTTCCTCGAAGGGCTTTCCAAGGAGCCTAGCCAAGCTCTCAAGGGTGTTTATGTACTTGAGTACCCGGGCGTTGCTTAGTCCCTTGCAAAGAAGGTCGTCATAGAAGCCCAAGATGGCTGCCCGATTTTTCCTATTAAGAGAAGAGAGGCTGACCCTGTCTAAAGCGCGGCTAATTTTCCGTTCATAATGGTAAATCTCAACTTTATACGCCACAAAATCACATTGGCCTCCTTATCCCATTTGCTGGTTAGGGACATGCGATTGTTCCGAAACTGCCACAAAGGCAATTCTTGACGGCCAGAGTCCTTTTTGGCAGGGCGTTGTAGTTGTGGTATTAGTGCCCTGGAAGAGCTCAGGTGTACAACTGCCGTTCCTAACCAAAACCGACAAAAATAACGGAATAATACTATTGGCAATTTAGGAAATTTAAAGCTATCACTTCGACAAATCTCTAAGCTTATCGAGGACTTCTTCCTTTGTTTTTTCTGTGAACTCGGTTGTGACAAAGGTCCCTTTCAATGAATCCAAAAACCGCCTGTCGGCAATGTCCGAAACAATTAGAGGCAGGTTCTGCTCTATTATCTCCGGGTAGGCCAACGTCTTTGCCGATTCCTCCTTTAGATCATTCTGGGATTCCTCTCTTCCAAACCAGCGTGGCAATGTCCCTTATATCGCTAGGTCTTGCGGACATCAGCTTAAGGATAAGGTAGTGCGTATAGTTCGGAACGAACATTTCTAAACTCTCTTGGGCGACAGCTATCTTTACCTGCCATGCTTTTTTCAGGAAATCGTCCGTAATGAAAAACACTTGCTTATCTGTCCTTCCACGCACCTCGCCCTCCATGAAATCGATTGATATCTTTGCGCCGTCGCCAAGCAGCTTTATGCACCTCATGAATCCATGGGTGCCCCGTTTCTCGCAGGTATCCGCGCTCATATCCTTGGACAGAAATTTCGAATCCTGTCCAGGTTCCAGTTTTCAGACTTCTTAGGACAAAGTCGCAGTCCCTTGTGTACCTTGAGAACGTCGTGAACGCCCTGAGGGCATAGCCCCCGATGAGAACCATTTTTGGCTTCTCAAAGCCACGGGTCTGCTCAGACAGGCGCTTGACTATCCTGCCGATTTCTATCTCTCTCTCTCTCTCTCTCAGATTCATCAGTTCAGCGTGCCTAACCAAGCTCGACCACCCTCTCTACCGCCTCGTCAATTTCCCTTCTCACAAAATTATCGCCCAAATTTGTTTCCCTGTGAGGAAACTTGGTTCCACCCGCCGCCTCCATTTGGTGAAATCCATACTCCAATGCCTGTTTGGTTCTAATGCTAGTTTTGGATATCCTTTTCCAGTAAGCATCCTGATACAATTTATCCAAATCTATTTTGTTCTTGTTCTCGTATAAGGTGGCAAATGCATCTGTAAAGGCCCATCTTTGCAAGCACACTATTACATTGTCCTCGAGGTTCTCTACAAGCAAATTTCCGACTTTACGGTATTTGGTCTTTGATAAATTCTTTGAGTACTCAATTTCCACATTCCAGCCTCTTTTTCTGGCAAATTCCTGCAATGCCTTTCCATATGATTTGTCCTCAACCTTTAATGAGTAGACTTCTCTGTGGATAAAATCATTGTTCCAAAACGAAGCGGCCGTCTGTGCTGAGACAACTTTGAAGTTCTTGTCTTTTTCTAAAAAGTCCCAAATGTCTCTGATTTCGGTTGGAACCCAGTACCAGCCCCATTTTATTCGTTCGATTAGGCCTTCTTTTGATAACTTGTTTAAGTATTCCTTTGCCCTAGGCTCAATATCTTTTGTAGACTTTACGCTAACTAAACTTCCTTCGAAGGGTGTTAATTTTTTTTCGAAATTTTTCAAATACTTGGGGGGCATGTTCACCTTTTACTGTTGTTTGGCAAACTACTTAAAGATATTCGTTCACCTTTTATAATCCTTTGGCAAACAATCAAGCTAAAACAACGTCAAGCTGTTTTCTAATCGCCCCTTTTCAAGCCGCCACTAATTCCGAAAAAGCATAGATATATCGCGAGCGCACGAGAGCTATGTAAGATTTTAAGATATTTCTCATCTCACATCGCAAAGCTGTCAAAAGCGTGGTTCTATCGGAATGTCTATCGGAACGTTAACGACAAATACCGACTTGACGATACAAATAGAATGGAAGACCTCCTTATCTTGGATGAAGACGCCTTCGCCGAGGTTTTTATCCCGTCGAAAGTTTTGCACCGAGACGAGCAGATAGGGGAGCTTAAACGGCGGTTTAGTCCCGCTCTGGAAAACAGGTCAGTTGAGAACATTTTTCTTACGGGCACTTCTGGGACTGGGAAAACTGCCATAGCCAGACACATTCTTGAGAATAACTTCAGGGGTATTTCGGCGTATGTGAACTGCTGGAAGCATCGGACGACCTGCGAGGTCTTAACCGAGATTTTGCTGAGCCTTCAGATACCGGTGCGCGGCAGGGAGTCAACTGGCGAGCTGGCTAAGCTGCTTGAGAGGGTGATTCAGAAGAGGAAAATTATCGTGTGCTTGGACGAAGTTGACCGGCTGAATGATTTTGACCTTCTTTATCTTCTTGCTAGGAACGGCTGCGGTCTGATACTCATATCGACAAGATGTCACGCCCTTTCAAGCCTAACCCCCCGAATTAGGAGCAGGCTAGCTTTAACCGAAGTGGAGTTTCCCGTGTATAACAATGAGGAACTTTATAACATCGCGAAGGACCGCGTGGACTTTGCTCTTCGTCCGGGGATTTTGAAGGACGAACTTCTACGGATAGCCGCGATGTCAGCTCAGGGCGATGCCCGAACGGCTCTTGAAATTGTAAGGAAGGCAGGAAAAAAAGCAGAGATTCGAGAATTAACTGAAATTTCAATTAATGAACTTAGGGATGCAATAACCGAAGCCACCAAGTTTAAGACAATTCAGCCGCTGAACCGGCTTAATTCGCACCAGAAGTTGTTGTATCAAATCCTCGAAAGGAATCGGAAAATGTCATCGGGCTTGTTATACGACGAATATCAAACAGTGGCTCAGAACCCGGTAGTTGACCGCGCCTACCGAAACTATATGAGAAAGCTGGTAAAACTTGGACTGGTCAAGACAGAAGGAAATGGCCGATGGAAAAGTTACGAAATAGTTAGCTAAATACACGTTTTGGAAAAATCTTAACTACGTTTAGCTAATGTAATACTTATTCAAGTTATAATCCTATAAAAGGAAAGTTTGTAACTTGCCTGTGGAAATCACTTTGGAGATGTATGCTGAGAAGCCCGTGACGTTGCCGTCTTTCACGGGTCACGTGGCGCGTGGTTTATTGCTGCATTTTATCCGTTTAGTTGATCCTGCCGCGTCTGGTTTGCTGCACGAGTTAAACGTTTCTAAGCCTTACAGCGTGACACCCCTGCGGTTCAAAAGCAAAAGCCGCACAGAAGAAGGATACATTTTGGATCCGCTGTTTCCCTGCAAGGTAAGTTTTAGGTTTCTTAAAGATGAATACTCGACGTACCTGCTGAGCTTCTTTCAGAAACAGAATACAGCGTTGATTTTTGACACCGCCTTCCAGATTGCCTCAATGAACATAAACTGCAAAAGTTATGGGGATTTGGAGAAGGAAGCGCAAGCGGTTGGTGCGTTTACGTTGGGTTTTAGGACGCCCACATATCTTGCGAATCTGAATAGCAATTACCACTGGATGTTCCCTGATCCCGTAAAAGTGTTCTGTAGTCTAATGCGGTGTTGGAACCAGTTCAGCGACGAGCGCCGCTTCAGCAAAGAAGAATACGTCGCCTACAAGGCATGGATAGGCAAGAACGTGGGTGTGAGCTGCTACGAGTTGCAGACGCGAATGGCGGTCATGCGGAACAAGAAAGCCACAGGCTTTACGGGCACCGTAACCTACGAACTCGGTGATAAAGAAAACCCCTACAACAAAACCACCCACATGCTGGCAAGATACGCCGAATACGCCAACATAGGCGGAAACAAAACAGCAGCATATGGACAAACAAAAATTATGTTGAAACCCTGAAGCCTGTGAATCCTTTAATCAATTACATTCAATAACGCCAGAAAGGTGGGAATTTGCTAAAACATCTCTCTACGAGATGGCAGATAAATCAATATAATCCACTTTTACGTCACCTGTCCAATTTTTGTAATCATCGGACATAAGTTGCTTCTTTATTAGAACACGTTTTTTGACACCTACACTTTTCAGATTAAAGATTTTGGGTAAAGTTACTAATCCAAATCCATATGGGTTTCTGTTTAGCGGTTCATGTGGTTTGTAAAAGACGTAAATTTCGTTCAAATATGGATTCAGGTTGCCTTCAACATAACCCTTTTCCTCGTTAATTGTTCTGGAATCATCCACTCCTATTACTATGGTTTCTTGTTGTAAATTCTTTAAGTCATTATGCTTCGCCATCCCTTCATTTTTGCATAATGATTCCAACGAAATTTTTATTGGATTTACAGAATAACTCCATTTTTGTTCTAACAAGAAATCGAGTAATTCCTCGACATTCTTTCTTCTTTCGCTTACAATCTCGCGGATTCTTTTCAAATCAGCATCCTTTTTCAGTAAGACCATGCTAACAGAAGGTTCCCATGAACGAGTCACCAAAATTCCACTTCCATGTAAAGTTTCTTTGGTTCTATCAAAATTGTATACATAGGAATACATCAATCTAAAAAGTGCGTCCGTAATTTCATCCTTAGCAAGTCTGTGTTTTATAATTTCATTTCTCATCTTCTCTTCTGGCAAAGACTTACCGTTATTGTCACTTAATATTTCAATAAAATTTTGATAATCTATAAGATCCTCTTCCAGATATGTTTCTTCCTCTAACAACTTACTCCCTATTATGTGTAAAACTCCATAGGTACCTTTTTTTCTAGCACACCTGCCTGATCTTTGAATTAACTGTTGCGGATTGCAGAAATCTGTCACCATAATGTCGGAACTCAAGTCGCAACCAACCTCTATAGCGTGTGTTGTAATCAGAATGTACGGTTCGCCTGCGCTATCAATTTTCTTCAGTTCCTTGTACCGACTTGACTTCACAAAATCAAATAATCTACCATGATAAAAGAAAACAGGAACACCCTTAAAATTATGGCGTTCTTTGTCATCCGAAGGTTGTGAGAGTGAGGAATAGATTCTGAATGCATTCGCAACTGTGTTTCGGACAACTATCGTTTTTTTATTAAAATTTTGAGTGATTATTTCCAGAATCTTCTCGTTTCTAGCAGTAGGATCAATATTGTGTATTTCATAGGTCTTTTCACCTTTGTAGTCCCCTCCTTTAACTAACTCAAATCCGAATTTTGATTTAAAAAAGTCGGTAAACTCATTCGGTAAAGTAGCAGACATTAAGGCAACAGTTATTTTTGGATTTGCTATCAGTGAAGATATAAGGCGAACAAAGTTTGTATACGCAACTTCGTCGTAAACATGAGCCTCATCGAAGGCTATGATTGACTTCTTGGGGTTTAGCAAGAACCTATACGGATATAGAAGGTTCCATTTTCTTTCTCCATATCCAAAAAATCTATAAATAAATTTGTCTAGAGTTGTAAGAATTACATCCCCACCGTAGTAATGTTTGCGCGTTTTTAGGACTAAGAATTGGCCATCTTCAATATCGGTTATATCTACAGTTATTTTTGGGCCTACGGAAAAAACCAGTTCAAAGCCTTTTCGATTGGATGTTAATTCTTTAAGTCTTCTCTCCACTGTTTGTATATCTGCATTCTTATCAAAATATTCCCTACTTTCTCCGGTGTTATTTTCACTAACAAGAATTTCCTTAAAGTTTTTGGTTGACGTCCAAAACCTTATCTGATCGAGGATAATCCTCACAGACTTTTCGTCAAACATTCTATACTTGTAAGCATCTTCAACCCCACCAACATCTACAATTAGCGTTCTTCTAATAGCCCTTTTTGCTGTTAGCATTTTTCTAATATATCTTTTTGCCCGTTCAATTTGGTCGTCAACGAGACTTCTGGTAGGGTATACCATGATAAGTCGTTTATCAAAAGCTAACGCAGGAACAATGACTGCTTCGGTTTTTCCAGACCCCGTTCCAGATTGCAAACAAAAGCCAGGCCTATTTTCTGATATCTGTGTCCAAACTTCTCGTTGATGCTCAAATGGAATGAATTCCTGTCCACATATTTCTTTATAAGCGGAATCGCAATCAAGTTGCATGCAAAAGCACCTTTTCCCTTGCACCATTTCCTAATCTTGAAAGAAACTCCTTGTTCAGACCGTTACGTCTTCTTGAATTTTTAATAATTTCTGTTATCTCAGTGATAGGTATTTCTACACATGTATAAGAAAGCGTTACATCGGTTTTGAGGAAATTTTCTGGGAGGATATTGAATTCGGTCACATCTTTTCGCCCCAAAGAAATTTCTGAGGGCATATAGCATTCTAAGTCCTCAGCATTAAGGACTGCACCTACAATTGCGCTGTCTATCCAATCAGCAGTCATTAGTGCATACCAATCTTTGATAAAAGCATTCATTGACTCAATTATTTTCCAATGATCTTTTTCAAAGTTTTCAAAAATAAAATTGACATGTCTATAAAGTGAGTATGTGTTGAAACCCGAATGATGAAGACGCACAAGATTTAGAATATAATAGTCATCGAAGTGTTTTTCTCTAACGGATTTATTGAATTCAATATCGTCAAATTTTTTACTAACCAAACTTGCCGGAAACTTGGAACTATGCCCTTTAAATAACGGTCCCTTCCCAAACAATGCATCCGGTTTAATCGTCGCACTTTTCCACAAATCGTGAATTGCAGCAGACTTGATCAATAGCTGTCTATTACCTACGAACTCTTCACAAATGGATTCGGAGATTTTTCTGAGATTTTCATTATGGCTTACTATATCAACAAACTTCATTACGCTTTTTTCTTTAAAGACCTTTGCAATGCCGTTCATCGTGCTCAAGATATACACCTCAGCTTCGTCAGAGTCCCCCTTGGAATGATTACTTGATTATCCGTAGTTGCAAAAAAATCGCCTACTACTTCGCAGCCTTCGCGGGCAAACATACCTTTGGAAAATGATTGTCCGTCAAAAAAATAAAGCAAGTCAAACTTCGTTTTGTTAGGATAATACGTTCTCGAATCCAATGGTACTATTACACTTGACTTAAATTTTCCATTCTTTTCAGTTAGCTCTTGTGTCTCAAAAACTTGTGAAATGAATGCAAATCCTTCTTTTCCAATTTTGTACCCGTAGTTTTGAAGGCAATCAAAAATGGATAGACTCTCTTTGTTCTCAGACACCAAATAAGCCGAATAATTGTCCGTTATTGTGAATTCCCAGTCAAGAGGAGCACGCCTTATCTTCGTATCATACGTGGTCCCCGATTTGACTTTCCCATTCTTACTCACTCGTGTATGGTCCGGAATCAGCCGTTCGTTTAAATTTAATTCGCTTATATAATATGAGATTATGTTTTCTATCGTCTTGAAATAACGATAGTCATTATGAGATCTTTCGATTTTCTCTTTGACCTGCTTGTAATCCTCGAATTTGCTGGAATTTTGTTCTAAGAGCGATAGAATATCTTCTCTTTTCTTTCTAAATGGCATTAGATCGCTTGCAAACGTTATGCCTAAGGAAATATCCTGATAACCCATTCTGAAACTTGTGAAGCTTGCATAAGTAGCAGGATATGCGCCAAGAGAAAAGACCCCCCTTGTCTCAGGACTCGACAGGTGGTTTTCTATAATAAAATATTCATTGGCAATTGGTTTATCATTTTTGAAAATCTTAGGAACAGGCATCATCTCGCCTCGAGACAGCCTAATCAGCCTAAAGAGAAATCCCGACAAAACAGTGGGTGGTATAAAACTATAACTAGAAATCGTCTTGTGAGACATAGGCAATTTCCGAAATGTAAGAGCGGATGTTGGAGTGATTTCCAGTCGTTTCAAAAACAACTGTATCACTTTTTCTGAGGCTCTATTAGGTTGGAGGTTGTGTCCAATCCACTTGCAAGTTTTCTGAGGAAATCTTCTGCTGTATCGCCGATGAAACGTTCAAACAGTATTACTTTAGGTTCGTTCTCGGAAATGGTTATGCGATTTTCTGTATTTTTTTTGCCATTGACAATCATTGCTTTCCGTATGAAAGTTTCTATGGCAGTTTTTTCATTTGACTCGCTGACACTAATAATTGGCCTTTTGCCAAGCGGTTTGTAATAGACGTCTACAACAATTAACGGTTGTGGTTTACCCAAAATTTCTGCTTCTTTGATTTCTGCACCCTTGGGGTGCCCTGCACCTATTCTTTTCCAGGTCTCTAAGAAACTGAAAGCCACCATCTGTGGTTCCGACATCTTGGATTCTTTTTTCTTTGAGGTCTCAAGATAATAGGCATGCCAGTATATCGAAAAGAGCCCAGTAACATACTCCTTTTCATAGGGCATAGGTTGTGAAAGTCGATTCAGTGTGTCTCCAGTGACACCTCTTTCTTGAAGCATCTTCTTGATCTCTTCAACATTGTATTGACCTATTTTCCCGTTAACGACATAAAATGGAGAACTAAGTCTTTGTTTGATTGCAGGCGTAAGTTCCTGTATGGCAACGCCCCCTGCTTGGATAACTCTGCTCGCAATGCTTCCAGCGAGGTTTTCTCCTTCAGTTCCTTGAGAATCTATTTTTGTTGTCTTAGCTTTGGTTCCCTTTTGTGTCGTAACCAAGGCACCGTATAGACGGCATACATCACAGTTCCCACATGTTGCGGGTATTCCGCAACTCAAAACCTTTTGATCACCCAAGCGAACTAGCTCCCAGAGAAGTGCTCTTCTAGCTACTCCCCTCACTTTTGTAGGGCTCATATAGGGTTTTTGAACTACTGTTCCATCATCCTTTGGAACTGAGACCAGTTCAACTCGGTTTATATTCAGATCTTTAACATTGCCAAAATACAACTCCTGAGTTGCTTCCACAATCGCATAGATGTCCATGTGGATTAGGTTTTTATTTGCGTTTTTATTGGCTTCAGACATTTACTTCCCGCCTTTCTCCACTAACTCAGGTCTTCGAGCGACTAAAGCATATTTGATTTTTGCCATAAAATCTGAATAGATCTTATTCATTTTGTTTTCCTCTTGTTCCTTATTTTTTTTCCGCAAGTATTCTCTGATGTACAGATACACCTTAAGAACATCGTCCAATGAAAGGCGCATATATTCTTGGCCTAATTCGTTTTGGTTTATTTTTTCTTGAAATGGCCCATAATGTTCTTCTTCGTATATAGCCTGCAATAATTCTTTCAAAAGCTTGTAAGATGCTTCGTTCGAGAAAGTTTTGCTTATGCTTGTTGTGTCCTCGCTGATTTTTCTTAGTCTGTACAAAACTTCCTCAGGCTGATCCAGATAGTACGCTACTTTACGTGTATCTGTTTTTGCATCGTCTGCTGCGGTTTTCCATGAATTTGGTAAAAAAGCGTCTATCAGTAAAGCTGACCCAAACACAATTCTTGCATCGTCCAATTCGATCACTCCATACCTAACCAAGCGATATATTCCATTATTTATGCCAGTATCTATTAGTTCTTTTCTATTTGAAAGACCTGCGAGGTGCCCAAAAATGCTGAAAAAGTTACCTCTTAAGATATCATAATGGATTTTTTTGAAGCATCTTTCATCGTATGGTTTGTACATTTTTCTAAAGCCTATGAGTTCTTCGAAAGATTTAATGGCAATAATTTTTCGTTTGTCTAATGGATTTTCAGAGGCACCTGAAGTTAAATTGACATGCTGGTCCTGCAAAAGTTCAATGGGTGCGGTAGATGCCGCTAAATGAGTTACAGTTGTCTCACCATATTTGTCGATGCTTGTTTCAGCATTTTTCATAGTGAAGAAAGAGCCCACAGATATTCCAATCAGTCTATTGAAAACAGCCTCGTATGGTTCTTTATCACTTTCAGCTACTAAGACGATGTTTTTGGCATAACCTAAGCCTTGTGGATTTGAGGTTCTGATAAGTGAAACGCAAGAAGCAAATAGGCAAATTGAGCAAGCTATAGCGTTTTGAGTTTTAATATCAGACTGCGGTTTTTGGGAGGCAAAACTTGCAAATCCGCCCTTCACGCCATGAGCGATTTCATCATCAACTATTTCTCGTCCGCAAAAAAGACAGTTGCTTACCGAGTTATCATTAAATAAAGATGGGCTTTCCCGAGTTTCTAGTGGAATTTTGTTTTTTAATATGCTGTTCTTTATTTTGAATGGGTCAAAATAAGGCTTCAGATTGTAGAGCGCTTTAACTAACGACCATCTGTAATTTAGGTTGTCATCAGAGTATTGGCTCATCAAAAAGTCCCAAAACAGCATATCATAATTTAACTTCTCAAAGCTTTCAAGAATTATTTCGTGCCCTTCTTTTTGCCTTATTGTCACAAAGAAAGTCTGCTCCAAATAATCAAAAAATTCTTTAACCAAGCTTTCAACTGCTATAGAAATCAGTCTGTCGCTTGGTTCTGGCTTCGTGAAAACATGCATGTATATTTGGGGGCTAAATTCCTTTCTTGGACGATTCTTTGGTTGGAGCATGTTTCTAATGAACAAGGGTTCATCCAACTTCTGTAAGTATGACCTAGCTTCTTGTCTATCATTCTCAGGAATGTATTCGAGAAATTGCTCATCTTTTAAA
Source organism: Candidatus Bathyarchaeota archaeon (assembly GCA_026014615.1). Classification (GTDB taxonomy): domain Archaea; phylum Thermoproteota; class Bathyarchaeia; order Bathyarchaeales; family Bathycorpusculaceae; genus JADGNF01. Next base: position 64,848 of record JAOZHZ010000014.1, on the reverse strand, counting down.
TATCTAGCATATTGAACAATAGTTTTTACTGTGTGAGATTTTCTTATTTCAGGAGTGATGGCCCTCATAATATTGCATTATCTTTAGGTTCTTTAATTATTTTGCTTTCTGTTATGGTTGGCATGTTTGTTTGTGTCCACAGCCACCTTGGCATTTATAACTCGCTACTCGTATGGGTGGTAGCGTTTCGGTTTGGATTATTCTTTTTATGTGTCCTATGACGCGTTTGACGTGGGTTTTCATGGTGGGCGTTATCTCAAACTGCAGGATGCGCCTTTCGGGGAGGTAGTTTACGATGCCGCTCTTAACAATTGTGCCAAAGCTTTCTTCGATGAGTAGGGCGTAGGCGACGAGTTGGTATTTGTGGTCCATGCAGACTCTGCCGTTGTCGCTGTTCATGTTCTTGTACTCGACGGGTATGAATTCGCCTCGGGCGGTGTGGATGATGAGGTCAACGTTGCCCTGCAGCCCCAGCGCATCCGAGCTTAATGGGGTGAACAGCAGTTTCTGGGCACCCGCAAATTCAGACGAATAATAAACTGCGTCCTTGCGCCGTAGTTCCTTAGACACTTGCTCTTCATGTGATTCTTTGCCCTCTTCCTGCTGGGAACCAAAAACAGGCGTTGCATGCAAAACATGGTCAAAGTAGATTAGCCTTGGGCAGTAAATGTAGTGCTTGACGTCGGTGACAGAGATAAATGACTCGGCAATATCGGAAACATGCAGCTTCTGTTGTCGTTTCAGCCACTTGTCATTAGATTTGCCCAAGACTGTCGCCCTTAGATTTTTTCTATTAACTCCATTATCTTGGCATAAGTCTCCACGTTGCAGCGCCAGCCAGCAGAAACCATGTCTTTAACCGCCTCTTTAGCTTGCTCTTTTGACAGGAGGCCTTCGAAAACTGCTCTTGCCAAAAGGTAAGGTGTGCCCACGTAGCTGATTTTGTAAACTTTAGCGGTTTTTCTTGCCACTTCATCATCAATAACCGCCAGCCCCACGTGTTCCTTGGCAAGCGCTAAAACCTCTGCGTCCGCAGCATGAAGCCCCCGCGTCTTGGACAACCGTGAAAGGAACAGTTTATCTTTGGGGTTGCAGAGCGTAAAAACGCCGTTTTCAAACAGTTTTTCCAGTGCAATTGCGTCTGGGACGCCCTTTTGTTTGCCCTTATCCACAACTTCAACTTTAACCTGCGGAGAAGTCAACTTTTCTTCTGGCAGTTTTTCAATAATTCCGCTTAACCCAGCTTTGGACAGATAAATCAAGGGGGTGGAATTGAAAACTAACGGTTTCAATTACGTTTCGCCGCCGAGGCTTCCTCGAATTCTTTTTCGACTTCTTCAGGTCCAAATCTAACCCATTCAATATTGCATTGCTTTACTAAATCGGCGAATTCCCAAAGAGAAAGCTTCGCAATCTCTGCAGCCTCAGCAAAAGTGGCTTTTCCTTTGCTTAAGAGTTCAAGGGCGGTTTGTTTTCTCCACTCAGTAATGCCTGCTTCAAGTAAATTTCGGACAACGGTTGCCTTGTCTAGTTTTTCTTTTTTTATGATTTCAAGAATTTCTTTTTCTAACTCCGCTGGAACTCTAACAGCTAATGGTTTAAGTGTCAACATAACCACCGTATACAATAGATATCGTTTGCACACATAAACCTTCTGCACCAACCATCCAAATTCAAGTCAGAAGTACACAACTTTGTCTTTGCCTTCTTTGTACTCGTACTTTTTGGGTTTGCCCACCATCTTTTTGCCCTTCAAGCAGCTGTCACACATGGGGAAAAGCTGCACGTTCTCCACCAACTCCTTAATCAGGTTCTTGAGGTCCACCAGAAGACTGTTGAGTTGGTCACGTCGCAGGTCTCCCATGAAGCCGCTGTACTGAATTCGCTGCAATCCATAATCTTTAAGCGTCTCAGCAACCTGATTACGCAAGTTATCGTCAGAAACATCATAAATCACTACATAACGCATGGCATCTACCACCCCAAACAGAAAGGCACGTACTCAGTTTCTTTGAGCAGGAAACGAACCATACACCGAGGCTGCAAATGAATAAAACTCTTCAACGACCCCTTCTGACCGTTAAACATCACGTTGCTATCCAAGCGCTCCTGAAGGCTGGTCAACAGCACTTTGATGACTTCTTTGCTAAGAACCCGACCCTCCTCAACCGATTCGGTGGCGATGATTTCATTAGGCTTTATGACATTCTTGGTAATTAACCCAATTAAGGTTCGGTCTACGAGTTGCTGGCGAAACTCCTCCATCATATCCAGCACAAGCGAAGGCTTCCCTGAACGGTCGGCATGCAAATATCCCGCATAAAAGTCCAAGCCAGCGTAGCTGACGGCTTTCCAAACTTCAGGAAACAGAACCGTCTGGTAACCAAAATTTAGCATCGCATTAAACGGGTCAGTGGCGCCACGAGTTATCCGTCCGGTAAAGCCAAGTTCAGGAGGCAGAATCTGCCGCACGCAGTCCCAATAGTACCGTGCAGCTTCCGCTTCCAAGTTCATGATTTGCTGGCGCTTCTCATCAATGTTACGTCCCTGTTCTCTGTTGATTCGGTCGTTGGCGTCATCAATGAGTTTGGCTGAGCCGTACAGTTTTTCAGCCAATTTGGGACTGGTCTGTCGCCTATTCTTTGCCATCAGCTTCAAAAAATTCGCCTGATTCACCAGCTTTCCAGCAATGAACTTCTTAGCTAGAACTACGCCGCGCCCGTCGTTGTAGGCAAGGAATTGTTCTCTTCTGGCCCTAACAGAGCCAGTTAAAGAGGCAGGCATCAAAACAGCATAAGGCCACCCACGATACCTTGCAAAGACCACCTGAATATGGTTCTCAACCGCCAAATCTAGGGCACTTGCAGAAAAAGCTACGCCAGAAGAGCAGCAAATTATTGAATCAACGTCGTCAGCCACAATTTCCTTTACTTCGCCACCTTTCTTTATACTGAAACGATTTCGTTTTCGCCCCAAGAAGATGCCAAAATCATCCAAAAAAACATTCAAAACAACATCAACCCGTTCTATCCATAGCAGACGTTGTAATATTGACAGTACTCTTTACATTGTGAACGTTCGGGCTTGCCAGGGTCTCTTCTTTCTGCTACTATCTCCAGTTTTTTGTCTCTTTCTTCAAGCCACCACTGCCGAAGCTCATCATTAGCAAAAAACAAATCCTTCTGCACACTTATCTTGCCATTTTCAACACTCAAGTAGACCGTGCAACAGATATCCACAGGCACTTCATGGATGCTTTCAAACACAAGAGCATACCCAAGCGAGTAAAGCCTATGCCACTCTTCTTTGAAGCTGGTTACTTTGAGGTCAAACATGATTGTCCGCAAGTAATCAAAACAATCCACACTGAGAATGTCACTTAAACCAAGCAACTCACCCGAAAGCTTATGCTCAACTAAAAACGGGACAGCCGTGCTCATCAAATCCATCTGCGTCGAATAGGGCTGGCTGCAAGAAAGCTCCACTAACTGGGCTTCACACATTTTCTGCACGAAATCCCAGACTTGCCTGCAGCGGTCAATGACGTTTTCAGGTTTCTCCGAAATCTCCTGCCACCTGATCTTTTGCCACCAAGCATCAAAACTCAGGTTTTGTCGCTGCCGAAAACTCTGCAAACAATCACTAACTACTCCATGGAATAGTTTACCTAAAGCCATCCGCGAATTTGGAGCGCAATACTTCTTTTCGATGTTCCGCAGATATACGTCACGGTTTGTGGGACAATACTTTGAGCTTACCTGGTACATGGGAAGCTTGACATTGTCAAAATAGGGTTTGAGTGGGGGTTGATGCCAGTTCCAGCCTCTTAACTCTTTACTTACGCCTACTTCTCTTGCGGTTGACAGAAGCTGATAGAGGCGCTGCTTCTGTTCGATATCAGAAAGAAAATACACTTCTGTTCGACCAGCACCATGCAGGTTATTCGATTATATTTATAAACTGAGTGGCATCTCAATAATAATCGAGGCTACATATCCAGAATCATGAACAAAACAGCCTCTAATCGGCAAATTAAGCCAAAATCGGCTCGGCTTCAATGGAAAATCCCAAGTAACGGGAATTGAAAGTTCACATTGAAGGCGCAGTTGAGACGGAAGTAAACGCTGTGCTTCAATGGAAAATCCCAAGTAACGGGAATTGAAAGAATATAATCACTTATAACTGCGTTATAAACAGCGTAAGAGCTTCAATGGAAAATCCCAAGTAACGGGAATTGAAAGTTAGTTAACCCCGACGCCTTGTTTTTTCGATTACTACTGCTTCAATGGAAAATCCCAAGTAACGGGAATTGAAAGTAGACAACCTCAACACGAAGAGCAACTACCTATTCAGCTTCAATGGAAAATCCCAAGTAACGGGAATTGAAAGAGAGTAGGGCACTCAATTAAAACAACTGGCTTTTCTACGCTTCAATGGAAAATCCCAAGTAACGGGAATTGAAAGACAATGAAAGTCTCAGAGGAAACTGAGCGCATTATCCGAGCTTCAATGGAAAATCCCAAGTAACGGGAATTGAAAGTTCTTCAGGAGCACGCCTTCGGTCCACGCGTGAACCGCTTCAATGGAAAATCCCAAGTAACGGGAATTGAAAGCGACGTACTGGGGGTCGTTCGCCGACTGGAAGTGGCTGCTTCAATGGAAAATCCCAAGTAACGGGAATTGAAAGTATTAGTTCACCTTCCTTATGCCTGGGCGAGCTTGAGGCCGCTTCAATGGAAAATCCCAAGTAACGGGAATTGAAAGTAGGGCTATTCGGCGCCTTCACAAGCGGCTTAGTACTCAGCTTCAATGGAAAATCCCAAGTAACGGGAATTGAAAGAACAGAAGCAAGTTTTTCTGAAGAAACGGAAAAAGAGTTTGCTTCAATGGAAAATCCCAAGTAACGGGAATTGAAAGAAGTTGTAACCGACCCCCCCAAAAAACAGATACAGAAGCTTCAATGGAAAATCCCAAGTAACGGGAATTGAAAGATAACTGTTACTCTTTAAGAGTTGCTCCTGCCTTCTTGAATATTTTCTTGACAAGCTTGTTAATTTGTTTCATTTTCGGCAAGGCATCCAATGAGTCTTCCCAACAGTCAATAGTCACGCTCCATTGGTCTTCAAAGCATTCGTCAATTTCAATTTTGAAACTTTCAAGGTCAAACGGGTCTTCAATTTCGGCGACTATTGAATGCAATTCTTCTAGCGATTCCTTACTTGTTTCGTTGACATCAATGTAGGTAATGGTTGAAAAACAATAGAGCCCATCTTGCTTTAAGAAATCCGCACGATGAATACAAGACTGCTTATTATTAGACTTGGCGTCATAGCTTACCCTGAAATAATCCCCGTCGAAGGAGAATTCTATATCAGTATCAAGTTCAAGCATTCCGTCTGCTTCTACTTTTTTAGGTAACTCGTTAAACACGTTGAATAAAGCGGGATAGTTGCGAAGATATACAGAAGGGTCATTTCAAGAGTATTGGTTTGTCCATACCTATAGTTAAGAGAGCTTATCTCGTTTTGGTGGTCGCCGACGGATTTTAGTATCGTAGCAAGGGTCTGTTTGATGTTCTGTTTGTAGACTGCTCCCAGATCCGAAAGCTGTTTGTAAGTTTCATCGGAGAGTTCTAATGATACTTTCTTGGCCATGTTCATCTATCGTTTCAGCAGAAATAAAAGACTGCTACGCCACATTTTATCCCCGTAGACACGTTTTAATAAACTATTCAGTAAATGTTCTACTCTGCTGTGTCCAATAGTCAAAAGACAGCGGAATAGAAAAAATGTGTGTATCTGATTTGAAAAAAATCTTCATACGTAAAACCCGTATTGTTACTTCATAAGGCATTTAAGACAATGGATAGACCATAGAATTTGAGGTTTAGCTGTGGATATCGAGTTGTTTCTCAAGAGCCTGAAAACCTCGAAACTCGTGGCGCAATGCCCAAAATGTGATAAAGAATTTGGTCTTTCGGATTCAATACTTTTTGATGGAACGAAAAGTTTTCCCGAGGAAGCGATGGCGGTCAGGCTTAGGCTTATGCATGAACTTGCGGAGCGCGCGGAGGATTTGAAGAAGAGGCGGATTTCTGCAGATGTTACTTCTGAAAAGAAGGCTGTTGAAGTCGGATTTGGAAAGATTATAGAGCGATTCATTCCTGCATACAATGACCTCAATTTGCAATTTGCCGAATGCAGACCACTATTCGACCCAATCGACATTATCGTGTTCAACGGTTTACTGAATAGGAACGTTGAGCACATAACATTTCTAGAAGTGAAATCTGGAAAGTCAGACCTTAACAAACATCAACGGCTTATTCGGGACGCTATAGCAGAAAACAAGGTTGATGTGAGGGTTCTCTAATGAACGAGCTGTTAGGCGTTTTCCAGTCGTTTAGGCGGATTCTTTGTGTTTGTCCCTGCTGCGGAGAAATCGTGCGGATGAGCGATTTACATCTGAAATACTCTGGTAAATCACCTAAAACGTGGCTAGACAAGTATGAACTGCAGCTTTTTGCGCTTCAGGAAAAAGAAGAAGTCTTTGAGGCTAAGGAAGCGGAAATGCGTAAGAAGGCCAGAGAACGCGGCAGAAACAAAGTTCCTCTGATGATTAGAAAGTGCCTTTGCTCCGAATTCAAAAAACTCGAATACGACCCATACGACATGAAAGCAATCATGGACCCCGTGGACTTCGTCGTGTTTGATGGGCTAAACGACGGAAAACAAGTACGCAGTATAACCCTTCTATCTAAAACCCGAAACCCCAAAACACGCAAAATAACAGACTCCATCAAGACAACAATCTCAAAAGGCAACTACAACTGGAAAGTAGCCCGAATAACCACAACCGGAAAAGTCAAATTCGAAAACTAACCCCAAAGAACATGAATATATAAGCAATATAAACCTCGCAACCCCTCAACAAAAAACAAAAAGAACCCCAAAACCAACACCAAACGGGGCAAACCACCAAAACAACAACACTCAACAAACCAAACAAACAAAAAACACAACAAATTAGCATAAACCTGTCAATTGTATAACGACGGTCTAAACGACGGCTTCAAGCTAGCCCGCAGCACCAAACAAAACTCCAGAAATAAGTTTGTTTTAAGCAGTTTCGTTTTACAAAAAATTGCTGATGGTGATGCCTGCGCTATTTGTTTTTTGAGGGGACGATTTCTGCTTGTTCGCTGTTTATTCCGCGCCAGACTATTTTGTAGTTAAGGGCAGTTAATGCGCAGGATACATCGTGTAGTCCTGTGGCTTCAATTAGCTGTGTTGCTTGGCTAAGAGTTAGTTTTCCTGACTGCTTCCGAGCTTCATTTAGTACCATGTGGATTTGCTGAAGTTTTTTTTCACTTACCAAACTGTTGGACAAGGGTAGGTAACCTGAGGGCACATTAGCTGTGAGCACTGCCTGTACGGCTTCGACAGAAACCCCTACTCTGTCAGCGAATTCTGCGTAAGAAACAATTGGCTCGGTAAACTTAACTGGCAGGTCCTGTAACAATTTGATTTCTTTTGTTTTAACCTCTTCAAACGCTGCCTTCAAATAACGCAGAATAGGTGCCAACGAGATTTTATTTCGATAATAAATGAAGTGCAGCTGCGGACGCTTCTCCAAAGCGGTGAGCTTCTCACACGATAGCGCCTCGTCAACTGCGAGAATCATTTTAACGTCCACTTGCTTGAGTTTTTCTGCTTTACGCCGCAGATATTCCTCAGTCCAGAACCCAACAACTTCTAAATAGACCTTAAGCCCCGCTCTTTCAAGCGAAAAATCAGGCACAATAACGTAGTTGCCCGCCAAAACCGGTTCAGGCTCCCGCTTCAACACCCAGCCAGACTCTAAAGCTCTAAACTGTGAAGCAAAACTCTCCTCAACAGCACTATCATAAGTTACCTGCCGCAAATTAGGCTTAGGCAGCAGTGGACTGTGTTTTATGCGTTCCATCGCAAATGTACATACTTCATTCGTGTACTTCCACAATATCTTCGCAGTTATAGTCCAGTCGTGATTAGAGATGATTTGGGGCAGTAACTTGGCAATGTTGATTCCGTACCGTTTTGTGAGTTTAAAGAGGCTGGCGGGTCCATCTATCTTCACCCAAAAAACGTCTTCACAATCACGAGAAACGTCGTAGATAAGCCCCAGCTTCTTAACAGCATAAAACAAGTTCTGCCAATTTCCCGAAGCTTCGAAAGTCAGCTCGGTGCAGTCAAAAAGAAGTGTCTGCGCCAAACTGAGATTGTACTGTCGGAGCAAATCCAACGCTGACGGCGCATTAACTTTGGTAAGAATTAACTCGGAGTCTAAATCCGCGTACATTTGCCCCTCAATAAGTTCAGCTGTCAGCCCTGTTTTGGAAGCCACAAACTCAAGAACTTGCTGCCGCTTTTCAGGTGACACCGGCAACCCAAATTCTTCTGCAGCTTCAAAAATTTTCCTCCTCAAAACCGCAGGATCAAGTTTGCTGCTGCAAACAAAAACGCCCCTTCGGTCAAGCAACAAAGCTAACGCTCTAACAAACCGATACTCAAAGCCTGGATTTTCTAAGTCCGTAACAAACGTTTTCAGGACCTTTTTCTTTTCACCAACGCCCCCCGTGTAGGCTTTGATAAGACGGTTTGTGACCGTAAGGTTTTCAGAGGAAAGTTTTGCGTAACGGGGCTGAATCTTCCCCTTCCGCTTATACACCACGAGTAGACTGCTGGGAAGCAACTATGGGGCAACTCCTGCTTTTTGGTGCCGCCTACGACTGATGCCAACTTCAACAGTTTCCTTGGAGATAATTTCCACCAGTTTGGCGGTTTTGCCCTTTCTTTTTCTAAGAAGCCGTCCCAATCGTTGCACGTATTCCCGTTTGCTACCTGTTCCCCCAAGGACTAGACCAACTGACGCGTCGGGGACGTCGACTCCCTCGTCTAAAACCTGAGATGTAACAATTACTTTGTATTTGCCTTGTTCAAAGTTAGCCATTATTTCCCGTCGCTCTTCTCGGGGCGTTTGATGTGTAACCGCAGGTATCAGAAAACGTTTACTAACAGTGTAGACCAAATCATTGTACAACGTGAAAATCAGTATCTTCTCGTTTTTGTATTCTTCAAGTTTTTCCGCCAGAAGGTCCAGTTTTGCTTCGGAGTTAATGGCAACTTTTAATGCTTTGTTTCTTGCAAGAAGCGCTTCTCTAGCCTTGGGGTCTCTGCCCGTTGTCATGATGAACCGTTGAAAATCAGCCGGCGTTTTTAGGACAATCCGTCGTTCAGCGAGATAGTTCCTGAAAGTTGCCATCTCAGTGTCGTACGTTTGCTGTTCTTCCGTAGTTAACTTTACCGCTGCTTTCTCATACGTGTAGTCTGAGAGGTGCTTTTTGGCTGTGAGTTCTTCAACGGAAACAGAGTAAACGGGGTCACCAATCAGCAGGGGAAGAAGTGTATGTCTCTGGTCGCTTCTCTCGTAGGTAGCCGTTAACCCCATACGATGGGGCGCAATGTGCATTTCCGCAATCTGCATGTAACCCGGCGAAGCCAAGTGATGCACTTCGTCGAAAATTAGCAGCAAAAACTTGTTTCCCAACTGTGGCGCCTGAGAATACGCAGAATCATAAGTTGAAACTGTGACCATTCGTACGGTGTTTTCGCCGCCGCCTACCACCCCCGCTTCGATGCTAAGGCATTCCCGCACGCGTTTTTTCCATTGATCAAGCAGGTCTAAAGTTGGGACAACTATCAAAGTCTGCAATTTGAGTAGGTCAATTGCTTTTAGTGCGATGAATGTTTTTCCAGCAGCTGTAGGCAAAACAAGTACTCCTCGGTTGCCTGCGGCTTGCCATTTGTCTAACGCCTTGTTTTGGTACGACCGTAACTCAATGTTACTTTTTAATTGTTCACGAGGCGGCGGATTAGCTACCGCGTCCTCAACACGAATATTGCTTTCCCTAAAGTAATCTAGAACATCCTTGTAGTGGCATGCTTTAATTCGGTAACAGCTACTTCGCGGGTCCCATCTACCATACGGGGTCCCCACTTCCCCCTTCAACAGCAACGTACCTTTATCAAACCACAAGCGAGGCATACCAAAAATAAACTTCTAAGCAATCAATTAAACTTACGCAAGGATTGCTTTTTTTAGCCGCCAGCGAAAATGTTTTGACTTAGGGGTTGCATGTGTAGCATCGTTTTGTGTGTGCGCAGATTACTCCGCCGCAGGTGGGACATTTCCATTTTTCTTCCTCTCTTTTCAGAAATTCTGCCATTCCATTGGCTTTGATGTACACGAAATTTTCGATTAAGCTCGTTCCATATTTCCCGCTGTAGTATTCGTCAATTTTTTTCAATTCGATACATGGAAAATCTGGGCATTCAAAGCAGTGCTCAATTTTGTCTCTGTTTGCTTGGTTCTTGCAATGCTTTTCAAAGAATGTGCATGTGTCCTGTCTTGTTAGGCAGCCGCCGCAAGGGGTTGTCTTTTCGCCATTCAGTTTATAACCAAAAAAGCCGACGCATGTCCGGCAATTTATTCCGCATTTTGCAAACAGTGTTGAGTCCATTTTTCCATTCATTCAACATGCCACCGTGTTTTATTTTTTACGCTACACTTTGGGCATTAACTTATAATTGTCTATTATTTATATGAGTGGCTGGATAATCCAACCGCTGTATGAGGAAGGAACTGCGCAAAATGGAGCCTTGCAGCATTTGGTTTAAACAATAGTTTATTTAATGGGCAGTTTCCCAGTAAATGGTATGAAAGAAGTGGAAGCCAAGATTCTTGAGGTAGACCGAAATCGAGTTGTGCAAACTTTGGTTCGGCTTGGCGCCAGAAAAGTCTTTGACGGCGAAATAGAAACCTTCTTTTTGGATTTCAAAGATGGTTCAATCGTGAAAGCCAACGACTTGTTGCGGTTAAGACGGGAAGCGGGCAGAACTCAGTTGACCTACAAGAAGGTTCAAGTAACTGAAGCTGCGAAGGTGGCTCAGGAATTTTCCGTTGAAGTCTCCGACTTGGCGAAGACCAAGCAGATTCTGGAGTTGTTGGGTTTAGCCGTAACAGAAAGCATGGAGAAACATAGACTCAGCTACACGCTTGACCAAGCCCGCTTCGACATAGACACGTACCACGGAAACTACGCTTACCTTCCTGAGTTTCTGGAAATTGAAGCGCAAACCGCCCCTACCATTCACAAGTACGCCGAGCTTTTGGGATTCGATAGCAAAGACTGCCTGCCTTGGAGTACCCAAGACCTAATCAATCATTACCAGAAATAGATGTGCCCAAACTAAACGGGCGTAGAGGTTATGCGGTTTTCTTTGCTTTTTTTCGTGGTCTTCCGCGGGGTTTTGTGGTTTTGGCGACTGTTGGTGCCTGTGGTTTGGGTTTAGGTTTGGCTGCTGGTTTCGGTTTTGCAGGTGCTTTTTTAGCGGGGGCGTTCCATGTGGGGTATTCGCCGTGTTCTTTTTTGAATTTCTCCAAAAGTTGCTGCTGTGTAGTTTTGGGTTTGTCGCTTACGGTCCAGCTGATGGCTGTTTTTTCGAGGTAGCCGTCGGTGAACAGTTTTGAGTTGATGCGTCGGGTGGTTTTTCCTCCAAAACCCGATAGGTATCCGCCGAAGATTCGTTTTGCGGGTTTTTTGGATCGACCGATGTATAGTATGTCTGAGTTTGTTTTTCCAGTTTGGGTTAGGTCAATTATTGCAAAGACGCTGTTTTTCTCTTGAGGAAGCATGGTGAACGTTAACTCTTTTAGGGGGGATGCCTCTGAGAAACCGTTTTCTTTTAATGCTTTAGAATTCATGAGTGTGAAATGTTTTAGGCAAGATATAACCTTTGCTATGTTGAATTTGATGCAACTATATAATCTATGGTTGGCTATAGCTTCTATTTTGAGAGAATTTAAGCATCTCCTTTCCCACTTAACTATGGGATGTACTTTGACGTGCAAGAAAGTTCCTCTTTTCGAGTTTGAAGTACCAGTTTTTCGTAAACCCAAAGCAGCAGACGTAGACGACCTGCCAAGGAAGTATGATCGCTGACCCAAAGCCGGAAGCCTTTTTATGTCTATAGTTTGCTGCTAAGGTTTACCTTTAAATCTGAAGGCTACTATATTACTTGTGTACAGTCGTCAAAGACTTGATGAACCTTCTGTAAACGTGAAGTGCTTTGTTAAATCCTGTGAACCCTGATTCTGACGCACTCAATAGTAGCCTGTCATCAAAGAAATCGTTAGATAACCCAAACTTCTACCTCAACAGAGAACTCAACTGGGTACGATTTAACGCGCGCGTGCTCGAAGAAGCCCTCGACTTATGGCATCCTCTACTGGAGAGAGTCAAATTTCTCGCTATCTGCGGAAGCAACCTTGACGAATTCTTCATGACCCGCGTCGCACGGTTGATAAAGAAAATCAACAAAGGCTCCTCCGAGAAATCAATGGACGGCATGACTGCAACTCAGCAGATTGAGGCTACCCGAAAAGAAATTTTGTCCTTAATCGAAAAACACGCCGCCTGCTGGAGAGACGAACTTGTTCCTGCGCTCGCAAAAGAAGACATCTGCATCAGAGACTTCACTTCTTTGCCTTCGAAGCAAAAAGAGAATCTGCGAGCGTACTTCACCAAGTTGATTCTTCCCTCCCTGAAAATTCCCAAGGAAGGCTTCAACGGTGCTTCAATTGAGAATCTACACGTGAACCTTTTTGTGCAGAACGGAGTCATGAACGCTGACGGCTGCTCTGTTCTGGATGTTCCAACCGAAAAGTTTGGGCGCCTGATAAGAATCCCACGCGGAAGCTATGACCCCGAATCTACCGCAGAAGTGGACAGCATAGAATTCGACTACGTGTTCCTTGAGGATTTAATGGCAAACAGTTTGGATTTGATTTTTCCCCATGAAAAATCGCTGAAAGCTTACCCGTTTAGGTTGACCCGTAACGGCGAAATAGACATAGTTATGGATGAATCCTCTGATTTTCTTGCTTCAGTGCAGAAAAGCTTGAAGAACCGCAAAGCAGGTTTCCCCACTCGACTTGAATTCGACAAGCGCATGCCTTTGTTTCTGAGAGAGGCAATAGCCAATGCCTTAGCCTTACCTCACTACATAGTTTATGAGGTGGATGGTCCGTTGGGGCTGGTGGATTTTTGGCAGCTGCTTAAGATTGATCGTCCTGACCTTAAGGACCGCACGTTTCTTCCCTCCATTTCTCCGCTACTTACTCCCGAAGCCAACCTTTTCGCAGCAATTGCCAAGCAAGATTTCGTGCTCTATCATCCCTACGACGGTTTTGAAGTAATCATAGACCTGCTAAAGGAAGCGTCGCAGGACAAGCATGTTCAAGAAATCTGCATAACAATGTACCGCATGGACCACAAGTCCCCTGTGGTTGACGCGTTAATTGACGCTACACAAAGAGGAAAAAGAGTAACAGCCGTTGTCGAGTTGAAAGCAAAATTCGACGAAGAAAACAACATCAAACTTGTTTCCAAACTCCGCAAAGGCGGAGTGAACACAGTTTACAATTTCCCCAAGTTTAAGGTTCACGCTAAACTGTGCCTGATTGTCAGAAAAGAGAAAAAAGGCGTAGTTCGTTACTCGCACATTGGCTCTGGCAACTACAACGCTGTAACTGCCAAGATTTATGGCGACATAGGGTACCTTACTGCTAAGCCTGAAGTGGGGCTGGAACTTGAAGAACTCTTCAAAATGCTCATGACTGGGCGGCAGGAAACTGAGTTTCGGCATCTTTTGGTGGCGCCGAAATCTTTGAAACGGGAAATTCTTCGGCGAATCGACCGAGAAATACGTTTTCACAGAAAAACAGGCAAAGGATACCTAGCGTTTAAACTTAATAACTTGGAAGAAAAAAACGTCATCCAAGCCCTTTACAAGGCGTCTATGGCGGGCGTCAAAATTGACCTCAACGTTCGCGGTTTGTGTTGTCTTAAGCCGGGGATTAAAGGGGTAAGTGACAACATTTCAGTTATTTCCATAGTTGGGCGTTTTCTTGAGCATGCCCGTATCTATTACTTCCGTGACGGCGCAGACGATGAAGTTCTCATCGGTAGCTCAGATTTAATGTTTAGAAACCTCAATGAAAGAGTTGAAGTGCTCTTCTCAGTGCCTGACTCCCAGCTGCGGCGGGCTATTCTTGAAAACATGCTCACAATTCACCTTCACGATAACGTTAAAGCAAGAAGACTACTCTCCAACGGAACATATGAGCGTGTAATGCCTAAAGAAGATGAGTGCGTAATTAATTCTCAGTCTTGGCTAATTCAGAACCGAGGAATATGGCATGAACGCCGCAACTAAGCCCAAAATGGGCGAAACCAACGCAAGCTACTGTAAATTCGGCTTCGAAAGACTGCTTAAACTTCTAACTGCTTTAGAAAACCAAATCGACGGCGTAATCAAAGGCGACGACATTGAGTACGTTCATAAAATGCGTGTCGCATCCCGCCGAATCCGTGCTGCCCTGCCAATTTTCAGGCTCTGTTTTCCAAGAAAAAAATTCAAGAAATGGCTACGCGAAGTAAAGAACATTACGTGCCTTTTGGGTGAAGCAAGAGACCTTGACGTTCAAATAGCCTTCATAGAGCAATACATGAGCAAACTTGAGTTTTCAACCGACAAGTCCGGTTTAGATTTGATGCTGGAAAGCCATAAAGACCGCAGAGACCGTGTGCAGCCGTCGCTTGTTCGCGGCTTGGAGGAGCTAACTGAATCGTGTGTTTTGGAGGATATGCGTGAGTTTTGTGAGCAGAAAGTGGAGGCGTTATCCGATTCCTCTTCTGGCGTTTTGTTGTTGAAGGAAAAAGCGCATTGGTACATATCCTGCAGACTTGACGACTTTTTAGCAATGGAGGACTGCGTGTACTTAGAAAACGAGCTTCTCAAGCATCATGAGATGAGAATCCGCGCGAAGAAGCTGCGTTACACAATGGAGTCTTTTGCGCCCTTGTACGAAGACAAACTTACCCAAGAAATCGAAACTATGAAAGCTTTTCAGGACTCGCTGGGTGAAATGCACGACTGTGACGTATGGATAGCCTACATCCCCGAATTCATCCACGACGGAATCAAACCGAAAAGTAACTCCAGAGCAAAGAAAAACACAGACCCGCAAGAAGTGAAGCAGGCACTTTTGAAGTTCTTAGCTGATATCAAAGAGCAAAGGCAGAGCCATTACCTTCAGTTCGTTCGTCTCTGGGAGGAAAATAAACAAAAAGACTTCTTTGATAAGCTGAGAAAAATCACCGACGCAGGTTTATCGGCAACTGAAGAAACCACAAAACAAGTGCTCATAAACCCACAGGCGAAAATTGCTGTTTTATCGGACATTCACGCGAATCTTCAGGCGTTGGAGCGGGTTTTTGAGGATGCGGAAAAGCGGGGTGTGGACGTTTTTTTGAATGCTGGTGACGCGGTGGGGTTTGGTGCTTCCCCCAACGAGGTCGTAGGGTTGCTACATGAGCGAAATGTTTTGGGTGTTGTGGGAAACTATGACCTTGAAGTGGTTGAAGGTAAAGCCAAAGCGAAAGGCGAAAAACAGCTTGCTTTAGACTTCACACGAAAAGAGATGTCAAAGTCCTGCGCAAACTACCTTTTCGCTTTGCCCCACGAAGTCCGCCTTGAAGTCGATGGAACAACGCTGCTTGTGACTCACGGAAGCCCCGAGTCAATTGACGAGCACATTTACCACAACACACCTGCGAAGCGGCTGAAAACCATAGCTGCCTCAGCAAACGCTGATGTTGTGGTTGTGGGGCATTCTCATGAGCAGTTTAGACGAACCGCAAACGGCGTCTGCGTTGTTAATCCTGGAAGCGTGGGCAGACCTGGAGATGGGAACTCGCAGGCGGCTTATGCTCTTCTACGTTTTAGACCTTTCAAAGTTGAGTTGGTTCGATTAGACTACGATGTTGCCGCCGCTGCAGACGCTTTGAGGCGGAAGGGGTTGCCTGAAAGCTTTGCGCAGATGTTACTTCGCGGCGTATCCCTCGACGCCATAGCCGAGGAAGACCAAGCAAAGCAGAACGAAATGGAGCAGAACTGCAAGGAAACGGTGAAGGCGTCGGAGGAGGTTTCTAAAAGTTACTGGCAAGAAACTGACCATTTCACGCAGGTGACCACGCTTGCGTTGGCGTTCTTTGACCAACTGCGAAGTTTGCATGGGTTGGGGAAGCGGGAGCGGTGCTGGCTTGAATGCGCCGCTGTTCTCCACGACATCGGCTTGTCTCAAGGCAGCGGTGGTCACAATAAAAAATCCGCCCACCTTATCCTTAACGAAACCCAGTTGCCTTTCACTTCAAAGGAACGGCGGATAATCGCAAGCATCGCACGTTACCACCGAAGAGCCTTGCCCAAAAAAAGCCACTGGAACCTCGCCGCATTGAGTCGCCAAACAATTCAAAAAGTGAAGGTTTTGTCCAGTTTTTTGCGTGTGGCGGACGCTTTAGATTACACTCACCAGTCCATCGTTGAAAGCATAAACGTTAAAGTCGGCACCAAACAAATATTGGTTCAATGTGTATCGCAGGTGGATGCGGTTTTAGAAGAGGAGTCTTTTAATAAGAAAAAGGACTTGTTTGAAAAGACCTTCGCAAAGAAACTGGTGCTTGTATGGACGAAACGGTGAAAACGGTCGGGCAAGTTGTTGGCTTCGTGGACATCGGCACAAACTCAGTGCGTCTTTTAGTTGTGCGGATAAACCCAAACTTTTCCTACACCGTTATCAGCCAAGAAAAAGAAGTTGTCCGCTTAGGCGAACAAGAGTTCAAAGATGGTCTTCTTAAACCCGAAGCCATGGAACGCACCATTTTTGTCTGCGGAAAATTCGCTAATTTAGCAAAAACATACGGCGCAACCGAAATAATCGCCGTGGGAACCTCCGCCATTAGAGAGGCGCGGAACCAAGAGGACTTCTTGCAGCAACTATACGCCGAAACGGGCCTGAATGTTCATGTGATTTCGGGGCAGGAAGAAGCCCGCCTGATTTGCCTTGGCGTCGCAAGCTCCATAGATATCGGTGGAAAAGTCGCCATTTTCATTGATTTAGGCGGAGGCAGCACCGAAATCGCCATCGGCAACCAGTACGAGTGCTTCTACGTCCAGAGCCTTAGATTAGGTGCGATACGGCTTACAACCGAGTTTGTAGGCGAAGGTTGGACAGGACCAGTTGACGCCAAAACCTACAATGAAATGAAAAACCGTGCATGCGGCGACATTCACGCGGTGAAAACCAAGGTTCAGACTTATGGTGCCCGAAAAGCGTGGGGGTCCTCAGGTACAATCATAAATTTGGCGGAAATTGCCAGTAAGCTGTTTAAGAAAAACGGCAACGGGGTCATCTTGACTAGAAAGAGCCTGAAAAAGCTTGCTTCAATTCTCTGCTCTTTGCCCCTTGAACAACGAAAGAAGTTGCCCGCTATTAATGCGCATCGTGCGGACATTTTGATTGCTGGCGCAGCTATAGTTGAAGCGATAATGGATGAGCTCAACTTAGCCGAAATAAACATCAGCCGTAAGGAACTGCGGGACGGTATGCTTGTCGACTACCTGTCCCAGTTTGAAGGGTTCCGTGAACTGCAAAAAGCTCCCATGCGGAACCGAAGCGTAGTGCAGTTGGGCAGGTCATGCAACTTTGATGAAGAGCATTCTGAAACCGTGGCTTCTTTGGCATTGCAGCTTTTTGACAGCGCAAAACAAATCGGTCTGCATAACCTCGGAGAACCCGAAAAGGAACTTCTACGGCACGCAGCCACCCTGCACGACGTAGGTGACTTTTTGTCCTTCACAGATCATCACATGCATTCGCACTATATAATAAGCAACGCTGAACTTTTGGGTTTTGATCCTAAAGAAATCCAGATTATGGCGAGCATCGCTCGTTTTCACAGGAAAAAGCTGCCGTTAAAGAAAACGTTGAAAGCCATGGATTTAGACGACAAATCCAGAAACGTCATTGCCGTCCTTTCGACTTTTTTGAGGTTTGCCGAGAAGCTTGACCGAAGCCACTGTGGACTAGTAAAGAAGGCGGAATTCACTTTTTTGGACAAAATCGATGTTCTGCTCAGGTTTTATTCGCCTTCGGATTGCAGCTTGGAAAAGTGGAGTATACTTCAGAATAGACGAGCCTTTTATGAGGCTTTTGGGAAGCAACTGGACGCGGAATGCATCGTAACCCCTAACGCGTAACGCTTAACGGCTTTTGGCGGTTATATGTGGGCAAAATAGATTATCTCTTCTGTTCTGTTCTCAGTGTTCGGTTGCTCAAACTCTTTTTTCTGTTCCACCCTAACTCACCCTAATCGAGTTTATGCTACCTCGGTTTATTTGCCGTTCCCAAATATTGTATGGAGAACTAGTTGAAGTATATAGAAACGGCGTAAATGCACCTAATTTTGGTTAAACGGGGCATAATTTTATACGTTGCGTTTTTATTAGCTTTAAGCTCAGCTTTCGCCATTTTAAGCCGATTTTGTGCTCTTTATTGGTCTGCGACATCCATCTCAAAAACAACTAACATGACGCCAAATGTCGTTTGTTCAACCCCGTCACAAGTCTGTTAGCCTATGACGGATTCGACGTTCATGTTTAGGACAACTTCGGAAATGTCGCTGGCGTACTCTGCTGTTCTGCGGACGCTCTCGATGGCTAGTCTCAGGTTGGCAACTTCCTCAATGCTTGCGTCTTTAACTGAAATAACCGCTTCTCTTTCCAGTTTATGCGCTTGACCAAGTTTTTCGATTACGCTTTCAGCCAAGTTGTAGTCCCGTTTGAACAATGCTTCAACTGAGCTCTCGAACATGGAAATCGCTAAGTTGCTTAGGATTTCTATTTTTTGAAGAAGCTCCTCATTCACGGGCGTTTTTAGCAGGATAACTTTTTCCGCGATTTTCGTAGCATGGTCCGCCGTCCTTTCTACGGCTTTGGCTATAAGTCTGTAGCCTATGCATGTTCGGGGGTTATCTAACCCTATTTCTTTAACCATCCTCGCGTTCAAAACTGCCAACTTGAGTAGCCGCACGATGTATAAGCCGAATCGGTTGACTTCGCGGTCAGTTTCGATTACGCTTTTCGCTGTTGTGTTGTCCATTTTGCGAAGCGAGTTTAACGCCTCTTTGTGCATGGAGGCAGCTATTATCGCCATTCTGCTTAGGGCGCTTTGAACGGTTAACTCAGGGTAATTAAGCAGAACTTGTAGGGTTAACTCGTTTGGTGTGTCTATGACGATTTCCGTGCCGACTAAATAGTTTCGGGCGAAGTTTTTCAGGTGATTCCTAACTTTGGAAGAAAGAGGTTGTTGACCTTGAGCTTTTATGTGGAGAATGTTGTAGCCGATTAGGTATGCGGATATGGCTTTTCGCATAACTGCGTCGGGGTAATCGTTGGGTGTCACCCTGATGTAGGCTTCATCTTGTTTTTCTTTTTTTGTTAGTTTCGGAGGTAGGATAACGAGTGAGCCGTCTTCTTCTTCGCGAAGCATCATGGCGCTGCCCTTTTTGAGTTGGTTTCTAATGATCCAGTCTTTAGGCAGGGAGAGTATGTAGGTGGATCCGCCTGTGATTTGGAGTTTTCTCTGTTCCTCACTCTCTCCTATTGAGCTATTGGTCAAATCAGTCACCGTTTATTGAGTTCTATGAGCATTATGTTCTCTTTTGATACAAAAAGGATGTCTATATAGGCTATAAAGATTATGGGGGTCAGTCATATAACCAAGTTGGGTTATGTAGATGAAACGAGGATCAAAAATGAAAACTATGTATATCGTAGCAGCAATTGTTGCAATCGTTATCATAATAGGAAGTGTCGTAGCCTATTCATACCTCGCAAACCCCGCAGAATCGCCAAATCCATCAACTAGCCCAACCCCCTCATCGTCAACACCAAGCACATCTCCGTCGCCGTCATCATCTTCAGTTATATTGACTGGTTCTGGTGCGTCCTTTCCAATGCCATTCCTTAACTCCACCATCGTAGCGTACACAAACACGAGGCCTAATGTTGAGATTAATTATCCTGGTGGTGGTAGTGGTAAGGGTGTTTCTGATTTGACTGCGAAGCTTGTTGATTTTGCTGGTAGTGATAAGCCTTTGACTGCTGATCAGAGAGCGGCGGCGCCAAATGCATTGCACATCCCAGAAACAATCGGCGCAATCACAGTAACCTACAACTTGCCCGGTATCTCATCAGGACTTAAACTTGACGGCACAGCAATTGCAGACATTTTCCTTGGTACCATTACCAACTGGAACGACCCTGCATTAGCAGCCCTAAACCCTGACTTGACTCTGCCTGATCATGGTATAACAACTGTGCACAGATCTGACAATTCTGGAACTACCAACTGGTTCACTAAGTACTTATGCTTAGTCAGTTCTACATGGGACAGTGACGTAGGTAGTGGTACTTCTGTTCAGTGGCCTGGGACTAATTCTCTTGGTGCTAGCGGTAACTCTAATGTTGCGGCAACGGTAGCTCAGACAGAGTACTCCATTGGTTACGTCGAATTGGCTTATGCGCTTCAGAATGACCTTGCAGTTGCGGCGCTTGAGAATCCTGCTGGTAATTTTGTTTTGCCTTCGCTTGATTCTACGACGGCGGCAGCGCAGTCTCTTCCAACCAGTGGTTTGCCTTCTGGTAGTGAGAGTTGGGAGGATGTTGTGATTTTGAACACTCCTGGTGAGCAGGCGTACCCGATTGTTACGCCAACCTACTTGCTGGTGTATCAAGAGCTTAACGTGATTCCAGGAATGACTTTGGACAAGGCAACTCAACTAGTCGATTATATCTGGTATGTGGTTCATGATGGTCAATCGCTTGCTCCCGCCTTAGAATATGCTTCGCTTCCGTCCAACATAGTAGAACTTAACGAAGCAACACTGAAGTCAATAACCTTCAACGGACAAACCCTTATTCCATAAATTGGCGTGAAATCAGTGCCAACAAACCACAACTTTTTTTTGTTTAATGTAAGTAAAGATGCGAGCAGATCTG
The DNA here is from genome assembly GCA_026014615.1 of Candidatus Bathyarchaeota archaeon. GTDB lineage: Archaea > Thermoproteota > Bathyarchaeia > Bathyarchaeales > Bathycorpusculaceae > JADGNF01. The sequence goes on along the minus strand of JAOZHZ010000014.1, from coordinate 43,843 downwards.
CATGACTACGAAGTTAACCGGGGATAATATCTTCAGAGTCTTGGCTGCAGTAATTGCGGCTTCAGCTGCGGTAATTATTCTGATTAACGCTTATGTTCTCGTTACAGGATCAACCTTAGTTCTTGGGACATTCGGCTTAGACTTCCTGACTGGGACAAGCTGGAACCCCGTGGTCGGCCGAGAAGCCTTCGGAGTGTTGCCCTACATACTTGGTACGCTTCTGACGTCTGGTCTTGCTCTGCTGATTGGTGTCCCTCTAAGTATCGGTATAGCAATTTTCCTTGTAGAAATGGCTCCAAAAGCCGTCAAAGTTCCCCTTTCATATCTAGTGGAACTGCTAGCGGCTGTCCCCAGCGTCATCTTCGGGCTTTGGGGCCTGTTTGTTCTCCGTTTTTGGGTTTTAGATTACATCGAAAAACCCTTGAATTCCACTTTAGGATGGATTCCACTTTTCAGCGGAACACCTTTTGGTCTTGACTATTTCACGGCAGGACTAATTCTTGCCATCATGATTATCCCAACAGTAGCTTCGGTTTCAAAAGAAGTAATCAGCGCTGTGCCCGACTCCATCAGGGAAGGCGCCTACGGTATCGGAGCAACCAAATGGGAAGTAATTCGCCACTGGGTCCTCAGTTACGGACGCTCAGGAATCTTTGGCGCCGTGATTCTGGGTCTGGGCAGAGCGGTGGGCGAAACCATGGCGGTCACCATGGTCATCGGCAACGCTATTGGACCTAACGCGATGCCCAGTTCACTTTTTGAGCCTGGCCAAACTTTGCCCTCTTTGATCGCTAACGGGTTCTTAGAGGCTCCCTCTCCACTGGAAAAGTCAGCATATGTGGGGGCGGGACTGGTTCTGCTTATGATTAGCTTAATAATCAACATCGTAGCCCATGTGATGGTTACGCGGGTTCTCAAGGTCAAGGGAGGCGCCGTAGAGTAATGTTGAACGGTTTTTTCAGCGGTTACGCTTTCAGGCGATTTAAGAACAAGCTTTTCTATGTGTTGTGCCTGCTCTGCGTAGTTATAGCCGTAGTGCCTTTAATGAGCATACTTTTTGAGGTTATTGTTCGCGGAGCACCCGTGCTGAACTGGCACTTTTTAACCGCCAACGGTTTGCAGGGGGGCATTGGACCTGCGATTCAAGGAACCTTCATTTTGGTTGGTTTAACAAGCCTCATCGGAATTCCGTTGGGTGTGCTGTCGGGAATTTACCTTGCAGAGTTCGGAACCAACAAGTATGCATCATGGATGCGAACCATAAACGACATACTTACTGAAGTTCCATCTATAGTGGTGGGAATCACCGCCTACAGCGTCATAGTCATAGGTTTAATCGGCTCCTTCTCGCCTTTTGCTGGCGCCATAGCACTTTCCTTCATGCTAATACCCATCGTGGCAAGAACCACTGAAGAATCCATGAAGCTCGTGCCCAACAGCATACGAGAAGCTTCAATGGCTTTAGGTGCGCACAGGTGGCGTACAATCCTGAGCGTTGTTTTGCCCTCTGCCAAGGCTGGTTTGATCACGGGCACTCTTTTAGCGGTGGCTAGAGTTGCAGGTGAAACCGCGCCGATTCTGCTCACAATATTTGGTAACAGCTACTTCTTTCAGGGCTTTAACCACGCGATGGATGCATTACCCTTGAGGATTTTCCTTAATTCACGAATGCCCCAGCCCGAACTGCAGGCTCAAGCGTGGGGAGCAGCTTTGGTGCTGATTCTGATTGTTTTAGCCCTCAACATAAGTGTAAGATTAGCAAGTAGAGGAAGATTACGAAGGTGAACATGAAAATGAGTACAAATGAGAAACTGAAATGTGTCGGCTTGAACGCTTGGTTCGGAACCAAACAGGCTCTAAAGGACATAAATGTCACGTTCAAAACCAACGCAGTCACAGCCATCATCGGTCCCTCTGGATGCGGAAAATCCACTCTGCTACGGACCCTAAACAGAATGCATGAGCTAGTTCCAGGCGCCAAAATGTCTGGAGCGATTCTTCTGGACGGGCAAAACGTTTGTGGCAGCGACGTTGACCCAGTTATGATTCGGCGCCGCGTCGGCATGGTTTTTCAGAAACCCAACCCTTTCCCCACCATGACCATTTATGACAACGTGGCGGCTGGGCTCAAGTTGACTGGAACAAAGAAAGGAAAAAACCTTGACCAAGTTGTGGAAAAAAGCCTACAACAAGCGTCGTTGTGGGATGAGGTTAAGGATGACCTCAAGAAGCCTGGCACCAGCATTTCAGGTGGGCAGCAGCAGCGGCTTTGCATTGCGCGGGCTATTGCCTTGCAGCCTGAGGTTATCTTGATGGATGAGCCTTGTTCTGCGTTGGATCCTATTGCGACGGCGAAGATTGAGGAGTTGATTGTGGAGCTTAAGAGTCAGTACACGGTGATTATTGTGACGCATAACATGCAGCAGGCGGCGCGTGTTTCTGACTTCACGACTTTCATGTATCTGGGTCAACTTATAGAGTTTGATGATACTTCCACGGTGTTTGAGAACCCCAAGAGTGAGTTAACCGAAAAATACATAACAGGAAAGTTTGGATAGGTGAAAAAGGTATGCACAGACTGTTAGATAAAGGACTGGAACAGTTAACAACTGTTGTTTTCAAGATGGGTGAAGTAGCCCAAAAGGCGTTATCCATATCTGTCGGCGGGTACGTAAGAGGAAACGACACTTCTGAGACTGTTCGAGAACTCTCCGAAATTTTGGTTATGATGACTGCTGAAGTGGAAGAAAAATCCTTCAGTTTAATCGCAAAATACCAGCCCGTAGCTTCCGACCTGCGGATTATTAACAGCTACATGAAAATCGCCTACGACTTCGAACGGTACGGCAGATACGCTTGGGATATAACCTTCTCACGCAAATGTTTGGGTGGAACCGGCAAATGCGAAGGTTGGATGCAGGATTTTATTCGTGACATGGGTGAAAAGGTTCTTTTGATGGTGAAGACAAGTGTTGACTCGCTTAAACGCCTTGACACCGAACTTGCCAAGACTTTAACGAAAACAGAGCAGGAAGTCGATGACATGTACCTGCAGTATCTGGGTAAACTCGCCAAAGAAGAGCGCCTGATGGATTCGTGTACGATATCCAGTTTGCTTGTGGTAAGGTATCTGGAACGGATAGCAGACCACGCGACGTACGTTGCGGAAGCTGTTGTTTACGTGGCTTCAGGAGAAAAAGTAACGCTCAGATGAGCCTAAGACCGCACCATTATAAGCATCATCTTGACGCGGGAAAGCGCCTTAACAGAGTGGGGTTCGCCAGCAGGCAACAACGTTACGTCTTCCGCCTTCAGTTTGACGGGTTTACCTGAAACTGTTGCCTCCGCTTCTCCATCAAAAACGAAGATTAACGCGTCAAAGGGTGCTGTGTGTTCACTTAAGCTCTGAGTAGCATCGAAAGCAAACAAAGTCACTGTTCCTGCTTTTTTGTCAATCAGTGTTCGGCTGACGATTGACCCCTCCTGATAATCAACTAAGCCTGTAAGGTTTTTTGCTTGCGCCGCAAGTTTAGCAACCGTTTCATTCTTGTTTTCTGCCATAACTTTCACCTTACCAAGGTACTTACCGTTGAGTATAAAACCTTTGACTTTAGCTGCTTTTTAGTCTGTATAAAGGAAATTGCTCCTCGTGTTGCTGATTAGGTTCGCTGAGCATCTGATGGGTAATTCTTTTATTGTGAACATTTCATATTGTTTGGCTATACGTGGAGAGTGTTTTGTTGAACCTCGATAATCAATATTCTCTCCGCAAGTTCGGTATTAACTTGGTCGGTGAGGTTCCATGGGGAACACATCTGTGTCAGCTATACCAAACTAAACAGGACTTACTGGATATTCTGGTTCCTTATTTTGCGGCGGGATTACAAGGCAACGAGTACTGCTTACTTATTACCTCTCCACCCCTAAACGTTGAAGAAGCAGAAAAAGCCCTCAAAAAAGCAATACCAAACATAGGTCGCTACTTACGCAGAAAACAACTGGAGATTTGTTCTTTTTCCGACTGGTATCTTTCTAATGGACAGGTAGACGCTGAGAAGAGCCTGAAGAAAATGTTGGAAAAAGAAGAACAAGTGCGGAATCAAGGGCTTGACGGGTTACGAACACTTGGTATTGGTGAATCCATGGGAACAACCTATAAAGAAAAAAGTTGGCGTAGCCTATCTGCTTATGAAAAGTCTTTTTCTTCAATTTTTCAAAACCTTAACGTAATAGCCTTATGTGCTTATCCTTTAGAGTGTTGCAACGGCAAAAACGTATTAGATATCGAACGTAACCACGTTGGAACCCTGATTAATCGCGACAACAATTGGTCTTTAGTTGAGGATTCAGTGAAGCGTAAGGAAAGAGAGGGTTGGTACAAGGACATTGTGCAGACCTCTCTTGATGCCTTTTGGATTACCGACCTGCAGGGGCGCTTTTTAGAGGTGAACGGCGCCTTCTGTGATCTGGTGGGGTGCACCCGTGAAGAACTGTTGAAGAGAGATATTCAGAGTTTAGATATGGTTAAAAGTCGTGAAGAAATCCGAAAACATATTGAAAAGATAATAATTCGAGGTCATGAACGTTTCGAAACGACCCTACGCCGCAAGGACGGTTCTCCTGTAAACATCGAACTTAGCGTTAGATTCATCAGCAGAAACGGTGAAGGAACGTTTTTTGCTTTTGCTCACAATGTTACAAGACGGAAACGAAATGAGGCTGCCATCAAACACAGCGAAACTCGTTACCGCGAATTAGCCAACAGCATAGCCGACAGCTTTGTGGCTTTAGACCGCGACTTGCGGTATGTTTACTGGAATAAAGCGTCCGAAAGAATCACAGGTATCAAAGCTAAAGATGCAATCGGGCGGCATTTGTTTGAGGTTTTCGAGGAGGATGAATCAACCCGAAAGTTGGCGGATATCTACCTGAAGGTGCTGAAAACCCGAAAGCCGCGGGTTTTTGTTGACACGTTAACTATGGACGGCAGGTCAGTGGTTGTTGAGAACTATGTTTATCCCTCAAAAACAGGGGTTTCAGTGTTAACTAAAGATGTAACGCAGCGTAAGGAGTTGCAGAATAAACTTGAAGAATACACTCAACGGCTGGAGGACCTTGTTAAAATAAGAACTGAAAAGTTGAAAGCAGCAGAGCGGCTGGCGGCTATTGGCGAAACAGCAGGTATGGTGGGGCATGACATCCGTAACCCCTTGCAGACTATTAGTGGGGAGCTTTATTTGGCTAAAGGTGAATTGTTGTCTTTGCCTGAAACTGACGCGAAAAAGAATCTGATGGAAAACGTGCAGATAATTGCTGAACAGATGTCCTACATTAACAAAATTGTTGCTGACCTGCAAGATTACGCGCGTTCTTCCCCGCCCTGCCTTGAGGATGTGAGCCTTAGGCAAACAGTGAAAGATATCATGGCAACTGTGATGATTCCTTCTGACATCCGTGTTTCTGTGTCTATGAAACGGGGCTTTCCCAAGTTTAGGTCAGATTCAGCGTATCTCAAACGGGTACTGATAAACTTGATTACGAATGCTGTTCAGGCGATGCCTAAAGGTGGAAAACTTACTCTGAGGGCAACGTTTAACGACGAAAACGTCTTAATTCATGTTGGAGACACTGGGGAGGGAATTTCTGAGGAGGCGAAAGCCAAAATTTTCAAGCCTTTGTTCACCACCAAACCTAAAGGGCAAGGCTTAGGTTTAGCTGTGGTTAAAAAGCTAACAAACACTTTGGGTGGGGACATATCGTTTGAAAGCAAAATTGGGAAGGGAACACGTTTCACGGTTGAGTTGCCTTTTGTTGAGTCGAACACTTCGCCTAAAGTGAGTATGCAGACTGCCGACGACTTTTAAATTTTTGTGACTGTGCCTGTACAACAACAAATCTCTATAAAGAAACCTTCAGTTTCTAAGTAAAGTCTCTGCTATTCAGCCTTAGCTCCCGTGATGATCCGCCTTGAATGAACCAAAAAGAAGTATCCTAATAGTAGACGATGACCGCGCCATACTGCGAGTTTTCACCCGTCTTCTTGAGAAAAAAGGCTACGTCGTTAAAGCAGTGGAAACAGGCAAAGACGCCCTAAGCGAAATCGACAAAACCCGTTTTGATGCCGCGTTAATTGACGTTCGGCTGCCTGACATGAAAGGCACAGCAATTCTGCCTGTGCTGCGAAAGACCTCGTCAAAAACTGTACGAATTGTCATTACGGGGTCACCTGACTTGAAGAGGAGCCGCAATGAGACACGCGTAGACATGGATGCGTTTCTTGTGAAACCCGTAAACCCCGACATCCTTTTGGGCGTTCTGAACGAAAAACTAAAAACAAAATAGCAACTGCGTACTCGGAGGCTGGCTTTCCAGCTTTGTTTTTATGTCTTCGGTTTTCATGATGGCTATCTTAATCGTATTATAATGATCAAATTCTAGTCCTTTTCCCTCAAAAATCAAATAATCCCTTCAAAAACCATTCTTTCAATTTAACTTACGTTGGAACAGTTGTTGAACAACCACCACACCGAACACATCGAGAAACGACAAATTTTCTGTTCAAGCCCTTTTTTAAAAAATTGCGCCATTTTCAACCTTTTTCTGCCTTTTCTAGCCTTTTCCCGCCGAATCCAGCCTTTCCTAGCCGTGAACTGAGTCCAAATCAAACGTGGAATTGGAAAAGCAGCCCAAAACGGGCAGTTTACAGAATAGGGGGGAGACTAAAATTGCAGCACAGAGACTCCAAAAACTGGAGTAAAGAACCCAACGCAAAATAAAACACCCCAACAATCCAAAAAGCGCCAAAAAACAGGGAAATAGGCAGAAAAAATTCTCAGAAACTGAAAGGTTTTTATGCGCCGTTTTAACTTAGTTTCGAACCGCAAGCAGAGTGAACTGTTATGGCGCTTCAAAAAGGAGATTTCATACTAATTGACTACACTGCTAAAGTGAAGGAAACAAACGAAGTTTTCGACACCACAGTGGAAGAAACCGCAAAGAAAGAACGCCTCCAGAAAGAAGGCGAAATCTACGAACCTAAACTTATAGTTGTCGGCGAAGGCTGGCTACTCAAACCCCTAGACGACGGCTTACTCGAAATGGAAGTAAGCAAACCCGCAACCGTGGAAATCCCACCCGAAAAAGCCTTCGGACCCCGAGACCCCGAAAAAGTCAAACAAGTCCACATCAAAAAACTCGCCGAAAAAGGCATCAACCCCGCCATTGGCATGCGCATCGAATTCGGCGGCAAAAACGCCATCATACGCAGCGTGGGCGCAGGACGCGCACTTCTAGACTTCAACCCGCCGCTCGCAGGAAAAACCTTAGTTTACGACGTGACCGTAAACAAAAAACTTGAAACCGACGAAGAAAAAATCGGCGCCCTCATCCACCGCAGAATCCCCGTTGTGGAAGAAGGCAAATTCAAATACGCAATCACCGAAAAAACCCTAACCGTCGACATGCCCGAAGACACATACTACCTAGAAGGAGTACAAATCGCCAAACGCGGCATCGCCATGGACTTCCAAAAGTTCTTCCCAGACCTCGAAGAAACCAAATTCATCGACACCTTCAAAGCTCCACCCAAACCAGCAGCCGTAGAGACCAAACCGCCAGAAGAAACCAAACCCGCAGAAACCAACGAAGCTCCACCGCCAGCAGCAGAAGAAAAACCTGCCGAACCAGCACAACCAGCCGAGTCAACGCAGCCAGCAGAAACAACCGAAAGCTAAACTGAACGCTTTCTTCTTTTTCCTTTTTTAAGACTTAGCTTATTATTTCCGTGATTTTCGCCACTTTCTTGCAGGTTTCAGAGTCTAAGCGTAGCTTGTGCAGAATGGTGTATCTTTCTGGGCGTATGGTGACCGCCAACTCTAATGCCTTAACGATGTCTTCGTCTGAAACGCCCAACTCTTGCGCGTTGGTGGGTGCACCCAAGTGTCTGAGGGTTTCACGTATGCGTTTCCAGTTTGCCCCATAAAGGTAAGCCATCAAAATTGAACCTACCCCGCACTGTTCCCCATGCATGGCACCCGAGGAATTAACCATGGTCAAGGCGTGGCTGAACAGGTGTTCTGAACCGCTACATGGACGACTGCTTCCTGCGATGCTCATGGCAACCCCGCAGCTAATGAGCGCCTCCAGAAGAAGCTGTTCGCCCTCTTCATTTCCCTGCTGAATCTGGTTTGCGTTTTCCTCAACCAATGTAGCACTCATCAAAGCAAGGCTCGCAGCGTACTCCCCATAATACTCATCGCATTCAAGATGAGCAAGCCGCCAATCCTTAACTGCCGTAAATTTCGCCAGCACATCTCCGCAACCGCTGACCACAAACCGCCACGGCTCCTGCGCGATGACCCCCGTGTCGGCAATTATCGCCAACGGCGCCTGCGACATGGCTGAGTAAGGTTTGTCAAAGCCTTTGATGCTGGCAAGGGGGCTGGCGATGCCATCGTGGCTAAGAGTAGTTGGAACGCTGATGAAGGGTAATCCCTGATGGGCAGAACTTAGTTTTGCTGCGTCAATTTTTGTTCCGCCGCCCACTCCAAAAAGAATCTGCGGCTTCAACTCCGCAATACGTTCTTCTATGGCTAAAACATCTCTTAAGGCGGCTGCCTGAACTAGAATCGTGTCCACAGTGATGTCTGATTGTATAAGCAAGTCTCGTACGGTTCGCCCCGCGATTTCACAGCTTCTCTGTCCTGCCACAATCAAGGCAGGTCCCTTCACGCCTAAACGTTTGACTACCTCGGGGATTCGGTTGAGAACTTCTTTTCCGATGATGACTTCGCGGGGAAGCTGCATGTAATGGTAGGTTGAAGGCAATCAGTATCACACTTGTTTTGCACTTAATGTCACGGCTAGGTTGCGTTTAAAACTTTTGAAGCTAAAATCAAAAAACCCGATATTAACGCTTTTTCTGAATGACTTTTCAGTTTAAGTAAGGCTTGAAGAGAAACAAATCCATTTATGCGCACGTACGTTGGATATATTTGAGGCTTCTGAATGTCTGAGTATGCAAAACCTCAGCGGACAGCGCCGATTTACCTGATAGTAGTCTGGATGACACTGAACATTGTTTTGCTGTTGTTGCTGTTGGCTTCAGATTATGCTGACCTGAACAACTGGATTGAGTTGGGTTTGTGGGTTTCTTCGATTGCGGGCTTGCTTTCGATGCACAAGTGGGGCGCCGCTTTAACCGTGTTCACTTAATTTACACCTTCAGCGTAAGCATGTCCATAATCATTTACTATCAAATCTGGCTAAACGCTCTGCGAATAGTTATAAATGCAGTTTTAATAGTCTACCTGTTTAAAAGCATCTTTGACGGCAAGTTCAAGTAGAGAAATAGCACTGAGCTCAACGCTAACTCGACGCTTTGTTATGCCACTTTAGAAGAGGCAGCTGTTTAGTTTACTTCTTGATAACCGCCAGAAAATCGTCGATAGCCATAGCAGGCATGCTCATTATGTGCACTGTTCCCCGTGAACCCAACTCAATCGAAACCTTCGTGATGGCTTCGTTGTTGGGTGCCTCCACAATGTTCACAAAATCATATTTGCCTATAACGGAGTATTGTTGGAGGACTTTGGCTCCGTAGGCTTCGATTTCTTTGTTGACTTCTTTGATTCTTTCGGGTCTTTCTTTGATGGTTTTTCTTCCTTCAGAAGTAAGGGTGGACAGAAGAATGTAGATGGGCAAATAAAATCCCTCACAAGAAAAAAGCCCACTGTAGCAATTAAGCCTTTCCAGCGGAAAAAATTCTGGTGTTTAAATTCGAAAAATCGGGAAAAGGGGTTACAATGAACTTAAACTGAACCGTTTTTATTCGGCTCTGCCGTTGAAACAGAAATGTTCCACGGGCTTGCATGACGCAAGGTTATATTCCTTGTACACTTCGCATGTTGTGCAAATGCACGGCTTGTTTGCATCAAGGTCCTTGCAGGGTGCCACGCCGATTGAACAGTACGGTCCAGGCAACTCTTCAGGTTTAGGCATCTCCACTTCTGGAGGGTTAGCTTGCATTGACATGCTTCCCGCGGGCATGCTACTTCGGCTACTTGACGACATTTTGTTCATCATGTCCATGGCTTTTTGTATCTTAGGTCTGGTACATGCGCTTTCTGCTTGCACGGGACATTCAGCGCATTGACATTTCATGAGAACATCTGCGTTTAACGGAACTTTCCTCCTTCGAAATATACTCAAAAACTATCACCTCCACAAAACAGTAGATAGCTACAGCTAGACTGATACATGAACAAAATAAGAGAGTATGTGGGTGCTAACTAACAGCAACAAACCATGTTACTGAATCGTTTTCTTCCAGCCCGCAACATAATCCAGGAATTCCTTCACAGGCTGCCCACCATAAGTTCTGAGGCGTTCCCGCAAATCAACTTGGGCAACTGCAGCTTTCTGAAAATCCCTAATTTGGATAGCCTTTTCGGTAAGGAATAGGAAGCCGTCGGCTCCTGCCCTTGCAATTCGTGTACTGACGGTAAGTAACTCCGCTGGGCTGGGTACATCGTTTGGGCTGTCGCCTGGACCGTAAACGTACAGGCTGACGTAGAAGGGCTTCTTGAGGAGCTTCTTGAAGGCGCGCGCAATCATCTCGAAGTACCAGGGGGTCGCGTAGCTTTTGCTGAACATAACCACGTTGAACATGTCACAGTGCTCCGCGAGGTCGTCAAAGTCTACGCCGTAACGTTCGAGGCTGGTTGCAGGGTCAGGCTGAATACACATGACCAACGGTTTTTTTGTGCGTTCCCTAATCTGAGCTATGTAGTCGGTGACTTCTTTTTTGCGCCACTCCACCCAGCCAAGACCGCTTTTCTGCCAGCGCTCCGTGCATCGGGGGCAGGTGCAGTGTCCGTGGTCAGCAAAATACTGACTGTTCGGCCACACCCCCAGCGAGTGCCTATCTACGTCTTCCATGTAGTCCAGTTGTTCGGCGCGGTGTTCTGGTTGGGTTTGGCAGACGATGTTCCAGTAAATGTTGTAGTTGTTGTTTCCAATCTTTGCGGGACCCAGCGGGGATTGGGAGAGCCAGTCGGGGTGCTCGCGGATGGCTGCGTTGTCTCCGAAAACCGCCACGTTGCTGCACATGTCAGGCTGTGGAGGAATTCGGATACCCATTTCGGTTTTGACGCGTAAAAGGTGAAAGTCGAAGCCCTCGGCTTTTTTTGGTTCTAAGGTGAAGGTGCCAAACTTCAAAGTGATACCCCAGTTTAAAGGGAAAACCGTTTTCAGCGGTAATAAGGCTTTGCATAAAATGGCTGCTTGCTATCTGCTATGCCATCGGCGGGGGTGAGTTTTTTGCGCTGCACCGTTAAAGCCTTGTAAAGCTCCTCAGCCGTTTGAACAATGGACGTTTTTGAATGTGTTGCTTCGTCAAGAGCCCTTATCACTTTGTTGTTAACGGATTTGTTCACATCGCCGATGTAGATTTTTTCCAACCCGATTCCGCTTGCTATAATATTTGCTGCGACTTGGTTGGGGTCAATTCCCTGATTGTATTCGCCATCGTAAATCAAAACCATGTTGCACTCGGCGTTAGCGGATTTTTTTGCGGTGTCAAAGGCAAGTTTTAAGCCTTCACCCATCGGCGAGGCTCCTTTGGCTTTGAGGTCTTCGACTCTGCTGGTGAACGGTTTTATGCTGGCAGAAAACGGCGGGTACAGCAGGTACGCAGTTATGTTGCTCCACGGATACACAGCCATCCCAATCTGGTCTTTAGCGTCCAAGCCTTCTCTACTTTTTAAGAATCTGGTTAACGCCTTTTTTGCGGTGTCTATTTTGTGTTCCCCGTAAAGCTTGTCGTTCATGGAGCGGGAGCAGTCAAGGATTAGGAAAATTAACATGCGGGCCAATCTCCTTTATCGGCGACTGAATCGGGTTCACAAGCGAAATAGCCGTTGACAGCGGGTAACATTGTCCGTTTTGGACGCGGTCCCTAAGCGAGTTATAGAGCTCTTCCAGTTTCCGTAGGTCCTTGATTTGGGTAGGAGGAATGCCATCAAACTCAATCGCGAGGTAAATGCTGGAACCCAAGTTTTCAGCTTGAGCAATGTACCAGCCGACCCCGTACTCCCCTGAACCTTGCAGCCCCAACTCCGCTTGGAACACGCTCTGCAGATACTCTAAGTTGTTGGCTTCCCCTGAAACCAAGTTAACCATCTGCACAGGATACTTCTTAGGTCCACCATCCCCTGAGTTAATGAAGTCCACGTAAATTGGGGCATCAGCCGCTTTCCTAAACGCAGCATTAACTATATTTAGAAACCTATTTTCACCGTAAACCTTCATGCCAATATCTGATAGCGGTAACTGGTCAATTTTCCGCAGCCCCGGCACCCAAAAGATTTCACGAAACCTGCTCAACTCATCTTCTTTGAACGGCAACTGAAAACCCGCCAGTCCGCTAGGGCTCTGCGTTCTTTCAAGCACCTGCTGGAGATTGTAAAGTTTCTCCCTAAGCGTCGATAACTCCGTTTTAAGTTGGTCATGCTCTATTCCGATTTTGTCGCGGATTTCGATAAACTTATTTATTAATGTCTGCAGTTTGTTAAGTTGCTCCTTTTTCTCCATCAAATCGTCCTGCAGTGGTCTAAGGATGGCTTGGTAATTCTCGATGGCTCTGCGTAGGCTACGTTTACCTATGAAGTTCAGTTCGTTTTTGTGTGCCAGCTGTTCTCTGGCCTTTTGGATTTCGTCGTCGTATCTTGCTTTTTCAGAGTTTACAGCTTCGTAATTGTGCCTGCTCTGGTTCAGCTTAAATTGTAAACCCGCGATTACTTCAGCAACCGCCTCTTTCAACGGCGCAATCTTGTTACCCGTATCAGATTTGAGTGCGGACAGCCACGACTCGATATCCTTTATTTCGACGTTCATATAGTCGGCGGAAGCCATTTCCTCAGTTCTTTTTTTAATAAGTTCCGCTGTTTCGCTGTCTTCCTCCAGTAGCCTTTCGATTGCTCGTTCTCGGTCTTTTAGCTCGTTCCACTTCACCAAACTGATGATGGGAACCGAAAGGTGACAAACCTGAAAACTGCCGAAACTGAATCGTTCTCCTCTACAATAGTTCAGTTCTGCCTGTCGGATGGCGTTGTCAAGGTTTTCAAGGGGCATGACTCTGGTGCTTCCACCCTGATATAACTCTGCGGGAAGAAGAATCTTTGAAAGAATAAAATCTCTGATGTGTTGGTCAGTGCGTTTGTATTCGCTGGGGCTCATCTCCATTAAGGGGTAAACGTACACGGCGTTATAGTAGGGGCCAGAAGTGAGGGTTCTGCCGTTGGGGTCAACTTCTGTGTGGTTATTGTTGTTTCTTGACTGCAAAAAAAGCACGTCTCTGAGCAGAAAAAACTCGTTGAGCTGCGAATGCAGCAACTCCTTGTCGGCAAGGTCGATGTTTCTGGGGGCGCCCACAAGAATAAGCCACTGTCGAACGCTTAATTCGCGGTCTTCAAGTCCTTTCTTGGTCATTTTTGACAGCTCGTTGATTACTCCACTGCCAAATCCGCCGCCTGCACTGGAAACAAAAACCACGTTCACCGTAGGCACTTTTGCTGAATCGCTCAATGTGTAGTTGAAGTAGTCTCGGAAGAACCTGCAGCCCTCAGTTATTCTCCCGTAAAATTGGTCCCAAATCCGCGGGTGCCTCATGTACACCATGGCTTTTCGGCGGTCTCTGCGAGCGCCTTCCCCGCTGATGGTGTTGCTCAATTCCGCAAAGCCTACGTCTTCTTCAGAAAAAATTCCGAGGTCTCTGGCTACCCTTGGGTATTCGCTCTGTACCTGTCAATGCCGATGGGTTGAAAAGACTCGTTTCGCGCCAGCAGGTCATTTCGCAACGCCTCAGAAATAGAGTCCCCTGACATATCAAAAGCGTCCACCCTCACGTTTTCTCTGCTGTCGGTCAATTCTCTAAGCCGAGCTGAAACTTCAGCGGCTATTGCAACTCCCGCGCCGCCTGCCCCTATAATCCAGTTTCCCTCTTTAACCTCAGATATCCTCATCCATAAACCTCCACTCTAACAAAAAGGCAGCTAACGTAACCTGACTATCTAAAGCGGCGTATGGCAAAATCCTACCTACCCCACTAGACGGTGCATAAGGGAGAAATTAAAAATATGTGACTGCAACATGATAAAACAAAACTTTTCTCAAACAGCAAACCTCCCGCCCTGTTATGTCTGAAATGAAGAGAAAAAGCGGGTCCGGTGGGATTTGAACCCACGATCTCCGGCTCCGAAGGCCGACACCTTAATCCGTGCTAGGCTACTAACCCGCAATCTAACGTTACCAACATTGAGTATGACATTAAAAAAGGTAACTAATTGAGGCGGCTTTTTCTTGAATTTCGTCTATCTGCCTAGGGATTTGCTTCACTGTTTTGGGGTGCGTTTGTGTTTTCTTTAGCTTTTAGAGGTTTAGCCTCAAATTAACCAGAGTTACGTCTGGCTGCGTTTTGCGTGTTTTTTATTGCAGAAGCTGAAGATGTACAAAAACGCTTTTAAACCAACATGGTATTAATGTGTTGGCACGCAAGTTGTGGGCCGGTAGCTCAGCACGGCTGGAGCGTTCGACTGATAATCGAAAGGTCGCCGGTTCAAATCCGGCTCGGCCCACCACAACTTTTCAAAACACGAAGCCAGAGTTGATCGGAAATTTGTTTTGTGGTTGTGGGTATTAACCAACAAAATTTTATTACCCTCCCTCGATTGAGTTATCGACTGAAAAGTGTCGGAAGAAAGCAAAATGTTCTCTTCTTTTAATCAGAAACCTTCCTTAGGGAACCAAGTTCTCAAAAGACCGCGTGTTCGGTACAGTGTGGTTTTTGTTCTGTTTGCAATTTTGACTTTTACTGCTCTGACAGGGGTATCCGATGTTTATGCACAAAGCAGCCAAGAAGTTGCTGTGCAGCCTCAAGTCACAGAAGAGATTTCGATTTCTCAGCTTTACGATGATGTGCGGAACTCTGTTGTGGTTATTACTGACGTGCAGCCTTCGTCAACGGGGTTTGGGCCGTCTTACACTTCGGTTCAGGGGTCCGGTTTTGTCTACGACTTTGACGGACGCATGGTTGTAATCACAAACTACCATGTGGTAAGCAACGCCGTTAACATCAGTGTAACTTTCAGAAATGGTAACGGGTACGCCGCCACTGTTTTGGGCTCTGACCCGTATGCTGACCTTGCCGTCCTGTCTGCGGATGCTCCTGCTGAAGAATTTCAGCCGTTGGAGCTAGTTAGTTCCTCTTCTTTGAGTGTTGGGGGATTTTGTGGCTGCGGTGGGCAGTCCGTTTGGTTTGTCAGGTTCAATAACAACGGGTATAGTTAGCCAGTTAGGGCGAACCATAACAGAAACCACGACAGGCAACTATCCTATCTCAAACGTTATCCAAACAGACGCTTCTATAAACCCCGGCAATTCCGGTGGTCCCCTGCTTAATAGTGAAGGTCAAGTGGTTGGGATTAACACGACGGGTATTTCGGGTTCTCAGGGGGTTGGTTTTGCTATGCCTTCGGATACTATTCTGCGGGAAATAGCTGACTTGATTAACACGGGCACGTACACGCAGCATTCTTATTTGGGCATAACCAGCGTGGACATGACGTATGACCTTGCTACTCGGCTGGACTTGGATGTTACAGATGGTGTTTTGCTTCAGCAAGTTACGAGTGGTGGTCCCGCAGATGATGCTGGTCTTAGGGGGGTACAACACAGGTTACCGTAAGCGGCGTTACTATATTGGCAGGCGGTGACGTAATAATCGAGATAGATGATGTTCGTATCGTTAACTCTGATGTTATGTCGTCGTATCTTGCACAAAACACTTTACCTGGTGAAACCATAACGGTCACTGTACTACGGGACAACCAAGAAATGGATGTACCCTTAGTTTTGGGTACGCGTCCAATGCCCAGCGGGTTTGTTCCTCCTTCACCCGTACCCACCCTTTCCCCAGTTTCTACTCCTTCGCCTGCAGGGTCCTCGCCAGCCATACCTGAACTAACCGTTTTAGCGTTGATTTTGACAGTTGCCCTCAGTACCAGCTTAATTGTGGTGGTCATCAAAGTGAAAAGAAATTCAGGCATTGAGCTGACAAAAAGACGCCCCGATTAAAACAGAACTAACGCAAACAATTTGGAGACTTACGACAGAGCAAAAAGCTCAAATCTAACCTATACTGCATTAAAAAAGCAGAGAAATAAACAGTTTGGGGGAAAAAGTTTGTCAAATGAAGAGGCCTTGAGGCGAAAAGCTCGCGCAAGGGCAGAGGCAAAAATCGGCTTTTACGTCAATTTAGCCGTGTATTCAGTGGTCAACGTTTTCCTGATTCTACTCTGGTGGTTCACAGGCGGCTACCGCGGCGTGTTTCCATGGTTCATTTTTCCATTGTTCGGTTGGGGCATCGGTTTGCTGATTCATTACTTGATGGTGTTTACACGTACTGGCGTGACTGAACGGTTGACTGAGCAGGAATACCGGCACCTCAAAGAAGAACAAGGCAGCTAAGAAGAACAAACCAGTGTAAAAAGTCGATTCAGAGAAGAAAAAGAGTTTTGGCAGGTAACTGCTTGTTTCTGCCAAGGGATTATGCTTTTCCTGCGCTGCCGAAAAGCTGCATTTTGCTTTTTGCAACTTGCTTCATGGTTTCTCTGGCTGGCCCCAGAATCTTGCGAGGGTCAAACTCTTTAGGTGAATTCGTAAGGACTTCCCGTACTGAACCCGTAAATGCTAAACGCAAGTCGGTGTCAACATTGACTTTGGCTATACCTAGGCTGATGGCTTTTTTGATTTCTGTTTCAGGGATGCCTTTTGCGTTTGAGAGTTGGGCGCCGTATTTGTCTGCTTTTTCGATGAGCCATTGGGGAACGCTGGATGCTCCGTGCAGGACAAGGGGAATCTGTACCTTTTGGCTGATGACTTTGAGTCGTTCGATGTCAAGTTTTGCTTCGCTTTTGAACTTGTAGGCGCCGTGTGAGGTGCCGATGGCAACTGCCAAAGTGTCCACGCCTGTTTCTTCCACGAAGTCTTTGGCTGTTTCGGGGTCGGTGAGGATGGCGTCTTTTTCTTCGACACTACGTTCCTCCACGCCTGCCAGTCTTCCAAGCTCAGCTTCAACAGAGACTCCTTTGGGGTGCGCCATGGCGACGACTTTTTTTGTGAGGGCGATGTTTTCTTCCAGCTTCAGGAATGAGCCGTCAATCATTACGGAGGTGAATCCTGCTTCAACGCATTTCGCCGCGGTTTCGAAATCTTCTCCGTGGTCCAAGTGGATGCTCATGGGAACGGTTGCGCTTTGAGCGGCGGTTTTTGCCATGCCAACAATGTAAGGTAGTCCTGCGTATTTCAGGACGCTTGGGCTGATTGCGATTATAACTGGGGACTTTTCTTCAACTGCAGCTTGGGCAACTGCGGTTAAACTTTCAAGGTTTTGTACGTTAAGGGCGGGGATTGCGTAGCCGTTTTTTCTTGCGGGAACCATTAACTCTTTGTTTGTAACCAGCAATTTTGTCATCTCATCAGATTTGACTTACGTGGGACTAATCCAGTGTTCATGCTATTTAATTTTTCTTACAAGCAAGAATACGGAGTTTTACCGCTGAAAAAACGTGTTTCTTAACCTTTCTTCGAAGGTGATTGAATACCCTTATTTTCCTCGGCAAATATCCATAATCTGGTGGCGTTTGGTTGACGTGTTACTTTAGGCATTTAGGCGATGTTTTTAGGAAAGCTGAGATAACGGTTACGCCTGAAAACAAGAAACATCTCGACAAAGTCATCCATAGCATAGTGGGAACGGAGTACAAGAATTGCCCCATCACTTGGCGAGAAGTCAAGAAACGTTTGGCTGAGGATGAAGCAGGATTTGTTTTGAAGCTGAAAGAATCTTGGCGTAACCAGTAAGGCTTTCGAGGCTAGTGCTGTTCCATTTGGTCTACTCCGAAGAAGCCCCGCAGTTTAACAAATAAAGCCAGCAGCATTTTGCCTTTCACCGTGATTAGAAACGTGTCCCCCGCTTCAGCTAGCAACTTTTGATTTAACAGATATTGAATGCAGCCAGCGACTTTCTCAGCGCAAATAATTTGTTTAAGCTGGTTTGCGGTTTGAGGTTTGCGGCATCGCTTCAAAATTTGCTCGATAAGTTTCAGGTTTTCCTTGCTGAGCACTCTTTCTTCGTCCCAGTAAGCTTCATATGGATACTTTGGGTTTATTTTGCTATCCGCAATTAAGGTTGCGTGTAGCTTGGTGTGAATTACTGCATCCTCAAAAATCCTACTTCTCACAAAGCATCCCTCAAAAGCCTCCTTGAAAAGATGTATGTTCAGTTTGCATTTAACAATTTGTGACTGCCTAAACACAACCACAAACTGAAAAAGAAACCGTGCGGCTATTCTAAACTGGAAAGGATGTGGATGCAGGCAAAAATTTACTCCGACGGTGGCGCAAGAGGCAACCCAGGTCCCGCAGCAGCGGCTTACTTGATTTTTTCTGAAACCGGAGTGGTTTTGAAGTCGGATTCACGTTTTCTCGGTAAACGGACCAATAACCAAGCTGAATACGAGGGGGTACTTGCTGGGTTAGAGGCGGCTGTGACTTTAGGAGTTTCAGACGTAGTTTTTCACTTGGACAGTGAACTTGTCTGCAGGCATCTTACTGGGGAGTATAGAGTGAAGAACCCTGAGTTGCGTAAGCTTTGGGTTAAAGCGCAAGATTTGGTGCGGCATTTTAACCGTGTGCAATTTGTTGTCGTGCCCCGAAGTAACAGCTTTATTCAGAAAGCAGATAGGCTGGTCAACGAGCGGTTGGATGAAGCATCAGGGCGTCGAGGTTAGCCAGTTGTTCTTCAAGTGAGTTTGAGAATGTACGTTTAGGTTACATAGCAAATTTGTGTTTCTTACGTTAATCTTAAATATCGATGGTTAATCCATTTAAACCGAGGGAGACATCATGGCGAACAGCTATACTTATGCAGTTGAACTCAAAGGCGTCACTAAACGCTACAGTGAACTCACTGCCGTAAACAATTTGAACCTAAACATCGGCAAAGGCGAAATTTTTGGGTTGTTGGGACCTAACGGTTCAGGGAAATCCACCACCCTCAAAATGCTGATGGGGCTAGTTCAACCTGAAGAAGGCAACATCCAAGTTTTAGGTAGAGACGCCAAGCAAGACCCTGTGGGTGTCAAGCGGTTAGTGGGGTATGCTCCTGAGTCGCCGCGGCTTTACGAGTTTCTCACAGGAATTGAGTTTCTGGACTTCATCGGCGACATTTATGGCATGCAGCCTGAGGAGAAGAGCAGCCGCATCAACGAGTACCTGAAGGGGTTGCAACTTGACGGTAGAGAAGGTGACATGATAAGTAGCTACAGTGAAGGTATGAAGCAGAAAATCGCGTTAATCTCAGCGTTTTTGCATAAGCCTAAACTGTTGATTCTTGATGAGCCTTTGAATGCGTTGGACCCGCGTTCCGCGCGGATTGTGAAGGATTTCCTTCATGGACTTAAACAGCAAGGCATAACAACCATTATGTCGACGCATATTTTGGAAATTGCGCAGGCAGTTTGTGACCGTATCGGTATCATGTATCAGGGTAAGCTGTTGGCTTTGGGTAACATGGAGGAACTTAGGGGAATGGCGAGTCTGCCTGATTCGGCTTTAGAGGACATTTTCTTGAAGCTTACGGGTACAAGTGACGTTAAAGCTGTTGTTGAGGAACTTGTGAAATGAACTGGAAAACGGTTCTTCAGCTTGTACGTGTTGACATGAAGTCAGCTAGGCAGCTTCGGGGAAAAAAGCTTGCCAACTACAATGTGAAGAGGAACCGCTTTTTCAGCTACTTAGGCTACATAATCGCCCTAATCATAGGCATCGCAGCGGGCGTATTGACCCTTGTGATTTATAACGCGTTATCTGTGGAACCCAACATTCAAAGCCTATTTCACCTTGGGTTCACGAATTTCCTGTATGGTTTACCCACGTTGATTGTGGTTTTCACGTTCATCTTTTCTCTGATGCAGCAGATTCAACGCAGCGGCAGCAACTTCATGCGGCAAGCACCTTACTGGTTACCCGTCACATGGCAGGAACACACTCTGGCGGGTATCCTTGCGGACTTTCTTGGTTTACCCATGCTTGCCATAGCCGCCATTGCTCCCGCTGTCTTCATTGTCGCGGCGTACACTGGGCTGGTTGCGTCCGCAGTAGGTGCGGTGTTGACCATGTTTGCGGCGGCTTTCATGGCTTGCGCGACCACGGAGATTTTCCGCATTCTGCAGGTGCGGTTCACGGGTGCTGTTTACAAGTCAACGGGTAGAGCTGCGGTTTGGGTTCGCTTCATAAGCTCCATTCTGTTCTTTGTGGTTTTCTACGTTGCCTACTTTTCCATAGTCTACGGCGAAAATGCTTTGTACTTCATTCAATCTGTCGCTTCAGTTCAGAATGCGCTTTGGTTTGTACCCTTCGTTTGGCTGGGCATCATGCTGTACTCTCTGGCAAGCGGGCTAGTTCTGCAGGGCATTGCATTTCTAGGCTTATCTTTGTTGTTTATCGCGGGCTTGTTTGTGTTGGGAACTAAGCTGAATGAGCGTTTCGGACTTTATGAGCCACCCGCAATTACAATCAGCCAAGGTGTCTACGCGCCCAAAACGGGTATGTTGGGTCGGCTGGGTTTTTCGTCGGTTGAAGCCGCTTTGATACGCAAGGACCTTAAGGCGTTCACGCGTCGAAGGGAACTCATATCAGCCTTCATCATCCCCATAGTTTTCCTTTTGATTCCTGTCATGTCTAGCCTCAACACTTCAGGCACTACAGGAGGGTTTCCGCCGCAGTTCGGGTTTGCCTTCACGTCGCTGTTCCCTGTTGGTTTGATGGCTTACAGTTTAGGCAACTTCATGACAGGCGAAGAAGGGCAGAACATCTGGCGGATTTACATGTCCCCTGTTTCCGCAAAAGCCTTCATACGGAGCAAATACGCGTTTATGCTGTTCTTCTCGTTGATTATTTTGCCTATAACAGGGCTGGTTGGGTACTTCATTTATCATCCTTCGGTTAACACGATGGTTACGTTGGTCGTAGAGTCGATTTTCGTGGCAGTCACCGTCGCGGTGCTGTCGCTTGGTAACGGAATTAAAGGAGCCGACTTCAACGAAGTCCCAAGACCCCGAATGATACGCACAGAATGGAGCCTAATCAACATGCTTACATGTGGAGCAGTTGGGTTGGTTGTGTTACTGCCGCTGGTACCTTACGGGATATCAGTGTTTACGGGCTTCGACTTAGGCTTCTCCATTGAACTCTACCAAGGATTGATAATCAGCGGTGTATTGTCTGCGGTGTTGGCGTTCATATTCTACAAAATTGCAGTCGGCAACGCCAAAGAACTGCTCACAAAAGCAGAACTCTAAAAGAACCTTTTTTCCTCTTATTTTTAAGTAAACCGCTGATCTGGTACTGGTCAAAATTTGTTATTTGCCGCGTTTTTCTTCTACCCCCCTATCCTGTGAAGAGCCCGTTTTGGGGTGCTTTTTCAATTCTGCGTTTGTTTTGGGTTTAACTTGCGGCTAGGAAAGGCTGGATTCGGCGGGAAAAGGCTAGAAAAGGCAGAAAAAGGTTGAAAACGGTGCATTTTTTTTTAAAAAAAAGGGCTTGCTGCCAAACGACTTTTTGGTTGCATGTGTAGAAGCTTGTTGCTTATGAGGTGGTTTTCTTTTCCAGTTTTGGTGGTTTGGTGCGTCCGTCCCACACGTGATGCAGCGCTAATCGGGGGTGATGTAGTATCATTCTGGGTCCTGAGTACCGCATGACTTTCTTGACTTTTTCTTTCATGTCGGGTCGGTAGCAGTGTATGAGGCATTTGCCGCAGGTACTTTTCCGCTCTTGAAACGGGCACTTGTCCAGCCGCATGAAGGCGTACTCCATGAATTCGGTGCATTCGGGGCAGAGTTCGCCGTGGGTGCCGTGGTGGGCTTTGCAGTAGATGTGCACCATGGCTTGGATGGTTTGCTTTTCACGAGTTATCCGCGGGTGCTCGGTTCTGGGTTGCGAATTTTCCAACTGTTTGCCCTCACGCTGTTGATATGAATAAGTCTGGGAGTTCAGATAAGGGTTTACCCGAAAAGCTGCGGGATTCAACCACCGGGTTTTTTCCAAAACAAATAAAACCGCCGTTCAGCCTTCTTTAAGTTGAAGTTTTAGTTAAACAACCGACAGAGGAACCCTTTTTGAAATATCAAATCGAAGTTAACCGCGAAGAATGCATCTCCTGCGGAACCTGCTACACCATGGACCCCGACCACTTCGGAAGCGACTCCGAAGAAAAATCCATAGTAATCGGTGGAACCACGAACGGCAAATCCACAGGAACCTTTGACGACGACAAAAAAGCTGAAGCACAAGCAGCCGCAGACTCCTGTCCCGTCAGCGTTATAACAATCACCGAAGCCTAATAATCCAATGCGGTAGCAAGCAAGAAACATTCCTCCTTATTTTTTGAATAGGCAAATTCTTTGCGGGAGAACAGCAGCCTTATGAGTTTGTGCCGTTTCTAGAAGCAGAAAGACGTGTCTCTATGATTGAAGTTATTGACCAAGCAGGTCTTGAAACACAACTGAAAACTAACCCGCATGTTTTGGTACTGTTTTACTCTTCATGGTGTCCCTTCTGCAGAAGTTTCCTGCCCGCTTTCAACAGGTATGCAGAAGACCCCAACAATCAAGCTACGTATATCAAAGTCAGAATTGATGAGGACGAAAACCCCCTCTGGGAAACCTTCGGCTTAGAAGCAGTGCCCTCAGTCTTGCTGTTCGAAAATGGAGTGGTTTCCCGCAGGCTTGACTGCAAGTTAGGTAGGGGGTTAACGGAAATGCAGTTCAACAAATGGATAGACTCCTCCTAAAGCCAGACGGTAAGCAAACTCAAGCAGACGCATGGCTCTTATAGCGATTTGATGCGAAGGCATTTCCGTTGCAAAAACAGTTTTTCGCGTTAAAATGTTTAGTTTCTGATCGGTTAGGCCACTTTTCGATAGCTTCCTGTTCCCTGTAAGTTTTCCTATTGGTTTCTTGCTTTTAAACCACGTATTTGCGTGTTGATTCTTCAAAGTTGTGGACAATTCGCATGACCCGTTTAGGCGCCGCAGATGCATCCAGCGGCAAATCTTTAAGCAGAATCCACGGGGACTTGCGCGCCAGAACCGTCGTTGCATGCTCGTTCCCAAAGCACTTAGCAGCCACAACCACCACTTGGCGACGTACTTCAACCTCCGACAGTTCACCTAATGCGTGTAGATACTCATGCAAAAGCAAATTGTAAACCAGTGCGTTTACGGTTTGTTTGTCGTTCAGGGTGGTTTCAACGATTTCGACCAGACGCCTGTTCAGGACAATGTTGTTGGTTCCCACAGGGTAGTAGGCACCTAACTGCAGGGGTAAATCATCTAAGAAAAGCATCATGCTGCCCCGACGCTTGCCAAACGCGAAATGCACAGTGTTTTTGACTGTTTGCCAGACTTCTGCGTAGCTGGATGCGCTTTCAAGTTTCTTTGAGAATTCTGGTGCAGTTTGGTCTTTGCTCAAAACATGTTCCACAGAAGAGTTGTGTACACTGCAACCTTAAAACGTTCAGGTCAAAAAAGGGTGAAAGGGTTGTAAGAGCAAAGTCAGTCTTCGCTTGTTTTTGGCGGTGTTTGCAGTTTTGGTGGCGCCTAAATTCTGTATTTGATTTCTTCCATGAAGTTTCTATGTGCCTTTTGTCTATGTTGCCTTAGCTCTAATGGGTCAGCGAAGACTTTCTTGCACAGAGGGCACTCAAATCCGAATTCCACAAGTGAGGCGTTATCTTTCCACTTTGACTTTACAGACGATAGCTTCATAGAACCACAGAGTGGAGAACTCCTGATGGCGTATAACTGTATGTGACTGTAAACAGATACACCATAAAACTTACTTCCCTTTTGAGGAACTAACGGTTGTTGAGCGGTTCATACCAGTAAACGTCGACTGATTTTTTGCATTTGCTGCACTTTAGTCTTTGTTCGATTATGTTTTTTCGGTAACTATTGACCGCGGGTTTTGTGGTTGAAAAAACAGAGTGAACCCTGTCTGGAGTTGGAACTTCGACCAGGGTTCCACAAAAAGGGCATTTCACCACAAGTTTAGATATGCTACTCATAATTTAACTCTAAAAGTAGGTGGTTCATCAAGGATTAAAACTTAGCGATGATATACGTCTGTTTTTTGACATCTTCTAGAATGCAGGCGCAGAACCCTCCTCAGTATTGCATAGCAAATCTTAAGCAACACTAAATCAAAAAGAAATAACCCGCTCCCAACAGAAGCCGCAACAACTGTGAGTAACAAAAAATAGATAAATGACTCCCGCATCTGTCATAGACATTAGGAGTAAATCAGAATGGCAAGCAACGTCGTAGTAAAAGACATCATGACCAAGAACATTCCCGTAGTCCACAATGAGACAACAATGCAAGAAGTTGTTGATATGATGGTTAAGGACGACTTAAGCTACATGATGGTTGAAATGCAAGGCAAACCAACCGGCATAATCACCGAACACGACATCCTCGTTCGCCTTGTGAGCCAAGGACTATCACCAAAATCAGTCATAGCCCGCATGGTCTACACCAACCCAATCTTCACCATCGACGAAGACGCCACAATCGAAGAAGCAGTCCAAATGATGAACCACTGGGGAGTCAAACACCTACCCGTTACAGGAAAACAAGGCGAACTCGTCGGCGTGCTCACAACAGACAACGTCATACTCGCAGTTCCCTCAAAAATTCCTGAGCTCACAGAACTCTGCCGCCCAGGCTACAAACGCGTAAGATAAACGCCTCTCACAAACGGAAACGACAATCAACACTAACAACCGTGTAGCTAAAGCTTCAGGCTCACCAAGAAACGTGGGCTTCGCTTTAACCCATTTTTTCTCTTGCCCAAAACAGAACATATTTACTAAATCTGGCGAATTAAAAGAAAAAATTATGGGCGGGTTGTCTAAGCAAATGTCGGCTTAGGTTTACCCAACTTCTTACTTAAACAGGCAGTTATGAAGCCATAGTATTCAGGCGAAGGTTTTCCTGGGCGGCTTTTGAATTCTCCGTGGAACTGCGACGCAAAATAGAAGTAGCGGTCGGGCAACTCCAACGTTTCCATGCGTCTGCCGTCGGCGCTTTTGCCTGAGTAAACCATACCGTTACTGCTGAGCACATCGATATAGTCTAAGTTGACTTCAAAACGGTGACGGTGACGCTCATAAGCTTCTTCGGTTTTGTACAGTTTGCCTGCCATGGTGCCCTTTTCCAGTTTAACTTTATGCGCTCCCAACCGCATAGTTGCACCTTTGATTTCGATGCCCCGCTGCTCAGGCATCAACGCTATGACTGGGTGGGGTGTGTTGGGGTTAATTTCCGCGCTGTTCGCGCCCTTTAAACCGCACACGTTACGGGCAAACTCTATGGTGGCAATCTGAAAACCATAACAGATGCCCAAGAAGGGTATGTCGTTTTCTCTAGCGAACCGTGCCGCAGCCATTTTTCCCTCAGTACCGCGAGGACCAAACCCGTAAGGCACGAATATGCCATCAAAGTTTCTAAGTTCCTCTACGCATTGAGGGTTCTGCTCGAATCTTTCTGCTTCCATATACGTTATGCAGACTTTGGTTTTGTTCGCAGCGCCCCCATGCCGCAACGCCTCGCCCATGCTGACGTAGCTATCCGTTAACCCCGCATATTTACCTACTAAAGCGATGTTTACTTCATGCTCCGGCTTCACGGAGGCATCCACGAACTTTGTCCACTCAGTGAAGTCAGGTCGAATACAGTTATAGTTAAACCGTTGACATACGAAGTCGCCCATACCTTGCCTATCCAGAATAAGAGGCACCTGATAGACCGATTCAGCGTTGTAGCTGCAGAAAACCGCGTTTTCGGGAATGGTGCCAAACAAGGCGATTTTGCGCAGAGCCTCCGCGTCAATCATTTTCGGGCTGCGGGCAACGATGATGTCGGGTTGAATACCGATACGCCGAAGCTCGTTGACGCTGTGCTGCAGAGGCTTAGTTTTCATCTCTTGTGTTACGTCTAAAATAGGCACCAAAGCAACATGCACGTAAAGCGTGTTTTCAGGACCCTCTTCCAAACGCATTTGACGAATGGCTTCAAGAAACGGCAACCCTTCGATGTCGCCTACGGTGCCGCCTACTTCTGTTAGGACGACTTCGGCGTTGGAGGTTTTGGCGATTTTGCGGAAGTGCGTCTTTATTTCGTTGGTTACATGGGGAATGATTTGGACGCATCGCCCCAAGAAGTCGCCCCTGCGTTCTTTTTCGATAACGGCTTTGTATATGGAACCTGTCGTTATGTTGTTAACCTGTTTCAGGCTGAGGTCCAAAAAACGTTCGTACCAGCCCAAGTCGAGGTCAGTTTCGCCGCCGTCGTCGGTGACAAACACTTCGCCATGCATGTACGGGTTCATTGTTCCCGCGTCGACATTCACGTACGGGTCGATTTTTATAACTGTGACTTTTATGCCTCGGCTCTGGAGCATTTTGCCGATTGAGCTTGTTAAGATTCCTTTGCCAACCGAGCTTAACACTCCACCAGTAACAAAAAGGTACTTCACCATCCAGATTTCCCCATTAATAGACTACACCTTTGAACGGTGTCAATTTAACTTTTTTGTGTGAAAAGCTGAACACTTGTACAAAACGTGCCAGAAGCAGCACAAACGGAAGGACCTACGGTCTCTTTGGGTCTGTTTTTGTATCTGTTTCGGCTGCGGAAAGCTCCGTAAATTAGCCAAAGTCCCACGATAACTATGATTATTGCCCACCCCGTGTTCCAGTTAACGGGTACCTCATAGTACTGGGAGAAGAACAAAGTTAAGCCGACCACGATGATTATGGCTCCAATAAACACGCCGCCTAAACCGCCGCCTCTTCGGGCGTAGTATTCATCACGGTACCGCCGACTCTTCACATACGGACCTGCTTTGCCTTGGCTTACTGCTGCTTGAAAGGTAGCGCCGCAGTTGCTGCAGATGTTTGCATCGTCAGCGTTTAAAGTGCCGCATTTAGAGCAGTAAACCATATTCTTTTCACCTTCCTCATTATCCACCTAGAAGCCATGGGCTCATAAGACTTGTGGTCAACAGTCTAATCAGCAGAGCAGACGTTCACGCTAAAAACAAAACCTGTTTAAACTGCCTTTAGCAACAGTTCACTTAAGATTTCTTGCGAAAATGCCTATTATTTTGCCTCTGATTTGGACAAAGCATATAATCCATGCATGACATCCAAATCCACAATTTGCCATACAAGTTAGGGGGAGCAAAAGTTTGGGTGCTAAACCAAAATTTACACGTAAAACAATTCTGTTGTCGATTGTTGGTTTAGCTGCGTTCTTCCTCTACATTCTTCTTTTCAACGTGGATCTACCAAAAATTATAGCCACGGCGCGAAGTGCAGACCCACTCCTTTACTCTGCGGCGGTTCTGGTTAGTTTTGCTGAAATGTTTTTTTATGCTGTTTCTTGGCGAAGCATCCTCAAATTTCTCAAAGTGAAAATTTCGGTAATCCGTAGCTACCTATTTGTGTGGTACGGCGCGTTCATAGACATTGTTATTCCTGCGGAGTCCGTAAGCGGCGAAGTCTGCAGAGTTTACTTAGTTAACCGAGAACAAGAGGGGACAAGCGGCAAAGTTGTGGCTTCTGTCGTTACGCAAAGAATTCTAGGCATGGCTATGAACATAGCCGCGCTGATTATAGGAATTGCCTTGATTTTCGCCGAAAGACAAGTGAACCCCATCATTTTCAACCTCATCTTTTTCTTCACCGCCGCCATAGCCATCATCCTTGTTCTCCTGTTAACTTTGAGTGTGAAGCCAACATGGAGCCTCAAAACAATAACTTCACTTATTAATGCAGGAATCTTCCTAACTCGGGGAAGATGGCGGCAGAAACTTGAATTCCTCAAGGAAGAAGCCGTTAAAGCTGCAGGAATGTTTCATACTTCTATGAAAGAGTTTGTTCACAAACCGCAAGCTCTCGTGGTTCCTACTATTCTTGTTGCTTTGAATTGGCTTTGTAGTTTAAGCATTCCCTACCTTGTTTTCTTATCGCTGGGTGTTGATGTTTCTTGGAGCGTAATCCTTATCACTGGCGCTATTGTGGTGGCAGTAAAATCCGTCCCTGTTGGAGTGCCTTTTGAGGTTGGGCTACCCGAAATAACCATGACCACATTGTACACATCGTTGCTGGGAATTCAGTTTGCTCCTGTGTGCGCGACAGCAACTATCCTTAGCCGCATAATTACCCTCTGGCTGAGGTTCGGCATCGGTTTTGCTTCGCAGCAGTGGATAGAGCTTAAGCCCGTCCTGAAAAATGGGAATGATTCAGCGGGAAAACCTAAATCGTCCAGCGTGCCCTAGTTTGGTCTCGGTTACCGATGAACGTGCAGATAGAAGATGCTTCAATTCGCCTTTTAGATGTCCTCTATGAGATAGAACTGCAGTGCTTCAAAGAGGAAGCGTTCTCAAAACAGCAGATAGGTTACCTCCTGTCAGACTACGCCTCCATCAGCCTCGTAGCAAGGGTTAACGGCGAAATCGCGGGGTTCATTATTGGACGAATCGACTTAGTTCGGGGTCAACCTGTAGGTCACGTAATGACAATCGACGTTTTACCCGTTTACCGAAAAAGTGGCGTGGCTCAACGGTTAATGCTTGCGCTTGAAGACCTTCTTAAACAGAGCGACATGCGAGAATGTCATCTGGAGGTGCGTGTGGGTAACGTTTCAGCGTTGAGTCTTTACCTTAAACTTGGATACAAAAGAGTAAGGGTTCTCGAAAATTACTATGGGGACTCCCACGGGTTTTATCTTAAAAAGAACCTGAGTTAAGCGAACGCTCCTTTTTTGGGCGATAGCTGTGAGAAAAGTCTTAAACGCAAACCCTTAAAAAACAGTTAAACATTTACGCTTACGGGGGCAAATGGAGATTTGTCCAAGAGACAAACCAACGAGCAAGTACTGGTAAGGACTATAGTCGTTCTGATTCGGAATACGACGTGGCGTTGCGGCAAACTTGAGCGGTCAATAGTAAAGCACCTCCACAAGCGTCATGAAAACTTCGGCAAATGTGAGATGTCCGTCAAAGATATGATGTACAACTTGAATTTTGCAGGAGAGAAAAGAAACGAGTTTTTAGACGCTCTCAGGCGCTTAGAAAAAAGAAATATAGTGAAACTGATGTAGACAACACGTTGCTGTTCTAAACAAACCCCTTTTTATTTTATCAGTTTCTTGGCGCATCCAATCCACATTTTCATGATTCTTGGCGACACATCAAGTTTCGCCGCTAAATCTTCAGGGTCAGCCTTAGCTAAATCTTCCAAGTTGTTAACGCCATTGGCTCTTAACTGTTCAGCCCTTTTTTCGCTGATTCCGCGTATCTGTGCGAAAACACCTTTTCCTGTTGGTACCTCTGCACTCTGGGGTGCTGGTGCCTCTGCAGGGGCGCAAACTGCTTCGTCAGTTTCCAACTCCGCGGATGCTGTTTCAGCTTTTGGTGCTTCAACAACAGGAGAACTTTGCGTTGTTGACGACTCGACAGCGGGAGTTTCCATTTTTGGTTCTTCAACAGTTTGGGCTTCAACTACGGGGGTTTCAACTGCTGGTGCCTGCTGAACGGGCTCTGCAGCTGTTTCCGCTATGGGCGTAACTGTTTGGATTGTTGGTGCCGAAGTGCCTTTAGGTCGCAAAGCGTAGCCTCCTACGATTGATACAAGTCCAATAGCGGCTGTTGCTGCCGCGATGGTTATTTGCAAGTTCCCATCCGTCACTAACGCGAAGGTGATTGCCGTTGAGGCGAATAACACTATTGCTAGACCGTAAAGAGCGTAATCCAAACGCATAGTAATCCCCAGCCCAAGTATCTTATGAATTACTTAAATAATTTTCTCCTATACCACGAGAAACTAATCCGACGCATTCAAACGCAGAGACTGCTGCTATTTCAGCAGTTGCTCTTCGCTTGGCGCCTGCTTTATCAAGCCTCTCTTCATAAGCGTCTCGGTGGATTCTCGGGAGTTTCGAATAATAGCGCTGGCACGTTCATACAGTTCCTGCCTGCTTGGTTTAACCCTCGCCACGCCCTGCTCAATGGATTTTAAGGCGCAAGCAACAGCTTCCCGCGGAAACACCTCCCACTCCTCCATACGCGGCAGAATATCCTTTTCAGTCATGCCTCTTTCCTCAGCAAAAGCCGCTAACTCCTGCGCAGCCGCAATACACATATCATCCGTTATGGTCTTCGCTTTGACATCCAAAACACCGCGGAAGATACCCGGGAAACCCAAGCTGTTATTGACTTGGTTAGGGAAATCGTTTCTGCCAGTAGCGACGATGCTGGCTCCTGCCTCTTCGGCTTCCCAAGGCCAAATCTCAGGAATCGGGTTCGCACACGCAAAAATGATTGCTTTATCCGCCATGGTTTTGACCCATTCAGGTTTTATCGTTCCAGGTCCTGGTTTTGAGGCTGCGACGACGGCGTCTACGCCTTTGAAGGCTTGGGTTATGTCGCCTGTTCTGCCTTCATCGTTGGTTTTCTGAGTTAACTCGTACTTCCACGGGTCCTCTTCTTTAGTGATGTCGGCTCTGCCTTGATGCACGACGCCTTTGCTGTCTACAAGCATGATGTTGCCGGGTTTGACGCCCCACCGCATCAAAACATAGGATGTGCGGATGTTTGCTGCTCCTGAGCCGACCAAAGTGATGAGTGCATCTTGTGGTTTTTTGCCGACAAGCTTAAAACTATTCATTAAACCCGCCAAAATCACGGTTGCCGTTCCCTGCTGGTCGTCATGCCAAACAGGAATCTGCAGCTTATCCCGTGTTTTCTCCAAAGTGTAGAAGCATTTGGGTTTTTCGATGTCTTCAAGATTTATGCCGCCGAACGTGGGTTCCAGCAGTTCGCATGTGTGGACAATTTCGTCAGGGTCCTTGGTTTTCAGGCAGATCGCAACGGCGTCGACTCCGCCGAGGTACTTGAACAGCATCGCTTTGCCTTCCATAACAGGCATGGCTGCTTCCGGTCCAATATTGCCTAAACCGAGCACTCGTGTGCCGTCTGACACTACGGCTACGCTGTTCCAACGGTTCGTCAACTCAAAACTCTTTTCAGGGTCAGCTTGAATTATTCTGCAGGGCGCCGCCACTCCCGGCGTGTACCAGATGGCGAAGTCATCGGGGCTGGTTATAGCGCATCGGGGCATAACCTGCATTTTGCCCTCGTAGAATCGGTGCATTGCAGGGGCGACCTGCGCGGGTTTCTTGGCTTTTGCGAGTAACTCTTCAACGGTGGGTTTTGCTGTTTTTTCGGCAACCATGAAATAACGCCTTGACAGGAAAGACAACCTGTGTAACGTTAAAAGTTTTCCTTTACCAAAAGCGGATGCGCCCTAAACACGCGGGCTTCTCTAACTTTCTAATACATGAGCAGGCTGCCTGAACGGTACCCCTCCAAATCCACAGCAACATACTTGAAGCCCAGCCGCTTCAACTCAAAATTTATTTTGTCAAGAACCTGAGCATCAAAAAAGAGTGCTCTTTCGTCTTTTCCAACCTCGATTCTAGCTAATCCACTGTGGTCTCGAACGCGAAGCTGCTTAACCTCAACAATTCTTTTTATTGTCTGCTCCGCTTTTGCTATCCTTTCCAGCTTCTCCTTGGTTATTTTTTCGTGGTAGGGAATCCGTGAGGCTAAACAAGGTTGAGGCAGCTTGTCATAAACCGAAAGCCCAAGCGTTTTAGCCAGACTTTGTATTTCGGTTTTAGTGAAGCCGCTTTCAACCCACGGGCTGTAAACGTTTTCTAATTCTTTCACGGCTTGAAATCCCGGTCGGTGTTTTTTCAGGTCGCTGAAGTTTGTGCCTTCAAAAACCACTCCAAAACCCAGTTTTTCAGTAACTTCCAGCAACTGGTTTAGGAGCTCTTTTTTGCAGAAGTAGCATCGGTTTTCAGGGCTACTGGTAAAGTCTTCGTTTGATAACTCGTCAGTTTCCACAGTTACCAGTTTGATGCCTATTTCTTGAGCCACGGTTTGTGCTTCGTCCAGTTCTTGGGCAGTGTATGTGGGGGATATTGCGGTGACCGCTACCGCTTTGTCGCCCAAAACATCTTTGCACACGGCAGCCAGTGTTGCGCTATCTACCCCACCAGAAAAAGCAATTGCCACGCCGTCTTTTCCCTTGTCTTTGATGAAGAGTTTTAACGTTTCATACTTCGTCTCAGCTTCATTCATGTGGGTTGCCTCTTCTGGAGGATATCTCTCGCTTTTGTCATGACTATTTCTGAAACTTCTCTTAAAGGCATCTTTGTAGCTTCTGCTACCCGTTTCAAATCTTCATATTCAGGTTTGATGTGGAAAACTCTGCCTTTATTGTCCTTTGTTGCCTTCACGTTTACTTTCTCCTTTACTCCGTTTATGGATACTTCCATTTCGTGAAGCTCACGGTTTAGGATGTGTCGCTCGCAAAAAATTGCCCTGACTCCTAGGGTGCCTGTTTCTTCCATGATAACCCGCGACAGACACTCGGTGTCTTTTTTGTCTGCGATTACTTTTAGAATTTGACCGGGGCGGCTCTTTTTGGTAAACATCGGAATTATACTTACGTCTTTGGCGCCTTCAAGGAGCAGTCTTTCCAGTGTATATCCCACGATTTCTCCTGTTACGTCATCGATGTTTGTTTCTAAGACGGCGATTTCTTCGCACAAAAGCCCCTCGTTCAACGGTTTGCCTATGGTTATTCTTAGAACGTTCGCTAATTCTGGGAAGTCTTTGGTTGCTGCGCCGTAACCTACCTTCAAAGGCTGCATGCAAGGATAAACCCGACTGACTTCATCAACCAAATTAACCAGAATTGCTGCTCCCGTGGGTGTAGCTAACTCTACCTCGATGGGTCCGCCTTTGAAGGGGAAATTGTTTGATTGGAGAATCGTCAATGTCGCAGGGGCTGGAATTGGGACAATGCCATGGGAGAACTTGATTGTTCCTCCTCCCACTGAAACGGGCGTAGCATAAATTTTAGCGTTGAATAAACCAAGGTCTTCTAGGGCAACGGCAACGCCCAGTATTTCTGCAGGAGTATCAACTAACCCGACTTCGTGCAGGTGCGTGTCTGCCAAGTTGTTTCCGTGAATTCCCGCTTCAGCGTTAACCAACGTTCGAATAGCGCGAGACGCAAATTGTCTTGCTTTTGCAGAAAGCCCCAGATTTGCTGCGCTTTTCTCCACAAGTTCTACAAGTTCCAGCCCGTTCTTTTTAGGTGTTACATCTGATTTAACGTCAATTTGAGTCGCTGTGAGCCCTCTTCGCATAACTTTCTTTATTTCTACTTCCACGTTTCCGTACCCCCCTTCCGGGTTCCCAAGGGCTTTTATGGCGGAAACTATGCTTTCGACGTTTGCCCCAAGGTCTATCAAAGTTCCAAGAAACATGTCTCCGGCGACACCAGCAGTTTGACAATCAACAAAAACTATTCTGTCAGAAACACCGTTTTGGCTGGCACACATGATTTTTCCCCGTGAAAAGGTAACCATATAAATAATATATGACTTGTGTCTTTCAAACAATTCCGCGCAGTGCACTGTTATGTTAACGCTTAAAGAAGTGCTTGAGAAGGTTGCGAACAGCGAAATCTCTTTGGATGAAGCCGAGAGCCTACTGCGGTTTCTTGCAATCGAAGAAGTTGGGCACTTGGCGAAAATCGACGTGAACAGGGAACTGCGCAATGGTGTGCCTGAAATAATTCTCGGTGAAGGCAAAGCCGTAAGTGACCTCAAAGAAATCTCGCTAAAACTGCTTTCACAGTCAGGCAGGGCAATAATTAGCCGATGCACCCCCGAGCAAATACAGGCTTTACGCGAATCGGTTCCAGACGATTCAAACCTGTATTTCTGTGAAAAAGCCCGAATTGCGCTTTTAAAAAGGAAGGATTTTGTAGGTAAACAAACTGGTGGAAAAATTGGGATTATAACTGCAGGAACTTCTGATATTCCCGTAGCCAAAGAGGCTAAGATTATTGCTGAAGAAATGGGCTGTGACGTTTCCATGGTTTACGATGTTGGGGTGGCTGGGATTCATAGGTTGCTTCAGCCGCTTAAGGAGTTGATGCTCAAAGATGTGGACTGCATTGTGGTTGTGGCAGGTAGAGAGGGCGCTTTGGCTTCGGTTGTAGCCGGAATGGTTGGCGTGCCTGTAATTGCGGTTCCTACCTCTAACAGTTATGGGTTTGGAGAAAAGGGCGTAGGCACTTTGATGGCTATGCTTCAGTCTTGTTCTTTGGGTTTAGCCGTTGTGAACATAGATGCAGGAGTCTCGGCAGGTGCGGTTGCAACGTCAATCGCTAACCGAGCGGCTAGATTCAGACATCCCAGCAAACCCTGAAACAATCGCGTTTCACGTAATCGTTTTGATTTGCGCTTTAACGATAGTTTTGAACGAGAAAATTTGGCGCCATCAATTCGAAGGAACAATTGATTCAAGTTAATCTACACGTGAAAACGATTTAAGATAAAAAAATAAGACATAAAAAAGCTAAACTGGAAAAATGAAAGCATAAAAAATTATGCTTCAGCCTATTTAGTACCTGCGGTCTCTAAATCCGCCGCCGCCACGTCGGTCACGTCCACCGTAACCTCCGCCGCTGCGTCCGCCATAGCCGCCACCGCCGAAACCTCTACCGCCGCTGCGTCCGCCGCCTCTGAATGGTCTGCGTTCTTGCTCGTATGTTTTGCTGGATACGTTGTTTTCTGTGTTCACTTCTACGGTTAGGGCTTCAGCTGATTCGAGTTTGCCGTATTTGCCGATGTTCAGGCGCATGTTGCCTTTGAAGAGTGTTACGTAGCCGTTTTCGACGCGTATTGTTTCTTCTTCGTTTACTTTTTCAATGTTGTCATCCCATAAGGTAAGGTAAATTACACCCGTTTCGTCTCCAACTAATGCGTCGCAGACTTTGTGAGCAGAACCATCTCTGCCTATGGGGATATCTCGTATTTCGCTTTTGGAAACCACTTTTGCTGTGACGTTTACTGCCTTTGATTGCGGCGTCAGGTCACCGACTTTGGCTTCAACTGGTTGTGGGCGTTTGTTTTCGAAAAAACCTTCAACTGCCAATCTGATTCAACACCTTGTAGTTTGTACGACTGACAAAAGTAGCTTGGCGGGTGTTCTTAAGGTTTACGGTTCAAGACGGCAACGATGCCTACTGTTATACTGGTCGGAAGAAAGGTTATGCCGTTTTTTCGGTAGTTCCGTTTAGAATATTAACAAGCAACCGCTACAAATAATGTATGCAGAAAACTGCGCTGTCTGCCTTGTTTGTGCTTATGATTCTTGCTCTTAGCATAGGAATCGTAGGCTTCTCCCTAAGCAGCGAAAACCCCCAAGCAGCTTTAACCGCGCAAAACTACACCTACACCGTCATCAACACTTATCCTCATGACCCAAACGCCTTCACCGAGGGACTCTTCTACGCAGATGGCTTCCTATACGAAAGCACCGGGTTGAAAGGCTTCTCTAGTCTGAGGCGAGTTGACTTGGCTTCGGGTGAGGTTCTGCAAGAGTTTTCGCTTTCAGACCAGTTCTTTGGTGAAGGCGCAGCCCTTGTTGGTGATGCTATAATCCAGTTGACATACCAAGAAAAAGTCGGCTTTGTTTACGACAAAACCTCTTTTGCTTTGATCAAAAACTTCTCTTACCCCACTGAAGGGTGGGGACTCACTTTCGATGGCGAAAACTTAATCATGAGCGACGGCTCCAGCAACCTTTACTTTATAGACCCTGAAACTTTTCAGCAGGTCAAGGCGCTCCAAATTTACGATGGAAACGTTTCTGTGTCAAGGCTGAACGAGCTTGAATACATAAACGGCGACGTGTACGCTAACATTTATGAACAGACAAAAATAGCAGTCATTAATCCTAATACGGGACAAGTCAAGGTATGGGTTGACTTAACTGGTCTTCAAGGTGCAGCGGCTAACAGCGGGGTTCTAAACGGGATAGCCTATGGCTCGGAAGGCGACAGGCTGTTTGTGACAGGGAAAAACTGGCGGCAAAT
Organism: Candidatus Bathyarchaeota archaeon; assembly: GCA_026014615.1. Classification (GTDB taxonomy): domain Archaea; phylum Thermoproteota; class Bathyarchaeia; order Bathyarchaeales; family Bathycorpusculaceae; genus JADGNF01. Next base: position 7,696 of record JAOZHZ010000014.1, on the reverse strand, counting down.
ATACGAAATTAAGTTAGCTCCCAATAGCTAAACCGCCTATACAAGTTCCAGGTTCAAAGTTTCGAATGGCTCTTTAACGGCAAAAGTGACGGGGATGTCTCGCTGTTTTTCTGTTACGTCAGGTTTTTTAGCTGCAACAGGCTAGATTTAGTTGCAGACTTTTGAAGGTGTCTTGTTTTGCCTAAAAAGAAAGTTGTTAAGGAACCCGAAGCTGATGAGGAAGAAGAAACCGTGACTGTGGTCACTCCTGAAATCTGCATAGACCACGACGACAAAGCGTACTCTATTGAAATTGAGTTGCCTGGTGTTGCTAAGGAGCATGTGGAGCTTTCGGTGGGTGAACAAAGCGTTTGTGTGGAGGCTGCCCGTGACGACATCGTCTACTTAGGCTGTTATAGTTTAGCGCATCCTGCCAAGGAAGATGAAGCGAAAGCAAAATTTGAAAACGGCTTACTAACAGTTGAGATTCCCCTAAAAGGACCTTTGAAGGGGAAAAGAATCCAGATAGAATAAAGAACAAACCTCTTTATTCTTCCTTTTTCGTCGACTATTCTTTGATTTCGCCGTCGGCTACAAGTTGGTCGTAGTATTTTTGGCATTGCTCCACGGAGACACCGTGCCTTTGACAGAAAATCGCCAAAATCTTCTCTTTAGACGCTTTTCCCTGCTGCTCCCGAACAAGCTCTTTCAGCTCGGTAAGATGCTCACCACTTATTTTGTTCCTGTCTATGGTCATTTGAACACCTCAAAACATCTCTGACAGTAACCTACGTTTTGCCCAAAAAATACCTTCCCTAAGCAACCTCCGCAGAAAATCACTATATTTAAAACTGAAGAAATAGCACTGAAAAAAAGAACACTGCTCGTGCTCTTCTTTCAGTGTTTGGTCTTTAGTTTTCTTTTTTCCGTCGTTTGCTTATGATGTACTCGGCTAAGGCTAATCCGAAAGAGCCTGCGCCAAGAGAAATCCACATCAAAGTTGATGCAACATTTATCATTCTATAGCACCTTTGGTTTTTGTCGTCAAAAAGTTCCCCGCACTTTTAAATTTTTGGCTCCAACTAAGACTTTTTCATGAGTCTTCAGGCGGTGTTGCCGCTTGCATCTAAGTCTAAACTAAGAAAACATTCCACCAGTTCTCTTTGTCTTTGTGTTCTTGTTTGACGTTTTACGTTTCTCCATCCTTCTTCACAGCTTTCCCATTGGCTGTGGACTCGGTTAACTGTGTGTGCGTAACGGTTCGCCCTAACACCCAAGAAGCCGTCAACTTAAGCGAAACCTCTATATTGATAGATGAAAATTCCATTTCGAACAAACATCTGCGGGCCCGTAGCTCAGTCAGGCCAGAGCGGCGGACTCTTAATCCGTAGGTCGCGGGTTCAATTCCCGTCGGGCCCGCCACACACGCCACGAATTTATCCCGTTTCTACCCAACTTTTTCTTTTTCCAAACAACCCAAACCCGAAAATTCTAGTCCAAACTGTGCGCAGTCTACGCCCCAAGTTTTCTATTGCATGGACTGCGTTTTTTGGTGCGGGTGCTGCACCGAACCCGCGATGCAGGGCAGAAGATCAATTAATCGCATAGCATCAAGCGAAGCCTGTTTAGTCTTCAAAGGTAGCGGCCAGAGAATCCAGCGCAAGGAGGGTTATGTTGGATCTGGTCCTTAGCAGGGTAAACGCCGCTGATTGGCTGACCGATGGCCGCTGGATTGTTTTCGGTTATAACGGCGGCTTTGGGCAGTATTTGGAGCATTGCTATTTTGCGCCTGGAACCCCTAAAAATGTCGAGTTTGAAGTCATGATGGCGCCAGTAGTCGTCGAAGGTAGGGCAGGCATTTCGGCGTTCTTTCGCATAAGAGACTCTGTTGAAAACCGCGATTCCTTGAGAGCAGCGTTAGCTGAGTTTAATGATAAACGCCTGCTAAGCTTGGCAGAACTCGACGACTGCATAGAAGCGCTAAGACAAAAAATCAAGGAAAATGTGCTTCCAAAGCTGAGGTGAAACTTGTTTTGGTCGGGTCTACGGGTAGAAGTCAAACTGTTTCTCTTTCAAAGTCAAAAGTCAAATTTGACTTCTATACCGTCCGCTCCCGCGTCATCCCGATTCTTAAGGGCATTGAGGTCAAAATGTACCCCGCCAAGATAGCCCGCGCCCGTGGATGGAGCAAACAACATGTCGCCTACTACGTGAAAAAGCTGGAAAAGGCAGGGCTAATCCACAGATTAAAGCGCAGCAACTTTGTTGATTACGAGCTTACGGAGCGAGGTCAAAACTTTCTCATATCATGTGAGGGCGTGCTTTTCAGTAGCGGTGTGTTTCGTTTGCATCGTTGTTTCTTCAAGTTCCCTGTGTTGCGTGAGGGCGTTTATCCGTTGGGTGATTTTCGGCGGGTGGAGATGCAGAATTGGACGGCGCTTCTGGGTTTGGAGCAGGGCGTGAAGGTGAGACATACAACGACCAGTTGGATTGTTCATGTGGAGACGTTGTATGGTCGCAGTCCGGGTGAGTTGGTGACTTTGGCTAAGAATCTGGCTGACCGCGTTGCCAAGGGTCTGATGTGCAAGTATGGTTGCCTGCTTGGTGAAGGGCAAATCAACAAACGTCATGAGTTGGGCGTTGATGACCCAGTTGCCAATCTCTTAAACCGCTACTTCACGGTGAGTACTCCTAAGCGGGTTATTGATGATAGTCCTGGTGAGGATGAGGGTGAGCTTGATCATCTTGGTCGGGATGCGGCTGTGGAGTATTTGTTGATGCCTGAGCGTGTCAAGAAGCTGGAGGGCCAATTCGATAGTGTTCTTTGTGATTTGGAGAGGATTTCGGGTAGCCTTGCTAAGTTGGAGAGGTTGGGTGGTGATTTGGCGAAGGTTGCAGATGTTTTATGTCGGCTGGTAGACTGTGAGGAAGACAATCAGAAGGCGTCTGGGGGTGTTGCAGATGGAGGCAAAAGCTATGTTGCTTAACAGTTTCTCTGCAAGAATGGAAGTGAAACCCTGTTCAAAAGCACTTTTAGCACATGCCGCAGGGTATGGGAAACGTCCATGCTTTTCAGAAGTCACCTTTCTGTCAGTGGTTAGTCCTGATTACCTACTGTTAGTTTTGCCCTGCTTTGATGGAGCGATTTTCTTGGAGTGTGCATTCTGATATGGAAAGCACAGAAAACCCTGTTCAAAAACAAAAAAAGAAGCGCAGCCAAAGCGAGAAGATAGGTCGCTTGAAGTATAATCAGCAGCTCCTCAAACGAACTCTTGCAGAAGTTGAAGAGGTTAAGCTGATGCTGCGCACAATCTTTGCCGGTCTGAAGGGGTCTTTCAATTTTGAGCAGTCGTTGATTGAGCGGATTGCTTGCAAGGATGAGGTTGACCGGGAGATTTTGCAATTTCTTTTTGAGGCTGGTTCGCCTGGCTTGTTGCCGAAGGACTTGGCTGCTAAGCTTGAACGCTTTAAGGTGATGCGTCATCAGGTTAGTCGCAGAATAATACGAATGAACAAGCGAATACAGAAAGAGTTTGGTGAGCAGGTTGTGGAGAAAAGAGGTTGGCATTGGGCACTTACCGGTTTTGCTGTAGAAATCTGGAGGGCGACTGGGAAAGACGAACAACCATCAGCAACTTGCCACTACTGAAAAACAAATGTGCCCAAGATTACCTTTAGAAATGTTTCTGGGCAGTACCGTAGCCGAAAGTCTTTGAAATTCACCATGTTGTCGGGGTGTCACCAATTTAGTTTTGGGCAGTTAGTTTTTTTTGCGCCCAACGGAAAAATAGTTTTCGTAATCAATCCTCTTCATACTCATGCTTAGAAAGCTCAACTGACACCGAATCATCATGACTGGCTTTTCGGTTCTTCTTCATGTCCATTTCTCTGCCTTCCATAAACGCATTCTCCGATGCAGTTATTTCATCCTCTTTAAGCATTGTTTCTCGTTGCTTATCGTTGTAGATGTCTTCTGTTTCTGATTCCTGATTCTCCTTTGGTTCAACATAATCTGTGCCTGCAGGTTTTACTCGTCGCTTTTTACTCAACCAAAACACCTAGTATTGAATTGTTAAGTCAAGCTTATAATGCTGGTGCCAATCGTGACTTCTCATGTGATTTGAAAAGACTTTTTATTGTTGTCTATTTCTAAGGGTTTCTGCTTTTCGTTTAATGCTTAAATGATAGCACGCGAATATTATTGAGTGAGTTTTATGGTTAAAATTGTCGAGGATGTTTTTTCCAAGGGGTTCTTGGAGGTACATGAGAATGATACGCTTTCTTCTTGTTTATCTCTTTTTAAAGAAGAGACGCCGCCTGTTTTAGCGGTCATGGATGATGAAGGTAGTTACAGAGGGGTTATTTCTCGCAAATGGATAACACGCTCTAGTCTTGATGCCTCAAAAACAAAAGTCAAGTCTTTGATGCGGTCGGCGCCTGCTGTTACTCTGCAGGATCCTCTTAGCAAGGTCGCTAAGTTGATGATTGAAAGTGAGATTAGGCAACTTCCAGTTTACAGTGGCGAGAAACTTTTGGGTTTTGTTACAGATGAGGATGTTATTCATGGAGCGGTAATGGAGAATTGGGGCAATACTACTGTTGAAGAAATAATGACCAAGAAACCGTGTATCATCGAAGAAGATGAGTCGATAGGCGCCGTATTAAGCCTTTTAAGAGGCGAGGGAATCTCCCATGTGCCGATAGTTAAAGACGGAAAACTTGTGGGGATTGTGAGTATTTATGATATTATTGAGAATATTTTCCAGCCTCGACAAGTGCAAAGGTTTGGTGAAAGAGTGGGTGAGAAAGTTCCCGTCTTGAGTATTCCGGCGAAGGGGATAATGGTTAAGCCGGTGGTTACTGTTTTGCCTGAAACCAAGTTGCGAGATGCTGAAGAGCAGATGCACAAATTTAACGTTTCTTCTTTGGTGATCGTCAGCAAAGGGCGACCTGTCGGTATCATAACTAAACGGGACTTTCTTGAACCTTTAGCTCAGATGGAACAGCCGGTGCAAAGGCTTGCGGTGCAGTTTTCAGTAAAAGACGTAGGAATTGATGAAGTCCAAAGAGGCGCCATTATGGATGACTTTGAATCTTTTACCCACAGATACGGAGGAACCCTAGAGGCTGGAACGCTATTTGTCTACATGAAGACACATGGTACAAACTTCAAGGGCGATCAGTTAATTCACTGCCGACTGCAATTTAGAACAAAGAAGGGGGCGTTTTTCAGTTCAGGTGAAGGTTATGGTGCGGAACAGACGTTTAGGGTAGCTTTGGATAGGCTTGAGGGCCAAATTGTAAAAAGCACAGAATTAGCAGATGACCGCGAATTTCTAGAGGGCTATTTAAGCCGAAGATTTCCGTCGATATAACTGTGTAGCTGGTGAGCAAAAATGGCAAAAACAGATGACATTTTACTGGCGTTGAGTAGAACTATCCCTGACTGCATCGAGAGTGTTGGGCCTTTTAAGTATAGAGGCAAAACACATCGTTTAATTGACAATTTCGCTTCATTACAGCATACGAACTGTGATGTTTGCGGAAACGACCCTATTTTTGATGTTTCAGTCATCAGAAGCGAAAAAGGTGATAGACTAAATGTGTGTAATAACTGCATTGATCAAATTACAAGCCGGAGTGTTTCAAGTTGGTTCAAAGCCTATCGGAAAAAACGTGAAAATGTTATGGAAAATAGGGTGTATATCGATGGTTTGTCATCAATATTAGCTATGTACGAGCGGAATGAGTTGCCTTTTGAGATATCAAGTAAAGACGTTGAGGTGTTACGGAAGACGTTTGTTCAAATGTGTAACGGTTTGGATCCTTTGACAAAACAAAAGCAGCTTGTAGACTGTTACTTAGACTTCCTTCGCGGTGAACAAAAGATTGAAGGGCAAAAGATAACTTCTTAGTTCTTTGACTTTATTCCTCAAATAGCCATGTGCATGACAACGACGAATAGACTTCCTGTTTTATTTTTTGTTTTTTCTGTCAAATTTCAAGTTTGCATTAATGGGGCGCCCACCGTTTCCGAAAGAACCTGATGAAAGCAAAAAGGTTGGGTTTTTTAACTAAGTTTTAACTTGGTTAAACGCTAAGTTGTTGTTTTCTTTGCCAGTAGCATTCTTGGCAGTATATTGGTTCGCCTGCAATCGGTTTTGCTGAAATTTTAAATTCCAGACTGCACTCAGAGCAAACTGCGGTGTATGTTTCTTGGTACTTGAACATTCGGTATATCAACTCCCTAAATTGTACTTTGCAAAAACAGCTCTTGCAAGCTTAAGTAGAAAGCAGTCGAGGTGCTTATAAAGCGTTGCATGACTTTCCCAGAAATCTACCCTTAACTCTGATGATTGCTGTTGGTTACTGCTCAGTGGGAAGTTTTTTAGAAAAACGTTGATGCTCAATTCAAAGCATGTTTGCGCAGAATCGTATTTGTAGTGCTCTGAAGTAATCACGGTCCACTTGTTGCTGTAGCTTCACAGTCACCCACTCTTAAATTTAGCAAAAAACCTCACTTTTATCGAGTGTTATTAGTAATGTCTGAAGAGAAGAAAAAGGTTGAAACTGCTGCTGAAAAAACTGGAGAAGCCATTGGTAAAGGCATCGGGAAAAGTGCCAAAGCTGTAAGTGACTTCGGAAGGGGCGTAAAGAAAGAAATCAAGAAAAAAGAACAGAACGAACAAAATTTCCCCCTTTCTTAAGAAACAAAAAAGAGAAGTACTTGTTTTTGTTACTGTTAATTTGTAGATTTATGTTAATGATTTTGGAGGATGATCTCGGGTTCCCAACTATTCTGGAGACGGCAAAAACATTCGTCATTACATGGAAACATTTTGGTTGGGAATGCGAATCTATCGTGGTTTCATCTCAAACTTATTTGACGTGAAGGTTCCTCTGTTTTGTGGGCACAAGGTGACCTACAACTGCAATCTCCAATGTAAAATGTGCCCATTCTGGAAAAGACCCTGCCCGGATTCAAGTATAGACCAAGAAAAAGCAATTCTAAAACAGGTTTACAATTCGGGAGCCTGCGGAATAGCGTTTGAAGGCGGGGAACCTCTGCTGAGAAAGGATTTGGTGGAGATTCTTGCTTTTTCGCGTTCTCTGCCTTTGCATACAAGCCTCATAACTAATGGTACTCTACTCGAATCCAAAATAGATGAAATGTCACCTTACATTAACGGTGTTGTCTACGTTTCGTTGGATGGCTTAGAAAAAACTCATGACGCAATAAGAGGTGTTGGTGGGTGTTTCAAAAAAGCGGTGCAGGGCATAACGGTAGCCGCACGGAAGGTTCCAGTTACAATTAACACGACAATAATGGCTGAAAATCTCTATGATATCGAAGGCATGGTGAAGTTGGCGAAAGAATTGAATGTCAGAATATCCGTGGCCATAGCGCATGATTATTGTAATACCACAGCGTCTGCACCTACAACAAAAGAAATCGCGACGATAGCTGCAAAACTTGTTGCAATGAAAAAGAAAGGGTATCCCCTGGTGAATTCAATCAGTTATTTTAAAGTCATGACAAAAGAGAAAAACTGGAAATGCACACCCTGGGCCATGATTAACGTCGGTCCAGATGGAAAACTGGTCCTGCCCTGCTATGTTCGCAATGAATACGCAACAAGCATTTCTGTTCTGGAAACCAACATCAAAACCGCAATCTCCGGATTTAACTGGAAAGAAACCCAGAACTGCCAAAAAT
>JAOZHZ010000020.1 GCA_026014615.1 Candidatus Bathyarchaeota archaeon | reverse complement strand
AAATACACGTTTGCGTCTCCTCCAATTACATTAGCGCTATTTGACACAAAAGAAGCCTTGTTTAACACGGCACCATTCAACCCTCTATTGACGCCCAATATGTGGTCAAATAACCCAGTATTGATCAAAATACTTCAAGAATACTTTGACAAAGAATGGCAGGAAGCAAACGAAGTGAATTAGCAAAGAAGAAACATTCAATTACAAAAAAACAAGCCAGTTAATTATCAATTCACCACCTCTAAACAAAATTCAATCTTAAATCACAGAGAAATCTGAAAACAAAAAGAGTGAAAGGAAAAGGAGGACACCACCTCACAAGGGTTTGCTGGGACTCTGGAACGCAAACTTTAGGAGAGAAGAAATGAAAACCCAACGAGCAAAGTTGGAATCGTCACCTCCAGAGCCCACTCAGCCCCTTAACTACGCTAAAGAAAAAAGAAAGATTGGGGGTGTTTTTTCTGCTCATTTGCGTCTGCGGAAGAGAAACACTGCGGCCAAGATGACCACGATGGCAATTACAGCGGCTCCGATGGCGATGTACGTTGTCGTTGGTGAGCTACTTGTGGGTTGGATTGCCTGCTCTGGTGAAGGAGACGTTGTCTGCAATGGAGCGGAACTTGAACTTTCTGCTGGTTGACCTATAGAAGGCTGCGACTGCGAAGATACTGTTGAAGATACTGCTGCGTGGGCTGCTTCATCGATTGCTAGGTAAGTTGTAGCTTCTGAAGGCCCATATGAGGCTGACCCTTCGAAAGCCGCAGTAACGTGATAGATGCCTGGTACTGGTGGCGTCCACATGATGCCATAGTTGCCGTTTGCGTCGCTGGTTGCTGTGCCGATGTCTTGGAAGTTACCGTTCGGGTCAATAGCTGTCAAATGCACGGGTACTCCTGTGGCGTCTGCGGGTTTAGGTTGTTGCTCGTAAAGATATTCCATCCATGCTTCCATGCTTTCTTCGGATACTGCGGGGGTGCCTTTTGCTCCTGGTGACTCATCCGTGACTGCTCCCTGTATCAGAACCTTTGCGCCCAAAGGTATACTAACTTCTGGAGTGGAGACCGTGGTTGCACTGGGGCCTTTGCCGATGCAGTAAATCAGGTTATCATACTGGCTTGCGCTGATAAGGTAGCCATCTGCTAAGGATAGCCCTTGACTGAAGCACGCCAGTTTCCAGACTTCCTCACCAGTATCTAGGCTGATTCCGCGTACGTATGATTGGCGCCAGAGAGGATTAGTAGGTGAGTGCTCAGTTGAGTAAACGTAGACCATTCCGTCGCAGACCGCGCCTACGCTAAGAGGCATGTTCTCTCCGTAATTGCTTTCAAAGCCATAAGGTGCTGATGACGCACGATACACCCATAGTTCTTGCCCTGAGGTGGCATCGTAGGCATACATTGTTCCGGCGTATTGCCCAGTTACGAGAAGTACGCCATCGTAGACGGCAGCGCGTTGACTGTAGTAGTAAAATTGTTCATTTGGAGGTGGTGTTGCGGTTGGTCCCCATTTCAAGCTTCCAGTTGCTAGATCATAAGCCCAAAGTTGACCTGTTTGTGCACACCTTAGAACAAAGAGTCCACTGTCGTAGTCCACTGTTGCAATGCTCCACGTGTGGTTTTGGCCGGGTAATGGAACGGTTATTTCCTTGTTATAATCCAGCGTAACGGTGAATCCCAGATTGGTGTTCACACAAGGATCTAAATTAGGCCAAGGACTGTATTCTGTTGCATGCTCGTTTATAGTTGCAAGCCATATAGCAATTGTATCATCAGTACAGGAACCGCCTATGCTCCCGTAAGTGCTAGTGATTTGTGAACCAAAGATCTGCTTAGGCACGCGACGGCTATCCTGAAGTATTCTCATAGATCCGGGTAGACCTTTCAAAGAGTCATCTGTCACGTTCATTGTGTAGCCTGAGTGTGGAGTTTTTAATGCCGTTTGAAGATCGGGTTCAAAACTGCGACCCCAAGTAGTGCTAGCGTTTAACCATGCAGTGTCGTTAACTGCGTCAATTACAGCACCTAATGCAGGTCGGAAAACCTGTGCACCGCTCGATGTAGCCCCTCCCGGGTAAATAGCTTTGCTCGAGTTCCAGCAAAGGAAGTTGCCAGCCTCACTGTCGTATTGGTATATCAATAGACTTCCATCTTCGCCTGTTGCAGAAGTACCTCTTGGCACATTTGTCAAAGTCAGTATCACGTTTCCAGTGGTAGAATCAAGCATGTACCACGTTGACTGGGAACTAGCGAAAGTTGTGGCCATTTGCTGCTGCATCCAAAGGAACGACGCAACCCCGTCCCCGTTAACTGAGTTATAGTGATATAGTTGACCACATGACAATACGTAAAATTGCTGAGCGTACGAAGGCGCAGTGGACACGTGGCTGGGTGTAGTTTTCGAATAGGGATTATCAAGTCCGTTGTCAGTGCCGTTCTTATACCAAATCTGGTTTCCCGTGTAAAGATCAACAGCGTAATAGCCGTATTTTGCAGTCTGTTGAGTGGTTGGTGCATTGTAGTAGAGTATTCCGTTCATGATTATGGGATTTCGGAAGGAACTTTGGTAGTCGTTGATGTTGTTCGATATGGCGGGCCATTGTGCATCGGCGATTCCGCCTGGATAGCCAGGGCTTGAAGGCGAATCTGCACACAGGGGTGCTGTCCACAGTACGTGAGCGCTTTTCGGTCCGGTGCCTGCTTTTTGGAAGTTGTTAGTTAACCAAGTGCCTCCCAACCAGTTGCTTACAAGTTGGGACCAATCGCGGTTTTGAGCATTTACAGGTGTGGTCCAATAGCCGTCGGGAAGGGGTGTTTCAGGCCAATAGGGTGCTGGGTCTGCTGTTACAACGAGTGAACAGGGTTCGCTTGTGGCTCCGAGGAATTTATCGCCGATGGTGGGTGTATCATAGGTAGCCGCGCTAGACTCGACTTCCCCTCCAGGCCAGCTAAACACGATAGTGTAGTTGCCAATCTGGTCGGGTGTATACGAGACAAAGTCACTCGCGACTGCACTTGAGCACGTCCACGGTCCTATTGTTTCGGTAGTTCCGTCTGGCTTGGTAATATCCAGTTGGAAGCCCTCCCAAACTTGACCAACTGCACCGCCAGCTGTGGGCGAATACCTATCAGTATAAACAACGATGAGACAACGTTGGTTAACACCGATGGGATTTGGGGTGACAGTAACGTAGGCACTTGTTGGAATAGTCCATGGAGGAGAGTAAGCAGTAGAAGAAGGCAAAAGTACAAGGGCAGAAGCCATACTCAGAATCAAAAGTAAAGCAACGACGGCAGCGGTCATCTTATTTTTTGGATTTATGTTTTCTTTTACTATATTTTCCATTTCTCTTTCTCCATTTGTGTAACGGTTGACAAAATCATCCTAAAGTGCTAATAGCGGTTTGCTAGTATAACACGCACTAGCAGGCACACGACAATTTTGAGTTAAATTTATATGCATAACTTACAAAAAAAGGAAACTTGGGGAATGTGCGTTGAATTTTAAAAATGAAGAACTGGAGACCCTGAAACTACTCGGACTGACCATCCGACAAGCCGAGGTTTACATAACCATGGTACACATGGGAACATCAAAAATTACAACAATCGCGAGGAACGCACAAATTGAACGATCCGAAGTCTTCCGAGTAATGCCCACACTTCAAGAACTTGGCTTAGTGAAAAAAATCTTAACAAACCCTATCACTTACGAAGCGCTTACCATTCCCGAGGGAATAACTGCTCTTTTGGAACAAGCAAACGAGGAACACGAAGCCATTAAAGTCAGAGCCCATCAACTAGTTCAGCTACATAAAGAAAGGGTCTTGGAAAAAAGAGAACAGGAAGAGCCCAAATACTTCCTAGTTTATGGTCAGAAGGCTGAAGATAGGGAGTTAGTGGAGACCCTTAAGAAGGTTGAAAACACGATAGATTGTATTGTTAAATGGAATCGACTTCTGAAGGTGCTTGACCAATATTTTGAACTTTTTGAAAAGGCATTGAAGCGAGGAGTTACTTTCCGCTTACTCACGGACATCCCTAAACACAGAAAAGTGCCTAAAAACATTCAAACATTAAAGAAAAAGGGTGCTTTGGAGATTAGACGACTTTCAGCTACTCCTCCCACAATTCTGGCGTTAGTTGATGGTAAAAATTCGGAAATAGTAACGTACGATTCAGTGAATTCTGAAATTGTAACCAGTCTCTGGTCAACTAATAGGAATTTTGTCACAATAATGCGAGACTATTTTAACATAAAATGGAAGCTTGCAGCCCAGCAAATAGAAAACGAAAAAATTGGCGAAATTGGTTCATTATTAGAGCTAAAAGAGACATACAGATTAAGGAAATAAAACTATTCACCGATCTTTTGGTATACGTAACAGAATTTTCCTACAAAAACATAAAATGCGCAGACTTTTTTGTACTAATATCAGTTCATTTGGGTAACAATGCGACAGATTAAAATTCGGAAAGGACAACAATGACGCGGGATGTTGCCTTGCCCCCGATAGAAGAGATTGACAATCTAGATGCAGCTATACTGAGAGAGTTAATTGCTGATTCGCGAAAGAACTTTGACGAGGTTGCCAAAGCAGTTAACGTCTCAAAAAATACGGTTCGCAACCATTTTGATGAAATGAAAAATAAAGGGGTAATTGTTGGAGCAACTGTGCAGATTAATTACAAAAAGCTGGGTTACCAATGTGTTGCTGCACTGCTGCTTGAGGTTCATCCGTCTCAAGTGGAGAATATTATGGCGCTTCTTAAAGAAATACCCGACATTTTCGGACCCTTTAAGAGCACTTCAAGAATAAATGTTAGAGCGGTCTTTGCGTTAGAGTCTATTTCTAAACTTGAGCAGATCAAAGAAATGTTGAGAAGGAAATTGGCAGTGAAGGAAGTAGGCGCAAATATTTGGACAAACGTGTGGTTCCTTCCACGAAACCTTTCGTTAATCTACCCTCAACCAGCATCTGTTAAGTCAAGTGAGCGGATTATCAGCGATTCATTGTGTAAGGACTTAGCTGATGTCGATGATTTGGATATGCGTATAATGAGAAGGCTTTCTGAAGACGGACGTATTTCGTTTAGAAAACTATCTAGGGAACTTGGGACTTCAACAGATACTGTTGCAAGAAGATACAAAAAACTGAAGGAAAATGGCACAATCGTTAACCGAATCCAAATTAATCCCAAAAAGATTGGCTACCAAGGAGTAGTCAATTTTTACGTCCAACTTGCCCCAAACAGCGATTCAACAGCATTCATCAGAAAAGTCATGAAAATGCCAGATGTATTCTACATAATGAAAAGCGTTGGAGACTACCATTTGGGAATTATGCTTATGGTTAAAAGTACGCAGGACATTCTTCAAACGGGCGAATTAATCGGAAAAATGCAGGGACTAAACAGAGCTGAAAGTATATTCTCAGAAGTGTCAGATAGATGGCCGCTACCTAGAACATACTCTTCAACTACATAAAGAACCCACCACAATAGATGCGTTTTATTACAGTTCCAAAGTAGCTAAATCTCCAATTGCACTAACTACGAGAAAAAGCACTTAACGAACTGACAATTTTTGAAGCGGAGTTTGAAAAGTCAATGGAGGTTTGCTGGGGCTCTGGAACGGAAACTTTAGGAGAGAAAGAAATGAAAAACCAACAAACAAAGTTGGAATCATCATTCCCCAGAGCCCACTCAGCCCCTCTCATCAGCCAATGAATACTTGTTTCCACGTTAACAAAAAAAGGAAAAGGGATGGTTGCTGGTTTCCTCGTGCTATTTTCGTCGTCTGAGGAGGATTGCTGCTGCAACGACTGCAATGATAACTACCGCCGCCGCTATGGCAATGTAGGCTGTTGTTGGTGTACCACTGGTTGGCTGTGGAGCTTCAGCTTGACTTGGTGAAGGCGAAACTGGAGCGCTATATGCGGTAGTAGGTGCTTGAGTTTGACTTCCCGTCGGCTGTGTCGAACTGCTTGTTGAAGGTACTGTTGCGGCTGCTGACTCGTTGACTAGTAAGCTGGTTTGAGCACTCGAGTCGCCATAGCTGTTAGAGCCTGCAAAGCTGGCGGTTATGGTATAGACGCCTGGAACTGGTGGAGTCCACGAAATCGCATAGCTACCTGTAACGTCAGATGTAACAGTACCGATGTCCTGGAAGTTACCATTCGGATCAATAGCCGTCAAATGCACAGAAACACCAGTCACATCAGTTGGTTTTGACTGCTGGCAGTAAAGATACTCCATCCATACATCCATGTCTGCATCAGAGACCGCAGGAGTTCCTGCCGCTGGGAAGCCCCAGCATGTTGTTCCTGGTGATTGGTCGGTGACTGTGCCTTTAACCAACACTGGTGTGCCAAGTGGTGCTGCGAAGTCTTGTGTGACTACTGTGGTTTCGCTTGGGCCTTTGCCAATGCAGTTCAGCATGTTATTGTACTGGTCAGCGTATATTGCGTACCCATTTGCAACGAGAATGCCTCCGATTGCCCAGCCATACATACCCCAAACTTCGTCTCCAGTGAAAGCATCGATACAGCGAACTTCAGCGCCACGCCACAAAGGCTGCTGAACATATCCCAAGTCTGTGTAGACGTAGACTTTTCCGTCAGCAATTGCACCAATGTTTAGCGGGTAGTCACCGTAGGGGCTCTCTAGTGAGATACCTTTTGCCGTGTAGCTCCAAGTTAAATTGCCGGTTTGCATGTCATAGCAATAAAGTGTTCCACCGTATCCACCCGAGTACAAGTTACCATAGGCTGTGCTAGCTCCACCAGCATCCATTCGTGCAACTGCATTGTAAAGGTTGTAGTCTGCCTCGGAAGCGGTTGGACCCCAAAGCAAGTTGCCGTCCACTATGCTATAGCCGTACCATTGCCGTGTCTCCTTTGACCACACCGTGAAGACCTGAGAGTTAAAGTCTACAGGACCCAACTCATAGGTTATGTTTCCAGTTGGCACTGGAGGTTGGTATGTTTTCTGCCATAGAAGATCAACGGTGTATCCTAAGTTGTTGTTTTGAGTGTAGGTTTCGTTTGCATATGGACTGTAGGGGACTGCGTGATAGTTAATTTGTGCGCACCAAGCTGTACTTATGCCATTTCCGCCAGTGACTAGACCAATGCCTGCACCCGGATTTGACCATCCGAAGATTTCTTGAGGGACCCGATTGTCGTCTAGGAGAACTTGGCTGATGCCTACAAGACCCGGCTGTATTGTCACGTTCATTGTGTATCCTGAGCGAGGTTGAACTTGGTTAGCAGACCATGCAAGTTGAGGGGCACCGCCACCGCCCAACACCATAGCCGTATAGTCATAAGGTATCGGATAGTTGGTCCATGTAGTATCGTTTAATGCATCTATGGTTGCGCCAATTGGTGGTCGCCATTGTTGTTGAGCAGTTCCAGCAGGTCCAGCGGGGGGAATGCATTGACTTGAGTTCCAACACAGCAGATTACCGTTGGCATGATTGTAGCTGTAGATTAACAAAGAACCATCTTGATCCACAACCGTTGTGCCGCTTGGCACGTTCTTTATTGTTAATATCCAGTCGCCAGTGCCAGCATCAAGCATATACCACAAAGTCTGTCCAGTAGCAGATTTTCCAGAAGCCCAAAGGTAAGGTGCCGTACCTTTGCCGTTTGCAGCAGAATACTGATAAAGTTGGCCAAAAGCCAACTGTGGATGGATAACGGATGTTGAAGGCGCAGAAGCTGCGCCACCGCCCCCTCCAGCCATGTAACTTCCGCCTGATCCAGTGCCTAGCTCTGCATTTGCAGGGATGCTAGAACCGTTGTTGTACCAAAGTTGCTCTCCAGTGTAAAGATCTATGGCGTAGTATCCATATTTTGTTGTGGTTGACATTTGAGGAGTCGGAATGTAAAGTACTCCGTTCATGATTATGTCTACCCCGCCAGCGTGACCACCGTAGGAATTCATGAAAGGTGTTTCGTAGTCTCTGATGTTGGCGTTTACAGTTGGATTCTGTGCGTCGAGGATGCCGCCGGGTGGTGCATTCGGAATGGGTATTTGCCATAACACGTGTGCGCTGTTTGGTGCTTGTCCTAAGGTTTGGAAGTTGTATTTCAGGTAGCTGCCGCCTAGCCAGTTGCTTGCAAGTGCGCCCCAGTTATCCCTGTTCAGGGAGTTTACGGGTAATTCCCAGTAACCTGTGGGTGCGGGTGTGTTTTCCCATGTTGCTATTGGGTCTTGCTGCACGGTAAGCGTGACTACGCTGCTTTCTGCACCTTCAAATGTATCTCCGACATAAGCTAAGCCTCCAGCATATGGAACGCCAGTGCCAGTTGTTAGCACTTGCCCAGGCCAAGAGAATTGCAGTTTATATTCGCCGATTTGTGTTGGTGTGTACAGTAGGAATTTTGTACCTACTTGGTCACTGTCATATGGTCCTAACGTTTCAACTTTGCCGTCGGGTGCAGTGATAGTTAGTGTGAAGTTGTGCCATCGGTCGCCTCCCAATCCGCCTGCGGTGGGGACAACGGTGTTCAGCCACATCACTACCTGAACTGCGTTGTTGACTTGCTGAGTAGAAGGAATAACGGACATGTAAGCATACGTGGGAATTGTCCATGCAGGGTCATGAGCATTACTTAACGGAATTGTTGTTGCAATAGCCGACACGGATAGCAGAAGAATTAAAGCAACAGTAACAACAGATTTTGTATATGAGCTTTTTTCTGTTTTAGACAGAATGGTTTTTTTCAATTTTGTCTCTCCTTTTTGTGAGCCAACAACTGCTCAAAACGTTTATAAAACTTTGCAGTAAACACCAGATTACCTGACAAAAATAAAAAAAATCAGATAATATCGATATTAATGTACGATAAACAGTTGTTAAACCATACACAATCTTAATTATAGTTGTAACCTAATTAGAACAATAATTACAACGTTACCTGAGAAGGTATCCGATGGCTTCAGAGAAAAAAATCGACGAACTCGACATAAAAATAATAAAAGAACTGCTCAAAAATTCACGAACAAGTTTTTCCGAAATAGCCAAAAAATGCGGCGTAACAACAGCCACAATAAATAATCGATTCAAGGAACTCAAAGAAACAGGCATCATAACAGGTTCAACAGTGATAGTGGATTTGACTCATTTCGGTGTTGAATGCGACGGCACCCTTTTACTAAACGTCGACCCCCAAAGACTCGATGAATTTCTCAATGACACGAAAAAAATGATAGGCGAATTCTTCGCGGCACCCCAAAAACTAAACGACAAATACAACGTCACCGTCTGGTCGCCAATTAAGAACATCAGAGAGTTAGAGAACCTGAAGCAATCGCTAAAGCAGCACTCAGCAGTTATAGATGTGAAAACTAATATCTGGACCTACATGAAAGTGAGTGCCGACAACTTAAACTTGTAGACTACATGAGGAAAAGAAATGGATGATATAGATGTTCGAATCATTGAATTTCTAACCCATGACTCCAGGGCATCCTTTAGAAAAATCGCTAAAGAGACGGGTCTATCCACGGACACCGTTATGCGCAGGTTTCAAAAACTTGAAGAAAACGAAGTAATTCAACCCATCATCACCGTAGACCCAACAAAACTTGGGTATGAAGCATTCGTCTTTTATGGGTTGAAGGTAGCATCACAAGGAGGCCTCAGGCAGGTTACTGAAAAGGTGGCAGAAATTCCAGATATTACAGCGGTAATGGAGACAACGGGCGAATACGATTTAACCGTAATAGGCGTTGTCAGAAACATTAAGCATATTTTCCAGATAGGAGAAGAAATAGCGAAAGTTCAGGGTATTAGGAAAATAATCATAGACAGGATAAGCTTGCCACCAGCCTCAGTAACCGCAAGGTACCCACCTGCGCCATGGCACAACTTGCACATCAAAACGCCATAGAACAAATTTACTCTTTTTCTGTTGATTCCAGCATCTTATACATGACTTCATAAGATTTTTCGAAGTCAGCGTCAGATTTCTCCAATTTTTGCTTAAGCTGCCGCATCCTGTCAGCGATGGCGCCTGAATCTTGCTGTTTTATCAGGTCCAGCCATTCCTGCGCCTTCATGATGAATTGTTCCTCGATCTGTCGGATTTTGGGCAGCTTCGTTTGGAGATTCGCGAACAAGTCAGGGGTTTCCAGCGCCGTAGCTTCTGCCAGCGTAAACAGCATTCGATAAGTGGTTCCCGCTACCTGTTTTGTTTCAAGAAAATCTGGCTGTTCCAAGAGCGTTTCGCAGGCGGCTAAGCCAAGAAAGTGAGGCAGCCCCAAAACCACAGATATCAACTGGTCGTGTTTTTCAGGCGACATGACGTAGACGTGGGCTCCTTCTTTGCTGAGCCATTTTTGGAATTCTTCGGCGTATGCTGCTTCTTTGGGGTTTGTTGGGGTAAGAATGTAGGTTTTGTTTTGGACGCCTTTACTTCCGGGACCAAAAAGGGGGTGAGTCCCCAAAACCAGGCCACGAATTATGTTTTCGTGCATTATTTTAACGGGAAATTCTTTAATGGAACAAATGTCCATAACCGCTTGCCCTTCCCGAACGTGAGGGGCGATTTTTTTGACAACTTCCTCCAAGGAGCTTATGGAAACGCACAACATAACGCGGTCGGCGGCTTCTACGGCTTGAGTGAAGTCGGCGGTCTCCACTCCAAGTTCCGCCCCAAGCTTTGCCAGTTTTTCTGCGTTTCGGCTTGCGAGAATTACGTTATCGCCTTTTTCTTTGCAGAACTTCGCGAACCAGACGCCCATCTTGCCTGCGCCCAGAATCGCGGTCCTCATTTTACACTGCCTCGCAGATTGTTTGCAGCGCCGTCTCTATCTGGTCTCGCGGTGCAGTCAAGGAAATGCGGAAGTGTTCGCGGTAATCGCCAAACGAGGAGCCCGGAGCTATGGCTACGCCTTTGTCCAGCAGGTCCAAAGTGAATTTCTCTGAGTTCAGTCCAGCTCGCTTGGGGAACACGTAGAAGGGTGCGTCGGGTTTGGAGAAGGAGAATCCTGCTGTTGCGAGTGTCTGGCTTGCCATGTCGGCGCGTGCTTTGTATTCGTTCTTTATGGCAGTTGCGATTTGTTCGCGCAGTTCAAGCCCTTTGAGGGCGGCGTCTTGGATGAAAACGGGCACGTTGTTGATGGTTATTTGGTTTAGCTTGGTTATTTTGTCAACCAGCAGTTTCTCAGCTATGATGTAGCCCACTCGCCAGCCTGTCATGGTGAAGGTTTTGCTGAAACCGTTGCTGAGGATGTGGTTGCAGTCGCCGTCATACTCTAAAATGCTTTTTGTTTTGGTGAAGGCTATGGCGCTGTAAACTTCGTCAGAAAGAATCGTAACGCCCTTTCGGTTTGCGACTTCAACCACTGCGTCAAGAGTCTCGTCGTCCATGACTTTGCTTGTTGGGTTATTCGGGTTATTGAGGATAATCATCTTGGTGTTCTGGTCAATGAGCGCTTCAAGTTCTGTTGGGTCTACTTTCCAGTCGTTTTCCAGTTCGGTTCGCAGAAGCTTAACTTCAGCGCCGATGGTTTTTGCGATTAACCCGTATGCTGTCCAGTAGGGTGTCGGGATGATGACGTTTCCGCCGCCCTGCATCATCAGGTACATCGTCGCAAAGACACCCCACTTAGAGCCAGGGGTAATCACGACGTTGTCAGTTTTGACTCCGTGGATTTCTGCGATTTTTTCTCGGAGTTTTTTCTCTCCGTAAGAAGAAGAATACTTGGTTTTGCCAGCTTTCATAGCTGTGTATGCGGCTTCCACGATTTCGGGGGGGGTTTCAAGGTCGGGGTCGCCTAGGTTTAGGCGGATTATTTTTTTTCCTTCACTTTCAAGTTTTAGAGCTTTCTCATTTATTTCATACAGCACACTGGTTACTCTCCGTAAAGAGTTAGTTTCTATTCTTGAACGGAACTGCACATATTAACTATTTCGCGGTACACCGCCTCAACCTTGGCAGGATCCAAACCCAACTTCGCCGCTTGCTCAGTTATATGCAGGTAAACTTCTTTTTCTCGGGCAGCGTCCTTTATGGGCAGTTTCTGTGCCTTCTTGGTTGAGCCGATAACTTCGCAGACTTTCACGCGGTCGGCTAGAAAACGCAGAATCTGCTGGTCAATCGAGTCGATTTCGCTGCGCAGTTCTTTGAGGTCACTCATCATTCTTGCCTCTTAAGGACTTTCGGTAAGAAACCCGCCCTAACTAAGTGGTCAGCCAATGTTATGGCTACGGCGGCTTCTATGGCGGGAACAGCTTTAGGCACTACGCAGGGGTCGTGTCTGCCGCCAACGGTGATTTTGGCGTGTTCCATCTTGGACAGGTCAACAGTCTGCTGTTCTTTGGCAATTGACGGTGTAGGTTTTATGGCGACTCGGAGGGTGATGGGCATGCCTGAGGATATGCCGCCTAAGATGCCGCCTGCCTGATTTGTAACCGTCACAACTTTGCCTGACTGCACAGTGAATGCGTCGTTTGCTTCCGAACCCTTCATTTTAGCCAAAGAGAAGCCAGCGCCGAACTCTACACCCTTCACAGCGGGAACAGAGAACACAGCTTTCGCCAAATCCGCGTCCAACGCGTCAAATAACGGCGCGCCCACGCCTACGGGAACCTTTAGGGCGATGCATTCAACGACGCCGCCTAAGCTGTCACCTGCCTTGCGCGCGTTTAATATGGCAGTTTCCATGTGTTGGGCGCAAGCGGGGTCGGGGCATCGAACTGCTGACTGGTAGGTAGTTTGCTTTATTTCGTCAAGGCTTGGTTGTTTTTCGGTTCGGGTTTTGCCGATTGATTTTGTGTAGGCAAACACAGCTATGTCTAGGCTGCTTAGCAGTTTCTTTGCTAATGCGCCGGCCATTATGATAGCTACGGTTAGTCTGCCTGAGAAGCGTCCGCCGCCGCGGTAGTCGTTGAAGCCTCTGTATTTGATGGTTGCTTGGTAGTCTGAGTGGGCGGGTCGGGGCAGGTTTCGCAGGGATTCGTAGTCGCTGGACCGCGTTTCCCTGTTCTCAACGGTCATGCAGATTGGGGCGCCCGTGGTGAAACCGTTGAAGACACCTGAAAGAATTTTGACGACGTCTTTTTCAACTCTGCCAGAGACCAATTCGGGTTTCTGCAGCGGAATCCGCCTGTCCAAATCTCCCTGCACATCAACCTCAGAGAAAGGCAGACCAGCTGGGCACCCGTCAATGACTACGCCTACTTGTTTGCCGTGGCTTTCACCAAAGCTTGTAATTACGAATTCTTTACCTATCGAGTTCCCCGCCAATTACTTCAACTCCTAACGTTGCTAAATCAGTGAAGAACTGCGGATAAGATTTTCTGACGCACTCAGAGTGCTGGATTACAGTTTCGCCTTCAGCGCCCAAAGCCACAACTGAACACGCCATAGCTATGCGGTGATCATTATGGGTATCGATAACCGCGCCGTGAAGCTTGCAGGGTCCTTTGATGGTTAAGCTGCTTTCGTCAATGGCGATGTCGGCGCCCATCTTTGACAACTCGGTATAGAGCGCGTTTAGTCTGTCGGACTCTTTGAACTTCAGTCGTTCGGCATCGTGAATCTTTGTGGTGCCTTTCGCGTAGCAGGCAAGCGCCGTGCAGACAGGAACAAGATCAGGAATATCCCGTGCATCCACATCCACCGCCGTAAGCAAGCCACCATCGCCTTCTATTTCGATTTGGTTTTCGCAGACTTCACAGTTGACGCCCATCTCATTGAGAATACGTACGATAGCTTTGTCGCCTTGTATTGAACCATAGTCAAGGTTCTGCACCGCCACTTTCGATTCGGTGATTGCCGCCGCTGCCAGCAAGAACGCTGCCGAAGAGAAATCGCCCGGAACTCTACTATCCACTGGTGCGTATGTCTGGTTTGCAGGGATTTTCACGCGGCTAAAGTCTTCTGAAATGTCAACTTTGACACCATACTTTTCTAGAACGTTCTCAGTCATGAGCACGTAGCTTTTAGATTCTAACGGCGACGTTAAAGTCAAAATCGTGTCCACTTTCGCTAAGGGACAAGCAAACATGAGTCCAGAGACGAATTGGCTGCTTATGTCTCCAAGCATAGATGTTCTACCGCCTTTAATGCCGCCGCCTTCAACTTGAATGGTTGTTCTGCCCCGAGTCTTTTCCACGTGAGAGGGCGCGCCGATTTTTTTGAGGCTTTCCAGCAGCGGCTCCACGGGTCGCTTGCTCAGTCCTTTCCCGAGAACAAAAACCGAAGGTTCAGGAGCTAAAGCTGCTACAGGAATCATGAAACGCATGGTGGCACCCGATTCGCCGCAGTTTATGGGTTTTTTTGCGCCTTTAAGTTGTTTTACGCCTTCAACGACCCAGCAGTCACCTGTCTCAGTGACTTTTGCGCCTACCGCTTTTACTGCTCTCATGGTAGCTTCGGTGTCTTCGGAAATTAGCGGATTATACAGTTTTGACTTGCCGTATGCCAGTGCAGCGGCTATAAGCATCCGCTGAGTGTAAGGCTTTGAAGGGGGAGCGCAGACTTCGCCCCTGAGTTTTTCTGTTCTTTGTAATGTAAAGTCGGTCATTGTTAGGTCACCACTCGGGCTTTTTCATGGTTAAGTTTTGCTTTAATTACTTCGCCCTCATGCCGCTGCAAAGTTACCATCACTTGGTCTGCTTTGTCCTCAGAAACAACTGCTGTAACGGCAGGACCTTTCCCGCATAGTCCCGCAGCGACTGCCCCCGCGTTTAAGGCATCTAAAGTCACCGAGCAGTCAAAACCCAGTGCCGAAGAGTAAATCAAACCGTTTAGGGAAAGGGCAGTCCAGAAGTTCCCGTTGAGAGCTTCTTTGTAGGCTACAGCCACAAGAGGCTTAACCATCCGCAGCTTTGCCACATCAGAGTTACCCGTGTAGGCTTTTTTTGAGGGTACATGAAACAACACAACCAGTTCCTCAGGCAAAGTGGAACGTTTGATTAATTGCCTTTTCAAGTTATCGGTAACCACAACACCACCAAAAAAGGACGCACAGGCATCATCAAACGCGCCAGTCACCGTGACTTTAGCGTCAAAAGCAGCATCCACACCCAAATTCACTACCGCTAAATCGTCAAGCGACTTGTCCAACGCTGCAACAGTAGCCAGTGCAACGGCGTTTGCTGCAACACTGCTGCTTTTCAAGCCACGAGCAACGGGGATATTTGAGTTGGTTTTGACTTTGGCGCCAAACTGTTTGTCGGCTTTGAAATGCTCCAAAACCCGCGCCACGGTGCGTTCGATTAGCAGGGTGCTTTCTGAGGGGTCAGATACAATGTGGGCTTGGATAATTTTTGGTTCGTTGGTGAGTTCGACTTCTGCTTTGGTCCAAAGGTCCACGCCGAAAGCTGCCCCTTCACCTGTCGCTATGGCGTTTATGATGGTTGCTGCTCCGTGTGCGACTGCTTCAGCTTTTCCCAGAGTCACTGTTTTCACCTAACGATGTAACTGTGTTATTGCGGCGTTCCTCATAACTTCTACGGGTGCGGGTTTGCCAGTCCAAAGTTCAAACGATGCTGCACCTTGGTAGATGAGCATTTCCACGCCACTTATGACGCGGGCGCCTGCCGCTTTAGCGTCTTTTGCCAGCTTAGTCTCCAGTGGGTTATACACGATGTCCATGACTGCTAAGTCAGGTTTTATCCATTCAGCTGCGACAAGGCTCTGCGCGGTGTTTGGGTACATGCCCACGTTGGTCGCGTTGACGAGTATGTCGGCGTCCTTTAGGCTTTCTTGGATGGTGTTGGGCGGGGTTGATGCGACGGTGACTTTTTTGTGGAATTTCTGGTTTACCGCTTCAGCTAAGCTGTCCAGTTTTTGGGGAGTCCTGTTAAGAAGAACCAGTTCACTTACTTCTTGCGCAAGGGTGTAAGCGATGGCTTTGGCTGCCCCGCCCGCGCCGAGCAAAACCAGCTTTTTTCCCGCCAAGTCTACGCCGTTTTCTTCCAACGCTCTGTGGGCGCCTGTGCCGTCGGTGCTGAAGCCCCGCAGTTTTCCATCGTCGTTCAGGATGGTGTTTACTGAACCAAGGAACTGTGCGGTTTCGTCAACCTCATCAAGATGGGCTATAACAGCGTTCTTGTGGGGCATCGTCACGTTCAAGCCGCGTATGCCTAAGCCGCGCATGCCACGCAAGACATCTTCAACTCCGCTTGGTAAAACGTGAAAAGCCAAAAAAACGCAGTCCACATTCAATGCTTGAAAAGCGGCGTTCTGCAGGGTAGGGCTTAGCGAGTGCTCTATGGGGTCGCCTATTACGCCGTATACTGCAGTTTTTCCCGTTATATTCATGGTCATTTGAGTCCCAGTAACTCGTAAGCCGACCGCAATTCCCCAACGGTCATTTGCCCCGGAGCCGTTTCACAGCCCCGATTTAAAGAAGCAAAAGTGAAGAAGCCCCCGAACGTGGGTGACAGGAGCCGCGAAGTCTTGCCTAAGGCGCCCATGGCAAAGCAGACGGGTTTTTTCCTGACAGGGGCGGATTGAAGGAATTGGAGCAGGGTGAGGTTGTCTTCCATTTTTTTGGCGGTGGTTACGATTTTGCATACGTCTGCGCCGCTGGAGACCTCCCGCTCTAAGATACGGGTGAGTTCGGGGATGCTGGGGGTTTTGTTGGGGTCATGAAAAGAAACCACACACTTTGCACCATAAGATTTAGCTTCGGCAATGAAGCTTTGGAGTTTAAGGCTGGATAACTCAGCGTCCACGTATCGAAAGCCGCTTTTCGCCGCCGTCAACAGAAACGCTTGGCGTTCAGTCTCGCTTTTACGGGATTTGTCCGTGGCTATCAAAGGAACCTTGTGGCGAACCGTTAAATCCGCCAGTTTAACGTTTTTTTCAAGATTGTCCAATCTGACCTCAACGAAATCCACGTTTAACTGTTCTGCCTCAGCGATTAGCTGTTTAGCTTCTGCCACGGTTTTGGGGAGAATTGACACGCAGATTCGTATGGTCAACGTTCAATCACCGTTTCATCCGTGACGGAAACGCCGAAGTGCCTGCCGCCTTTCGCCGCAAGATGAACCAAAACCTCGTCACCTACTTTAAGTTCGGTAACTGGGGTGGAGCCTTTTGGAGTAACTACGCGGATGGTTTCGGCGTTCTGCAGTATGGTTTTGATTGTTTTTCCTTCGACTTCGGCTTCTACCAGCATGAGCGGGCGAATTTCGATTTTGACTCTGCCGACGTTGGCTTTTCGGGTTTCGCCTTCACGGTTAACGATGATGACTTCGTCGCCTGCCTTCAACTCAGACAGGTACCGTGTATTCTGCAGCGAACCCAAAGTGTACATAGAAAGCGAGCCAGCGTTTACTCTGAAGGGACGCGACGCCACGTACGGGTTCTCATGAACCTCCGCTTCAACCAAAAACAGCCCCGCACTCTGTGAGCCAACCAGCAAGCCTTCACCTGCTTCCATAAGGTCGCAGGTGTCCACGCAGACCCGCGCGCCGTTGCCGATGGGTTTTGTTTTGGCGATTTTTGCGGTTGCAACCTCAATTTTTACCGCTTTTGGTTTGGCAACAACCACAGTTTTCAACAATTCATCCGCGTTCGCAGTTTTAAGCAGCACACCGTCGGTGCCTAACTCTAAGGTTTCAAGCACTACGCGGGCGTCTTCGGCATTGGCAACTTCGGCTATAAGCTTGCTTTTGCCGCGAGTTTTAGCAATCAAATTTTCCAGAGGAATGACACGCCAGTCCATACAGTTAATTACCAGATACTTTACGCCCAGTTCCGCTGCGTGAACCGCAAGGTTTTCGGAGTCCTTGCCCTTGATGACTACCCGCAGAGCTTGGGGTAAACTGGAGAGGTTTTCAAGAGTTTTCTCTTCAACCGCATCAAAATCTGTAAGGACTATTTCGGTTTTGTCTGCGGTAAGAGTTATTCTCCCGTCGTCAACCACTGCATCGCCGTATTGGGATGCAAGAGCCTGAAGGTTCTCATCCTTTGCTCCCGCGGCTATTTGTATCCAGAGGTCCTTCAACTTTTAACCCCCAAAATTTTCTGCGCCTCCTCAACCGAGACGCCGTCGTGAACTATAGCAGAAAGCGCTTCAGTCATAGCAGTTGGGTTTTCGTGCTGGAAAACATTGCGTCCAATGGAAAGACCAGAGCCACCCGCTTGTAAGGCTTCCGCTGTCATTTCCAAGGTATCGGTTGCAGTTTTTGCTTTAGGACCCCCAGCGATGACTACAGGAACGGGACAACACTCCACCACTGCTTTAAAGGTTTCAACTTGTCCGGTGTAGTTTGTTTTAATGATGTCTGCTCCGAGCTCCGCGCCTAACCGTGCTGCGTGAGCTACCACGTCAAGGGAGTGCTCGTCGCTGATTTTTGGTCCACGCGGGTACATCATGGCTAGCAGCGGCATGCCGTAAATGTCGCATTCTTCAGCCACTCTGCCCCGAGTATTAAGCATTTTGTCTTCGTCCTGTGCACCCACGTTGATGTGCACGGAAACGCCGTCTGCGCCCAACCGCACAGCTTCTTGCACACTACAAACTTGTACCTTGTTGTTTTGTTTAGGGTTCAGGTTAGAGGCACCTGAGAGCATAACAATCAACCCTGCACGCCCAGCATCAACGTGTTTAGCGAGGCCTTTGTGAACTAGTACTGCGTCAGCGTTGCCCTTCAGCAGTTTGTTCACTGTGTCCTGCATGTTTTGTATTCCGTCACAGGGTCCAATGGTGACGCCGTGGTCCATAGGCACAATGACAGTGCGGTTGTCTTCTCGGAAGATTCGCTTTAACCGACGCTTTTTGCCTTCATCCAAGTTCTAGTTCACTCCACATGTTAACTTGTATTTGTTGCAGTTGTTATTTCAATTGCTCCTTAAGGATTTTCTGATAAGCTCCAACGCTTTCTCGCGTGCAGCCCAATCCACAAAAAGCAAAATACTTGACGTAATCGTAAGGATACCCGCTATGTTTATGCCGTTAACCCGAAGAACCTCGCTGACTTTGCCGATTATGCCCTGAGTTTCCTCCAAGCCGACTCCGCGGATTTTCAGGAAGACAATGTCCTTCTTGACCGCCATCGCCTTGGCTTCTTTGTTCTCAAGCACGGTTTGGTGTACGTCGTTGAAGAGGGCATCAAGGTTTTTCTCAGCAGACACATACAGGATAGCCGAGTTGGTGTTCATGGACATAGCAATCAGAGTGGCGTGTGTTTTGGCTTTGGCGACTAAATCCCCGACCAGTTTAAGGTTGTCCGAAATCCGTTGCCCCACGATGGTTATCTCCGCCATGGGCGAATCATGCTCCTGTTCCACATCCAGTTCCGTAGCTAAGGCGCCCGTGATTATTGTACCGTCGCGGGTTAGGTCGCCGTAGGCGCTGCTGATGACGCGGACGTTTATGGCTTGAGGCTTGTACTTGAGGGCTTTACTGTGAATGAATTTAGCTCCTGAATCCGCTAGACCTACAAGCGTATTTACATCTATCTCAGACAAACGTTTAGGCTCTGAGACTACTTTGGGGTCACCTGACATTATGCCGTCGGCGTCGGTGGCTAAAACAACCTCGTCTGCGCCTATGGCTTCCGCTAAAAGGAACGCTGTGGTATCGCTGCCGCCCCTTCCCAGAGTGGTTACTTTACCGTCGGAAGTTTTTCCTACGAACCCCGCGATAACAGGAACTACCCCTTCATCAACTATGGGCAGAACGCATCTGCGGATTTTGTCTTCACATTGTTGCCGCTCAGGATTCGCGTTAGAGAAGCAAGCGTCAGTTACAATGGGCCAGTCGTCGTCCCGAGGGTCAAAATACCGCGAGTCAACACCACTTGTCCTTAGGGCAGCAGAGAATATGCGTACGCTTGTACGCTCACCCATAGAGAGAATGTCGTCGAGTTCGTGTTTTTCGAGTTTTCCGTTAGAGGTGTTTTTGACTGTGTTCAAGAGGACATCGGTGGTTTTTCCCATCGCTGAGACAACAACAGCTATCCTTGTTCCGCGTTTGGCTTCGTTGACCACGGCAGCTACCGCTCGGGAAAGCCGCTCATGGTCGGCTAGGCTAGAACCGCCGAATTTTACCACACTTTTTTTGCAAGATTTTTCAGGTTTCATTTGTTATCCATCCCGCGCCCAGAACGCCCCAAAATTTTTGTTCTGGGCTGAGTTAGCTGAAATAATAAAAGTAGTACCCGAAGCTATAGAAACGTGTAGAAACTTTTTTCGCTTGATGGTGCGAATTCATGGATATAGCCTCGAATCTGTTAATGCAGACTGGTTTTGAAAAATAAAAGTTTTTCGGAGTGAAGTTCTATAACAAAGGTCTTGCAGCATCACTTGCTTTAATCTACGATTGCCATTTCTAGATAAGAAGAAGGGTTTGCTGGAGCTCTGAATTAATACTAGGAGAGAGAGTATGAACATTCAACGAGCAAGGTTGTAAATGTTCTCCAGAGCCCTCTCAGCCCCATTCTTCTTGAATTTTAAGTCTTCCACAAAAAAAGGAAGAGAGATTTTTGTTTTGGTGTTTTATCTTCGTCTTCTGAGCAGTAGTGCTGCGGCTGCGACTACTGCAATGACTGCTATGGCTGCGCCGACTATGTAGATGGTTTCGTAGGTTGGTGCTGCTTGCGTTACGGGTGCAGGTACAGGAGTCTGAGTTGTTGGTGCGGGGGTTGCGGATGCACTGGTCGGCTGGGCGGTTGCTGGAGTTGGCGGGGTCGGTGTGGATGCTACGGACGCTGCGGGTGCGGCTGAGGCTTCAGTTACGTATATGGCTGTTTCGCCGCGGCTCATAAAGTACGAACCGCTACCTTCAAACTCCGCGGTAATAGCGTACACTCCTGGAACTGGCGGCTTGTAGGTAACGGTGAAGCATCCAGCGTCGTCGCTTATGGCTGTTCCTATGTCTTGGAAGTTACCGTTGGGGTCAATAGCCGTCAAATGTACCTGTACGCCTGTTGCGTCAGCTGGCTTGGATTGCTGCATGTACAAGTATGCCATCCAGTCACCCATGTCTGCGTCGGAGATTGCTGGGGTGCCTGCTGCGGGTACGCCAAGGCAGGTGTCGCCTGGTGACTGGTCGGTTACGGTGCCTTTGATGAGTACTTCGTTGCCTAAGCTGATGACGTCGTTTTGTACGTAGACGGTGGTTGCTGATTGTCCTTTGCCGTAGCAGTAGATTTGGCCATCATAACTGTTGTATAGCGTCATGAAACCATCAGCGATGGCAATGCCGTTGTAGACGTAGAAGCCTAGTGAGTCCCAGATTCCCTCGCCGGTGGTTGCGTTGATGCAGTAGACTTTGGCGCCTTTGAACAGCGGTGGGTTATACGCGTGACCTGCCATTACGTAGACTTTGCCGTCCGCGATGGCAATTGGCGAGTTCAATGGCCAAGAACCGTAAACAGTGTCAACTCCGCTGTCTCCAGCATAAAAGTCCCAAAGCTTATCACCAGTCTTCACGTCGTAAGCATACAAGTATCCGCCATAGGAAGCCGCGTAGAGTACGCCGTCAGCAATTCTTGCCTGCCAAGAGTATACACCGAAAGCATTATGATATGGTTCTGTTGGTCCCCATAGTTCCTCGCCTGTGTAGATGTCGTAGCCGTACCAGGTCATGGTTTCTGGGTGGAACTCCGTGTAGACTCCGTCGCCTGCTGGGCTACCTTGTAGGGTGTTCCATGAGATGGGTTCGGTGCGGTTTACTGCCCAGAGTTCACTGCCGTCTTTGGCGCTGTAGCCTATTTCCATCTCCCAATCGTAGGGTATAGACCAAGAGCCGACCGTGGTAGCTAAGATTACGTCTGGAGTGATTTTCTTAATTGACTGGTAGGTTGTTGAGCCTGAGCCGGGTATTGTTTGGTTGTAGGGTGTGGTGGTTACGTTCCATTCGATGCCGTAGTTCCAGTCCATGGTGGTCTGCATGAGGGGTCTCCATTGCCATACGTTACCACCTGGCAATACACCTGGTTGCTGGTAGTGCATGATAGCTTTGGTTGAGTTCCAAAGGGATAGCCAGTTGCCGTTCCTGCCCATGTTGTAGACTAAGAGTTCGCCATTAGGACCAAAGACTGTTGTTCCTGTTGAGGCGTTTTGTAGGCAGAATAACCATTGTCCGTTGTATGGGTCGTAGAAGTTGTAGGTTGAGCCTGTTTGCCATAGGTAGGGTATGATGCCGAATTGGTTAGGTGAGTAATAGTCAAACTCTTGACCAAAAGAAATGCGCATACCGCTTTGATACCAGATTTGTTCACCAGTGCGCAGATCAATGCAAGTGGTTCCTCCAGCGTTAGCAGAGGTACTCATTGGCACGTTGAAGTATAGCCGTCCGTACATGATTATGCCGGAGCTGAATTTGGTTTCGTATGCTAAGCCTGTGTAGTAGTTCCAGTCCGCGTATTCTCCTCCGTTGACGCCGCCATATGCTAGTGGGTATGTCCACACTATGTGTGCACTGTCGGGCGCGTAAGTGTAGGGATTGTAGCAGTTACCATAACCATCGTATGTACTCATCAACCAGTCGCCTGTGATTGTTGTCCATTCGGGGTTCATACCGTTTACGGGGCGCTGCCAGTAATTGTTTTCAGGTAGCGGAGTGCCTGGCCAAGGCTCTATGGCGTCTTGCTGCACAACAAGCTCGATTTCTTGGGTTTGGCTTGGCATGTAGTAGTCGCCAACGGTTGCTGCGTTATTGGTTCCGGTTGGGGCAGGGTTAGCGCCAGCAATTATTTGTCCTGGGAATATGAACTGGAACTTGTAGGTTCCCAATGCATCAGGTATGAAAGTCATGTAGCTTGCGCCGACATCGTCAGAACTGAAGGGTCCATAGTTTTGGGTGGTTCCGTCTGGTTTTGTGACTTTAACGGTCATGTTTTCCCATCTGTCGCCAAATGCTACGTTTGCAGTTGGCGGGACTTTGTCTAGCCAGAAGGTGACAAACACTGTCTGGCCTATGCCGACAGGGTTGGGTTCAACGTTTAGAAACGCGTAGGTGGGCACATTCCATGCGGGGTCATGAGCGGTGGAGGTTGGTAAAGCAACCATCGTAGCAGCCATAGTCAGTAGCAGAAACATCGAAATAACAGCTTTAGGTTCATTTGACAAATTAAAATTCAATTTGTGGGCATTCATGTTTACTTTTCGTCGCTCCTTGAAAGTTCAGCGAAATAAAGCTTGACTGGGCGTTTAAGAGTTTGTAAGTTAAACCTTAACTTACAGGGCAGAAACATTTAGAAATGCAGGAGAACATAATTCACCAGATTAAAGTAGAATTTGCGGTTTAATCGGGAAAAACCTTAACTATACCCCATCTGCTCATTTATGCCCCCTAAGGTGTAGAAGTTGGATACTTGCGGCGAGCATGTTGAAAACCTAATTGCCTTGGGGCTAACGTTGAACGAAGCCAGAGTATTTGTTGCGCTTTATAGATTAGGAACAGCCACCGCAAGAGCAACCTCAAAATTTTCAGGAATCCCACGAGAAATTGTCTATCAAGCTATGGCAAAACTTCAAGGAAAACGGCTGGTTGGAGAAGTATTAGCATCACCCAAAGCGTTCAGGGCTCTTTCTATAGAAGAAGTTTACGAAATTCTTTTAGAACAAAAAAAGAACAAAGACAAACAACTTCACACGAAAATTAAAAAGGCCATCAAAAGTCAACAGCATCCAGAAAGCCCTCAAATAAACGACGCCCCAACAACATTTGTAACCCCTAGAGGAAAAAACAGAGAATTCATTGTGAAAGAGTACAAAAAAGCCCGCATCAGCGTAGACATGATTATTCCATTGAACAAATTTATTCAGTGGAGCCAGACATCGGCAGAGGAATGCATCGACGGGGTAATGAAGGGAAACGCCAAGATACGGGTGATTACAGAAAAACCAGTGCGGGACAGTCTATCCGAAGGCTCACATATTTTCGACACTGGCATCAGGTGTAAACTTCAAAAAATTGAGTACAGATTTACCGAAGGGGCTCCACAAATAGAAATGGCGATTTTCGACAGAAAAACGGTTTTCATCGCGATGTGTGAAGAAAAACTGATGAAAAATATGGTTTGGTTGCGGTCGAATAATGCACCCATAGTGGAGATGGCTAACAAGTATTTTGAAACCAGTTGGAAAGAAAGCGAACAACCAAAAGACAAGACTTTGGCATCCAACTGTAAACTTGTTTTGGCATCAAGTTAAATGTAGAGTTGCAGCAGTTTCGCATACATTATGTTAAGTAAAAATACGAAACATAAAAGAAGTCGTCAAAAAAGAAAAACGTGCTAGCAACCAAACCGCAGGCGCCAATTTCCTTTATGTACGGGGCATAGTTTTTCCGAGCAACAAAGCGGTTTCTTTCCACTACTTTAAGTCAATTTTAATTATCTGTGGAATTTTGCCCCAAGTACCAACATTTCCCTTATACAGAACCATAACGCCCTCCACACCCGAGATAGATTTAGCAACACGTATGCCGCGTTCAATTGCCGCCTTGAAATCCTTGCCCTGAACCACGTTAGCAACAGCGGTCGCCGCGGCATCCGCCAAACCCGCTTCCCTGCAGAAAACAGTAGCCGCTTCCGCATCACCAAAACTAAACGCATGACTAAACCGCCCCGAACTCGTACCTACACCAACTGGGAAAGCAGTTAACCGAAAACCAAACCGCCTCGACAACGGCTCATCCCCAACGGCAACAGCAACATCAACAGGTGCATTAGAAACTGCAGAAATTTCCCCGCCATCTTCAACCACCGCCACCTTACACCCATCAGCAACCATACCTTCAACGGCTAAATCCGCTAGAACCCCCGCGACCGCAGCCATCGGACCAACACTTGCTTTTTGCGCGGCTTGAGCCATCAACTTAGCCACTAACGGTTCTTCGGGCGCGGGAAAAGGTTTGAGGGTGTAACCAAATTTCGGGCTCTCAGATAGAAATTTTTCGAGTTCGGTTCGGTGATGTTTTATCGATTGTTTGGCGGTTTGGATTCCGCTTTCTTTGTCAGCGATTATGGCACATTGAGAATCCTTGTAGGTGAATGTTTCTTTGAACAGGTTCCTCACCCTTTCAGGGTTAACGCCTCTTTTAGTGGTTGTTCTGCCTAATCGACTTAATTGCCCGCACGGGACACGCATCAACACAAGCGCTACAGGTGCTGCCAACACATTTTTCCTTGTCAAAAACAATCGAAGAATCCTCAGCAACAGTTATGGCTTCTACAGGACATAAGGCAACACAGCCGCCGCAGCTGATGCATTTGTCCATGTCCACCTCGATGAGTTTGGGAAAGCTCACCGTTGCACCTTTTTTGCGAAAAGCAGCCACAACTTTGTCCAATACTTCATCAGGAACATCAGCTAAGACTTCGCCGCCTTTGTTGTTTACGTAGGCGGTGAGGATGTTTATGGGCACTTTCAAGTCGAGGATAATCTGGGAAACGATGGGGTCCTCAACGATTTGCTCCGAAAACCTAAGCAGAATCCGCACCATACCGCTATTTCCTCCCCAACAGTTTAGAAACATCTTCAGACGTGACTATCCCCAACACCCGCTTTTCATTGTCAATTACTGGAAGCGCAGATATGTTGTGTTGAGCAAGACGCTTGGACGCGGTTTCCAGAGGTTCATCAGGTTTTGTCGTGAACACACGCCTTGTAACTATGTCCGCCAAAGCGGTTTTGCCCTCAGCTAAAGCACGTGTAATATCCCATGAAGTTACGATACCGTTCAACCGACCCGAGCCATCCACAACTACGATGTGGTTTACGGATTTGGTTACGATTCGTTTAGCAACGTCACATATGGCTTCGGTTTCTTTGCAGGTAACGGCGTTCTGCATAACGTTGAAAACAAACGCGGTGGGCTCAGTCTGCTTCATGGGCGTTGAGGCGCTGTCAAGAGGTAAACGCTCTACAGGCGCAGACAAGAAGAATTCGCCTTGCGAAATCCAGTCTTTGAGAGTTACAGCTATTTTTCGCGCTGTTTTTAGGCTGGACATCGAGCTGACCTTGATTTTTTTGCCTTCTATGTTTATGCTACCAGACTTTAACTCTTTGTAGCTGACTTTTGCCAGTTTAGGGCGGTCTCTGCGAGGAACCCCATAATCCACCACGTTCGTAAAAATCTCCTCATCCCTAACGGCTGTCTTCTTAACTAGCCCTTCATTCAGGATAGGAATGGGTATGCCTAACCCAACGTAAAGCGTTGTGCCATACCGCGTAAACGCTGCACCCCGTAGAAACTCGGGGCTCATCTTTTTGGCGTCGCCGCGAACCATCAGGGTGCCGTCTTGGCTTTGTGCCTCATGCTGAGTACCCTCTCCAATTACGTATCCTTGTGTGCCGCCTAGAAATATGTGGGTTCCGATGCCGATGGTTTCGTAGTTGGGGTCATTCATAAGCGGGTTCAATTCGCCTGCGCCTGAAAACGTGGCGTTACGCATGCGCGGCAGTAGTTTTCCCATGTAAGTGTAAATGGTTTCATCTCGGCTGTTCACAGCGCAGTTGTAATGTTGGTAGCAGTTGCGGAAGTTAAGCAGGTAAAACTGGTTCAAATCATCCTTAGTCAAGTTAGTCTTAAGATGAGTCCGCGGATAACAATCGCTCCCAGAAGCGGTAGCCTCCAGCTCCACTTCCTTGCCAGCAACTAGGTCCTCAATTAAGTGCCCCCCGCCGTACTCGTAGGGCGGCATCTCTGACATAGCAGATGCCCCAATGTAAAGATCCACCGCCGCGCCCGGATGACAAACTGGCACGTTATTCATCCAAGCATTCTCAAGTTTCATGGGCGGGTCCGAGTGCCCCACGTTTATAATGGCGCCTGAACTGCACATAGCTCCAAAAGTGCCTGTGGTGACAACATCAACTTCTTTAAAGGCGACTTCTACGCCGCTGCTTTCAACAAGCCGCTTCATTTCTTCAGCGGTTAAAACTTGTGCATCGCCTGTTCTAATTTTTTGGTTAATTTCTTCGATTGTTCGAGTGTTTTTTTTGGGTTTGAGCGCTTTCTCCTCCAACCAACGCCAACAAAAAGGGTTTTGAGCTTATAAATGCTTTTGCAACCACCAAAAAAACATTCATGAACAAGCAAAAGCTCTTCAATTAACAGTTCTCGCCGTCTTTTGACGTGGGTTGTTTAAGCATCAAAGGTTATTTAAGGCGAAACGGCTGAATACAGAATATGCAAACCTGCGTTGTTTACTTCTCAAGAACAGGCAACACCAAACGCCTCGCTGAAGCCATAGCCGAAGCTACAAACGCCTCCACCATAAACATATCTTCAGCCCAACCGTCAGCTGTCCAAAACATTGACCTTCTGATTCTGGGCACCCCCGTGGAGGGCTTTAGACCTGCGAAAGAAACCAAAGCGTTTGTGGAAAACATACCCCAAACTGAAGACAAAAAAGCCATATTGTTCTGCACCTACGCACTCTTCAAGGGAAGCACATTTGGATCCTTAGAGAAAACACTGTCCAAAAAAGGCTACAGAACAATCCTAAAGGTTTCCAAGAAAGGAATGAAACCTGAACAACCCGCAGACTTCACTGACGTCCTAAGCAAAATAAAGCAAAAACTGTCCTAAAAACTGCAGGGTTTAAGAGAAAACAGTTCGAACGAGAAGGATAGTTAGCGGTTATTCATAACTTATTTATCGGCCGCTATCTTTTTGTCGATTTGTGTCCAAAACCACACTACCAGCCTCTATTCGGGGAGTCACTTGGCGTCAACCCGTTGTCTGCGCAGCCGCAACCGTAGTCTGCACTTTCTTAGCTATCTGGGCAGTGGTTTCAGCTCCTGTTTCTCCTGTTCCAGGCGTGTCGGGGCTCTACATTGCGGCGGCGGTTTATGTGCCGTTGGCTTTGTGGTTTGGCGTTTGGGGCAGCATCGCAGGATACTTGAGCTGCGTGTTTATGGGGCTCTATTTTGGGTATGGACTGGATTTTGTGCTTGTTTGGGCGTTGGCGGATTTCTTTGAAGGTTTCGTGCCGCTGGTGATTTACCGAAAACTCAAAATGAAGCCTGCAACTTTGAAAAAACCGAATTTGACCTACGCTTTGACGGGGCTTCTTGTGGTTGATGTTGTGGTTTCAGGGTTCGCTGCTTCTTTTGCGTGGACAGAAGTTTTCGTGTTCACGTTCATTGCAGCCATCGCCGTTTTGGCTTTGCAGGCTGTTGTGGAAGACCGTAAAACTTGGGTGACGTGGCTTGTTGTAGGTGTCTTTGTAGCTAGCCTTGTTTCAGGCATCTTCGGCGTAGGCGCATTAGTGGCGTTTGGGAATGTTCCCGCAGAGATTTTCCCCACGGTTTTCTTCGGGTGGGTCTTCGGAGACATAATCGTTTTAGCCACAATAGGCACTGTGTTAACAATTGTTCTCACGCCCTACGTCACCAAAACCCACGCCTACGTCCACAACTACTTCTCCTAACCGACCCGCCTATTCGGTGTAGTCTAGTTTAAGGGCTTCTTTCAGAAGCTGGCGTAGGGCAGGGTTTTGGGTTTCTGCTTCAGATTTGATTTTTATGTGCCGTGCCTGTTTGCCGGTGCCAGCCAGCAGGTTTAAGGGGTCAGGAAGCTGGGCGCCTTTGCTAAAAATCAAGTTAACGTGCTTCATGAACGGTGTAATGACGAAGACCCCGCCTGTGTAGTCTCGCTTGCCGTAACCATAAGCGATTACGCCTGATTTAGGGTCAATTTGTTCCACCGCGGGGGGAAAAGTCTCTAAAACCAAGTTTCGTAAGCAGAGCACGTTTTCTCTGGTTTCTCGACTGTACAAAGCAAGGAAAGCATCAAGTTGACTGCCCATGTACATCCTCGGTGGAGAGATTATGCAAGTCAGGTATTAAATATGCAGCTTGCTACTGTAGTTAGGCTTCGTTTTGACTATCCTATCTCCTTGAGGGGTTTTAGCGAAACTGTTTATATCCGCAGCATTTAATCCTCTATTGGTAGGTTTCGGGAGTTGGAAAAAACGGAGAAATTTGAGTTTCTGGAACACACTGCAGACGCATACATAGCAGCATACGGCGCAACCATGGAGGCAGCAATGGGGAATGCGGCGCTTGCCATGTTTGAAGTCATGACGGACGCCCACAAAATCAGCCCAACAGAGAAGGACACGGTTGAGGTGGAAGCTGAGGATGAATACGCGCTTCTTTACTGTTGGCTGGAAGCGTTGCTGGTGAAGTTCGAGTTGCAGGGCATGGTGTTCTCAAAATTTGAAGTTCAAAGCATCGAAGAGACCACGGAAGGCTTCAAACTCCGTGCCGACGTTTATGGGGAAAAATTTGACCCCCAGAAGCATCCGCAGAAAGTCGGCGTCAAAGCAGTAACGTATCATCAGATGGAGTTTATCAAAGAAATCGAGAAAGTTACGTTAATGTTTATTCTTGACATCTAAAATAAATTGAGTTTTTTGAGTTCCTGCTCTATGTAATCAACCACTTTCTCAGGCGGCATCTCCAACTGGTCAGTGGTGTGCTTAATTAGGGGCACTTTGGTTGTTTCGTAAAACCGCAGAAGCGGGCTGGTTTCGGACGCGTACAGTTCAAGACGCATCTTTATAACGGCGGGGTTGTCATCTGAACGTTGATACAGCGTGCCCCCACAGCGGTCGCAGACTCCCTCTACTTCAGGCTTCATAAACCGCAGGTTGTAAGCTGCCCCACAGTTTTTGCATATCCGCCGCGAAGACAACCGCTCAATAATTATCCAGTCCGGAACAGCCAACTCTATGACAACATCAATTGGGGTGATTTTCTCCAAAACTTCAGCTTGGGCGATCGTACGCGGAAAACCATCCAAAACAAAGCTTTTTTCTTTAGGCATGTTCGCTAAACGGTCTGCCAACACTTCGATGACGATGGGGTCAGGCACCAAAAGCCCCGCCTCAACGTACCGTTTAATTATTCTGCCTAAAATACTGTTTTCCTGCATCATGTTCCTGAAGATGTCACCCATAGAAATTACGTCGACGCCAAGTCGGTCTTGCAACCTCGCCGAGTACGTTCCTTTTCCAGAGCCTGGCGCACCGAAGATTAATGCCCTCATTTTATGCAAAGCCGCCTCTAGATATCTCCCCCTAAAGAGAAAAAACTGGCGTAATTAAGTTTTACGTGCTTTTTGACTAATTCTAAGACGGAAACATATATGCCAAAAGCAAGACCCATACAAACGCCTGTAAGCAGGAAAGATGAGAAATGCACACAACCGAAGTTGGAAAAAACCTGTTTCAAATTGACCTACAAACGGGCGGATTCAAAAACCTCATCGCAAGCTACATCCTGAAAGGCGACAAAACCATAATTGTAGAAACTGGACCAACCTCTTCAATTCCAAACCTGCTCTTGGCACTCAAAGAACTCAACGTGAAGCTGGAGTCGGTGGCGTACGTGGCGCTCACCCACGTCCACATAGACCATGCAGGCGGAGTAGACACCCTGCTGAAAGAACTGCCAAACGCACAAGTCATCGTCCACCACAGAGGAGCACCCCACCTCAAAGACCCCACCAAACTGTGGGCAGCCTCCAAAGACACCTTAGGAGCTGTGGCGGAGATGTTTGGTGAACCCCAAGCCGTGCCAGAGGACAGAATTATTGTGGCGTCAGAAGGTCAAGTGTTCAGCGCTGGCGAAGGCGTAACCGTGAAGGCTTTGGAAACGGCGGGTCATGCCGCTCACAACCTCAGTTTCTACGAGCCGCAGAATGAGGGGATATTTCCAGGGGACTCTGCAGGCGCGTACCTTGCCGAGTTTGACACTGTTTACCCGACGACGCCGCCTCCGTTTCGTCCCGACATCGCCTTGATTTCGCTGGATAAACTCATCAGCCTCAACCCCAAACTCATATACTACAGCCACTTCGGAGCAGCTTTCGACGCGGTGAAGTGGCTGCAGAACTATCAGACGCAAATTAAACGATGGCTAAATATCGTTGAAGAAGCTGTGAAGAGCGGGGCATCGGATGAGCAGATAAGAAAAGCGGTGCTGGTTGGAGATGAAACGGTTCAACATCTTGTGCCCACGCTTAAGTCAAACCCTGTCTTTAAGAAAACCTTGATTGAGAACACCGTGCAGGGCTTCATAAATTTCGCTCGTAACCCAAAAAGCTAAGCGGCTACGGTTGGCGTCATAACTGTTTTATATACAGGGTCTCTTTTTTACCCTGTGGTGTAAATTATGGGTGCAAATTCAGGGCAACCATCAGCAGCCAAGGTTCCTTTAGAGAAAATTGACGATTATTCGTGGCGCATCCCTAAGTACAAAGAGGGCATGCAGGTTCCAGGTTTAGTTTTCGCTAACGACGCATTAATGGAGAAAATGAAGACCGACCGTACACTGGAGCAGTGCTCTAACGTTGCCCACCTGCCAGGCATCTACAAAAACGCCGTCACCCTACCTGACGGACATGAGGGCTACGGGTTTCCCATCGGCGGCGTCGCTGCAACAGACTACGAGGAAGGCGTCATAAGCCCAGGCGGCGTAGGCTACGACATCAACTGCGGCGTACGCCTGCTGAGCACGAACCTTACGGAAAAGGACATACGCCCCAAGCTGGCGCAGTTGACAGAGGCAATTTTCCGCAATGTCCCGTCGGGGTTGGGTAGCCGAAGAAGAGATTTCAGCGTTAGCTCCCGAGACCTCGACCAGCTTGTAGTTGAGGGTGTGCAGTGGCTTATTAACAAGGGTTTAGGTTGGGCAGAGGATGCAGAGCACTGTGAAGAACGTGGACACATGCAAAACACAAATCCTGACAAGGTCTCCAACACTGCCAAAAGTCGAGGACTAAACCAAATTGGTACCTTGGGCTCAGGCAACCACTTCTTGGAAATTCAGAAGGTGGACAAAATCTTAAATCCTGAAACTGCTAAAGCCTTCGGGCTTGTTGAGGAGGGGCAGGTTACGGTTACGATTCACTGTGGCAGTCGTGGCTACGGGCACCAAGTCTGTAGCGACTACCTACGTGTGATGGAGCGTGCCGTGCAGAAGTACAGGATTTCGTTGCCTGACCGAGAACTCGCATGTGCCCCAGGAGGCAGTCCTGAAGCTCAGGATTATGTACAGGCGATGGCTTGTGCTGTCAACTACGCTTTCTGCAACCGTCAGGCGATTATGCATTGGGTGCGGCAGAGTTTTCAGCAAGTTTACCGTGAAGACCCTGAAAAGTTTGGGTTAAAACTTGTCTACGACGTGGCACACAACATCGCCAAAGTGGAGACCCATAAAGTAAACGGCGGTTCCAAGAAGGTTTGGGTTCACCGTAAAGGCGCCACTCGAGCCTTCCCTGCAGGACGCGAAGAACTCCCACAGGACTACCGCTCGCAAGGGCAGCCTGTACTTATCCCGGGTAGCATGGGCACAGGCTCATGGGTGCTGGTGGGCACGGAAAAAGCCATGGACCTCACCTTTGGCAGCACGGCGCATGGGGCGGGCAGGATGATGAGTAGGGCGGCGGCGAAGCGCAAGTTCTGGGGCGGCGACATCAAAGCAGCCTTGGAGAAACGCGGCATAGTCGTGCGGTCGGCGAGTGCGATGGTTTTGGCTGAGGAAGCTGACCCCGCATACAAGAACGTGGATGTTGTTGCAGAGGTAAGCGACAGGGCAGGCATTGCGACGAAGGTGGCGCGTCTGGTTCCGTTGGCTGTGGTTAAAGGGTAGGCGCATGGACATGGCTAAAAACGGAGAGACAAGTCGGCGGACCCAAAGAACAGTTGGCGCAGTTGCGATTGTGTTGATTGTGGTGCTGTTTCTTTTGTGGTTCTTTAGGGTGCTTGGGTTTCTTGAGTGGATAATAATGGTGGTTGTTGTCTGGCTGGTTGCAAACTATTTCCTGCGAAAAATGAAACAGCAGCAGAGCTGGTAGTTTCTGCCTCTTCTCCATTCGTTTATTGCATTTTTTGGGTTAAAGTTAATACCAGTCCTCTGCAGATTTGTTTAGTGCAAGGCGTGCTTGTTAGGCTCGCTGGGTTGGGGTGCCGTTGAAGGACGAATGTGGCATCTGCAAAAGAGTTCTCTCGTATAGTCGACTGCACAAGTGTGAACGCTGCAAGAAACTGTACTGCCGCGACTGCATGGTAGCTGACGTAGCCACAGGCGACCCCACCATGCTGCTGTGCTTGAACTGCGCCCGCCGAGTCATCTCGCCCAGAGTAACCTCCAGATACGAAGGCATAACAAGACACCTAAAGTTCCGCGCCGCCTTCACCAACCAAGTCACCTTGTCATTTGCCCGCATCGACGGCTTAATCGGAACCAACCTGCCCATGGCAGCCTACCGCAACGAATCCTGGTGGAGCAACGCCAAATCCAGCGCCCACGCCAAAGGCTGGCTAAACGCAGGCTGGGAAGTACAAAAAGTCAACCTACAGGAAGGCACCGTGGTTTTTAGGAAAGTCCGCAGCTTGCCAAGACCCAAAGGACGCAAAAAGAAAACATCCACCGAAATCACCAAGCCGTTTACGCCTGTCCGCGTTCGCCCAGCAAGAAAGAATTTGCCTTCCAAAACCAAGGTCTCCAAGCTTTATGCGCGGATTTTGAACATGGAGAGGCAACGCAACAGCGCCTACAGCTCAGGCAAAGGCTTCAAACCCAAATCCGCCTACGAGAAACGGCTGTTCTGGTCAGACAAAAAACCCCAATAACCGCTCAGGTCAAATTCAAGCTTTTTCGTAATGATGATAGCAGCAAAACACATCGCAACAGCCAAAACCAACAACGTAACGAGTGTGAATTCGGGTATTGTTGGTGACGGCGACGAAGATGCAGATTGGCTAGGAGATGGCGAAGGCGAGATGCTTGTTGGCTGAAGTGTGGGGCTTTGGGAAGTGGAAATTGTTGGAGCGGGTGTGCTGGGGCTTGGGGGAGCAGATGCTGTTGGACTAGGTGTGGGGGTGGCAGCTATGTTTTGTTCAACCGTAATGGTGTAGTTCTCTATGATGCCTGTGCTGATTTTCATGTAAAACGTCCCGCTGTAGCCATGGATATTGTGTATTCCGATTTTGCTTTCGTTTGCCAATTCATGAATCTGGTCAACATAGTTTATGGTTTCTCCCTGCGGATAAGTGGTGACCGAAAAACCATGCAACACAGGAAAATGCCAATGCCCTGGGTCATATGCCCATTTGATTCGCCATTCAGGGTAATCACACGTAAAAGGCGCTGTTACGGTAGACGCTGTGTCGTTGCCTTCGAATCTGACGACTTCAACCCAGCTGTCCGCCAGAGCTAACGGTGTAGGTACAAGTAACAGCGCAAGCGCAATTACGAGTAAAAGGGGCTTTTTCATCTGGATGTTTCCTCTCGAAGTTTACTTCTGGCAATAACGGCTAAACTAACTGCTGCTATCAGGAATAATAGGGCTGTGGGCGCAAGTTCAGGCACCGAAGGCGACGGATTAATCGCCGAGTCTGACAGCGGAGTTGAGTCTGGCGTGGCAGACGCCGTTGGGAGAGGGAAGGCAGATGGAAGGGAAGACACAGATATCGCAAAGACAAGACCAGGAGAACCTAAAGGTTGCCAACCTTTGGCTACGTACAACACTTCCGTTGTTGGGTTGTATGCCATTCCACTAGAACCCCCTTGATAACCCAAGTCTAAGGTTGCAATAACCTCGTTTGTTTCGTCTGACACTGCCCAGACCGTGAGGTTAAGTTCGTTGCCTGGTCCACCATAGAAAACTATGCTCTTATCAGAAGCGTAAGCTACACTGTAAGGACTGGCTTGAGGCGCGGAAAGGGATGCAACGACACTATTGTTTTCGTCCGATATTACAAGTCTACCTGCGAATATTTCGCCTCGACCAGAGTTGTAGGTTATCTCGGTGGGGCGCCCTTGGACATCTATTGTTGCAACAACAGGAACGTCCGTTGGCGTTCCCGGATAAGAAGCAACAACCTTACTGGGGGATATAACTGAGACCGTGCCAGGACCGCTGTCGCTGGCGGGAGACTGGGAGTTGGCAACGAATATCAAGTCTTTGCCCGAGTCATAGGCTACTCCTACTGGCTTGTCTCCTACATTTATAGTTGCAATTACGGTGTTATTGTTACCAGAGATGACTGAAACAGTGTTGGAGACACAGTTTGCCACAAACATCAGGTTCCTGACAGAATCGTAAGCTATGCCTTTGGGCTGTATTCCCCATACGGGAACTGTGGCAACTACAGTGTTGTTGCTGTCTGATATGATGGAGACCGTGTTGTCATCTGTATTGGCCACGAAGATTCTGCCATGAACAGAATCATAAGCCATACCTGTAGGGTTTGCTCCGACGGTTATGTTCGCTATAACCTTGTTGCTGTCCTCAGAAATGACTGAAACCCTGCTGCCGCTGTTTGCTACGAACATTTCCCCTTTGCCAGAATCATAAACTACACCTGTTGGAGAAAGCCCCACCTCTATTGCAACAACCACTTCAAGAGAAGAAGACACTGTTGTTAAGTCTGGGAGGTTTGCACCTGCCCTTTCAACAAACATGCCAACAGCTAAAAATGCCCCACAAAGCGTCAAGATTATGATTGCTGCCAA
The DNA here is from genome assembly GCA_026014615.1 of Candidatus Bathyarchaeota archaeon. Classification (GTDB taxonomy): domain Archaea; phylum Thermoproteota; class Bathyarchaeia; order Bathyarchaeales; family Bathycorpusculaceae; genus JADGNF01. The sequence goes on along the minus strand of JAOZHZ010000020.1, from coordinate 383,413 downwards.
GAATCTTTGGGTATTCATGGCAATCACATAAGTATTGATTAAACTTTCCTAAAAAGGGTGTTTGTAAAGAAAAACCTTCCAACTAACCACTATAGGCAAAGCCAAAACAGCCTTTTTTCCTAAAAACAAGCACCAACACACAGACAACAGCCATCAACACCAAACCCACTACAAAAGTAATTCAGGCACTGTCGGAGACGGGAGATAATTCTGGGGACCAAGTTGGAGGGAGGATGTAGAATATTCTGTTGTAGTGAAGTTATTGTTTGAGAAAAAGAGGATAGACTTTCTGGGATCAATCCAAATGTCTCCGTTGACCTATAACTGGCTAACAGAAAAAAGGTATCTTTGTCTTTGAAAAAGCCGGTTCAAGTCGATGAAAACCAGCTTCATTCAGTTGCTACAGCTTACTTGTGTTGGGTGTTCTTGCGTGAGAACCATGCCGTTCTTCAGGGAGACTTAAGGGGTGCTTTACCGATTAATATTATGCAGATGTTGCCAAATGAAAATTATCTACGTGCTGAGAATTGCCCTCATTTTGACACTTACAGGTTTAATTCTTGTAATGCAATCTGCAAGTTTTATTTTTGCTGCCTATTCCGTAGATTCCGTAGAGGTTTCAATCCAGTCACCTAATGGAAAGTACATTAATTCCTCCATCCCTTTAATTGCCAAAGTGAATTTCATTTATGGAACAACCTCAACAAGGGATGAGTTTTCTTTCCAAAACGTGATTTGCAGTTACAGATTGGATAACGGTGAATGGAAAAACATAACAGTCATAAATGTTACATCAAATGCCTCGCAACCGGATATTAATTATTGGAACGGTTTACTACACAAATTAAATGTCACATATAGCACAGTTCTAGACGATCTCTCTGAAGGGTTACATGTCATAAATGTGACAGTTAATGCAAACGATACTTTTGGCAACATAAATGCTTCTGACATTGCTACGTTTAGCATAGTGGAGCTGCCTTCTAACACTTTTAGCCCAGTGGCAAGTCCACCCCCAACCGAGACACATTCACCTGTACAAACTTTAACTCCATCACCTTCGGTGCAATCTACAGAAACACCTAAGCCCCAACAGCAGTCACCAACAGAAAACATTTATGCCATAGCTGCTATCGTAATAGTTGTAATAATAATCGCCGTTATTACCCTAGCAAAAAGGCGGTAGTTAAAACCTGATTCTCATAGAATTAGACTGAATTAGACTTTAGCCAAGTATACAATTGGGTTATTGGCGTTAAAAAGTGACTACAATAACAGTCAAATGGTATATTCTAGTAAGCGCTCCCTCTTTAGAAAACTAAACAGAAGAAAGAAAAAGAGGGAATTTTGTCTGCTATCAAAACTCAGTATATGTCTTTTGCTACAACGTTGTCTATTAGTACGCAATTTCGTACAAGCGGTTCATAAGGCGTCGGGTATGGAGGCGGTGTCCAACACATAATTGCAATGCAAGTCCATGTTGAATAACTTGTGCCAATATAGACCTCTGTCGATGAACTGGAATCTACTGAAGCATAACCTAAGTAGTTCCACTGTCCAAAAGGTGCATTGATGTTATTGCTTGTATACAGCATTACATAATTCTGCCAGCCAGATTGCCAATGTGCACCTCTTTTGCCTTGAACATAGAAATCACCACTCGCCCAACCGCCATACGTGTAGCCTCCCGCGAACGCTTCGCCGCCCATAGGGTCTCCCTCATCGTAGTTCCAATCGTCAGTATGTAAATGTGCAAAGCTATTGTCAGAAGATCCTATCATTTCATCTGCATCTTCGATATATCCGTATGATTCATAGGGGGAAGTGAACTCGACAGTGCTAAGCCAGCTGTAGACTGGTGGCCAATCTAAAAGTGGGCTATCTGGAAGTTCTAAGCTAAGGACTGCACCTTTAGTAGATGCGATTCTATCTTGTTTTATCTTTTCTTGCTCTATCATTTGGTTTCTTATTCGTGTTAATTCAGTTGCATTCCCGTTTGCTTGATACTCTGATAATCTTAAAAGGAAATCGGGCAAGGCATATTCACTAGTAGATGTCTGCTTGTTAATTGCGGCATTTGCGTAAATAACTTCGAAACTACTGGCCATCATAAGTACTGCAAATGTAATTACAAGAAGAGACTTCAAGCCCTTTACATTTTCCATTGTTTCTTTACCTCTTCTTTGTTCTGTTCTCTTTCTGTCCTTCGATTAGGGCAAGGCGGTGACACGCCTCCGAACAGTACAATCCGGGCTGTTTGGCAATTCTTTTAAGCAAGTTAAACCGATGGTTACCTGATGGCAATGGGTAAGAAAGCATGCATGATCGTAACCCTAATGCTCTTACCTCTGGCAATAATGAGCGTAATTCATGCGCAGAATATTCCTAAGCCATCTTGTGCCAGAATTTGCCTATTCTCTGTAAGTCATTCCCCATTTACAGGGTCAACTTCAACAAAGCTTGTTATCAATGGAATCCAAATCAACATCACAAATCAACCGTACACTTACTCCTTCAATGGCACCACCTATGTCTTGTACTATGATTACCGCTACAAAGCCCATTCTGCACAGAACTGGGAACAATCCCCTTACACCCAGAACAACAGTTATCCACCACAGTCAAATTCAAACACCACCATTCTATCTATTCCAGAAATAAGCCTTCCACAACCTCCAGGCGATGTCCAAATTGACTTTCAAGTGCAAGCAATTGCAGGGCACCACCAAACAGAAACAGGCACCTTCATTTTTCCCGACGAAACAAGCGACTGGAGCCCAACCCAAACAATAAACTTTCCTCGCCCTACGATGCACACAGATTCACCGCCCCCTTCGACTTCTCCTACAATACCCGAGTTTTCAGGCTGGATCATTCTGCCGTTGCTAACCATCACGGGTTTACTGATCTACTTAACAAACACAAGCAATAGAAATTGGAAAAAATAGATTGCCAAAAAGTACATATCATGTTATATAATCGACTTTGAACCTTCTCTTTAGAGTTACCGCAACAACACAAACTGCAACAGCCAAAGCTAAGAATGCCACAGGCGTCAATTCAGGTATAGTAGGTGATGGCGACGCCGCTTCAATTGGGTTTTGTGATGACGACATATTAATAGCGTCAGTCGTGTTAATCTTTACCAGATATTGATTCATAGTAAGTCCTGCTATGCCTGAGCTACCTGCTACTGCATAACCGCCGTCACTCGCCTGCACCAAAGAAAAGGCTGTTCCATTCAATGTTTGCGTCCATTGTAAGTTTCCAGAGGAATCAGTCTTTATCAGCCCTGAATTACCTGCTACTGCATAACCGCCGTCACTCGCCTGCACCAAAGACTTAGCGCCCTCTATGACCCCACTTTCATAATTCTCATAATACGTTTGATTCCATTCCAAGTTGCCTGCAACATCCACCTTAGCTAAAAGCCAGACATTAACGTCTCCTATGGCTGGATGCATGCCCCCCGCAACAGCGTATCCCCCATCAATAGTCGGGATTACGGAAAACAATTCCATGTTATCAAAGGTTCGATTCCATTGAACGTTTCCAAATGAGTCAGTTTTAATCAAATAGCCCGAGATGTAATTTGAAGGAGAAGCAACGCTATAGCCGGCCATCACGTAGCCTCCGTCACTTGCTTGTATAACTGAAGTGGCAAAGTCGTATTCGGTTCCATTTAGTTGTCTATCGTATGTTCTACTCCACTGAACCTCGCCAGAAGCATCAGTGTTAACTAGCCAAAAAAAGGTTCTTGATCCTCCCCAATAACCTGAGAATGCGTAGCCGCCCTCGCGAGTCTGAATCACACTATATATTGGACCTTCGTACGTCTGGTTCCACTCTAATTTTCCAGACGAATCAGTTTTAACAATTATACCGGCAGCAACATCTCCGGCATTAGTACCTGCCAGAAGATAGCCGTCATCGTCAGTTTTAATCAGGGATTTTGCTGCTCCGTACCCTATGTACGTGTGCCACCACTCCATCTGCCCATTGGAGTCCACATGTGCTAACCAAAAACCACTATCGTATTCATTGGAATGAATCCACCCTATTAGGGCACCTGCTAACGTGTATCCTCCATCACTCGTCTGAACCATCGAATAAATCTTGCTTAAAATTGCCCCTGTGTTGTACGTTTGGCTCCACTGTATTTGTGGAGTTTGCTTTTGAGGTCCCGCGACAGAGTTTGCTGACAACGGAATAGTAAGCTGTAACAAGATTACTGATGCCAAAAATAGTATCGCCAAAATGAAGGCTTTCCCCGCCATAATTCACCTCTCACATTAATACTATTTTGCGTCCTTTTTAGCCTTTCTCAACTTGTTTTAAGTAAAACCCAAAAAAGGGGAGGTTGCGTGGTGTTAACGAATTGGGTTGAATAGGTTTATTTGCGACAGTTGATCTGCGGGCACTATCTTGTTGGTAAGAAAGCTTGCACCGTAATTTTGAAGCTGAACCTGTGTTAAACTGGCTATTGTATCATCGGGTATAACCGAAATAACCCCGTCTGTCATTGTTATGTAGCCCAATCTATGAACTGTCACAGAAATTGTGTTTGGTTGACCAGCGCTCCACAAGCCAACTCCGTTATTGTAGTTGTTGTAAACTCCAACGGATCCCACTTTTTGGCTTAAAACTGATTCGTTAAGCGTCCAGTTAAAGCAGAAATTACCGCTGACTCCATCGACGGTACTCAAATCGACTAAATCGTAGATATGATCTGTAAGTGTGGTCAACTCTGCTTGGGAGAAAGAAGGCTCATAGTTTGTTCCATCAAAGTACGCGAAGTTTTCAGCAGTACCCCTATCTGAGGCTATCTTCACTTGGTAAATCTCTATTAGGGCATCGCACGAGACGTTGTCAGAGTTCGGGGATCGTGTAACGTTGAAGTAAACTGCCGAGGGATATAGACTTTTAGGAGACAGGAGACTGCCATTAATACCAGTGCAGGTAGCGTTTGGGCCTTTTCCGACAAAAGAGTATGCTACATCCAAATTGAAATGCGGTTTGGATTCTGGCAATTGTGTAGTCGGTACTGAAGATGAGGCTACTGCGGACAAAGAAAGCGAAACGACAACTAAAGCGGATAGGAGCAGGATACTAATTATTGATACTCGACTCTTGCATACTTTGGATATAGAGGTTTTTGCGTTTCTTTTCCGTTTGGAGGTTAAGTTCTTGTTCATATTTTAACACTAACTCACACTACGGGCATGTAAATCGGGGAACTTGTGTACCATTGATTGCTCGGGTTAGCCGGATCAAAGAAATAGGACGCTGAATAGTCGCTCACACTAGATGCCAAAGAGGGGTTGAAAGAGCCAAGGACTGTTGGGTCGGGATTTTGGTAGTAAGCACTGTTGTTGCCATAAAATCCATAGCCAGGTACGGGCATACCGTAAGAATAGAATGTAGTAGAGTAAGCGTCGTGTCTGTAGTTGCATATGATATAATCACTCGTGACATTATAAAGAGGAGTTTCGCCCCCTCCGCCATAGCCTCTATCGTAGATCCAAGTTCCGCTAATATAATAATGCGGAGTTGGCGGATCTTGTCGGTAATTAGCCACGATAGCCAAACCTGTCCATGTGTCATCTGGGTGACCCATTTCTTCATATTCGCTGTTGTGGTCGCAACGGACCCAAGAATCTGTGGGCCATTCGCGGGCGGGTGGTCCATCGTGGCCCCAAGCATTGACTGCTGGAAGCATAAGTGTTGCAAACAGTACTGCTAAAAATGCAACCGATAGTAATGCGGATACTGTAAAGCTGTCTTTTTTCATTTGTTCATCATCCTTTTACATGATTTTGCGCTCTTTCTGCCCTTCGTTTAGGGCAAGGTGGGCAATGTAAGGCACCTCCGAACAGTATAGTCCGGGCTGGTTAGCCTATATCGAGCGGTTTGGGTTTTAAGGAAGACGAAGAGTTTGGGAAACACCTAGACGAGTTAGGGAAAACACTAGTTGGGTTGGGAAATGGGGAAGCCCCGTGTTTTGGCGTCTGATTTGTTGGTGTGTTTAACAAGTTTGCCGTGTTCCATTTTTTACAGAATAATTTATAGTGTACTAGTTTGGTGTTAATTTAGGGTGGAACTTTTGGGGAAAAGTGCAGGAGGTAAAAAGAGGTGGAGCTTAACCGCATCTTAGCCTCGTTTTGCCGCCAAAAAATCCTACTGGAACTCGCAAAACACAAAGAACTTAACGTGATGGCGCTTGTGCACAAAGTAAACAGCACCTACGACGAAGTCAACCGCAACGTGCACATTTTGGACCGCGAAGGCATGGTGATTCAGGAGCGCGTGGGACGGATGAGGTTTATCAGGTTAAACGCAAAGAACAGGAATACAGAAATTTTGCTTGACGCCTTAAAAAGAGTAGAGCAAGCAAAAAATCTACCCCTGCTATTTACTTCAACCACAAACTAAAATCAGCCAAGAACAACAAAAGCCATAACAACTGAATAGACCAAAACCAAATGTAAATTCTAGTTGATGGCGAAAGCACCTCTGAATGGAGGGGTCAGAGTCTTTTCGTGAAAACCAAAGCCACCCTCAGATAACTGATTGCAACCTGCGCGAGTCTGTTTTTAAATATTGTTGTGTAAAGAAAACTTGTCAACCCAAGACCCTATGGACCACCATTCTATGAAGCGCCGAAATCTGCCTTTTTTAGCCATTTTTTGCCATTTCTAGCCTTTTCCAGCCGCAGGCTAAACCCGTTTCAAACGCTGAATCAAAAAAGCAGCCTAAAATGGGCGTTACAGAAAAGGGGGAGGGTAGGCTGTGCAAAGCAAACAAAACAAACGGGCAAGTAACCCAACCGAAGAACAAGCGGGGTTAACGCTTTAAATCATCAATCAGACGTGGTTTTGAGAATGGAAAACGTGAAATACACCTTGATAGTAACAGCTTGAAACGGGGAAACTAATCTTGGATGAAGTGTTGGAACTGCTGGAGAAAATTACTAAACGTAACCAGAAACTGTTTGAGGAAACCAAAGAAACCACTCAAAAGCAAACCACCAATTACGAGCAGATTCTGCAGAAAAAAGACGCCACCGAAGAGCAACGGCTCAGGGCGTTTATGGGCAGAATGATAGCCTACGACCGTCTAGACAGGTTGTCGTCCCAGTTGAGCTTGTTGTATTCACTGCAGATTTTCGCCTTCAAAGTTAAAGTGCTCGAAGTCGCCGTAGACAAAATCGACGACCAACTCGAAAAATCGGGCGTTCTGGAGAAGGGCAACGAAATCATGGAGATACGCAAACACATCGACGCCCTAAAAATTCTGGTCGAAGCCCAATACGAGTCGCTCAAGGAAATCAAAGAGAAAGGCAAAGACATACCCTACATCTTCTAACATCCACTCTACTCTTTTTACAAAACACATTTCTTAGAAGGCAAACTAAAACCAAAAAACCAATTTGGATTTTAACTGCTTCTCCGCAGCCACGTAGACGCACTATACGCGGTCACAGCCAGAAGGCAAACTAAAACCAGCACCTTGAAAACAGCAAAAGCCTCAAACCCAGAAAATACAAGCGACACAACAGGTAAAGGCGCAAGCAACAAATAAATGAAGCCTATGAGCCCTTTACGGTTACCCACACTGCCCCTTTTGAGGTATCCCATGCCGAAGAAGACACCAGCCAACCGTCCAAACCCGCTGGTGCAGGATATGCAGTAGTAGCAGCTGCTGCATCCGAGTCTGCGCAGAATCAGAAAAATCAAAGCACCATTGAAGATTAACAGGAACCAACCGTAAACAGGGTTGTAAAACCACGCGCCCAAAAAAGCAAGAAACACCCAGCCAAGCAGCAACAGGTTTGCAGTGATGAGAAACGTTTTTGGGAAATCCAGTTTTTCTTCGCTCAAGACAACCACCAACACATAAAATGCAGGACTTACTTATAGTCTAAACTTCAAATATACTCATACTCAACTTTTCCGCAGAAACGCGGGAAACAACGGGTCAGAGCCCCTCTTGGAACAAAAGCTTGCATTTGGGACATTGACGCAAACTCACCCGCACCTTCCTTTTGGCAATCTCGAGGGTTGTTTTATCTAGTTCTTCTGATTCGCTGTTACATCGGGGGCAAAGGGTACGCATGCTCTAACCTCGCATCCTACATAGGAAATAATCACTTCAAGCTTTAAGATTATTGGAACTCAAAGCACAAAAAATCATTTGTTAACCAAAAAGCCTTAACCCGGAGTAAAAAGCGCCTGCTAACAGCAGGTAAATTTGCTAAATAAATGACAAACGAGCACGCCTTAGAAGCGGGGGAAAAACGGGAACAAAGCAACACGCACTCCAGTCGGGAAAGCTAAAGGCGGCGTCAATAGCTTTCTACAATATACTAGCATGTTATGAACTCTTTAATGGGTAAAGCCGTAGATACTGCTGATACGGTGGATTATATGAGTGCCCACGAAAATAAAGAACCCAGTGAAGTATCATTCGAGACCCCCAGATACATAAGATGCCCAGACTGCGGCGAACTAATAATGATGGTGCCCGTTCTGTCGCAGATGATTGAAGCCATAGAAAACCACATATCCACCCACCAAGTCAACCTAGAAAAACCCAAACCAGACTTGGAGATTAAACGCCCAGAACTAAGAGAAGACTTAACTGTCCAAGTCCTTCAAAGAGCCGCAGAAATCGGCGGAGCACTCAGCAGAAACCCCACATGGACAAACACAGAATAGACCAAACACCAAACTTTTCTTATTTTCCTTCTTACCGCCCCAGCGATTGGTGAACTTATCATGTTAACGCCGCCATAACTCAGCGAGCGTAAACCAGCTATTCCGCCTCAAATAACAGCAGAATCCAGATAACCTTAAATTACGCAGAGAATATGAGACTTAACGCGAATGCGGTTGTCGTCTAGTCTGGTTTAGGACTCTAGCCTTCCAAGCTAGTGATCCCGGGTTCAAATCCCGGCGACCGCACCAAACCCTTTTCAGTTTCCACAACAAAAGTAGAGCCATTTTTCTATTGGGTGCCCGAAGAAAAAAGGAAGGCGGTTAGAGGTGGATGGCAAACTTGCATTCTGAAGCGCCTAAAACCGCAGACTGCAAAAGCTCAACCGTCACAGGTTGGTCTAGCACCGTTCCCAGTACGTCTTCACAAAGCCTTTAGCGCAGTTACAGTACGTAGAAGACATGTTGGTTTCTTTGGGAAGTTGCCGCAGTAAAGCGCAATAGCAACGCATCGGATGGAAGTAAGTGCTCGGCGTGTAATACTGGTAAAGAAGGTTTCCTTCCCGTTCTAGGCGGGTTCCGGGATTGGGCTTTTTCACCTCTGCCGCTAAGAAGTCGTCGGTAGTTTTGAATTGCTTGCGCTTTGTTTTACCACGTTCAATGACACGTTTGTTCACGGCAGCGCAGTTGACCCCGCAGTTCTCCATAATCTGGGCGCGGGTTTTTTCGTCAACCAACAAATCCAATCGTTCCATAGCGCCTTTAACCCATAAAGCAGTGACTTGCTTGTCGGTTTTCTCGGTTATTTTCTCGCTATCCGCCATGACTTGCTTGCTAATCTCTTCTCCAGCGAAGTATTCGATGTTTTTTTCTAGAGGAGTAAACATTTTGTGCCGCATACCAAAAACATCCTCAACTCCAATAAGCAAGCAATGCTATAAAAAATTGTAATCGCTCAGAAAGCAAACACATTAAAGCCCAGCCACAAGAATTTTAAGTCGTCATCGCTGAGGAACACCGTTTATATCAAACTTAACCATGTCCTTGTCGACCGAAGCAGAAAAATTGAATAATAGACAGGCATTATGTTTGGTTTGTTATGCGGCTGAAAACAAAGTATTTGGTGATGGGTGGTTTTGCGCTTATAGGTTTAACGATAGGGTTAGCCAAGGTTCCGAGAAATCGAAAGGAAGCCGTTTTTTCTCTGCTGTTGTACCTTAGGGACATCGTCGTGACCAAAGACATACTCACAGTTTAGCTTCAGAAATCACGTCGTTCTTGGCAAAACAGAAATAGAACGATTAGTAATGAAGGTATGATTAGCTATGAAATGTGGCGACTGTGGCCAAGAGATTCTGCAAGAGAAACCTGAAATGTGCCCCTACTGCAGAAGCAGAAAACTGATATCCGAAGAAGACAACCAAAAAGAAATCCGAGAAATCGAGAAACTTGTGAAAGCTGGGCGATTTGAGGAGGCGGCGTTAAAGTATGAGAAAATGGAGATGTGGAATGAGGCTAAAGGATGCAGAAAACAAGATAGGAAAAAGCACGCTGCCCATGCACGGGAGACGGGCAAAGTGGAAGCAATAAGCGTCTTATGTCCGCATTGTAGCGAATCTCAAAGTATCAACTCCAAAGTCAAAGAGGCAATTTGTAATCGCTGCGGCACTACCTACAAGATACCCAGCAGAGCCCTTGAACTGCTTACCTTCGAAGAAAAAAAGTAATCACCCAAACCATGGGAAAAGCAGATTTTTACGGCTTTCCAAGGGAAAATGCGCCAAACACACCAATTTAATAGAAGTATTCACCAATCGAATAACACAAAACTGATAAAACATTCACTTATAAAAAAAACGCTACTTCGAAGTTCGAAGCCCAGCCACGAGAATTGTTATAACAACTGCAAGCCATAAATTCAGACATGGAAAAATCAAGAACGCCAGTCAACATCGAAGATAACCAAAAAATTGAGAATGACATAATAGAGCGTTTGGCTAAAATAATCGATGGCTTGCCAGACATAGAAGAGTAAGCCACTTCGTTTGCCGCCCCAACAAAACAGCCATTCTGCTAACAGTCAAACCACACACAACCATTCACCAAATACACAGACTTTTTTAAACAGAAAACACCGAATAATACCCAACACAAGGTCAACAGCGTGTCAAGCCGTCTACAAAGCCTCAAAACCCACCAAAACGACCTGCTAAAGCTTTTGCCGATTATCGCCTTTGCAGTTCCGCTATTGTGGCTGTACTTGCTGGAGCCCGCGACGTTTGAGGCGATGTGGAAAGGCCGAACCTTCCAACTGTTCTTCATCTGGTTGATTGCGCTGGAACTGATTTTGGGCTGGGAAACCCTCCAAGCAGGCAAACTACAGAAACTTGCTTCAGCCAAAACCGCCGTCTTCATCACATCATTGTTGCTTCCGACTTTGTATGTTGTGGCGTCTTACTATTGGGGGCTAAACGGAGCCATCACAAACTGGGCAGCCCAGAGCCATATCCAGTGGGCGAATTCGATGCCGCTGTCAATCGAGTACCTCGCCTTCGCCGCCATGTTCGGCGCCATAGTTTACCTCTCGTTCGGGTTTAAAGGGTTAAAGGCGTTCTCTGTTCCCGCTTTCTTCCTCGTCATCGTCGGCGCCATATACACCATAGACAACGTTTTCCCCTACGGACAATTCACACCCTTCCAGATTTTTGTCCCCACCACAACCACACTCGCCGCCGCCATCCTCAACCTCATGGGCTACACCACAAGCATAACCTACGCCCAAAACATGCCCTACCTAACCGCCACCGACCCCAACAGCTTAGCCTCCGCCACCTTCAGCATAGCGTGGCCCTGCGCAGGCATCGAAAGCTTCCTCATATTCACCGTTGTTATCCTGCTGTTCCTCAAACGCATGCCCATCAGCCTAAAAAGCAAAGTCGGCTACTTCGCGTTCGGCGCCGCAGTCACCTATTTCCTTAACTCGCTGCGAATAGTGAACATCTTCATGGCGGGCATGGTTTACGGTGAAAACTCCGTGCAAGTGCAGAACATCCACTTTTACTATGGACCGCTCTACGCGGTGGCTTGGATAGTTATGTATCCAATCCTGATTCTGGTCACCCAAAGCCTATGGAGAAAAATCAGAAAAACAAAACAGGCAGCAGCTACTGAAGGTCAACCTGCTTCGCCAAACCCTGCTTAACCAAGATTTTGGCGTTCTCTATTGGCACCGAAGCCACATCCTCCACCAAAAAAGGACCATAACTTTTCATGTCCGACCCGATAATGGAGGGCACAGGCTTAATGAAACGCACGGTAACCCGTTTATGAACGATGGGCGGCTCTGTCGCCTGCTCGGGAGTAGCCACGGTTATAGCGAACAGTTTTCCTTCCAAAACGCCTGCAGCAAATTTGCTGTAAGCTTCCGCCGAAGGCACCACCCCCGCACACAGTTTCTGCTCCTCAGACGCCAAAGAATCCAAAGGCACCGTTTTTCCCGCCACAATCATCTTAACTATCTTGCGGTAACGCGCAGAAATTAGCTCTTTAGCCATGTGTACTGCATTTGCGTTTTCGCGTGCCAGCAACGCCGTTTTGAGGGTTTTTTGGTCCTGCATGTGGGTTTCTTCTTTTGATCGCTGCAGGTAATCTGCTACGCGAACGTAAAAGTCGGAGGGCAAGCTGCCTAATTCAGCGTTTTCGATTTCCAGCCGCCACGCAGCGTAAAGTTCATCATACATGTTAATGTTGCTCCTCAGCCAACTTTGCCCTACCTTTGAGGATAAGCAGCACCGCAGCCGCCGTTGAAACTGTAACGGTCTGGTTCTTGTAGGGACCAAACGTTTCGCCCCTCAACGAGAACTGTGGCGCATTCGAGACCACAATTTGGGCGGTGCCCTTTTTAAAAGCTACTGCCTCCTCAAACGGGTCAAACGTATCTAACTGCTTCACGGGGAACTCGATCTTCAGCAACCCTGTTTTGCCGTGCAAGGTACCGTTGGCTCGTATGAGACGGTGTACGTCAGTGGTGACTACCGTGTCGATTTGAGAGATTTCACGGTTCTTCACGTGCTCAGCGATGCGCATCCAAGTCTCAAAACCCACGCCCTTTACGGTGTCCCATCGCTCCTCTTCAATGCACCGATGCAAAACAGCATCCTTGCTCTTGTAAAGGACATCTACGCCCCGTTTGGAGATGCCGATTTCGCGCAAATCATCTTTTGTGGACTCCGCGATGAATTTGCTCATGCCAATCTTTAGGCGTCTGTTCCAGCCGTAGTCGCCGAGACTGAAGGCTCGCGAGGAGGTTTTGCTCTTTTTGCCTTTTGGTTTTTTTTTGCGTTTCTTATCAAACAGTTCCAAGCCTATGCCGCAGACGTAGTCCACGATTTCTTTGCGCGCCATCGTATCTAAGCTTTGGACGGCTTGGTTTTCGACATGTATGTGGTAGCCGCGGTGACCGCTAAAATAAGTGTGAAGTTCGTGCTCGGCGAAACCGAAATCGTTCTGGAGCATATCGAGAAGTTTGCGGGTTTCCCCGCGGGTTGTGTCTATGCATTCTTCGCACGCCCACGTTTTAACCTCAAATTTTACTCCGCCACACGCAGGGCAAACTTCGGGTGTAATGTCGCGTCCGTCCATGCCGCCGCTAACCTTACAGTCGGGGTTAGTGCATTTCCATTCATCATGGATTTTGCCGCAGCTAGTCGGGATGTGATCGGCGTCTATGTCAAAAACCAAGTCCGCACCCTGCCAGCCTTTCTTGTCCATTTCCGCTTCAGGGTTCTCGTAGTAGGCACAGCTGTGGTAAACGTCGGATGGGATGCGTCCTCTCAGGGTGGAACGTAACGCGGTTGGGCTGGCAAAGCCCTTGTGGCGTACCATAGCGCGTTCTTTGAAGAGCAGAAAAGCGTATTCTCTTTGGCTAAAAGCAGTCGGAGGCGGAAACTTGTAGCTGGGGTCCTTGTAGAACGCGCTGAATTTTTCGTAAACCCATTCCCTAGAAGACACCCGTCAACCTCCGTTTAGCCGTTTTTGCAGTTGAGAGTAGTCTGCGGATTAACAATTAAGCTCTTTGGGATTCAACGAAACAATTCAACAAGAAAGCCACACGGTTCAGAAGCCAAGAACTTTCCGTACGTTGTCCAAAATTGCAACGGGGTTGTAGGCTAAGCCGCCGAACGAAAGAATTAGCATCACCAAAACAATCCACGAAACCGTAGCTTGCATTGACAACTTCGACTGCGGAATCAACGTGTATACAAAGAAGAAAAGTAGATACCACGGCTGAAAATACGGCATCGAAAACATAGGCAGCAACGCAAAAACCGCGAACAGGGAAACTATGCGGGTTCGGTTCAAAACGTAAACGGCACAGGTCAAAGTTAAGCCAAGAACCACCACAACCGCGATAACCTGCAGAATCCACGGAATTTGGGCGTGGGGGCTAAAAGCGTTGGCTACGTTCATTACAAGTTCGGGTCGAGCGTTAACCAGAGAAGGCGCACTCAAATACGCCGTAAACAAGTCAAGCGCAGCTAAACCGGCGGCGGCTAAGACAGCTTTATTTTTAAGAACATCCTTGGGCGAATGGTTCTGGAAAAGCCTAAGCAAACTCACCAGTATGAAGGGAACGAGAAATATGCCTGCTTGATACTTCAAAGTGGATGATATCGCCCCGAACAATAGAAACAGGTCGTAACGTTGCTCCACAAAGAAGAAGACAGCAATTATCGAGAAGAGGAAGGCAACTGAGTCTGATTGCCCGTTTGCAGCGTAAACCACCAGCACAACGTAGAAGAGGTAAATCGCCAGCGCCTTCAACCCGACATGAAGGTCTTGCTTTAAGAAACGCTTCAAGAAAAGGTAGAGACAAACATGCGCCACCGCAAGGAGCAAGGCAATTTCCATTTTGAAAACCAACGCCTGCGATATGCCCGCTTCCAACAGCGCTCCGAAAGGAAGATACAATAAGACACTGCCTATGGGGTAAAGGTTAGGCATTTCCGGCCAAGTCACAAACCTGTAAAGGGAACAATCAACGTTGGATAAGGCGCCCAGTGGGGTGTCGAATACGGAGAAACCTACTTTCATGAAAAGAACCGACGTGTATGGATGCCTTGCGCTGTCGGTGTACCAGTTCTCAAACGTCGCCAGAGGATAAGTATTCAAAGCCAAAAGGGTAAACCAGAAAATGAAAGACACAACGACTGCAATTTTTAGCCAGCGCAGGTTTTTACCTTTCAGCAGCCGCTGGGCAGAAGAAAACTTCGAGGCTGACGGGGCGTGGTTATTAATCATCGGCTTAAGGATAACCAGCATCAACACAGCCCACCCAACAAAAAACATTGCTTTCGCGTAGACTCCCAGCCAAGAAAACGGATAAGACGCTAACGGTTTTTGGGCAAAAACCTGAAAATGTACCTCAGTATCGGCTGTTGAGTTTGATTGAAAGGATGCTTCGTAGTAGTCGGCGCCTACGGGAAAAGTGTAGGTTATGTTTGCAGCTGTAAAGTTGGAGTATCTTTGTCCACCGTAGGTTAAGATGGTGAAGTTAATTGGGCAGCTTCCAGCTTGACTGACTACTAGGGTTAGGTTTTCGTCTCCATGAAAGCTTCCTAATCCATGACTATAGGTTTCGTTAGATGCCAACTTGAAGGTGTCGTCTATAATCAAAGAGGTCTGCTTTCCAGATTCTGCAACGGGATAAAAACTGAAAACTGCCAGAGAGATGCTTAAAACCACAAGCGCTATGGAACCATAAAAAAGAAACTTGCCCATCGAAAAATGCCTCATACACACCTGCTCCAAAGCTTGTCACTGCAACCGACGGGAAGCGGAAACATGTTTGCGTATTTTTGTTTAGCATAATTCTTAAAGCTTCACCCAAAGAAAACATTGCAGACAGAAAAACAAAGGAAACTCAAAACGCGTTTTCAGGTTTTGTTGGCATAAGTAGGGTTTTAAAGATGTAGGACAGGTAGTTTTCGATTTCTACAAGGGTAAGCTTGGATTTCCCACTTTTCCTGTTGACGAAAAGTATGGGAACCTCTTTAATTTTGAAGCCCTGAGAGTGCGCCTGCTTCACGGTCTCAATTTGGATGTCATAGGTTTGGCTGTGCAGGTACCTTATGGTTTTTTTCACCAGACGGGTGGAGTAGCAGCGAAAGCCGCTTGTGCAGTCATGAAGCTTCAACCCTAAAATCCCGCGTGCAATGGCATTAGCGCCGCGGCTTATGACTTTTCGGGCAAGGGGCCACCCTTCAATCTTGCCTCCTTTACAGTACCTGCTGCCGATAGCCAAGTCGCAGCCGTCAACCACACTGGACACTAACCGTGGCAAGTCAGCAGGGTTATGTGAATAGTCAGCATCCATCGTCACTACAAACTCAGGAACCGTTCTCAGCGAAAGGAAGCTACGGAAGCCATCGGTTATAGCGGAGCCTAATCCGCTTTTTTGAGGGCGTACAAGCAGAAGCAGATTTGTGTGTTTGGTTTGTAGTTGTCTGACTGCGTCGGCTGTTCCGTCGGGGCTGCTGTCATCTATCACCAGAATGGAAGTGTTGAGGGGTAAGGCTTCGATTTCGGCAACTAACTTTTCTATGTTTTGGGCTTCGCAGTACGTGGGGAGAATTATGCCCATCTTCGAGTTGACTTCTAAGTTACCCTCTAGATTACAAGACATCGTTCTGCCTTCAATCCTAGGAGTGGACAGTTTGGTAATAAAGGTTGACAGAATTAAACCCGACTCCAACTAAACTAGAGACAACTTAGATTTATAGGTTCAGTGGCTCAAGTCGGAGACAATTTCTGCTTTCGCAAATAATACCGCAGGGGATGACGGATCCGACGGCACAACTCGTCGCTGCCTGTGCAGACACCATGAGTCTGTAGGGTAGAGCAGCTGGGCGGCGTGTACTTTGTGCCAGATCCACGAGAGCCAGCGATGTGTTCAACTTGGTATCGGGTGAGCCGCGCGTTGTAGTCAGAGGAGGTTTTGAAGACTTCCGCCACTTTCTCAGGAGGCATACCTATGGTAACTAAGAATGAGGTTAAGGTGAATCTGCCTACGTGCCCCAAGTGGCGTCCGTGAGATGCCGCATCATAAAGCGCAACAATACAAGGCGGGAACGCTGACTGCGAAACTACTTTGGGGAATCCTTCCATTTCGGATTCGCCAATTTTGTCTTTCGCTAACTCCACCAGCTTTTCGGCTATGTCCATGATGGGCTGGGGAAACTGAGGAACATCTTTAGTGTCTAACCGCGCGTCTATGCGTCGCTGAACTTCCTCTTGAAGCAACCGCGCCACGTCATGCTGGCTCAAGTAGATCTTGCCGCTGACTAAGAGGCGGTTGATGAGTTTCCACTTCGCATCCCTCAAATGGGTAACGTTGCACAGATAATCGGCAAGACCAACCGAGAAGTAGTCCAGCGGAATCCCCACAAGCCCTGAGTCAGTGTTTGGGGCAATCTGCCAGCCGAAGTCGCGGGCAATCGCCATCACCCGTTCTTTTGGTTCAAGCTGAAAATCAAGGTAAGCCTGCTTTGCCTCTGATAGTGCGTAGCGCCGTTTGATGAAGCTGTTTTTGGTTGCTATTGCCAGCATAATGGCAACGGGAAAAGAAGGAATTTCGATGTCGTCAGGGGTTCTGTCGCCTACGGAGACGAATAAAAGGGATTTTTCTAGCCTGTCTTGGGCGCGGTCCAGAATTTGCCTTAACTCAGGACTGGTTAATTCTTCGATGTCTAAGCCTATTTTCTTCATGTACGAAGCAGTGTCTTTAAGGAAAGGGTACTTAGCCAGATCGTTCGGGGTAAACTTGACCGATTCCAGCTGCATACCTGTTTCCTGATTAGTCTGTTTCGATGCGTGGTGCCAAGAAGAACGTCAGTTTGCCTTCTTTGGTCTGTTGGAAGTCAATCCGTACAGGCATGTCTGAGGAGAACTCCAACGTGGCGATGTCGCTTGTGGCTGAAGCTGCCTTGATTATTTCAGACAGGTAACTCAAGCTGAAAGTCGCCTTCGAGGATTCTTTTGCCTCCAACTCCAGCAAGGCATCACTGCCCTTCTGCAACGTGATCGTGGCACCCATCAAGTCACCTGCAGCATTTAGAACCAACTTGTCAGTGTCTGCCTCGATTTTCACGTGGTCGCTAACGAGCTGTGCGTCTTCAATGGCTTGACTTAAGCCGTGGGTTGTGGTTTTTGCTTTCACGTTAAACGATATCTTGGGCGTAGGAACCTCTTCCTCAGATGCCTCAAGTGTGGGCATAGTAAAGTTACGGGAGTACTTGCCCGTTATTTTGATCTGCAGGCGACCAGTTTTGTCGTCAAGCATCAGCTCTACGGATTCTTCTTTGCTTGCGCGTTTAAGCAGCTTGAGCAGTTCACTTATGTTTATGCACATTCTGGAGGGTTCAGCGCACTCGTACTCTTCAAAGATGGTCTTAGGCCATTCAAAATCAATCATGGCAACGCGGGAGGGATCCATCGCCCGCAGTTTCAAGCCGTCTGGCTCGATTTTGAATGTTGCTTCGTCTACTAGAATGGAGATTGCCGTAGCCATGTCTCTTAGAAGTTTGGCGTCAGTTACTTTGAGCTTAAACATCCTGCATCCTCTCTTAGTGCATAATGGTTATGCTGTGATGTTATATAGATTTAGCTCTTAAACCCTACGCTTAAAAAAATTCTGGTTCATGGAGCCGAAAAAGGAGAATTAGGATAGAAAACAGAGTGCGCTAGCTGTATTCCCTGAAAGTGTAGCTGCATTTTGTGCAACGTAGAAACTGCGTTGAAGATTCATCGGAGCCTCTTGTCTGCACCTGCCAAACGTAAGCTGTGTTGTTGCCGCATTTGGGGCACTCGATCCTCACCGTGGGCAATGTGCGCAGTTTCTGCTCTTCTTTGCCTATGACGGCTACAAGCTGTGTTGGATTGTGCTGTATAACTTTGCCTACTTTCGGCGGTTCAGCCTTCTTGCCTGGTTCCTTTGTGAAACCGTCTTTAGGGCAGACAAGAACGATGGATGCCTCTTTACCATTTTTGGATTTTTTTGGTTCTAGACGAGAACCACATTTCGGACAAAACTCCATAGTTCAAATCTCCATTTTCCGCTGTTACCTTTACACGGTTCCTTTTTAACTTTTGCATAAATACATCCCTAAGTACTATTTAGGCTTATTCCAGAAGCCACTAAATGCGCCACCCGCAGGGGCTCAGGGATTTTGCTTCGGGTTGAAGTTAACCGTAAAATCTCCTCGGCTTTTTCCTTACTGATTCCCGCAATCTCCACATAAACAGGCTGCTTGCCGCTTCGGGTTGCCACTGGAAAGATTTCGCCTGCGTTTAAAACGGCGGTCCAACGGGTTTGGCTGTTGGGCAGGTTCTGCAGGGCAGCGTGCACTTGGGTTAGGTTGGGTTTTCTGTTGGTCACGACTATTACGGGCAAGTTTGTTTGGGCGTTAAGGGCTTTTATATCCACCATGTTGAAGCCGCCTAAGGTTATGCCGTTAAGCATCACCACCCGCAACTGCTTGTAATACGGCGAACCCGTAATCATGTCGACTATTTTCCGGTTAGCATCTAAACCATCCACTGCTACAAGGGTGCTCATTACACCTTCCAACCAGCTGCCGCCGCGGAAAACAACGCCTACCACAGGAACGAGGCTTTTGGAGTGGGGAACAAATTTGCCGTCGTCCACGCCTAACACTCGGATTTCGGGTTTTATGACGCGTAGACTTCTGGGACTCAAGGTTGTTCCTCAAGTTAAAGGGGATGTAAACGCGTTATAAGGTTAACGAAGAACCCGAAGCTATCTAGCGCTAAAACCGCTCATGGACAAATAGAATGAGTTTGCTCTCTGTAAAAGAAGAGCTTAGGATTTGATGGCTTCTTCGAGAGCTTTGCCGAAAGCCTGATTTGATTCGCGCGCGTCCGCTGCTGCTTCCAACAGCACTTCCTTAGGCTTCACTTTCCCCGATGTACGCACATAAATAATTGGGTTAGAGGCCAACGGATGCGGCACGTCGTAGCCTGCTTGGTCGATTTTTTTGTGTTCCAAAAGTTTTTTCTGAAGCAAGTTGCAGACTCCGTGTCCTGAGCCGTCGATTTCGATTTTAAGTTCGTTATCAGTTTGCTTTAGAACCTTTATTTTCATTCTCAACCATTTCTCCGTTACACTTTTTCTTTTCCATAGTCAACTGACGTTTTTCGTCTTTCCATGTTACCGCATTTTGTGCAGCGCATTTCATGTTTTACTTGTTCAAGCAGGTTCCCGCATAAAGAGCAGAACCCGTAGAGTACGCCGAGTTTGCGGTCAGCGGTTGACAAATGGCAAATCTGGTTTTTTTCGCTTATAACTTTAGCGCGGATGATGTCGCCGGGTTTGCAGACTTCGTTCATCGAGTCTATGTATCTGTCGGAGACGTCGCTGATGTGAAGGATGCCGCCGAAAAAGCCTGACATTTGCTTTTTGCCGACCCTGCTGATGCGAACCAGAACGTTGTCTGACTGTGCGTTGCCTACTTGACCCACCACAACTGAGCCGACTTTGGGTACAATTGCGCCCTCGTTTAGCGGGTAAACGGATACGCGGCGGTTCAGCATATCCATAAGGGTGCGTCCGATGATTTTAGAGTAGATAACTCCGTCTCTGACGTAGGTGCCTGAGTCTGGGATGAACTCTTCGATTACGCCAAGGCGGTCCCCGGGCAGAACCAAGTTACCGTTTCTTTGTTCAGATTTTTGGGTCATTGCATTTTCACGTTGGTTGAGCATAAGCGAGTTGAGACGTTCGCTGAACGAGTACATTCCATAGATTCCAGTCTGTGCAATAAACCTTTTGATTGGACAATGCAGGGTTTGGGATGCGACGGGATGGTTTGGCTGCGGCAGAAAAATTTGGTTCTTTTTTGTAGCTTTTTGTTAGGTTATGCTACTACCGATTCTTTGTACAGTTTCAGATAGAAGGGCATTTTAGGTAGTTAGCGGTGGCTACGGATTCACAACCACAAAGTCTAATAAAAAATTCCGTAGTTGATTTAATTGGAGGTGAATTTTATGCTTGGAGAATTAATTGGCGAATTCACGGGCAGAAACATGACCTACAGAGTGCTTTCAGACGGAAAAACTGAAACTTCTGGGCAGGGAACAGGGAAGCTTCTGGGCAAGGATGCGTTTGTTATGTTCACGGCTGTTGTGGTTTTGGAAAACGGGGTATTCTCGGGAGAAGAAAACTGCATTGTCACAACAACCGATGGCGACAGGGTCAATATGAAAATCAACATAGTCAGTTGGCCGTCTGGCAGAGGCGGAGTCACCAGAGGCGCATCTATCCAAAGAACCCGATCGCAGAAGCTCGCACGACTAAACAAAGTAGTAGGTTTACATGAATACGACACTGACGAGAACGGGGAATGGGAAGGCAAAATGTGGGAATGGAAATAAACAGCCTACCCCCTCTATCTTTCTGCACACTATTTCTAATAGCATCCAAATAGACGCCAAATAGATAGAAGTTTTACGTGTCATCCTTTCTTTTTTATTATGTACATGTCTACGACGATTTCTTTTTTTGTTTTTGTGTGGAAATCAAACATGTGCGGAACAGTTAGGGGCAAAGCGTAAACCGCTTCCACCTGCCCACCGTGTTTCTGTACGAAGCGCTGCATAAACTGGGATGCCGATACCCTCAGCGGTTGCCCCCCGTTTGCCTTCAACTTGCCCAGCAGGTGTTTGTCAAAGACGGGGTGATTGTGAAGGGAGTAAACGGCGTCTCCGAGCTCGAGGGCGTTTTTGATGAATCTGCGGTCGGCGTTGCGTTTCTGAACTCCGAAGGGCGGGTTCTGCAGTACAGTGTCGAATTTGCCTGAGACAGCATCGATGTCACCTGCTACCCACTCAATTTTGTCTCTGAAACCAACCGAAACCGAGTTGCTAAGGGCAGCTTTAACGGCGGTTTTATCAATATCCACGCCCACGACAGACTCCGCGCCCAAAAAAGCCGCTGCCAAAGCAAGCCTGCCCGTTCCGCAACCCAAATCCAAAAGCCGCTTGCCCACGATGTCTTCGTAAGTGTAAGCCGCCAAATACAGCATAGTCGCCGCCGCTGACTCAGAAGTTGTGTACTGCTCCAGACTTGCCCGTGGCGAGGGGTGAGGCTGGACTTGGCTTAGGAAGCGTTCGAGGTCTAGTTTTCGAATAAGCCGCCTTTGAGCAGGTTCGCCCATGAAGATTCTCCAGAAACCACCCTGAATTCCTCAACTGTAAGCACAGGCTTCTTGAACCGCGATGCATCATCCAACGAAATTCGGGGGCAAGCCGTATTCACGTACGCATCAACCGTTGGGAACTCAATCAACACATGAGGCTGAATTTCTCGGACAGCAAACAAGAAAGCCGTTTTGCCCATCTTTTCGACGGTTTCCTTTATGTGGAGTGCTTGCTCCAAGTGTTTCTGTCCAGACTTGAGGCTTACAAGGACGCCGAAGTTTTTGGCTTGTGAGGCTTCTTGGATGCTTGCGTAGCGTTGTTTTTGGATTTTCTGCACTTCCTCGCCTACGGGGTGGGCGGTTCCGCTGTAGGGTTCGGCAATTACGGTGGGTTTAGAGGTAGCTAAAGCGACGCCGAGTGCGTGGAATTTTCCGCCGCCCACAAACAAAAACGCATCAACATCAGCAGCTATGGATTTGACGTTGCTAAAGTCGCAGCCAACGACCTGCCCAGCATAAGGCACCCGCCCTGCGTCGCCAACCTCAACGGTTTTTCCCGCCCGCGTCAGGATTTCATGGGCTATATCAAGGGTCTGCACGTGCTGAACCGTCGTCGCTAACCCAATTCGGGTGTAATCAGCCAACAAGGGAATAGCTGCTGCAACCGCCTTGTCCACAACTTGAGTTGCCCTAGCTTCCAAATACAGTGTGGGAACCTTTTCGTGTTTGAGCATTTTTGCGTGCCCAAAATGAACCAGCAAATCGGCATCTAAGCTTTCGGCTTCGGCTGTTGCTAAGTCACAGGCTCCATAGCAGGGGTCGGCGGAAACGATGGGTAGGGCACCTGATTTCTCTACGAGTTTGGTTATTCGTGGGGCTTCAGGTTTGAGACCTTCGGGCATCTGCAGGAGAACCCGTTTTGCGTTTAGGCGGGTGATTTCCTGCTTTAGACGTTCTTCTTCAAAATCAAAACCCTTCATGGCATGTCCCTTAATGATGTTTAGCTAAAAGAGGTATAGTACAAAAGGAAAGAAAAGGTTTGCCGAAAAAAGACGGCTAGGGGTTTACTGTTCCCATTCCCAGTCGGGAGTGGGCTTCTTGAGTGGTTTGCCTGCGGCTATGGCTGCTTGCTCGGCGAGGCGTTCCATAATGATTTTCTGTTCAACTGCGGCGACGTTCTGCTTTGTGGTGATGACGGCGTCGTTGTTTACGGATATGCTGTCTATGCCTACGCGGACAAGGAACTCTGCGAAGTCAGGCAAGTTGGATGGTCCTTCGCCGCATATGCTAACAGTGCAGCCGTTTTCGTGGGCGACTCGGATGAGTCGTGCGATAATGCGTTTGACTGCGGGGTCGCGTTCGTCGAAGTAGCCCATCTGTCCGAGGCGTTCGCTGTCGCGGTCAATCATGAGTATGCCTTGGGTCATGTCGTTGCTGCCGATGCTAAAGCCGTCAACGAGTTTACTGAATTCGTCCGCCATGATTGCGATTGAGGGGGTTTCTGCCATGAACCAAATCTTAAAGTCGCGCCCACGTTCTAAGCCTTCTTCCTTCATGATTTCCAGAACCTTCTTGGCTTCCCAAAGGGTTCGAATCATCGGAAGCATCACGTAGACGTTTTTGAGTCCCCATTCGGTTCGGCACTTCTGAATTGCCTTGCATTCCAGCCTGAACGCTTCAATGTACCATTTGCTTATGTAGCGGCTACAGCCTCTCCAGCCCAACATAGGGTTTTCTTCGACGATTTCATATTTCTCGCCGCCTTTGAGGTCGCGGTACTCGTTAGTCTTGAAGTCACTGAATCGGACAACCACAGGGCGGGGCTGTATGGCTCGGGCGACGGCAGCTACGCCTTCGGCGAATTTGTCAACCAGCTTCTGGCTTTGACCAGACTCTACAAGGTAGAGTGGGTGCTCACCGATGTAGTCGGCGAAGATGAATTCTGTGCGCATGAGCCCGATGCCTTGGAAGGGCAGGTCTTTGTATTTTTCTACCATGTCGGGGATGGCTAGGTTCATGTAAATTTTTGTTGCCGTAACGGGGGCTGCCTCAGCTTGCACAACCATGGCTGCGCCGTTTGATGCGGCAGGTTTCTCCACGGCTTGAGATAAGACGCCTTCGTAGATTATGCCGTTTCTGGAGTCCACCGTGTACTGTTGACCTGTTTTCATGGCTTGGGTGGCTGTTTCGGTGCCGACAACGCATGGAATGCTGAGTTCGCGGCTGACGATTGCTGCGTGGCTGGTGACGCCGCCTTTGTCGGTGACGATGGCGCTGGCGATTTTCATAAAAGGCACAAAGTCAGGGTTAGTCATGTCGGTGACAAGGATGTCGCCTTTTTTCATTTCGTTGTTGGCTTCGTCAGGGTTAAGGACAACTTTAGCTACGCCTACGCCGTAGCCTCTTTTTCCAGCTGATATGCCCTTGGCGACAACTTTCAGTTGCTCTTCAGGTTTTGCTATTTCGGCTGCGGCTGTTTCTTCCGCGGGTTTTGAGCTCCAAACTGTTTCTGGTCGGGCTTGAACGATGAACATGTTCTGGGGGAAAGGCAAGTCTTGGTCGATTGCCCACTCGATGTCCATGGCTTTTGCGTAGTGCCTCTCGATGCGTTTGGCAAGTTCAGCCAGTTTTGTGACTTCTTCATCGCTGACACAAGGCACTTTCTGTTTGTCTTCAGGAACATCCAAGTGGATAGTACTGCCTGTCTTGGGGTCACGCACATACATAACCGTCTTCTTGGCGGTTCGACGCTCTTTTATCTTGGAAGATTTTTTGTCAACCACAAAGTTATCAGGGTTAACAGCGCCTGAAACCACGGTTTCGCCTAATCCGAAGTTGCCTTCAATCATGATTTCGTTGTCGGTGCCAGTGGTCGGGTTAATCGTGAACATTACGCCTGCGGCGCGGGAATTCACCATTTTCTGCACGCCGACGCTGATGAAAACCTTCTCGTGAGCAAAACCTTTCTCGTTGCGATAAAATATGGCGCGTGGAGTAAACAGGCTGCTCCAGCATTTGACCACTTTATCCAGCAAATCCACGGGACCGCGTATGTTCAAGAACGTTTCCTGCTGCCCAGCAAAGGATGCGTCAGGCAGGTCTTCGGCGGTTGCGCTTGACCTTACGGCAACGAAGGTTTCTTTCAGGTTAAGCCGTTTGTTGAGGTCCTTGTAAGCGGCGGTTATGGCTTTAGAAATCTCCTTGGGCACGGGGGTCTTCTCGATGAGTTCCCGAATCTTTTTGGACGCCTCATCGTACTGTTTCGGGTAGTTTTTGTCCGTGATGACTTCGTTAATAACGGCGTAGATTTTTTCAGCTAAATTCGTTTCTTCAAGAAATTTTTCATAAGAATAAGCCGTCACGGCGAAGCCCGGTGGAACGGGCAACCCTGCGTTAATCATTTCTCCCAAGCTGGCGTTTTTGCCGCCAACAGAGGGAATATCAGTCACTCGGAGAGTTTCAAACCAACTAACAAGTTCTTTTGTCGGGTCACTCACTCGGCATCAACCTTGTCTACATCACCATTTGCTGAAACTGGAACGGGTTGTTCAAGTTTCTCGACCACAATTCGGCAGGTGAGAGGCAACTTTGCAGTACCACGTTTAAGAGCTTCTTTGGCTGCGGCGAGTCCTGCGGTTTTAACGCGCACAGTTATAATGGTTTGACCAGGTTCAATTCGTGCCGCTGTCCCTACGGTTCGGCCAAAGGACCTTCTCATTCCCTGCTGAAGTCGGTCAGCGTGAGCCCCAAAGATCATTTTGTTTTCTCTGAGGATGATGTGTGGATAGGGTAAAACTTGCATAAGGTAATCGTTAACTAATTTATCCATTAATTCACGGTTTGTTGCCACACGTGCCGCTTCAAGTGCGATGTGGCGGATTTGCTTTCGCTGGTTAGAGACAAGCCGTGCTTCGTAGTCCCATGCGCCTTTGGTGTCGCCCATGGTGAATTTAACAATTTTCGGCGGTGGAAAACCTTTAACGTATTCCTTTCGCGTGAAAGCCTGCCCTTTGACAGGTCCGTAGTTGCGAGCCTTCATTAGATAATCCCTTTTTACGGATACTTTCAGGCGGTATTTAAACAATTTGTAACCTCCTTAACGGAAAAAACAGGAATTTAACAATATACCCTCTTTGGAGAGTGCGCAGTTGAAAATCTAGTTGCGGCTCAACGCGGGCGAGGCGTTTACCTTTCGGCAGCAGGGGCAGGGGAAATAGGGGGTTATTTCTTCACATTTATTAGTTTGTTTAGTAGACTACTCCATCAAAGGGATTGGATACAGATGACGAACACTTCAAGACCTGACTGGGACAGGTACTTCCTTGACCTCTGCGAAGCCGTTTCTAAACGCGCCACATGCGACCGCGGCAGAGCAGGCTGCGTCATCGTTAAAGACAAACGCATAATGACCACAGGTTACGTGGGTGCCCCTGCAGGTCTTCCGCACTGCGACGACGCGGGACACGACATGCGCAAAGTCTTTAACAGCAACGGCGAAGTCACCCAGCACTGCGTCCGCACACTCCACGCAGAACAAAACGCCATCATCCAAGCCGCCCGATTCGGCATACCACTAGAGGGCTCCACTCTATATTGCAAAATGACGCCGTGTAGAACCTGCGCCATGATGATTATAAACGCGGGCATTAAACGAGTGGTGGTTGAGAAGCGTTACCATGCTGATCAGGACACCATCGGGATGTTTAAGCAGGCAGGCGTCGAGCTGGTCATAGTGAATAACGAATTCATGAAGTATGACAGCCAGTAAAGGGTTTATGCAAGACTACCTTTTCGCAGGTTCTGTCTTCTGCGCGTAAGATTTCAACATGCTTTTGAGCAGGAAAAACGCCAATAGCGTAGACCCCCTATCGTTTCTGCATAGAATTGATATTAGCATCCAAATAGACAGAAATAGGTTGGCAAAATCACTACGTTTTTTGAAGTATGCTGATTTCCCGCCCGATTTTATGTCGCTCATCCAAGTCAACAAAGGCGGCTAAGTCTTTTAGCGGAAAAGCTACTGCTTCCCCCACAAACTCAACCTCATCAAACGGCTTGACAGCTTCAAAACCTGCCCGCTGCGCCAGCCCATCAATGCCGATGGTTACAAATTTGCCGCTGCGTGTCCGCACATATGGAGTGACAAGAGCCAAGTAACCGCCTTTTCGAAGAACTTTATGCGCTGAGTATAGAAATTCTTGAAACAGCGGTGTGAGGCTGCGGACGATTTTCTCCGCGTAAGCTTCGGTGGGGACTTCGCGTAGGGCTGGACCTAAATCGGGCTCGGTTGCTATGCAGTCGACTTCTTCCCCAATTTTCCGTCTTAGGTCACGGGCGTCGCCCTGAACTACAGCGTAGTCTGCGCCCTGCAAAGAGTACTCTTGTGTTACCCAGCGGAGGTTTCGTTTAGAAGCATCTACACACCAACGGTTAACATCGACCCCTATGACCCGCGCCTTGGCAAGCAGCGCCTCTTGCAGAATATTGCCGACGCCACAGAATGGGTCTAAAAAGACTTTTCCAGGCGTGCAACGGGTGAGGTTTACCATGATTTTGGCTATGCGGGGGGAAATGCCGAAGATTTTGCGTTGCACGGGTTTGTCCACGTCGCGTTTTTGGAACTCAAACGGGTTATGTACGGCTATGGTGGTGCCTAGGGCGGTTTCTGCTTCGCCGATGCATAACAGCGCCTCAGAGTGGCTTTCGATTAGTCCCTGCTTGAGCACCTCAACGGGCGTAAGCTGGGGGTTGTTGCGGTCTTTGGGGAACCCCATGAAACGGGCTTTCTTACCCTGCTCCTTCAACTCGTTTTTGATTGCGCTGCCTAAGAAACGCTGCGCCGCCCGTCCCGCAGGTTTAAAAAAGGGGTCGGACCAGTAAACGCTGACACCGAAAACCGCTTTGCCCGAATCAGCGCGGGGCATTTCTTCAGCCAAACCATCAAGCGGAAAATCAAATTTAAGTTGCTTTTTGACCTGCTTGTCCTCTTCAAGAAAGGCATCAGTTATACGCTTAGTTGGAACAAAAGCGACAACACGCGCAATTTTGAGAGCCCCGCCTAAATCGTCGATTATTGAGGCGTTGAGGGGTGTTTTGGTTTTTATGGTGAAGAAGCTGCGGCTGAATTCGGAGACCTCAAACTCACAGCCTCGCGCGTTGAGGTACGTGGTAATTTCAGCTAGGGAAAGCTTCCAGTTTTTGCCTGAAACGAAACTGTAAACGTTCTGAGTTGAAGCGGACATAAGTTGTCAATGATAGATTTGTGTCGAGGCATTTGACTGTAACGGTTCCAAACAAAAACGCGCCCAATCACGCGACAGGTTTGCTGGGCGGGATAACTTTTAATCATTCACCGAGACGAGGCAACTTTTAACTTGAATAACCTATTACCGGACAAAGCTTGTCGTCTCTTCAAGGTTAACGCAACAACACAGGTTATAATAGCCAAAGCTAAAACTGCTGTTGAAGTAAATTCAGGTACTGTTGGTGAAGTTTCTGGGGCGGGGGCTGTAGGTATTGGGGACAGTGACTGCAGAACGCCAGATGGGTCCAATTGAGCAAACCATATATCATAATGTGAATACTCCTCAGCAGATCGCGTTGTGCCTGCCGTTGTATAGCCACCTGTATCTGTTTGTACTACAAAAAGTGCATTACTGTCGCCTAACCCTTCGTAGGAACTATTCCAGTGCATATTGCCGTTAATATCCAGTTTAATCAAAAACATGTAGCTACTCAAACCATTAAAGCCTTTAAGAGCGCTTGTCCACCCCGATACCACGTATCCTCCGTCACTTGTTTGAATCACTTTGTCGGCTATAGCGGGTTCTCTAGGAGCCCAAGTTACATTCCATTTCGCGTTTCCTTCTGCATCTAAATTAAGTACCCAAACATGTGGAGAGTCGAGTATTGCTCGAGTTGTATAGCCTGCTAATAGGTATCCTCCGTCACTTGTTTGGATAACAGATTTTGCGCTGTCAGTTTTTTGTTCTGTGTAGGTTTTGCTCCACTTTATAAGTCCGTTTGAATCTGTCTTGGCAAGCCAGAAGTCCGATTGACCACCATCATTAACCGAACTTGTTGTTCCCGCTAACGCGTACCCGCCATCACTGGTTTGAACTATTGAATATGCACGCCCTCCTTCAGACCCGCTATATGTTCTGTTCCACTGAATTTTACCAGAGGAATCAGTTTTAACAAACAACGTATCTCCATTTACGCCGTTTTCTATTGAGTATCCCACTATAGCGTATCCATCGTCGATAGTTTGAATCATAGAAGTGGCTTTATCTGCTGTTGCTTGCCCATATGTTTTGTTCCATTGCATTTGCCCAGAAGAGTTTACTTTAACCAACCAAAAATCGCTCTCACCTACACCAAACGAACAAGTTTCACCTGCTAATGCGTATCCTCCGTCACTTGTCTGAACGATAACCGTTGCAACATCAGATTTTGATCCTCCATATGTGCGGTTCCACGCCATAGTGCCGTTTGCGTCAACTTTGATCAACCAAAAATCACCGCCGCCCGCACCAAAGGAAGTTGTGGTTCCAGCTATCGCGTATCCTCCATCGCTCGTCTGAACGAGTCCAGCTGCCTCGTCATCAAATGCACCTCCGTATAGTTCAACTGCTATCCCTGTAGGTATCTCTGCTGAAGTGTATGCCATATTTTCAACTGTTTGAGAATCTACCCTAACGGCTTGAGCCTGAACTAACAAAGTTGAGAGCAGTGAAACAGAGAGTATATAGAGCAGAGCTTTTTTTCTCATTTGATTCCCTTTAATAGGAGTAAGGCAGCACATTACTTATTTTTATTCAAGGAACAATCTGTTCCACCAAAGGAACAGTCTAAAAAATCGTAAGTTAAAAGGAACATAATAATAACTTGTCAGTCAAGGCAATATATTAATAGAATTTTGACAAGTTCTAAACACAAAAATGGGAAACCAGTTTTTGTTTTGCCCTTTGATGGAAAAGTACAGCGGCAGGGTTTTTGTGTCAAGTCAGATCAAACAGGTTATCGTAGCAGGGTATATTCTCACGCATTCGTGAACCAAACGATATCGCCCAATACGTCATTATAAGTACATTCGCCGCCCATCGTAACAACACCAACAGCTACATACACATAAGTGTTCTGAGTTAGACCTATGTAATTGTACACAGGATATGTATGATTAACGGCTCCATAGCCTATAAAATTATCCCGCCATCCTTCGTCATTCTTGTCAGACACATTGTTTCCAAACACAGTGAAGTAATTTCCGTTCTGCCCATATCCAGTTGGCCCTAATTTGCCTACAACGTAAACATCTCCTGTTGCAGCGCTACTCAGTTCTCCTATTACACTTGCTCCAGCATTATCGTACGGAGTATAGAATCGCGCGTAGTTATAGTCAACTAAACCTTCCATGTTGGGACCGTCATAGACAACCCCTCCACCAAATTCTTCATAGTCTAAATAGTCAGACATGTAACTGCCAGATCTAGTATCTGAAGGCTTGTAATTTAGGACAGCACCGTTAGTAGATGCAATACGTTCTTCTTTCAACTCTATTTGATTTATCCATATAGCGCGGATTTGGTTTAACTCGGCCTTACTTGCATTCGGATGAGAATTGACTAACAGGTTTTCAAGAAAAACAGGTAGTGCCACATTATTACTTGAAGAAGAACTTGCGCAAACAACACTAAAATTGCTAGTTACTAAAATTAAAACTGCGAAAAATGTGACAACAGTAATAAATGAAAAGGCCCTATTTTCCTTTGCTTTTTTCATTTCCTCTATCACCTCCTCTGTTAATGTTTTTTTGCCCTCTATTAGGCAAAACAGGAACATGTTTCTGAGCAGTGTAGTTCGGGCTGTTTGGCGTGTATGTATAGAAGTTGGGTATAGGGTTTCTTGTGGAATAATATTATTAATAATATTATTATTCTGAACGATAACAACGGCGTTATATTTTGGTGGGGCGTTCTTGTGTTGAACAAAAGACGCGGAAAAGACAGCTGCCCAAAATGTTTTAATGCAACTTTTGGTTAAATCGCATTTGAAGCCACCCGACATAGCTCAGGAAGCACAAAGAGGGACTGTTTTGAGTTAAGGCTTAAGCCTAGTGTTGGGGAAAGGGTACTTAGAGCCTTTTTAGACTTAGTCATGATGTGCATTTTGAAGCAGCATTCTATGAGTGCATACGAAATAATTGGAGCCATAGCAAAGAAATTCGGCATCAAGATTGGCCCAAGCACCGTCTATTTTAAACTCTACACTCTGGAAGAACAAGGACAAATACACTGCGTCGAAGGCAGGTCAGGAAAAGTCTACAGCCTAACAGAGCAAGGACAACAAACCATAAACGACACGCCCATCACAATCGAGGAAATCTACGATTCGGCCCAAACATTGCTAACAAGCCAAACTAACACATACAAGAAAAAGACAGACACCTTGACACTATAGGAAAGACAAAGTCTTCTTAAGCCACTACAACAAGAAAACGAGGCTCCAACCTCACACATCTAAAAACCAGATCAAGCAGAGATATAGGGGAGGGCAACATCGAATGCTCCAGAACACATCAGCCAAAAGAAAATCAGTAAACGGTTAAATCTTTGTGGGTACACTCAAGGTTGGGAACTTGGATATGAACGGTTACGCGGAAAGAGTTGCAGGTGCACTTTTCAGGTCAGGATGCATCAAGTTTGGCAGCTTCAAAATTAAGTCAGGAGCCATTAGCCCCTACTACATCGACATGGCACGACTACTATCTTCACCCAAAGACCTCTGCATAATCGCGGAAGCGGCAGCAGAAAAAATCATGCCTCTCCTTTCCTCGGAAAAAATCAACAAGTTGGCTTCCATCGAACTCAAAGGCGCAGTGATTGCACCCAGCATCGCCTGTAAACTGGATTTGCCGTGTATCATTGTGAGAAAGGAAAGCAAGGCATATGGCGTGACGGGAAGAATTGCAGGCGCGGACGCGGCTGAAGGTGACAACATTTTGTTTTTTGACGATGTGGTCAGCGAGGGCTTATCCAAGATAGAGGGTGTAAAGCCACTTCAGGAGTTGGGTGCAAACGTGAAACATTTGCTGGTTGTGGTTAACAGGGAACAAGGCGGCAAAGAAAACTTGGAAAAAATAGGCTTCAAAGTGGATGCTTTGGCGAAGGTCTCTGAAATTGTTGATTCACTGTATCAAACAGGAAGCATTTCAAAAGAGCAGATGGAAAAGGTTTTGAGTTACATTAAAAAGTAGCCAGATTAGTGTAGCTGGTACCAGTTAACGATTTTTTCAATCACTCTTTGTGTGTAGCCGTGTTCTTTTAAAGCGCTCTTCAGTTGTTCAATTTCTTGAGCTTCCATAGCGCCTCTCTCGCGGTGTCCCAAAGGTAACGGATAATTAAACCACGGGGGTATTTAAACGGTAATTCTAATATCGCGATATACAAGAATCTAACTCTGAATGTAGATACGCCTATATTAGTCCATACAAGTTTGTTCATTCAGGGGAAACGCAGAATGCAGACTCAAAAACAAGTAGTAGACGCCCTGATGAAGCCCGAAGCCTACGAAAAAGACACAGGGCAAATTGAACTGGTCCAAACTCACATATCCTACGTGTTCTTAACCGAAAACTTTGTTTACAAAGTTAAAAAAGCCGTGAACTTTGGCTTTCTGGACTTTGGCACTCTGGAAAAAAGGCGCGCCTTCTGCGAAACAGAGCTGCAACTCAACAGACGCCTCTGCGGGGACATGTACATCGAAGTTGCCCCCATAAACAAATCAGCCACATCGGGAGAAATCAAGATTAAAGGCGAAGGAGAACCCGTCGAGTACACCCTGAAAATGAAGCACATACCACAAGAAAAGATTATGACTAAACTCCTTGAAGAAGACAAAGTCGACGAAAAACTCATCGACAACATCGCAAAAATTATCGCCGAATTCCACGCAAAAGCCGAAACAAACGAAAAAATAAGTCAAATTGGCTCCCTTGAAACCGTAAAAGTCAACTGGAAAGAAAACTTTGAACAAACACAAAACGTCAAAGACAAAACCATCTCCAAAAATGACTTCGAATTAATCCAGAAAAAAGTTAACGATTTCATGAAAAACAACGAGGCGCTTTTTGAGAAAAGATTTAAGGAAGGCAAAGTGAAAGATTGTCATGGCGATATTCATTCAGGCAACATTTTTGTGGCTGACCGAGTCTACATTTTTGACGCCATAGAGTTTAACGAACGCTTCAGGTACTCCGACGTTGCCGCGGATATGTCGTTTCTGGCTATGGATTTGGATTTCAAAGGGAGAAGTGACCTTTCAGACTTTTTCGTAAAGAAGTACGTGGAGTACTCTGGCGACACTGAACTACTGAAACTTCTGGCATTCTATAAATGTTATAGAGCGTATGTGCGCGGAAAAGTCGTCGGCTTCAGACTTAGCGACCCCAACATAGAAGACAGGGAAAAACAAGCTGCCATAAAAGAGGCACAAGCATACCTCAAACTGGCAGCAGCCTACGCAGAGAAACTGTAAAAAAAGTTAAGACTGGAATTGGTCGGCAACCCAGCCGGGAACTGGAACCGTGCCCATTATAGTGGGTTTCTGGTGGCAGTCGCTTCCGCCCGTAATCAGCAAGTTGTGTGCTTTAGCGAATTTCATGTAATGCTGCGTTGTTTCTGTGTCGTGTCTGGAGTGCCAGCCTTCCACTCCATCAATAAAATCAAGCATAGAAGACTCCACGATGCCTGTTTGTTCAGCCAAGGATTTGGTCAAAGAGACAAGAGAGGTGCCGTGAGGGTCGTTGGGATGAGCTAAAACCAGTTTACCGCCCGCATCGCGTATCAGCTTGGAAGCCTCCTCAAGATACAAAGGATACTTGGGGACGTCACATTTTACGAGGTACTTGTCAAATGCTTCCTGTCGAGTTTGAACAATCTTCTTTTTCACTAAATAATCGGCGATGTGAGGTCTACCCAACACTCCATCAACCGACGCTTCGATTTCGGCTAAATCAGCTTTCGTCAGCTTCGGAATGCCTTCTTTGCTAAATTCGCCGTTTAGGTTCTCCAGTATTTTTGCAGCACGTTCCTCACGGTATTTCGCCATCAAATCCAACTTGCTTTTCAAATCTTCGTTTTCAGGGTTAAACTGGTAGCCTAAGAAATCCAGCGAAACAGCTTTGCCCCCGCGAAAACGAGGATGCGAAAACGTCACGTTCAACTCAACACCGCACACGTAACGGACACCGGTGTCCTTGGCTACCGTTACAGCGCGGGTTTGACAGCCTGTAGAGTCGTGGTCGGTAATCGACAAGACACCTATGCTTCGCGCTTTAGCTTCAGCCATGATTTCTTCTACTGAAAATTTCCCGTCCGAGCTTTTCGAGTGAATATGTAAATCAATCAACATGGCTCGCGGTGCCTGTGTTACCTTTTTTCCACCCCGACAACGTACCATTGATCGGTTTCGTCACTGCACGTGTCCACCATCAGGTGCGTCACTTTAAGCTGCGGATAACGATTCTTCAAGTCATCCAAATCTACCGCTTCAAACTTGTTCTTGTTCGCAAGATAAGCTTCCTCCGTCAAAGCATTAGACTCATACTTCTCCTTAGTTCGACGCATAATCCGAGCAATAGAAACCTCTTGAGGACAAGTCGTCTGCATAACAACAAACATCAAACCATTCTTCGCCGCAATCTCCGCCGCCCGCAGCCGCAGCTCCTGAGTAACAAAAGTAGCATCCAAAATAACACCGCCCTCACCCTTCTTAGCCAACTCATCAGCCCTACGAAAAACCTCATCATACACAGAAAGCCGCTTATTCATGTTCCCAGCTACCTTAACATCAAAAATGTCCTCGTTCTTGAGTACCTCCAACCGAATTAAATCACTGCGCAGAATGGTGTAACCTTTGGCTTTGGCAACTTCCTGAGAAGTCTCGGTTTTGTAGCTTGCGGGTAAGCCACATGTAATCAGTAGCGTCTTTGGGGTAAGGTTGGTTTTGACAAATTCAAGGAAGGGTTCCTTCAAAGTTAAAGCCTCTTATGCATATTTTTAAGTAAAGTGTAATAAGCTTTTCCAGCGTGCATACAATACAGGAACAGTGAAAAAAACCAGTATGAATACAATACAGGAACAGTGAAAAAAACCAGTATGAATACAATACAGGAACAGTGAAAAAAACCAGTATGAATACAATACAGGAACAGTGAAAAAAACCAGTATGAATACTGCTTTTTGTCAGGTTTAGAGCGAAGCAAATTCTAAATAGTAAGTCCAACACAACAGTCTCCTTAAAAGAGGAGAACACAATGGAAGAATTCCAAGTAAAAGACAAAGAATTGGCACCGCAAGGCAAACTCCAAATCGAATGGGCCGCGGCGCACATGCCAGTGCTATGCCAAATCAAAAAACGCTTCACAGAAGAAAAACCCCTAAAAGACCTCACCTTAGCAGCATGCCTACACGTCACCAAAGAAACCGCCGTACTGGTCGAAACGCTGGTTGCAGGAGGAGCAAAAGTTGCCCTCTGCGGCTCAAACCCCCTATCCACGCAAGATGATGTGGCAGCCGCTTTAGCCGCCGAAGGCGTACACGTTTTCGCTTGGCGCGGACAAAACACCCAAGAATACTACAACTGCATCGACAAAGTGCTCGACTTCAAGCCAGAAATTACGTTGGACGACGGCGCAGACCTAGTTGGCACACTGCACAGCAAACGCCCAGACCAGATAAAGATGGTTAAAGGCGGAACTGAAGAAACCACCACGGGCGTTGTCAGGCTCAGAGCCATGGAAAACGACGGCAGCCTCAAATACGCCATCATCGCCGTAAACGACGCATACACCAAATACCTATTCGACAACCGATACGGCACAGGACAAAGCACCATCGACGGCATCCTACGCGCCACAAGCGTCCTGTTAGCAGGCAAAAACTTCGTCGTCGCAGGCTACGGCTGGTGCAGCAGAGGCATCGCCATGCGAGCAAAAGGCCTAGGCGCAAACGTCATCGTAACCGAGGTTATACCCACTAAAGCGTTGGAGGCAGCCATGGATGGGTTCCGCGTGATGCCTATGGCACAGGCAGCAGAAATAGGCGACATGTTTGTTACAGCCACAGGTGACTTGAACGTTATCCGCGGCGAACACATGGAAAAAATGAAAAACGGTGCCATAATAGCTAACAGTGGGCACTTTAACGTGGAAATCAGCATAAAAAGTCTAGAAGAACTCTCCAAGGCAAAACGAACCATCCGACCCAACATGGAAGAATACACATTAGCAGACGGAAGAAAGCTTTACTTGCTCGCCGAAGGCCGCCTCGTGAACCTGTCAGCAGCCGAGGGTCACCCCTCTGAAGTCATGGATATGTCATTTGCAAACCAAGCCTTATGCGCCGAAAACGTCGCTAAACGCGACAAGATGGAGCCCAAAGTCTATGTTGTCCCCAAGCAAATCGACGAAAACGTGGCTGAACTCAAACTAAAGTCCATGGGCGTAGAAATTGACACGTTAACTGAGGAACAGAAACGGTATCTTTCAACGTGGGAAATGGGAACCACCTAACAAGCGGTTGTTAAAAATCATGGTAAACTTTAAAAGGACAATGACCATAAACATGCTTCTATAAGTGGTGAATCACACAATGAGTAAAGATCAAGCTATAGGTGGAGCAATACTTGTCGTCTGTGCACTAGTCGCTATACTTTACACTGTCACATTATTCTATCCAGACTGGCTAGTTACGATTGGCCTGCTCGGCAGCACCGCAAACGTAGGGTTCTGGGTAATTGCAATACCAGTGTTCATTGCCTTCGTCGCAATAATGCTCATCGGCGCATGGATCGGCTGGACCATGGCAACAACGCCTCCGCCAAAACCAATCGAAGAAATAACAACTGAGATGGAAGAGAAGACAGAGGAAGCACCAGAGCCAGAAAGTGCAGCTTCTGAAAAGAAGAAAAAGAATCAGTAAACCTCTTTTCCCTTTTCCTTCATCTTTAATATCTACAGTTTTTCTTTTTTATGTCTCACTACTTTCTTATGAACCAGTTGTATAATGAATAACAGGAACTTTTCCTGCACCGCTTACTTAGGAGGTCTAAAGAACAGGAAGGTAGTTCTCGTTTGAAGTGCTAATGAATTAAAAATCAGTTGCCAACTTACTCAACGTCGTCAAGGTCACAGACTTCTTCGGGAGACGCTAACTTCTGCAGGTCCTCCACACCATCAGCGTAGCCAGAAGCAATCAAAATGTCGCCAAGCTTGATTTGTGAATCGGCTTTTGGACGTAAAGTCTTACCCTCACGTTTTATGGCTAGAATTGACATTCCAGTTTCTTCTGG
Source organism: Candidatus Bathyarchaeota archaeon (assembly GCA_026014615.1). Lineage (GTDB taxonomy): Archaea > Thermoproteota > Bathyarchaeia > Bathyarchaeales > Bathycorpusculaceae > JADGNF01. The sequence continues at coordinate 346,134 of JAOZHZ010000020.1, read as the reverse complement.
AACACACGCTTGCTTCAAGGTTTTGCCTATGAGTGGCGAGTTTCGTGTTACACAGGCTTGAGTGACGGTTTCTTCGGCTTCTTTTATGGACAGCTTTAGCACAGGATGCGGCTCGATTCCCCTGAGCACGACCTCAGCCATTTCAGCAGCGGCATCCGCTATTCTCTCGGTTGCTACGCCCAGTCTAATAAGCCCCAGAAAGCCAGATGCTTCTTCTTCTGTGAAGTCGCTGGTTAAAGCAAGCAACTCGAAATCCGTGTGCAGTTTATCCATGGATTCTTCAAGGCGCTGAACTTCTTCTGCCAGTTCCTTGCTGTTCAAAAACAGAGCAGAGTAAGCAAGCTCTATCATGAGTTCAGAGGTGTCTTTGAGTTCCACGAATTGGTCAACGATTTCTTCAAATCTTTCTTGCTGATTCACGGTTTACTCCTCCTCCAACGTGGTCAGTTTTCCTTCAGCCAAGTCTTTGAACTCTTTGGTTCCTTCTGGTGCGCCACGGGTTATGAGGATATCTCCAGAGTAAATTCGCTCGTCTTCTTCAGGGTTAATTATCCAATCTCTATTTCGACGGATGGCAATCACGTCAACGCCCATTCGGGCGGCTAAGTCAAGTTCCTTCAACTGTTTCCCAACTATGACAGAATCTTTTTTCACGGTTGCCTTCATTAGTCGTTCCTGAACGTTTTCGAAAATTTCGCCCACAATGGGGTGAATGCCTATGTTGCGTGTTACGATGTCAGCGATGTCGGCGGCGGCGTCAGAAATCTTGTCGGCTGCAGAAGCGACTGTGGAGACGCCTATGAGGTCTTGGGCGTCGCTTGGGTCGCCTTGGGCAGCTACCATAATTTCCATGTCTAAAAGATAACTTAAATTGTCAACGTATTCCTCTAAAGTCAGAACGTCTTCGGCGAGTTCTTTGTCATTGAATAACGCTGCAGAGTAGGCCAAATCTATCATGAGTTCAGAAATGTTCTTCATTTCTATGAGGAGGTCTCGGACAGGTATAGGTTTATACTCTATTCGATCAAAGTGGGGCATACAGTAAGGAGCGCTCCGTCGATAAGTATTGGTTAAGGAATATTTTAATCATGCTATACCAGCGCAGCCAAACTTGGTAAAGCTAAAGCAGCCAGCAACGCTACAGTTGTTATGCTTGCCGCAAAAGCGTTTTCTATGGGCTCAACAAAGTTGGTGGGGTCAAGTCCTTTTTGGAAAGTTAAAATCGAAACTGCAAAGGATAAAACCACAATCAGCGAAACGGCGACTGCATTTGTCACCAGCAACAAAGTTAGCCAGCTTGATAAAACATCTAACGTGAAGGCACCGCCTAATGCTCCCTGCACCAAGAAAGCGGCTAAAGCTAAAACAATAAACATCACTGCCGAAACAAACCAAGCAATCAGGATACTCTTAGCATGGTAAATTATGGAAGAAACTCGTGGTTTAAGCATGCCTAATGCAAGTTTGGTCGTTGCGGTGGAGCCAACAACTGAGCCAACATCGCTTACCAGACCAATCAGCGCGGGGTAAACAAGGAAAACCTCAACGCCCCTGCCTGCTCTTATGAAGCGATCGTCTATGCCTTTGAGGAGGGTTCCAGTTACGTTAACAACTAAGGCTACAATCATTAATGCCGCTAAAGATTCCCGGATGGTTTTGATGAAGACAGGGTGATGCATGTTTCTTGGGAAAATGTATGTTACTGCAATTAGGTGTGCTGCGCCTAAAGCGATGATTGCCCAGACTCCGATGTTGCTGGAAAACAAGGTTAGGGTGAAGAAGTAGCATACGGTGATGAAAACAGCCGCGACGGCGGACATTAACGGGTACGCCGTGATGTCAAGGTCTAAGCCTTTCTTGAACGAGAAAAAGGCAACCTTGACGGTCACTACAAAAAGGGTGAGACCTAAAGTCATGGTTGAAACAATCACACCTAAAATGACTGGAAAATCAGCGAAGGTTACTCCCCAAAACAGGGTGCCGAAAACCAGAGAAATTACGCTTATTGCCACGCTGGTTATGAGAGTTAAAACGATCCCTGCCGCAATTAGGCTGTAGAAGGTTTTGGTGTTATCTGAAAACCTTGGGTTTACTGTGCCTAAGTGGAGTGCGGTGCTTAAGCGACCAAGTAACAGACTTTCGATTATGCCTTTAGCGCCTAAAACCGCGGGGTAAAGAGCTATAGCCCAAGGCGCCAACCTGAAAACGCCAAGTTGATACGCAAGCAGGAAGCCCGCAGCCAATCCGCCTAAATCGAAGGCGTACGCTATGAAAGTCTCTCGTAAAGCTTTTGAGAACCCTGAGCGGCCTGCGTGGGTCATTCCATGTTGCCTCCTGAGAGGGCGCCAAATTTGGTTTGTAACGCATTGATGTTCTTGCCCTTTTGTACGAAGCGCCACTAATGGACGCCTTAAATTCTATTCAGGTTGATTGACATTGTTTAAATAGGTTTCTAAGAAGTAGCGGAGAGGTATGGGGTTGAAGATATAGTAAAAAGTAAGAGGGGTGATACATATTAATAGCTGTAACTTAGGGCTTCTTTGGTTGATAGACGCACCATGGGTCCTCGGCTAGGTAGTCGCCGTTGAGTTCGGTGGGTTCGCGAAGGTCACCGCAGTAGTCTATAAAATCCGCTGACAGCCCGTAAGCGCGTGCTCTACATCCGCCACAGACTGTTTTGTATTCGCAGGCGCCGCATTTGCCTTTCAACGAATTGGGGTCTCTCAACGCCTTGAAAACTGGCGAATTAAACCATATGTCTTTGAAGCTTGTCTCACGGATATTGCCCAACTTAACTGGAAGATAAGGACAAGGCGTAATGTCGCCGTTGGGGTAAACCCTGCAGTAGTAAAGTCCTGCTATGCATCCACGTATCCACTGCCGCATGTCCATGTTCAAGCCTTTGGCAATGCGCATAAACTGAGGCGCACAAGAAGGTCTAACGTTGAGTTTGTGCTTGGCGGTTTTGGCGAAGGTTTTTGTTATCATGTCTTCATACATGGCTGGCGAGATATCAGCGATTTTTGCGCCCCTACCCGTCGGCACAAGGAAGAACAAGTGGAAGTTTTCTACGCCTATCTGCTCTGAGAGGTACATGATGTCGTCGATTTGGTCATAGTTCTGCTGTGTAAGCGTCGTGTTCACTTGCACCAAAACATCGTTCTGCCGCAGCGCTTTTATGGCATCCACGGCTTTTTGCCATGAACCCTCAACCCCGCGGAACTCGTCGTGCTGTTTAGGAATAGGTGAATCCAAACTTATGGAGACAGTTTTTATGCCTGCTTCTTTGAGTTTTTCAGCCACCTTTGAGTCGATTAAGCAACCGTTGCTTCCCAGCCCCATACGCAACCCTTTTTCTGTGCCGTAACGAATCAACTCGTAGACGTCTTTTCTGAGGAGCGGTTCGCCGCCACTAAGTATAAGCAAGGGTCGACTAACTTCGGCTATTTGATCAATGAGCTGCTTGGATTCTTCAGTGTTCAGTTCGCTTTTTAGTTCATCAGTAGTGGCATTAATGTAACAATGACTACATTTCAGATTGCATTTCCGCGTGAGATTCCATGAAACAACCAGCGGAACATACTTCTCTGAAACGACGGAGTTTGGTGAGTAACCAAGCTTTAGATAGAAGTCGCATTTGCCGTGAGTAGCCATCCGCTGAGGCTGAGTTAAATCAAAAGTGAAGGGCAATACAGTTTCCAGCATAGCTTTGGCATGGGCAAAACAGAAGTGCTTGCAGAACAGAGAGGTAACTTGGTCGTTAACGCCGAGTTTTTCGCCTATGTATTTTTGTCCGCCGTAGATGGGGCAGTTGAGAAACTTCATGTGACCATCTAAGGTGTCGATGCTCATGGTGTAATTGATGTCGTGGTCGCTGAGCATGATTGACTGAAGGCTCTCCCGTCGTAAACCTACTTTGAGAGTGACTTCAAGCGCTATGTTAACGGTTTCTTTCCCGAACTGCTCCTGAACGCTTTGCATCACCGCACTTAAACGCGAAACACCGTACCGTTTTGCCAAATCAGACAGAGTAAGTATTCCCTTGATGGTTTGGAATTCCTGCCGAAGACGCATCTCCGCCACATATTTTGACCATTCTTTGAACAGGTTTTCTGCTGCCTTGGAGGCTTCGGGGTTTTGGGCGTTTAGCAGGTTGGCTGCTGCCTGTGTTTTCTGGTTCAGATCCATGAATAAACGGATTTTTTGACTGGTGCTATGGCTGGGGGTTGACGCAACTTTGCGCGCATCTATGTTTAACTCGCCCAATGGCTTTGTGAGTTCATCTGCATCAGAAACAAATTCGCTGTAGAACCGCCATAACAAAGCCTCTACGTCAGGGGCCTCTATGTTTAGTGCTTTCAGAAGGACACTGGTTTCGGTTTCCATCTTTGTAACCATAGCCATATGATAAAGCAGCGAGCCCGCCATTCCGGGTTCCGCCTTTTTGCCCTTTGGAACGCCGTAGAATAGTTCATGGAAAAGTTCTTTCGTCTCTGAAAAGTCTTTTTTGACAATTCTTGTTTGGAGTTGGTTGAGTTTTTGGCGCCTTTGTTGTAAGAGTAGCGCCCATTTATGACATTGTAGGTCGTCGAAGATTGTTACCTGTACCACCAGCCAGAGTGTATTAAACAAATACAATGGGTCGAGTAAAAAAGGTAACGGTGAATAAAACGCCAACTTAACAGTTTATTAAAATGAAAATCATTCAAAACTGTCAGATAACGTATAAAAGCAGGTTAGCGAGAGATAAATCACCAAAGGGACGAAGAAAATGACGTACGATTGGATTTACACAGTTGTAGGCTTCTTAATCATGTTCGGCATACTTGCAGGCATTGGAATAAACCAGCCCAGAGGGGTAAGCGTAAAAACTTGGTGCTACGGCTACTTAGGCATCGCCGTAGGCTTTGACTTGCTTGTGGTTTTAGCGTTAGTTGGGGCACCACATTTTACTTGGCTCATAAACCTCCTTCTGGGTCTTTCGGCAGGAGCAGCCACTGGATTAGGTCTTCACGTTGCACACCACATCTCCGAAGAGAATGAACATGAACACGGTACAGAAGTAAGCTCAAAACAGAAGCACATGCTTGGCTTCTGAACAACCTCTTTTTCCAAATTTTTACTTTGTTCCCCCTAAACAACGTGGTTCTGGGTCGAAGGGCACATAAATTTACAATAGAAATAAAAGCACAGAAGCATAAAGAACAACTATCAGTGGCTTTAAAATGAGAGGGATAGGGAAGTTAGTAGCGGCGTGCCTCACAGTATTTCTGGTGTTGGCCGCAGTCGGGGTCGGGCAAATTAACTTGGCTTACGCTAATCCCATAAGTGTTCCCGTTTCGCCGCCAAGTCGGGCAGCAAACAGCATATACATAGAAACGGATGGAACCGTCAACGCCTCAGACCTTATCCAAAAAGACGGAAACACTTACAGGTTAAACGGTGATATCCAAGGCTACTCCGTATGGATTCAATGTAGCGATATCGTTTTGGATGGGCAAGGCTACGCACTCTTAGGAAATGAAAGTGCTTCAGGTGTAACCTTGAACTGCACAGAAAACGTAACTGTTCAGAACCTTCAAATTAGCGGGTACCGTAACGGCGTTATAATACAGCAGCAGTTGGGCGACACTGAAATCGCCAAGTACCCAGATTCTTCAAACAACCGTGTCCTGAACTGCAGCATAACGGGCGAATTCCAATATGGAATCCACATTTACTTCTCCTCAAACAACCAAGTAACCAACAACAACATAACAGCTACCCGTAACGACATGCGCTGGACGTATGGAGTTTACTGCGAGGAATCCTCTAACAACAAAATCGTGGGGAACAGTGTGACGGGCAGCAACCATGGAATACGTCTTATACAGTGGTCTGAAAAGTTAGGATACGGTAACGAAATCTTCGAAAACAACCTTGTCAATAACTCCAAAGGCATTATAATCGAGGGCGCCCCAGAAAACATGATTTCTAAAAACAACATCACCGGCAGCGAGGAGTGGGGCATCCAGCTGCTTGACACCTCACAAAACGTACTCTTCGGTAACCTAGTTTTAGACAACACATTTGGAATCTTTGTCAGTTCATCAACCTATAACACCTTTTCCCGAAACACCATTTCAGATAATGCAGGCTGGGCGATGCAGATGAACGGTTCCCAAGGCGACAACCGCTTTTACCGAAACAATTTTGTAGAAAACAATCCTGGCGAAGACCTTCAAGTATCTATACCCTGGTACTATAGCATAGAAGGCGCGGATAATCAACTGGTGAGTTTACCTGGGAAAGCTAACAGTTGGGACTACAACGGGCAAGGCAACTACTGGGGCGACTACCAAACGAGATATCCAAACGCATCCGAAGCGGATACGCCTTATTTGATTAACGAAAACAACATCGACCGCTACCCAGCCTTGGAGCCCTTTGAACTTGAAGAAAACGATTCACCCCCCGACACGATGCCTACGCCAAGCCCCACTGCAACCCCAACAGGCCAAATTGATAACGACTCTAGAGAGTCAGCTATCAGCATATTGGCGATAACGGTTGCTGTTATGGTTGCAGTCGTGATTGTTTTGGCGCTGAGGAAAACTTGCACACCTACCCAAATTATAAACTAAGAAAAATTAGGGAATAAAGATGGAAGAAAAAACACAAGAAACGCCCAACCGTTTATTCTCTGAGAAAAAATTTCAAAGAAACTATGAAGTCTTAGAGTGAGAGATTTCTTCGCGCCATTATTCAGGAAATATGTTTATAAACGGGGCTATTTTCCTTTTAACCGCTTGTAGGCGTAGAGAAACACTTTTTCACCTTCAGGCACTGGCTCTTTGAATTTAACCGAGACGTCGCTTGGTGACAGTGAAGCCCCGATTTCGCCACTGACTCCTAAGGCAGTAACGACTTGTTTGCCCACGAATTTGGAGGCGGCTTCCGAGGTGCTGAAGAGACCGTTTACTGAGTACTCGTTGGCTTCTTGTCTTTTTTGTCTTACAGTTCCTTTCTTGGTCTTTTTTGAGAAGATTTCTAATTTTTTGTTTGTTTCGGTGATTCTTCCTCCACCGATTATTCGGAATTCACGGGCTTGAAGGCCAGGGTTCACCAAAAGGACATGGTCTCCTCTTTCCGCCATGACTTGATGTCTGAGTTCTATGTAAACTAGGCATTTTTCAGAAGCCTTCACTGAGGGCTTCACAAAGAACTTGCCGTCTTCAATGACCCCCGGCACAATGTTTCCAAGCACTTCATAAGACCCAACAAACACGTCTACATCACTATACGGCGTCAACGGGCGTTTATAGTATTTGTCCACCTCCAATTCAGTTATCACACGACAGGTGGAATTGATGGAACCGGGAGAAACGGCTACATAACCCCTGTGAGCGTCATCAGGTTTTAGGTCTTTGACAGCAACGCCCACCCTGTCTCCGGCGATAGCCTCCTCTTTGTCCTCGCCGAAGGAACGCAGCGAACGCACTTGACCTTTTTTGCCGATGGGTTTGATTTCAACAGTATCTTTCACTTTCACTTTCCCACGGTGGACCGTACCAGTTAAGACAGTTCCTACTCCGGCGATGGTGAATGCGTGGTCTATAGGCATCTTAAACGGACCAATCCATTGGCGAATAGGTGGACTGAGAGAATTTTGCAGTGCACCTTTGAGTTCATCAATTCCCTTACCCGTTAACCCTGAGACCTCCACAATCTTTGCCGTCTCATATGGAGTTCCTTTCAGAAGAAGCATAACTTTGTTCTTGACTTCCTCAATTCTCTCTGGAGAAGCCAAATCAACCTTATTTAGAGCAACTACAAGGTCCTTTATTCCAAGGTTCTTAATTATAGAAAAATGCTCCACACTCTGAACCTGAAGACCGAGATCTGCAGCTACAATCAGCACTGCTGCGTCAATTATGTTTGCACCCGCCACTACATGCCTAACCAAACTGAAGTGCCCCGGCAAGTCAACGAGAGTAACTATATACTGATCTAAAGTGAAAGCGGAGAAGCCCATATCTAGGGTCATGCCTCGCCGGACGGAATCGGGTGCCTTATCCAAAGCTGCCGTCGAGGGTTTTTCGGTTAGTTGCCGAGCAAGCATTGTCTTGCCGTGGTCAACATGCCCAAAAAGACCTACATGTACAGGGATAAGCCCTTTGCCCTCAGCCATGGTGTAACTTTTAGCAACCGCATTGGCTTCTCTGAGGAATAATTCAACCGCATCCACAGGCTTGGAGCCGTCTGCAAGCGCCTTCTTCACCACTTCTTTTCTGATTCTTGAAAGAGAAATGCCCAAGTCTGGATTCTTGTATCGCGTCATGACCTCCATCATGGACTTTCGGGTTTCTCTTTCGATGCCTCTCGCTCTTACTGACTTCTCGTTTTCCACAACCTTTTTGGGTTTGGATCTTTTCGGATTTTCCAGTCTTTTAAGAACCGCGGTAACAACGAGGTTGGCGATCTCTTCGGAGCTTTGTTTACTTGGGTCGACAACCACGAGGGGAGTGTCCCATTTGTAATCACCCTTTGGTGGGTCAAGTTTCTGGTTGATTTCCTCAATGAGGGATGATGGTATCGGTGATCCTCGTTCTTGGTTCCATTTGATGGCTTGTTCAACGGGTGTATCAACAAGGACTATGTCATAGTCAGAGTCTAATCGTTTGGCAATATGTCTCAGGTCGCTTCTCATCGACTTGTAGTAGTTTAGGTCATCACTGATTACGAGAAAACCATGCTCCAACCCAGTTGCAATCGCCTTCTCATAAAGAGTCTTTACCGATGTTTCTCGCTCAGGTTTGAATCCTTTGGAGGAATACGAGAGCATGCCCCGAAAATCGTCCGAGCTGATTACCATAGACGATATCCCATGTTTGTCCTCAAGCAAGGAGGCGACGTTTTTGCTGATAGCGGTCTTTCCTGAAGAAGGCAATCCACACAGTATAAGCAGATAAGGATAATTTTGTGGCACTCGTTTTCCCCTGTTGTCTATCCTGTCTTCGGTTTATAATTCTGTCTGTCAAGCATTAACCTTCGATTATATCAACTCGCTTGTTTGATAACTAAATAATAGCCTCGAACTCTTGACCGATTCCAGAAGAGCACGTTATCAAAAGCAATTTGTCTATCAAAAGAAGCAATCATAATATACAAAGCAATAAAAGAACATCTGAGCATTTAAGCACTGAAGATACAACCGAACTAATCAAGACATTTAAGGTACGTCTCATGTTGCCGTTTGATAAGTTGAAGGACACAATCCCCAAGAGCATACTTGATAGAGGCCTGACAGTGTTAGGCACAGAGTCCCGACCTATAAAACTGCTTTTCGAGCAAAGAAGAGTACCCCAAGAAGGGTGGAAAGACTGCCAAATCGAAAGATTCCTTAATTTACTAGCTACAATGGATTCGGACAAGGACAGCAAAGCAGCGTTTGTAGGCGAAAGAGAGGGCAGGGTTGTGTCGTCAGCAGTTTCAAAGCTGGCAGGCGGCTTTCACCATGGAGTAGGGAGGTCAGGTGACCTGACCAAAGCTCAGCCTAAGGCGGCAGGTGGGTCGCTCATGTATTTCTTTGCCAACATATTGGCAAGTGACGCCATGAAAAGGTTCGGAGTTCCAAAAATCAAGAAGGCGGTGGTTTTTCCTATGGCAACGGGAATGACGCTGGCTCTTGTCTTGTGTGCCACAAGAAACCTCACCAGAGGAAAAGAGGTTGTTTATCCACAGGTTGACCATAAGACGCCTTTGAAGGCAATTCAGCTTGCAGGTCTTCAAGAAAGAATAGTTGAAGGAGAAATCTACGGAGACGCAGTGAACGTTCCCACAGAAAAGATAGAAGAAGCAGTCAATGAAAACACTGCCGCCATTATTTCAACAACCACGTTCTTTCCACCCAGAGAACCAGACAAAATCAAAGACATAGCAAAAATCGCGCAGGAGAAAAAGGTACCCCACATCATAAACAACGCCTTCGGAGTACAGAGCCGAGAGATCATGAAACTCGTAAGAGGCGCAGTTGACGCAGGACGCGTGGACGCAATAATCCAGAGCACAGACAAGAATTTCTTCACCCCAGTCGGAGGAGCAATAGTTGCTTCACCCAATGAAGAATTCCTCAACCACGTGTCTGAAACCTATGCAGGGAGAGCAACAGCCGCCCCCGTAGTGCAGTTCCTAGCAGCTATACTGTCGATAGGATCGGAAGGCTACGAGAAGCTGAGAACCCAGCAAGAAGAAAACAGGAAGTTCCTTGAATCATCCTTGAAAGAGGTCGCAGAAAGGCATTCACAGCGAATACTGAATGTTTACAATCCAATATCCGTAGCTATGACGCTGGAAGGAAGAAACGCCAAGAAAATAGGCAAAGCTTTGTACACGGCAAGGGTCTACGGTTCAAAAGCTTTAGAAAAAAATGATTTCGGCGTGTGCTGCCCGCAGTATATCTCAGCGTACATAAACTTCGACGCCAGTATAGGAATACAAAAAAACGATATCAGTTTAGCAACAGAAAGGTTAGACACCGTTTTGAAGACAGTATCATAGTGGCGGCGTCCAAGGGGAATTGAACCCCGAGACCTTATCGGACTCACCGGATTTGAAGTCCGGTGCCAGGACCACCTAGCTGTAGGACGCCCCGTTTGATGTGTCTTCTCGTGTTGAAAGATATATAACTTGTTTCATGAATACAAAAATCGCCTCATAAGCAAACAAGAGACTCGACAAAAGAAACAACTCCGCTCTAAACCGCTGTGGACTCTTGCAAAACTTTGAATTAGTCAATATCTAATGTAGTTTACTACCTGTTAAGAAGTCATCAAATTCTTCCTTGACTAAAGTAAATGTGTAAGCTAATTCAATGCAATTCTTAGCCTGTCCTTCTGAAACCTCAAAAATCGTACCATGTATCAATTGGTTCCTCAATCCATAGAGTGATTCAAGCACTTCTTTGGAATTTACGAATTTCGAATCACATTTATTCAAGTAAAGAATTTCAGTAATTAAGTCAAGAGATTTCAAGCTAAACAATTTGTCTTTACCATACTGCTTTTCCTTCAAATGCTGATAATAAATTCTGCGAATGCTCATTTCTATGGACAGCCACGCCACTAAAAATGCGGGTAAGTACGCTTTAATTTGTGCATAGTATTCGGCTTCGACCACTCTTGATAAACACAAATTCTTGTATGTTGAAAGAATAAGAAAGTTTTCATTTAAAACCTTATCAATAGTCGCTGCCTTTGAAATTTTGTTTTGAGCAATCAGTATTTTACTTTTATCGTAATTTCCTTTGCTCTGAATTATTTCGTGAAGTAAAACATAAGCGTAATTGTTCAAAGCAGTTGTGTCAAGGGGCGTCCGAAACAACATAGCATCAAAAACTTCTTGAGCTTCTTTCATGTAGCCCAGCGAACCCATGAGAGTTGCTATTTTTATCAAATCATCCGAGTTTTCCAATCTATCTATCGCTTTCTTTCCTCGGTATGGTTTTTTCAATGGAACGCGTGTTATTTTAGAAGTTTTTATGATAGACATTAGGTCACTTGTTCTGCCTTTTTTCAATATCCAAGAAACAAGATAACCATATCGAAATGGTCTTTGTGTTACTTCGGTATATGCTTCCCTTACCAAATCTCCTAAGTCCATGAAACTGATATTACTCAGAAGTCAATTTAATACTTAACTTTTCTAAACCTTCTATAGTCTGAAGAGCTATACCAAAGCTAATGTCCTGAAAACGACAATAGTCAATAACATGTAGCAATAGGTCGCCCTCTTGGAATCTAAGCCGCCTTCATATCTGCCCTAACCGCAACGCTCAAGACTAATGCTTGGGTTACTTTTATGCTGCTTTATCAACAGGTTTAGCTGCAGGGACCGCTGGAATTGTGGGAGCGCGTTTTAGCATGTTTTCCAATATTGGCCTCAACTTTGCGGTTTCTGCCAGAATTTTTTCTTTACCCAGTGCCTTCATGTCTGCATCTGTTTCCGTGATGACTTCAGCGTAGCGTATTCCTTCTGCGGCTGAGACGTATTCTACTCGGAACCGTTCTGGACTCATGCCTAACTTGATTAGCATTGCTTTGAGGGCGTCTGTTCTTGCTTTCATCTTGTAGTTGCCGCTGATGTAGTGGCAGTCGTAGGGCAGGTGGCAAGCGCCAATCAACACCATACCTGCGCCCAGCCTGAGTGCTTCCAAGATAAATTCTTTACTGACTCTTCCAGAGCACATGACACGAACCACTCTTACGCTTGCTGGGTACTCGCATCTGCTTATGCCCGCTAAGTCTGCGCCTGCGTAACTGCACCAGTTGCACAGAAAAGCCATGATTTTTTCTTCAGGTTTTTCTTCAAGTGCAGCTCGAATTTGAGCTATGATTTGGGCGTCGGTGAAGTGCATTTGAGTAATTGCGTGTTGGGGGCATTCTGCGACGCAGGTTCCGCATCCGTGGCAGCTGGCGGTGATTATTTGGGCGGGTGTTTTGCCTTTTTCGATTTTGATGGCGCCGTAGGGGCATTTGTCAACGCAGATGCCACACTTCTTACATTTAGTCTCGTCAACGACTGAGATGATGGGTTCAATTTTCCATTTGGTTTTGGAGAGTACGGTTGCTGCTCGTGCTGCTGCTCCGCTTCCTTGGGAGACGCTTGAGGGAATGTCTTTTAAGCCTTGGCAGGCGCCTGCGTAGAAGACGCCGTCCGTGGGTGCATCCATGGGTTTTAGTTTGGGGTGGCTCTCCATGAAGAAGCCGTCTGCGCCTCTTGACAGGTTAATTATGCGTGCAATATCCGCTGAACCTTTTTTGGGAATAGCTGCGGTTGCTAAGACCACCATTTCAGCTTCAACTTCGATAGGTGCCCCAAGGTTAGTATCTTCAGAGTGAACGACCATGTTGTGGGTTTTTGGGTCTTCATCGATTCGGCTGACTCGCCCACGAATAAAGTTTACTCCGCGTTCTCTTGCGCGGTCATAGAACTCTTCGTAGCCTTTGCTTGGGCTTCGTATGTCCATGTAGAAAACGTAGACTTCTATGTCTTCCTTGTACTTTTCCTTCAACTGCACAACATGCTTAAGCGTGTACATGCAGCAGAAGTTACTGCAATATGGATACTTGTTTTTATCTCGACTGCCAACGCACTGGATGAAAGCGATTTTGTGTGGTTTTTGCCCGTCTGATTGTCTGATGACTTTTCCACCTGTAGGCCCCGCAGCCAGGATAAGTCTTTCAAATTCCATTGAGGTAATAACGTTTGGGTATTTACCATAGCCTAAGAGGGGCATGTCGTATGGTTCATAAACATCAAAGCCCGTGGACACAATAATTGCGCCCACATCAATCTCGACGTCTTCATCTTTCTGAGTAAAATCTATAGCCTGTCTTGGACCGCAAGCGTCCACACATTTGAAACATTCAATGCAATAATCCTTGTTAATGGCGTAAATTAAGGGCACTGCTTGGTCAAGGGGAACTGAAATTGCTCTTCGGGTGCCAAGGTTCAGATCCCACTCGTTTGGATATTCGATTGGGCAAACATCTTTGCATTGTCCGCATCCCGTGCAACGGTCATCATGGATGTATCGTGCCCTCTTGCGGATTGTCACTTTAAAGTTGCCTATGTAACCTTCAACTTTAACCAAATCTGAAAAAGCGAAAATCGTGATGTTAGGGTGCCTGACGCAATCCACCATTTTTGGTCCTTCAATGCAGATACTGCAGTCAAGGGTTGGGAAGGTTTTATCCAAAGCCGCCATGTGCCCGCCAATGCTCTGAGTGTTCTCAAGCATATACACTTTGAAGCCCATTTCTGCAAGGTCTAAGGCGGCGTTCATTCCTGCAATTCCTCCGCCGATAACGAGCGCCTTGTTGGTTACTGGAACTTCAATTGTTTGAAGCGGCATCAAGAAGCGTGCTTTTGCAACTGCCATGCGAACAGTGTCTTTTGCCCGTTCAGTTGCTTCCCGAGGCGTGTTTTGATGGCACCATGAAGCAAACTCTCGGATATTAGCCATCTCATAATAGAACGGGTTCAAACCTGCTTCGTTAACGGTGCGTCTAAAAGTGGGTTCGTGCATTCTTGGTGAACAGGCAGCGATGACTACACGGTTGAGTTTCTGTTCCGTTATTGCCTTTCTGATTTCTTCTTGTCCAGGGTCAGCACAGGTGTAGCGGTTCTCTTTAACGAAGACCACATCAGGTATAGTTTTGGCGTATTCAGCAACTGCGTGAACATCCACTGTGCCTGCGATGTTTAAACCACAGTGGCAAACAAAAACTCCAACCCGTAAAGGTTCGAGTTGTTCAGCAGCTTCATTTGGTTTCTGTATTTGTGGATTGCTCATCTACGACCGCCTCAACAACCATTCTTCTTTCAACCGCAGCCTTTCTCTTCCAAGAGCAGCGGTTTCACTCATTAATTTTTTTAATTAGACATATCAGCTTTTTTAATACAAATATAAACATTACTTGGGGCAAGCAATAATTCTCACGGAAAACAGATTCAATTGCCCGTATAGTTCGCACGTCAAAATCTCAACGAAACACGAATTTTACAACTATGCTATAATAGCACTAACAAAAGAAAAAGAATAATTGCGAAAAAAACAAAAAATGAAAGAATTCACTATTTTATCGGGTTTGCGTCGTCACTTGGTTTGGCAACGGAAGCGGAAGGTTTTGCCGCGGCTTGTTGTGCTGCTGCTTGTTGTGCTGCTGCTTTGCGCTTTAGCATGTTCTCCAAGATCGGGCGAAGCTTTGCGTTTTCCGCTTGTATCTTTTCGTTTCCCAGCGCTTTCAGTTGGTCTGTCATTTCCTTGACTATATTGACGAATTTTTCGCCCTCAGCTGATGATACGTAGTCAACCCTGAGTCTTTCGGGGCTTAATCCAAGTTTTTGAAGCATGCCACCCAAGGCATCCATGCGCGCTTTCATCCGTGCGTTTCCAGAGATGTAGTGGCAGTCGCTGGGAAGATGGCAAGCGGTAATTAGTACCCCTCCGGCTCCCAGCCTAAATGCTTCCATAACGAAGTCCCGATCTACCCGTCCAGTACACATTACCCGTATAGCCCGTGTCGTTGGGGGGTATTCAAGCCGGCTCGTCCCCGCTCGGTCCGCGCCGGCGTAACCTCACCAGTTACACATAAACGTTAGTATCTTCCCGCCGGGGTCGTCTTCTAAGGCGGCTCTGATTTGTGAGAATAACTGTTCATCTGTGAAGTGCATCTGTGTGATAGCGCCTTGTGGGCATTCAGCAACGCAGGTTCCGCATCCGTGGCATTGGGCTGCATTAATCTTGGCTGGTTGTCCCTCAGCTGCAGTTATGGCTCCGAAGGGACAACTTTTCACGCACACACCGCATGTTGCTTTCACGTTTCTGCATCTGGCGGGGTCGACTACTGAGACAATTGGTTCTATCTTCCATTTTGGTTGAGAGAGGATTGTTGCTGCTCGTGCTGCCGCTCCGCTTCCTTGGGCTACGCTGTAGGGTATGTCTTTTGGTCCTTGGCAGGCACCGGCTAGGAATACGCCGTCCATAGGTGTATCCATTGGTCTGAGTTTTGGGTGACTTTCCATGAAGAACCCGTCGGGTCCTCGCGTTATGTGGAGAACGCTAGCCAATTCTTCGGCGCCCTTGGTGGGTATGGCTGCTGTGCTTAACACAACCATTTCCGTCTCGACTTCAATGGGCTGCCCTAGCGCCGTATCCTCTGCTCTTATAACCAAGTTTTTGGTGTCTGGGTCTTCAAGTATTTGGGACGGCTTGCCCCTGATGAAGGTTATTCCCATTTCACGGGCTCGTCGATAGAATTCTTCGTAGCCTTTGAAGGGAGTGCGCATATCCATGTAGAAAATGTAGACTTCCACGTCATCACGGTAGTGTTCTTTCAATAGAATGGCTTCTTTAAGGCTATACATGCAGCAGAAACCTGAACAGTACTCGTACTTGTTTATGTCCCTTGAACCGACGCATTGAATGATAGCTACGCTTTTAGGTTGCTTTCCATCGGATGTGCGGACTACGTGCCCAGTTGTTGGGCCGCCTGCTGTGATGAGGCGCTCAAACTCTAAAGCTGTAAGTACGTTGTCGTATCTTCCGTAGCCGTAGCGGGGGTCATCAGAGGGCACATAAACGTCACAACCAGTTGTTACGATGATTGCTCCAACGTCCAATTCAACTTCTTCGGGCTGTTGCTCAAAGTTGATGGCTCTACGTGTGCCACAAGCATCCACACATTTGAAGCATTCTATACAGTAGTCCCTGTTTATCGAGTAAACAAGAGGTACTGCTTGGTCAAACGGTATGGAGATGGCTTTTCTTACGCCTAAGTTCAGGTCCCACTCGTTGGGATATTCGATGGGGCAAACGTCTTTGCATTCCCCGCAGCCAGTACATCTTTCGGCAATGACGTATCGTGGGTTCTTGCGAACTTTCACTTTGAAGTTGCCTACGAAACCCTCTACGTTGAGGATGTCGGCGTTTGATATGACTTCGACCTTAGGATGGCGTAATACCTCGACCATCCTAGGTCCTTCGATTCATATGCTGCAATCCAAAGTTGGGAAAGTCTTGTCGAGTTGTGCCATGTGGCCGCCTATGCTTTCGTTCTTCTCGACAAGATAAACTTTGAAGCCCATATCCGCCAAATCTAGAGCAGAGTTAATTCCGGAGATGCCCCCGCCGATAATCAAGGCGTTTTTAGTTACAGGGACTTCCATGGTTTCGAGAGGTTTAAGCAGCCTCGCTTTGGCTACAGCCATCTTTACGTTGTCTTTTGCTTTTTCTGTGGCTTCTTTTGGAGTATTGGGGTGGCACCATGAAGCGAACTCACGTATGTTCGCCATTTCAAATACAAAGGGGTTTAACCCTGCTTCACTTACGGTTTTGCGAAATGTTGGTTCATGCATTCTTGGGCTGCAAGCGGCTACGACGACACGGTTCAAGTGGTGTTCTTTTATCGCTTTTCTGATTTCTTCTTGTCCGGGGTCAGCGCATGTGTATCGGTTCTCTTTAACGAGGACAACGTCAGGCAGTGTTTTAGCGTATTCAACAACCTGTTTAACGTCTACTGTTCCGGCGATGTTTAAACCGCAATGGCAAACGAAAACTCCCACTCGCGGGGTTTCTGGCTGTGTGGGAGCTTCAACTGGTTTTTGTGTTTCTGGATTGCTCATTTTACAACCTTCTCGATAAACATTCTTCTTTCGCTTTCCTTCTTTTCTGGAAGCAATGGCTTTAGCTTTTGCGCTCTATAAAAGCATTGCTTGGAAATAGCGTCAGTTTGAAAATAAAACGCACTGGAAAAAATAATGCATGCTAGGTTACTCATTTGATAATCTCCTCCGTAGCGAACCGTTTGCTTATCATTTTCTTGGCGTTCATGCCACCCTTTGCTTTCAGTTCCTTGACGGCGTCAACTGGGGACGCGATGCGTTCAAGGCATTTGTTCCATGTTCCGGAGTGTATAGGAGTGTGCAGAACCTTAGTGCGCTTCAGCGTCAATGCCTCATCTACGGGGCAGATGACTTTGCAGGCGCCACAGTAGGTGCAAGTTAACTCGTTAACTTGGACTTTGCCGTCGTCAGAAACCGTTAATGTACCTTTGATTGGGCAAACATCCACACAGTCCTTGCAGTCTTCGGGGCATTTGTCTGTGTCGATGGCGATTTTTCCCTCAAAGACCTTGCGTATCTTTATGGCGCCTTCGGGGCATTTGTATTCGCATGCTCTGCAGGTAGGACACTTGTCTTTGTGAATGTCAACCTTAACTTTCACGCATTCTTTTTGGCTGGGAGACAAAGCTTCCAAGTTTTCTACGGGTTCTCCGTCGTTGGTTACTCTTGTTATTTCAAGTTGATTAAGGGGGCAAGCTTCAACGCAGACATTACAGTCTGTGGGGCAGTTGCGGGTGTCAATTTTTATGTCTCGGATGAGTTCTGGGAAGCTGTCTTTATCCACTACGTTAAGGACATGTTCCTCGTTTAACGTGACTTTCACTGCACCGTACGGGCAGGTTATGTCGCAGATGCCGCAGAAAATACATTTTGCAGGGTCTATGTCTATTTTAGCTTTCTTTGCCGCTTCACCTGCCACCTTAGGCTGTTTGGTGACTGTTATGGCTTCTTTGGGGCAGGCTAAACTGCAGATTTGGCAGCCTACACAGCGGTTTTTGTCAAGGGTTAACTTGTAGTTTTTAACTTGCAAAATCCACTCTAGGGTAAGTGTGTCTGCCGTTTCGAGTTTTTGGTTTTTGTACGGCATGTGTCTTTTTCACCATTATAGACTAGGATGTGTTGAACAGAAACTGTTCTACGCCCTATAGCGTCTATTAGAAAATTTGAGTGGGGTTCTGGCGATATAAATATTGCTTGAGGAAGACAGATAATCGCACGATGTATTGCAGAAAACAGGAAATACGCATGAAAACAAAACACAAACCGTTATTGACGTTGAATGCATTGAACAACATGACACCGAAGTGCATCACCATTCTTAAGGGAGGTAGGCAGCAGTCCAGAAGCATCTAAAAGTTCCCCGAACGCCTCCAAAGAAACAGTCGCCTTCAACCCAGTAACCACAAAACAAGCATCCATAGCAGCAACTTTCCTGATTTGCTTGAGGGTAACTTCTGGTTTTGGCATATTCTGAAGAACCGTAAACGTGAAAACAAAACCAAAAACTGCCTCTTTGAACGGCAGGTGGTCGGCATCAGCCAAAACCAACAGGACATTACCCAAGTTTTTTGTACACTTTTTTGCTATAAGCAGTAGCTGCTTTGAAACATCCACTCCGACTGCGGTGTCCACGCAGCTCGTTATGTGGCTAAGGAATAGCCCTGTTCCGCAACCGACGTCTAAAACTTTGCTGCCAGGGGTGAGGTTTAAGCCGTCCAGCGCCGCCGCGTATTTGGCTTCTTGCTCCTCACGGTACCGCTCTTCGTACATATGGGAAGTTAAGTTGTACCGCTGCATAACCGAACGTTTCTGTCTCCAACCTGTCACGGGCAAAGCCTTCAGAACTCTTATGTACAATAACCGCTTCTAAAACAGTT
Organism: Candidatus Bathyarchaeota archaeon; assembly: GCA_026014615.1. Lineage (GTDB taxonomy): Archaea > Thermoproteota > Bathyarchaeia > Bathyarchaeales > Bathycorpusculaceae > JADGNF01. The sequence continues at coordinate 327,091 of JAOZHZ010000020.1, read as the reverse complement.
TGGTCTGAAAAACATGCAGCCCCCAACCAAAGCAACCGTTCAAGTAAACCCCACCCTCACAGAGGCAGCAGGCACCATAGAGAAAGCGCTTACGCAGAGGCGGACTCTTGTGGTTGCAGGCAACTGCCACGTACATTACAGTGGACGCGCAAAATCCACACTACAACCTGGAGAACGCCTTGTTGTCATCAAAGAGGACGGCTCGCTTCTGGTTCACCGCCCAGTTGGCTACGAACCCGTTAACTGGCAGCCCGCAGGCAGCGTCTTTCACGTGCAACAAAAAGACGGGGAACTAGAAGTGCATGGCGTACGCCGAAAACCCCGAGAAAACGTCCGCATAAACTTCGATGCAGTCTACATGGTTTCTGCTCTTGCTCTAACAGACGCAGGGGAATTCTTGCTGCACGCAACTGAAGAGGACATGCACCGAGCCATCCTAGTTAAGCCTGAACTGTTTGAGGAGGGGTTTAAGCCGATTAGCTGGGAAAAGCATGTGGAGCCCGGTTTTGTAGACATCTATGGTGAGGACGGAAACGGCAAACTTGTCATAATTGAAGTGAAACGCAAAAACGCCTCCAAAGACGCCGCTTTGCAGTTAGCGAAGTACATTGAACCCATCAAAGCCAAGGTTAATCGTGAAGTCCGCGCCGTATTGGTTGCACCCAGTCTAGGCAAGGATGTACAGAGGGTACTGGTGACGTTGGGGTTAGAGTACAAAGCCTTGGACCCCAAAGTCTGCGCAGAAGTGCTTAAAAAGCCTGGGAACGCGAAGCTGGAAACATTCTTCAAGTCTGAAAAGCCATAGCGTTGGTCAAGAAAACTTAATTTACTCTGTTACATCTTTTTTCCATTGGAGAAAAATGGTATGAATTTCTGGAAGGATTTGCCTGTGGGTGACAATCCACCTGAACAGTTAAACATGGTTATTGAGGTTACCAGCGGTAGCAGAGACAAATACGAATACAGCAAAGAGTGGGAAGCCTTCGTGTTGGACAGGATTATTCCTTCGTCGGTGGTTTTTCCTGTAGAGTATGGGTTTGTTCCGAAAACGTGGTACGAAGACGGTGACCCCTTAGACATTATGGTACTGAGTTTTGCTTCGCTGAATGTGGGCTGCGTGGTTAAAGTCCGAGTTATCGGCGCCTTAATAATTGAAGATGAAGCGGGTTTAGACGCAAAAATCCTCAGTGTGCTGGTCAGCGACAGACGGTTTGAAGACTACAAAGATATATGCGACGTCTACAACCACCAGTTGGTTGAGATTCAGGAGTTTTTTGAAACCTACAAGCGGCTAGAACCACATAAATGGACAAAAACCCGCGGGTGGAAAAACGCCAAAGCAGCCATGGAAATAGTCAAGTACGCCATGGATAAGTACCATCAACTTGATGGAAAAACACCTGAGAAACACGCCAAATAGCCCCCTCGTTTTCCTGCCGAAATTTTCTGCAGCCCACTTGAAGAGCCCACTCCAGCTTTTCTGCATAAACTCCGCTTAAACCAATCTTTCACGAGTCTATTTGGTTGCTATTAGCATATCTATGCAGAAACGATAGGGGTCTACGCCGGCTAATAGCGCGATTATTTTCCTGCTAAAAAAAGTGCTGAAACAGAAACAAAAGGTGCAGCTTGATTACGGCGTCCGTTTTGATAACCATGCGCGGTATTCTTTGTCGACTCTCAATGCGCTCTCCAACAGTGTACTTGGCGCCATCGACATCACGTACCGGATGTCTTTAGGTAAACAGTGCCTGCCTATGCCGTCGCGCGCTTCAGGTATAGCCACATTCCACTTCGTGTTACAAGCCGCCCTCAAGTCCTCAAAGTCCATGCCAATTCTCCCGCAAAGCATCTTCAGGTCTTCAGCAAACGCAATCTGTAAGTATCGATGCGAGTTTTCAGTTATCTTGCACATCTCCGCAACCTCAGCCGAACCACAAACATGCATAGGGATGCCCAGATTGCCCTCGTAAAACTCCATACCCGACGCGAGGCTTTCCTCGTTTACTGCACCGATGACTCTTATCTGGTTCACACCATGCTCTTCAGGTTCATCAGCCCAGTACCTGTGCGGCGCATGAACTAAGTTAACTTGGCTGTTGAAGATTTCGGTGAAGATTTTTCTGGCGGTTCCCGGAACGACAGTGCTTTCGATGGTCACAAGCGTTGAAGATGCGGCTTTTTCAGAGATTTTTTGGCAGACGTTAAAAACCGCTTTCAAGTCAGGGCAGCCGTCAACTTGACCCGTAGTAACGCATACTATGTAAACGTCCGCAGATGGAATTTCACTCCAAGAGTTGGTTGCTTTGAACTGCCCTCCTTGGTTAGCGTGCTCTACCGTGGCGGCGCTTATGTCATAGCCCCAAACCTGCATGCCCTTCTCATGAACGTACTGAGCCACAGGAAAACCAATCTGTCCCAAACCGACAACGCACACTTTCATGCTGCCCATCGCCATATGATTCCCAAATTATTGCCGAAATTCAACGCGGCTTCGTTCTTAAGCTTTTGCCTAAATCAGTTTTGAAACGCCGTTCTTTTCCTGTTTGGCTGCTTTTCAAAAGTTTAGAACACTCAGTTCAGGTTCTGGAACGTATTGTACCAAGGCATGGCGCTATAAGATTGGCAGCGTAAGTCAGAAAGCGGTGATTAACTTGGCACATGAAAAAGTTAGGGCATTAATCGCATTCCTCACAATATTCGCCGTGGTCGGCGGAGTAAGCTGGGCAGTAGTTAACGCACAGCAAATTCTCCCTCAAGAAACTCAAAATCAAGAACAGAACCAACCAGAAACCCCGCCTGAAGTTACACTTCAAGCAGACACACGCAACAAAATCATGGCGTACATAGGCGCAAACCACTCAGAGACACTGCAGTTTATGAGCGACCTGAACTGGACGGGCGGAAGAGTAACACCTGAGAACCTTTTGGGCGCAGAAATCTACACCTACCAAGCACAGGGCTGGACCGTCACAATCCATTACCCCGTAGTACTGGACCCTGTCTACGACGTCACAGTCGACTATTCAACCGCATCTGGAACCATCGGCATACCTTACCACATAACTTGGGAAGGCACATGGCAAAACGGATGCGTGACTGAGGTAAGCTACGTCTTCGCACAGTAGAGAAACCCCTCCTCACACTCTACCTGCAAAGAAACACGCTTACCTTAGTCCACTTTTTTTCTCTTCTCTCAAACGGCTAATCGTGAATTGAGGATATTTTAGGCATTGAGGCATCGGTGTTGTCGCTGAGATAACGTTCGATTACCCAACACAGGTTTAACTAAAAGCAATAAGGCGGTCACGCTCACCTTTTTTCAGGTTCAACCCAAGTCATTTCTGTTCAACACCGAAATTACTCTGGGATTTTGAATGATAGAGTTATATAGAGTACCAATAAAGAAGAGAAGTAGTGAAGAAATTGGTTCAAAGAACACTAATGTACGGAATAGCCATAGTGCTAGTAATCGTGATAGTCGGCGGTTACGTCGGCTACACCCTTGTTAATCAACCAGCCCAACCAGCCGCAACTCCATCACCGTCTCCCTCAGCAACTCCCGCAGCTTCTGAAACGCCGAGTTCTCCGCCGCTAAATGAGGTTCCCATGTCAGAAGAAGAATCAACGCAGCAGCAAGTACGCGACGAAACCATGACCTACATTGAAAGCAACCACCCTGAAACCGCCCAATACATGCAAAGCCTCAACTGGACAGGAGGCAGAGAAACACCAGAAGGACGTGTAGGCGCAGAAACCTATGTCTACACCACACTCATATCCGCGCCGGGTGCTGCAGGATGGACAGTTACACTCAGCTACCCCGTGGTTCCAAACCCAATATACACTATAAGGGTTAACTACACGCAAACAGGCGTCCAAAATCCCGCCGTTATATCATGGAACGGAACATGGCAAGACGGTACAATAACTGAAACAAGCTACATATCCAACATAAACGAAGCAGTTGCACCCACGCAAGAGCATGTGCGAGATGACGTTATGAGTTACATACAGGCAGTTCATGTGGAGACTGACCAGTTTATGCAGGACTTGCAGTGGACAGGCGGAAAAGTAGACACAGAACTACTAGGAGCAGAACAGTACGTTTACACTTCTGAAAATGGCATGCTTGGCGGTGCATGGTGGACGGTTGAAATCCACAACCCCGTCGTCCCCAACCCAACCTACACGGTGACAGCCAACTACACCCAAACAGGAGTCCAAACACCCTACAACGTGTTCTGGAATGGCACCAACCAAGACGGATGCATCACAGAAACAGGGTACAGCTCAAACGTACCCGTAACACAGGAACAGATTCGCGATTCAGTAATGAACTACATTAAAATCAACTACAACGAAACAGCCCAATTCATTCAAGACCTAGAATGGACAGGCGGAAGAGTAGAAACAGGACTTGTAGGCGCGGAACATTACAATTATACAACTCTGTTGCCGATACCAGGCGGTGCAGGCTGGACAGTTACGTTTGAATACCCCGTAGTCCTCGACCCAGTGTACACGATAACAGCTAACTATACGCAGACAGGCGTTCAAAATCCCTACAACGTAGTTTGGGACGGAACATGGCAGAGCGGAACAATCACAGAAACCAACTACAGCTTCAGCCAATAACAACCAAAGCAGCTTCAACAAAACCATCCTTTTCTTTTCTCTTTTTTAGAGCCAACCACCCAGTAGGCAATTCCTGATAAGTTTTTAAGGTGAACCCCACTAGTACCAACAACAATCACCAATGGCCTACCAGGGGGATGTTGTTAATTCGAGTAATCGCAGACCTGCACCTTCACAGCCGATTCAGCCGAGCCACAAGCGAAAAAATGAACCTCACCGAAATTGCGCGGTTCGCCAAAATCAAAGGGCTACAGCTTGTGGGTACAGGCGACTTCACGCATCCACAATGGCTCAAAGAAATCCGCGAAACCCTTGTTCCCGAGGCAGATTCAGGGGTATTCAGGTTGGCTAACGCCGAAAATACATCTGTTTATTTTATGTTGACAACCGAAGTTTGCACAATATTTGACTACGAGAATCGGAACAGAAAAATCCACCATGTCATACTTACGCCCAGCATAGAGGCGGCTGAGCAGATTAATGAGGCTTTAGGCAGATATGGAAGCTTAAGTGCTGATGGTAGACCCATCTTAAACATGACTGCGCCGCAACTGGTCGAAGAGGTTATGTCGGTCTCGGATGATAACATGGTTTTTCCTGCGCATGCTTGGACACCTTGGTTTAGCCTGTTTGGAGCCTTCAGCGGCTTTGACCGCATCGAAGACTGCTACAAAGACCAAACCCGGCACATCCACGCGTTGGAAACGGGGCTCAGCAGCGACCCGCCCATGAACTGGCGCCTCAGCAGCCTTGACCGCTTCACGTTACTCTCAAACAGTGACAGCCACAGCTTCTGGCCATGGCGCATAGGCAGAGAAGCCAACGTCTTTGAACTCCAACAAGTCACGTACAAAGAAATCACGGGCACCATCAAAACCAAGGATGCCAGCCGCTTAAAGTTCACCATAGAAACCGAACCTGCCTACGGCAAGTATCACTGGACAGGTCACCGCAACTGCAACGTGTCACTTTCTCCATCGGAGGCTCAAAAACACAACAACATCTGCCCTGTATGCGGAAGAAAACTCACAAAAGGCGTAGATCAACGTATTGAAGAGCTTGCTGATCGCCCAGCCGACTACAAAGACGACGCGTCACCAGGGTTTGTGCGGTTAATGCCTCTTTCAGAAATAATAGCTGCCGTTGTTGGTTCAGCTTCGCCTTCGACGCAGGCGGTTTGGAAAATCTACAACCCGCTCATCAAAAGTTTTGGTGACGAGTATGCTGTGTTGATTGACGCTTCCAGAGAAGCTTTGGCGGCGGTCACGGAAAAAAGGGTTGCTGATATCATTGTGGATGTTAGGGAAGGCAAGGTTGCGGTGACGCCTGGTTATGATGGGGTCTACGGTAAGTTGGCGTTGCCTGAAGCAGAAAAACCACTCGAAGGACAAGGCGTTGAGAAGCTTAGGCTTAAGCCTCCACGCGGCAGGGTCCAGCAGACGGGACTTTCAGACTTCTGGTAACCCCTGTTTCGCGGCACAACAATTTTATTTCTTTACACAATTCAGTAACAAAGCGGCATCGCCTCTGGGAGGCACATAAACTGAAAGACCTTCTCACAAAAACAATAAACACGGCATCAGACAAGTTTGGAGCGCAATATGCGGAAGCCCGAGCGCAAACCCTCTCCAAAACCATGTTCACCATGAAGGAAGGACGCGTGGAAGCAACCAAACAGGGCATAGAAACAGGGGTTGCCCTTCGCGTTCTGGTTAATGGTGCATGGGGGTTCGCGTCTGTGGGTTCCAAGAATTCTGAAGCGTTAGCGTCTGTAATTTCAGACGCGTGCGCCATGGCTAAAGCAGCAAGCACACGATTAAAAAATCCAATTAAGCTTGCCCAAACCAAACCCGTGGAAGACCACGTCGAAGTCAAGCCGAGAAAGAAGCCTTCGGAAATCAGCATCGAAGATAAAATCCAAATCGCTTCCGCCACAACCAGAGCCACGTTGGGTTGGGATGAGCGGATTAAAAGCTGCACCATGGACTACTTGGATTTGGAGGGCAAAACCTACTTTGGCAACAGTCAAGGCAGCTACATTGAACAGGATAAACTCTACGTTTGGTCCAGGGTCACCGCTTCCGCGCAGCAAAATGGCGTGTTTACGTTTAGTCGAGAAGAAATCGGTTCCACCACAGGCTACGAAGTCTTTGATATCCAAACCCCCGAAGCCGTCGGTGAGACTCTGGCAAAACGCGCCGTGACCCAACTGTCCGCGAAGTCTCCAAAGGGCGGCGTTTTTCCTGTTGTTTTGGGTCCGAACGTGGTGGGGGTTTTTGTTCATGAAGCTTTCGGGCATTTGGCGGAGGCGGATTTGGCGTTGGCGGGCGGCGTATTGGCAAATAACATGGGCAAAAAAATCGCGTCCGACATGGTCACGTTTTATGATGATGGAACCATAGAGGGCGCTTTTGGCAGCTTCAAATACGACGATGAAGGCGTCCCAGCCCAAAAGACACTGCTCATCAAAGACGGCGTCGTAACGGGGCTGTTGCATGACCGCGAAACCGCCCACAAATTCAACGCCCAGCCCACGGGTAACGCGCGTGCTGAAGATTTCTGCGTGGACCCCATTATCCGCATGCGCAACACGTACATGGCGCCCAAAGACCACACGTTTGAGGAGCTTTTTGAGGGCGTGAAGCAGGGGTACTTCTTTAAGAGTTTCCGCGGTGGGCAAGCTAACCTTGACGGGACGTTTCAAGTGGGCATTCAGGAAGCCTATGAAATAAATAACGGTGAGCTGGGAGCGCCAGTCCGAGATGCCTCCTTTAGCGGCAATACCCTGCAAACGCTGCTTAAAGTGGACGCGGTAGGCAAGGACTTCCAGTTGAACGCTGGTCGTTGCGGGAAGGGTCAGACGGCGTTTATAGGTGACGGGGGACCACACATTAGAGTTAGCGAGGTGACTGTCGGTGGTAGCGCTTAACAAAGAAGCCTTATTGAATCTGGCAGAAAAAACCGTCAAAACTGCCCTGCAGAAGGGCGCGGCGGAAGCGGAAGCCTTCGTCTATGACGGTAAAGCCACAAACGTAGGCATCGAACGAGGGCAAATTAACAAGTCTGCACGCATCATTGACAGGGGCATAGGCGTCAGAGCCCAAGTTAACAAAGCCATAGGATTCGCCTACACTAACATACTCGACAGCCCCACCGCGATTGAAGACACAATCGAGAAAGCGTTGGCGGCAGCGAGGGCAAATCAGCCCGACAAAGACTGGAAAGAACTGCCTAAAAAGAAAAACTACCCAACAGTTGAGGGCACTTTTGATTCGAAGATTGTGGAGCTCCATTCAGACGACCTTGTTAGCTTAACTTCTCGCATGCTGGACACCGCTGTGGAGGCAGATAAACGGGTTTTGCCCATTGAAGGCGGCGCGGGAGCAGGAAACCTATCCATAGCCATCGCAAACTCCAACGACGTATCAGCATTTGACAAAGGAACAGTTGTGGAGTGCAGCTTGGCAACGCTGGCACAGGAAGGAGACGCGGTGACGCCTGTCTGTTTCGAATTTAGCGCAGAAAGAAGCCTCAGTGTAGACCCTGAATGGGTAGGCAAAGAAGCCGCACGCCTCACAGTTTCAACGTTGAAACCTAAACCTGTAGAAACAAAAAATTACCCTACAATATTCACCCAGCTAGCGCTGCAAGAGTTGCTTTACTACACGTTGATTAATGCGGTGAAAGCGGACAGCGTCGAACGTAACCAGTCACCCTTCAAGGATAAACTTGGTACACAAGTAGGCTCCGAATCACTCACCATGGTTGACGACGCCTTGCTCCCCCATGGACTGCGCACAGGAATAGTCGACGCGGAAGGGGTACCCCACCAGAAAACACCCATAATAGAAAAGGGCGTTCTGCAAAACTTCCTTTACGACAACTACACCGCAAACAAACAGGGTAGGCAAAGCACGGGCAACGCTTCACGGGGAGGTTACCTGTCTACACCAAGCATCGAAGCCACCAACTTCCACATCCCACCCGGAACCAAATCCGCCGAGGAACTGCTAAGCGAAGTTGACGAAGGCTTGCTGGTTTCTTCCTTGCAAGGCGCGCACAGCAGCAACCCTGTCAGCGGAGAATTCAGCGTTGTGGCAACACCTGCATGGAAAATCAGCAAAGGCGAAATAGCCCATGCAACACGGGGAGTCATGCTTGCGGGGAACATTTTTGAGTTGCTCAAAAACGTCAGCGTGCTCGCGTGTAATGAGCGGAAAGTGGGGCAGCTGGTGGCGCCGTGGGTTCTGGTTGAGAACGTGAGAGCCATCGGAAAATAACCGTTACAACACCCCAAGTTTTGTTGCTGTGTTAGCTTGGTAGCTCTATCTGGATGGTGGTGTGCTCAATGCTGTACTTCTCCGCTAACACCTTGTTTATTTTTTTGAGGATTTCTTTGGATTTTGCGTAGTCTGCTGCGTCGATTTGGATGTGTGCTGTAAAAGAGTACATGTCAGAGGTGATTTCCCAAACGTGCATGTCCGTAATCTTCAAAATTTCGGGGACACTTTTTCGCAGTTCAGCGCTTATGTCGTCGATGTTCATGCCCTTCGGTGCTGTTTCAAGTAGAACGTTAACGGAGTCCTTGAAAAGCCCCCATGCCCAGACAAAAATCAAAACTGAAATGCCGATGCCCAGCAACGGGTCAATTATGTACAGGTCAGTTAAAGAAACTATGATGGCGCCGATTATTATGACAATTGAGGAAACGGTGTCGGCGAACATGTGCATGAACGCGCTTTTTACGTTCAGGTTGCTTTTTACGCTGCTTCTCAGAATCAGGATGCTTAACCCGTTGGCGGCTAAGCCAAACAATGCAACGATGAGCATTTCAAAGCCGATGACGGGTTGAGGATTCAGCAGGCGGACCACGCCTTCGTAGAAAATGTAGGCTGTTACAGCGAAGAGAAAGATGCTGTTGAAAAGCGCTGCCAAAATCTCCACACGGTAGAATCCGTAGGTTCGGTGGTGGCAGGGTTCTTTGCATGCTAAGGTGATGGCAACAAAGCTGATTGCCAAAGCAAACAGGTGGGTGAACATGTGTCCCGCGTCGCTGCCCAACGCCAAGCTACCGGTGTAGAAGCTTCCCAGAACCTCCACAACCATGACTGCACCCGTTACGGCCATGGCTAAGGCAAGGCGGTTTTTGGCGACGCCACGGTACTCACGCAGCTCAGACAGCGAGTCCTGTTTGGGCTGATGCTTATGGGTCATCGCTCTTCTTTTGAGTGCACCACGCTAATATGGCTAATGATTAAAATGTGCAGTTCCTCTGATTAAATTTGTAGTTTAAGCGAAATTTGTCAGGAAGCGTGAAGAAACGGTTTGGCCGTGAAAAAAGGGAAGCTTCCTGTTTTCTGTTTCCTTTTCAGTTTTGAGTGTTGGGGGGTTGGACTTTTCTGTGCAGTCTGATGCCTTCGGTTAGAAACAGAATCATAGCTACCGCAGTCATAGCCGTCAAGAAAAAGAAGCTTACCTCAACGTTAAAACCTAAAACAAAGGAGCTCAAAACAATTATCGTTATCTCTGCTCCCAAAGCGCCCATATAAAAGAAGGCGTAGAAAATCAACCGCGGCACAAGGCTTCTGCCTACCCAAACGTGCCCGTTGACATCTACTTTCTCTTTAAGCAGGTACTCGCCATACTCATTTTTCTCAATCAAACCCAACGCCTCAAGTTTGATCAAATGCCGGTGTGCAACACTGGGGCTGCTGAGGTTGGCGCCTCGGGTGACATCTCGGGTGCCTACGGGTCGGCCTTCTTTGGCAACATAGGTGTAGACGTTTAATGTGTTGCCTTCGAGTTCCTCGTTAGCCATTGTTTTGCCAGCCTACCCTGTTATTAATTTTGGAGGTATCGGGGCCATTCCTGCTGAATAGGTTCCGTAAGTAAAGCCAGTGCTTGTCTTTGTCAAAACCATGTGCTGAAGTACATCGTTGTTTTCAGGGGTCATGACTGTAATTTCGCCTTTAACAGTGAGCGTGCACTGCCGGTAAACATCTATGTATAATGTATCCGCGTTTCTTAGCTGTGTAACCGCCTGCGGTGGACTATTGGGGTCGGCGCTAACTATTTCACCACATAAGAATCCAGTGTTATTGGTGCTGGCAAATCCGTCACCCACAGTGAGACCGCCATCGACGAGTGTTCCATTATAAGTTAAACCGTTTGTGAAGCCTATTGTTCCATCGCCTTCTATAAGCCAAGTAAGGGTGAGATTCGCATAACCGACACAGAAAGTCATGTTAACGATTGGTCCTTCGTCAGAGTAAACTCGAAACTGATAATATTCGATTTTGGCGTCATATTCCTGTAATGGATTAGGCTTTAACACCGTCATGTTAAGCAGTCCATTAATTGTGGCACCATAAAGAGTGCTTGGCAAGGTTTCACGGGTGTGATTAAGGTTGCAATTTACGTAGAGGGCGTTGACATCGAATAATGGCTCGGCGGCTAAGGTTTGGATGTTGTCAGCTGGTTGAGCTTGGGCTGCCATTAGGTATTCTAAGGGTACTATGGTTGCTATTCCTATTGATATGGCGAGTATGCAGCATGCGATCAATTTTTTTTCTATGTACATTTTGGTTGTTCACCGTTCTCTTACAGGTAAAAGCGCTTAATTATTCTCCCTACAGAACAAAACTGTTCTCCGAAAGAACACGACTGAAAACAGGGAAAGCCTACGCAGTCGAGTTTCCACAATGGGAATGGCAAACCAGAAATAAACCACGCTCTGATATTATTGGGTAACGAGAGGAACTGCATGACTGATGTTGTGTTCGTGTTTGAGGTTCACCAGCCCCACAGGCTGCGCAAGAACCTGTTTTGGGAGAATAAGCTTTTCAAACGCGCCAAAAAAGAGGACCTGTTCAACTACTATTTTGACAACGAACTGGACAGAGAAATCTTTGAGCGCGCGGCAAAAAAATGCTATTTCCCATCCAACCAGATACTGCTGGATGTAATTGACGAACACAAAAAGGAGCGGTGCAGACCCAAATTCGCCTTCAGCCTATCAGGCGTGTTTCTTGAACAGTGTGAATCATTCAGCCCGGACCTTTTGGAAACGTTTAGACAGCTTGCTAAAACGGGCTGCGTAGAATTCCTGAATCAGACGTACTATCACAGCGTCGCCAGCTTGTACGCAGATAAGGATGAGTTTGTGGAGCAGGTGACGATGCACCGCGAAACCATCAAAACAATGATGAGCTACACGCCCCAAGTTTTTGAAAACACCGAGCTACTCTACAACAACGCCATAGCCAAAATCATCGAAAACCTCGGCTACAAAGGCATCTACACTGAAGGTGTAGAAAAAATCTTGGGCGGCAACTCGCCAAACTACCTCTATACCCCAAAGGGCAGCCGCCAAATCCGCCTGCTACTGCGCAACTACAAATTAACTGACGATGTTGGCTTCCGCTTTAGCGCACGGTGGTGGAGCGAATGGCCCCTAACCGCCGAAAAATACGCACATTGGCTAGCAGACACCCAAGGCGACCTCATCAACATCTTCCCCGACTACGAAACCTTCGGCGAACACCACTGGCCCGAAACAGGCATCCACAAATTCTTAAAGCGCCTGCCAGAAGAAATTCTCAAGTGGCCTCACCTCCACATGGCGACTCCCAGCGAAGCCATCGAAAAGTATAGCCCCCGAGGCGAGGTGGATGTTTCTGAGACGAAGGGAACGGTTTCTTGGGCGGACGTGGACCGTGACAGCAGCGGCTGGTTGGGCAACGCGATGCAGTGGGCTTACTACACTAACCTGAAGCAACTGGAGCCGATTATCCACGAAGCCGACGATGCAGAGTGGCTTAGGCTGTGGCGGAACTTCCAGACCAGCGACCACCTGTACTACATGTTTGCTCAAGGGGGTGCTCCAGGTGAGGTCCACAGTTATTTCAGCCCTTACGAGTCGCCGCTTAACGCTTTTGTTGCGGCGGAAGCTGCGTTGTTGGATTTTGGGAACCGCGTTAGGCTGCAAACTTATACTGCCAATGAGCCGTTTCTATTCAGTACAGCAGCTAACGAGGAGTCGTTTACGGGAACTATGACGTGGACGTTGAAGGGTTTCTTGAAGGCGCTGCGAACCGTGGATGGGAAGGCGTTGGAGTTCCATAACCGACGAGGAGACTTCACAAGCTGGGCTGAATACTCCCTGCAAGATTGGGAGCTTCAAGAAGAATTCAACGCAATCAAAGCGTCCAAAGCAAAAGGTGAAGCGCTCAGGGAGAAGCTGGTTGCCGCCGCCCAAAACAGGTACCGCAAAGTCACCGCTCAGACGCAGGAAGTCACCAGGCAGTTTTAGTGTCTATATTTTCTTGTGCATGCGTTTATAAGGAAAACCATGCGAGTATAAACTATAGGTAGGAGCAGGTAACATGCGCGAAGAGCTTCCGTTTCCAGATAAAGTCCTACAGACCCTTCATAACCTCTGTGCCACCGCCGCGGATTTGGCAAAACGGGGTGACGAGGTGGCTAGGATTCTGCAGCGTGACGCGGGCGAAATTGAAAGAATTCTTGATGACTACAAAAACCGCGGTTTCGCCGAAAGCTTCAACGATAATGAGGGGAAAAAACGGTACTACCTCACGCCTAAAGGGATAATTAAGGTCTGTTCGCTCTTCACGTAAGTGAGGTAGAAACTTTTTTGCGCGCCGTAATTCTCTGCTGGGAGTACCCGCCAAGAACAGTGGGCAAACTCTCGGAGTACGTTAACGGTTTAGCGGCGCAACTTGTAAAAAACAGGGTCAAAACCCACGTGGTCACTTATAACGATGCGTCAACGGGCACAGTGAAAGAGGAAGACGGCGTTTGGGTTTCCAGAGTAGCAAACCCCGTTCACACTCATGACAGTCTGCTTACTTGGGATTTAACGCTTAATCAGGAGATTGAGCGGGCAGCAGCCAACGTCTACTATCAGGCAGGCAAACACTTAGACCTCACCGACGTTTACGATTGGCACTTCATCCCTGCTGCGGTGACCCTGAAAAACGCGTTAGGCATCCCCTTTGTTTACTCCGTGGACAGCCTCGAAGACCACCGTTCCCCAGGCGCCAACGAACCCTTCAACATGTCCATCCGCGGCATCGAATGGCTAGGTTTCTTCGAAGCTGAAAAAGTCACAGTCAAGTCGGAGTGGATGAAAAACGAAGTCATCAGACTGTACAATGTACCCCCCGAGAAAATCGTCATTGTTTCTTCAGACACGGCTTCTTTAGTAAAGGATGTTTTAGCCGTGTACAGAGCGGTTGCAGGAGGCGACGCTAAAACATGAAGCGTCCCCTGAACGTTATGATGTTTAGCTGGGAGTACCCACCTAGGGTCATCGGCGGCATCTCACCACACATCTACTTCTTGTCCCAAAGCCTGTCTAAAATCGGCGTTAAAGTTCACGTGGTGACCTGCGATTTCCCTGGTGCTCCAGCCCACGAGACCATAGACGGCGTTGAGGTTTACCGCATAGACAGCTACAAGAACCCTTCGCCTGACTTTGCCACGTGGGTGTATCTTATGAACATGAATATGCAACGGGAAGCCGCCGCCATAGCTGCGAAACTGCCGGAGCCAATTGACGTGTTTCATGCGCATGACTGGCTGGTCGCAACTGCAGGAATCGGGTTGAAGCATGTTTTCCGCAAGCCCCTACTGGTTACCATGCACAGTACGGAAATTGGGCGTCGAGACGGCTTGCACACGACTACGGAGCGTATGATTCATGAGACTGAGGCGTGGTTGACGTATGAGGCGTGGCGGGTTGTCTGCTGCAGTGACTACATGATGCAACATGTGAAGTGGGCGTTTGGGTTGCCCAACGACAAACTGCGCATGGTCCCCAACGGCGTAAACCCCCACGTCTACGACGGTTTAGGAAATCAGGACCTGAGTGGCTTTCGTTTGCGGTTTGCTTTGCCTACCGAGAAAATCGTGCTTTACGTTGGGCGCCTTGTTTACGAGAAGGGTATTCACATACTCATAAACGCCGTGCCCAAAATTCTTGCCAAAGTAGACGCTAAATTCGTCATAGTCGGCTCTGGGTACATGCAGGAGCAACTCAGTAACATAGTTAAAAGCATGGGGCTCGAACATAAAGTGCTTTTCACGGGTTTTGTGGATGAGGAGAACCTGCAAAAGTTGCAGAAGGTCGCAGACGTTTCGGTGGTGCCCTCGCTGTTTGAGCCCTTCGGCATCGTCGCGTTAGAAGCCATGGTAGCCAAAAGCCCCGTTGTGGTTTCAGACACTGGCGGGTTGGGCGAAATCGTGGAGCACGATGTGACGGGTGTTAAGGTTTACCCGAACAACACGGAGTCGCTGGCGTGGGGCATAAACAAAATCCTGCTGGACGACAACTTCGCCAAAGCCATCAGGGGAAACGCCCACAAAAAAATCTTAGAGAAATACGATTGGGACAAAATCGCCCAGCAAACCCAAAACATGTACAAAAACATTTTGGGCGAGTACAGCAAAAGCTTCTGGGCATAAGCAAAACTTGACAAGATACAGGCTGAGAATTTTTTTTCCAAAAACCAATTTCACCCTTTTTCACCATTTCTAGCCTTTTTCCGCCGTTTTCTGCCGTTTCTAACCTTTTCTAGCCGCGGGTTGAGCCCAAACAAGACACAAAATCAAAAAAGCAACGTGAAATGGGTTTTGCTGGAAAGAGGGGGGAGGTAGACAAAAAATGTGGCAAAAGTCAAAGCAGCAACCTGAAATCACGAAATTTGTTCAATTTGTTTTTTCGCGGGTTTCTTGTGTTGTTTTTTCTTTCTGTAGTTGTTCGGGTCGGAAAATTAATTAAGATAAAGCCTCTGATTACCTCGGAACAAATTAGGTGATTTAGTATGGCAATAAAAGTTGGAATTAACGGATTTGGAAGAATCGGCAGACTCCTCTACCGCGCAGCGTTAGAGAAAAACGCAGACATTGACTTTGTGGCCATCAACGACCTTGCAGACGCCAAAACCAACGCAAACTTGCTCAAGTACGACAGCGTTCACGGAAGATTCCCCGGCACCGTCGAAGTCCAAGGCAAAGACCTAGTTGTCAACGGCAAAACCCTCAAAGTCATCAGCGAAAGAGACCCCGCGGCACTTCCATGGAAAGACCTCGGTGTTTACCTCGCAGTTGAGTCCACAGGCTTATTCACCAAACGCGAAGCAGCCTCAAAACACCTTCAAGCAGGAGCCAAAAAAGTCCTCATATCCGCGCCGTCACCCGACCCAGACGTAACCATCGTCCTTGGCGTAAACGACAACACATACGACCCTGAAAAACACACCATCCTCAGCAACGCAAGTTGCACAACCAACTGTCTTGCACCCATCAGCAAAGTCTTAGCTGACAACTTTGGGTTAGAGAAAGCGTTCATGACTACCGTTCACAGCTACACTAACGACCAGAAAATCCAAGACGTCGTCCACAAAGACCCCCGCCGTGCACGCGCAGCAGCAGTCAACATCATCCCAACAAGCACAGGCGCAGCAAAAGCCATCGGCTTAGTTTTGCCCTCATGCAACGGCTTAATGAACGGTGTAGCCATGCGTGTTCCTACAGTAGACGTATCCATCGTGGACTTAACCGCTGTGCTAGGAAAAGAAGTCACCAAAGACGAAATCAACGCCGCCATGAAACAAGCCGCAGAAGGACCACTCAAAGGCATACTCCACTACACTGAAGACCCAATCGTCAGCACCGACGTCATGCACACCACCTACAGCAGCGTCTTCGATGCCGGATTAACCATGGTTTTGGGCGACAAAGGCAAGTTTGTTAAAGTCTTCTCGTGGTACGACAATGAATGGGGCTTTAGCAACCGCATGGTTGACTTCATCGAAATGGTCGGCAAAAAAGCAGGCCTCTAAACACGCGGAATCTGAAACTTTAAAACCAACTCTTCCTTTTCTTTTTTCAAGTAAACCCACCCTGTTGGGAGATGAATTGATATGGCTAAGTACAAAACTTTAGATGATTTTAACTTAAAAGACAAAGTTGTCCTAGTACGTGTAGACTTTAACAGCGAAATCGACCCCGAAACCAAAAACGTCAACAGCGACGTCCGAATCAAAGCACACGCAGAAGCAACCATCAAGGAACTGGCGGAGAAAGGCGCCAAAACAGTCATCTTGGCACACCAAGGCAGAAAAGGCGACCCCGACTACACACCCCTCAAACAGCACGCAGAGATTCTGGGGAAAATCCTTGGCTGTGAAGTGAAGTACGTTGATGACGTTTACGGCGAGAAAGCCCAAGCAGCCATCAAGGCGCTCAAAGGCGGCGAAATCCTTGTGTTGGAAAACGTGCGCAGCTTTGACGGCGAAACCAAAAAAGGCACCCCTGAAGAACACTCCAAAACGCCTCTGGTGCAGAACCTTGCGCCGTTGGCAGACATATTCGTTAACGACGCCTTCGCCGCAGCGCACCGTGGACACGTTTCCATGGTTGGCTTCAACGCTGTACTTCCCTCTGCTGCTGGCAGAATCATGGAGCGTGAACTGAAGTCCTTGGCAAAAGCGTTGGAGAAGCCTGAGCACCCGTGCGTTTACGTTATGGGCGGCGCCAAAGCTGATGACAGCTTAGAAATCAGCAAGTACGTGTTGAGTAACGGCATCGCGGATTCGGTTCTGGTTGGTGGTGTGACTTCGCAACTGTTTCTCGCCGCGAAGGGCGTGGATTTGGGCAAGAAGACCATGGCGTTTTTGGAAAAGAAGGATTTGACGCAGTTTATCCCAGGAATTAAAGAGTTACTGGAGAAGTATCCGAAGGCGGTTGTGCTTCCTGCGGATGTCGCGTTGGACGTTGACGGGAAACGCAAGGAAATCACGGTTTCCGAGTTGCCAACTGAGTACAGCATCTTTGACATTGGCTCCAAAACCGTTGCATGTTTTGCAGTGTTAATCAAGGAAGCAAAGAGCATTGTGGTTTCGGGTCCGATGGGTGTGTACGAAAACAGCGAATTCAACTACGGCACCAAAAAAGTGTTTGAGGCAATCGCGGATTCTGATGGGTTTAGCCTTGCAGGCGGCGGAAACACCATCGCAGCCATCAACGAGTACGGGTTAAGCAGCAAAATCGGCTACATCAGCACTGCAGGCGGAGCCCTAATCGAATTCCTCATGGGCAAAAAACTGCCAGGCGTTGTCGCCCTAGAAAACGCAGTCACCGAAAAGAAACTCTAAACCCAACTCTTCCCTTTTCTTTTGTTTCTCTCTTCCACAATTTTATGCCTCCCCCCTACCCTGCCAAAGCGCCTGTTTTGGGTTGCTTTTTTGATTCAGCGTTCAATTTGGGCGTAACCGACGGCTAGAAACGGCAGGAAACGACGGAAAAAGGTTAAAAAAGGCAATTTTTGGCGAATTTTACACTTTTTGTTTTCAGGTCTTGTCCAAAAAACACTATCCAAGGTTCTGAAAAATGGGTTTGCTGGGGCTCTGGAACGGGAACCAAAGGAAAGAAAGAGAAAAACAAACCAGTGAAATTACTTCATTTGAAGAGTTCAGCCGTTGTTTCCGTGTCTGACTTTAACGGCGACACCAGTCGTAAATGTCAACATCTCAGCTGCTGAAAGGAAGGCGCGCCCAACCGCCAACACATTTCCTGTTTCATCTTTGACGATAACTTCATCTTTAGCATGAACCGCCTCATCCACTTTGACTACGTGAGCGGCGAATACGTCTCCTCCGTCTGCTACAAACTTTGCTATATCCTGACGAACTGCAACAAAACAGTGTAGGTCAGGGCATGTTTTTGCCAGTTCAGCAGAGACTTTCACACTTAAGCTAAGCAGGCTGTCGGTGGGTCGCAGGGTCGCAAGCCTTTCCCCGTTTAGGGTCACGTACCGAATCCTGCCCGTCGCGGGAGAATACTGAATTTCCACGTCATCTGGAAAGAGTTTGCTGCCTACGCCTTGCCCGAACTGATAGTCAGCTATGCTTCTTATGCGTTTAAGTGGGTTTTCCACGCGGTTTCACCGTAAATGTAGCTGTTTTAGTTCGACAAGTATAAAGATTGGGTAATACAAAGTAAAATCAGGTGAATAATCTGTTGCGATGCGAAGTCTGCGGACGCAAAATTCGCGAAGCGCCCATGCGTGTTGTAATTGAAGGCGCCAAACTAACCGTATGTCCTCAATGCTCAAAACACGGAAAAGTAGTCTGGGAAGAACCCAAACCTGCCCCCACATTTCAGGCGCCAACCTTCACAGGGCAAAGTACAGCAACGCGCAGGCCAATTCAGATAAAAAAGAAAGTCATAATCACCCGAGTAGACACTAGCCAAGAAATCGTGGAAGACTACGCAGAAGTCATCCGTGAGGCACGCGAGAAGGCGGGGTTAAGCCACGAGGACTTGGGCAAGAAAATTAACGAAAAAGAGTCTGTGCTGCGCAAAATCGAAACAGGTAAAATGGCGCCCAACGACCAGCTAGTCGCTAAACTTGAGCATACCCTGAAAGTCAAGCTTCTTGTTCCTGTGGCGGAGGAGAAGGTTCCCATTCCGAAGGCGGCAAACCGCGAATTCACGCTGGGCGACGCCATCAAAATCAGCAAAAAAGCAAGGGAGAGTAAACCCTAGAACGAAAGTAATCATAGTGCAGCGCCGTCTCAACCGGGAACAATCCAGTTTACCTGAACTTAGAGGGCTAGCTGAATCCGCGGGATACATCGTGGTTGCGGAGATGGAGCAGACCAGACGTTCAGACGCCCGCTACCAGATAGGCAGAGGAAAAGTCGAAGAACTTGCTGACTTAGTTAAAGAAACGGGCGCGGAAAAAGTAATTTTTGACAACCCCCTCAGGGCAATTCAAGCGTACAATTTGGCGAAAGCCACCAAAATCGAAAACATCGACCGCTTCCAGTTGATTCTAGAAATCTTCAACAAACGCGCAACCACAACCGAAGCCCAGCTTCAAATTCAGTTGGCAACCCTCAAAAACGAACTTAAGCATGCGAAGGAAAAAGTCAGGCTGTTTAAGAGAGGAGAACAACCGGGTTTCATGGGTATCGGCATATACGAAGCCGACATTTACCGTGAAGCCATAAAACGGCAAATCCACACCATCCAGCAAAAACTGAAGCAAATACGCGAAAAACGGGTTCTTCACAGGGAAAGGCGAACTGCATTGGGTTTTTACTCGGTTTCGCTGGCGGGCTACACGAACGCAGGCAAAAGCAGCCTCTTCAACGCCTTAGCAGAAGAAACCGCAGAAGTGAACAATGCTTTGTTTACGACGCTTAGCACGACGACGCGTCTGATAGAGTTTTCTAAACGGCGGTTTCTGCTTACGGACACGGTGGGCTTCATCGACCGCCTGCCCCTGACGCTTATCGAAGCGTTTCTTTCAACGCTGGAAGAAACCATCTACTCGGACCTCATAATTGTGGTGCTGGACATAAACGAGCCTTTGGAAACCATACGCAAAAAGAACCGCACCTGCCAGAAAACAATTGACCAGATAGGCGCCTCAGGCGTACCTGTGATAACTGCGCTCAACAAAATTGACTGTTTAACCGAAGAAGAAGCTCAACAAAAGCTTGAAGCCCTCAAAGAGGAAACTAAGAATCCTATGCTTATTTCAGCTAAAGCCCGAACAAACTTTAGCCAGTTGCGGCAAGAGATTCTTAAGCGGTTGGAGGAGTACGTTGAAGTAAACTTTTCCGTGCCCATGACTGATACAACTATGTCGCTGGTTTCGTGGGTCCACAAAGGCGCAGACGTGAAAAAAATTGACTACACAGACAGCGCCGTGCAGGTCCAGTTGGAAGCAGACCCAGAGTTCGCGGAGAAACTCCGAAAACGCGTCGAAGATATGCAGGGAAAAATCGAAATAAAACCTAAACTACCATAGAAAGGGGAAACCATGCAAGCTAAAGTTGTTGTTTTAAGGTGGGGACACCGACCACAACGTGATGTCAGGTTAACCAGCCATGTTGCCTTGTCAGCGCGGGCTTTGGGTGCGGCGGGATTTGTGCTTTCCGAAGCGGTGGATGAGAAAATCAAGCATACCGTACAGAAGGTTACGGATACTTGGGGCGGCGACTTCTTTTTTGAAATGGGAACCAAATGGAAAACAACCGTCCGAGACTGGAAAACCAACGGCGGCGTGGTGGTTCATTTAACGGCGTACGGAGAGAACATTCAATCAAGTGACGTGATGGAACGAATAAAGGGCGCGGGCAAGGACGTTTTGGTGTTGGCGGGCAGCCAGAAGGTCCCCCGAGAATTCTATGACGCCGAATTTTCTGATTTCAACGTGGCAGTGGGCAATCAACCACATTCAGAATGCGCTGCGCTTGCAATATTTCTTGACCGTTTCTTTAAAGGTGAAACCTTGGGGCAGCCTTTTGAACACGCGAACATGCATATAGTCCCTCAAGAAAGAGGCAAAAAGGTCCAGTAGCTTCAAAGTTGAATGTTTGTTTATTGAGTCTAAATTGAGAAGAGTTTTATGGGAGACCCCATCTGTATTATATGATTGTGGAACCAGACTATGTTATCTACCATTGACGACGCAACTTTGATGAAGGTGGCAACTTCCCTCGGAGAGGAAGAGGCAGTTCTGTTAATTGAGAATCTTAAGAACGTGGATGAAATAACCGACGACGAAATAGCCAACAAGACGGGCATTAGGTTAAATTCTGTCCGCAAAATCCTCTACAAACTCTACGACCATTCATTGGTGAGTCTGCGCAGAACAAGAGACCCCAAAACGGGGTGGTTCATCTTCCATTGGAGGCTCCAACCAGACCAACTGGAAGGCTTTATCCTGAGCCAGAAACGACGCGTTCTCGAAAAACTCACTGTGCGACTAGACTACGAAGTAAACCACGACTTTTACTACTGTAACACGCCTGGGTGTAGGCGAGTAACTTTTGAAGAAGCTGTTGAGGCAGTTTTCCACTGCGGCGTCTGCGGTAAAGCTCTTGAGCATTCAGACAACGACCGCCTAATTGTGAAGCTAAGCGAGAAAGTTGAACAGCTTAGGAAGGAACTTGGTGAGTAGCAAGGTTCCCTCACGGGAGCAAGCGCTAAAAGTTCTCCAAGAAAACCACTGTTCAAAAAAAGTTATCGCTCACTGTAAAGCAGTCTCGGAGCTTGCGGTAGAGACGGCGCAGGTTTGCCGAAAAAAAGGCGTAAACATTGACGTTGAGCTTGTCGAGATTGGTGCTCTTCTGCATGATCTTGGACGCGGAAAAACACATTCGGTCAATCATGTGGTTGAGGGAGCAGAATTAGCCCGCAAACAAGGCTTACCCGAGCAGATAATTGAGATTATTGAGCGTCACATGGGCGGCGGCATAACCCCCGCAGAAGCAAAAAAACTATGCTGGCCTGAAGGCAACTACATGCCTACAACGATTGAGCAGAAGATTGTTTCTTACGCCGACAAACTCATCGAAAACGGCAAACGCGCACCCATCGAAGTAACTATTAACAAGCTTAGAGAAGAGCAGTTGGATGCAGCGGCGGATAGGGTGCAGATGATTCATGATGAAATAGCAGCGTTGGTTGAAGAGTCATGACGGCGCTTACTTTGATGGTTAAGATTTACAATTCCCACCAGCTAAAACAGATAGATCCAATCCTCTCGGACTTGCTGGGCGACTTGAATGTGGAAGTAAAAGTCGTGGGCACTGCAGCGGGAAAATGGGTGCAGTTGGAGGTTTCAGGAGAAGATGAAACCATCGCCACGAAGTTGCTGGAGAGGGAAGCAGGCGGTTTTTGTCCGGTCAGCGTGGAGAACGTGAAAAAATTCTCCAACCTAAAAGGCTACGTGACGGGATTAGACAAAAACGCCGAGGCGCTTGTTGTAGACGTAGGGGTTTTTGAGCCAAACACGGTTCCCGCTGTCGTATCACTGAGTCGCCTGCAGAAACACCTAACCAACGGAGAAAAAACGACCCTCAAAAAAATGGCAGAGTTATGGGGCATCAGCGAAAATCTCCCCTTAGAACTTAAGGTCTTAGAAGTAAACGCCCAAGAAAACCTCATAGAAGCCGACCTTCAGCCCACCCAAACCCGCAAACTCCTACATTTGAAAGATTCGCTGATAGACCGCCTTATAATTATTGGCGCTTCCCGTGAAGAGCTTAACGTGGCGGTGGCTCAGGCAGGACTAAGCCGTGACGTTATCGATGTGGAGACTTTAGGCATGTTTGAGCACGCGTTGGTTTACAAGTTGGGCACGGACGCAGCGGGCTTAATCGGCAGAGTTGGCAGAAGGCTACGAAAAGCGAATTTTACTGTTTTCAACCCGAAAAAGACTTTTGCCTTTCTGAATTCTGTTACAAACGCAAATGCAGCCCCAAAGTCTTAGCAAGCGTTAGTTACTGTTTGTTGGCAGTCACATTTCCTTATATGAAGGCTTCACCGTAAAGGTTACGGTGAGTCTAATGGTTTCTGAACGGATTTTACGGTATACACCAACAGAAACAAAGACCTTAACCAACTGTGCAAACAAATAGTAAGCCAACTCGACAGTGAAGGATACAAAACGCAGTCAAAAGCCGCGCCACTTGGATACATAATACAGGCTCAAAAAGCAGGAATACTCAGAGACATAATCACCGCTGACAGAGCATTCACCATCCTCATTAGTGGACAAACCAACGACTTCCAAATCCACATAGGCATCGGAAATGGGTACAGAACCTCGCCGTGGTAGGCGTCGAAACAGTTTTGTTATCAGTGCTTTTCCTTGCCGTTGATGTCCCAGAAATGCTTTTGGACAAGACACGTCGAAGACTCCATCGTCAAAGAAGTAACCAAATCGCAAGTGGAGAAGTCACAATCCAAGCAATGTAAAACATGGCGCTACCCCTTCTTTTAGAAAAAACAAAGAACTTAAACTTTTTGAGAAGAGATGGTGGGCCGAGCCGGATTCGGACCGGCGACCTTTGGCTCGTAAAGCCAACGTCCTAACCAGGCTAGACGATCGGCCCATAGATGCGGTTTGTCTCTTTTTGTTAAGAGACTACACTATTGGATTGGTAACTGCTTCATAAGTTTTGTTGAAGCTTCAGCGCTTAAACATAGTTCACGGCGGCAGGTATAGATTCTTGGTGGAAAAAAGGTTAAGGGAAGCCAGTTATGAGGTCGTAGAGGTAGGCGTCCCATTCGGCGGATTCTTTTTCAAGAACCTCCATCATCTCTTTCAGGATTCGGTGGTGCCGCTTCTCGTCTTCCAGTATGTTCAGCACCAACTGCTTAATCTTCTTGTCCTTTATGCCTTCACTGATTTCCTGTGCTTGCTTCAGCATTTTTGCTTCTTCAGCGATGTGACTTTCAAGCTCTTCTTTTCCGAGTTCTTCGCTTTCCTTGCCCATAACTGCGCTTGCATTCAAATCGATGAGCATCTGGTACGCTTCAGAGTGTTTCATGGTGTCCAAGATAATGCCGTGAATGTGGAGTTTAACGAGGGGGTTCTTTGCGGACTCATACAGCGGGGTCAACTTCTCAACTGTCTGGTCCTCAAACTCTTTCTGTTGCTTTATTTTATCAAGTACGGTTTGGTCAAATATTTCCCAAGACAAAATCAACAGCCTCCATATTTCCAGAGGAAAAACTGTTAATTAACATTACTGCAAACCAGAAACGCCAAAAGCTTAGAAAAGCAACTGAGAATACCTGCCAAATTGATTTGGCGAGGCACCACGGTTCAGTACCTGTTGAGAATTAATATAAATTGGTTGCTTCTCATAATGCCAGCAGACTCAGACACCCGTTGTTTGGGTTCTAAGGTTGGGCGTGGACTATATGAAACGAATCTTGTGTACGGGTGCGGGTGGACCTGCAGGCATAAATTTCACGAAGTCGCTAAGGGCAGCTCCTGAAAACTTGACTTTAGTTGGAACAGACTCCAACGATTATTTCCTGAATTTAGCGATTACAGATGCGCGATATTTGGTGCCCCGAGCAAAAGACCCCGCCTACATCAACAAACTCAACGAAATTATCCACAAAGAAAACATTGAGTTCTTACATGCACAACCCGACATCGAAGTGGAAGTGGTGTCGGAAAACCGAGAAAAACTCAATGCCCCCGTTTATTTGCCGTCGAAGACTGCCGTGAAAGCTTGCCAAGACAAACTAGAATCCGCCAAAGTCTGGAAACAAAAAAACGTGCCTGTCGCCCGAACACTGAAAGTCCGCGCAGAGGATGACATAGATAGGGCGTTTGAGGAATTCGGCAGTCCGATATGGATTAGGGCAAGACATGGGGCGGGCGGTAAAGGTAGCACTCCCGCTGACAATAAAGAAACCGCTGTGAATTGGATTAAGTATTGGCGGAGCCGTGGGGTAGATTGGGAGTTTATTGCGCAGGAGCATCTGCCAGGTAGAAACATCGCGTTTCACAGCCTCTGGAAGGAGGGCGAGTTGGTGACTTCGATGGCTCGGGAGCGGTTGGAGTATATTTATGCGTATTTGGCGCCTTCGGGCATCACGGGAACCCCCGCCGTGCAAAGAACCGTGCATGATGAAGAAGTGAACAGGATTGGCACCGAAGCCGTTTTAGCCATAGACTCCAACTTCAGCGGCATAGCTAGTGTGGACTTAAAAGAAAACGCCTCGGGCGTCCCCTGTGTAACCGAAATTAACCCAGGACGCATGTTTACGACCAGCTTTTTCTTCAGTTTCGCAAGCAAAATCGTCCGCAAAGACTACTGCGCCAACATCCCGTACTTGTACACGCGGCTGGCGTTCAAGGAGTCAATTCCTGAAATGCCCAAATACAACGTTTTGCCCGCGGATTTGTACTGGATCAGACATATGGATGCGCCTGCTCGGCTAGTTAAAGACGGCAAAGTTTTGGGAGCCATGTATAGCTGATGATTTCGGCAGTCGTTTTCGACTTGGATGGTACGCTGGTTCGTTTGCCAATTGACTGGGAAGCCCTCTTTGACGAGTTCAAGCAAATCATTCAGGTAGATGTGATTCGTCCACTGGTGGACACAGTTTCGCAGTTAGATGGACAGACGCGTCTGAAGGTTTTTGAAGTTTGGGACAAAGCAGAACTGGCAGTGACAAAACGTGTCACAGTCTGCGAAGAAGGAATGAACAGATACAGTGAAAACGAGGGGAAGCCGCGGGCGTTGGTTACGTTACAGGGCAAAAGAGTCGTTGACGCCATTCTGGACCAGTTTGGGCTAACGTTTGATGTCGTGGTGACACGGGAGGACAGCGTAAGCAGGGCAGAGCAACTTTTGAAGGTCATCGGGGAGTTGAAGGTGCCAGTGGGGGAGGTTTTGTTTGTTGGCAACGCCGATACTGACGCGGCTGCGGCGGAAAAAGTAGGTTGCCAGTTCCTCAGAGTCCAGTAATCCACATTTTCTTTTCTTATTGTTGACAGAATCTTCCGTCGTCTCTGGTTTCGGGTAGGTTACCTATTTTTTGGGTGAACCAGCCTATTTTGGCGGCCCTCCTGTTGTCAAATTTGGGAACGTAGGGTTTAATGTCCAAAAGGGGCGTGCCATCCACGATGTCCACCTCTTGGATGCGCAG
Organism: Candidatus Bathyarchaeota archaeon; assembly: GCA_026014615.1. Taxonomy (GTDB): domain Archaea; phylum Thermoproteota; class Bathyarchaeia; order Bathyarchaeales; family Bathycorpusculaceae; genus JADGNF01. Next base: position 300,955 of record JAOZHZ010000020.1, on the reverse strand, counting down.
CGTGTTGTTTTCGATTCGGGTAAGCCGCACAGTGGAGATACCTATGGGGTTTGGTCTAGCAGGCGAACGCGTAGCAAATATGCCGTGAACGTTGTCGTCCAGAAACGGCTTAACCGTCAAAGAGCAGCCCTTCACCAAGTTAAGATGATAAATCAAAATGATATGCGAAAAACCTTCAAGGTCTTTTAACCCTGCCACATACTGTGAGTCTACTTCAACCGTCCCCTTGGTACCCTTTGAAGCAACCGCTTGTATAGGAACGTTTTTTGGCTCCTTAAACGATGAATGCACAACCCCAATTATCTTGTAAGTGAACATGCTCTCACACCCAACTGGTTGAAGGTGACTATTTCTTGACTAATAAGCATCAACTCTCAAAGCCGCATAAAAAATAATGATAAATAAGCCTCAACTTCGTTGGGTACTAAGTAAACAGGTTTTTCAAGCCAGCGTCCTCTGCTAACTCTTCAGCGGCGTCCATCTCTTCGGGTGTAAGCCTTCGGCGGAGTTCAGGGATTTCGTTGGCCCACCATTCGGGTTGGTACTGGAACATCAGGTTGACGCGGGTTTCCACGCCCAAGTTTTCGGCTATCCAATTCAAGATGGGCTTAGTACAGCACTCTAAATGCTTGGGCAGAACAAGTACACGCACGATTAGTTCGCCGTTTTTCTTTGCTTCTAAATGGTTGGCGGTGCAGGTTTCCCAGTAGCGTGGGGCATCAGAGATTTTTTCAGCGCATTCGCCCGGACCATACTTGAAGTCCAACAGGTACACGTCAGCGAACCCTGCTAGCAGTCGTGCCGTTTCGGGGCTGTAATAGCTGTTGGAATTCCAAACCACAGGAACATTAGACTTAACCTGCTTGAAGCCCTGCAGCCATTGAGGCAGCCAAGGCGTCGGTTCCCCGCCCACAAGGTTCACGTTTCGGCAGCCCTCAAGGCGAAGGCGGTCAATATCTGTAGCCAACGCTCCTGCCGTGAAGTCTTCGCCGCGGTCAGCCCATTGACTGACAGGCCAATTCTGGCAATGCCTACAACGTATCGTGCAGCCCATAGCAAACAAGGTTCCGGAAGGAACAAGCTCTGGTTCCTCGCCAAAATGTGGAAAAACTCCGGAAAGTCTCAGTTTGCTGCCGCATTTGCAGTAGCCTAACTGGTTTAAAGCTCGGTTAGTTTGGCAGTTTCGGATACAGAAGTGGCAGTTCTGCAGAATCCTGTTTGCAAGTTCTATTTTCAGGTCGAAATACGATTTTTCTTGGACAGGCAAACGGTTACAGCTTGATAGAGAGTTTATTTGCTTTTCAAACATTCGGAACTGGCGGGTTCGCTTTTCATGTTCAACCCAAAGCGTTTCCGTCGGGTCGTTTGAGGTAAAATCGGCAGGGATTTTCTGGGCAAGCTTAAACTTCGCAGGTTTAATGTTCCGGGCGACGGCGAAGTATCTAGCTAAACTCTTTGCCACCAAGTCTTCGCCTTGGAAACCGGTGTTTTCTGGCGGAAAAATCCACATGCCCATACAAGAAAACACTTCGGGGGGCTTATTAAAATAGGGCGTAGGGAAACTTGACGCCGTTAATTTGCAGGTTGCCTTTGATGGGGATTTTGGTATCGCAGACAGGGCAACGCATGTCCTTTGTGAGGTTCCACTGGGTTATCTCAAAACTGTAACGTCTGATGACGAGTTCGTCGCAGGTGGGGCAGTACGTGTTCTCTGCGGCATGCCCCGGAACGTTGCCTATGTAAACATAGCGTAAACCAGCGTTTTTGCAAGTAAGGTAAGCGTGCTCAAGCGTCTTCACAGACGTAGCGGGTACCGTGGTCATTTTGTAGTCAGGGTGAAAACGCAGCAAATGAAACGGGGTATCCTCGCCTAAGTAGTTTTTGACCCACTCAGCCAGCTTACTTATTTTCTCCCTGTCATCACCCATTTTGGGAATAACTAAGTTGGTGATTTCTATGTGAACGCCCTGCAACTTAAGTTCTTTGAGGGCTTCATAAATATGCCCAACCTCAGGCACAGCCGAGAAATTCTTGTAGAAATCAGGGTCGCCTCCTGCCTTGAAATCCACCGTTGCCGCATCCAAATAAGGCGCGATGGTTCGGACAGCTTCAGGTGTCATGTACCCGTTCGTGACGAAAGTGTTAAACAAGCCTGCCTCATGCGCAAGCTTGGCGGTGTCAAGAGCATACTCCATGTAAATCGTGGGCTCGGTGTAGGTGTATGCGATGCCTTGGCAGTTCCGCTGCTTTGCGGCTTTTACGATTTCCGATGGGGGGAAGTCTTTGCCTGCGATTTCTTTTTCTTGGCTAATCATCCAGTTGTCGCAGAATTGGCAACGGAAGTTGCATCCAGCCGCCGCAACCGACATAACCGTTGAACCCGGATTAAAATGTGAAAGGGGCTTTTTGCCGATTGGGTCCACGCATGCCGAAACTGCTTTTCCATAGTTGAGGGTGAAGAGGGTACCGCCTTGGTTTTTGCGGACTAAACAGAATCCTGTGGCGCCGTCGGATATGAGGCATCGGCGGGCGCATAGACTGCATTTAACCTTGAGGTCTTTTTCTCTAGTGTAGAGTATTGCTTCGTGAAGTGACATGCAAAGTTCACCTATCGGTAACAAGAACGCCGTTGTGGCGTGACCCAAATAAAAGTAAGGAGTTGTTTTCCTTAAAAAACTATCAGTTCAACATTTGAATTCGTTGAAGAAGCAGTTATGGCTTCCCGTGTGGCATGCAGGTCCTTTCTGCTCCACCACGTACAGCAAAGTGTCGTAATCGCAGTCTGTTGCTACGCGTTTGATTTTCTGTGTGTTGCCGCTTGTTTCGCCTTTCACCCAAAGTTCTTGTCGGCTTCTGCTCCAGTAAGTTCCTTTGCCTGTCTTGAGGGTGTGTTCCAGCGCTTCCTTGTTAGCATACGCCAGCATCAAGACTTCTTGTGTGTTGGCGTCTTGCACAACCACGGGTATTAACCCGTTCATCTTTTTCCAATCCAACTTATCGAGGAGGTCTGCGTTTGTTTCTGTCATGGTCTAACGGTCACCCCCATCTTCCGCAAATACTCCTTCACCACAGGCACAGGATACTCGCTGTAGTGGAACACTGACGCCGCCAAAGCCGCATCCGCCTTGCCCTTCGTGAATGCCTCCAAGAAATGCTCAGGCTTCCCCGCGCCGCCACTTGCAATCACAGGCACGTTTACGCGCTCAGAAATCGTCCGTGTCAGTTCAAGGTCGTAGCCGCCTTTGGTTCCGTCACAATCCATCGAAGTAACAAGGAATTCGCCTGCGCCCAACTCCAACGCCTTTAGTGCCCAGCCGATGGCGTCTATGCCCGTGGGTTTGCGTCCGCCGTAAGTGTAAACCTCAAACCAGCAGTTACCCTTGGCAGTTTCCACCATGATTCTGCCTTCTTGCGGGGTGTAGTTTCGTTTGGCGTCTATGGCGACGACCACGCATTGCTGCCCAAAAATGTCTGCCAACTTGGAAATCAACTGGGGATTCTCGACGGCAGCCGTGTTCACGCTGGTTTTGTCTGCGCCACTACACAGAACCAGCCGCGCGTCAGATTCAGTGCGTATGCCGCCGCCCACCGTGAAGGGAATGTTAATGGCTTTCGCCACGCCTTCCACGATGTCGCGTAGGGTTTCACGGTTATCCGAAGACGCCGTGATATCCAGAAAGACGAGTTCGTCTGCGCCTGCATCTGAGTACCGCTTCGCCAACTCCACAGGGTCACCTGCGTTCTTGAGGTTAAGAAAGTTTGTGCCTTTGACGACACAGCCGCCCGTTACATCCAAGCACGGGATTATTCTTTTTGCTAATGGCATCTTAGTTCTCCTGCATTTTTTCTATTGCTTCGTTTAACGTGAATTTTTTCTCGTAGAGTGCTTTGCCGACGACCGCCGCGTCTGCGCCGACCCGTTTAAGCCCAACTAAGTCGTTTAGGCTGCCTATGCCGCCTGCCGCAATCACCTCAACACCCGACTCCCTACACGCTTCCTTGAGTGTGTCTAAGTCGGGACCTGAAAGCGTGCCGTCTTTGGTTATAGACGTAATCAGGAACGTTTCCACACCCTTCTTAGCGTAGGTTTCCAGTGCATCCATCAGAGTGTACGCAGTGGAGCTTGTCCAGCCCTTGACCATAACTTTGCCGTCTCTATGGTCTAAAGCAACGATGACACGGTCAGTGCCAAACTTCTCCTGCAGTTTCATGATTGCTGCGGGTTCCTTGAACGCCAAGTCACCCAAGATGACGTATTTTATACCTGCTGAAAGCAGCTTCTCCACAGCCTCAACGGAACGTATGCCGCCGCCAACCTGAATCGGCAACCCCGTAGCGTTTGAGACTTCGGCTACGATTTTGAGGTTGTCAGGTTTGCCAAACGCGGCGTCTAAATCGATGATGTGTATGCGTTGGGCACCTTCTGCCTGCCACTTCTTGGCAACCTCAACGGGTGTGCCCAAGTAATCATAGAACGTGGCTTGTTCGGGGTCGCCTTTGGTTAAGCGAACCACTTTACCCTGCATCAAATCAATCGCGGGAATAACCTGCACATATGTCACCTTGCTACAGCTTTGGCGAAGTTTTTCAGTATCTGCAGACCGATGGCGCCGCTTTTTTCGGGGTGGAATTGAGTACCGAAGATGTTTTTGCTTGACACAGCTGAAGTAAACGTTTGGGCATACTCGGTTTCAGTGCAGACGACGCTGCGGTCGGCGGGCGAGGGATACAGCGAGTGCACGAAATACACGTAGGAGCCGTCTTCTACGCCGTCAAACAGCTCATTCGACTTCACCTTCTGCAGCGTGTTCCAACCCATATGCGGCACCTTCACGGGACCTGTGAGCCGTACGTTTTTGCCTTTGAGGAACGCCAAGCCTTCACCGGGTCCTTCGTCGCTGCATTCAAAGTACAACTGCAAACCAAGGCAAATACCTAAGATTTGCTTTCCTGAATTAACCGCGTCAACAAGAGCGCCTTTAACAGGCTCCAGGGCCTTCGCGGCGGCAGTAAAGTTCCCTACCCCAGGCAACGATATGGCGTCAGCGTCTTTGAGGTCCTTTGTTGGCGGAGAAATCTTGACGTCCAACCCTGTTTTTTCGAGCGCGAATTTCAGGCTGAGCAGGTTGCCCACGCCGTAATCAATGATGAGTACTTGTGGCATTACATTGCACCTTTAGAGCTTGGGATGCCTTTTCTTCGGGGATCCATGGCTACGGCTTGTTTGAGGCACAGTGCGAGGGCTTTGACTGCGGCTTCTGCTTTGTGGTGGTCGTTGCCGCCGTACTCGGTCCAGACGTGAACGTTTGCTGACAGCGAAGTGGCCAGCGTCTCGAAGAAGTGTACAATGTCTTCGGTTGCCATGTCCTCGACCGTTTTGCCCCTGAGTTTGAGATTTATCACTGCGTAGGGGCGTTTAACCAAATCCACCGCGGCAAACGCTAAGGAATCGTCCATGGGCACGGCTTCGAAACCGAATCGTGTGATGCCTTCTCGGCTGCCCAATGCTTTGTTGAGGGCTTCTCCTAAACCGATAGCAAGGTCTTCGATGCAGTGGTGTTTGAGGTCGCCGTGCACTTTGGCGTCTAAGTCGATGAGGCTGTGCGTGGCAAAGCTGGTTAAAAGGTGGTTAAAGAAGGCTACATCAGTGAATATACTGTTTTTTCCTGAGCCATCCAGATTAACTTTGACGGTGACTTCGGTTTCCTTGGTTTTTCTGTACACTTCTTCGGCTCTCATCTTAATCACCCATGTATTCGCATAGAGCTTTTAGGAGTTTTGCGTTCATCTCAGGCAAACCCACCGTGGTTCGCAGGCAATTCTCGTACTTAAGCAGCTTACCCAACTTCTTAATGACCAAGCCCTGACTAAGGGCAACCTCATACACTTCAGCGTATGGCTTGGTGGTGTTGAAGAGCACAAAGTTTGCCTTTGAATCAAACGCTCCTATGCCTTTTATCTCGTTTAATGCGTTTATGAGTTTTCCCCGCTCCGCCTTCAACGCACCAACAGACTCCCGCATCAACCCGATGTTTTCCAGCATTTTTCTGCCCATACTCAACGAAACCACATTCACGGGGTACGGAGCAGGCGACTTATCCAGCACCTTAGCCAACACAGGACAAGCCACGGCATATCCTAGCCTAAGCCCAGCTAAACTGAAGGCTTTGCTGAACGTCCGCAACACAATCAAGTTTTCGTACTTCTTTATGAGCGGAACCACAGAGTAATCCGCGTATTCCCCGTATGCCTCGTCAACCAGCACGATGCCAGAGAACTCTTCGATGAGAGCTTCAACTTCGCGGGACCTGAGCTGACCGGCAGTCGGGTTATTAGGCGAGCACAGGTAGAGTAGTCTTGTGTTTGGCGTGAAGGCTTTGCGCATACCCGCCATGTCAATGCCAAAGTCGTCAAGCAGTGGAACCTGAACATATTCTACTCCGTGATATTTGACGCAGTACTTGAAGACGCTGAACGTGGGGGCAAACGTCACGGCTGCCTCGCCTTTTTCCAGAAAGATGCGGATGACGCGTTCCATGACTTCATCGCTGCTGTTACCCATAGCAATGCATTCGGCTGGAACCTGCATGTACTCGCTGATTTTTTCCTTCAGCCGCGCCTCCTCGTTCTGCGGGTAAATCCGAAAATCACACTCCTCCGCGACCTCCTTGAGCAGCGGCACAACTTTTTCTCGGGGACTGTAAAGGTTTTCGTTGTAGTTGAGCTTCACGATGTCGCTGACTTTCAACCCGTACTGTTGCGCGATTTCCGCATTGGTTTTCTCGGCGTTGTAGATTTCGGAGCCTTGCAGCCGCTCAAGCTTCTTACCTAACCATTTCTTGCAGTCTGTGCTCATTTTTGGAACCTCGCTTCAACCGCTCGGTAGTGATTAGGAAGCCGCTCCACCGCAGTTAGCACTTCAATGCTTAGCTTTGCTTTCTGTAAGCCCTCTTTGTTGCTTTGGACGATGTTTACTCTGCGGGTGAAGCCAAGAACCGACAAGCCCGAAAAGGACGCCCCGAACCCGCCCGTAGGCACCACGTGGTTAGTTCCGCTTGCGTAGTCGCTAAGCGCCACTGGAGCGTATGGTCCAAGGAGTATGAGCCCAGCGGTTACGATTTTATCGGCGATTTCCTGAGGGTTAGCGGTTATGATTTCTAAGTGTTCCGGCGCAAAAGCATTAGCTAGATCAGCCAGCTCCTGTGAAGAGTCACATACAATGATGAAACCATAGGTTTCCAAGGATTCTCGGGCAATTTCTTTTCGGTCTGTTACCTCAACCATGTTTCTAAGCAGGTTATTAACGGCGTTCGCCAGTTTTTCTGAGGTGGTGATTAAGCCGCTTGCGCTGTCTGGGGTGTGCTCTGCTTGGCTAATCATGTCCGCAGCAATTGATTTTGGGTCTGCCGTTTCGTCAGCCAGAACTAGAACCTCACTTGGTCCAGCGGGCATGTCGATGGCTACGTCCTGAGAGACCAACATTTTAGCCATCATCACGTACTTGTTTCCAGGACCCACGATTTTGCACACTTTGCCGACGGCGTTTGTGCCGTAGGCTAAAGCTGCAATCGCCTGCGCCCCACCCACCTTGTAGACCTCGTCTACTCCGCAGATGTCGGCTGCCACAAGAACCAGCGGATTAATGGGTTGTCTGTCTTTAACGGGCGTGCAGACAACGACTCGGGGAACACCTGCAGCTTTTGCGGGGACAGCAGTCATTATAACCGAGCTTGGGTATACTGCAAGTCCGCCTGGAACGTAGCAACCGACGCTTTCCAGTGAACGAAGAACCGTCTGAACCGTGATGCCGTCCTGCTCAGTTGTAAGCTGCTGTTGCATCTCTCGCTGAATTATCTGAGTTTCCCGCGATTCAAGCCTATTCTTAATGAACTTGAGGGCGGAGATTTGTTCCTCGTTCACTGCGGCGTAAGCTGCTTTGATTTCCTCTGCAGTTACGCGCAGGCTTTCTTTGGTTAACTTAGTTTTGTCCAACCGCTCCGTGTACTCAAGAAGTGCTGTGTCACCTTGTTTTTTCACGTCAGCTATTATGTCGCGGACAGTTTTTTCAACGGAGACTCTGTCGGTTTCTTGGGTGGCGTTTGCTCTTTTGAACCAGTCTGCTGGGAGCGCGTTGGCTTTCCAACGTTTTATTTCTAGTCGGTTTTGCATCTGCCTTCTTTTCTCCGAATAATCTCATCCAACGCCAACACCTGCCGAGGCTCATAAACCACCAAACCCTGCGCGATTTTGCGGATTTTCGGCAACAACTGTATGAAGCAGTCTTTTTCGATGACTGTGTTCACGCCAACCCAAGCCTCATCTGCCAACGGCGAAATGGTGGGGTTCTTCAAAGCAGGAAGCTCAGTTAGGAGCGTTTGCAGGTTCTCCTTCTTGACGTTAACAAAGACATGTATGCGTTTGGAGCCATCCACGACGCCTTTAAGCAGTGTGAGTATGTCGTAAATTTTTTCTTGTTTTTCGGGGTCTTCGAGGGCTTTTTTGTTGGCTATTAGGCTGGCGGCGGAGGTCATGACGGTGTCTATGATTTTCAGGTTGTTGGCTTTGATGGTGGAGCCTGTTTCGGTTACGTCGATTATGCAGTCGCTGTTTTCGGGCGGCTTTGCTTCGGTGGCGCCGAAGCTAAGGAAGATTTTTGCGCGGGGGTTGTCGCCTTTGCGCCACCACGGCGTGACAATCATGGGGTCAACGTCGCCGAAGCGTTTCTGGTAGGCTGGAATGCTTTGGAGGTATTCGGAGGCTATGTTCAGGTACTCGGTGCTTACGCGGAAGTTTTTGCCTTGGCTCCAAGTGTCCTCCATGAATTCGCCCATGCTTTTGGTTTCGCCGATGACTTTAGGCACGGCTACGACTAGACGGATTTTGCCGTATTCCAAGTTCTGCAGAATCTCCACATCAGCGCGGTTTTCCCGCACCCAATCCTGCCCCGTAATGCCAAGGTCCTGTAAGCCTTCACTGACGAAGACAGGGATTTCTTGGGGTCGCAGAACTTTCATTTCGATTTGGGGGTCGTTTATGGTGGGTCGATAGGTGCGTTCAGTTCCTGAAAGTTTGTATCCTGAACGTGCAAAGAATTCGGAGGTTGCTTTGGCTAGGGAGCCTGCGGGTATTGCAAATTTTATTTTATCCATTTTTGGTCACCTAAATTTTTCATTAACATAACATTTAGTCTGTTGACTACACGGTTTCGGGTTTTTAGAAAACATGCGGCGTTTTGGATGCGGGAGATGCCTATGGTAAAATAGATTTTTGTTCCTAAACGGAAATCGTTAAGGCTGCCTTTACGTTGGATGAACGTAATCGCCTTTGATGAACACAATCCCTCATCTTTCGCCACTAAACCGCACCATAAGCAAATCATTCTAATAAACATTTAGCGGCTGAATCATGATTTAAAGATTAACCCAAACAGACATTTACACTGAGAGGGAGAGAGCCTTTTACGGCACGGTACTTCAAAAAAGCACTTCAAAAACAAAAGGAGGAACAGAATTTTTCAGGTCCAACTCGACCTCTAACAGTCCTTCAAGAATGCCTGCTAAAATGACGGGTTCGTTGATGAAGGGCATTCTTGCCAGAAGGTACTTGTCTTTCATATAGAAGTCACCGAAGCCTTGCACCCGCAGCCTTTTGAAAACGTTATCCCAGTTTTCCCGACTTATCGCAGGCAAATCCAGTGTGGTCTCCATAGAAACTTTCAGGGCGCAACCCAGCTTCTTGTCGAGTTCACGCCATTCTTCTTTGGGAATCTGCTGAATAAGGATGTCAAGAAGCTCAACGTTGACGAATGCGATGCGGCTTATACCACAGTAGTATTCCCCGGGGAAACGCCAGTCATAAACCATCATACTTCGGTAAACGTCTAGCATTTTGCTTATGAGGGGTTTGATTCCAGGTTCTTTACCTTCTCGGATCAGGCTGTCGATGTATTCGCGTTCTTCCTTTTCAAGTATGATTGTGGTTCGTTTGGCACCTGTTTCGTCTTTTCTTTGGAAGAATACGGGGGGATTTCGTTTCCCGATGCTTTGCATACAGAACATGTTTACACGCACACATTATATGCTTTATTGCATGGTAGTATAGAGCAAAAATCTAACTTCTTAGACTCTCAACCTTCGAATATCTGAGCCAGAGCATGCATCTGCAGAAGCGGTTTTTGTTGCGAACAAATTTAATAGTTGCCACGCTGCTTTAGAATTCGCCGATGACGAATCTTTAAAAGCTGATTTGATGATGCACCCTGGGGTATCCGAGGCAAAAGTTTACGTTACAACTTTATTCTTCACTAGATACCGCATCATAACTAAACCAATGGCAAACAAGACAAAGCCGACAACAAATGATACGGCTAAGTCAACGTTTATGATCACGGCGAGTCCGTACACAACATAGGTAGGGCCAGCGAAAATCAGGAAAACAGAAACTATAGTTAGAAGTAGTTTGCCGATTTTTGAGTTGAGGAAGCTGCTGTCAACGTTTTGATTTCGTTGGGGTTGTGTCATGTAAGCCCTTCTATGCATTCGTTAACGATTAAAGTGTTTCTGGTAACGCTTCTTTTATCTCTTTTCCTAAAGCCTTCATCAGAAACTTGAAGGCGAGTGAACCAGCGTTTTTGTCTGTTTTGAAACCTGTTGTTGCACCTAAAAGGCAGACGCCTCTCAAGCCTTGCTCCTTTGCCAACGCCAGTGTTAAGCCTGTTCCGCCCACGATTCTGCCACGGCTGTAAACTGCTGCGCCTTTGCTTGTGAAATCTTCAGCAAGTTTTTTGGATGTCGCTGCCACGTAAATTTGAGCTTTGTCTTCGGTGAGGGGCACGCCGCCTATGGTTATGAGAAATTGGCAGTTGAGTGTTTTTACATAGTTGACGATTTCGCCGCAAACGGCATATTGGGCAAGTACATCGTCAAATGAGGGCTGGGTTTCTCCCGTCATGATGACAAAGTTTGTGTCGTCTATGGTGGTTGAGTAAAAGGCGTAGTGGGGAAGACGGCAAGTTCCTTTCGAGTTTACGATAACGTAATCAGGAAATGTGGGGGAGTAAAGTTGGGCGAAGGGTTTGGCGTCGGTGTATTTTATGAGGAGTTGCGCGGTGATTTTGCCGACGTTTCCAAATCCTGGAAGTCCCTGTATGAAGATTGGGGTTTCCAGATTCGGGTTTGCGGTTTCGCGCAGGTACGGCGTGTCCATTTGTGCTGTGTCCTCAAAGCGTATGTGAATGGACGGGTACTAAAAGGCTTTTGCGCTTTTTAAAAAAGAAACTATTAATAATCGGCAGACTGGTAGTATCAAAGAATCCCTTTAGGTTCCGCCTAAGAAGGTTGCAGCGGGGTGGGGTAGCCAGGATTAACCCGCTGGGCTCATAACGGCGCAGTGTCGCTGTGAGATACCCAGAGATCGGTAGTTCAAATCTACTCCCCGCTACCAACAACTCCAGAAACCGCTTTTCTATTCTTAACATATTTTTGAGTTGGTTTTTCGCCAATGGCGTAGACCCCCCTATCGTTTCTGCATACAATTACTAATAGCAACCAAATAGACGGGTTCTTCTGGCTTGAACAGTAGACCCTCCTCCTATCCTGCTGCATAGATTGGATATTAGCATCCAAATATGACCGCCTTTACCAAATTGCGGTTGCATTGGGCACGAACGGATTTTTTATCACTTTTAGGCCATATGGATTGTTTAGAAATAATACGTATATTCTTTAGTCAAGTATAAGAAACGAACTGAAAATTTGAATGAAAAAAATGTTGTTGGGCAGTGAGCTGTTTAGGCTTTGCCTTTTTCTTCTTTACCGAAGTAAGTAGTCCACTTCAGCTTACGTGCGTCTCGCTTGAACTTTAGCGAGCTGTTCTTGCATTTATTGGAATCGAACCACAAGATTGTGCCGTCGTTTTTAACGTACATCATGCCAGTGCCAGCTGGAAATTCGGCACCGCAAAATGAACATTTTCTTGGTTTCGGCATTTTTTGAACCCTTCTTATCTGTTGATTTTCTTGGCTTCGCGTTCAGTTTCTCGCAGCATCAGAATATCTTGAGCACGGACTGGACCTTTAACGTTACGGGTTATGATGCGCCCTTTGTCTCTGCCTTCGAGAATGCGTACTCTTGCCTGTGTGATTTCGCCTGTAACGCCAGTTCTGCCGATGACTTGAATGACTTCTGCCGGTGTTACTTCAGCTGCCTGTGCCCTCTCTTCTCTGCTCATTACTGCGAGCCTCTTTTAATCTGCTCAAGACGCGAAATGATTTCTTTAATTAAGCCTGTGGCTTCTCCTTCTTTAAGTATACACGCAGACGCAGCGGGAACATCGATGCCGATGGCTTTACCGATTTCCAGTTTGCTGGGTACAAACACGTACGGGATTTTTCTTTCGTCGCAGAGCAAAGGCAAATGAGCAATGACTTCTGGCGGCTCAACATCTTCAGCTATAACTACAAGCTTAGCTATGGCACGCTCAACCGCTTTAGTTGCCTCGTTTGTTCCTTTCCTAACTACGCCTGACTTTGAAGCTATGTTTAGGGCTTCATAGGCTGCATCTATTACTTCTTTTGGCGCTTCATATTTTACATAAAATGGTTTTGACATATTCTTGGCCTCACCCTTTTAAGGCACAAACTAATCGCCGCTTCTGCCTAAAGAACGTTTCTACTGTAAACCTGTTTAACGGAACAACGCATAATCGGTTTCTGTAGAAAACTTTATAAGCGCTACTACGTTGACGTTGATTGTTTTTCGAGAGGGGAACGTGTTGCAGAGATTAGGAAAAGTTCTCAACGTGACGCCGTCACAAAACCTCATCGTAAAAACTGAAAAATTCCCCAAGATTGGCGCCGCAGTCGTTGATGAGAATCTAAAAGTTATAGGAAGAATCTTTGACATCGTAGGCCCAGTTTCCTCTCCGTACGCCGTTATTAAGTCCTCTGCAAAAACTCCCGAAAAGTATGCGAACAAACAGCTCTATGTTTCTCCCTCGAAAAAGTAACGGAGCTAATGCGAATGAGTGGGAATAATGGGTTGCGTGAGAATAAGGATTCGTCAATGACTTCTCAGAAAGTAGAAGCCGTCAAAGTTCAGTCTTGCCCTGAATGCGGCAGCACTAGGCTTATGCGTGATTATGAATGCGCAGAAATCGTCTGCATGGACTGCGGGTTTGTAGTTGCCGCCAAAATCGCAGACCGAGGACCCGAATGGCGTGCCTTCGACGACGAGCAACGTTCAAAACGAACCAGAGTCGGCGCCCCCTTAACATACACCATCCACGACAAAGACTTATCCACAACCATCGACTGGCATGACCGAGACGTCTACGGCAAAAGCTTGTCCCCGGGACAGAAAGCGCAAGTTTACCGTCTGCGCAAGTGGCAGCGGCGCATTAGGGTTTCTGACGCCACGGAACGTAACTTGGCGTTTGCCTTGTCTGAAATTACAAAGATTTCTAATAATCTGAATCTGCCCAAGAATATTTTGGAAACTGCTTCGGTGATTTACCGTAAAGCGGTGAAGGAGAGACTTATCCGGGGGCGTTCAATTCAAGGCGTAACCTCAGCCGCGCTTTATTTGGCGTGTAGGCAATGTGGGTTGCCCAGAACGTTGGACGAGGTAGCCCAAGCTTCCAACGTAAACAAGAAAGAAGTCGGACGCAGCTACCGCTTCCTCATTAAGGAACTGAACTATTCGATTCCGCCGCTAAGACCCAGCCAGTACATCACCAAATTCAGCAACCAACTGACCATGCAGGGAAAAGTTGAAGAAATCGCCCACAAAATCCTCGCCTCAGCCAAAGAACTAAAGTTAACCTCAGGCAGGGGTCCAACGGGCATCGCTGCAGCCGCAAGCTACATCGCCTCCGTTTTGACGGGCGAGCGGAAAACGCAGCGAGAAATCGCAGAAATCGCGCAGGTCACCGAAGTCACCATCAGGAACCGCTACAAAGAACTCGTCGAAAGACTAATGTTCGAAATAAGCATCTAAAATCCTTCCGTTCCAATCTTTTTTAAAGTCGAACACGTTCAGGAGCACGTAACTCCTAAGGCAAACGTGTTTTCAGCTAAAATGTGGTTTAGATTAAGCTTAATAGTTTGTCTTGTGTAATTCCTTAGGAAAAGGTGCAAACTTATGGAAGCATACGGAACCCAATCACCCTCACAATCACAAGCTCAAGGCATGGCGTGGATTCCAGGAGCCACAACCGTCGGCGTCGTATGCCAAGACGGCGTAATTCTTGCCTCTGAAAAACGCGTCTCCTACGGCTACTTCATCGCCAGCAAAGGCGGAAAAAAAGTCTTCAAAATAACCGACAAAATCGGTGCAGCCTGCGCAGGACTGGTTAGCGATATGCAGGTGCTGGTCCGCGATGTGGAAGCCAACGCGAACCTGTTCAGCATGGACGTAGGCAGACCCATTAGCGTACGCGCATCAGCTAAACTCATGAGCAACATCCTCTTCAACAGGCGCATGGCGCCACTTATCACCCAAACCATCGTGGGCGGAATAGACGCTGAGGGACCTTCCCTTTGGGTTCTGGACGTTTTGGGTTCAGTTTTGCCTGACGACTACGCAGTGGTGGGTTCAGGAACTGAAATTGCCATGGCAGTCATCGAGGGCGGATACCGAAAAGACCTCACAGTTGCTGACGGCAAAAACCTTGTAACCCGCGCCATTAAATCAGCCATCAGCAGAGACACCATGAGCGGCGACGGCATAGACCTTCTGGTTATAACCAAAGAAGGCGCAACCGAAGAAACCGTAAAATTCTAAAATCCCCTTTTTAATCATACGGCATAGTTGTAGCTATGCCTTTGGAGAGTGAGTATCGTTTGCCGTTTGAGCTAAGTGATGAAGAAGGAAAATTCCTAATACAACTCGCGCGAAACACCGCAAAAACTTTTCTTGAAACGGGCAAAACCCTTAAACCTCCAGAAGATACGCCTAAGAAGCTTTTTGAGAACTGCGGCGTATTCGTCACCATAAACGCAGTCAGAAGCAACGACAAAGCGCTTCGTGGATGCATCGGTTACCCTTACCCAACATCTCCACTCGTTAATGCCGCCATCGACAACGCAGTAAACGCTGCAACCCAAGACCCACGGTTCGAACCGCTTCAGAAGGAAGAGCTTGACCACGTTGTTTTCGAAGTCAGCGTCCTCACGCCTCCTGAACCTGTTCAAGTTGATAAACCCGAAGATTATACGAGTCAGGTTAAGGTGGGTGAACACGGTTTAATTGTGGAGAAGGGGTTCTATAAGGGGTTGTTGTTGCCTCAGGTGCCTGTGGAGTGGTGCTGGTGCAGCGAGGAATTCCTGTGCCAATGCTGCGTGAAAGCTGGGCTGCCACCTGACAGTTGGCTCACTAAAGGCACCAAAATCTACCGCTTCAGCGCCATAGTCTTTGAGGAAGAAAGCCCCAACGGAGAAGTCAAACGCAAAAGCCTCGCCGAAGCTTAAGCAGCGCCGACTTCTTCGACGATTTCGACCGCTCGGTTTAACCCGTCATACTTGTTCGAAACCTCGTTAAGCACTTCTGCGTTGGCTCTGAATGTTGCACGGTTTTCTTCGATTTCTCGAATTGCCCGCGCCAGCTGATTCTTGTTTTTTGCAACTATTGAACAGTGCAGGTCTTGCAGTTTTTCGGCGTTTGCAAATTGCTCAGGCTGGGTTGGGATGCAAATGCTGGGCTTAGCATACTTTATGGTCTCGAAGCAGGTTATGTGGCCACCACTGAAAACCACAATGGACGCTTCCCGCATGGCTTCAGCGCGTTCTTGTGTGGACAGCCAAGAGCGAACTTCACAGTTGCCGCTCTTAACGGTTTTCTGTTCCCCAGGCGTCCCCAAACTGATGATGCTCTTCACGCCGAGCTCCCTAAAGACAGGAAGCAACATGTTCAGAAGCCTAGCTCTGGTTCCGAAAGGTCCGCTTACGGGCGCAAAGACACGTTTCTCCGACACTTCTAGCGGGTTAGTGTCGAAAAAGCTGCCGACAAATTCAGTTTTATTCACCACTCCGACACTTTGCAGGTCGCCTATGTTGTATTCGCATATGGTGTGTGGGGGTTTGTTGTCGGGAACTATGATTTTTCTACATTTTTTGACGTAGATTTCCGTAATTCTTTCGCCTGGACTAAGAAGAGAAGAGAAGCCAAAGCTTGGTCTGACTACGTTTGTGACGTAGATGTCGGGGATTTTCCATCTTTGCGCCATCCGCAGTGCGTTGAGGTCGCCGTCTGCGATGAGGGCATCAGGCGCGATTTCGTAAACTCGTTTTCTGAGGTCATAGTAGCGGTGGATGGTTTCCATGGCGCAGGAAGTTTTTACTTCGAATTTGTCGGCTTCGCTGTTATATACGGGCAGGGGAAACAGGATGTTGATAAGTGAGACGGAGGTGACTACGCCACTACTGTTCTCGTACCACGCAACAGGCGTAACAGGGTAAACGTGTTTGAACTCTTTCTTCAAAAGCTGAAAGGCTCTACCGCCTGAAAAAAAGAAAACTTCATGCCCACGCTGCTCCAGCCGCTTCCCTAACGCGATAGTTCGGGAGGCGTGTCCTAACCCGAGCTCGGAGCAAGCGTACATCAATCTCATAAACAAACATGACGTTAGTGGATTTATTTTAATCATCCCCTAAACACGACAAAAAGCCACAAACCAAAGCAGCATCAGCAAGAAGGGTTTTAAAGCCTAAACGTGAAAATACCAGGTATGTTTGTTCCCCGTAAGATTCTGGAAGAGAAACTCATCAAACTTCTCGCAGAAGACATCGGTCAAGGCGACGTAACAAGCTCCGCCGTTGTCCCAACTGAATGCACTGCAGAAGCCGAGGTGATAGCCAAAGCGAACGGCACCGTTGCAGGGATTGAAGAAACCGCGGTTTTAGCTGAGGTTCTGGGGCTGGAAGTTGACGCTGAAGTTGACGACGGCGACGACATTAAAAAGGGGCAAGTACTGCTAAAGGTTTACGGCGACGCAGCCACCATTCTTTCGGTTGAGCGAACGCTTCTGAATTTAATGTCGCGCATGAGCGGCATCGCCACAGCCACAAAAAACCTAACCAAGAAAACAAAAAAGGCCAAACTGAAAACACGAATCGCAGCAACACGCAAATCCGCCCCCGGCTTGCTTTACTTTGACAAGAAAGCCGTCATAGTCGGCGGCGGCGATGCTCACAGGCTACACTTGGATGACATGGTGCTCATAAAAGATAATCATCTGGTGCTAGCTGGAAGCTTAGAAGAAGCCCTAAAACGCGCCAAGCAAAACGCTTCGTTTAGCAAGAAAATCGAGGTGGAAGTCACCAACGCTGGGGACGCCGTGAAAGCCGCCGAATTAGGCGCTGATATCGTGATGCTGGACAACTTTTCTTCTCCACAAATCAAAGAAGCCGTTGAACTGTTCAAGAAGGCGGGTTTCTTTGGGAAAGTGTTGTTGGAGGCTAGCGGGGGGATTTCGTCGGAGAACGTGTTGGAGTACGCTGAGGCGGGTGTGGATTTAATTAGTTTAGGCGAGCTAACACACAGCGTGAAGGCGTTGGATATCAGTTTGGAGATAGTTCAAGCCGCCTAAGCAACTTTGCGCTATATCCCAAGCAGCAGCAACGCAAGAACAATAAGGTTCATACTGGCATGCGCCGTCGCTACTGTCGTGTAGTTCCATCGGTGGTAAATGTAGCCTAAAACAAGTCCAGTTATGAAGGCGGCTCACGTGTAAACCAGCTGTGGGTCAAAATGGAAGAAGCCAAAAATTGCCGCAGAAATAATCAATGCAGCGGGGAAAGCGTACTGGGGAGCGCGCCCGTTTTTTAGGTTTTTGAAGATTGAGTTCTGCAGAAAACCACGGAACGCAAATTCTTCGCATATGCCCGCTAAAACCAACGAAGTCGCAACCGCCGCAAATCCTGTAGGTGTGACGCTGAGCCCCGAAAGAAGCTGGTTAGATTGCTCCACGGCGGTGCTTTCTCCGAAAACGGTAACCAGTAGGTTTGAAACTGCAATGTTTATCAGAATCAGCAAGACCCCAAGGGCTAAGCCGGTCGCGACGGATTTTGGGTTAGCCCCGATTTTCATGAAGGAGGTTATGTTTATGTGTTTTAGCAGCAGGTAGGTGAGTGGAACGGCAAGTATGAGTAGTTCGCCTATTATGAGTGTGGGTTCGTCGCCGAACGTGAACTGAACAGCGGTGCTGATGAATACAAAGATGAAAAAGGTCGCTATGATAACTAACGCTGCTTCGCAAAGGGGCACAGGACTGGTTTTTTGGGTTTCCAACGCACTGCCTCATAACTTTGCTTGTTTACGAACTAAAAGGCTTTGCCCTGTTCCCGCTAATTCAAGCGCCGCTCAGGCTTGTTTAAGATACCACTCTGCAAACTTGTGAAGCGCCCGCGCCCTATGGGAGACTCCGTTCTTTTCCTGCAGGGTCATCTCCGCAAACGTCCTGCTGCTTGCTTCAGGCTGGAAAATCGGGTCAAACCCAAAAGCAGACTCAGAATCGCGTGCACGTTCCTCTGGGGTGATTGTTCCCGAGACTTCACCTAAGAAACAGATGATTTCGTCAGTTTCGCTGTCGCAGTATGCTATGGCGGAGCGGAATGTGGCTTTTCTGTCCTGAACGTTCTCCAGCAGCTTAAGCAGCCCTTTGTTTCCGAGGGTCTTGTAAACATAAGCCGCATATGGTCCCGGAAACCCCTTCAAGGCGTCAATGAACAAGCCTGCGTCTTCAACAATTAACGGCAGATGGCAACGTTTGTAGGCGTCTTGGGCGCTGGCTACGGCGATTTCGGTGAGGCTGCCGCTTTGGATTTCCACAGTTTTTGCGCGAAGCATACCTGCCGATAGCCCATGTTGCGTCAGCACTGCTCGTGCTTCGTTAAATTTATGGATGTTGCCGGTGGCGAAGAAAACCACTTTGCCCTTCAATTTGAAACTCACAGTTCCCACCTACGGCGCGTCTTGTTGCCTTTCTGCTATGTAGCGCCCTCTTTTTTCTATTTCCCTTATCTTCGCTAAAACCGTTGCTGCCGCATCCTGCCCCCGCACAGAAACATAGCCGTCAAGGACAGCATGGAAGCATTCGTCAGCAACTTTGAAATGTGTACTCTGCAACGCCCGCTTGAGCAGGTGTAAGTCAACACCTTGAGCTTCTAACTCTGCGTTCTTGTCGCCCAAACCAAAGTCAACCAAAAAAATCTTCTCCAAATCAGTTAGAATCATGTTGGAAGTGGTCAAATCCCCATGAACCAACCCGTGGCGGTGCAGTTTACCAATTAGTTCGCCAATTTCTCGGCAGATTTTTTGCCTTTGCATCTTCGTAGCGGCGTCAAGAACCTGCTTGACCTGCTTGCCTTCGATGTACTCCATGACTATCGTAGAGTTTTGTACGTCTACCAAGAAAATGGTCGGCGTGGGCACCCCTGCCCGTTTGGCTTCATGCATCAATTGGGGTTCATGCACCGTTCGGTAACGTCGAATCGTAAAATCCAGTTGTTCGGGGCGGTACTTTTTGGGTAAACGCTTTTTGATTATTACGTGTCTGTCGTGCCAGTCGGCAATGTAGAGGCTGGCTTCCGCGCCTTTCTTAATGAGCGTCTGCGTCATGGTTGCTTCACCCATAGAACATCCACCTTATCCACCCGCCAACGCAACCTGACAAAGCTTTCCGCAACAGGCACCGTTAACCCATGAGTGTACGCCAACACGCCAGTCCAAGCAATCATGGCGCCGTTGTCTGTGGCAAACGACTGCGGAACCACACTGAACGAGGCATCATGCTCCTCAGCGATAACTCTTAGCATAGTCTGCAACCGCTTGTTCGCAGCGACCCCGCCCGTAAGCAAAACCTCTTTCTTCTCCGTGTGAGCCAATGCACGCTCTGTAACTTCTGTGACCATGGAAAACGCGTTTTCTTGCAGGCTGTAACATACATCTTCAAGACTAAACATGCCTTTCTGCAAGGCGGTTACGGCGGCAGTGAGTAAACCGCTCAAAGACAGATCCATACCTTTCACCACGTAAGGCAACGGAACCAGCCTCTTGCCTTTTAGGGCTAACTGTTCAACGGCGGCACCAAGTGGCAGTCCTTTGCGGTGTTTGAGCCCCGCTTCCCTTGCGAATACATCTAAACAGTTGCCCAAAGCAATGTCAAGGGTCTCGCCGAACACGCGGTACCTTCCTGAAGTGTAAGCGGTGACCATGGTGTTGCCGCCTGACGCGTAAAGAGTTAAGGGGTCTTTGGCGCCGGTTTTGAGTTTGCCGATTTCTATGTGCCCCACGGAGTGGTTAACGCCGACCAGCGGCACCTCCAAGTAGGCGGCTAACGCCCGCGCTACCGTAGCGCCCGTTCGCAAGCATGGTCCCAAGCCGGGTCCTTGGGCAAAAGCAACCACGGAAACGTCTTTGGGTTTGATTTTTGCTTGGGTGAGGGCTTCGGATAGGACTTTGTCGGCGACTTCTGCGTGGTGCCTTGCGGCTTCCCGTGGGTGTATGCCGCCTGTTTCGGGGATGTAGCCGTTTGAGACGTTGGCTAAGATGTCGCCGTTGAAGGTGGCTACTCCGACGCCGAAGTCGTCAGCTGTGGATTCGATGCCTAAACAGATGCGTTCATTCAGTTTGTCAGCAGTCATGATGTGTTCGTTTCCTTTACGGGTAATTCATCAGGTTTTTGGGATACACTTTTTATCTCGCAACTAGTGCTTATATATACTGTATTCACTGGATTGAACAAGATGCCAAAACGTAATGATCTGGAACAGAAAGCGCTCCATTTTGTGATGAACACAGGTTACCAAGGCGTACTGCAGTCGGAGCTGTGGCGGGAACTGGGGGCAAGCAGCAGGGAAGGCTCCCGAGTAGCCATCAAACTGGAGGAGAAGGGACTTATCCGCAGGGAAAAAGAGCTGGAAGGCGGCAGATGGACCTACAGGCTTTTCCCCAAACGTATGCCTGCAAACATTGAAACCATCGTGGATTGCCCTTGCCTTATGTGTCAAGACAACGCGCGATGTGACCCCACTACGGTTATTTCGCCTAAAAGCTGTGAGAGGCTTACAGAGTGGATTATTGGGTTAGATAAACCCCCTGAAGAACCAGAGGTTTGAGTCGGTGGCTTTTTAGTGGGCAAAACGAAAACGTGGATTACTGAGCGCAAACAAGAATACTACTACAAGAAGGCTAAAGCCGAGAACTACCGTTCCAGAGCTACCTACAAACTAGCTCAAACCATAGAGAAATATCATTTCATAAAATACGGCGATGTAGTTGTCGATTTGGGCGCTGCTCCAGGTGGGTGGATTCAAGCAGCAAGAAAAGCTGCAGGAAAAAAGGGTTTTGTTTTGGGGGTTGACCTTAAACCGATTGAGCCTTTTGAACAGACGTACATTCGCACCATAGTTCTGGACATGACGGAGCCTGACGCGGTACAACAGATTCTTAGTTTTCTACCCACAAAGGCTGACGTAGTGCTTTCAGACATGTCACCCAATATTTCAGGCGTCTGGGAAATGGACCAAGCAATACAAATCGACTTGGCAACTAAAGCCTTAGGGGTTGCTCAGCAGATTCTGTGCGTAAACGGAAACTTTTTCACGAAAGTTTTTGAAGGGGACATGTTCAAGGAGTATCTTGAGAAGGTTAAGCCGCTGTTTGAAGAGGTTAAGCTGATTAAGCCTAAGGCAAGCCGAGCTAAAAGTAGCGAAATGTACATTTTAGCGTTAGGCTTGAAGTCCCATAAAAACGTGGAAGAGTAAAACTAATTTCTCCAAACATCCATTAGCGTTTGGTGTTGATTTGAGGATTATCTCCGCGGACTCCGCGGCCGCTATACTTGACGAATACTTCCAGCCGAAGGTGCTGGTTGCGTCTGCCGCTGTTCTGGTTGAGCCGCCCTACAGAGAAGCGCGTACGCACCTATCTGAACCCATCTTCAAGGAAGTTGACGACACCTACGACGTAATCGTTCATGAAGCGCAACTCTGCCAGGTACTGCTTGAAACCGTCAAGGCGGATGTGGTGCATTTGGATTGTTCGTTGGGTAGCGTTCCAGTGGAGGAGTTGTCTCCTGTTGAGCTTGCTAACATGAGGGTTTCTAACAAGGCAAGGGGGAGTTTACTGAAAATTCTGCCTAAGCTGCGGCGAACGGCGGGGGAAATCCGCAGAAAACACGCCATCGAAACGTTAGCTATTGGCAAAGGAAGCGTGGCGGTGCGGGTTGCGGAGTTAACGGCTGGCGCCGAAGCAGTGATCTATGTCTGCAACGAAACAGCGGAAACAAAGAAACCGCTGTTGTTGGGGCTGCCCACGAAATGCCAACATAGAGTTGCCGACGGCAAAGTTTACTTGCATTCGTTAATGGACGCGGAGCATGACGTGAGAGGTTACGCAGAAGATGACACGGGAGTTCTATCTGAAGTTGTGATAACAGAGATGCTGAATCCAGTCGCAAGAGGATTCCGAACCCTGAAAATTAAGCCTTCCTAAATCGGCTTTTGTGTGGTCACTTTTCTTTTTTCATGACTTGCAGCGTTTTTTCGGCTGTTGAAGCGCTCTCTAGCAGGTCGTCTATGGTAGCTATTAATGTGGAAAGTTTTCCATCCAAGACGATGTTGGTGGTTACGACTGCGCCGTTTTGCTCGGTTTTCACTGTTAAACCTGCAGGGGTTTTGAAGTTGTCGGGTGAAACTGCTCCTGCAACCGCCGCCGCCGTTTGGGGGTCGTCGTACTCAAGCTTTATGGTCGTCTTCTTCAAGTTTTTCGCCCTTCAACTGTCGCCCAACAAGCTCGTTAACGGCGGTCACAAAGTCATCAATCTTATCCAACGGCACCTGACCCCCAGCCGCGATGTTATGTCCGCCGCCTTTGCCTCCTAACGGTTCCGCAGCTAACCGCATAGCCACACCCAAGTTTATGCCCTTATTAACTCCAAGGGCGGTACTTCTTGAAGAAAGCTTAGCTAAACCCTCGCCGGGCACGTTGGCATAGGCGATGAGGGGTTTTTCGACGTTTGGCAAGCCGCTGACCAGTATGGAGGATATTGTGCCGATTATTTTTTCGCTTACGAAGTCTTCGCCGTTAACGACGTAGATGTTTTCGAGTTCGCGGAGGCGTTCGGGTTTTTCCCAGACCCAAATCAGGTACTTGTTTATGCTTTTGCGGTAATCTTCCAGTGCCTTGTTGGCTTCGTCCAGCCCTGATTCGCGGTCTCCCATGCAAACCGCAATCCCTAAGCTTGGACGCTCCATACGTCCTGTGGAGTTGAGGACAACTGCGAATTCTCGGGCGTCCCGCAGCGGCGTCCACGGTTCCTCAGTGTTTAAAATGTAAATGTGTCCAATCAAGTTGGCTATCTCGTAATGCAGTCCTTTTGAGAGCAGGTAATCTGCTAGCGCAGAGCAAAGCCGTTTCTTCTCTTCAGCGGTTAAGTCACGGAGTGCTCGCCAGCGGTCACCGTCTTTGAGTGGGATGTTTAGGCTGGACAGGAAAGCGAGGCTTTTGTCTTCTTCGCCGCTTATGCCGGGTAGAAACGGGTTGGTCGTCGAAGCAAGGGTTCGGTGGATGGGACGGGTTTCTCTACCAAAAAAGGTGAGGTCTTTTTCGACGGAAACCAGCTTGGCGTTCACGGCGTCTTCCACGATTAACGCGTTTAAGGAGCCGAGTTTTCGCTGGTCATAACGGTCCTGCATATCGCCTAACGCGCCGACCAACGCGATAGGGGCTGAGTCTACGTTGCGTTTGTCCATGGCTCTGGCTGCGAAGTAGGCTACCCCTGAACCGCTAACGTCTGTTGCTCCGTCCATGCCGTGCATGTGGGGGTTAACTTGGGTTATGTTTGGGTTCTGATTTGTTCCAGCGGCTTGGTGATGGTCCAGAATAACGACTTTGAAGTCTGGGATTTTCTCGTTAATCAGGTCAAGGTAGCCGCTGCCAAAGTCAGTAAGTATGACAAGTTCAGGTTTGTCGGCTATGATTTCGCCTATAATTTTCTCGTCAACCCACTGCGTAATCCGTATGCGGAATCTTGCGTCAAGTCGGAAAAGGGCTCTGCCAATTACGCCAGCAGCTGTAATGCCGTCAGCATCCAGATGTGAGAAGATGTGGATGAACCCATCGTTTTGGACGGTTTCTAGGATGACGTTGGCGGCTTTTTGGGCGTCTGCCAGAAAAGCTTCGATTGCTTGGGAGTCGTGCGGCATAGTATCCACTTACTTGAATAATGTTTGAAAAGGGTAGGGGTGCGCGGCAGATATGCTTTGCGCGTACAATTAGGGTATGTTTAGGTGATGGAAGCGATTTTTGCTACGTACTTCCAGTTCTTCTGCACGGCGCCTTCGCGTTTGTAGTAGCGGCTGAGCTTGTGGATTTTGGCTTCAATCATGACCATGCTGCGTTTGTTGTGGGAGTCTTTCTTGTTTCTGTCCATGTGTACTGCCATGCGTTGAGCTTTTTTAACGAGGTTCGCTAAATCTTCGGGCATGGCGGGTGCTAGGTCTGCTTCTTTGAGGGTTTGGCTTATGCTTTTGCCCGTTAGGGGCTTGACCAGCGGGATGGCGTATTGGTCTCGTAGAACGGTGCCGATGCTGCTCATGTTGTGACCTTCTTTGGCTAGTTTCATTATGAAGGCTTCAACTTCTTCTGGTTCGTATTTGCACCAGCTTGGAGGCCGCCTGCTAACTGGACGAATACTGTGTGATTTTCCTTTTTCCTGCTTTGGCATGGCTATTACCTTACTTGTTGCACCTTAACCCTCATGAAACGCATATTTAAGAATAACTGTGGGCAAGCCAAGAATCAAGTATTAGATGCCGCGTGTCAGGAAAATTGATTACAGAAAAGCACGGTTTATTCGTTTTTGTTGTTATGTTTGGCTACGGCGTTGATGGTTACTTAACCCACAGCTTGTTTATTCAGCTAAAGCAAGCATTTATACATGCATGCATAAAAAGAACGTTCAGGATTACGAACAGAACCCGTTTTCATTTTTTGTATAACCAAGTTCTTTGTAACACATAACAGAATAACAACCAAGCTGCCAGAACAAAGTTACATGAGAAAAAGTTATAGCGCAGACACGCGTAAGCCATCAACAACAGAAGGTAATCTAATTTGCCTGAAATCCGCGTA
Source organism: Candidatus Bathyarchaeota archaeon (assembly GCA_026014615.1). Lineage (GTDB taxonomy): Archaea > Thermoproteota > Bathyarchaeia > Bathyarchaeales > Bathycorpusculaceae > JADGNF01. Next base: position 275,825 of record JAOZHZ010000020.1, on the reverse strand, counting down.
GCACTCATAGGTGTAGGCAACAGCGCATGCGCCCTCACCCAAGGAACCCAATACTACAAGAACGCCAAAGAAGACACCACCGTACCCGGCTTGATGCACGTCAATTACGGCGGCTACCACATAAAAGACATAAAATTCGTTGCGGCTTTTGAAGTGAATAAAGACAAAATTGGCAAAGACCTCTCAGAAGCCATATGGGAAAAACCCAACGTGTGCGAAAAATTCGCTGACGTCCCTCACCTTGACGTTAAAGTTAGCCCCGCCCCAATCCTTGACGGCGTAGCGCCACACATGCGGGAAACCTTCAACGTCTACGACGACAACCAAACTACCAAAGAAAGTGTCGTAGAAAAACTCAAAGAAACCCAAACCGAAGTCCTCGTTAACTACCTGCCCGTAGGCAGCCACGACGCCACGCGATTCTATGCACAATGTGCCATGGACGCCAAATGCGCCTTTGTCAACTGCATGCCTGAATTCATCGGCTCCACACAGGAATGGAGCAGAAAATTCGAAGCCGCAGGCGTACCCGTGCTCGGAGACGACATAAAAAGCCAAGTCGGCGCCACCATACTGCACCGAAACATTGTACGGCTCTGCTTGGACCGAGGAGTCATCGTGGATGAAACTTATCAACTTAACTTGGGAGGTGACACCGACTTCCAGAACATGACCGTCGAGAACCGCCTTAAATCCAAACGCATCAGCAAAACCGAAGCCGTCACCAGCCTAGTTCCTTATGCTCTGCCCACAAGGATTGGCCCCTCAGATTATGTGCCTTTCTTGCGAAACAAGAAAATCTGCTACATCAGCCTAAAGGGCAGAAAGTTCGGCGACCGCCCCATAAACATCAGCGTCAAACTCGAAGTAGAAGATTCTCCCAACAGTGCAGGCGTAGTCATCGACCTCATCCGAGCCGCAAAAATCGCCCTAGACCGCAAAATCAGCGGAGCTCTGCTAAGCATGCCAGCTTACGCGTTTAAGCATCCACCGATTCAGGTACCAGACTCCGTTGCGAGACAGATGACTGAAGACTGGATAGCAGGCAAACGCGAACGCTAAACCTTTCCTTTATCTTAAGTGAATAAAAAAGTGGTTAAGCCCGCTAAAGGGCGGGTTTACTCTTCCAGTTCCTTTTGGATTGCATTAACCTTCTTTGGAAGGTCGTTCATCATTGACTTCATCTCAGTGAATTCTGTCGACAGCTGCGCTAACGTTTTGGTTGAGGGGCTTTCTTTGTCAAGTTATGCTTGGTGTTCTTGAAGCCCAAACGCAACTCCAAAAGTAACGATGAAAGCAACTGCAATGAGTAATGTTGTGGCTATGCTGGTAGCTAAGGTTAGCCCTCCGACGCTAATGTACATCATAACGATTATCATTATGGCAAACCAAGTAGCCCCAATTATTACCGCTCTAGCACCCATTATTTTTCACCGCCTCTCTGAGAATTTGTGGAGAAACATGAACATCAAAATCCAAAAGTTTGTAATAACGAAGTGCTTTAGCTTCGCCTTCAACCAGTTCCACGCGGCTTTTCACGATACCTGCCCTTTCAAGCTTCTTGAGGTGTACCTTCACTAATGCTCTACTTACGCCAAGACCGATGGCTATTTCATTTAGATATAACTCTTTGGCTGCAAGCAAGACTATTATTCGGAGCCTCAACGGATGCCCCAATGCATCTAAGGTGCTTGCTAGTTCGGCAATCTTGGGCGTTAACTGTTATCCTCCTATTCTTTGATTTATTGTTAAGTATTCAAACAGCATTATTGTTTCGCTCCTCTTTGTTGAGTATCAAACGCAAATCCCACCATATGTGATACGTCCCACTACTGGCACAATTTTTATTGTGAGCAACAGTTTCTTCCACGTCCTTTGCGTCATTTTGAAGCACCATTGTTACATGTAATCAAAAGATTACCTAATAAACGTTTTGTTACAAGTAAACAAACCACTAAACCACCTTGCCCCCCATCAATCTTTATAACCTGCCCCCCGTCTGGTTTTGTACCAAACTGCAAAGATAGGTGAAGTTGAAGCAAACTTAATTGCGTGATAGCTTTGGTTGAGAAGGGGACTTTCAGAAACGGGGTTCCTTACATCCGCTTCGGCAAAGGAGTAAAATCACTGTTAATCTTTTGCGGCGGACCAGGAAACTACCTCTCAAGTTCAATGTCTAAAGAATTCAATTTTTTGGGCAAACACTACACAATCTTCATGGTTTCTCGAAAAAGTGGGTTGCCTAAAGTCTATTCTACGATGGATATGGCGGAGGACTTTGCGGCTGTGATTAGAAACGATTTCAACGGCGAACCAGTCGATGTAATCGGGGAATCCTATGGCGGATTAATCGCCCAACATCTAGCCGCCAACCACCCAACATTAATTCGCCGGTTGGTCCTTTCAATGTCGGCTTACCGCTTCAGCGAAGAAGGCGCCAAGTTGGACATGCAATTTGCACAATTGGCAAGTCAAGGAAAAACCAGAGCAGCGTTTAGAAGTCTAACACCTATGTTGACAGGTAACCGAGTAAAACGGCATCTGTTATCGTTTTTCATGAGCATCTTCGGCTCAAGAATACTAAACACCCAAAACCCACAGGACTTGCTTGTGGAAGGCAAAGCTGAAGTCATGCACAACAGCAGAAACCAGCTATCCCACATTTTGATTCCCACATTAATTGTCGCTGGCGACAGAGACTATTTTTGTCCCGCAGAATTACTCCGTGAAACAGCCTCAGGGATTCCCAACGCAAAACTGGTAATTTACGAAGGCAAGGGTCATGAACCGTTAGGAAAACGGTTCCAACAGGACACACTTGCTTTTCTAGTAGGCTAACACTTCAGAACTAGAAGGGAAAAGAACGGCTTCTTCCAGAAACATCAGTGTTAAACAAGGAATGAATTAGGGCCTCGGTAGCCCAGGTGTGGCTGCGAGTAAATGCAAACGCTAACCGTCTTGACGTGTTTGTTTTTGTTTTCTTAACCGTGAAGACTTTTAAGCGTCGAAGTATTCCACTCTTCTTGTTATTTAGAAGGTGCATAATATGGTTAAAGTTGGAGCATATGAAGTGCCAGAAGGCCTCTACTACTCGAAAGATTTTGAATGGATCAAAATCGAAGGCGACCTCGTTCGCATGGGTGTTACTGACTATGCACAAAAGTCGCTGCGAGAAATCGTTTACGCAGAATTGCCCAGCGCGGGGGACGACGTTACACAGGGCGAACCTTACGGAACAGTGGAGTCAGTTAAAGCTGTTTCTGACCTTGTCGCCGCCGTTAGCGGAACCATCGAAGAAGTAAACGAAGAAGTCCAGTCTAAACCTGAACTCCTCAACGAAGACCCCTACGAGGCAGGTTGGCTTTTAGTTGTGAAACCAGCAGATCTACAGGCAGACCTCGCCAACCTAATGGACTTCAACGCTGCCGTACAATGGCACGAAAACCAAGCTAAATGAAGGCAACAAAATGGCTAAACGCATCATAGTCATTGGCGCAAACGCTTCAGGCGTAGAAGCCGCTTCAGCAGCACGCAAAAAAGACCGCACAGCCGAAATTATTCTGATTAACCAAGAGAAAAACGCAGGATACAGCAGATGCGGATTACCCTTCGTCATAGGCGGGCAAATCGCAAACTTCTCGGACCTGATTGTTTATCCACCAGCATACTTCCAGATGCTTAAACTAACACTGAAAACCGAAACCACTGTAACCGCCATAGACACCAAAGAAAAAACCGTCACCTACACCACAAAGGAAGACGCCACTGAAAACATGCCCTACGACAGCCTCATCATTGCAACAGGCGCAAACGCGTTTATGCCTCCAATCAAAGGTCATGAGAAACAGGGCATCCTAAGCCTGCGTAGCTTGGAAGACGGCGAAAAGATTCAAGCAGCAGTGAAGGCTGGCGCGAAATCCGCAGTCATCATGGGTGCAGGACTCATCGGCTTGGAAGTGGGTGTTGGCTTAATAGAGCAAGGCTTGAAAGTTACCATAGTAGAAATGTTACCGCAAATACTGCCTCAGTTGCTGGACACAGACATGGCAAAACTTGTCCAAGAACACTTAGAAGAAAAGGGCATGTGTATCCTAACCAGCAAGGGCGTCGAAGAAGTCCTCGGCGACGACAAAGTCACCGCAATCATGGCTGGCGGCGAAAAAATCGAAGCAGACCTGTTCATCAGCGCCTTTGGCGTACGTGCAAACACGAAACTTGCCGTTGACGCAGGCATCCCATTGGGCGAAACACGCGCCATCAAGACAAACGGACGCATGGAAACCACTGTGAAAGACGTATACGCTATAGGTGACTGCGCGGAAGCACCCAACATGATTACCCACCGTCCCATGTGCGCGCAACTGGGAACCATAGCCGTTCGCCAAGGCAAAGTTGCAGGCTCAAACGCTGGGGGCAAATACGCTCAGTTCACAGGCATTTTGGGATCAGCGGTTACACGACTATTCGAGATTGAAGCAGGCAACACAGGTATGACAGAAACCTCTGCAGCGCGCAACCGCCTCGAAGTTGTCACTGGAGCAATAAGCAGCAAGACTAAAGCAGATTACTTCCCAGGCGCCAAACCCATCAAGGTCAAACTTGTGGTGGATAAAGAGTCACAACGCATCATCGGCGGGCAAGTTGTTGGAGGAGAAGAAGTCACACAACGCATTAACGCGTTAAGCTTCGCCATCCAAAAAGGCATGACCGTGCGCGACCTCGCTAAGGCAGACACGGCTTACGCGCCACCGCTGAACGAAACCTGGGAACCCATGGTTCTCGCAGCAGAAATGGTTCTCATGAGGCTACGTTAAAACCCAATTTTCTTCTTTTTCTTTTAGTTCTACTTAATTCAGAAAATATTTTGTTATGTTCGCTGAGGCGGTTAATTTTTTATGCTTGTTTACCGCAAGTATTTCCAATGTCACCCGTTACTCCACTCAGGTTGAACAGCGCCGTCATTGTTTTGGGGATTATGGTAATTCTGCTGTCCGCCTCTTTGGTTTCGGTCGTATCCTTTGGCTTATTCGAAAAACCCGCTTCGGCTGAGCCTTTGCCTGAAGACTTCTTTTTAGGCGTAACCGCAGACGGCAACGTAACAGAAACTAAGTTACTAATAGACAAAGTGAAAGACTACACGAACATGATTGCCTTTACTAATTTGGCAGTTACTGAGAATTTGACTCGTCTTGAAGAGGTAACTGACTACGCCTACGGCAACGGACTAAGTTTTCTGGTGTTCACCGTTTACCCCTCGCCTTTCGCGAAAAACTTCACGTACAACCCGATAACTTGGGGTTCAGAAGCAAAAAACAAGTACGGCGAAAAGTTTCTGGGTTTTTACATTTGGGATGAACCTGGTGGAAATCAACTGGACCGAGGTGGTTTTAGGCAGTTTGACAACACAACCATGCCCTATGACTATCGGGATGCGGCTAACACTTACGTGTATTACCTTTACTTGCAGATGCGGGACTTCATAAAAAACCAGCTATTCACCTCCGACTACGGGCTCTACTGGTACGATTACGAGGCAGGCTACGATGTGGTTCTTTGCGAGTTCGGATGGAACCTTTCTCGACCACTCAACATTGCGCTTTGCCGAGGGGCGGCGGAGATGCATAACAAAACGTGGGGCGCCATGATTACCTGGACCTACGAAAATCCGCCTTACATTGAGGCGCCGTCTGAGCTTTATCAGGACATGGTTACGGCTTACGATGCGGGCGCCAAGTATGTGGTTGTTTATAATTACCCGCAAACTGGACCTTATGGGTTGCTGGGCGAAGAACACTTTAGCGCCATCGAAGACTTCAGGAATTACGTTTTGGCGAACCCGCAGAATAAGTCGTCAAATGTGGAGAAGGTGGCGTATGTTGTTCCAGACAATTATGGATGGGGCTTCCGCAACCCGCAGGATACCATCTGGGGAGTCTGGGAAGCAGACGAAAACTCACAGGTGATATGGGAGGAAGTGAACAGTCTGGTGCAGACCTACGGAGACAACTTTGACATCCTCATCGGCTCGCCGTGGACACAGGTATTTGGCGGATACCATTATGACACGTTGATTTGGTGGAACGGCACAATCATAGGTACAGGTTAAGCTACTGCTGCTGCGGGAAGGCGTTGCCAAACCATTTTATGAACCACTTAAAGCTGTTACACTCATCCTTTGAAGGACAAGCCAAGCAAGGGTTCTCTTCACCCGTAGAATGAATAATCTGCAAGATTTTGCGCTTTGTTTCAGCGTCTAGTTGAAGCGTGCTAAGTTGTCTTTCGAATTCGTTCTCCAAACCGAAAGCTCCTTTTGGGTGGTTACAATTTCTACATTAAAGACGGAAAGTTTTGTTGTTGAGTTCATTCTACCCCCGATATTCCAGGCTGCGTGAATGGCTCAGTCATACCGACAAGAAGCTTGCCAAACGTGTTTATGTGAGTTTCCTCTTCTGCCAATATTTCTTCGAGCAGGCGTCTTGTGGTGTAATCACCCTCTTTAGCTGCCGCCTGTATAGCTTGCTTGTAGAGCAGTATGGATTCTTCCTCATCATGCTCATCCTGCTTAAGCATCTCAAGGAGGCTGCCGCCCACAAAAATCGGGTCTGGCGTAACGGTTGGCACACCATCCAAATAGTCTAAACGTTCCGCAAGCCGCTCTGCATGCTTCATTTCGGCGATGGCAATTTGGCGGAATATGCCCTCAACCACGGCGCCGTCTAAGCTTGTCACTTGGATGTGTTGCCACATGTATTGGATGCTGACTTGGAGTTCACGGGCTATGGCTTTGTTTAAGAATTCTAAAAGTTTTTCAGAAGTCACTTAACTCACCTAGAAGTGTAAGGTAAAATACGTGTACTCGGTATATAAAACTAAGTTCAATGGGCAAACGTTACCCAAAAAGAAAAAGGAACCCCAAAAATAATTTGAAAACGCTGAGAGCGACAACGGAAACGCTAATTGTTCCCTTTTTGGCTTGAATTTTTTGTCTTGCTTTCAATAGGATAGTTGCTTAATGCGAGGACACCACCGATTACCCCCAATATAAGTCCTACGATGAAGCCGCCGCCAGCAAAAATGCTCAAGACCGAAAACGCTATCACAGTGATTCCACCGTGCCTTGCCCAGGAAGGCTTTTTCAGCAGAAACGCTCCAGCAATCACCATTACGCCGATTATAACTGAGACAACTCCCAGTATCTTGTAGTCTGCTCCTTCGAGGGCGTGTCTGCGAAATTCTCCGATGCCAAGTTCCAGTCCCCATTGGCTACGAATTACCCGAAGTGCACCCTGAAGCAGTATCAACGCCCCTGAAACCGTGGATAAGATAAACGCTTGGCTCACTTGTTTCTGGTTTCCAATTTGGCGCGTCTGCAAAGTCTGCATCTCCGCCAATAGATACTGAACGCTTTATGCTTTTAATTATTTGGCACCGTTCTGGGCACGCTTCACAATGCACTGAAAACCAAAGTATAAAAACGCCCAGAGTTGAAACTATAAGCAGAAGGCTATTTTGGTTGAATTTATCATGGCAGGTTATTCTAGATTAGGTAAACGCCTGTTCGTTGTCGGAGTTGCCGTGTTACTCGCCCTGAACGTGTATACTTTTTTTGTGGCGTACCCAGAGACGTACACGCTTACCCCCGGAATTAACACATCTGGCAGCGTACTAGCAAAGGATTTCTCGGCTTACTATGTCAGTGCGTGGCGACTATGGAATAATCCTGCCCAGATTTACACGGTCGGCGCCATCGGCGGGGGCGAACCCTATATACAGCCCCACCCGCAAACCTACAAGTACCTGCCTTCTTTTTCGCTGATGCTTTCGCCACTGCTTCTTTTGGATTATCAGCAAGCGCTTATTGTTTTTGACGTTTTCCAGTTTTTGCTTTTGCCCATAATGGCTTTTCTGCTCTATCACCTTTTAGAAAAGAAGGGACTGGTGGCAACTTTTGTCGTTACCATAATCGCTTTGTTACTGCCTTCTCCAGCACCAAACAAAGGCTTCTCGGTAATCTACTACTGGCAGTGGGGCGAAGGACAAGCCAAAGTCTTAATCACTTTCTTGCTTCTGCTCAGTTTTTACTTCGGCAGCCGAGGCAAACCGTACCTGTCGGGAATCGCCTTGGCGCTTGGGTTTTTTGACCCCCGTTTCGGCTTACTAGCATTGCCCCTCTTTGTGATGTATAATCGGAGAAGCCTCAAAGCGGCTGCCCTGAGCGCGGTTGTCACATTGGTTGTTTCCAACTTGATGCTGCTTTATCCCGGTTTAGCTTTGGGTTTTTTCGGAATGGTTTGGGCATCTGGTGTTACTACGCCCCTTTACTATTACGCGTTTATTCCTTTCTTTACGTTAATTTCTCTGATGGTTATTAATTACCGCGAACTGGCGGAAGCATTAGATTTTAGGGCGCCCAAGAGAAAGTTTTAGCGTCCACATAGTTTGCAAGGCAACATGGAGGTGTTCTTCTTTTTCTCGTGTGGCTTTCGTTAAAAATATATGCTAGTGGCTGCATCTAAATCTGGGCTCCACGGAGTTAATGCCATTGAAGTACGATGTTATAATCGTCGGTGCCGGACCAGCTGGAATATTCTCAGCATTAGAACTCACTCAAAAAAACAACCTTAACGTCTTGATCTTAGACAGGGGACAAGAAATTGACCAACGCAAATGTCCCTCAAGCCGAGGCTTAGAATGTCACCATTGTGAGCCCTGCTCGATTCTTTCAGGTTGGGGTGGCGCAGGCGCATACAGCGACGGAAAGCTTACCTTGTCTACGGAGGTAGGCGGCTGGCTAAACCAGTACGTTACCGAAAAAGAACTCAGGGACTTAGTCAAGTACGTTGACGACATATACCTGAAGTTTGGTGCCAGTGAGCAAGTCTACGGAGGCGACACTGACGCTGTAGACGAAATTGAAAGGCAAGCTGCCGCCGCAAGTTTACGGTTGATTAGGCAAGAAATTCGCCACATGGGCACCGAAAAATGCGCCGATACTCTGCGTATGATGCGCAAGGAACTTGACGATAAAATCACATTTATGCCCAAAACAGACGTAAAAGGGCTCCTTATCGAGAACCGCCACACACTCAAAGGCATCGAAACAGCAAACGGAGAAAAAATAACGGGCAAATACGTAATTGTGGCGCCCGGCAGAGGCGGAGCAGAATGGTTACAGACTGAAGCCCAAATCCGCGGCTTAAAAACCGTCAACAACCCCGTCGACGTTGGAGTGCGCGTGGAAGTTTCCGCCACCGCCATGGAACGATTAACCAAAGTGCTTTATGAACCTAAACTGGTTTACTACAGCAAACTTTTTGATGACATGGTACGGACTTTCTGTGTTTCTCCCTACGGCGAGGTCACAACAGAATCCTACGACGGCGTTTTAACTGTCAACGGCGGAAGCTACGCCGAAAGACGGACAGATAACACAAACTTCGCTGTGCTTGTGAGCACCTCATTCACTGAGCCGTTTAAGGAACCAATCGCTTACGGGAAATACATTGCCCGCCTTTCAAACCTGCTCAGCGGCGGCGTAATGGTACAACGCTTAGGCGACTTGGTTGCGGGAAGACGCAGCACGCCTGAACGTTTAGCTCGAAGCGTTGTCACTCCCTCTTTGAAGAACGCAACCCCAGGTGACCTGAGTTTCGTGCTTCCCTACAGGTACCTGCAAGACATACGTGAAATGCTTCAGGCGTTGGATGTTATTGCTCCGGGTGTGCATTCGCGGGACACGTTGCTTTACGGTGTGGAAGTAAAGTTCTACTCGTCTCATCTACAGTTGACTAACTCTTTGGAAACCAAGATACCTAACCTGTTCACCATAGGCGACGGCGCGGGCGTCACAAGAGGCTTAATTCAGGCGTCTGCATCGGGTGTTATTGTAGCGCGGGAAATCCTTAAACGTGCACATTTGAAGGCGTAACACCATGGACGCGGTTGCCCAGCAAATTCGGTGCAGCCACTGCGGCGCTCCCGTGCAGTTTAACCCCGGCGAGATAATCGCTACCTGCAAGTACTGCGGCTTCACTACAGTTATACAAACTGGGCAAGCATTCACTTTTGAGCATAGCCTCATACTGAACAAGTACGACCCTGAGGGCATTGAGAAGCCGATTAGGGCTTGGATGATCGGCGGTTTCCTGAAACCCGGCGACTTGGCACGGAAGTCAAAGCTTACTGAGAAGAATTTGGTGTACTTGCCGTTTTGGGTGGTTTCTGCAGAAGCCAAGAGCAGCTACAGAGGCATCTTTGAGCGTATATCGCCCGCGATAGTTAAGGAAGGTACTCTTACAAAAGAGTATGATTGGCTGGTTCTGGCGCGGGAGGCTTCAGGTTTTCCCACCCGCGAATACAAAGTTCCCTTAGAGGGCAAAATACCCTACGATTTCCGAAGAATCGAAGGCTTTGCTAAAGTTTTGAATAGCGAAATAAACCGTGAAGAAGCCTTAGACCTTGCCCAAACCCAAATTGGCACCCGCCACCGTTTCTTAATTCAAGAAGACGTGGACCGTATAATCGAAATTAAGACCAAACTGAACCTTAAACAGATGGTTTACCTGCACACGCCCATCTGGTTCATAAAATACAAATACAAAGGCAACAGCTACCAACTCATCATGGACGGCGCAAATGGGCAGGCTGTGAAGGGCGACATTCCATCCACAAGATTTTAAGCTTGGTTTCCATTAAATAACCTTAAAAGCACCTTTTATTCAACAATATCAAAAGGCGGAGAAAGACATGAACGAAAAAAAAGAGGTATATTCAGAAGTTAAAGGTCAAATGCGCCTTTCTGAGCGCATAGCCGCGTTTATCCCGGGTTTTCGAGGCTACAAAGAAAAAGAGCTTCGCCGCGAAAGCGACAAGCTGCTTAGAAATCATTTGTACCTGAAACTTTCCACGGCTAAAACGGACCTCAAGGACATTTTCCAGAAGTTGTCTGACCGCCGATACTTTGACGTTTTAACCGACATGGATCGGTTAGTGGCTAAAATAGACCGCGTTGTCGAGAAAGTTAATCATGCTTCTTACGGTTACACGGGCTTCTTTGACGCCGTGAAAGTTAAAGAGGAAGCGTTAGACAGAATGATCGCGTTTGACAGCAGTTTAATGGACGAAATAGATGAGGTTACCTCAGCGGTTGGCGCCTTCAAAGCCGAGATATCAAGCGGCGAAACCAAGAACCTCAAAACTCAAATTCAAGTTGTAACTGACAAGCTTGAAAAGTTAGAAAACACGTTTGATAAACGTGGAGAAGTAATTTTAGGAGTGAATTAGCATGCCTCAAGTTATTGAATGGAAAAATGCGGGTCCGGAAGATATAGTTTGGCGTTACCCAAACGACGAAATCACATGGGGCGCCCAACTCGTAGTTCAAGAGTATCAGATGGCGGTGTTCTTCCGAGATGGAAAAGCTTACGACGTCTTTAACGCTGGTCGTCACACTCTTACCACCTTGAACTTGCCGCTGTTGACTGGCCTACTAACCCGTCTTGCAGGATTCGGTGGCAACAAACCCTTCAAAGCCAGCGTTATATTTATCAGCACTAGAGTCTTCGACGGTAAATGGGGCACCCGAGCTCAGACCACTGAACTTGCGCCCTTGCAGGTGTTTGGGCAGTTCTGGTTTAGAATCGAAGACACGTCTCTTTTCGTGAATGAAGTTGTCGGCGGACAAAATGCTTACACAACCACCGACGTCAACAACTACCTGCGTGGGTTTCTGAACGAGAAAATCATTGACGAACTTAGCCACTACGACTTAATCACTGTTTTTACGCGTGTGGATGAAACCTCAATCATCGTTAAGAACACCGTGACAGACTACTTCAAACGCGTCGGCATCGAAATAACTGACCTGCGCTTCGAAGGCATCGACACCACACCAGAGTACCGTGAACGCCTCTTCTGGCTCAAAACAGGACGAACTGCACCTGACGAGGTTCTGCGCATGGAAACCTTGAAGAGCGCAGCAGAATCTTTGGGCAAATCAGGCGGAGGAGGCGGTGCAGCCTTAGGCACAGGAATGGTGCTTATTCCACAGATAATGACGCCCACTGGAGCGCAAGCAGCACCGACAGCAGCCCTTGTCATCTGCCCCAAATGCAACTCTAGAGTTCCGGCAACTAGCAAATTCTGCCCTGAATGCGGCAACTCTCTAACGCCCCCAACGGCAGGCGCAATTAACTGTCCCAAATGCGGCAAATCAATTCCAGCAGGCTCAAAATTCTGTCCTGAATGCGGTCAACAAATCTCATAGAGGCGGCAAATACATGGCGGAAGCGAAGCGGCAGCTGCTAACGGTCGGCGCTTTTTTAATTGTTCTTGTTGTAGCCATTGTGCTCTACGCGGCAGGTGTCATAGAGTGGACGTTGATTTTTCCCTTGGTTTTGGCGTTTTTCGGCGTTTGGCTGCTGGCTTTGGCGGCTATGCGCAGTGGCAGCACCCAGAAGTATGAACGCGGCGCTTTCAGCACATTAAGCATGGGATTGCTGTTCATTGCCGTCGGTGGCTCTTGGTACCTGTTCAGCTTCAACTGGCTCTACTCGGTGGCAGTGATACTGATTGCCTTGGCAGCTTTGGCAATTGTCGCAGCATTCAGACACAAATAGGCCTCTTCTCAGTTTTTCTTCTAAACATTTTTCTATTCCCTCACGCAGTTCATTGTGCAGAAGGCTCAACGTTATGAGTACAAAGATTGTCGGACGCGGCACATGGTACGACCTGATGGCGAAAAAAATAATCGAAAGAGAGCAGAAACTAGGCAGAAACACAGACCGAATCAGGACAGAAATGGGTCTGGGCGCCTCAGGTTTTCCCCACATAGGCAGCTTAGGCGACGCTGCACGCAGCTATACCGTCACGCTGGCGCTAAAGGGCATGGGCTTCAATTCAGAGTTGGTGGCTTACTGCGATGACAAAGACGGCTTACGCAAGGTTCCCGCAGGCTTATCCAAAGAAAAATTGGAAAAGTATCTGGGTTTTCCTGTTTCGAGCATTCCTGACCCGTTCGGCTGCCACGAAAGCTTTGGCAAACACATGAGCTCGCTACTGTTGGAGTCTTTGGACAAGTGCGGCATAGAATACCGCTATTTTAGTGCTAAAGAAGTTTATGAGCAGGGCTTGCTTTTGCCTGAAATCCGCACCATACTGACGAACGCACAGAAGGTGGGTGAAATCGTTAAGGAGGAAGTGGGGCAGGAACGCTACATTGAAAGGCTACCGTTTTTCCCTGTCTGCGCAAATTGCGGACGCATTTACACAACAAAAGCTTACGAGTTTGAACCTAAAACCGACAAAGTACTCTACAAATGTGAAGGCTTAGAAATCCGCGGAAAACTCATCAAAGGCTGCGGACACGAAGGCGAAGCCGACATAACCAAAGGCGAAGGCAAACTGACGTGGAAAGGCGAATTTGCCGCCCGCTGGAAAGCGCTGGATATACGGTTTGAGGCTTTCGGCAAAGACATCGCTGACTCCGTGCGCATTAACGACCGCATCAGCCGCGAAGTGCTCAACTTTGAGCCGCCAAGCCACGCCCGCTACGAAATGTTCTTGGACAAGGGCGGTAAGAAAATCAGCAAATCCGCAGGCAACGTGTTCACCCCGCAGGTGTGGTTCCGCTACGGCAATCCCCAATCGCTTTTACTGCTCATGCTGAAGAGGTTTGTGGGCACACGCACTCTGGACGTTTCTGACATCCCCGCTTACATGAATGAGTTAGATTGCCTCGAAGACGTTTACTTCGGCAAAAAGCAAGTCAGCAAACGTGACCTCGTGAAGCTAAAGGGTCTTTTTGAGTACTGCTGGGTTACTAAGCCTCCAGAAAAGCCAAGCGTTCACGTTCCCTATAACCTGCTGGCGTTTCTGGCGAAAATGGCACCCAAAGAGAACCCTGAGGAGTTCTTGGTTGAAAAGTTGCAGAGTTATGGTTACCTGCAGAAGAACCAGCATCTTGACGGAGAGCTAAAGCAGAGAGTCGCGTATGCTTTCAACTGGGTGGAAGATTTCGAAGAAATCAAAGAAACACCTGTCACCCTCACCGAGCAGGAGAAAGTAGCCGTCAACGAACTCATCAACGCTCTGGCAGACATGGAAGACCCAGACATGGTACAGAACGCCATATTCAACGCGGCCAAAACCAACGGCGTAAAACCGCGTGACTTCTTCAAGCTGCTCTACAACATCCTGATGGGTGCACCACAGGGACCAAGACTGGGACCTTATGTGTTGGCTATGGGTAAAGAGAACGTTGTTGCAGCACTTCAACGCTTACTTGCCTGAAGTTACCTTCAAGTCGGGCTTCCTTTTTTCTAAACCCATGATAGAAAGGATTGTTTAAGGAAAAAAAAGAAAAAGAAATTGTTGGTTTTACTTGCGTTTTCTGAGGATGAGAGCAACAACCGCAACGACTATAACGACTATGGCTGCGCCTATTGCTATGTAGGTTGTGGTCGGCATGCCGCTGCTTGTTGGTGGTTGTACCGCTTGGGTTGGAGCCGCTGAAGGTGCACTTGACTGTGAGGGTATCTGAGTTGTCGTTGTCTGTGATGGTGCTGCGTTTCCGCCTGTTTGCTGAGTCGGCATCACTACTGGTGCAACTGCTGCGTCTGAAACCACAAATGCGGTGCCTTCTTCGCTGCGAGCGTACGATTTAGAACCTTCAAATGTAGCTTTCACGGTGTATAGTCCAGGAACTGGCGGGGTCCAGTCAATTGCGTAGTTGCCTAATGCATCGCTGGTTACTGTGCCGATGTCTTGGTGGTTCCCGTTGGGGTCAATAGCTGTTAGATGCACTTCGACTCCTTTTGCGTCGGCTGGTTTTGGCTGCAGCATGTATAGATACTCCATCCATTCTCTTTGGTCTTCGTCTGAAATTGCGGGTACGCTCTTGAATTTGTCTTCTGCCACCAGTTGCTGGGCGCCTGCACATTCGTCGGTAACTTGGCCCCTAATAACTAGGCTGGATCCAAGTTGTACTGCAGTCATTGGTGCATCGATTGTAATGGCGCTTGGTCCTTTACCAAAGACGTAAACTTGCCCATCATAGATGTTGTAGGTCATGAGGTAGCCGTCTGATACTGCCATGCCCATACGGTCGCCATAGAATGATATATCCCATATCAAATCTCCGGTGGATTCGTTGAGTGCCATAAGTGTAGCTCCTTTGAATATTGGTGGACTGTAAGCGTGCCCCGCGGAAGTGTAGACCTTTCCGTCAGCAATAATCAGCGGTGTTTCAATAGTGTAATGTCCATACGGGGTATCGTATCCAGCTTCTCCAAGGAAATACGACCACAGTTTATCGCCTGTATGCACATCGAAAGCGTGCACGTATCCGCCAAAGTCAGGTACAAAGAGTTTACCGTAAGCGATTCTTGCTTGCCAAGTGTATATGCTGAAAGCGTCGGGTAAAGGCTCAGTTGGGCCCCAAATCTGTTCTCCTGTTGTAGAGTTGTAGCCATAGAAGACCTTCGATTCTGGATAGAATTCTACGAATACACCTTCGCCTGCTGGGCTTCCTTGATATGTGTTCCATGATATTATATGTCCGGGTGGACCTGTTCTGTTATCTGACCACAACAAACTTCCATCTTCTGCGCTATAACCGATAACCTGTGTATAATCTCGTGGTGCCCACGAAGCTCGGGTAGTGGCAATTATTACGTTGCTGTCTACATCAATTCTATGAATTGCTTGAGGACTTGGTCCATTAAACTCAGGTACGGTAACGTTCCATTCGATGCCTGCGTTCCAATCCATTGTCCTTCCTTGAGGTCGCCATTCCCATATGTTGCTCATATGCGATATTATACATTTACTCGAGTTCCACATAGTCAACCAGTTGTTGCGTCCGTTTAGAGTGTACACCAACAGTTCCCCATTAGGACCAAATGTAACTGTGCCTGTAGTAGCGTTGACCAGTGAGAATAACCATCTGCCAGTCCACGGGTCATAGGCGTCATAAGTGCTGCCAGTTGTCCATAAGTACGCTTTGATTCCAAATTCATTTGGTGATTGGTAGTCATAGTTTTGACCAAACGACATCGTCACGTTATCCAGTTCCCAGATCAATTCTCCCGTACGCATATCAACGCATCGATATCCACCGCCTCTGCCCGATGTTCCAAAGGGCAGACTGTAGTAGGCTCTGCCATTCATGACTATTGGAGTACCGAATTTCGTTTCATAAGCCAATCCTGTGTAGTAGTTCCAGTCTGGGAAGTCTCCTCCAGCGACACCCGAAAATGCTATCTGCTCTGTCCACATCACGTGGACACTTTCTGGACCTGTAACAGTTGCAACAAAGCTATTAGCTCCAGGGTCAACATTTAGCCAATCACCTACTTTGTACCGCCATTCAGGGTTTAACCCTGATACTGGACGCGTCCAATAAAGGTCAGTTGGATACGGAGTTGGTGACCGCGTCTCTAGTGGCTCTTGATTTACCGTGATTTCTACTATGTCTGAATCAGCTGGTTTGTAATACCAGCCAACAGTGTGAGCGTTGTTTGTGCCGCGATCGGGTCTAGGGTTTTTTCCTTCTATCGTTTGTCCTGGGAATTGAAACTTGAATTTATATGTTCCAATTTGGTCAGGGTTATAGATTGTGTAAGCACCTCCAATGTTGTCTGTAGTAAAGGGTCCAAGCGTTTCTTTGCCACCATCAGGTTTTGTGATGTCAATCATCAAGTTTTCCCATCTGTCACCATATTGCACATCTGCTGTTGGCGGAACTTTATCCAGCCAGAACGAAAGGTATAGCACTTGATTGACGCCTATGTTGTTAGGCGCAACATTTAGGAAAGCATAGAGTGTTGTTTGTTGCGTAACATCATTTTCTGTTTGTGCTCCTACAGTTTGCAAACCGACAAACAAGGCAGAGAGTATCAGCAACAGTACCAGAAACAAGGTAGTTGCAGCTTTTGGACTGCGTGTCGAGATGTTTGCTATTTTTCTTGCACTCAGGATTTTCATTTTTGTCTCTCCACAAATTTTTGTGCTCATTTATTTGTTTGCATTAACTATATAAAATTTAGCAAAAATTTGTATATTCAAAGACAAAACATCCCACAAAAAAAGGATTAAAATCCAGTAAGACATAACCTCACAAAACATTAATTCCCCCCATTTAGAATCAAGTAAGAATGTTAAATTCTGCTGATTAGGCGATCGCAACAAGTTTTTAAGTTCATACCCCATGCGGCCGATTTTCGCTTATATAGCCCTAAAAATGGCATATGATAAGTTTAGCCAGTTATCTTACAAAGAGCCATCGTTTCGGCTGGACCAGCTAAGTCGCCCGACGGCATCTGGAGCCTGAAGCAACAATAAAGATACAATTAAAAAACCAAACTATAAGCCGTCTTTTGTTCATACGAAAGCCTAAATACGTTCAAAGCGTACCATGGTCTAAAAGTAAATAAACAACGTCACGTTAAAGTAGAGAAAACTGACACCGAGGAATCCAAATGAAGAAAACCGCCGTAGTCTTTGCGCTGATTATTTTTTCAATGGCTATTGTCCTGCCTTTTTCTGCGGACATTCAGTCAGCTAACGCTCAAACAGTCACCTACAGTGTCCAGAATGTTGAACACAATGTCCAGGTGCTTTACTCTGGACACGTTGTCGTAGCCGAAAAAATTCAGCTATCAGGCTCAGCTTCAGGCACTTTTGAACTTGGGCTTCCCTTTAGATACGCACCCTCAATCCTTGAAGTAACCGCATATGACAAAGACTACAACGTTTTGCCAGTGGTTCTTGGCGTGCAGCTGCAAA
The DNA here is from genome assembly GCA_026014615.1 of Candidatus Bathyarchaeota archaeon. GTDB lineage: Archaea > Thermoproteota > Bathyarchaeia > Bathyarchaeales > Bathycorpusculaceae > JADGNF01. The sequence goes on along the minus strand of JAOZHZ010000020.1, from coordinate 258,041 downwards.
GCCAAAGCGGTTTGTATGGTGTCAGCGTGAACTTACCCGCTGGAACGTCGGAGTTTACAGTGTTTTTCGTGTTATCGAACGCAGTTCTCACTACTACCTCAACGGGGTACAATCTTGATTTTCCAGTATATCTTGCCCTTCCAGCAACAGTTAACAGCTATAACGGTAACATAACTCTTCCAGCTGGAGCAAACGTTGTGGGCATCGACAAACCCGACGGCGTAGTCAACGCCAGCACATACAACAAACAGAATTTAGCTGCCTTCACTAACGCCCCCGCTACAGCCACGATTTCTGCGTCTTATGGTGTTATTCAAGAAGTAAACATGCCGTTTCTTGACCGTAAAATCAACATAACGCCCTCTGGAGATGTAACCTGTACTGACAATTACAAAATTGACAACAACTCCACAACAGGCATAGCCTCATTTTTGATTAACTTGCCTGTTGGCGCATCTAATATTGTTGCAAGAGACCAGTTTGGCAGAGTTTTGTCTACAAAACTTCAACAATCCAATAGCCTTGGGTCCGTGCAGAATGTAACGTTTGAAGTTTTCATAGGCGTCGGAGAATCCAACGTCATAACACTGGATTACTCGTTACCGAGTATTTCTGATGTTGAGGCTTCACAGTACATTTTGAACCTTGACCTGTTTCCCTATCTTAACTACTATGTTGACTCGGCATCTGTAACTGTAACCCCGCCCGAAGGTGCAACCATCACATCGCCAAACCTCTCAGATATTGGGTCTTCGGCAGATTTGTCCCGAGACGTTTTCCAAGAAAGCCTCACTATCAAACGGGAAGGCGTCAGCTACATAGACAGCTTGGCACAATCGGAAGATGTTGTTCCAATAACCTTCAATTATAACCCTCTTTGGATAAGTTTCCGCCCAACTTCTTGGGTGTGGGTCATCGCTCTCGTTGGCGTAGTGGTTGTTGCTTTCTGGAAGAGACCTAAAGCCAAAGCTAAAACGAAAGCGGTAACTCCGATAACTCCGAAAGTGACACCAGCGAAAGCGCCTACGGGAGCGAAGTTAAGCGCCGAGAAGATACAAGAATTCGTCGAAGCTTACGAGGAGAAACAGCGTATAACTCAAGAGATAAAAGCGTTGGAAGCACGCGTGCGGCACGGCAGAATCCCTAGGCGACGATACAAAGTGCAGCGTAAAACTCTTGAAATCCGTCTTGAAAGCCTCTCACAGACGGTAGCTGAAGGTAAGGCGCTTCTTGCCAGCGCAGGCGGAAACTACGCGGACACTGCAAAAGAACTCGAAGCGGTCGAAGTGGAACTTAACGATGTTGAATTGAGCCTGCAGCCCCTTGGAGAGCGTCATGAAGCAGACGAAATCTCGAACGAAGAGTATCAAAAGCAGCTAACTGACTTAGAGCAGCGCAAAGAGAACGCCAAAGCTGTCGTTGACGAACTCTTACAGGGATTACATAAAGAAGTTCGATAATTTACCTAAACGCTTTTATCCCTCTTTTTAGCTTTTGATAAAAATTAATAGAGGTATGAAACATGGTAAAAATCGTAGTTGACGATAAATGCAACGGATGCGAAACCTGCGTAAACACTTGTCCAGTAGGCGTTTACGAAATGAAAGACGGCAAATCTGTACCCGTCAAAGTTGACGAGTGCCTCGTTTGCCGCGCATGTGAAGCTCAGTGTCCACCAGGCGCCATTCAAGTCATCGAGTAAGCACCACGCTTCGACTTCGTTGCCCGTTAGTTAACTCTTCAAAAGAAGTTAACTGACTCTTCCTTTCTTTATTGAAGCTTTTTTGCCTAAAACCATTCCAATCTTATCCGTCTTTTCTATGTTGGCTTTTTACATCAAAAAAAGTTGATTGATATACTCCGCTAAAGTAAGGTTCTGTTTCTTTGCCAGTTTCTTGAGTGCATTGTTGATCCCCGTGCTGTACTGCACCGCCTTCTTAGGCTTCTCTACAATACTTTTAGGCAAACCCAAATTCTCCGCAGTTCTCCTTAGAACCAGCTTCCTCAAAGAATCCACCGTGCACTCAAACTTCAGCGCGGTAGGCAAACTCATAGCAAACTTAGCTATCGGAACCGAAGCAAACGGCAACCGCAACTCCACATCGTGGGCACCACAAATTTTTTCGTCCCGCTCAATGTTGCTTTCATGAATCACGGCAACGTCGTGAAACATCGTGCGTCTGACTTTTTCGTCGCCATCCAGCAGGTACTCGTTAACGTATCGTTGGTAGCCCCCAAACAACTCGTCTGCCCCTTGACCCGCAAGCAACACTTGGTAACCTGCCTCGGCGGCTTTCTGCGCATTCCAATAAAACGGTACCCCCACGCTTGCCTTAATTGGGTCGGGCTCCTCAACGAGCTCCACAACATTGGAAATGACCCTTTCTAAGTCCGTTTCGGTAAACAGGTGAACCTGCATGGGCAACTTTAGGGCGTCGGCGGCTTTTCGCGCTTCCAAAGTTTCAGGCTGCCCCTCCAAACTCACATGAATCAACTCCACATCCACGCCACAACGCTTAGCCAAGCACGCAACAACACTGCTGTCCAATCCCCCCGAGAAAGCTACAGCCACTTTTTCCTGCCCAGAAACCCGCATACGAACCGAATCCTCCAACAGCATCTGCAATTTCTCTGCCGCCTGCTCCACGTCAATCGACTTAGGTTCGCGATACACCAACGTTTGGACTGGTTCAAATTTGAATCCGTTTTTGGTAACCGTTCCTAAATGCCCTGGCGGAAACGATTTGGGTTCGTCTATGCCCAGTTTCCAGAGAGCTTTACGGTTTGAAGCCAACGCTACAACCTCCTTGTTCTCGCCAAAGTAAAGGGGCTGCACGCCCACAGGGTCTCTTGCAGCAAGTAATTGCCCAGTTTGGGCGATTAAGATGGAAAAATCGCCTTCCACATCTTTAAGGAACGTAGTGACTGCTTCTCGGTAAGGGAACTGTATTTTTGCGGTTATGACCTCAGCAAGGGCATTCGTGGGGGGCGGATAGATTCTGCCTTCAAAAACAACCGCTGCGTCCTGCGTTTTCAGCACGGGGATTTCGTTTCGTTGGGGCATCGCTGAAGCTGAACCAACCGCGACAGGCGAGTCTATCTTTTCAGCCAGCAATTCTTCAGTATTTTTTGTTGCCACCCGCTTTTCAGGGGTTGAAAGCTCAAAACATGTGGTGCCTTCCGTAGAAATCTTTGCAAGCACCGAGACAACACTTTCAACTGCGTTCGCGCCCCACTTATCCAAAACCGCAATCGTAGTCTTCACGTTAACCGCCTTCTTATTTCGATGTTGTTGTCTAAAGGGTTTGGTAAAACATTAATGTTTAACCTGCATTATCAGTTTGCAAAGGAGAAAACAGCCTTGCCAATCTTGCCAATAGATACCGGTCGTTATGGAACCCCCGGAATGCTTAATGTATTCGTAGAAGAAATGCGCGTCCAGAAGCTGCTTGATGTGGAAGCGGCTTTGGCTTGGGCGCACGCCGAAGTAGGAAACATACCCAAAGAGGACGCGAAAAAAATCGCGGCTATGGCATCCACCAAATACGTTAAAGTTGAACGCGTTAAAGCCATAGAGAAAGAAATTAAACATGACATTGCCTCGCTGGTTAGGGCTCTTGCTGAGCAGTGTGGCTCCAGTGGTGCCTACGTGCATTTGGGCGCAACCAGCTATGACATCGTCGATACTGCTAATGCCTTGCAACTTAAGGATGCTTTGGCTATAATTGAGAAGCGTCTTTCCTGCTTGAGGGAGATTCTGCAGCAGAAGGCTGGACAGTACAAGGCAACGGCGATGATGGGTAGAACTCACGGGCAGCATGCTTTGCCGATTACGTTGGGTTTCAAGTTTGCAGTTTGGGGGCGCGAAGTTGAAAGGCACCTTCAACGGCTACGCCAAAGCCACGAAAGAGCATTAGTTGGTAAGGTCAGCGGCGCGGTTGGCACTCAGGCAAGTTTGGGCGAGAATGCCGAACGCATCCAAGCCCTTGTTATGCAGCGTCTGGGTATCAAGGCGGCGGAGATTTCTACGCAGATTGTGCAGCGTGACCGCTACGCCGAAGTAATCTGTGACTTAGCCATGTTGGCTTCTTCGCTGGAGAATTTTGCCACGGAGATCCGCGAGTTGGCGCGACCAGAAATTGCAGAGTTGTTCGAGTCTTTTGAGGCTAAGAAGCAGGTTGGTAGTTCTACGATGCCTCATAAGCGGAACCCTGAAACCTGCGAACGTGTCTGCGGTTTAGCCCGCATAGTTCGAAGCCTCACTATACCTGCGCTTGAGAACATCACAACGTGGCATGAACGTGATTTAACCCAGTCCTCAGTGGAACGGTTCATTCTGCCAGAAGCCTGCATACTCACTGACTATTTGCTTTCTTTGATGAATTTCGTTGTGGCTAACTTGCGGGTGGACGAAGCGAAGATGTTGCAGAACGTGGGTTTGACTCGGGGGCGCTGCATGTCCGAATCTGTCATGATGGCTCTGGCACGTAAGGGTGTGAACAGGCAGGAAGCTCACGAGCTTCTACGCAAACTCACCATCGTAAGTGAAGTGGAAAAGAAGCCCTTCAAGGAAGTCTTGCTGGCGGATGAGTTGGTGCATAAAACGCTGACCGGCGAAGAAATTGACGCAGCGTTGGACCCGAAGAACTATTTGGGTACGGCGGTTAAGCAGGCGGAAGCCTTCGCGCAGGGCAACTAAAAATCGGAAAGCGCCTTCTGCTTCCACTCTTCCACCTTGTCAAGCTGCTCCCACTTATTTTTCTTAACAAAACCGCCAACCTGCTCCTTAATTTTCTTGGCAAGTCGCGGTCCAATCGTGGGCAAATAAGTCAAATCATCAAGCGTAGCACGCCTCACGTCTTCAACGGTTCTGTATCCCGCATCAAAAAGGACGCGCCCGCGAGTACGACCGACACCGTCCAGCTTCACGATGGGCAGAAGCTCTTTTTTGATGCCTTTGGAGACGCGTTCATTCAACTCACTAATCAGAGGCGAAAGCTCTTTCTCTTTTAGCAGCCCAGCAAGTTCCTGAACTGCATGGAGCAGCCATTTGCCGTTTTCGATTATGCGGTACAAGTCGCCTGGCTGTACTCTGTACTTGTCCATGAGTTTTTCTTCGCTGGTTTCCTCAATCCACGCCTTCAAAATCATCGCCGTTTTCAGCTCGCCGAGGTATTCTTGGAAGGCGAATTGGTCGTCCCATTCGTTGGGTGGCGGTATGAAGAGTTCTTCTCGGTGTTGTTCAGCTTGGACGGCTATGATTTCGATTTCTTCGCCGTAGGGGCGCATGACGGGTCCCATGTCGGGCGTGTGCGTGATTAGGTGTAGTAGGCTAAGTTCGGTTATTTGCGGGGGCTTGTTTTTTAGGGCTTCGCGGATGGTCACGGCAGATACAGGGTCGATGTAGAGCTCGCTGGCGCGTTTACCCAACGGCGTCGCGTACAGGTTCCTCTTATCCAAGTAAAGTAACTGTTCGTCGAAGAGGTACTTGAGGATGTTGGCTATGACCACTTTGATGGCTTTCACGTCGTATTGGTATGCGTAGAAGGTTCTGCCGAAAAACTCGTAAACGCCGTTTTCGGTGTGGGCGAAATCTGAAGCGACCGTCGCCAACACGTGTCCGCGCAGGATTTTCTCGACTGCGAGTCTTGACCAGATGCGTTCTGGGCGGGCGAGGATGAAGTTTTCCATGAGGTAGTCGGCTTCGTCTGCGTTTTTGGCTATGAGGATGGCTTCGCCGTTTTTGTCGTATTTTGGTCTGCCCGCGCGTCCTGCCATCTGCTTGTATTCTAAGACGCTTATGGGGTAGTAGCCGTAGCCTGCCGCGTAACGGCGGTAATCTTGGACCACAACGATACGGGCGGGCAGGTTCATGCCAAAAGCCAGTGTGGGTGTGGCGGTTAACACTTTGATTCTGCCTTGGCGGAAGAGGTCTTCGATTATTTTGCGGTGCGCTCCCGCTAAACCTGCATGGTGAAACGCTGCGCCGCAGGCCACAAGGTCCGCGAGGCTTTCGCTTAGGCGGGTTTTTTCGTCTGCGGTTCGGATTCGCTCCGCCTCGTGTTCCAAGGTTTTCTTGGCGAGCTTGCTCAGTTCCTTGCCTGTTTGATCCGCGATTTTTTTTGTCAGTGAAGCTGCATTTCGTCTGGTAGAAGCAAAAACAAGGGCTTGTCCGCGGGTTTTTACGGTGTTTAGGGCGAGGTTGACGGCGTCGTTGCTTGTTTTGCGTTCGATTTTGCGGGCGTCGCCGTCTTTGAATTGGATTTCGTCGTGCAGCAGAACACCCTCTTTGAGGTTGACGGGTCGCCACTCGGTGATGACGTATTCTGCTTTGAGCCACCCAGCGATTTCGTCCACGTTACCCATGGTGGCGCTTAAGGCGAGGACTTGGATGTCGGGGTTAACCTCCATCAGCCTAGCCAAAACCACTTCTAAGGTGGGTCCACGTTCTGCCTCGTTAAGCAGATGCACTTCGTCAGCGACTACCAGCGAGATTTCGTCCATCCATTTGGCTCGGTGCCGCAGTAGTGAGTCGGCTTTTTCGTTGGTGGTTATGATGATGTCATATCTTCCCAGCCAGGGGTCGCCGCTGTCAAAGTCTCCCGTGCTTATGCCAACGTTGACTGGTTGGCCGTTGGTTTTTTTGAGTTTGGTGTAGCGTTGGAAGTCGTCGTATTTTTCGCTTGCAAGCGCCCGCAGCGGCGCTAGGTAGACTGCTTTTCCGCCCCGTTCGAGGACGTGTTTGAGGCAGCACAGCTCAGCAACTAGCGTTTTGCCTGAGGCGGTTGGACTGGCCAAAACTAGGTTTCTGCCCTTTAGTGCTCCCGCTTCTACGGTTTCCTGCTGCGGAGGAAACAACTCCACAATTCCGCCCTGCAAGATGAGCTCCTTAAGCTGCATCGGAATATCAAGATCAACAACTTTCACGGTTTACACGCCAACAAGCGAATTATCCTGCTGAATGTATGGGAAAGTGGAGGTTAATAGTGTTTTTTCGCTAGACCTGCCCATTTACGTTGGGTGACATGTTGGTTTTTGCGGGGTCTGTTTGTGAATTGTGAATTTGTAAGCAGAAACAAATTGATAACTTTTTGTTATTTTTTGTTATTTCTCAGGTGTTGTCGCATGCTTGATTGGGCGTTGAATTTCTTAGGGTTTGGTTGAGTTTTTTGTGTGTTGGTTTTGATGCTTTTGTATATGGCTTGTATATGGACGGTAGAATAGCAATTCGAGAACTTGTAGTAATAATTAGCTCTTGGGGCTATGTTGCGATTTTTTACTAATCCCTATCAATGTACACCGTCTTTGTAATGGTAAATGGTAACAAGTACTGAGTTGACATGACTTAGTTTCAGGGAAAACAATAAAACGAAATATCTTTGATGCTATTTAACAGTTAATCGGTGGGTGGTCTGAGCGCCTGAGTTTCATGCAACGAGTCGACAAGAAGCGGCAAAGAAAATTGTCGAGCTGAATGAAGAAATTTCAAATGCTGCAAGAGCGTTCAATACTAAAAAAATATTGCCTTTGCTTTTATGTCTTGAGGATGCAATAGATAATCTGCAACAAAGCATATTTAAAAAAAGCAGTCTTCGCAGTACAAGTCTGATTCATCCACTCATTAATCTATCGTTAGGCAATTACGTATACGAATGGTTCAGAATGCTGGAGGAAATACAATCTTTAGTTCTTGAGCATGGTTTTTATGATGAATCAAGTAAAATGAAGCTTGCGGGGGTGAATATTGGAGTTTTCTTGGGCACACAAGATGAGCAAAATCAGGAGATGCAGAACTTTGTTAATCAACTTAGGTTAGAAGGAACAATTGGAAATAAGCCAGTTTCTTTTGTCCAGCCAAGACTTTTCTTCGGAAAAATACCTGGTTCTACCTGTCTTGTTATGGACGACTCCACTAGAAAGACCACGAGCAAGGATATTGAAAAAATCTTGCGATTGAAAGACATGCTCTACCGAAGAGGTTTGTTGCTTGCAATGGTTCATAACCTGCCTGCTGGGACAGAGGTCAGGTTTGAGGCTGATGGTATAATGGATATATCGTATCCCGAAGACTTTTCTGGAGAAGCCTTATTGGAAAAGAAGGGGTTCACTTCTAGAAGTCTTGATGCTGATTGCGGTATATGGGACTGGACTTCCGACTTTCAAGAAATAATGATTGAGACTTTGCGAACGATCGACAAAGGGAAAGGAAAACAGAACATAGTCAATCTGCAAAAAGAGTCTGAGGAAATTTTTAAAGGCTTCAATATGATGGAGGGCTTTCCACAAACATTTCTAAATTTGTACTCTGTCGATCTAAGCGTTTTCTCCAATATGGTATATGATCTTGTAATTCGTTGCTACTACAATGTGCACACAGTGGGCATTTGGTCCTTTACTGATCTTTTGAACGATCGTATGCTGGTTAAAAAATACGGTTTGAGTAACCTTAGAAAAGTTCTCGAATTGTTATGCAGTAATGATACTCATTTGGGTTTAATTCGAGTTAACGGCTGGGTCATGACAAATTTCAAAAGGCTCAGCCATATGCAGTTTTCATTGCTTGAAAAGTGCTTCTATGAAGCTTATGATAACAACCTTAAAGGCGTAATGTTTGAGGAAGGCTGTCGGAAGATGCTTCAAGCCAATGGCTTCCTTACTTTTACTGAGCGTGTTGTTATCGCGGAACCCTTCCTCCCTGAAGAAGTTTCAGTTAAGCTGTGGGGTAAAATAAAACGGGGCACAGATGTTGATGTCATAGCGTGTAATAACCAAGTAGTCTTAGTAATCGAATGTAAAGAAGCAAAATGGACGCCTCCTTCTATTAGTACAAAGAACTTAATGACAAAGTATAGCATCGAACATTTTTACCGTGCGAAGTGGGTGTGCGCCAATTTCCACAAAATTAGAGGTAATATTCGATTACAGCGAAGTGATAATATTTCGGAAAAATGTAAGAACAAACTTTATTTTTTTCCATTGCTCGTTTCAAATATAGTGACAGAAATCAAGCCAGAAGGGAAGGCTCCATTAGTAACATTTACAGAGCTCAAGGAGATCACGGCGCAGAGGATTAGCGTCAATGATTACGGCGACACCGGAGTGTTCAAAACCATTATAGGTAGACATCAAATGGAGCTTCCTTGGTTTGTTTTGTCAATAGATTGATTTCTTTATTTAACCAAGAGGGGGTGTCTTGCACCTGTTTTTTCTGACGTATGAATCGATTAGCAATTCAAATCAAGGTGCCCGCTTAAGGTTTTTTTAGTTGTTCCGCAGTATTATATAGGATATAAGCCTGTTATTATTGTTCTGATATGGTGTGATGTTGTTTGGTTGAAAATGTGAAAGAGCTGCTTAAGCTTCACGAAGGCATGAAACGTGAAGTTTACCTTGACAACGAAAACAGCACCATGGTGCCCAAAGAAGTCCTCGACGCCATGCGCCCCTACTACAACAAAAAAGCCTACGGCAACCCAACCCTCACGCACAAACCGGGGTGGGAAGCCTTCACCGCCATCATGACCGCTTCACAGCAAATCGCGGACTCCATCGGCGCTAAAGTTCTTGAAGAAATCAACTTCACACCTGGCGCAACCGAAGCCAACAACCTTGCTTTGATGGGAGCCGCCGCGGCGAACCCTCAGAAGGGCAAGAAAATGGTCATCAGCGAAATTGAACCCATAAACGTCCTCAACGTCACCGACTTGATGAAAAAGCAGGGGTACACAACCACGAAGGTTCCCGTAGACAGAGAAGGCACCTTAGACCTTGAAAAGCTCAAAGAAGCCGTGGACAAAGACACGGCAATCGTCAGCATTCACCTAGCCAACAACGAAATCGGCACCATTCAGCCCATCAAAGAAGCCGTGGACATAGTTAAAGACCGCAACCCCGCCGCCATATTCCACACTGACGCCACCGACGCCTACGGCAGAGTACCCTTCAACGTGCAAGACCTCAAAGTTGACATGGCAACTCTGAGCAGCTTCAAAATCCTTGGCCCACGCGGAACAGGGGCGCTTTACATCCGCGAAGGAACCAACGTCGAACGCATCATAGAAGGACCCATAGGCACCCAGAAGCTATGGCCCGGCATAGAAAACACCCCGCTTATCATGGGTTTTGCCAAAGCTTCCGAGTTGGCGTTTAGTAACTTCGGCGCAAACGTAGCGAGGATGCGTTACCTGCGGGATAAACTCGTAAACGGCATACTGCAAACCATGACCGACGTGAAACTAAACGGTACTCAAGGCAGCAAACGCAGCCCCGACAACGCCAACATCAGCTTCCTGCGATGCGAAGGCGAAGCCTTAACAATTGAGCTCAGCCTCAAAGGCGTGTACGTGTCCAGTGGCAGCGCTTGCAGTCGAAGACTTCTTCAGCCCAGTCACGTGTTGGTTGCCATCGGCAGGCACTTTAGCGAAGCTCCTGGCAGCATCTTGATGAAGGTGACGCGGTATCATACAGAAGAAGATATTAATCATGTGTTGGATTCGATTCCTAGCTCAGTGGAGCGCATCAGAGGTATAGTGGGCTCAACAGGAGTTGACTGATATGTCGCGTGTACCCTTACCTTACAACCCGAAAGTTTTAGACCTTTTCCGTAACCCCAAGAACCTTGGAAAAATGGAAGACGCCACCGTAACCGCCGTCGCAGGCACCCCCGCGTGCGGAGACATGGTCACCTTCTACCTCAAAATCTCCGACCAAGAAGTCATCGAAAAAGCCACCTTTGAAAGCTACGGATGCGCCGCCAACATCGCCACCAGCAGCATAGTCACCGAAATGATCAAAGGCTTGACCCTCAAAGCCGCATGGGAAGACATCACATGGAAAAAAGTTACTGAGGCAGTCGGCGGTTTACCCAGCATTAAATTCCACTGCGGCGTTCTCGCTGTTGGCGCCTTAAAACGTGCAATTAGGCTTTTCTACGAACAGAAGGACTCCGCTCCTGACTGGCTGCCCAAGGACCACACGTTTGAGGAGAAGCAGGCGTTAGAAGAAGAACAGCTTGCCAAAATGCTTAGTAAAAAGTTGAAAACGGCTGAGGAAGAGACAAAGTAATCATGTTTAACCCCCAAGCGATTCGCGCTGACTTCCCAATTCTAAAACGCAAAGTCAACGGTCAGCCCCTCATCTACTTTGACAACGCGGCAACAACGCAGAAGCCCCAGCAAGTCATAGATGCCCAAAGAGACTTTTACGAAAACCACAACGCCAACGTCCACCGCGCGGTTCACACGCTCAGCCAAGAAGCCACCGACAGGTACGAAAACGCACGTGAAACCGTAGCCCGATTCATCGGCGCCAAAGAATCCGCCGAAATCGTTTTTGTTCGGGGCACTACGGAAGCCATTAACTTAGTTGCGTACGGCTGGGGGCTACCTAACCTCAAGAGCGGTGACGAGGTTCTTGTTTCCCTGATGGAGCACCACAGCAACATCGTCCCGTGGGAACTCATCGCCAAACTCACAGGCTGCACCGTAAAATACGGCAAAGTCCACCCCGACGGCACACTGGACACCGCCGATTTCGTGGGCAAATTGACCAAAAACACCAAACTCGCCAGCCTAAGCCAAGTCAGCAACGTCAGCGGCATCATAAACGACGTCAAACACATAGCCAAAATCGCCCACGAACACGACGCCTTAATGCTCGTAGACGGCGCCCAGTCAGTTCCGCACATGCCCGTGAACGTAACGGACTTAGACGCGGATTTTCTGACGTTTTCTGGACACAAAATGCTCGGACCCACAGGCATAGGCGCATTGTACGCCAAAAAACAGCTTCTGGAGAAGATGGCTCCGTTTCAAGGCGGCGGAGAAATGATACGCGAAGTCACCCTCAACCCGCAGACTGAACGCTGCGGCATAACATGGAATGATCCCCCGTGGAAGTTCGAGGCAGGCACCCCCAACATATGCGGCGGAGTCATCCTCGCAGAAGCCGCAAAGTACCTTCAGAAACTGGGCATGGCAGAGGTTTTCCAGCATGAAAAAGAGCTGACGGCATACGCCATGGAGCAAATGCTCAGTTGCTGTACTAAGTTGAAGCTTTATGGGACAACGGATGTTTCCTTGAAATGTGGCATTATGCCTTTTGGTGTGGAAGGGTTAAGCAGCCACGACGTCGCCTTGTTCTTGGATAACTATGGCATTATGATACGCAGCGGGTACCACTGTGCGCAGCCTCTGCATCAAATCTTCAAACTGCAGTCCAGCGCAAGAGCCAGCTTCTACATCTACAACACAAAAGAAGAGGTTGACCGCTTCGTGGAAGTGTTAAAGGAGGTTGAGCAGTTCTAATGGCAGCCTTAGAGGATTACGTGGCGCGGGTGGAAGGCACCTGCGGCGCAGAAAAAGACGTCATCGTCACCTTCAGATACGAAAAGAAAGAAGAAGCCATCAAAAACATCCTCAAGAGAGCCACCGTCAAAAACAGCCTGCAAGGCATAATCTACGAGTTAAACTTTAACGGCGTCTCCTTTAGAGTCTACAAAAGCGGCAAAGCCATTTTCCGCAGCGTGAAAAACAGAGAAGAACTCAACACCCTTTTAAGTGCCCTTGTACTTTAACCGCGGTTAGCGCTCAAACTTTTCTTTAACAGGGCAAGATGTCCGTTTAGGCTGTTTTTCTGGCAATTATAATGTCTTGCCCGTTAGGGTTGTAATGGATTGGCGGCATAATTTCCAAATTGTTCTTTTCATAAAGCGCCAGGATAGGTGTTTTCCTTGTACCCGACTGCTTTTTCAGGGACATCTTTGTCTGTGGTGTAGTATTCTCCTGCGTCCATGAAACGAACCGTAGTTAGATAACCCGCGCGTCTGGTGCCTTCAGCGTCCAACAAGAAGTAGCTCACCCAGCATCGTCCATTCTTCTTCATCACCCGAGTTACTTGCGATAGGTAATTTTTCACGTCTTTGGGAAGCATATGCGTAAACACAGAGGAGAGAAAAACAACATCAAAGGATTCATCCTCATAAGGAAACTTGTACTCGGCGGCTTTGAAGGTTCCCTTCGGATTGTAGGCACCGCTGAATATGTCAGCGTGGACAAAATGGAAATTGGGGTATCTGCTGGAAATGTGCTGTTGGCACCAGTTGACAAACTCGGGCACTATCTCCAACCCCTCATACCTACCCCGCTGACCCATGTACCGCGTTAAAGGAAGGGCAACACGACCACAACCACACCCCACATCCAAAATCGACCCGTCTGGCTTCAAACCACAAAGAACACGAAGTGACTGCGCAAAAAGTTCCCCGTTGCATTCGTCTTGACCCAGCTGGGGCCTCAATTCAAACGGAGGAAGAAACTGGTTTCGGCTGTTGGAAAATAAGTCAACTGCTGCAAACATTTTTGAGCGCAGAGTTTTGGGGGGAGTGATGTGGAAAAAGGAGCGGAGTCGGGTTAGCTTGCTGAGGAACAAGTACAAGATATTCATTGGTTTACGCCTGCGTTCAACCCAGCTATGTGATAATTGGGGTGGCGCCATAAATTTTTTTCTTAAATATTAAAAAATCAAATAACCAGGCGGTGCTGATGTTTTTGAACTGGATTTTTCTCAACGCTTTCGTTTAAGTTGAGTCTTGGTTCGGCTCACCCAATTAAAAACGGGAATAAGTGGACCCTTCAGCGGTTCAGGTAAAGCGTCTTTTGCGGGTCTGTGCAGCCCTAGCTTAGCCACCGCCCAACCCTTCTTGGTTAAGGGAACGTAGTATCGGGTTATGGTGTATTTTGTGAAGCCGTTGTTTGCTTTGAAGCCATCCAGTGAGGGGTGGTTACCCATCCGCCCATACATGAGCCACTGCACCTGTTGCGCCGCGCAGATCTCCACCGCCTTAGCCACCAACGCGTTGTTGACGGCTTTGTCCCAGTGCTGCTGAAGCGAAAGAATCTGCGCCATAACCACCAAGTGGTCACCACGAACAAGCTGCACAAACCCAACCAACTCGCCCCCCAAATAGGAGCCTATGAACGTGCTGTTTGGCGTGCCCAAAATCGTCCTCTTCACCCTAGCCAGCGTCCAGCCGTAATGCGAAAACGCCCTGTCCTGCCGTATCGGCGTTTCATTAAAAATCTTGCATATGCCTTCCGCGAGCGCGTCGGTTGGTTTGGCGATTTGGGTGGTTATGCCTTTTTTTTCGGCTTTGCGAATCATGTTCCGCGTTTTCTTGCCGACTTTGGCAAACCATTCACTGTACGGTGTTACTTGCAGAAGCGCTATGTTATCCTCTGCCCGAATCCAACCGCTGGACGGGTTCTGGATTGGGCAGCACCATCTTCTCTCAACAAACGTGAAAATGTCCGCGTCCCGCTCCGCGAGTTTCTCAAAAAACCTCTCTGACGGGTTAACGTCCTTCAGGTACTCGTTCTGCTCGTTATAGTGGGCGATTCGGAAAAACCCCTTCTTGCGTATAACCAGCCCATCAAGCTCAGCGTCTACACGCAGGAGCTTTTTTATGGTTTCGTAGTAGGGTCCGCGATGGTTAAGTGTACCCCGCTGGAAAAGCCATTCAGGATGCACATGCAAAACCTCTCCCTTGGCAACGCTGTCCCGCGCCTTTTTTAGAGCTTGGGCGGGGGGTTTCTCGTAGCAGAGGCGGTCCAGCCCTAACGTGGGGAAGTCGTAGAACGATTTTAAAGGGAAACCTTTAGGAATCGGTGCTCGCGCCTCCCAGAGTTTGCGTCTCCACATGAGTCTTGCCAGCAGGCGGGCGGTGCCGTGGACGGTGTAGTATTTGACTTTGCGGTGGGTGGCTTTTTCCAGTTTTTCCCATTCAAGATACGGTTGAGTAGCAACGTGCAAGGCAACCTCATGCCTTTTAGGATGTAGTAATGATAGGAGTTCGCTGTCGGGGGTGGTTTGGGGCGTGAAGAACCAGTAAGCCATTACCTCTTCGGGTGACTCGTTAACCATTTTGGCGATTATTTTTGAGTTTTTGACGTAGTTGCGGCTGGTCTTGATATTCAGCGCTGTGAAGAGGAAACTCTGAAGCCTCGAAGGGTAAGGGTAATCCACGTCTAACCGAAGTTTTATCATGTTTCTCAGCGGAGCATCTTTAAGTGAAAGGTTCAGCCAGATTATATAACGTTTAGCATACCCATTTCGAGGTATGAGCTCTTTAGTTTTAGATTTTGATGCTTGAAACAGTAGAATATTAAATACGTACCTCTCATCTACTAAGGTTGATGTCTCTATTGGGGAATCAAATGAAAATCGACGTGGTCTTGCTTACAAAGAACAGCCTGCAACCTTGCCTCAAGGAATGTGTGGACTCGATTTATCAGAACCTTCCTGTTAACAGGCTCATAGTTGTTGACGGCGGCAGCACGGACGGAACCTTAGAGCTTCTCCGTGGATACCCCGACGTTGATTTTATTGATGATTCGGTGGGGACTCGGGCGACGGCGAGACAGAAAGGCATCGAAGCAGTCATAACCGATTGGCACGTTCACGTTGACTCGGACGTTATCCTCAGCGCGGACTGGTTTAACAAGGCGTGGGCAAACGTAACCGACAGCACGGGGGCTGTTTGGGGCGCCGCGGTTCCCTCGGAGAAGCACTTCTACAACATCAACTACGCCATGTCCAAACTGTACCGTATGGACATGAAGGCTTTGTTGGTTAAGCAGATGCGTGGGGAACGTTGCATGATGCATGACACGCTGATTCGAACCGCCGCCGTACAAGACATCCGCATCCCACCGAACCTGCACATCTACGAGGACGACTTCATCGGACGCTACATAATCCGCAAAGGCTACCGCTTCCTCAAGGTGCCTTCACCGTACTGCCTACACAATTTAACACCTAACGAGCGGTTCACAGGCTTCATAACCACGGGGTACCTACTCAATAAGTACCGTTATGGGCGGTTTAGTCAAATTTTGCGTTGGGTTGCAACGTCGTTTCCAAAGTCCGCGTGGATTTACATTGTGACGCGGGATTTTCAGGCGTCTAAGATTCATTTTTTGAGTAACGTTCTTATCCTTAAAGGTTGGCTAGCTGCTTAACAACAAAGGGGAACCGTGGGCATGGTTGGCAAAGTGGACTTAGTGATGTGGACCTACAACGGAGCCGCAACGTTGCCCGCCGTGCTGAAACGCATCAACCAAGTCATCCCCCCAACCGCAGTTAACAAAAAAATAATCTCCGACGACCACAGTACCGACAACACCCACCAAATTGCAGAAAACCACGGCTGGACCGTAATTCTCAACAAAGGTAAAGGCATCAGCGACAACGCCAACAACGCACTCAAACATGTGGAAACAGAGTTTTTTGTTAGTTTTGAGCAGGACCTGCTTTTGGCGCCTGACTGGTGGAGCAAAGTAACCCACGCTTTGGATGACCCGAAGGTGGCTGCGGCTTCTGGGATGCGGTTTGCTGACCAGCCGCGAGGCGTGCGAAAACTGCAGTTGTATGTGGCTAAGAAGTACCGTGGGAAGGCGCAGTTGGATTCTTGGCTTCGGGGCAGGGAAATGGCGGCGTTCACGCTAGGCAAAACGTTGGATAACACGATTTACCGAACCCGAGTGGTGCGTGAGGTCGGTGGTTTCCCGAATTTTTCTTTCGGTACTGGTGTGGACACTCTTTTGGCTTACGAGATTAACGAGCACGGTTATCAGTGGTTTGTGGATTACAGCGTGCAGTCTTTGCATCTGCGGCAGGGCTTAAAGCAAGAGCTGAATCACCAGTTCTGGTACGCAAAACAACTCCCTGAAATGTGGAGAAAAATAAAGGAAGTAACCCACAAGCAGGCACCGCCCGTTACCAAGTTCGGCGTAATCTACCGCTTTTTTATGTCGCCATTCACGGGGCTATTCATGGCCTACAAAACACGCGAACCCACACTGGCTTACGTTCACCCACTGATTCGGCTATACTACCTACGCGGATACTTAGCTTCAGGCTAACTTGCTTAGGCATTGTTTTTCATGCAGCGTTCAATGTAGCTTGTCCAAACAGGCAACGGTGACTCCATTTTTTCCAAGTCTGCTTTGGTGTTTTTCCTGTATTTCTGTGGGTTCTGCAGGATTTTTTTGGCTGTTTTGACGATGCGGTCAGTGTTTCGGATGATTTGCACAGGGACCCCTTTCCTGTGAAGGTAGCGTGCTTGTACGTCCCAGAAGTGGAAGTTAATCGTTGGAATCCCCGCCAACGCCGTTTCTCTGCAGGCTGTGCCGCCGCTGCCCACCATCAAATCCACATACGGGATGAGCTGTGCCGTCAACACGGGTTTTGGTGGAACCCAAACGTTCGGAATCGCTCTGAGCTTCTCTTTCTCCTGCTCGTCCCGCGGCAAGCAGACAACGGTGGCAAGTTTGGCGAGTTCTTTTATGAGGCGTTGGCTGTCTACTTTGATTTCTTTGCAGTAGCTAGCTTGGTATTCAGCGTCACGGAAAAGAACCACAGGCTTCCTCACGCTCAGTTCGCGGAGGAATTTGGGCGTCTCGAACTCGGTTTTCAGCCACGCGCACTCTTCCAACCCATCATAATGCACAATTCGCGCTTTGGGTATGCCAAATTTGCTCCACGACTTACCAAAGCAGACGGGCGCCACAAGCCAATTCACAATCGGCGAAACCAGTTTAGCCACATGATACGCGAAAACGGTGTCGTTAGCGTAAACGACAGGTATGCCCAGCCCAAAAGCCGTGCGAATAGCCGCCACGTCCCCGTGCGCCCACAGCACCTTCGGGTAGCCCACTTTGTCAAAAAGTTCCAGAAGTTCGAGGATGCGGTTTGCGTCTGCGGCGAGTTTTTCTTTGGGGTTTGTGCCGTAGTCGCCCACCGAGTAATAGGGGGTTTTGAGGGCGTCGAGCAGGTCGGTGGTTTGCGTCTGCTTTTTGGCGGTGACCATGGTTGTGTAGCCTTTGGCGTGGAGGCTGGGCAGTAGGCTGTGAATGACTATGCTGATTTTGGGGGTGACTGTGTCTAGCCAAACGTCTGGCATACTTGGTCGTTATGGAAGGGGGTGTCAAGTTGTTATAAGCTTTGTCCAAACATTCTCCTGCAAAATTTCACGGTTATATTTGGATGCTAATATCATATCTATGCAGAAACGATAGGGGGGTCCACGCTATTGGTGAATTTTCAACCCAAAAACATGTTAAAAACAAGAAAAACGTTGAGGGGTAGTGGTAGGTCAAAAACGTAGCCTACCTATTAATATGCCCAAAAACCGCGGGCGTCAGTTGCTTCCGAAGAAGTCGCTTATCCGCTTCTGAAACAGTGCCTGCCGCAGCAGTTTACCCTGAGCAATCCACTGGTGCATCGGAATCTCAAACTTGCCACTCACGTGTCTAAGCGCCTCCGCCAACGTGTTAAACTTGAACGGCTTCTGCCGCATGGCGTTACGCACGTTTTCCCGTACTTGCCAGACGCCCATTGGCATAATGTAGCCGGGGCGGGCTTCCCGCAGAACCACAACCGTTGCCTGACGCCGCTCCCTAATCAACTGCTCGCAAGTAGCTAGCCGTGCGCTGTAGTAGCATCCGCCTATCTGCGCGTAGGTGGTTCTGCCGTGGTTGCCTTCGCTGTCGGCGTAGATGATTACGTTGTTTCCGTTGGGGTTCCATGTGGTTCCGGGGTACCATGCTTCCATGGATTCGTAGCTCCACGCGGCAGGAAGCATCAGAATCTCGAATACGTTGTCCATGTAAACTGATTCGTAGACGCGGTACTCGTTGATTTCTGGAAAGGTCTTCACTTGCGTGGCGAGGTTTTTGCTTATGATGTCGTCTACGGCTGTGATGCTCCATCTTGTGGGCACTAAACGCCGATTCTTCTCCACGCCAAACGCGCCGACGCTGAAGGCTTTCTGAATTTTGCTCACCATAACGCCGCGGCTGTAAAGCTCCCGAACCGCCTGCGTGGCTTTCAGGTCGGTGTCGTAGAAGGCTTTCTCCACGTGATTGTTAAAACGTGGGTTACCCACACGCAAATCTTTGATGGGCGCGGAGGGACCAAACGGTTGAACATCATCATCCATGGTGATGCTGCCATGGGGCTTCTTAGTCAAGTTCAGCTCTAAATCCACGCTGGTGTCCGCCAAAGCCAATTCTCGGGTGTAATCCATAATTTTGCCTGCCCCCGAAAACTCCTGCACATTCACACGGTGCTTGCCACGCACCAGCAGGCTGCGGAAGCCGACGATTTCGTCGATGGATTTTCCAAACCAATGCTCAGGCAAATCAAACAGACTAGTGTCCTCATGCACAGGCGGCACAAGGGGTCCAACGAAGACGTTTGGGTAGCCAATTCTACCAATGAAGACGCTAGGCGGGGAAGCACCATCGATGTCTTCACTGCTTAGCAAAGGGACACTTTTGAGGTACGAGTTAACCTTGACCATAAGGGGACAGCGGGTTTTGCCGCACAGGTTCCTTGCGCCCTTGCAGAGAACACATTGGCTGCTTTGGCGGGTTGGCGCGGCTATTTGATTGTTGTCCAGTGCGGTGTGGTTGGCTTTTCTTATGACTTCCAGTAGCCAATTAGCTGAATTTGTGCCTCCGCGGGGATTCTGGATAAGAGCCATGTTCAACAAAACTATGCACGGGTGTTCTCATATTCCTTCTGTAAACAAAAAACGCAAAACCACGTGCACCCGGTCCATCTTGACAGCCTCTGCTAACTGCTAGAAATCTGCCTTTTGTTTGGATATATCGAAACTGGATTCATTGAAAATTCAGAAATCTCTCTTATATTGACTTTCATGACACATGATTCCTGAATCAACTCCGAAGTGAGTCATATGAAAAGAAAAGCCTTGCTTACGGCATTGCTGTTGGCGGTGCTTGCCGTAACGTTGAGTGCAACCGCATACGCAGACACAACCTACTCAGTTTACATAATGGACCCAAACAACAGCGCTAACGGCGCAAAAGGGGTTTCCTCAAGCGGATACTGGGTCGGGCAAATTCCCATTCGCATAACGTCTGGAACCCAAACTTTCCAAACAACGTCGTACTGTATGGAACACGGCAAGGTAGTGCACATCGGCAGCACTTACACCGCATCGTTGACGCCAGCAACAGACACCGCAACATGGAGAGCAGTAAGCTACATCCTTTCGTGGCATGAACCCACAGACGACACCACCGCCGCAGTGGACCAAGTAGCCATCTGGAAACTCATCGACCCAAGCTACACAAGAGACTCATGGCTAGACATAAACATCTACAACACAGGCATAGCGCTCGCAGCCTCCGCGAACGGACACGATATGGTAAGGCAAGACGACCAGTTCAATTGGCTCTCACCCATAACCTCCAACGGCGCATCAATTCAAGGCAGCCCAGGTCAAACCGTGGTTTTCACGGCTCAACTCACCAACTCTGGAGGTACACCCAGACCTAACGTCAAAGTCCAGTTCACCGTAACCCTCAACAATGAAGGCTCAAGCATACCACTTGGTGCTCCGTATGTTACACCTGCTGAAGACTTCACCGACAGCCAAGGCAGGGTACACGTCAGCGTCACAGTCCCCGAAGACACACCGCTAGGTTCAACCATACAAGTTCAAGCGTGCACCCGAAGCGTCTGGTCCCAAAGATACGTAGACCTCACCAACCCTGACAACCAAGACCTCATCGCCATGGGAGAACCCTTCGGGTTAACCATGTCAACCAACATCTGCATCCTCGGCTACATAACAGTAGTTCCAGAATCAGCCCTTGGAGCACTCAGCGCGCTCGCAGCGTTCGCAGCAGCCTTCATCATCTGGAAAAGAACCCACCACACAAAACACGCAATAGCAAAGCCATAACTTTCCTATTTTCCAATAAACGCCCAGTTTTCTATGAAGTTTGAAGGAACCTAAACGCCACTTGCTATTAACCTTGAAAATTGAAAAAGCCGAAGCAAAACAGCATTGAACGCCGCCAATATTCAGGTTTTCTTTTATCTACATCAGGTTTAGCTCTTTCTTGAGAATGTTGAAAAACCGCGTTTTGGAGAGGTAATGGTCAGCAAAAATTTTTCCATCGTAAATTAGGTTGAACGTGGCATATATTGAGGGCGAGTTTTGGGCATCTTGAGGCGTTTTTAGCTCCACTATTTTGAGCGGTACTTTGTTTTCTTCGGCAGTTTCTTTTAGTTCACTGATTGATCTGATAACCCATGGACACTGATTAGAATAAACAATGTTCAAACCCTTGTATTGT
The DNA here is from genome assembly GCA_026014615.1 of Candidatus Bathyarchaeota archaeon. Classification (GTDB taxonomy): domain Archaea; phylum Thermoproteota; class Bathyarchaeia; order Bathyarchaeales; family Bathycorpusculaceae; genus JADGNF01. The sequence continues at coordinate 236,871 of JAOZHZ010000020.1, read as the reverse complement.
GATAGCTGTTTTCGCCAGTCATTAAATTTCGGCAAAACGCCGTTTTTCAGCTGTTTCACCAGCAATTCAAAGTGGTCGTCCTGCGCCGCCTGTTCAAACCCGTTTTTCAGAAACAGGTCTTTAGATGCCATGAATGGACCTGAACTGGTTACCACGGCAACGCCCGTTTTCCCCTGCGCTTCTGCGTCCTGGATGCAATCGTTAACCAAAAGCGAGCCGTTGCCTTGCTGTTTGTACTTGTTGGGGCTGATCCATATGCAGTGAATAAACAGGTAATCAGGGGCGTCAACTGCACGCCAAGCGTTTTCGCCCTGTGTGTATTCTATGAAGCCTATGGGTCTTTTTTCGTTTTCTGCAAAAAGCGACTTTATGGTGAAGCCTTCGCTGAAGCGGTCTTTGAGCCATTCAAGCTTCCTCAAATGCGCAGGATGTTTAGGATTCAAAAAACAAGGACACCCAAGCGCAACATAGTTTTCAGGCGTCAAACCAACAATTTCTAAACCGTTACCCATTTCTTCTGCCTCACTTATACCATTGTTTGATTAGCTTTTTGAGTTTTCCCTCACTGCCAACCGAACTAACAGAACCCCCCACAGACGGCGGTTTTCAGCCTTAAACCTGCTTGCGCCAAAAAGATAGAAAAAGCTGTGTAACTCCTCAAAAATTGGGGAAAAAGAGAAGGGTGAAACGGTTTTTCTTTCGGAGTCTTTGGTCAACTCTTATTGTTCTTTGGTGCTAATTGGACAGCGGAGTAACTTGTGTGCAGCAGATGATGCGCTGTGTGTCTGAGCGGTTTCCTTAGAAATTCCTGATACAACGCTTTAATCTCGGAGTTTTCATGACTCATTCGTAATTCGCACACTTCTCTGTCATCATGGTTCAATCCAGTGGTACGTGCTTTTCTGGTGCACACATTTGTTGGTAACGGTTGACCTCCTCCGCCGATGCATCCGCCAGGGCACGCCATTAACTCAATGAAGTGATACTTCGAGAACTCTCCGCCCGAACGAACCGAATCGCAAACTTTGTGCACGTTCTCCAGACCATGAACCACCGCAACTTTAACAACTTTGCCGCCTACAGAAATTTCGCCGCGCTTTATTCCATCCATGCTAGCTAAGTCATTAAACTCCAGATTAGCTGGGGACTTTCCTGTAAGCAAAGTGATGGCTGTTCTTAGTGCTGCTTCCATAACGCCGCCTGTCCTGCCGAAGATTGGAGCTGCGCCTGTGTAGCTGCCTAAAAGGGAATCAGCTTTTTCTTCAGGCATCTGACGCAAATCAATTCCCGCTAATTTGAAAAGACGCCCCAGTTCTCTTGCTGTAAGCACTAAATCAACATCTTGGAACGTTTCGTCAACGTTATGCTGTTGCCAAAAGAGGAAGGGATTACACTTCAAAGGAGAACAATATAATCAATTTACGGTACAATTACTATTTAAAAAAGTAACACCAACTCAACAGACAAAAAAGGAAACTAACGAGGAACAATAACAGGTCGCCCCACATACATCTCCCCACTAACAGGCAACCCATAAACAGCCTCTATATTTTCCGGAGTAATAACCGAACGATCGCCCGCAGCAAAAACGTTGCCATCCTTCAACAACAGAAACTTGTCAGAGTACCGAACAGCCAAGTTAAGGTCATGCATAGTCAGTATAGCAGTCAAATCAGTCTGCTTCACAACATCCACAAGAGTCGTCATTATCCGGTGCTGGTTACATAAATCTAGGCTGCTAGTGGGTTCATCTAACAGCAACACTTTTGGCTCCTGAACTAAAGCACGGGCAATTTGGACCTTCTGCAGTTCTCCTCCGCTTATTTCATCAATGTATTTAAGAGAAAGCTCATCCATACCGAAACGGGTTAGGGCATCTTTTGTTATTTGCATGTCCCTTTTTGAAACGTCCCAAGTGATGTGCGGTTTTCGACCGAGCAGAACAGAATCAAAAACAGTAATCTGTGAAACTTCTGCTCTTTGAGGCACATACCCCAGTCTTTTAGCAATTTCAACACGCTTCATTTCCTTGAGGTTTTCTTGGTTAACGATTATGGTACCTTTTTTGGTTTTAAAGAGTCCATTGATGCACTTTAAGAGAGTTGATTTTCCTACACCATTAGGCCCTAAAATGGTCAAAAGCTCATGTATGCCAACATCCATATCGATGCCCTTCAAGACCGGTGCCGTTTTGTAGGAAAACTCGATATCTCGGATTTTCAGCATTATTTTCTATACCTCCTAATGAGAATATACAAAAACAGGGGTCCACCCAAAAACGAAGTTATAACGCCCACCGGAAGAATTAACGGTGAAATTATGTTTCTAGCCAAAGTGTCTGATACCAGCATGATTAACGCGCCCACAACTGCAGAAGCAGGCATAACAAAGCGGTTGTCTGAACCGATTACTCGTCTAACCATGTGTGGCGCCAGCAACCCTACAAAACCGATTATACCCATCAAAGAAACAACCAACGCTGCAACAACCGAGGCAAGCACCATTCCCACCGTGATGTGCCAGTTTACATTTACGCCTAAACTGTTTGCAGTGTCCACGCCAGCATCAATAGCATTGTAATTCCACCGGTTATACATAAAATAGATAAACACAGGAATAGACACTACCGTTATGAGAACTAGATTATCCCACGTAACTCTGCTCAAATCACCAAACGTCCAATAAACAATTGAAGCCACTTGAATGTCACTTGCGAAGTATTGCACTGCAGTAAGACCGGCGCTGAATATTGAGCCAAGCACTACTCCTGACAAAATTATGGATTCAGGCGAAACTTTAGTCAACCGTGTAAGAGCCAAAATCACAAACGTAGATATCATACAAAAACAAAACGCACAAATGGTTACACTGTACTGATTATTAATCAAAACTGCATCCTTGGCACTACTATGTATTGAACCCGCACCTAGAAGCACTATAGCGAACGAAGCTCCGAAGGCTGCGGCGCTGCTTAGCCCAAGTGTGTAAGGCTCACTTAAAGGATTCTTGAGAATACACTGCATCACTGCTCCTGCGATGGCAAGCATAGCACCCGCTACTGCAGCCACTAACACGCGTGGCAGGCGAATATTCCACGCGATGCCGCTTTGATTAAGGATTTGATTTATAACTTCAGGAATAGAAAGACCTGCTGAGCCTATGCATAACGCTACAAGAGAAGCTAATACTAAAACAACCAAGCATATTGCTATGAAGATTACTTTTTTACTGACATACTTGGCGTAGCCTGAGGCTGCATCTTTTGGTGGGTCCTCACGTTTCTGTTCGTTGTTAACCATTAAACGCAGCTTCCGTTGCCTGAAGTTTATGTTTCAAAAGAAAGAAAAAATAGGAAGACTGCATTGTCATCAACCTCTTATGTAATGGGCACAGGCCCGAAAGGACCGTCAAGGCTAACCATTTGATCGTAGGCGGGTGCACCGCACAGGAACGTGCAGATTTCGCCCGCTTTCTGCTCTGGGTCTATGTCGCTAAACTGTGAGGGATAAAGCACTGAACCTACATAATAGGCATCGGCTAGAGCAACATCAACGTTTACGCCGTACCAAACGTAGCATAATACGCCGTAAACGTGACCATTTTTGATGGCATCAATTTGATTGAATATCTCTGGATAGTTTTGTACATCTTGCTGGATAAGGGTAATACCTCCGTAATCGACAAAAATTATTTGTGGATTTAAGTTAGGTAAAATCTCAGTATCAATAGTAACTACAGAAGTGGAATTGTTTGCCATCTCCAAGGTGACCACGTTCTTTGAGTTCGTCAAGGCGAATGGCGAATAAGCAGCGCTAGTTGAAGTGATGCCATGTGCAGTACTCCAGGAAAGACCACCCACGTACACCGTTGGTTTATCAGCATCAGCTATGTTAGACGTTCGAGTATTAAGGTCGCTAACTATTTCGTCCACGTAATTTATGACGCCCGTGGCGCGTGTTTCCTTATGCAAAACTTTGCCTAATAGGGTGAGGCTATCATAGAATGTTTGACGGTCTTCAGGGTTATCTAAACCTCCTACAGCGAGTCCGATAACAGGTATTCCAAGTTGACTCTGTAGTGAATCAAGGTCTGCAGCAGTCCTATAAGCATCGAAGACTACATCAGGATGTTGTGCAGCTATAAGTTCAGCATCACCGCCCAATGAGCCAATGAGAGGTAGCGTTGTGTATTCTGGGTGTGCAAGATTATAGGGACGCCCGCCTTCAGTCGTTTCGATTTGTTCAACAGCACAAACCAGAGAACTTGCATTCATGTAAGTTATCAATCGTAAGGCAGTGTATACTGCGATTATACGGGTAATATTGGTAGGTACCGTAACGGTTCTTCCAGTCATATCTACAATTTGTTGAGTTGCCTGTAGAGATGTGCCTGTAGGCGATGATGGTGAGGAAAAAGGTTGATAGTAAACTACTGCGGTGATTGCAGAGACAGCAATTATGACAACGCAAATGACAGCATAAATTGTAATCTTATTCATGTGTACCACCTCCCTTCAGTTAGGCTCTGAGATACGATAGCACTTTTTCCGCGTCCTCCTTTTACACAGATTAAAATCAAGTTTGCACGTCCCTTGTTTTCTTTGAGGCTGAATTTTGTGAGGCCTTTTTTGTTTGCTTTTTCAATTGAGTAGGGAGTTCTGTTTTGTGATTTTCCGAAGTAACTTTCAACCATGTATCGCCACCAACATAGCGGCGTAGACATATCGACATCGACATAAGTAATAAATGTTGCGACCAAAATTAAAAAAAGTAACACCAAAAAACGAAAACCACCACAAAAAGAAACAGTAAACAACACTCATCACTGCATTAAAAAACACAACAAGACTTATTGAAGAGTGAAGTGGCGCCCAGGCCGGGATTCGGACCCGGGTCCTGCGGGCGACAGCCGCATATACTAGACCGAACTATACTACCTGGGCAACTTTCTGTCAGGTCGCTTAAGCGCCGCAACAATACACGATATTTTGGCTAATTAACCTTTCCCGAAAAACAGCGCATTCCAATTCGTGCCTAACCTTCAGAGCGGTTAAGCGCCGTTTGGGATTTTTGTGGCGCCGATTTTCTTCCGAAATTCCCCAATCAACTGCTCAATTTTCTGCCTTGCCTGCTCCTGTTCCCTACGGAAGTCATGGGGGTCTTCGTCAGCTTTCAGCAGCTCCCGCGTGTAAGGCCACTTAATCGCCAACTCCGTGCCGCCCTCTACGGGAGTAAACAAGAACTCAATTTCTAACGCTTTGCCCACCCAGCTGGGGCTATACTGCACCAGAAGGTAACGAGGCGGCACAAACTTTTTCACGGCAACATTCTTGAGTCCAACTTCGTTTAATGCCTGTTCTATAAGCTCGGCGGACTTAGCGACATCTGTTTGAAGCAGATATATCTCTTCTAAAGCCTTCAACTGCATAGCAACACACTTTCAGCAAAAAACGAGATTTTGTCAGATAAATCTTTCCCACCACTCGGAAATGGCGATCCAGAGTAAACTGCAAATACCGCGGTTTGTAAACAAGTAACTTGACCAAATTTGCCAGAGCCGTGGTTACCTGCTTTCTTGCCTCTGCGGAGTCGTCGGTTGCTTTAGTCGGGATTTCATTCTCTATGTTTGCTTCTTTTTCACGTACGCAACACGGAGCTTTTCCTGTTTAGCATTAGACCCTGCTCTGTCAGCACTACCTCTTTCAGCGGCGTTTTTTAGGTAACTTCAAAACTGCCAGAGCCCCAGCAGCAACTGCGAAGAGCAAAAGAGGAACAGCCAAAGCTGGGAACTCTGGGATAAAAGGAGATGGTTCAGGGGTGGCGGTTGGCGTGTGGGTTGGCATTGTTGAAGATGACGCCGAAGGTGATGTTGAGGTGTTTGGTGAGGAAGTTTGCGGTGGTTTTTGAAGTGGTTTTGGCAGGGTTATGTTTGCCCATTCGGGTAGCGGAATTGATAGGCTGGCAACGTCAAATGGCTCCATAAGTGGATAATGGTCGGAGCGAACAACATCAACCATATATGGTGTGTCACCTATGCCGTCATGGTTTAGGTCTGTGCCAGCGTAGTCGCTCCAATAGTTGCCAAGGGTGCCGTTGTCGAAGAAGCCTCCGTGATTGATTTTGCGGCTGAAGTTCATCCCTGCTGAGGTAATGGTTTCGTTTTCTTCAGTGTTCACTTGACGTGTGTTGTTGATGAAAATGTTGCAGTACAGGGTGGTGTTGTGGCTGGTTGAACCCCAGCCCACGATTTTGGCACCCCAAACGTTGTTAGCGACCGTGCTAGCATAGAAGCTATTGGCGCCAGACTTGTCCATTTCAAGCAGCCCAGCGCCCAGACAGTCCGTGACGACGTTGCAGTAGATGGTGTTATAGTATCCCCAAGCTATCGCAACGCCATCCGTACTGCTGTTGGCTACCTTGTTGTGAGCGATTGTTAAGTGGGTGCTTGCCCCCCAAATACCGCCGCCGTCTTGCAGGGTATTATTGTAGATTACGTTGGAGTTAGATGTCCCCCCTGCGCCTATGGAACCAACGCCGTGGTTGGCGAATACAGTGCCATATGACCCCATAACCGCTATGTTTCCGTTTTCAAGTTTGTTGGCGGCAACTTGGTTGTGTGTACCTGAACAGTCAACATTCCCTGGAGAATACACGTTAAGGGTTCCGTTAGAGTAAACGCTGGGGGTTAGAACGTTGTAGGCAAAGGTCTGCGCGGTCCCATTCAAAATGACCCGTGTTTTGATTATGTTACCTGTTACTTGCGCACTTGCGCCTTGTACCCAGAATATGCCCCCGTCGCTTTCAACGGTAAATCCAGAGATAACTACGTGATCTGCGGTTATCTGGGCAGAAGCGGCGTACGTCCAGCCACAGTGCTGCCCCAAGATGATTGCCTCATACCAAAGGGGATGAAGCCTCAGAACGGTGTTCTCTGCGTCTTCACCTAGAATTGAGAGGGTCTTGTTGATTGTCAACGTTTGGTTATAGGGCCCGTCGTGGACACCTTTTTTGACTAGTATGGTGTCGCCGTCTATTGCGTTGTCTATTGCTGCATTTATTGTTGGGTAATCGTCTGGAACCACAATTGTTTTAGGGCTCGCCTTAACGGGTTGGGCAACAAGAAAGAAAGCCAGGACTAGAAAAAGGAATATAGAAACTGAAAGCCTTCGCAGCATTGGTTTTTTTGCAACTGAGACTTTTCCATTCAGAGCTAAGACGGGAAGCATAATCCACCCTTAAGTTTCTAAGTAATAGTTACCATATGGCAACAGAAGCTTTTAGCTCTCCTCAAAGAACACAGCGTTCCCCAAAAAGAACAGCGCCATTATTCTTTGCACCTCTTCAATTCCAAGCTACTAAGAGGGGCAATGAGGCGGCGAAAAACAAAACAATAGTCATCCATGATTGAAAACTCACTGAGAAAGAGGAATCAAAGGTTAAGAAAGGTGGTAGGAAGCTATAGGGGAAGCTGATTGGCGGTTGTGGTTTTGGCAGTTCCAAAGGTTAAGTTGGATCTAGTGAACTTCATAAGTGACAGTTGTCTCGCCACTTTTTAGCTGCCTCTTGCTCCAAACACAAGATTATGCTTCTTGTGGACAGTTGTACATTTTATGCTAAGGTAAGCCCCTCGTTCATTCACTCAAAATAAGCACTGGACCTAACAAGGTTAAAAGGGAGAACCCATTAAACTAGTCTTGTAGGTTGGTTGGAGTCTTATGAGCGCAAACCAAAGCAACGTAAACATCAAATACGAACCCTTCAAAGAAATTGTGATAATGGAAAAGACCCGTTTCTCCTCTCCTGACGACATGGCACGGTTCACCTCGGTAATCGCAGGCGGAAAACTAGCAGGTCTATACTGGGCTGAGGGCGTTGTTTTCCTGTATTTCCCGTTGCCGCCGTCTAACACTGCAGTTGCTAAAACGCTCATAGAAAACGGCAAAGTATACTGGACCTTTGTCGGATACGCAACGATGCCAAAGTATCTGTCGACAATTGAAACCAAAGAAAAAATGATTGTACCAGTCATTGATATATCCACTAATCCCCTGCTTAGCAGAGTTGCTCAATGGCTCAAAGAACAACAATAGGCTTTTCCCTTTGGGCACCCTAACTTTTAACGGCACAATTTTCACGGGAGAAGGAAACGGCAAAAAATTCCTGTCGCTTCCTTGGGTTAAGCAGCAGGTGGAACAGAAACTCGGCTTCACTCCTTACCTTGGCACCCTAAACCTGAAGCTGACACAGAAAACTACCGCAAACAAAAAGAGTCTTGAAAACACGGAAATGACGATTTTTCCAGCGGAAGGTTACTGCGTTGGTCTTTTATTCAGAGCTTACATTAAGGGTGTAAAATGCGCGGTTGTGGTTCCGGAAGTTGAAGGTTACCCCGAAAACGTTTTGGAGGTAATTGCTTCCGTAAGTCTGCGTGAAGCGTTGAGGCTTAGAGACGGCGACGCTGTCACCGTGCAAGTCCAAGTTTGATCATTAACGCGTTTAATGCCAGTTTTTTCTTTGCAGGAACCCCTTGATGTATTCCTCAGCTGCGCCAGTTCTCTGTAGATAAGTTCCGTATTTGACAAGAGCTCGCATGCTGCGGGCGGCGTCTTCGGGTGAGGAATATGAGGGGATACCTAGCCTGTCGAAGCGGCTACGGGTGTAGAGCGCCATTTCGGTTTCGCCTATGTCACACATAACCAGAGGCTTGCGATACTTGCATGCCACCTTCGCCACGTCGTCAATGTACTTTTCTCGGAGCCCAGGCATATGATGGAGCCCAAGAAAGATTATGCCGTCAACTTCAGGGTCTTGGAACATCAGGTCCACAGAAGTCACAAACTGTTCATCCGTAACCGAACCAGTTAAGTCCACAGGGTTGTGCGTAGCTGCAATTCTCAAGATAACGCCGTCGGCTTTAAGCTGGTCAAATTTCTGAATGGTTTCTTTAGAGAAGGGCTCCACGGTGAGTCCTTGAATTTCCAGCTCATCCACCGTCATGACCCCAGGTCCTCCAGCGTCAGTGAGAATGCCGATGTTATTGCCCAAAGCAGGCGGCTGCATAGCCAGTACTTTTCCTGCATCAAAAAACTCCTCCATATCTCTAGCGCGGATTATACCTGCCTGTTCAAAAGCTGCCTCGTAAATCTTGTCTGAACCCGCGATGGCGCCCGTGTGTGAACGTGCTGCCCTTGCGCCTGCCTCGCTTTTACCTGCTTTAATTACCACAACAGGTTTTTCAGCAGTCACCTTCTTAGCCACGTTAAGGAACTCCCTGCCGTGTTTAATGTCCTCCACGTACGACAGTATAACGCGGGTTTCTTCATCATGTAGTAAGTAATTGAAGATTTCGTAGTCAGTAACGTCGCATTTGTTACCGAAACTGACGAATTTACTCACACCCATCTGACGCCCAGTCAAATAGTCCAGCGCAGCCACACCAAAAGCGCCGCTTTGTGTAAGCATAGCAATGTCACCGGGCATCGGTCGAGGCGTGGCTATAACGTCTTCACCTGTAGTTAGAACTTTTGTTTCAGGCAGAAAAAGCGAGTCCACACCGGTTTTTGAATAGTAAATTCCTAAGCAGTTTGGACCTAAAACGCGGATACCGCCCTTCTTCGCTGCAGCAATTACCTTTTCTTCAAGTTCCTTGTTGCCGACCTCTTTGAAGCCTGCGCTAACTATAACGGCGGCTTTAACTTTCTTGCTAGCGGCTTCTTCCATAATGCTGGGAACAACTTTCGCTGGGACAATAACAACAATGAAATCCACATCAAAGGGAATTTGTTTAATTGTAGGGTAGCATTTGAAGCCTAAAATGGAGTCCTCGCCGGGATTAACAGGGTACAAGTCGCCCTTGAATACTCCGCGGAGCTTGTTGGTGGCGAAGTTCTTGAATATGACATGTCCAGCTTTGTCTATTTTTTTGGTGGCGCCTACCACGGCAACTGAACAAGGATTAAAAAACGCATCTAACTTTTTCATCGATTCATCCATGAATATCCCAGCTGGTCGGTTAGAAAATAAACCCTATTTTTTATGCTTTACCCTTCAAAAACAACTATGATGATGCACAGTATTAACGCTAACGATTCTGCTGACGCTGCAATTCACTGTGCGTACGTGCCCGCCTCACAACCACAATTGGCTTATGCTTCACGCTCATAAGCATATCCCACGTCACGGCAGTCTCAGAAACTTTGAGCCTCGCCGCCATGTCCCAAACCGTAGCACCTAAACCCGGACCCCGCGCGCGGTCAGCAACATTAGCTACCGTTAAGGCTTCTTCAACCGAAAGCTTCTCTCCAACTACAGCAAGCGGAGTTGGTCGCCTCCTTAACCCCAAAACTCTACCTACAACGTATGTGGATGTACCGCCGAAGCTTTGGATTCCGTTCATGGGTTTGGGTCTAGGAGTAAAATGGAAGTTCCTAAACGAATAGGTCTTGTCCGTGTCCACGATAACTACAGTTACCTTCTTGCTTAGCCCCTTCAGGATTTGCTGACGAATTTTCTCCGCAGCAACCTGTGCGTCTTTCAGGGGCAAACTCACCAGTGAATAAGGCAAATTCGAGCCGTCAATACCGCCTTCGGAGCCAAACATCAACGCCTGCGAAAAACCTGCGTATTGGAGGGCGGCTTGTTTATGTCGGCTTCCCTCTTCAGCGGGGTAATTTCGCAGTCTACGCAAAAGCCTCTGTCCGAAACCGCATAAGATTCCGAGAGTATAACCCCAAGCGATGTGCATCCAAACTGTTGCCAAAAATCTGGCAGTGCTGCTTGGTTTGAATGTGCTTTCGTCTATGAGGTTGTTTTCTGAGGTGGAAATTGCCTTCTCGGAAACCACCACGTAATCACCATCAGCGGCTTTTCCAGCCACATCTTTGACCACCTCGTGTATGTAGTCGGTTCCGGGTTTCCAGTATCGGGTGGCTAGGGGTAGCACGTAGTATCGGGTCATGTGGTCACTACTGGTTAATGCACCTTGGATTAGGTTATTAAAACTTTAAAACTGTTCCAAATGCTCATCAACGTTCAAGTTAGCTTTTCACGGGTCTTAAAACTGGTTTGTTGGTTCACAGTTTTTTAATACTATAAGCGCCAATGTTATTGCTGGTGGCACACTTGCTGTTTGGACACAAAAGCAACAAGCTGCAGGTTGACTTGGGCGACTTGGAGGACCAGCAGGAAAAGCTTTCTCAGTTTTTAGAGTCGCACCTCAAAGTAACCGTCAAGTCAGAAAGAAACAAGTTAGGTATAGAGCCAGAAACAACCGACCCAAAAGAGCTGCAGCGGGTAGTAACCAAATTCATTTATCACCGAAACCTGAACGGCACCCATTGGGCTTCAACCGACGGCAATGTAATCAAAATCAGGCGGTTCAAAGGCACCGCCAAAAAACCCAAAAAGAAAGAGAAAAACGCGACCCACGAGACGCTACCCCAAAGCTGGGGACTCTAAAACGCAAACAAACAAAACCGCGAAGAAGTTAGTTGGGGTGGTTGGTGCTCCGGCCGGGATTCGGACCCGGGTCTTCGGCTCGAAAGGCCGGAATACTTGACCGGACTATACTACCGGAGCGCTCCTAAAACGCAGAGCATCAACCAAATGTTTCTTCCCTCGAATAAACCTTGCCCTTCATTGAGGCAGGTTCTATGCTTCTGGCTTTTTTCCCTTAAACAAATAAGCAGTTATCTGCTCAACTAAGCGGCTTGTGGACTGCAGTTTCTCTTCCAACTGGTCGATACGTCGTTCTAGGTCGTTGGAAATGATTTTGCCTTCAATGCGGTTGGCGGAACGGAACATAAGCATCATCTTGTACACATCGGTTATGGCTTTTTCTTTCTCTCCATTTGACGCGGGAGTGATACCAGCGCAAACTAAAAGCAAATCCACGTAGTGCTCTTTGATTTTTAGTTCCTGATTTACAGAGGGGTCTGAGGGGAAGGCTATCGCCAAGGGGTTCTTTTTGCTTAGCTCTGCTGCGGTTGGAAAATGTATCACTATGTCTCCTCTGATCCATGAAGAAACAAATTCGGTTACAACGCGACGTACATCCTTTTGAGAAAACAGTGGAGCTGAAGCTGGAGACTCTTTACTTTTTCGGATTTTAACTTTGATGACTTTGTTGGTTGCTTTTTCCACTTTGCCTTTACCCTTTTTTTCCGTTTTTCCGCCCCCAAACGCAGCTTTATTCTTCTGCTGTTCTTTCCAGCTAATCACGGATTAAATGTTTTCGATTCCAAGTCAAGAAGTTAAAAGGAGATTTTGGCGGTAGACGGAATTTTCCCCAGAACTTTCGCAGTTGCTTTTTCCACGCTTGCACGGTTCTCCACATCCGTGTAAACCCGAAGTATGTTAATGAACCCTTTAAGGGTCTCAAAAATCTTGGAGAGGTCACTCATCCGATACATCGTCTTAACGCCCGTGCTGGTTCTGCTGAAAACAGGAATCTCCATGTTCTCCATCAACGCGCGATGATGATAAGGCACCGAGGGAACCGTGGGTACGTCTATAATCACCGCCTCCGCCGCGACTCCTGCTTCGTGGGCAATTTCTGCCTGAACCTGCTGCCGGTAAGCGTCACGGCTGAAAATGTTTGAAATCATGGTGTCCTTGTCGTAGAAGGTTCGTTCGTAGGCGCATTTGAGCATGCGACGCCGTTCTAAATCCTCAATAATCCGCTTGGATTTCGCGCATTTTTTGGCGGCAGCCCAAACCGTGTAGTCATCCATCGCCAAATACTCTTCAGGCGACTTAAACTCAGTTAAACCAAGTTCCTCATTAGCTTTCTCCATAGCGGTTGCTAACATGATTTGCGCTGCCCTGCCTACGCGGTGGAAGTAGATACTTTTGAAAGATTCAATTCGCGCTATAATGAAGGCTTCTAAAGCGGAAAGCGCACCTAACTCAACCGCTAAGTTCTCGCCCAAAACGTCTAACGCGTGGATAAGTCTGAAAACGTCTATGAAACCGTACTCGGCGCCCGTGTGGTAGGTGTCCCTGACGATGAAGTCTTGTTTGTCCACGTCAACGGCGCTGCTAATTATCTGGTCCAAAAACGCCTTGCCTTGCCTGTGCTGTTTGCCCACGGCGAGTTTGCTTATTTCCTTGGGTCTGTAACCCATTTCTTTTAGTTTGTCGGCTACTTCACTTTTCTCCACAAGCCACGACGTAATGTCCTCATGGGTTCGATCTAATTCCCTGACCAACAGGTGCTCAAAAACATGAGAGAAAGGTCCATGCCCCACGTCATGAAGCAGTGCTGCTAAACGAGCGACCTCTGTATCTTCATCATCGACGACGCGGCTGATGTTGGGGTTTTCTAAAACTTTACCCGCAAGGTACATGACGCCGACGCAGTGCTCAAACCGCGTGTGGTTTGCCCCGGGATAAACGTACTCGGAGCCTGCCAGTTGCCTAAGTCGACGCAGTCGCTGCATTGGGTATGAGTCAATGATATTTTTTTCTGCTTCGGTAATGTAGACGTATCCGTGAACGGGGTCTTTGATTTCGCCCCAGTAAGCCTTAGGCATATACTTCGTGCTCCTATGGGAATATTATTTATGTATCTCTCAATTAATGCTTAACCATCACCACCCCAACGGAGTTTAGTGGAAATGAATCCGAAAGGCGTCTTCATAGTCATCGAAGGAATAGACGGGTCAGGAAAAACCACTCAAGCAAAACTATTAGCCACCAAACTAAAAAAGAGCTATGACACAGTCTTCACAGCTGAACCCAGCAACGGAAAAATCGGAAAATTCATCCGCAGCCGCATCCTCTACAGCGAACCCCGACCGCCAACAAGTGTGGAGGCTTTGCTTTTTGCCGCCGACCGCATTGAACACACCAACAATGAAGTGTTACCTGCACTGGAGCGTGGGCAAGTGGTGGTTTCTGACCGTTACCTGTACAGTTCCCTGGCTTATCAGGGAAGCACTGGACTCAGCCTAAACTGGATAGAAAACATAAACAAGCACGCCGTAAAACCTGACCTTGCATTATTCATCGATGTAGATCCTGAAACGGTGCTTAAACGGCTTAAACGCAAAAAATCTGTTATGGAAAACCTTGAAACCCAGCGGAAGGTCCGCGAAGTCTACCTCGGATATGTAACAAACGGTGCGTTAATCCGAATTAACGGAGACCAAACCAAAAGGGCAGTTGCGAAAGAAATTTTCGAAAAGGTTAAGGCTTCCTTAGAAACACACGGTTAGCTTTGGACGCGTTTTAGGATTTTTCGTTTTGACGTTTGATTAACTTGTCGCTCTATGCAGTTAACAAGGTCTTCAGGTGAAAGGTACCGGGGCCCTTTTTCATGAAAAACCGTCACCTGCATCACCCCTTTTTCGGCGAATCCCAGTCGAAGCATATAATAGTCAAACTTTAACGGTTTCCTTTTCGGTTTGGCTTTTTTGTAGTAACGTATAGCGCAAAACCAATCCATAATTCGCATTGCCTCGTCGTCCAACGTGTTTTGCAGATTTTGATGTCCTTCCTGATTAAGATAAAAAAAACCATCCGTATCCGCGATACCAAACTCGAAAATAACTATGCCGTTGGGGACGGTTGGGTTGCCGACTTCTTCAAAACTGAAGGAGTTACAGTTTACTTCTTGGAAGACTTTGGCAATTTTCTTTTGCAGTTTACGCTTTGAAAGCACAAAAGAAAAAGTTTCGGTTCCGTGAATGGTTTGGGGAAAGTTTTCGTAGAACCCAAGCATATCCGCTTAGCTCTTCTTCATCCGCTTGATTTTTTCCAAGCTATTTAGCAACTCCGAGAGGGCAGTAGTTAACTTTCCGAGTTCTTCAACGTCTGCAGTGTTTTCGATTTTCACCTGCAAATCCTCAACTTTCTTAACAAGCGTGCTTTCAAGCTTGTCCATGGCTGACTTTGTGCTACTAACTACGGGTTCTTGACCTTCTTTGACCACGATTACTTGTTTTTGGTCTTTGCCGCACCACAAGGTACCGTCTTGAAGCCTGAAAAGAGGCGCGGAACAGTTGGGGCACGCTAGGTCAGTTAGGGTTGCGCCTTGACGGAGCAGGTCAGCCATGCGTTTAATGTAAGCATCGTTCTGGTTATGCATACTGTGAACCCCAAAGTAAATAGGTCTCAAAGCTTATATAGCTTGATTACTGCGACATTCATTAGGTGCGACTTATGGTGCGTAAAAAGAAAACGGAAGAGTACGAAGCGCGAATAAAACAAGCCTTAATGGTGCTTGGCGAAATCTCTGAAGACAGCACGACCCCCAGAAACATCAGGCGCGCTGCCAAAGACTCTATGAATGCTTTACAAAGCGGAGAGTATACGCCTGCGGTACGGGCTTCAAATGTCATAAGCATACTGGATGAGATTCTGCAGGACCCGAATATGCCAGCGTACACAAGGGTCAAACTGTGGAATATCATGAGCCTCATAGAAGCCATTAAAGACTAACCCGCCCTTTTTCTTCCCTGAACACATTGCTGGATTTTATAAGCAAAAGTCCTCGGTTTTATGGGTGAAGCCCCCCCCCCGGTTGTAAGTCGCAAAAAACTTGGGTACACAGCTCAAGGAGCAAAACAAGTCTTTATGCGTTTCAGCGAAAGTTAAGTATATGAGTTCCCAAAATAGACTAACGTTGAGGCAAACCGTATGCAGAGACGCATGAACCCCCGAGACGCAAAACGCATGATGCAACGCATGGGCATGAACATGCAAGGCGTAGAAGATGTGGAAGAGGTCTTAATCCGCACTCCAACCAAAGAAATCGTCATAGAAGCCCCCGAAGTCGCCATCGTCAACATGCAGGGACAGAAAATCTTCCAAATTGCAGGCGGAAGCGTCTCCGAACGCGTACCCCAACACCAAACCGCAAAAACTGTAGTTTCTGAGGAAGATGCGCAGCTTGTTGCGGGACAAACGGGCAAGAGCATCGAAGAAGCACGCAGAGCCTTAGAAGAAAGTGAAGGCGACTTGGCAAGAGCAATACTGCTTCTCCAGTCATGATTCTGAGGCAGTCTCTCGGGCAACTGCCGTGAACCCTAGGCGAAAAACATGAGCCCCCAGAAACCTGACCTTGCTGTAGTTGGTCACTTCTCCAATGACACCCTCAAACTGCCCAAACGACCCAACCCATACGTGGCTTTAGGTGGTTCAGCAGCCTACACGTCAATAGCGGCTAAGTGGTTAGGCGCTTCAGTTTCAGTTATTTCTAAAGTTGGTTCCGATTTCCCTGAAACCTACATTCGACAGATGTTAAACGAAGGCATGGACCTTTCATGGGTAATTAAGGAACAAAACGAGCGTACAACCAGTTTTGAACTCACCTACAACCAAGACTTGTCAAGCAGAACCCTAAAATTAAGAAACAAAGGCGCTTCGATCCGCCTAAACGAGCTACCCAAAGCTTTCCACGCCAAAGCCATCCACATTGCACCCATAGCCGCAGAAATCCCACCAGAAGTCATTACGCATCTGCGCGACGTCACCGACTGTTTAAGTCTTGACCCGCAAGGCATGACACGAAACTTTGACCAAGAGGGCAACGTAACCTTCTGTCAGATGGACAAACAAGTCTTGCCCCTAATTGACATTTGCAAGGTGTCTTTTGATGAACTGCCCGGTTTTACCTGTAAAAAAGACGTTAAAAGCGCCGTAAAAGCTATCCATGATTTTGGACCAGAAATTGTCATAGTAACAAGGGGTGCTCAAGGAGCCGTGCTTTCAGCTCAAGGCATAATCCAGCGTGTTCCCGCGTATGAGTCAGCGCAGGTAGTTGATCCAACAGGCGCAGGTGATGCATTCATAGGCGCATTCTTAGCTGAGCATATACAAAAGAAAGAGCTTTTTTGGAGCGCCTGTGTAGGTTCCGCTGCGGCTTCCCTGACAGTGGAGAGTGTAGGAACAAAAATTCACGGGGAAAAAGAGGAGATTTATCAACGAGCTAACGTTATTTATGAAAAAGAAATAAAGCCCTGATTCGCATTCTACTCCATCTAGCAATTCATTGTGAGGCGCACAATTTGGGTCGTATCGATAAAGGCGAAAAATGCAGTGTTGTCAGTTGTAGCAGAGATGCTGAACGTTCAATTCCGTTCGACAAAGCAAAATCGGCAGGGTTAAACGTCAGCGGCGAAAAACGTGCTTACCTATGCCACGAACACTACAAAGAGTACAAAAAGAAAACAAAGAAAGATAAGACCCTTGAGAAGTGGCGTTACGGCGCATAAAGAAGGCAAACAACAATGCGAATTTTACAGTTACACTCTAACTTTATTGTGTATACTCCTGTTCAAAAAGAAATCCAGATAGCTGAAGAAACAGAAAAGGAAGAGACACGCGTAGAAGAAGTCGTCGTGTTATTCACGGCAGTTGAGGAAGGCGACTCTGCAGACCTTAGCAAGAAAGCCATCGATGACGCCCGCGCGTTTTTAGGCAAACAGAAAACCAACCGCATCCTCATCTACCCCTTCGCCCACCTCAGCAGCAACCTAAGCAACCCCAACGAAGCCCTCAGAATCATAAAAGCCATGGAAGCCTACGCGAAAGAAAAAGGCATCGAAACCTACCGCGCCCCGTTTGGATGGAACAAACAATTCACCGTTTCTATTAAAGGTCACCCGTTGGCGGAAATGGCTAGGTCTTATGCGCCTGAAACTGCGGCTGAGGCGAAAGCTGTTGGCGAAGCGAAAAAGGAAGAAGAACCTGTCTCCGCAGCTTTGAAAGCTGAGGACAAGATGCAATCGTTTTGGCATGTTCTACAAACTGACGGCTCTTTGGTTCCAGTGGAAGAATTCAAATTCAAAGGGCACAGTAACCTGCAAAAATTCGCGCACTACGAGATAAAGAAAGCTCGCACCGTCACGCAGATACCGCCGCATGTATCGTTGATGAAGAAACTGGAAATCGCCGATTACGAGCCAGGCAGCGACCCCGGCAACCTTCGCTGGTACCCAAAAGGGCGCATGATAAAATCGCTACTTGAGCAGTACGTAACTATGCGGATGAATCAGTACGGCGCCATGGAAGTCGAAACGCCAATCATGTACGACTTCAATCACCCCAGCCTTTCAAGCTACCTGAACCGTTTTCCAGCAAGGCAGTACGTGCTAAAATCCGAAGATAAAGAGCTTTTCTTGCGGTTCGCCGCATGCTTTGGCCAGTTCCTGATGGCTCATGACGCCCAGTTCAGCTACAAGCAAATGCCCGTTAAGCTGTACGAGTTGACAAGGTACAGTTTCCGGCGGGAAAAAAGCGGCGAAGTCGTTGGCTTAAAACGTCTCCGTGCGTTTACGATGCCTGACTGCCACGCTTTCTGCATAGATTTGGAGCAAGCCAAAAAAGAGTTTCTGATTCGGTTCAACATTTGTCTTGAAGTGCTGAACAACATCGGCTTAACCAAAGACGATTACGAGATTGCCATGCGCTTCACTAGAGGTTTCTATGAAGAAAACCAAGAGTTTCTGGCGGAGTTAGCGAAAACTTTTGGTAAACCCCTGCTGGCTGAAGTATGGAATGAACGGTTCTTTTATTTCGTTCTCAAATGGGACCTAAACTTCATTGACAATCAGAACAAAGCTGCTGCACTCTCAACTGACCAGATTGATGTGGAGAACGCTAAACGCTATGGTATAACCTACGTTGACGAGAAGGGCGAAAAACAGCACCCCCTTATTCTGCACTGCAGTCCGAGCGGAGCCATCGAACGTGACGTCTATGCCCTGCTGGAGAAGGCTTACCGCGAACAGATGCAAGGCAAAGCGCCCATGCTGCCGCTCTGGTTGTCTCCGACGCAGGTTCGTCTGATTCCGATATCCGACAAATACAGGAACGAAGTGGAAGAAATCGCCCACAAAATCGAGTCTGCCTGCATACGCGTTGACATAGACGACAGCGCCTCGACATTACAGAGAAAAATCCGTGAAGCAGAGCAAGAATGGGTTCCTTACATCGCGGTTATCGGCGAGAAGGAATTGGAATCTGGAAATCTGTCGGTTAGAGAACGCGGGGTTAAAGGTGCACAGCAAAAGATGACAGTGGATGAGCTTGTAGCGAAACTTGAGGCTGTGATTGCGGGTAAACCTTTTAAGCCGTTGCCGTTGCCTCGAAACCTCAGTAAGCGTCCAGTGTTCCACGGTTAAATAAATGAATCATATAGTTCATTGACAAAAGCTATAAGAAATAATTCCACTATATGGAGAAAAACAGTTCCGAGGGATAACGATGGAACAAGAGCTGCAAATCTACATTGACGGAAAATATTACCCGAAATCAGAGGCTAAAGTCAGCGTTTACGACCACGGTTTCCTGTACGGAGACGGCGTTTTCGAAGGCATACGCGTCTACAACGGTACAGTCTTCAAGCTCAAAGAGCACGTGCAGAGGCTTTATGCTTCAGCTCACGCTATGATGCTCAAGATTCCGCTGTCACAGCAAGAGATGGTGCAGGCAGTGGTTGACACGGTTCGGAAGAACCAGCTGAAGGACTCGTACGTGCGTTTGGTGGTCACCCGAGGACTAGGTGACTTAGGTTTAGACCCGCGCAAGTGCCCCAACGCAACCGTAATTGTCATTGCAGACCGCATTGTACTTCACGAGGGAGAAGCAAAAACCAAAGGCATCACTACGTTGGTTTCTTGGGTGCGAAGAAACCCTGTGGACAGCACATCCCCCGAAGTAAAATCCCTAAATTACCTCAACAGCATCATGGCAAAAATTGAGGCTAACATGAGCGGTGCAGACGAAGCCATATGCCTGGACAAAAATGGATACGTTGCAGAAGGCGTAGGGGAAAACCTATTCATAGTCAGAAACGGAAAAATCTCCACGCCCCCAACCGCTACAGGCGCCTTGGAAGGCATAACAGCGAAAAGTGTAACGAAACTTGCCATCAAACTTGGTTACGAAGTAACCGTAGAAAACATCACGCCCTTTATGTTATTCAATGCTGATGAAGTGTTCTTTACAGGTTCAGCAGCGGAAATCGTCCCAATCAGACAAGTGAACTGGCGGCAAATCGGCAACGGAAACCGAGGACCAGTCACAGAGAAACTTGTGGATGAATTCCACAAATTAACCCGCGACCCCACACAGGGCATAGCAGTCTACTAAACAAAAAGTAAGGGCGGTAATTGCCCAGGTCTTCTGTTATTTCTTCTTGATTTTCATGAAGCGCTCAAGCTCATTGAACGCGCGCTCAAGCATTTCGACGGGCGGCAGAAAAACCGCACGAGCATGACCTGCACCATAAACAGGGTCAAAGCCAGAGCCGTTCACGATGAGTACACCTGTTTCTTTGAGGAGATCCACGACGAACTGCATGTCAGTTTTCCATCTTGTGCCAACTTCGTGGATTTTGGGGAAGATGTAGAAGGCCCCTTCGGGTTTGGCACAACTTATGCCTTCGATTTCGTTTAGGCGTTTCCATGCGTAATCTCGGCGTTCATTGAGTTTTTCTATAACTTCAGTCATGTAGTCTTGGGGTCCGTCAAGCGCCGCTGCTCCAGCCTTCTGCACGGGAGTGTTTGCACATAGGCGTATGCGGCACTGCTTCTCCACTGCCTCTCTAAGCCTGTCGAGTTCGCCGTTTTGTCCTTTGAAGTACATGTAGCCCAGCCGCCAACCCGTCATCTGATAAACCTTTGAGAAACCGTTAAAGCCGACAACCGGAAGGTCTTTTGCGAGATGGGCGGTACTGAAGAATTCCTGCCCGTAGGTTATCTGGTCGTAAATTTCGTCTGACAAAACCAGCAAGTTATGTTCCGCTGCTACGTCCAACATTTCTTTGACTACTTTCTTTCCGTACAACGCGCCAGTAGGATTGTTAGGGTTAATAATAACTAAGGCGCGGGTTTTGTCGGAGATCTTCTTTCGTAAATCGTCAACGTTGGGCTGCCAGCCTTCTGATTCAACAGTTTCATACGCAACTGGGGTGCCATTGAAGAACCTGGTGTAAGAACT
Source organism: Candidatus Bathyarchaeota archaeon (assembly GCA_026014615.1). Classification (GTDB taxonomy): domain Archaea; phylum Thermoproteota; class Bathyarchaeia; order Bathyarchaeales; family Bathycorpusculaceae; genus JADGNF01. The sequence continues at coordinate 215,926 of JAOZHZ010000020.1, read as the reverse complement.
GTAAGGCGGGTAAGTTGGTCCTGGAAACAGAATTTCGTCGCCCTTCTCCACCAACGCGGCAAGAATCATCTGTATGCCTTCCGAGATGCCTTCGGTAACTAGGACTTCTTCGGGGGTTATGTCGATTTTGTTGATGCATTTTTCTTTTCTGGCAACTGCCTCACGCAGTTCGGGCAGTCCCTCTGAAGGTGAATACTGGTTAACGTTCTCTTCAACCGCCCTGCAAAGTGCCTCTTTAACGTGCGGAGGCACAGCGAAATCGAAAGCGGCAGGGTCGCCAATGTTTAGGTAAAAGATTTCTCTGCCCTGTTTTACGAGTTGTTCTGCGTAGGGTATGACGTCCCGTATAGCATACTGAATGTTTGTTGCTCGATCAGTGACTTTGATGTGCACCAAATTCTGCACCTTTCAAGGAGCCAAAGATAAGCTACTTAGAAAATAAACATTGCGAGAAAAAAAGGGCGATGCACACCGAATTTACTAAAAAAGTGATGGCGAAGCATTATTTGGTTGCTTGCGGTTTTCGTCTGCCGTTTTCGGTGCGGGTTTTTTTCCGCAACCATATGCCTTCTCCTAAGAATAGGACAGTGGCTATAGCAGTTGGGGAAACCAGGTAGTAAAGATAAACGTCGGGTGCGTTGCCTTGTGTAATTAAGGGCAGAGCGACTAGACCTATTTCTACCAGTAGGATGCCCATGAAGAAGAAAGAGTAGAAAATGAGCCTAGGCACCAGCGTTCTACCAATCCAGAGGTGCCCGCTGACGCCCACTTTCTCTTTGACGGCGTATTCGCCGTACTCGTTTTTCGCAAGCAAACCTAAAGATTCAAGCTTTTGCAGGTGCCAATGAGCAATGCTGGGGCTGGTGAGGTTTGTGGCGCGCATGACTTCGCGTGGTCCTACGGGTTTGCCTTCTTTGATGGCGTAGGCGTAGATGTTTAGGGTGGTGCCTTCAAGCTCTTCAGTGTTTAAGTGGGTCACGGCTCAGTCCTCGGCGCAACAACTACTTCTATGCGGGAAGTGTGCAGTTGGAAGGTTTGGTCATCGGCTAAGATGGCGTTGTATACGTATCCGTTTGTTGTGTTTTCGAATTGCAGTTCGATTGTTTGGGTGGCAGTTGCGGCAGTGTTGTAGTAGGTTCCGTTAACCAGCCAGTTATCGACGTAATGTGAAGCAGAAGCATACATGGTGAGTTTACCTGTTTGAAGCAGGGCATCCAAGCCTGCGAGGGTATCTCCCAGCGTGTAGAGGTGTAAACTTGTGTCGTTGAACCTGATTAGTTTTGATTCATGCGGCGCCCAGATGTTGCTGAATCCGTTAAGGTTGCTTTCCCAGCCAAACGGTAGCCAAGAATAGCATCTGCCATTACCCCAGTCGCCCCATTTAGGCAACGCAGATAGCGGCGCGCGGGTTCCTGTTTCATTATAATAGTCCGCGTAGTAGAGTTCATTGGGCGGCATACCAACGGTGTACACCAAGTTTTGCAGCATATCGGATGCTACCATAAATGGCTGCATTGTGTCAACTGTTACTCTGCCTGTCACGTCAACCCATGACCCGTTAATGTACATCATCGTTATCAAGGGATTGCCCTTTAGGTCATAGTATTCAGCGATGGGTACGCCCTCAAACCAAACACCGTTCTCACTTGCGTTATCGGGCAACGTAGGAACCGTACTGTTTAGTGTATGATCTGCGCTAAAAGCGCGTGCCTCATCAGGAGTAAGAGGTCCATGCATAATACTTTCGTATTCCTCGCCATCCCAAGTGGTTGTCCAATAGGTTTGTGTGATGCCAATCAAGCAATCGGGGTAAGGCATCGACTGCCATGAACCATCTACCCAATAGCGACCTTCAGGAATCCAAGTAACGTTTACCCATCTGCCGTCGAGATAAACGCCGTCAATGATGCCGCCGTAGAGGTGGGTGCGGAACCAGCCGTTGTCGGGGTATATGACTGTGCCGTATATTTCGCCTCCCAGAATTGACTGGTGTACAGAGATTTCTGTGGCAGCTGTGAAGGCGATTTCGTACATTGTTGCGGGTTTGTCTGAGAGGTTAGTGACGTTGAGGACGACTGTGTCGTCGACGTTTTTGGAGGGGTATGTTACGTTTACGGGGTTGCCTAGGTCGCCATATTCTGTTGCGTTGGGGTATTCTGTGGTGTTGTGTAGGTAGTCGTAGGGTGTAAAGTTGGCGTAGACTACCTCGACGCTAAAGTCGGCTTTGGGGCCTTCTGGAACTCTAGGGTAGGGTTTTACGTCTATAGGAGTTATGAGCATGGGTGAAGCGTAAGCCATACCTATGCCCAACGCTAAAAATGCAATAAGAGTTAGTCTTATGCTTTTTTTCATGTTATCACCTGAAATCTATCTTCTGTGGAACCGCTCTTAGCTCTATTTGCCGAACAGTTCTGTTCGGATACCCGAACACCCTCAACCAACATCAGGAAGAATATATTTAATCCATGAATATACAATTTTTCAAGTCTAACGAAACAGGGTGGTGGGTCAGGTCAGCGGTTTGGATTAACAAACCAAAAGTGGTGCTTAAAAGTTATCAATTTAACGTTCATTACTGGTAGTCTTGTTCATCACACTTTTATGTTGCCGTGTCATCAAGTATACTCCTTGAACCTTTTCCGGTGCATGTCATGTTTGGATGGAACGGCAAATTCCTACGCATAAACCTCACCAAAGGCACATCCGCCACAGAAACATACAGCACAGACTTTGCTTCTGATTATTTTGGTGGAAGGGGTTTTGCTGTGAGAATTCTCTGGGACACTCTTCGCCCCAAAACTGACTCATTATCCGCTGAGAACCCACTTATTTTTGCTGTTGGACCCTTAACTGGGTACCCGTTGCCTAACAGCGGTAAACTTATTGTCGCAGCAAAAAGCCCCTTGACAGGCGGCTATGGCGACGGCAACTTGGGAACCTGGGCAGCGGTTCACATGCGAAGGGCAGGCTACGATGCCTTCATTGTAGAGGGCAAAGCAAACAAACCCACCGTCCTACATGTCAAAGATGATGCAGTGGAATTTTTGGATGGCTCGGATTTGTGGGGGTCAAACAGCTTTGAGACGGAAGCAAAGCTAAAACAAGTCTACGGACGAGCTGCGGGAATTGTTTCGATTGGTCAGGGCGGGGAGAACCTTGTCAAGTTTGCTTGTGTAGTTTCTCAAGAGGGCAGAGCAGGTGGCAGACCCGGCATGGGCGCCGTCATGGGTTCTAAAAACCTTAAAGCAATCGTAATTGAAGGGACAAAAACCATTCCCACAGCCCACCTAAAAAAGCTTAAGCAGGCAGGCAGGGCAGGCTACCAAGAAATTCTAACAAAGCCTAATTACAAGTTTTGGAAACGCGTCGGCACCTTAGGCACCGTAGACTGGGCTAACATAAACAGTGCCTTGCCAACCCGTAACTACCAAGAAGGTACTTTCGCTGATGCGGAGAAGATTAACGGTTTCGCCGCGGAAGCCATTAAGGTATCTAATCGGGGGTGCCCTAACTGCAACATGACCTGTGGAAACGTGGTTAAAGACGCTGCAGAATGTGATTCGGAGCTGGACTACGAGAACGTGGCTATGCTTGGCAGCAACATCGGCTTAGGTAACATTGCGCAAGTTTCTGAGCTAAACCGCATCGCTGACGAGTTCGGATTAGACACCATTTCGTTGGGCAGCACTATCGGTTTTGCGATGGAAACCTGTGAAAAAGGTTTAATCAAAGAAAAATATTCTTGGGGAAATTTTGAAGAAGCAAAAGCACTCTGCCGAGACATAACCTATCGACGCGGAATAGGCGATGTTTTGGCTGAAGGCGTACGCGCTGCAGCGGCCAAAATAGGCGGGGGCTCAGGGGATTGGGCGATGCATGTGAAAGGCTTAGAGGTTAGTGCTTATGATTGTCGAGCGGCGCCGGGGATGGCTTTAGCTTATGGAACAAGCCCCATCGGTGCCCACCATAAAGCCGCGTGGGTGCTTGCGTGGGAAGCACAGAATGACCGTTTAGGTTACGGCGAAGAAAAAGCGGCTCATCTTGTGGCTACTCAGAATGCCCGCGGAATCTTTGAGTGCCTTGGAGTCTGCCGTTTTGCTATGATTAACTTGGGTTTAGACCGCGAGTGGTACCCCAAATACCTTACTTTTGCCACGGGACAGAAGTATACTTGGGACGACTTCAACCGGGTATCTGAACGTGTCTTTAACCTTATGCGGGCTTTCTGGATTCGCGAACACAACGGCGCATGGTCAAGCGAGATGGATGTTCCACCTGCCCGATGGTTCAATGAACCACTAACCGAGGGACCACTAAAAGGCGCAAAACTTGACCGCCAAAAGTACAACACCCTGCTACAGAGCTATTACCGAAAAAGAGGCTGGGATGAAAACGGGGTCCCAACAAAAGAAACGTTGGAGAAACTGAGGCTTTCGATTGTTGCCCAGCAACTCAACCTTTAACGTGGCGCAGGTTAGTAGCTTCGGGCGAAGTACGCTACGTCTTTGGCGTTTTGCCCGCAATACATACAGCCTGTTTGAGGTGCCTCTTTCTCAAAGGGAATCACCCTGATGGTGGCGCCTGTTTCTTCCTTGATTTTCGCTTCACAGTTCTCGTTTCCACACCACGCCGCCTTGACGAAGCCGCCTTTGCCAGCAATGACCCGCTTGAATTCATCGTAGGTTTTAACAGAACTAATTTTTTCTTCAAGGTTTGCGCAGGCTTTGGAGTAGAGGTTATGCTGAATTTCCTCAAGCAGTTTCTTCACCGTTTCAACTGCTTCAGATTCCTTGACAAAACTCTTCTGGTAGGTATCGCGCCTTGCTAGGGTGACTTGTCCTTGTTGGAGATCGCGGGGCCCAATTTCTATGCGGACGGGGACGCCTTTGAGTTCCCACTGGTTGAATTTCCAACCCGGCGTGTACTCTCCGCGGTCGTCTAAGAAGACGCTTAAGCCCGCCGCCGTGAGTTGCTCTGCAATTTCTTTGGCTTTGGCAGAAATGGCTTCGGGGTCGGCGCCCTTGTATGGAATTGACACAACGACGACGTGGATGGGGGCGATTTTAGGCGGCAAAACTAAGCCTCTGTCATCTCCATGAACCATCACCAATGCACCTATAGTGCGGGTAGTTATGCCCCAACTGGTCTGCCAAACCATGTGGTCTTTTTCGTCTTCGCCTATGAATTTTATGTCAAACACATGCGCAAAATGCTGCCCCAAGTTGTGGCTGGTTCCCATTTGTAGTGCTTTGCCGTCGGGCATCATGGCCTCCAAGGCGGTGGTGTAGTCGGCGCCTGCAAACTTTTCACTCTCGCTTTTCACTCCAACCAAGACGGGTATGGCAAGGTAATTTTTCATAATGTCCCTGTATTCCTGCAGGGCGTACATGACTTCGGCTTCGGCTTCCTCTTTGGTTGCGTGTGCGGTGTGTCCTTCCTGCCAAAGAAATTCACGTGGGCGCAGAAACAGTTTGGTGGCTTTGGTTTCCCATCGCACGATGTTGCACCACTGGTTAATCTTTAAGGGTAAATCTCGCCAGCTGCGTATCCACTTGGCAAACGTTGCGTACATTATGGTTTCGGACGTTGGACGAACCGCAAGCTTCTCCTCCAGCGGAGTGCTTCCGCCTTGGGTTATCCATGCGACTTCGGGGGTGAAGCCTTCGAAGTGTTCAGCTTCTTTTTTGAGAAAGCCTTCAGGGATGAACAGGGGGAAGTAGACGTTTTTGTGTCCTGTGGCTTTGATTTTTTTGTTGACGATTTCTTGGATTTTTTACCACATGGCGATGGCATCTTCGCGGATTATCATGCATCCCTTGATGGGGGCGTAGTCGGCTAAGCCGGACTTGAGGATGACTTCTGTGTACCACTCTGAGAAGTTCTCGTTTTTCTTGACTGTTACTCCAACGTCTGACATAACTATCTGTCCTGTTGATTCTATTTGCCACAATATAACCGTAACGCAGAAACCACGCCTAACTGGTTCGCCAAGTGCTATTTGACGGTCATTTGTACACCTAACTTGTAATCCGTGACCACACGCATACTGCCCTGAAGCATACCGTCAACTTCTACATCGCCAATATCCACCCTCAACACTTTGTCCGCTATGCCTCGGAGTTTGCTTGCGGTCGCCACCACCAGAATGTGCTTCTTGCCAACGCGTTTAACTACTTCGGGGCTGATTTGCTGATTGCCACGCCCCAGCAGGAGGCCTTGGTGCCCGATGGGTGATAGGACAATCCATGTACTGAACCAGTCTTTAACGGTTTCCAAGATGGCTTTTTCGTCCACATCCAACACCATTTCGCCTTCGTGATAGAGGTCTACGCCCAGAACCGTCTTCTGCACACCCAAGTCCTCAGCTATGCATTCAACTGTGGTTCCGGGTCCGAGAATCAGCGTGGCATCTTTCGGCATCTCTTCAACCACGTATCGGGCAATGGCTTTCTGCTGTTCTTTTTCATCCACCGTTTCAGGCGAAACCTCCTTACACCCCTGCATCAACACAGGCACCGAAAGCCCTTTTAGGTAACCATATAGCTTCACGTCGAAAACGTCGTTGCGGATGGCGTCTTCGTCGGCGTCCATGACCTCAAAATCCACTAGGTCCGCGCGGCGCTCTATGAAAGCCACAACCGCGTCTGCCGCATCCCATGGGCTTACGGCAAACACGCCGCTGTACATCTTCACCCCCGCAGGAACCCCCAACACAGGGACGACTTTGGTTCCTTTTGCGGCGTCAAATATGTCTCGGGCGGTTCCGTCCCCGCCGACAAACACAAGGAGATCAACATCAGCGGCTTTTAGAAGTTTAACAGCTTTTTTGGTGTCTAAGGCGCTGGTTTCTTCGTTTACTGTCATGGGCAAAACGTTGACTGCCACCTCTGCGGTTTGCGCTTCCTGTGCTCCCATGCTTGCTGGACAGGAAAAAACCTCAACTTGGTAGTTGCCCATCCGCAATTTAAGAGCCTTCAGAAACTCTACTGCCCGTTGCGGCGCCAAAGGCACCGCTCCCTTCGCAAACGCTTCCTTTAGCACACCATCGGTGCCTTTCAAGCCGACCCTGCCGCCTAAACCTGCCACAGGATTCACTATCAAACCAACACGCATGCCAAATTCCCTCCCTTGAAGATTCACGAATTTGCCCTTTTAACCATTTTGACTCAAAACAGAACAAAGAAAAAATAAACCACTACAGAACTCTTTAATGCTGAAAGTATCTGTTTCTAAAAATACTTTTCTTGCGGGCTAAATTGCTTCAATTTTGGTAGCAAGTGCCTTATCAACAACGGTTTCGATGCAATTTGCAGTGGGTCCACAAGGACCTAAAGGAGACCTAGGCGCCACTGAAGCTACAGGAGCAACGGGACCACAGGGACCTCAAAGCGAAGTTGGATTAACTGGACCCGCAGGGTCACAGGGACCTTACACGCCAGATTATGACAGCGGTTGGGTCAACATAACTGACCAGAATGGACAGTACTACACTTTGGCACATGACCTCAACACAACCGCAGATGTGATAGTGGATGTTTCTAGAAAAACCACAGTGGACAGTTCAGCGTATGATCGGTATTTGGGGTTATCTCGCGTTTACGACAGAGGTTTCAACATCACATTTCCGTATCCCCGAAATGACTCTGGTTCGTCAATTCTTATAAGGGGGCTATAGTTTTTTCCAAGAAGCAGCCTTGTCAAGCTTTTTGAGCACAAACTCCACTGGAAAAACCCGCAAACCCCCGCCATCAACAAGAACCTCCGTGGGGTCTGTGAATCCCTGCTTTTCCCGTTTCAGGAACTCAAACTTGACTCGTAAACCTCCACCGTAACCGCCAAGCCCCAAACTTGACGTAACAACCCTGTGACAGGGAACAAGAGGTGCAAACGGATTGGACGCCATTACGTTGCCAACTGCTCTTGCACCGCCACCAGTAGCCTCTGCAACAGCTCCATACGAAGCCACATAGCCCACTGGAATCTGAGATACGGTTGTAAGCACTCGCTGAGTGTACTTTGGCAGCCGCTCCATTGACAAAGCAACGGTTTCTGTTGGGGTTTTGCCGTCGTAAACGTCTTTCATAACTGCGAGAGCATTCTTGGCAAAGCTTGAAGGAACAGAATTTAGCGGAACATGTGCGTTTTTGGGCAAGCTTTCACGAATTTTCTGAACAACCCTCTCGTGGCTGTCGCTGAAGCCTGAAGCGGCAATTGCTCGTCCATCAACGGCAACGCCAAACCACACGCCATCAGAGTTTTTCACAAACAACTCCACGTAATGCACCAACTTGCTCGGTTTATGTAAATATAGGAGCAATTTAACATTCATTTGTTTTTTGCGGAAACCCAAAATGTTAAAACAACCCCAAACAAGTTTTTAGAGGTGGAGCAGTTGGCGGCAGTATTGGGAGATTTAGGCAACGACATCAGCAAATGTTAAAAACAAAATTGAACGAATAGAGCAGATACGAAAGGGATTCATATTGATGCTGCAGGATTTGAGGGAAAAAATTCAGGCGTTAGAAGCGGAACGTACTCGGTTGTTGGTGGAGATTGGAGAAATGCGAAAGGCAGCTGAATCGCGCGTTGCCGCTTTGGAAAGTGAAGTTGGTCAGATGCGGGAAGAGGCAAAGGCACTTCGGGAGCTGCTGGGCAATTCAAAGGTAACTATTTCAGCGCCTAATGTGCAGAAAAACCAGATTTCATCAGCCCCAAGTTGAATAATGCCTACGGGTTAGAGATATTCTTTTAAGCTCGTAATCCACTTTTTGAATTATGCCCTATAAGTTCACTTTTGACATTTCAAAAACGCCTCGCAAGTTCTTCACGGAGATAGCACTCGCCAGCTACCAACGAGGTGTACACAAAGTTTTCCTTAACACAATAAAAGACAGTATAGACAAATTCAAAATCCAAGAGGCAACGGGGCTCAACATCCAAGATGCTCTAGTCTTAATCCAAGACCTCATAGACCTCCAAGCAATAAACTTGATGCAGAGGGGTAAATTTCTTAAAACCAAAAAACGTGCCCTTTTCCTGCCACATTGCAGCCGCAAATATATGGATGGCAGATGCAAAGCAGTCTTCGACGCTAACATTCCCAGCTACATCTGTGCACAGTGCAGCCCAGACTGTGACGTGAACAAAGCAACCAAAATAGCAAAAAAGAAAGGCTATGATGTTTACATTCTGCCGGGTGGCTCTTGTGTGCCAAAAATCTTGAAAAGCCACAGGTATGAAGGCGTTGTGGGTGTTGCGTGTGGGGAAGAAGTGAAAATGTCTTTGGACTTGCTGTCTAGCATGAATGTTACGGGTCAATCGGTTCCTTTGCTAAAAAACGGTTGCTCTAACACTGTTTTCAACATAGAGACCCTTGTGAAAACGCTTTAGCAGGCATTCTACCGCTTTAAGCCGAAAAAGAAAAAGGGTGGTTAGGTATTGGTGGCTGATAGTACAAGTTTGGTAGAGTTCACATCTACTTCAGTTATTACGCAGTTCTGGAACTCTTTGGATTCCCCGAGCACATTCTTGACTAACACGTTGCCGCCGTCAGCTTTCGCGTAAACTACATCCTTGAACTGTGTTTTCCCGTTAAGGACAACGTTGAATTCGCACATTTGATCTGTTCACCAAATTAACTGAAACAAAACGGTGCAGATAAGGGCTTTGCAAGTTTCTTAGAATATCTTGTGGAAAAACAATTTTTTCTACGACGGCTGCGAGGAAAACCGTTTGCAAAAGCAAAAAGTGTACAACCATCTGGTATTTAGTTGCCCCCGTCTCCGTTTTCTCCAAGCCTGCTGTATAGGTCTTCACTTTATCATCCGTTTGGCTTTAAGTTCTTGTTTTTCTAAACAGGAAAGATAAAAAAGATATATAGAGTAAACCAATAAGTTGTGAGGAATTGGAAATGAAAGTAGGACTTTTCGGATTTGGCAGGGCAGGTAAAGCCGTTGCGACAGTGTTACTGCAAAATGAAGAAACACAACTTTGCTGGGTTATCAGAAAATCAAAAGTTCTACAGCATCGGTCAGTTTCAGAGTTTCTCGGTATCAAAAGTGGTGAACAAGGGTTAATTCTCACAAAAGATGAATTGACTCCCGAACAACTTTTTGACAAACACCCTGTAGATGTTGTTCTCGATTTCTCTTCTGCTCAAGCAATATTATCGTACGGCGAGGAGGCGGCTAAACGAGGCATAGCCATAGTAACTGCAATATCCGTGTACCCAGATGAAACAGTCGCGTTTCTAAAAGGACTATCACAGAAAACAAGAGTACTCTGGTCACCTAACATCACTGTAGGCATCAATTTCTTGATGTTAACAGCTAAAATCCTCAAAACTATTGCACCTTACACAGATATTGAGATAATTGAAGAACATTTCAAAAACAAAAAAGAGGTTTCCGGCACTGCTAGAAAAATTTCAGAAGTGCTTTGTTTACGGGACATAGATATTAAATCAATCAGGGCAGGCGGTATTGTCGGTCGTCATGAGATTATCTTCGGGTTTCCGTATCAGACAGTGCGGTTAATTCATGAATCGATAACTAGAGAGGCATTTGGTAATGGGGCATTATTCGCTGCTAAGCAAATTGTCGATAGAAAAAAAGGGTTCTATTCTATGGAGGACATATTAATACCGTACTTTAACTTGAAATGATACCCAAGGTTATCGAATAGACTGACTGCGTTTGGACGCTGCTTTGTGTGCATGGTGACCCGCCGACCAAACACTTCAATCTCATGCAGTATAAGTGCAGAAACTATGGGATAAGTAATTATAATTCACAAACCTCTCTATAGCTTCAATCACAATAGCCACTCTCTTAAAAGGATAAATCAAGAATGCCGCAGAAGGATTCTTCCGCTATAGACATATTTGACATGCTTTCCGAAAGTACACCCAAGGAAGATGAGAAAACTGAGGCTCCGCAGAAGAACCAGCGGCAAGAACTACTGGAAACCACGAAGTACAAGGATAAGGACCTTTACCCTGAAGGCACAATCGCCATCAATAAGTACACTTGTGTTGGTGTTCAATGTAAACTGTGTATAGAGGTATGCCCCACCAACGCGCTTTACTGGACGAACAGTGGCGTTGGCGTAATTGATGACCTTTGTTTGCATTGTGATGCGTGCGTGCTGAGCTGTATGGTGGATGACTGCATTAAGGTTACTCGGAAACGTGAAGACGGCAAAATTGAGTCGTTCAGCAAAATCAAGGACGTCATTGCTTTGGTTAATCAGGCAAACGCGAAGAAGCGTGCTCAACGTATATGTGATGTGTTTCCTTCAGCTGACAAGTACTGTGAAAGATACGGAAACAAAAAATAGCCTAGCTCAATAAGCATCAGTGGTGAAGCTAAACTGTTGATAAACGCAACTCGCAGCCTCAAAGTTCTGGTTTTCGCCGTTTTCTGTGCTATGCTTATCTGGATAGTTTTTATGTTGCCCGCCAACTTTGAGCACCTCTACAACGTGGTTCTGGGAAACCCGGACTTCTACCAAGGCAACTTGGGCATGTTCATATCCTCGTTTGCAGGGTTAATTGCGCGTTTCTTTGCCGTTATTTTAGGGATGGCTGTGGGTTTTGCTGTTTGGGGCGGAGGCTTAACCTTATCAACGGTTAAGCTTGAACGCATGATTGAGGCAGCGCTTTTTCTGGAAGGAACCTACTTTATCTTGCTGTTTCCCTCGGGATTGTGGTGGCTTGGTTTAGGCTGGAACTTTTTGGGCGCTGCATACTTGTTGGAGGCTGCATGTGCTGGTTCAACGTTGCTGATTTTGAGCTTTAAAATTAGGGATTTCAACAGAGACGCTTCAACGTTGAAGTGGGTGGGCATTGCAGGTTTAGGCTACATTGCGGCGTTGTGGTTTAACAGCGTGTTCCGCTGGTTTGACCAGATAGCCGTCATAGGAAGCGAGTTTCTTTTAAGAGGTGCAACCGCATGGGGTTTTTTGGTTTCTTTGACTGCGATGTCTTTGGCGGTGGTTTTTGCGGTTCCAGGAGCATATTTTCTTGCCAAAAACAAGAGTGAGTCGATTTGGTGGTTTGGTTTGTCATTGGTTATGATTGGCGTGTACTACGTCGTTTACGTGGCGTACTCGGTTACCAGCAGCAACTTGGACTCAGCAATGCAGATTGACGTTTGGACATTGCCGTTCATCGCATTAGGCGCAGTTATGCTCAGGCTGAAGGGAAACAAAACCATCACCGAGCCTTAAAACTACTGTGAATTCTTTCACCTACCCCCCCCCGGTTTTCTGTAGGGCTTGTTTTGGGCTGCTTTTTTGATTTAGCGTCTGAAGCGGTCTTGAGTTGCGGCAGGAAAAGGTTGGAAAAGGCTAGAAACGGCGGAAAAAGGCAAACTATGTCCCAAATCAGAGAAGGCAGAGGGTAATTTCGTTAGGAGATTAAGGGTTTGCTGGGGCCCTGGACACAAATCTAAGGAGAGAAGAAATGAAAACCCAACGAGCAAGTTGGAAATTCAAGTTCTCCAGAGCCCACTCAGCCCCAAACTTCCTCTATTACAGATTTTCCTAAACAAAAAAAGGAAAGGTTGATTGTTTGCCGTCTACTTTCGGCGCCTGAAGATCAATACAGCTGCCGCAACGACCACGATAACAACAGCTGCACCTATAGCTATGTATGTCAATGTTGGAGTGGCTGCAGTAGTGGAGGGCTGAGGAGCCTCACTAGGTGAAGGCAAAACAGACTGCAAAGGAGAAGCAGATGCTGCTGACGAAGTTTCTGTCGGAGCCTGCGGATTTGCAGATGATGTAGGTGCTGCTGCAACTGCTTTAGAAACCAAGAACGCTGTGCCAGCTTCACTACCGTAGTAAGAGCCGGAGCCTTCGAAAGTGGCAGTAACCTTGTAGACGCCTGGAACGGGTGGAGTCCATGAAAGGACATAGTTGCCTAAGTCGTCGCTGACTGCAGTGCCAAGGTCTTGGAAGTTACCGTTCGGATCAATAGCTGTCACGTGCACATTAACTCCTGTGGCGTCTGACGGCTTTGCTCTGTTCATTTGCATATATTCCATCCACGCGGTCATGCTATCATCAGATATTGCGGGAGTGTTAGGCTGCGCTGTAGATAGATCCATAACGGTGCCCTCTATCAACACGCTGGATCCCATAGTAACGGCATTGTTTTGCACTGAGACCGTAGTTTCTGTTTTTCCTTTGTTGAAAGCATACAGATAACCATCGTAGTCGTTGTACATCAGAAGAGTACCTTCGCCTATTACCTGCCCAGCAAGCCATGAGCTTGCGGGTACGCTCCAAAGTTCATTTCCGTTTTCAGCGTCAACACAGTAAAACCTGAAACCCATCTGATATGGCTGTCCTGGACTGTGTTCGGTTGTGCCTTTGTAGATTTTCCCGTCAGCAATCGCAATGTTGCCATAAAATGGCCAAGTATTGTATGGCGTAGTAGTAGTATCCCCAGCGTAGAATGCCCATACTATTTCTCCTGTCTCAGCATCAAAGGCGTAGATGTGCCCATCGTAGGTACCTTGGTAGACTTTGCCATAGGCTACACCAGTGTTATAGGTCCAGAAAGTTCCCCAAGGATGCTCTGTTACCGGTGAGGTCCATACTAACTCCCCCGTGTAAATGTCGAAAGCACGCATTCTGAAGTCTGTGCAACCGACGAACATTTTTCCGTAGCCTAATGCCCTAGTTTCTGTTTGTTCACTCGTAACTCCTGCCGGTATCGTTTGGTTGTACATTATTTTTCCGGGTGTCATGTTGATGCCCATAAAGTAGGTGCTTGCAACCAGCATGAACACTTCACCGTCAGTTGCATGATGGAACTGGGGATCCACGGGATCCGTCATAATGTTGAGTTGCCATACTACAGCATCTTGGAATTTCGAGACAGTTTTTGTTGCATCCCATTTTATGATTGTGTTGTTTACACCGTTGTCGTACAATATGCCGTAGAAGTACGGTTTATTGTCAGCTTTGTCCACAGACAAAGCAGCTAGCAACCGCCCTCCGCCTGGTCCGGCGTAACTTATTTTCACTGCTCCGGTGTATAAGTCGTACAAAGTGCATTGTGCTGAACTGTAAACCCATATACCTGAATTGGCGATGTCAAGCGGTGTTATCACGGGAGTTGAAAATGAGGATGACCCAACAACTTTCCAGATCTCTTGCCCGGTACGTAAATCTAAGCAATACAGATGTCCATCGGCAGTGTAATAAACTCTTCCCATAGCAATTACGGGTGCACATTGACCAATACCTGAGACGGCCATGAATTTGCTTCCAGCGTCGCCACCTATAAGGCCTGCTAATCCAATTTGATGCTTCCAAACTATGTGAGCGGTATTTGGTGCTTTACTGTATGGGTTGTATGAAGCCATAGATCCGTTATAGCCACCAAAGACATATCCTGCTCCTGGCCAGCCTCCTGAAATTGTGCTCCATTCCCTAAGTTCTGCTGAAAGTGGGCGTTCCCAGTATCCGTCAGGCAACGGAATTGGATTATATGTAGTCACTTGTTCCGTTTGTACTGCAAATGAGAGGCTGGGGCTTTCAGAAGCATCATGCAGGTCGTCGCCAGGAAAACTGAATTTTATGGAATATTGCCCAACTATTGTCGGGGTATAGGCGAACCATACGGTACCCTCTGCAAAGCCTTCGGCAATGGTTTTTGTTTCGGTTGTACCATCGGGTTTTGTTATAACAAAATTGTAGTTCTCGTATGGAATTGAGACGCCTTGAGCGGTTAGTGGGGGTGCAGGCGAAATCCAAGCGTTTACTAGACGGCTTTGTCCCACGCCAATGGTTTTAGGTGATACGCTAAGGAAGGCTTGGGTCTGTTGCTTAGCAGAAGCAACTGGAATAGTGGTAGCGAAAGCAGAAATTGTCAATGCCAGTAGCAGTATCAAAGCAGTAACAGATAACATTTTACCTCTCTGAAACTTTCCTTGTTTTAAACTAACTATTTTTAGCATTTGCTTATCTCTCCATGTTGGTGCACCCATTATTGTTAATCAAATTCTTAAAATCTTGAACGAACCAGCAGTGCAGACTTAAACATAAAAAGTCAAAAAAGAAGGCAAACCCGCAAAAACTTTGTAAATCATTCATACAAGCTATCTTGGATAACTTAAAAAGAAAAAAGAAGAACAGGCACCCGCTCTGAATGTCTATAGAAAAAGATTATTCGTTGTTGGTTTTCAAAACAAATTTATTTCTGGGAATACTTTGCTTCCACAGAATATCAAAATAACTTTGTGCAAGAATCAAGAAACACGTATTATTAGACCAATAATACGAACACTCCTTTGTCACATCGGGTCTCGTAGAAATAAAAACCTCTTTCCTATCAACAATCGTCATCTGAAAAGGAAGAACACAAGAAGAAAACCTAACAGCCCACACAGAATTACCCACCAAATCCTCATCCCCCAACGGCGCCGAACTATTAGCCCTGCTAATTACATGGCGATAACTTACGCCTCTCTTCAAAGCACGCCGATGGTTCTCACCCCCATGAAACATCCCACGCCTAAACAGCTCAACAGTTGCCGTTCCATCAAAACACACCCGAGCATTCACCAGCGCCCTATCAACTTCACGACTGAAAGCAGCCGACCCAACTAAAAACAATGTGCGCTCTTTTTCTGACAAAAACGCCGTTGCGTGATCTTTTTGCAAGCTTTCGATTAAAAAAGAAGCCTGGTTTTGCAGTTCACAGCTTTCTTTACGCCGAATTTCCAACAGTATACTAACAGCAGTTTTAGCAGGAAGAACCGTATATTTAGGCGGCGCACCCAACACCTTCTGCACTAAACCCAGTTTCTCGAGAGCGCTCAACGGCGCATATACATGTTGCCTACCAACCCGCGCAGTTTTGGCAACTGTCTCTATGGTTGCCTCTTCTCCAATTTGGTTAAGCGCTAAGTACGTTTTTGCCTGAACAAAAGTTAACCCCAAACGCTTAAGAACACCAACCAAATCCTCATTTTCAGACATCAGCACTTCCTCCAGAATACAGTCGCATGATGGCTTTTTATGGGTTTGCTGGGGCTCTGGAACGGAAATCTTAGGAGAGAGAAATGAAAACCAACGAGCAAGTTGGAATGTCATTTCCAGAGCCCACTCAGCCCCGATTTACTCCGATGCGTCTTTTCCATTTTAAAAAAGAAAAAGGGTTGTTGGTTTGGTTGTTTATTTTCGTCTTCTAAGAGCTACAGCTGCCAAAACAACTGCAATGATGACAACTGCTGCGGCTATGGCGATGTAGGTCATTGTTGGGGTGCCTGCGCTGGTTGGCTGGGGTGCCTCGCTAGGTGAGGGAGACACAGACTGCGCTGGAGTTGAAGAGGAAGCAGAGGGTGACGCTGTTTGGTTCGGAGCGGAAGGTGATGGTGATGTTGGTTGCGCTGCTGCGGCGGGGTCAACAACAAAGTATGTTGTGTCTTGTGAGCTCCAGTAAGAGTCACTGCCTTCAAATGTTGCTGTTACGTGGTAGGTTCCTGAAACTGGTGGAGTCCATGTTATACCGTACTTGCCGTTTATGTCTGCAACAGTTGTGCCTATGTCTTGGAAGTTGCCGTTCGGGTCAATAGCCGTCAAATGCACAGTTACACCGATGGCGTCACTTGGTTTTGGCTTCTGCATGTAAAGATACTGCATCCACTCGCCCATGCTTGCGTCAGACATCGCTGGGACAGCTGTGAATTTGCCGCTTTGTACAAGTGCTTTGGCACCTGCACATTCGTCAGTGACCATGCCCGTCAGAAGGATACTGCTGCCCTCGGAGATTATCGGTTGGGGCGCTGCAACTGTTGTGGCGCTTGGACCCTTGCCGATGCAGTAGACTTGCATGTCGTATGTGTTTAGGTATGCCATGTAACCGTCTGCAACTGGAAAGCCTTCAGCACCAAAAGAACCTATGGCTGCCCAGCTCATTAAGGTCCAAAGTTCGTCTCCAGTGTAAGCATCGATACAACGTACAAGGGAGCCTTTGCTTTGTGGAGCGTTAGGTGAGTGTTCACCAGTGTAGCAGTAGACTTTTCCGTCTGCAATTGCACCTATGAAAAGCGGATACATGCCCCAAGCGTTTTCGGTTCCACTGTAGGTGTTGTTGTATTTCCACACCAAGTTTCCAGTTTCGATGTCGTAGCAGAATAGTTCGCCGCCGTATCCAGCAGTGTAAAGGTTGCCGTAAGCAGCAAAACCTGCTTGACCAGCACTACCCATACCTACTGTGCCGTAGTAGTTGAAGTCGCGTGTATCACCGACTGGACCCCAAAGCAAGCTTCCATCGTCAATGCTGTAGGCTAACCATTGCATGGTTTCTTTGTCGTTCAGTAGGAACGTACGGGTTGTTGGGTCCACTGCATAAACCTGTCTGGTGAGGTTTCCTTCGGGTGCGGTGTAGTCTTTTTCCCATAACAGTTGACCTCTTGTCTCAGGTTTCAAACTTAAAGCCCAGAATGTGTAGGTGTCCACTGTGCCCCATCTTTGTCCCGGAGTTGACGTTGGAGTGTTACCAAGCACTACGTCATCTACGACAGCAGCGATGCTTGAACCTGCAGGCAACTGGGGTATGGTTACGTTCCAGGAGTAGGCTGTGCTCGCGTCAATTACTTTTCCAACAGGTCTCCAGTAATAGATGCCTGCGCCAGTTACTTCAGCAACTTGACCGGGGACTGTTTTTGAGGTTCCGTTATAGAATGCAGCGGTGTTGTTCCAACATGCCAGCCAGTTATTATCGTTGTCAAATACATATCGCAGTATTTCGCCGTTTGGACCATAAACGTTCTTGCCAGAAGGAACATTTGTCAAGTTGTATAACCATTTTCCTGTTGATGGTTCATAAGCGATCCACGTAGTGCCGCTGACTGCCCACAAGTATGGGATGACACCGTGTTGGTTAGGTGATTCGTAGTCGTAGAGTTGACCGAAGGTAGGATTAACAGCGTAGTTCTGGCTCCATATGGTTTCGCCAGTTTGTAAATCTACGCAAACATATTCACCGCCCAGTACATCGTTGAATCCGCCTGCAACGCTATTGCTCAGTGGTGTTGAGTAGTACAGTCGTCCCTGCATTATAATTGGAGATGTGAATCGACCTTCATAAGAAAGCCCCGTATAGTAGGTTGCTCCGCTTACACCAACATTACTGCCGCCAACTACTCCGCCATCTTGAAGCGGCTGCGCCCACATAACGTGAGCACTGCCTGGCGCTAAGCCGTCTGGTTGAAAACGATTTGCGAAGCTACCGAATTCAGCTCCGTTTGGATTTAGATAGTTTGATGCAATGCATTCCCAGCCAGTGTTTTGCCCTTCAATTGGGCGTGTCCAGTAACTGGTTGGAAGCGGATAGTTAGGCGCTGATAGGACTTGATCTTGCTGTACAGTTAAAGTTGTTTCTGCACTGCTTGGTAGGTAGGTATCGTTTTGGTAGTCACCTTCCCATGTGAAGGTTTGCCCAGGGTACTCGAATTTGAAAGTGTATGTTCCAACTTCGGTAGGTGTGAAAAGGGCAAATTGCGATGAAGTTGTGTCTGAAACAACTGGAAAAGTCTGTGTTTCTGTGGTTCCGTCTGGCTTTGTTATGGTGAGTTGATAATCGTAGAATCGAAGGTCATTATCTATAAGTGCACCAGGTAACACCTTGTCAAGCCACATGACAACAAACATTTGCTGGTTCACTCCCACTGGATTGGGAGAAACCGAAATGTAGGCGTAGGTTGGGATTTCCCAAGCTGGCGTGTGGGCAACGGCGGATGGCATAGCAGCGAATGTAGAAAATATCAAAAGCAAGGCAAAAGCAACTGCAAAGACGCTTACAGACATTCGTAATTTCTTACTATCGTCACTTTTTTTAAACATTTTATTTCCTCGGGTTTGTTTCTTACTCTCCTTGGTTTTGGAATAACCGAATCCTTCACCAAAACCTATTTAAACTTTGTCCAAAATCCACCAAAACTAAAGAAGTAATCAACAGTAACACCAACTAAATATATAAAAAATTTTAAAAGAAACTAAACAATTTACAGCCACTAGAATTAGTCGAAAAAAGCCACAACCTAAACTGCTCAAACCACCACAACCCAACAGTTAATATTAAGAATAACCAACAGGGTAGTTACAAACAGAAAAACCGAAAAGAGGCTTGAATAAGCACGAAACAAATCGATGCCACTGATGCCAAAATTCTAAACACGCTCCTAAAGGAATCGCGCACAAGTTTTACGGAGATATCAAAAATATGCGGCGTCTCCACTACAGCCATAATTAGAAGATATGACCGCTTAAAAAAAACAGGCATTATCTGTGGTGAACATATGTTTCTTGACCCGCTTAGTTTGGGTTATGAGAGCATTGCTGAAATAGGCATAATAACAGATTTAGCAGATAAGGCAAAAGTCATTGAATTTTTGAGTAATAAACCGTCGGTGAAACTCAGCCAATCCTTAGGTAAATACAACGTATATGGATTAGTTGCGGTACGGAAATTAGGTGAGTTGTCTAACGCAGTACAACGGATAGATTATAAACCGTTCGTTAAAGGGATAGACCTTTTAATTTATACGGATCTATGGAACAACCCTTGGCACCCAGAAAACCTAATAATTAATTCCTCACAACCCAATGAACTCAAGGAATCAATCAAAAAACCTGAACCACAACCGCAATTTGAAGGCGCATCTATTGATGAAACAGATAAACGTATAGCCAAAATGCTAATGGAAAACTCACGCACAACATTCAAAGAAATTGCAGAGAAAACAAAAATCTCAATAAATAACGTTATTCAAAGATACCAGTCTCTAAGAGAAAAAAGGGTTTTAAATCTCTCCACGATATCAGTTGACCTGTTTAAATTGGGATACAATGCCGTAACAAATTGTTACATAAAAGTTGAAAATAGAGGAGCACTGCCAGAAGTCGAGGCACAAATACTCCAGATACCTAACGCTAGTTTCTGTGGAAAATTTGTTGGGGGAGTCTACGATCTCAGAGTAGCGGTAACCGTCAAAGATTTTGAAGACGTCTTTCAGTTTAAAAAACGAATCCAAACAATAAGAGACATCAAAACCGCAGAGTTCTATATAGACAACATCACCAGCTCATGGCCAGGCGATTTCATAGGCAATACGCTTCTACAAAAGGAAAGATTAAGCGAGTAACCTTAGCAAGGTTCAGATGCTAAGACGAGTCATCACCTTATGCCTGTTTGAAAGAGAGAAGCTCTTTTGTAAAAAATTAGCACTTTAAAAGCATAACTTACAAAAAGTAAAAAGAAAGAAAGGCGGTGTTAGGGTTGCCACTTTTCAGTGAGGTATTTGGGTATCTCGCTGCTGTCGCGTGGTCCAACTTGCACTTTCCAGCCTGTGAGCTCTTCGATTTCGCCGCTGATTCTGGAGGCTTTGCCGGGGATGATGAGTTTTTTGTGTTTAACTTTGTTTTCTACGCCTGATTCTTTGAGTGCGTCGGCTACGCGGTCGGCTGTGAGTTTGCGGCCTGCAACTCCGCTGTCTATGGCTGAGCCTTCGCTTTCGACTACGATAAGGTACGCGTTTAGTTTGCTGCTTTCAATGTCTGAGGCAACAGTGTAGTAGGTCAAAGCGAAGTTACTGGTGAACATAACTGGCGAGTTTTCGTCTGGAGTGCCAAACACTTTCAGTCCAGGTGCGACCGCGACTGGCTTGCGGGGGTCAGTGTAGATGTTCTGGCGCAACACGGTAGTTGGCAGTAGTGACCAGCCGTCGTTGCCGTGCATTACAATGACATCTGCGTAGCGAACAACCAGTATCGAAGCCAAGTATGCTTCTTTCCACTTGATGATTTCGTCTGCAGCTTCGCCCTTGTTGGCCCAAGCAACCATCGGAACACCCATCAAGGGGTACCCAGCGAGTTCATCGCCAGCTTTGCATGCCGCTCTGCGCAACATAGTAAAGTTGTTCAGGGTGGTTCCTAAGCCTTCATTCAGGAAGGTGCCGGGGTCGAGAACTAGGTCGTTTACGCCGTAGTTGGTAAGCGTCTTTACTAGCGACGCAAGCATGTTCAGGTCGTTTGGTGCAGAAACTACTAGTGGACACTTGTACATCATGGCGAGTTCTGCCATATCTTTCCAGTTTTCGCTGTTCGCCGCGTACAGAAGCGGGTTTGCCTTGGGTGCAGCCATCAAGCCTGCTTCAGCAATGTTCGCGTTCAAAGTGCAGATGATGTAAGGCAAAGTTGTGGTTTCGGAGACTTTCTTCACGCACTCCTTGAATTTCTCTGCGTCATCTGAGGTGCATCGGATGGCAATCATGTCAAGTTTAAGGGTGTTGCCGATGTATTCGAAGCTAAAGTTTTCTGTGCTCTGAAGTCGTTTGATGACTTCGGCTTCGGGCATTTCGTCGGTTACGTCGATTGCTATAGCGGTGGGGTTTGCGTAGGTGAATTCATGGCGGTACATGACGAGTTTGCCGCCAAGTTTCTTGGCTTTCTCGCCTACGCCTACAATGACTTCTTTAACTGCGGGTTTGAGAAGTTCTTTGAGTTGGAGATAGGCTTTCTCTTTTTCTTTCTTCAACAGTGGTTTGCAGGAGTCTAAGTTGACTTCGCGGTTCACGATTTTGGTGGCGAAAGCCATGCAGTTTTCTTGTCCACATTCTTTACAGTTAGTTTTCGGCAGAAGCTTGTAAACGTCTATTGGGCTCAGTTCTTTTATTCCAGCTTTTTTGCTCATTGTTGCATCTCCTTAAGCCTTAACGGAAACCCAGTCGGCAAATTTGCTTGCGTCGACTTTTCCGCCGTTCACTAAGTTTTTGGTTACGTCTTTGAGGGTCTTCACTGCGGCAGGATGCATCATCATGAACAGGTCTACGCCTGCAAGCAGCAATGTGAGTGCGGTGGTGACTTCCCACAGGGGTCCTCGCAGTTCGCGGGGTTCCCATTCAGGAGCCATCTTGAGCCATGCTTCTCGTGCTGCCCAAGCGTTAGTGGTGCCTGAAGACATTGGGTGAGCTAATTCTGCATCACCCAATAAACCTGCAAGTCTTGCGCGTTCCATGTTAGTAAAAGCGTAGTCCAAGCCGTAGCCTAAAGCTGCCGTTGTTAGGTCCATGACGATGTCTTCTCTGTCTAAGTAGTCGTAGAGTCTGCGGTTAAGTTCACGTGCCAAGTTCAAGTCCATCGGAGTAAACGAGAGCGCTGCGTGCCCGTTTTGTTTAACGAACTTTGCGCATCGGTCAATGTTCATGTCGCTTGTTAGAGAACTTATCAAGAAGCGTTCGCCCTTGAAAGTTTCAGTTACTTCCGCAAACACATCAGCGTCCTTAACTGGGTCACCGCATCCGCCGATTACCAACGGAACGTCAACTGCCTGCAGGATGTTCTCAACGGTCTTGACGGCATCTTTGGGTGTAGCGTCTTTTAGCAGGGGGTCAATGCTGATCAGGTGTACTGTAACCATGTCTGCGCCGAACTTCTCCACTGCACGCTTTGCCCAAGCTGCGGGGTCACCGACAACATCTTTCACGTGCATCTTGACTGCCTTTGACAAGGGAACTTCCATGTCAAAAACGTCCAACGTCACGATTGGTGAGTGAACTATGGGGCGTTCAAAGGTGTAGAAAGCAGGTGAAGTCTCTCCTCCGATGACAACAGTTTTGCCGCGTGTGTCACCTTCGCTTCGGGTGCCACCTAGTTTTACTTCAGTAATGCTGCTGGGGTAAGTTTCCACTGGCGGTACGAACTCTGCCTTCAGCATATTAACGGGCTTAGCTTTCAACGCTGGAGGCAGCTTTAACGTAGGCATTGCTTGTCCAAACATGCCAGGCGTAAAGGACAACTCCATCTCGCCAACTTCCATCTGGAAGTCTTCCAGCTCAATTTCTTGGAACTTGGCAAGAAGATCCAAAAGGTCGGGACTTAACCCCAAACCTTCGGCGCCAGATTCTTTTTTGTCGTCTTTTTTGTTGTGGTGGGGCAAGGGTGTCACCATTATTTTGCTTTTTCGTCTTTGAGGGTCTTAATTATGACCTTGTTGGCATATATCTTTGCATCCTTCAGAATTATCTTGAAGCCGCCAGCCGTTATTGGCAAAGATGATGCAGTCATCACTGGCATTGTTTGATCTTCGATTTGCGCTTCCTCTGCGGGTGCTTCTTCAACAGCCGTTTCTTCGACCCATCTCTCAACTATTGGGTGGTTCTTGTCTTTCAGGAAAGCCTTAAGGTCGTCGGTGTTGGTAGCGTTTTCTTCAGTGGCGATTTTGTCAACTACATCTGCAGGGATGAATTCTTTGACGCGTTCCTTGATTTCTTTTGGCAGCCAAACTATTCGGTTCCATCCACCGTCTGCTGCGAAGAATTTCTTGCTGCGCATGTATTCTATGGACATTCCGTGGAAGCCGTCGACTTGTCGTCCGCCTGCTGCCGAGTCCGCGAGTGTGCTGAAGGGTAAGCCGTTTACTGTTACGCCTTTGAAGTTTCTGTGAACTACGCCTAGGCCGTCGACTTCGGGGATGTAGAAAGCTATTGCTTCAAAGCATCCACATGATGTGTGGGGGTAGTCAAATGCTGTGTAGAGCCAAACCTTGTTAACGTCGCCCATGCTGCGTTTCTTGACAGTTTCGTTGACGCCGCTGAATTCGCCTTTCTCTGCGTTGATAAGTTCTCCACGTTCGATAGCGAACACTGGACCCTTAGGGTCTATGCTTGCTGAGGCTTTGCCGTCAAACCAGCTGATGGCGCCGCAGTTGCTGTAACGTTGAGGTGTAATGACACAGACGTGGCTTGGAGCGAATGATTGGCATAGTACACACCCGTAGACTTTGTCCACTTCTTCATCTTTGAGCCCTCGGGCTTTTGCGTCGCGTGCCTCGTAGTCGGCAACGGCTTCAGAGAACTTTTCGGTAATTTTCGCGGGGTCAGTTATGAAGGTTATTTGCACTTTCTCTATGATTGACAGTTCACTCTTGAATAGGCGATACAGAACTTTGCCGAGGTATCCGAAGCTGTTGAGTCCTTTCTGGAAGGATTTTTTGTTGAGTCTCATCCAGATGTCGTAGCGCTGGTTTAAGTGCATGAAGCCTTCGATGTAGTTGAGGTAGCCGTGAATGCGTCTTTCAATTACGCCTTCGAGTCCTGCGTCAAGGGTTGGACCTGCTGTTTCGACAATTATGCCGAAGGGCACAACGCTTCCTTCAGGTATATCTTTTAGGTCGGGTCCAATTATGGTGACTTTGCCGTCTTCAACTGCTTCCATAGGTCTAACTTTTGCGAGCTCAAATTTTTCTTTGACTTTAGGTCCGCCAAGTTCTACTTGCATATCGTTTTTGCGTACGCGTTCTCCTTCGTAGATTACGCCAACTTCTACTGGTATATCTTCAAACATTGACATTTTCTTAGTTTCCTCCATCTTCTAATTTTGAAGTCATGACTGTGAGGGTAGCAACCCAATCTTTCACCGTTGAGCTAGGCAAAGACCAGCTTGCATGCTGATTATACATATTGTCCAAGTTTATAGTTTTAAGTTTAGGTGCAAAGTTCTTCAGCCCAGATAAGACCTCAACGGCAGTAACCATGGGTACACCTGCAAAGATAGCCATGTCGTGTGGACCTTGGGCGTCGATGCCCATCCATTCGGAGTCAACTAGCCGCGCCCCGATTTCGGTGGCAGACATTGCGCCAGCGGGTGTGTAGCCTCTCTTCAGGAATTCGTTAACTGCTTGGGCGGTTGCAACTACAGGCATATTAATTTTATTAGCGAACTCTATCAGGTAGTCAATCAGGTTTCTTCCTTCGTACTGGTTCTCTACAGCTTTTGAGCCCACGATGAGAATTGGATGGGTTGCTTTTGAAACTAAGTCAGCAGCGACGTTAGCGTTGGAGATTATGTAAGCCTTCTTTGTTCCTGAAACCTCAGCTAGCGCCCATGGCCGTTTTATCCAACGGTTATCTTCTGGAATCGGTGGAGGCGCTGGTTCACCAGAAAGTTTCTGTACTGCAGAATACTCGGGCGGGCACATATCGAAGCAGGTTCCACACTGGGTGCATTTGTCTTGGTCGATTACGTGGATTTTATCCATGGCGCCTACAATGGCGTGTTCAGAACAGCTCATTGCACAGTATTGGCAGCCGGTGCATTTCTCTGGGTTGATGTGGAAGGTTAGCAGTTTCTTGCAAACTAGTGCGGGGCACCGTTTTTCTTCGATGTGAGCTAAGTATTCATCTTTAAAGTGGCGAAGAGTGGTCAACATTGGGTTAGCTGCAGTTTGTCCTAAAGCGCAAAGGGAAGCAACACTCATTGTTTCAGCAATGCGCTGCAAAGTATCAAAGTCGCCTGGTTTACCGTTGCCTGTAACTATGTCGTCTAAGATTTTGCGTGCCTGCTTGAGGCCTTCACGACAGGGGACACATTGACCACAAGATTCGTCGCAGAGGAAGTTAATGAAGTAGCGGGCTACGTCAACCATGCAGGTTTCTGAGTCCAACACGATCATGCCGCCAGAACCCATCATGGAGCCCAGCTTGCTGAGTTCGTCGAAGTCAACTGGGTAATCAAGGAATTGTTTTGGAATAACTCCGCCTGAAGGTCCACCTGTTTGGACTGCTTTGAATTTCTTGTTGTTTCGGATGCCGCCGCCTATTTTGAAGATGACATCTCGCAGGGTCACGCCTAAGGGTACTTCAACTAATCCAGTGTTGTTAACTTTGCCTGCTAAAGCGAAAATCTTTGTGCCTTTGCTGCCTTCAGTGCCTATGGTTTGGAACCAGTCTGCACCGTTGTTTATGATCATGGGAACATTCGCGTAAGTTTCAACGTTGTTAAGGACACTGGGTTTTTCAAAGAGCCCTTTGTCTGAAGTATGCACGTATTTGGGTCGTGGTTCGCCTACTTTGCCCTCTATGGCGTTCATCAAAGCAGTAGATTCACCGGAAACAAATGCCCCAGCGCCTTTGTGGATGCAAACTTTAAAATTAAAGTTGGACCCAAGGATGTTTTCACCCAGCAATCCATACGTTTCAGCTTCTTTGATAGCGAGTTGCATGTTTTCTACTGCCAACGGGTATTCTTGGCGGACATAGAGGAAACCTTCACTTGCGCCGACAGCGTACGCCGCGATGATTAAACCTTCAAGGATGCTGTGGGGGTTACCTTCCATCAACGCGCGGTTCATGAAAGCTCCCGGGTCACCTTCGTCACAGTTTACGATGACATATTTGGGTTCGCCTTCTGCTTTGCGGGTTGATTCCCATTTGCGCCCAGTAGGGAAACCACCGCCACCGCGACCACGAAGTTTGGAATTCTTGATTTCGTCCAGAACGCCCTCAGGAGTCATCTTAGAAAGAGATTTGGCTAACGCAGAGTAACCGCCCAAAGCAAAGTAGTCCTCGATTTTCTTGGGGTCTACTTTGGCGTTGTTTTCCAACAGGAGCCTGTTTTGGTATTTGTAAAATGGAACATCAGACAGTTTTTCGGTGATTTTGCCTGTGACCGCGTTTTTGTATAGTATGTGTTCAACGACTTCATTGTTGAGCAAAGTTTTGGAGACGATATCGGGCACGTCAGAAGCTTGAACTTTGAAGTAGTAGACTCCTTGTGGGTAAATGACAAGTCGTGGACCTTGTTCGCAGAAACCTAAGCAGCCTGTTTCACGTATGTGAACCTTGTTTTCTAATCCATGTTTCTTCAGTTCTGCTTTGAGAGTTTCAAGCACTTCTTGTGCGCCTAAAGCTTCGCAGCCAGTGCTTGTACAAATTGCTATGGTTAATTGGTTAGGGTCGCGTTTTGAGATTATGTCTTTTTGGAGTTGTTCCAGATCAGTTGAGGAATTAAGGCGTGTCATGGTTATGCACTCCGTTTGTTTTCAACTATTTTTTTAATCTGCTTGGGGGTTGCAGTTCCGTAGTATTTACCGTTTATTTCCACCACTGGACCCAGAGCGCAACAACCAAGGCAGTTTACTGTTTCCAGTGTGAATTTCAAGTCGCTTGAGGTTTCGCCGGCGTTTATTCCGATGGCTTGTTCTGCTGCGTCCAGAATTCTTTGTCCACCACGTACGTAGCAGGCTGTTCCTGCACATACCCGGACAAGGTATTTGCCGCGTGGTTTGAGGCTGATGGCAGAGTAGAAGCTTGCAACTCGGTAGATGTCACTCACTGGAATGCCGAGTCGTTCGTTTATTCGGGTAACGGCTTCTTTGGGAACCCAGTTCAGTTCGCCCTGTATTTCTAGAAGGAGTTGGATTAGAACGCCTTCCTTTCCGACGTATTTGTCGATTATTTTGTCTATTTTGGCTATCTGGTCGTTTTCCATTTACTCCACCTTCTTCTCCTGTGCACGGTGTGCAATTATTTCCTTGATAATAGGTCCAGTGTGCTCTTTCGCACGGTTCTTCTTAGCCTCCGACAAAGCTGCAATTTCCTCCTTCTTAACCGCGGCTTTTGTGAAGTCGATTGTGTCCAGCAAAGCTTTGCCTTTCTCAGTTCGCACTATAACTGTGGAACAGCCGTTTTCGCTTCCAGCTGAACCGACAGCAAGATCAGCAAAATTGGCGGGAAAGTCGTTACAGTATGTGCATCCTGCTTCTATGGCGTTGTTGAGTTGGTCTATGTTGCATGAGTATTCGTTGCCGTTCACTTGCACTATGAATTTGTCACCGCGAATCTGAGTTTTTTCAGCTTGGTCGATGTCAACATCTAAAAGCTTCTTGACTTCTTCCTTAAGCTTCTTAGGATTAAACGAATGCTTACAGAAGAGCCCTACAGAGGTAATGTCTAAGTCAGGCATTTCCTGCTGCAGCGTCTGTTGCACTTTGCGTACGGCGCGGACTTGGCAGGGTAAACCGACGAAACCGATTTTACGTTTCCCTTGCTCAATAGCGTCTTGAAGAGCAGCCATGGTGTTTACCCTAAGGAATGGGGCAGCTTTTGCCTTCAATATGTCCCCAGTGGTTTCAACAATAACTGCCTCAGCGGAGTAGCCGTCTTTTCGTTGAGCAAAAACAACCGTGTCAAACAGGTCGTTTTTGAGTCCAGCAACCAGCAGAGCTTTAACGAAGTCACCTTCAGCAGCAGAAGTTTTTGCTGAGAACATTTCAGTGTGGACACCAAAGATGTCGTCACGCGTTCCTTTCATGGGAGCCATTGTGGCGTAGGTGTGAATTCGGATTTTCTTTGAGCCTGTGGGGCAAACCAGTGCACATGCGCCGCAGCCAATGCATGCCTCTGAGAATCTGTGATAAGGTGCAGTAACTTCACGTTCAACACCACGTTGAGCAAAGTTTATGGCAGAAACACCAACTAACTCTTTGCAGACACGTACACACAAGCCGCAGAGGATGCAGTCTTCATCGGGGTCAGATTCCCAAAGACCATGCTCTTCTATTCCGTAGGCTTTTCCCAAGTTCTTCAGTTTAACGGATTTTGGACAGCGCGCCATCAGCAGGGCAAGTATGCCTTTGCGGACTTTCTTGATTTTTTCAGAGCTTGTTTGGACGACTATGCCTTCTTCGACGGGGTAGTTGCAGGAGGTTACGACTTTGGTTCGTCCGTTTTTTGTGACTTCGACTGAGCAAAGGCGGCAGGCACCGAAGGGTGAAACTTCGGCATGGTAGCATAAAGTAGGAATGTAGATTCCGAGTTGCCTTGCTACGTTCAGGACAGTGGTGCCTTCGGACGCTTTAACTTCTTTACCGTCAATTACTATGGTTACTTCTTTGGTTTTCTGTGGGTCCATCATTTGTTTTTCACCTACTCCTTTATCGTCCTCACCATTCTTGGAAGCATTGTGGGGTCTGGAATGGATCGTTCTTTCCAGTCTTTCGCTTCTAAGACCTTCAAAATTTCATCTTTCATTGTTATTGGAACATCAGCAAGCGTACGAACAAACAAGTTCACGTCTCGCGGCATTGAACCGTAGTGACGTTTATGCAAGTCAATGTAATGCGAAAGTTTTCCTGCACGTCCCTTCCAGGTATCGTTTGGACGCATCGTAAGTTTAGCTATAGCAACCATTGCTTCTTCCTTAGTTTCCACGGTTTGGAACAGGTGCTCAGGTGCAGGTCCAGTGTAAACTTTTTCACTAGTACGTGCATCTATGGTGTACCAGTCTTCATCCTTGTCAGATCTACCTAGAAGCGCACGCCTGTATTTGCTACCATGCGGACCAACAAGTACAGGTATACCTAATCGCCAGAACCCAGAGGCAATTGAAGACGCTTTCTGGGAGAAAGCGCCCCAAGCTAAACCAACTGCGCCAACACGGTTATAGATATAATCGGCGATTTCTTCATAGTTCCCTCTCAGAGGTCGTTTGGCAAAGATATTTGCAACTTTTACTGCAGCGCCTGATATGTGTGAATTAGAAACGCAAGAGCCAACATTCACTACACCACCAGCGGCGAAGTCTCCTGGGAATTCTTCGTAAAGTGTTTTACCATCTTCGTTCTTGTACGAGCCAGCAGACATTGCAGAACAACCAGTTGTAGTAACAATGAAACGGCGTTTTGCAAATTCTCTGCATATATCATAGACATCCTTACCACCGTTTGGATAGTTAGCACAGCCTACAACTGCAAGAATACCAGGAATTTCACCAAGCACAAGTGGACCCCCGACACTTCGGATTTCGACGTCTTGGATTGCACCTCGTCCTGAGCGGCAGAAGTTCTTTTCTTCACTCATCTCGCGTTCGCCAGCTTTCACTATAAAGCTGTGTAGTTGAAGGTGTAGCGGGCAGACTTCTTCGCATCTTCCGCAGCCGATGCATGCTTCGTAAATTTCGTTCAGTAAAGACAAGTCGCCTTCAGAGGCTGCTTTTACTGCTTCGGTAACTGGAAGGTTTTGAGGACAAGCTCTTTGGCACAGGTTGCATTGCCGGCAGGTGGAGGATAGCTGGATTATTTCGTCAGTTGAAGGAAGAACCTTGTATTTCTTTCGTAGCGGAGCTACTTTTTGAACCGTTTTAACTGCAACTTCACCGACTTTTTCAGGGTCAAGTATAAGAACACCAGGTACTTTACCGCTTACAAGGTCTTGCACAATCTCGTCAGCAGGGTCATTTGTTCGGTTCTGGAAGCCTAAGCAGTTCTTTTCAGAGGCGGCAATTACCGGAGCTTTAACGTTTTGAGCTTCAAGGTAAGCGTCTGTTCGGACACATTGTTCGTCTAAAACGACCACATCAGCAAATCCGCTACGTATAAAGCGCAGTTGCCATGAGATGGGTCCAACGATTTTGCCGCGGGCGTAGTATCTTGTGTTGTCTATTGCGGTGCAGCATAAGCCGACCACTTCAATGTTATCGGCAACACCTGTGTCTTGCATATAGTCAATTATTCCAACAGAAGGAACCACGTTGTGTCCAATGCACATTATAACAGGTTTGGTTTGGTCAACTGTCCCAATGCCCATCTCAATCAAAGGTGCTTCAGGATCGCCTTTAGGAAAATCAAAAACTGAAATTTGAGCGATATCAGCGATTTCCATGCCGAGGTGGTCAATCATACCGGCGTGAAACGCCTTTGATTCGAAGTCAAGGTTATTTCCCTCTTGACCAGTATGAGTAGATGCTAGACACTGTGTAACTTGTTCTTCAGCATAATCCAGCGCGTCTTCTAAGTCACCTATGGTTTCGGGTTTCATGCCGCAGACAAGACGTGTTATTGGGGCTTCAACTTTGATGTTTAAGCCGCCAACATCTAAGGGGTATCTGCGCCCATATTTGTCGATTAAGTGATGCACCACGTGTCTTGCATGTGCAGTGTGAGTTGCTGCGCCAATGCAACAAGACAAAAGCACAATACGTGACGACTGAGCAGCCATGTCTATCCCGCAAGCACCGCGTTTGCCAGCGGTTAGGTCACATTTTCCATAAGTACAGAGACAGCAGAGGTCACAAGCAGGCATGTAAAAGGGCTTGTATCTGTTAAGAAGTTTCATGTCCCAGTCCCTAAGGGTAGCAATGGACGGAAAAGGTGTAGGCCCCATGGGTTCAACCCATGAATCATCAACAATTTTCCCTATGGATAAGTCGAGGTTTTTTATCAGACCATTATTGGTCTTTAATTCGCCAATTTTCATGCGGACGTTTTTGGTGGTCAAGTTCAAACCTCAGTAAAGGTTTTAATTATACCTTAAGGCGCCCTGTTTTAAACCTTTCCAGCGCTCCCACTGAAAAGTCATGTTGCACCCGAATAATGTAAGCGCGAATGTCCAAAATTTGGACAAAAATATGAAGGGTTATTGTTGTATGTAACCAGTCGCATTCATGATTGCCTTTACAGAAGTGAACGCTATATTGTCTGAAGGTAACTCCAAAAGCGACTTTCCAGTAAGAACGTAATCATCTACCTTTTCATCGGCAAGTATTTTACCTACGTACTTAAAGTCCAACTCTTTTTCAGCTTTGCTTGCATATTCATCGGGGAAACGGTAGCCGCCGACGAGGTAAAAGTTGTCGAACTCCATGTCAACTTCCTTAGCGATGCGGTAGGCACGTTTGGCGTGGTCAATGCTTTTCTTGGAGTGATCCAACATTTCAAAGATGTCGTTGACTTTTGAGGCGATGCGTCGGTTCAAGTGTTCCAGCCCCGCGGGGGAGTCTATGATTACGTACTGATAGTTTTTTGTTAAGTGTTCCAGTGCAGCTTTCAACGCGGAGTTAGGCATACAGTAGCAGCCTTCCACCCATTTTGTGCCCACAGAAATAAAGTCAAAATCAGCACCTTCGTAGAGCCCTTTAGCCCAGATGCTGCTTTCCATACGATCTGTAGGCGAAACTCCCACTGTGGTTCCACCTTTCTGGATGAATGTGTCAACAATTAAGTCCGCTAACGTAGCTTTGCCTGCCTCGTTAAGGTCTACACCGAGCATCTCAGCAAGGTTCTGATCGGGGTCAGCGTCCACCAGCAGCAACGGGGAAGCACCTGCTTCTATGAAAGCTTTTGCAATCAACGAGGTGAAACTGGATTTTCCTGTTCCGCCACGTCCTATAGTAACAAGAGTTTTCATTATAAGTCAACCCTGTAAGGTCAGTTGGCTTCCTTAAGCAGTGTGTCGCATATATTGTCTATGGTCTGCACTGCCGCCATTTCATTATTAATTAAGGGAGTTTGTCCAAGCATGTCGGCTTCGATAACTTTTTGATCAAAGGGCACAAAAGTGAGAAGGTCTAACCCGTTTTTGTCAGCAAAGCTCTTAATTGCAGCTTCCTGTGTTTGGTTCATGACTCTGTTGCCGACAAGGTAAGCTTTCTTCATTTCTGATGCAGAGGTCAAATCATGAATGTGTTTGGCGATTTCTAGGGATTTCAAATTAGAGTCTGCTATTATAAGCAGAATATCCACAGCGCGGGCTGTTCCTCTACCGATGTGCTCCACACCTGCCTCCAAATCCAAAACAACCGCTTCGTTACGTTCCACCATCAGATGCCTCAGCAATGCACGCACTATGGCGTTTGGTGCGCACATGCAACCTGAACCCATTGCTTTCACGGTGCCCATAACAATTAGGTCTACACCCAGCGGGGTTTTCACGGCGTAATCACGAATAATATCGTCTACCTTGAAGTTCAGGTTGTAAACTCCCGAGTAACCCGTGCTTGTTTTAGAGTCCACAAGCTCCTTGTTCTCGGTCAGGGGCACGATTTTGCGGGCTTCCTCAGCCGTCAAACCCAACGTCAAAGCAAGGTTAGGCGAAGAATCCGCGTCAATAGCCATTGATTTGAAGCCGCGTTCAAAAAACCCTCTAGCCAAGCCGCCTGCGATAAGAGTTTTGCCAACACCACCTTTACCAGAAACTGCAACCTTCATAATACCACAACCAAATAATTTTCGATTCAGCGTTAATTTACATTTCCTTGAAAAAGGAGGATAAAGAATGCAAGTGTGCCAGAAAAAGGCTGAATACCTTTTTTGGCTGGAAAAATTGTCAATAGGGACCTACCCCCTATAGGTTTCTGCAATGAATCAATATTAGCATCCAAATAGGATGGCGGCTAAACCTGTTCCAGCACCGTTCTTCGTAACCGAAACCCGTATCGCATGTAAAACCCAAAAACCTGCTCGTTGCCCGCTGAAAACGCCACCAACTTCTTTTCTACACCGTTCACGTTCATCCAAGCCAAAGCATCCTTCATGAGGGCATCTCCGATTCCTCTGCCCCTGTAAGCGGATGAAACAAAAAGCGATTCAACTTCGCCAACCTTTTCGTCGTTTAAGATGCTTATGCAGTACCCAGCTTTTTCGTTGGCGTTCTGGTTTACGGCGAGGGTAACTCTGATTTCTCCGTTGGCGGCTTTCTTTTGCAGGGCAAGTTTACGTTTTTCAAAGGTTAATGTCCTGTAATGTTGTTTGAAATCTTTAGAGCAGCCCAAGAGCATGTTGTTTAGTTTCTGCCAGAGCTCGTTGACTTCGTCGAGTAGGGTTTCACCGCCAGAAACAAGCATGACACTGAGTTTTTTCAGGGAAATCACTGCCTTCTGTAATACTGATAGAAGCTTTGCGTTCCCATTTAAGCCTTAGCCGCACAGTTAGCCAGCAAAAACAGCCCCACTACGCCTATGCAAAAGGCTTTTTAGGTCAAACCTATCCATCTTTAGCCAAGATGATGCCTCTATGAAAATACTAAACGAGTTTGTACCAACACGCAAATTTCTCAAGCTCGCAGAAGAAATCAAAGACTTAGTTGACGGATGGAACGTCACTGACAGCGCAGCGGGTTTCCCTGCAGCCAGCGGCGTTGTCGTTAGCGCCGTACTGAAATCCAAGTATCCTGACAAAGAAATAGTGCCCATATTCATTCTCCACTATAAAGGACCAGTTGAAGTGGGCGGTTTGGCGTTAGCATCCGACATCGTAGGCGTTGACGGATTGGCAGTCACCATGGGCGACAAACCAGCATATGGGGAACCAATAAAGATGCTTGCATCCTCCGAAGAAGCCCGAGACTTCCTACGCACAAAAGTCAAACTGAAGAACCTAAAACTCGGCTGCTTACTAACTGCACGCCGTTCCCTTGAGGAAACCCTTGAACGCGTCAGAGGCGACTGGGACTTCATTTACTTCATGAGGTTAGAAGACAAATCCTTCGCGACTCTTGAAGCAGTAGCCAAAGAATGCAAACGCCTAAACAAACCCATCTATGCATACTTCCTTGTTGGCACACCTAAAAACGTAGAAACCGTAAAGATGATTGGCTGGCCAGTCGCCGCAACTATGGAAACAGTAGAAGAGAAAGCAGCACAACTGGAAGGCTTAGTCGACGGCATAATCGCCACATGCGCAGGCGACGCCGAAGGCGACAAAGAAATGCTGCAGAAACTGCAGAAATTCCGAAACAATAAACTCTCACCCTAAGATGAGGGACGCTTTTGCCGTCTCTTCATCCAATATTTCTATTTTAAAACCTTTTTTACGGCATAACTGCAGCATTTTTTTATTGTCAGTGAGTATGCAGCTGTAGATTTTTTGCACCCGCATGTCTTTGGCGATGGTAATGAGGAAGTCCATGAGTTTAGAACCGAGACCAAGACCCTGCCAAGCGTCGCCGATTAGGATCGCAAATTCTCCGCTTACGCCGTTGGTGTCAAGAATCAGGCGTACCACGCCGATTATTTTCTTTTCAGACGCCGGCAACTCGGCGACTATGGCTATTTCGCGGTCATAATCCAGATTGCAGTACCTTGTCAAGGTGTCATGGGACAGCTCTTTGATGAGTTCGAAGAACCTGAACCGCATCGACTCTTTAGAAAGAGACTTGAAGAGTTCATTGAATCGGTTTTCATCTTCAGGTTTTATCGGCCGCAGGGTTACGCGGATGCCGTTTTTCAGTTCACGAGTGGAAACATACTGCTTGGGATAAGGAGCGATAACCATATGTTGATGGTGGTCGGCGCCTTGCCGCATCAACCTGCTTGTGTCTACAACGATGCGGGCGTCAACTGCAACCGCACTGCCTTCATCTGCCAGAATGGGGTTGATGTCAATCTCGGCTATTTCAGGAAAATCCATAACCAACTGAGAAAAATTAACCAAAACCTCCTCCAGAACCGAAGCATTCAGCGGGTGCTTACTAGACTGCATTTGCTTGTAGATAGAAGTGTTCTCCATTAGGCGTCTTGCGAGTGCTTGGTTAAGCGGTGGAAAACCGATGCTTGTGTCTTGAAGCATTTCAGCGGAAGTTCCGCCTGCACCGAAAACTATCACCGAGCCAAAGTTGGGCTCCCTTTTTGACCCGACAAGAATTTCGCAGGTTTTCTTGCGGACCATACGTTGAAGGGCGACGCCTTGAAATTCCGCTACAACATGGGAGTTTCTGATTTTGTGCTCTAATTCGTCAAAACACGCCTGAACTTGTGGGGGGGAATAGACGTTTAGGATGACGCCGTCGACTTCTGATTTGTGGGTGAACTGCGGAGACAAAGCTTTCATGACTACTGGAAACCCAAGCTTTGAGGACAAAGCCACGGCTTCCTCAGCGGTTTTCGCCACCAAAGTCTCCAAAGTAGGTATGCTGTATGCCTTAAGGAACTGCAGGGATTCGGGTAAAGTGAGGACTTCGCGTCCTTCGCAGTAAGCCCGCCGTAAGATGTCTTTGAGGAAAACGGGAACAGAAAAGTCCACGGGGTAATCTTTTGGGGTCTGGTATAGAAGCTCCAGATTTTGAGTGTAACGCCACATGTACATGAAAGTGGAAACCGCCTCTTCAGGCGTCCGAAAAGCAGGAACCCCACTCTTGTGGAGAAGGGCACGAGCTTCGCGGCAATTGTCATTTTCACCTGTTAAAGCCACAAGAACAGGCTTTTGGGTTTGCCCCGAAACAGCCACAACAACCTTAGCCAAGTCTACGGCGTCGGTTGCGCCTTGAGGAGTAAAAATCACGACCGCACCGCTGTTGTTTAGGTCACATAAACAAATTTGCAGCGCGCTTCTGAAGCGTTCTGGCGTGGCGTCCTCAAAAATGTCCAGCGGGTTCGCAAGGCTACAGTAAAACGGCAAGGCCTGCTTTAATGCTTTAATGGATTCTGCGCTCAGCTGTGAAAGTTTTCCGCCCAAAGCTATGAGGCGGTCAGCCGCCCTTATTCCAGGACCACCAGCATTGGTGATTATTGCGGGGTTTGGTCCAAGGGGGTTAGGTTGGGCAGCTAGGGCTTCGGCAACGTTGAAAAGCTCATTTACTGCTCTAACGCGAACTACGCCTACGCGCCTGAACGCGGCGTCATGGACCGAGTCTTGCCCGCCCAGACGCCCGCTGTGCGAAAGCATCGGAGCTGTAGTTTCCCCAAAACGTCCAGCTTTGACAACGATTATTGGCTTAGTCCGTGCGAAACCTCGCGCTGCACTCATGAATTTTCTTGGATTCTTAAGGGATTCAACGTAAAGTACGATGCTTCTTGTTTGGGGGTCTGCTCCGAAAAAGTCAATCAGATCACCAAGGTCCACGTCCAGCATGGAACCTGTCGAAACCACTGCACTTAAGCCGACTTGAGTTTCCGCAGCCCAATCCAAAGCTGAAGAACACAACGCGGCACTTTGGGAGATGAAAGCGATTTTTCCTTTGGGTACCTGTTGAGCACCAAAGGTGGCGTACAGGTTTATGCTGGGGCGTATTACACCGTAACTGTTGGGTCCAATTATGCGCATCCCATAGGTTTTTTGGTGTTCAAGAAGCTGCTGCTCAAGGATTTGTCCTTCTTTTCCTGCTTCACGAAAACCCGCGGAAGTTATTATTACGCCTAAAACGTGTGCTTCGCCACATTCTTCCACAATCTGCGGGACAGTGTGGGCAGGTGTTGCGACTATGGCTAGGTCTATTTTGGCGGGAACCTTTCCAATGGACGGATAAGCAGGTATGCCCTGCACGATTCGGCGAAAAGGGTTGACAGGAAAAACAGTTCCTGCATAAGCACCCGATAGATTACGTAAAATTCTTGCGCCGAACGAGACTTCACGTTCACTTGCACCTATAACAGCAACTTGTTTAGGGTTAAAGATGTAGCGGAGGTTTTCGATGCTCAAAGCTGTTGTTCACCTGCGTTGCAGAATAGACCGTATTCGTCTTTTGTTTTATGCAGTTATAAAACTTGCCTATCAGCAGGATTTAGTTTCCAATTTGCAAACTGGCCTTTCATTTTTCACGGTGAAAGCCCAGATAAGCTTTAAAGGGCTCCCGTGTAGTAAAGCACCTCAACAAAACCGAGGCATCATCCGTGGAAGCCGTCAAAGTAATTGCAATTGAAAACTTGCCGTTGCTAAGGAAAGGCAACAACATAGGACAACTCATATGCGAAGCCACCCAGAACCAAGGCACATCTATTTTGGAAAACGACGTGTTAGTGGTTACTCACGTCGCTGTCTCCAAGGCGGAGGGAAACGTGGTTAACCTCAACGAAGTGACACCTTCAGAGCGTGCACGGGAAGTGGCAGCTAAAGTCGGCAAAGATCCCGCCTTGTTAGAAGTTATTTTGAGAGAAACCAAAGAGATTGTACGGTTAGGTCCTAACAGTCTGATAACAGAAACTAAAAGCGGCACGGTCTCTGCGAACGCGGGAGTAGACAGGTCAAACGTTGAAGGCAACCGAAACGTGGCTTTGCTGCCAGTTGATCCTGATGCTTCCGCTCGGAATATTAGGCAGGAGATAATTGACCGTACGGGATGTAACGTGGCGGTGATTGTTTCAGATACTCATGGACGACCGCTGCGTATGGGCGAAATAAACATAGCTATAGGCGTGGCGGGAATGAAGCCGATAAGAGACCGCAGAGGCGAAAAAGACCTTTACGGCTATGTCCTGCACATGAAGCAAACGTGCGTTGCGGATGAATTGGCTTCAGCAGCAGAACTGGTAATGGGGCAGGCAAACGAAGGCATCCCCGCTGCCATTATTAGGGGGTATAAGTATATAGCTTCCGAGAACGTTTCTGCTAAAGACCTAACCAGACCTAAAGAAAAAGACATGTTCAGATAAAAATTGTGGAGATGCAAAAAGAGTGGAAGTAACATCACCAAAGGATTTTTTTGAAAAAGCTCTTCCCGAACGATTCAACCCCGATGAAGCGGAAGGTGTCGACGTCACCGTTCAGATTACAATAACAGGTGAAAACGGCGGCGACTGGATTGTCACCATAAAAAACCAAAACTTGGACGTAAAAGAAGGCGTCCACGAGTCGCCTAATTTGTCGCTGAAGATGGCTGAAAAGGACTATCTGGATTTGATTAACAAAAAGATAAGCGCAGAGAAAGCCTTCTTCACAGGAAAAGTTCAGTTCAAGGGCAACATCGCGTTGGCGTTAAAGCTTAAAGAAGCAGGGTTTCTCTGAAAGACAAGAAAAAAGCGTAAAAAACGTGTTTATTCAGTTTTTTCTTTCTCGCGGAATTCTAACATTTGACTGGCTAACAAGCTGAAGCTGAAGGGCAAACTGTTGTATTCTTCTTCGAGGTTTACTAGGAAAGTGTCCATGCTGGCGATTCTTTCCGTCATGCTTTGCCTGATGAAAGTGCGGAACTTGTCACATGAAGAGTAATCTTCATGAAGAGACATAACCACAGCGTCGTACCCTAAACCCATACCCCTTTTAACAAGCATCAGGGCACTTGGATTCTTGGCTAATGCAGTGTAATGTATTTTCTTGAAGTCAATAACTTCTTTGGCGTCTAAAGAATGCTTCACATCTATTTTTAGGAAAGTTAAAGCCAGTATTGCGTAGCCGATTTTGCTTAGGTTAGGAATTGTTGTGTACTCTTTAACGTACCCCTCTTTTTCCAGCTTAGTTCTTATGCGTGTTGCTGTAGGCTGTGAAATACCTATTGCCTTAGCTAACTCTCTGTCGCTTCGTCTGGAATTCTTAATCAGTTCGGAAAGCATCTTCCGTTCTACTTCTTTGAGGACCATTCGCTATCACTTAACAACGTGCATTTTACAGTTTAGTTTTGGCAACTTATTAACATGATGCAAAAAAAGAGACATCAAGGGTTTGATTCCTAGTTTCTCTGCAACTTCTTTAGGCAAATCATTCTCGCCAATCTTGAAGGTTAAAGGCGTAGGAATTTTTAGAATAGCCCGCAATGAGTCAGCATCAAGCTCAAAGCAACCTCATAATCTCCACTTTGGAAGCATCTAAATGCAACCTTAGTCTACCTTAATTGCGAAAACAAGACACATAGTTCCACTATATTTTCGACCTGCATAGATACCCTTAAGGTAAGAATCAACGCTCAAAATGCTACGCAAGAACCACCAGTCTTCTTGCTTCAGGTTTATAGATAACAAGGGAGCCGCTGGTTTCGCCAATGGACAGTTTATGGTTTTTCACGATTTGTTTTACATATTTGAGGCTGGTTTCGTCAAGAGCAACGTTTATCCACAGTTCAAAGTTTTCGCCCGTGGAGTCGGCTTCTCTGGTGTGTGGCTTTAGAAATACGCTTCGAAGCATAGACTGCTCGGGTATACACTTGCAAATCTCTTGGAAAAGTTGAATTGCTTCGCGCCTTAACATGACGCTTCCACGCAAAAGTTATGTTTATTAGCTTTATAGTTAAATTGTTTGCAGTCAAAATAGTCTAAAAATACACAAATTAAATCCAACCAAGTTCACTCTTTCTAGCAACATCCACATTACTGAATTAATCCTCATAGAAATATCAGAACTATTCACCATATTGAGCCAAAATTGTAAATTCACTTATTAACTGCCCCCTTTTTATAGGGTAAAAGCGCAATCAGTCGGAAATATTGCAGCACAATGTGACCCAGAAAACGCAGTACATAGAAGTGGTTCGATAACGTATGATTCTTTTTCTATGCCAGGGTCTCTAAAAGCAGATAGGCAACCTTAAATATCCTTCGCGATATTCGACCAATTAAATATCTGGCGCCACATGAGTGGTGGAGAACACTTAGTTGCCCAAAATAGCATGTTTTGTTGAAAAATACAATTTTTCCAACTTCAACGAAAAACTTGCACGGTAGACTATACCTTACGGAATAACAAGCT
Organism: Candidatus Bathyarchaeota archaeon; assembly: GCA_026014615.1. GTDB lineage: Archaea > Thermoproteota > Bathyarchaeia > Bathyarchaeales > Bathycorpusculaceae > JADGNF01. The sequence goes on along the minus strand of JAOZHZ010000020.1, from coordinate 175,965 downwards.
CGTTACGATCTCCCTTTTCTCCTTTTTCGACATGTATTTATCTTTACTCAAATATTCCATTAATGGTAGTAAAGGAGTCCAGAAACTTGAAAGAAGCCGTAAAAGATTACCAATTAACCAAGGACATGAGCGTAGACGAGCTTGTCAACCAGATGGAACAAGCGTGGGGATTCACGGCGGGCAAACTTGCTACAGGCGTGAACATTTTAGAAGATATGATTAAGGCGAAGGGCTGTGTTAATTTTCTCTCGTTTCCCGCTGACATTATTGCAACGGGCACCCGAGGCGTCATCAAAGAGCTGGTTAAAAAAAAACTGGTCGACATAATAATCACCACTTGTGGCACACTTGACCATGACGTGGCGCGCTGCTGGAAAGAATATTATAAGGGTAACTTTATGATGAGTGACTCTAAACTTCACCGTGAAGAAGTAAACCGTCTCGGCAACGTACTTGTACCTAACGACAGCTACGGCATAATTTTAGAACAAAAAATTCAAGCTATGCTAAATGACCTCTATAAAGAAGGCAAACGAGAACTCTCAACCGCTGAGCTCTCGCGTGAAATCGGTTTACGCTGCTGTGACGAAACTTCAATTTTGTACTGGGCAGCCAAAAACAACATACCCGTCTTCGTGCCGGGAATTACTGACGGCGCCGTTGGCTACCAGCTTTGGTTCTTCAGTCAAGACCACCAAGACTTCAAAATCAACCTGTTAAAAGATGAAGGTGAACTAAGCAACATAATTTTTGATGCTAAGAAGAGCGGCGCTTTAATCCTCGGCGGAGGCATCAGCAAACACCACACCATATGGTGGAACCAGTTCAAAGACGGCTTGGATTATGTGGTTTACGTGAGCACCGCAGTTGAGTGGGACGGAAGCCTGAGCGGTGCGCGACCTCGGGAGGCGGTTTCTTGGGGTAAAATCAGTGAGAGAGCTAAACGTGTAATGATTGAAGGTGACATCACGATTGTGTTGCCAGTGATGACAAGTGCACTGTTAAGCCGGTTGGGCAAAAACAAACTTAAACCTTGACAGGAATAGTTGTCAAACAATTCTTGTCGAAAACTGATTTAAACACAAACCGCCCTCTAAACAAACGGGGTTAAGGTTGACAAAACGCAACGATGAAATTGAAACAGTAGTGTTCCAAGCACTTTCCCATCCCATGAGACGTACCATAATAACGATTTTGGAAGCAAACCCTGAAGGAACCCTCTATACAGAGTTAATCACTGAGTTGGGTCTTTCAACGGGTAAAATGAACTACCATCTTGAACAGCTATCGGGTTTGATAGAAAAGAATCAAGTCCGCCGGTATGTTCTGACGTCTTTGGGTAAAAAAGCTGGCAACCAACTGCAACAGTTGACCTCTGAAGTCACAGCAGACGATGAGAAATACCTCAGAATTACTGCGCGGGCACAAAGAAATAGTCTTGAGCCAACAGTGAAATTATTCCTGATTATAGGCATAGTTGCTGCTTCAATCGTTATTGCAGTATCGTCAGGTTTGGTGTTTTCTATGCTCACTCAGGGCGGCGTTCCGGTGCTGATGTTGTTGATTGCGCCACTGGGAATTGTATTTGAAGTGGCTTTGCTTGCAACGCTTGTGTATGCACTTCGAAAAACGCCTGCATGGTTAAGGCGACTGGAACGTAGGTTTTTGGCAACATAATCAAACTTAAAAAGAAAGAGACGTTATTGGACGCCTTGGAATAGCCAGCTAAAGTCGGGTCCACTCCGTTTTGTCGGTACTCGTTCGCATAGCGCGTGGGCCACCAGTGGTAGTGCGATGGTGGCGTCGCTGTAGCAGACGGCGCGGGTGTTGTCCTCGTTGTTGATTTTGCCCCAGCTTATGGCTTCCTCCAGCGTGCAGCCGCTTAAGCCGCCCCACTGTGGAGCGTCAGTCGTAATTTGTATGGCGTACTTGTGCGGGTAGTAGTATTCCTGCAAGCTTTTACGTAGACCACCTTTTCTGCCTTCCACACCTTGGTCTTTTGTCATAGGCGAAACCGAAATGGCTATGAGTTGGGTTAAGTCTTTGGGGACTCCGCCGCCGATGTAGACTACGGCTACGTCTTTGGTTTTGGTGCCTATTTTGACGAATTGTTCAAATTCTTTGGCTGAGTCCACTATGATTGGGTGACCGCTGTTTTTTGCCATGAGGATGGTCTCGCCGTAGGCGCTGTCTAGAAACGCGGGGCTGAAAATGGGAACACCGTTTTCGTATGCTTTGGCTGCTATGGCTGGGATTTTCTTCTCGCTTAGGAACTTTCCGAGCAGGTAGAAGAATTCGTGGCTACTGTAAGGGTAGTCGGTTTTTAGGGTCATAACGAAGTCTGTGATGAGTTCTTCCATTTTGCGGTAGTCGGTTTCTTTGCCGAAAACGTCGTAGTAGCGGTTTACGTCTGCTTCCAGGAGTTCTTGGTCGTTAACCATGTGGCTGCCTTGATAGTAGCCGAATCCCATAGCGACCACGATGTCCTCTGAAACGTTTGCGCCTGTGCTTACGAGGACGTCGATGAAGCGGTTTTCGATGAGCCAGTTGACAATGGTCCACTGTCCTGCCGTACCCATGCTGCCAGCGTAACCCATGACGATGGTGAGGTTTTCGTCTTTAACCATCTTTTCCCATACGTCAACGGCTTCGCCCAATTTTCTGCCTTGGTAGGCGGTTTTTGCCATCTCCGTCAAAAGTTCGTTAACGGTTTTAGGCTTAACATGGATGGGCTGAAGCTTCTTTTGGAAATATGAATCACTCATTAATATGCACCTTTTTCTTGGAAGAGATAAAAGGGGTGATATTTGAAATTTGTTATTGGACCGCTTTTTGGCTTTTGCCATGTTTCGGTTTCTTGTTCTATGCTGTTGCCGTCTGGTTGCGATGCCCAACAACTTCTGGAGCTTTGTGTTTTGGGTTGGGATTTATTTTCTGGGTTGTTTGGGTCGTGCAGGCGGCTACAAACAGATGCAAAGTGCCCGTTGCGTGTGTCCTGTCCCACGTGTTCAAAAGCCTTAGAAATAATCGCTTTGGTTAACTAATCAGCACGGAAAAAATGACTCCTCACATAAGGGCACGGCGGAAGCTGAACTCTGACTAGGGAAAAGGTGGGTTCGCCGGGGCTCTGGACGCAAATAGGAGAGAAGAAATGAAAAACCAACGAGCAAGTTGGAATGTCATTTCCAGAGCCCTCTCAGCCCCGCTTTTTTCCGATACTCTTCCTCAACAAAAAAAGGAAGAGAAAGTTGATTTTTTCAACTGCCTACTTATGCTTCCTCAACACTAGCACGGCTGCGGCTGCGACGATAACTATGACTACTGCGCCTATGGCAATGTAGGTCAACATTGGCGTGCCTGCACTGGTAGAAGGCTGAGGAGCCTCACTAGGCGAAGGCGAAACAGACTGAATTGGAGTCAACGTAGAATCTGTTGGTGCTACTGTTTCGGCTGGTGTCTGCGACACTTGCGGTACTGGTTCAACTGCGGCTGCTTCTGAAACCACAAAGTAAGTGCCTGCCTCGCTACTGTAGTAGGAACCCGAGCCCTCAAAGGCAGCAGTTACTTTGTAGGTTCCGGGAACGGGCGGTGTCCAATCAACTACATAGTTGCCTAGCTCGTCAGTAGTTACGTAACCTATGTCTTGGAAGTTACCATTCGGATCAATAGCCGTCAAATGAACCTGCACACCTGTCACGTCAACAGGCTTGGGCTTCTGCATATACACATACTCCATCCACGCACTCATACAATCATCAGAAACAGCAGGAACACCATTCGGGAACCGTTTTGCCTGTTCGTCTTGGTTTGAGCCTGGGGCGGTGTCGACTACTGTGCCTTCGATTAATACACTACTACCGCTTGTTGAAACCTTGGGTCCGACTGTCACTGTGGTAGCGCTTGGACCTTTGCCGATGCAGTAGACTTGGTTGTCATAGTAGTTGTAGTACGCTAAAAAACCGTCTGCAAGGACAGCTGTTGATGATCCTGGACCGCCAGTTTGACCAGCCCAGCCCATTACTGTCCAAATTTCCTCGCCAGTGTATGCATCAATGCACCGTACTTGTTCGTCTTTGTATAACGGGTAGTTTGGTGAGTGTTCGTTGCTAAAGACGTAGACTTTTCCGTCGCCGATTGCAGCTATAAATGTCGGGTAAAGTCCCCAGGGTGTTTCTGCGCCGCTTTGGGTGTTGTTGTATTTCCAGACCAAATCACCAGTTAAGGTGTCATAGCAAAAGATTTCTCCACCGTAGCCTTGCGTGTAAATGTTTCCGTATGCAGCAAATCCCACTTGACCTGCGCCCATACCACTGCCATAGTAGCCGAAGTCACGCACTTCTGTTTCTGTTGGACCCCACAGAGGGTCACCGTTGTCAAGACCGTAGCCTAACCACTGCATAGTTTCAGTGTCATACATTGTCCATACACGGTTGACGATGTCCACAGGACCCATCTTTCTTGTAATATTGCCCTCTGGCGCTGGGTAGCTCCTTATCCACAGTAGCTCTCCACGGGATTCAGGGTCGTCGCTCAGCGCCCAAACCGTGTAGGGATCAGGGGTGAAGCTGGTTCCGAAACTAGTTACTGCACTACTTGTACCAAGGATTACGTCGCCAGAGATAACTTGATAGATACTTGGCATTCCATTTCCTGGTAAAGCAGGGATTGTCACGTTCCATGTGTAGGCTTGGCTCATGTTAACGGATTTTCCATTAGGTCTCCATTGGTATGCGTCGGTGCCTGTGCCTAATGCACCATGTAGCCCTTGTTGTTCTGCGGTGCTGTTCCACAGAGCTAACCAACCGCCCATGGCGTCAAGTTGGTATCGCACTATTTCGCCGTCAGGCATGTAAACTTCTGTGCCTGAACCAACGCTTGTCAAGTTATATAGCCATTGTCCAGTGAATGCGTCATATGCTACCCAGCTTTCTGAGGCGGCCATTCCAAAGTAGCCACCGCCACCTGAGACCTGCCACAAGATGCCGCCGACAACACCATGTTGGTTCATAGATTCATAGTCGTAAAGTTGTCCTTTTGTCGGAGTGGGGTTGGTTCGTGTTCCAAGATCATCAAGATACCACACTTCCTCTCCTGTACGCAAGTCAACGCAAACGTATCCACCGTTTCCTCCCTCATGCCCAAGAGGCAAATTGAAGTAGAGCCGCCCATTCATGATAATTGCACTTTGGAATCTGCCTTCGTATGCGCCGCCTGAGTAGTAGCCAACGCCAGAGATTTCGTTGCTTCCGCCGACTATACCTCCGAACTCTATGGGCATAGTCCACATCACGTGAGCCGTATCTGGTGCGACACCGTTCTTCTGCCAGAGATCACCACCGCCAAATCCGCCAGCGCCGAGTTGCGCACCTTGAAGCCAGTTAGATGTTATGCTTGCCCAATTTGTGTTCTGTCCTTCAATTGGGCGGTTCCAGTATTCAGTTGGAAGCGGATAATTTTCAGGGGTTTTTGCGTCTTCAGTTTGCACAGTTAGAGTTGCGGTTGTGCTGCTTGGCAGATAGTTGTCGCCAACATAAACCAATCCGCCCATCATTGCAAGCATAGGTTCAGCAGGGTCAACAGCTATGCCATTTGTTGGATTTACTAACCCCAACACTTGCCCAGTATAAGTGAACTCGAAAGTGTATGTGCCAATTTGGTCGGGTGTGTAGATTGTGAATGAAGAACCAGTTGGGTCAGAAACAAATGGACCTAGATTTTCAACGGCCCCATCGGGTTTAGTTACTTCGATGTAGAAGTCGTGCCATCTGTCACCTGCAATGCCATACGCCGTGGGTGGAGCACCGTGCAGCCACATAACAAGGAAAACACTTTGGTCAACGCCTGCAGGGTCGGGTGAAATTGAAAGGTAAGCGTAGGTTGGGATGTCTATTGGTGGGTCATGTGCAGAAGCTGAAGGTGCAGCAAATATTGATATTGCAAAAGATATCAACAGAATCATAGCAGCAATCGTTGTCTTTGTTGGTCGTATTTTTTTTCTCATGATTATTTCATACATGTTGCTTTTCTCCTTTATCAGAAATAGAAAGAATGAGGCGTTGCACACTCTTTAAAAAAAGTGGTGTATCACGTACACAACAACAGAAATCCTGAAATATATTAAACGGCATACTGAAAAGCGAGCAAGGTTCAAGAGAGGGAGCAATGGAACTATTCTTAGAAGAGGAATACTCTCGAAGTCTACAAAAAATAGGCTTAACATCACTGCAGGCAAAAATTTACATGGTTTTAGTTCGAGCAGGAAAAGAAAAAACATTGACAATTTCTAAAATGGCCAACGCTGACCGCTCGAATACATACCGAACAATTCTCCAACTTCAAAAAATGGGGTTAGTCACAAAAATTTTGGGTATACCAAACCTTTACCGTGCTGTGCCACTCAAGGACGCAGTTTCAGCGCTTATAGACCAGAAAAAGGATGAATACGAAGAAATGCAGGAAGTGGCTGAAGAGTTAAAACGGATATCATCAGCAGACGATTTCACACCCAAAGCGAGAGACTGCGAATTCAGTATTGTTAAAACGGCAAAAGAAAAAACGCGCAGAGGAGCAAAGCATTGTTGCGAGACAGCAAAAGAGAGCATAGATTTCATACTTAACAGGAAAGCTGTGTTTCTCACCATAATTGATTTAGCTGAATATCAATTAGGCTGCGTCAAAAGAGGAGTAAAATACCGGATAGTCAGTGAATATATTGATATAGATGTAACAAAAGAACTGACTAACTTCATCGCGGAACCAAATTTTCAAATTAGGTACATTCGCGAAGAGCCTAAAACAGAATTAATTATAGTTGACAAGAAAGCTGCAGTAGTGAGCCTGTTTCCACATGAAGAATACATCAAAAAAACTCAACTGTTTTCTAACCATTCAGGCTGTATAGAGATGTTTCAGAGCCATTTCGACAAAATATGGAATGAAGCACACGAGTACCCAACTAAAAATAAGCAAAAAAGGAATAAAAAACAATTAGTTGAGGCACAGTAATTACACGGCTGCCAAACCAGAAACTTTTTTCCAGCAAAGCATTTTCAAGCGTTCCTTAGTTTTCTCAAAGTTTGAATCCATCATCTGAGGGAGTCAAAACGGCGAATAAAAACATCAAGAACAAGTTGGCACCAGTTTGGACCAGTACTCCGCACCTTGCGAACAAAAGTTACGTCAAAGGACAGACCCAAAGGAGCCAGCGCGTCAGCCACTTTCTGTTTCGCCTTATCCGCAGGATTCTGGTTTTTAGAGGCATGCTCAAAAAGATGTACATGAATCCAGCCTCCTGACGGCTTGAGCGCCGCCACGGCAGCAGGCAAGTAAGCTACGGCTTTTTCTGGCAGAGGCATCAGAACCCGGTCAGCCCAGCCTTGAAGACTGGTTTCTATTACTTTTTTAGCGTCGCCAAGTATGGGGGTGACTTTGCCGTAGACGCGGTTGACCTGGATGTTTTTCTGCATGAAAACGAACGCTTCTGGGTTAATGTCAATGGAGTATACTTTAGCTGAGGGCACATGTTTGGCGATGAGTATACTGAAGCATCCGACGCCTGCAAACATGTTTATGACCGCCTCGTTGGGTTGAACCAGCTGCGCGATTCGCAGGCGTTCACCTGACAGCCGAGGAGAAAAATAGCATGACCCCACATCTACAGAGAAAAGGCATCCTGATTCCTTATGGACCGCGCAGGTTCGGTTTTCGCCCTTGAGGCATGTTAATCTGCGCAGACGGTATTCACCAACGACTGCGGATTCCTGTGCAAAAACTGCTTTGACGTTTCTGTGGCGGTTCATGATGGCTTCTGCGACTGCTTGGGCGTTAGCTGAGGAGTTGTCAGGTAGTTTGGTTATGGCTAAATCGCCTATAATGTCAAAGGAATTGTAAACACAAAATGTCTTTTCTGTTCCGCCAGTTTGACTTAGTGAATGCTTTAGTTTTTTCCGCAAATTCTGACCTTCAGTTACCGAAAACTCAGTGAAACGTTTAAAAGCAAAAAACGTTTCCTTTCTACAAAGAGGATGCTTTCATGGAAAGATCTGGAATTATTTACGAGTGCATGCGTTGCGGGGCAAGAGTTCCTGCTGACGAGTTAGATCTTCGCGGTGGAGAAACCAAATGCATAATCTGCGGTTACAGGATTTTGAAAAAAGTTAAACCACCAGTTGTCAAACGTATCCAAGCTAAATAAGAAATGAGAATGAATACGCCTAGCTAACGGCGCGGTTTATTTTCCTTTTCAGGTTATAAGTTGCTTAGTAGAGTTCTCGTTCGCCAAATTTGCGAAGTGCCTTTCCTTTAAGCCGCACTGGCGCAGCAAAGTCGTCTTCAAAGCTTTTTTCCACAGTTCGACGTCGCACGGTTTCACCGCAGATGCCGCCAGGAAGCAAGCGGCGTTTCATACACATAGAATATTGGCAGTTGGCGACGTTGCAGGCTTCTTCAGTCCACCTGCACATTACACCGTCACGGCGATAAACCGCGGAGTTTTTTGCGCATTTAAAGGATGGGCATCGTGGAGAACAGGCTTTTGATTGAGCCAACAGGTATACACCTCAGTGTCCATATATAGAATTTATGTCCCTTTGTATTCTTAATACGGTTAATTTCCCGAACAGGATATAAAGTTTTTTCCTAATAACCGCGTCGTTTTTCATCTTAAATTTGACGTTTGTTGGACAGTTTGAAGCCGACGCGCCTGAACACTTCGACAACAAGAAGCACAAGTATAGCAGCGATTATCAGCAGCAGAGTAGCAAGTAAACTGGTGTCAACTAAAGCGCCGCCTAAGGACACAAATTTGGCCATGGAGAGAGTCACGGTTCTTGGTGAGGTTAAAGCGAGGTTCGAGGCTACAAAGGAATCTGGGTTTCCTTCTGGGTACGCGGTAATTTCCACGCTTCCTCCCGAGATATTGTTGAAGGTTACTGTGCCGTCTGCGGTTGTGGTTTCCGTTTGGGTGGTCATTTCTGGACCCATGAGTTGGACGTTGATGTTGCTTATGGGTGCTCCGAAGTAGTCTACGACTTTTACGGAAACGTGAATGTTGGAGAGGACACAGCGGAGTTGGGTCTGGGTGTTGCTTAGTACGTCAACGACTGTTTCGTTAAGCAGCACGTTGTTTTGGGTATAAACGTTTACTTTGTACTGTCCAAAGGACATCTGCAAGGTGGCGCTTCCACTGCTGTCGGTGGTTACGCTGTAGAAGACACCGCTTGCCTGCTCAATTAAGGTGACGCGGGCGTTGGCTATTGCCGCATTGTTACAGTCAACTACTTGCAATGTTAAACTTTCTTCTGGAGTTACAATCGTAGCTTGCACTGTTGGCTGGGCGGGAAGGTTGCTGATGGTGTTGTTTCCAGCGTTAAAGACAACATCATACTTGTACGCGTCAATGGTGTAGGTTACGTTTGGAAGAGTAGAGTTGAAGGTGTAGGTTCCGTCAAGCCCTGTTTTTCCAGAGGCGCTCCCTGTTTGCGTTGTTCCCGACCGTGTCGTATATGGGTATGTTACGTTCAGGTTGGCGTTAGGGAGAACTACGCCGTTTTTGTCCTGAACCTTCACGGTAAGGTCAGTTAGTTGACAGGTGACTGCGAAGCTGCTGTTGCCCGTAACTGTAATGTCCAGCTCGCCCACTTTGACTTGCTTCCAGAAGGCTTCAACGTTCACGCTGCCCTGCGACAAAGAAATTGTGGTGGCTCCAGCAGAGTTTGTGGTGCCTGTGTACATTTCGCCTGAAGCTTGGTCTGTAGCTTCAAGCAGTATGCTGGACACGATTTCGCCTGCTAAGTTCACCGTGGTAAAGGTTACTGGGTAGCCAACTACTCTGAACGTCTGCACGTCGGGTACTTCTTTTGAGGGTTCAGATTGAGTTGTAATGGTTGCGGTGTAGGTCCCTATGGCTGCTGACGAGGGAACCTGCCATGTTGTTGTGATGACGCCTTGACTGGATGCGGTGACCGATTGGGTATCGACTGTTTGGTTGTTGTATTCAATGGTTAATGTGGCGGCTTGGTTGGGTTGGTAACCGACCGCGTTAACGTTGACTGTGTCTTGTCGATAGTATTGTGTTAAATCTGTGAAGCCTATTGTAAAGCTCTGTTGCGCTAAGCCTTGGGTCCTGTTAAAGTAAACATTGTATGTACCCGCATAGTCGGTAGTTGCCCCCGAAGGCGAAAAGCTTGAGTCAGGAAAAGCCACCTGAACTTGGGCGGTGCCCAAAGAAGAAGTTGTTAATGTAACGTTTTTGGTGAAGCTTGAATTCGAGGGGGAAGGCAAAGCGACCATGATTTCGGCGTTGTATACTGTATCTGGTTTCCCGCCTGTAACGGTAACGTTGAGGTTTACGGTGTTTCCTTCTTGAAGCTGGGCAGGAGAAACGGGAACGCTGGGCTTTACCGAATAGGAGGTTAGCAGCGGGAAGGAGAGAGTGGTGTTCTGATTGTATGAAATGTCTGTCAGAATGAAGTTGTAGGTGCCCGCAGACATTTCGGGTATAGTAAAGTTTGCACTGATGAAGTAGCCTTCTGCGGCTCCGGATTTTACGAGTTGGTCGTTGTAGTAGAGGTTGTAGGTGCCGTTAGCCGTGTATGTGGAGGCGAGAAGAGTAACGGGTTGGCCTATGGTGGCGTTTTGGAGTTGCTCAAAGCCGCCTTGACTGGTTACATAGAATATTGTTAAGCCGTATGGTGATTGCCCAAACACCTGCGGACTTGATGTTGCTGTTAATAGAAGGGCAGTGCCCATTAGAAGTAACAGAGCAATAGTAGCAGCTTTTTGCTTCATCCAGATGACTCCTACGTGCGGTACAGTTTAATCTTTAAGATTGAACATTAACTGTCTGAGAAGGTTTTAACCTTTGCCCCTAATTAGAGGTCAACAATGTTTTGCGGTTGTTGTGAGAGCTTCAGCTTTCCGTAAAGTTACTTGTAGTCAACAGATGTCTTTTCAATTTCGAAGTTTGTGCATCTGAAAAGGGTTTTTGGGTAAGACAGTTTATTACAAGGCATCCACAATTTCTGCTGGAAACCAAGCGCCGAGTGTGGAAGTCATGGAAGACCTTGTTCCCAAAGCCCTCATTCAAGCCTTGAAGAAGCAAAAATACCACCTTGTTGGCAAGCACTCAGCCGTTAAACGTTGTAAATGGTTCTATGAGGCGTTAACCAGCGGCAGGTCATGTTACAAGCAGAAGTTCTACGGGATAAACTCTCACCAGTGCATTCAGATGTCGCCTGCGCTGTTTTACTGCACACAACAATGCTTGTTCTGTTGGAGAGCTCAAAACGGTGACTTGCAGATTAACTGGGATGAATTGCGGCTCCCTGAGTGGGATTCACCTGAAGAAATCACGGAGGGTATCGTGAAGGCACAGAGCAAGATTCTGTCTGGGTACAAGGGGAATCCGAAGACCGACCCCCAAAAGTTCAGGGAGGCGCACCGTCCAAGACATGTGGCCATAAGTTTGACGGGAGAGCCAACGCTTTACGCGTCGCTGGGAGAACTCATCCAGACCCTTCACAACAGAGGGTTAACAACATTTTTGGTATCCAATGGTAACCTGCCCCAGAAACTTTCCGCCCTAAACGAGGAACCTACGCAACTTTATGTTTCGGTTTGTTCCCCAAATCAGGAAACGTTTAAGCGTGTTTGTCGCCCGCAGGTGCCTAACGCATGGGAACGGCTAAACGAAACCTTAGAGCTTTTGCCCAGTTTCCGATGCCCCACGGTTATTCGTTCGACTCTGGTGAAAGACCTGAACATGAACGACGTTGAAGGTTATGCTCAACTCGTATCGAAAGCGGAGCCGACGTATGTTGAGGCTAAGGCGTACATGCATGTTGGTTTTTCAGGTCTTCGTTTGGGATTTGATAGTATGCCGAGCCACAAGGATGTGTACAAGTTTGCGAGAAAGCTTTCGGAGAAAACGGGTTACAAGATTTTGGATGAGTCACCAGATAGCCGCGTGGTTTTGTTAAGTAAAAGGGACAAACCCATTCGGTTCAGTTCTCCTTGAAAGAGTTATTTGACCTCGCAAATCATTCACTTTTCCAGAAGCCCCAGTTGAATTATGAGTGATTGAAGCCGAACGTGAATGGAAGCCTTAAATGCCATTTTGGTGAGCCCTAATCTTACAACAGACAACAAATTTGAAGGGTGGTGAATAATGGTCAACGAAGGACGAGGTCGCCTGTTCCGAAGAAAAGACGGCAAATACTTGGTTTATCTGCCAAAAGACTTAGCTGAAGACAGCATGTTTCCGTTCAAAGAAGCAGATTCAATATTTGTGAAGGTAACTTTCAAGCTTGGAGATAACAAGCTTGTCGTGGAGAAATGGGCTGACGATAAACAAGCAGAAGCCTAAAAGGAAACCTATAAGCGTTGTTTTCACTTATTTTTTAAATATACAACCAGTTTGGGGTAGAAGTTTTGCCGCCGCTGAAAAATCTATTACAGGAAATCAAAAGGGAACTCATCCAAAAAGAGAAAAACCGTGACGAAGTCCATGAGAGCATGCGGAAAGCAACCAGCCTTTCTAAACAAGCGATACTGCTGAGCCACCAGAAAAGGCTCTCGGAAGCAAAAAAACAGCTGGAAAAAGCCAAGGAACTCATCAAAAACCTCAAGGAGCAAGCAAAAGAGCAGCCCAGCACGATTTACGGAGGCATGTTCAGTGCAGCTTTACAGGAGTATTCGGAGGCATGTATCTTTGTGGGGTTGCTGGAGGAGTCACGGTTCGTAACCATTGAAGAAGTTGAGGTGCCCCCAGTGGAGTACGTTTTGGGCTTGGCAGATGTCATCGGCGAACTCAGGCGACTCGCGTTAGATGCGCTTAGGGAAGGCAACGTAGCAAAAGGGGAACAGTGTTTGAAGACTATGGATGAAATTTACGTGGAGTTGGAAGCCCTTGACGAGGCGTACATGCTCGTTCAGGGGTTGAGAAGGAAAAATGATGTTTCTCGAAGAATCATCGAAGCCACTCGCGGTGACTTGACCCAAGAAGTCCGTCGGAAAGCGTTGGAGGATTACTTGCGGGGCTTTGAGGAACGGCATAAAGGTAACCAAGGCTAAACCCATGTGCCACAGCGCGGTTGTAGCTGAATTCTCCATCTCGAAAGCCCGCCGCGCCCAAGCGTTTCTGGCGAAAAAGTCGTCACCGAAGACCAGTTGCCCAAAGAAATTCGCTTCGTGGCAGGAGTTGACGCTGCTTATGTGGGGGGCATGGCGTTTGGTGCCGTGGCAGTTTTGGATCACCAATCGCTTGAGGTTTTGGAGACGCAAACAGCCGTGCGCCAGGTCAAGTTTCCGTATGTTTCCTCGCTTCTTTCGTTTAGGGAGTTTCCAGTAGTTGCCGCTTGCATCGGGAAATTGAAGCGGAAACCAGACGTGGTCCTTGTTGATGGACATGGAAGGGTGCATCCGTACCGTTTGGGGCTGGCTAGTCATTTGGGGGTAGTTTTGGGGCTGCCGACGGTAGGCGTAGCAAAGAACAGGTTAGTCGGCGAGGTCAAACAGTTGGGAGAGGAGACGTTTTTGGTTTTTGAGGGGGAAAAAATTGGTGCTGCTGTGGCAACTTGTGCTGGAGTCCACCCCGTTTACGTGAGTGTCGGTCACAGGGTGTCGCTAGAAACAGCGGTTAAAATTGTCAAAAATTGCAGCCGCCGGTACCGCATTCCCGTACCAATTCGCGTGGCACACAAAATAGCCTCGGAGGAGCATAAAGCCAAAATGGCAGCGGCAACAAATACAGAGGCAGGCGAGCGCCGTGTTGAACGCGAAACTGAAAGATATAGCTGAAACCATTCAAAACCCCGAACTCAAAGACAAAGTGACGACTTTTTTGGAGAACCCTACGTTTTGCTTAGAGGGCAAAGTGTACTCAGGACCTTCATTTGACAGGTCGCCGGGCGGTCTTAAGCATCATCACACTTACGTGGGCGGCTACGTAGACCATGTGGTTGCTACATGGAAAATAGCTTGTGCCCTCTGCGATGTGGTTGAGCAAGTTTACGGGGGCAAAGTGGACAGGGACCTTGCGGCGGCAGGTGTGCTGCTGCATGACATCTTCAAACCCGTCACATACACAGTTGATGGGGAAGGCAATTTTGCGTCTTCGCCCTTAGCTGACAAACTCGACCACATCTCGTTGGCGACCGCGGAGCTTGTGCGCAGAGACTTCCCCGCTGAACTAATTCACATAGTCGCTTCACACTACGGAAGCTACGGATCCATAAAGCCCCGAACCGTGGAAGCGCTTGTGGTGCATTTAGCAGATAACGTGGATTCGCAGCTTAACGGGCAGGTGCTTGATGCCGCTTGGTATTTGACGCGGAAGGCTACAGGCGAAGGCTTAGCCAAGCTGAACGCCTCAGAAGCGTTCGAAATAGTCCGTTCCAAAGCCACTGAGGGCTGGAAGGGCGTAGAAGAGGCGGTTGAAAGGATTAATCAGCAGAGGGTGGTGCAGAAAACTTAATACTGCGCTCACGAAAAAAGTGCAGGAGAGGCAAAACGCGTGGAACCAGAAAAAACAGAGCAGGAAGAGAGCATTCCTGAGATATTGTTTGATGACTTTTTGAAGTTGGATTTGCGGGTGGGCAAGGTTTTGGAGGTTATTCCTGTGCCTAAATCAAAGAAGCTCATACGCATTATGGTGGACTTCGGCTCTGAAAAAAGGCAAGCCGTCGCGGGGCTTATGCAGTATTACCAGCCTGAGGAGCTTGTGGGAAAGAAATGCTTGTTTCTGCTGAATCTGAAGAGGCGTACTATGGCGGGTTTTGAGTCGCAGTGCATGATTCTTGCCGCTGAAGATGAAGCGGGAACGGTTTCGGTTTTACAACCTGACAGGGATGTTGTGGAAGGAAGCCAAATCGGATAATCGGGATTCCACACCCTTTTTCCACATGCCATGATACGGTTTTTGCCAATATTGACCTACCCCCTATCGTTTCTGCATACTATTACTAATAGCATCCAAATAGACGCCAAATAGTTCATGAAAAGTTCCGTTCATTTCCCCCAATACCCACCACTACATTTATCACATACAAAAATTCAAACGTTTCAAACAAACATTTCCTCGATATCCAAACAAATATAGTTTTAAATAATAAAGAATAAAGCATAGAAACGACGCATTGGTATACAAAAGCATCAACCAAACACAGCGTTTTGTCTCACCTCCAGTTTTCCTTCAGGGCAAACAGGTTTAAACTCGGCAACGCACATCTAAGGCAAGGCGAAAGATACATGCAAATTGCTGAGTTCCAAGAAATGATGAAAAAACTGTATTTCCACCGAGACTCTGAACGCGGCGTAAAAGGAACCTACGATTGGCTCATGGACGAAGTTGACGAGCTTGGAGAAGCCATGGAAGGAACCGACAAAGAAGCCACCGAAAAAGAATTCGCAGACGTTCTGGCGTGGCTGTCATCGCTTGCAAACCTGCTGGACATTGACTTGGAAAAAGCCGCCCTCGGCAAATACCCGCACCTGTGCCCCAAATGCAAACACGCACCCTGCCAATGCACCTTTTAAGCAACTAGCCGTGTTTGTCCCCGCCCCGTTAAAACCCAAACACAAGGTCTTTTGCCCCTTCGGCTCACCGTATCTTCCTCTAAAAGAAGCTTAAGATGATGCATCACCGCATTATATGACATCTTTACGTTTTTGGCTACTACCCCTGCGCTGGCAGGCTGCTTCTCAAGCAGCAAAAGAATTTTTGTTCGGGATTTGACTCCGCTCTTCACGTTTCTTATGTGGTGCAGGTAGGCGTTTGGGTGATAGGGCGTTTTTATTGTTTTTCCACCTTGAAGTAGATAGGTGGTTTGTGTTGAAAAGCTTTAGGCTTTGCCGAAGTCAAAAAGGCTGGTCTGTATGGGTTTTTTGTTGTCAAACATCGAGTGAATTTCTTCTTTAATCATCATAATTCTTTGACCATAGTATGTAGGAAGCCCATACTTATCCACCAGTTCCTGAGCAGCGTCAAGATACTTTTCTATACCCCCCCGATAAACAGTAAGAGTCAACGTGCCGCCACAGGTACATTTGCCGTTCAGTGGAGGACGTCGGAACTTTTTGTTGCAAGATTTGCATCGGAAAGCCTGAGTCGAAAAAGCACGCAAGTTACCAGCAATATCTCGAAGAAAGTGCTTGTTCAAAACCTTCAGGGCTACGCTCTTGACGTCGACAGCTTCAATTTTTGCGCCTAAATCCAGCTGCATATGCAGTTTGTCCACCATCGACTTGAATTGTTTGTAGCTGCTTTCGGTGTTGCCCATGCTTATGTCAGAAACGGGCGTGGTGAAGTAGAAGCCTTCAAACTGGGCTTCGGTTCCCAGCCTGTGCCCAACGACATCCATGATGGGGCTTATTTGCCGAGCTTCAGCCTTCTCCAAAGATTTAACGTAGAACTCTTCAGGGTAAACCGCGTCCACGTCACAGTCGTGGGCTTGCCGTTGGACTTCCCGTGTGTTAACAAACGGAATAACAAGGATTGGGGCGTCCATTATGCCGCCTATTTGCGCGGGTAAGTAACGGTTAGAGAAGTTAAGAAGCGTATCCATAGCAAGCATTATGGCGTCTTCGTCTCCATCGCAGTCTCGACGCTTGGCGGAATGCCACAAAGGATGGGCATAAATCACTTTAAGGTCCGTGAAGCCAACCACCCGCCCCAAAATGCCTACGCAAGTGTGTGGAGCCAAACCGAAAAGCAACTGCCCCACGATGTCTTCAGGGGTTTTAATGTTGTAGTAGCTGGGAAGCCCATAAACTTTGGTCAAAAGCTCATCGATGAAACCTGCAATCTGGATGAAGTATTCGCCAGCGTTTCTGGGGATGACTACGTCTTGGACTTTAAGCTCCAGCACTTGGTCAGGATCAGTCAAAGGCACACCGTAAATGTCGTAAGTGTAGCCGAGTTGCCTAAGCTTTTCCACCGAAACTCCCACTTCGCCCGGCTTTATGTGGGTTAGAGGCGCGTTGGTGGCGTCGAAGCGAATTGTGCCATCCTTGTAAACTGAGAGGTCGTATTTGGCTCTCAAAAGCCCCTTCTCTAAAATTTCAGGGGTCTTGTCCTCGTTGGTTAACCCTTTCACGCCTCGAAGCATCTTAGGCGGCGAAATCTTCAGGTTACGACAGGCAGCGTCAACCATCACCTTGAAGTTCAAGGTCTGCCGCTGGTAAAGCACGGCGTCTGCCTTGCAGTTTGAGCAACTGTTCTCCCGCAAAGGTCGCCCACAACGCGGACAACTCTTCTCGTGCACAGTTTCGCATCCGCACTCTGGACATTTAACGCGGAAGGTGTAGGTTTTACAGTTGGGACATTTGCGTTTAACAACTTGGATAAAGGCGGGTCCTTTGCGTCCAGCTTCCACTAAGTCTCGATGGGAACCGCCCGCTAAACTCACAGGGAACAAAACGTGCACCAGAGGCTTCATTTCGCGGCGTTTGGCTTTTTCTGGGCGTCCCATACGTGCACCCACAAACGACGGCGCCTTATCACGAACTTCCACGCCCGCAAGAGCCGTCACTGCTTTAAGTATCGCATCCTCTGGCACCTCGCCTACCTCTCGGGAGTTGCCGTAGCCAAGCGAGAAAGCCAAAGCACAGGCGTCCTCACCCTCAATAACTAGCTTCTCCTCCAAGACCACATGAGGGGCAAAGACTTTCTGGAGAACCCTCGCAACCTCTGCATCGAAGACGCCAACGATACGGTTGGCAAATTCACCATCACAAGTCACCTCAGATTTTGCCAGCCAAGCCTTCAGCAACCCTACGTCGTTAACCGAGGATAAGTTTGACCAGAAAAACGTAAATCTGGGATGCAAAGGCACATGCAGACCCCTTGACAGAGCAACAGCTTCCCTGGCAGAAAGGTCCCCACTAAAGGGGTCATTCTGCAACATTTGCAGCTTGCTTTGCAACAAGTCTGCAGCATCAGCAGCTTTCTGCAGGTCCTCTGCGAACCCATTTTTAATTGCCGTTTTGAGGTCTTTCACCCACCATTCTTCAACGTAGCCTGAAGGCGAGAGACTCTTGTTGCAGTAAAGAAAATCGCCAAAGGCAATCAACATGTCGCCCAGAAACAAAATCTTCGCCACTTTACCCTTTACAGTCGGAAAGTTTTCGGTGGTTACTCTTACGACGGAGCCGTCTTTTAGCAGCACAACTGGCGGCTCAACAGAATCTACAGGCATGGTAACTCCGCCTTTGCCTGGAAGCTCCAAACGTACCTGAGTGCCCGCTGCCAAAAAGTTCTCCACAACAAGCATGGTAGCGGGGTGAATGCCCACCGCGGACAAGCCTGTGTTTCTGGATCTACCGTACCTGAGTCGAAAGCCGCCTCTTCGGGACGGAAAAGCAAAAATGGGACGCCCCGCGATAACATCGTCCATGAAGCCCGCTGACTTCTTTTCCGACTTCTTTTTGAACTCGCGTAGCCAATCCCAGCCTTGAAAACCCAGCTTCTCAACAATCACAAGGACTTTAAGAGCACGTCCTACGATGCCGTCGTTGACTACTCGGAGGGCGCCGCCTCGGACGCGGTTGGTTTCTATGCGGGGTAGGTTGCGGTAGGAAGAGACTTCGATGGGGTCAGACTCGGTGCCCGTAACTTCTATGGGCAAATAGTCGAAGGCTTTCTTTAATTCGCCGTCGGGAATGTGGTACTGAAAGCGCCCCACGGAACGTTCGTAGGTGCGCAGTTCTTCAATGAAGCGGGCAACTTCTTCGGGCGCGGGTTTGTAACGGTCAAGCTCTAAAAGACGGCGCACGTAGTCGCCGACAACCAGTGTTAGGGCTTGGTCGGTGCCTCCCGCGGACCTAATGGGTCCAGCAAAGTAAATCGCCAAATACCGTGAGCGGTCAAGGTTAAGCTTGATTTTAACTTGGGCTACGCCCTGAATTGGGGCGGCGGTTAAGCCTTCTGTGAAGATAGCCAACGCCGTACGGATGGCTTGTTCTGCTGCTTGTTCGGACTCCATTTTCCCGAATTTGCCGTTGACGATTTGTTCACAGACTTTGAAGGCGATTTCTTCACGTCCCATCTTCGTGTTCAGTTCGCGTATGCTGGCGGCGACCCCTTTTGGACCCACCAACCCCTCGACCAAGTCGGCTATGTCTTGGGCTATGATGCTTTCGACTTTCAGGGCGGGGTCTAAGCCTTTTTGGCGGGCGCTTTCGCTGACAGTGTACATTTTGCGTAGCTCGCTACCCATCGAGTCTATGTAGATGCGGTAGGAACCGCTCATGCTGTTACTCATACGCTGTCGCCCTCATTCACTGTGTGAACAACCCTCTATTTTGGCTTTCTAACAATAAAAAGTACAAAACGCCCGCTTAAAAACTGGAAAAGAAAAAACAGCAAGTGTAGATTATTGTTTGACGGTTTTTATTCCTTTTATGATGTCGGCTACTCTCTGCTCCGATCCGAGGGATTCTACGAGGTTGCCTGTGACTATGATGTCGGCGCCTGCGGAAACAGCTGTTAGCGCTTGCTCTTTGGTTTTTATGCCCCCTCCAACAATAAGTGTAGCATCAACGTAGCTTTTGACTTTGCGTATCATCTCGGGGGGCACGGGGTCTTTTGCGCCTGAGCCACCTTCGAGGTAGATGAAACGCATACCAAAATACTGTGCCGCCAAAGCGTGGGCTGCTGCCAGTTCGGGTTTGTTGTATGGGATTGGGAGGGCTTTGCCGACGATTCCTGCGGTGCCGCCGTCCCCAACGATTATGTAGCCCATGGATATGGGTTCTAACCCGTACTTCTTCACCAGTGGTGCACCCAAGATTTGGGCGCCGACCAGAAAGTATGGGTCAACCGAGTTCAGCAGGGACATAAACCACATGGCATCGGCGTTTCCGCTAATCCCCGTTATGTTATTAGGAAACAGAATAGTAGGCAAGTCTACGGCGTTTCGAATTGCTTCTAAAACCTCGTCAAGGTGATTTTGTGAATTAAAGGTTGAGCCGCCAATCATTATTGCCGCTGTTCCACTCTCTTTAGAACTCTGGGCGATTTTGGCTGCTTGTTCAGGAGACACTTTTTCTGGGTCGATAAGGGTTATGTGGAGTGAACCATCTGATTTTACTTTCTCAATTAAGTATTTCTCGACACGTCCAAGCATGCAACAACGATCCTAATTAGGCATCTTTAAGGGGTACAGACCGTCTGGAGGCACCGTAAATTTTGTCTGTGAACATGCAGTAGATGTCCACTTCGCCTTGGGCTGGTTTGATTTGGAATTCTTCTTGAAGCCCGCAACTGCTGCAGCCTGCTATAGCGCGGCTTTCTTCACGCAGGATTTCCACTCTGACCGTTTCTTTTCCGCATCTTGGGCAGGAGAAGAACTTGGGTAAACGTTTCTTTGGAATGTGAACAACTTTTTTCCTTCTTCGGCCCATACTGACATCCCCGAATGATGAATATCGTCAGTAGTATTTACGCTTGCCCTTAAATACTTGCCTACATCCATAGAAAGATAAAGGCACGTGAAATCTCTTGAAACTTGAAGCTTCAGTTCTTGAACTTCACTTTGACGACGTGGAAACCAGAATCAAACGGTTCATCAAAACCTACGTGGAAAACGCTGGAGCAAAAGGCATAGTCTTAGGAATGTCAGGAGGAATCGACAGCAACACCATCGCTGCCCTTTCAGCGTTGGCTATCGGCGGCGACAAAGTGCTGGGCATTATGCTTCCCGAAGCAGAAACCTACAACCCACAAGACATCGAAGACGCAAAAAAAGTAGCTGACCAATTCGGCATTCAAACACAAGTTTGTGACATGACCGCCGCTTTGGAAGGCATCTACAAGTCGATGCCCATCTTTGACCCCAACGACCGACTATGCAAAGGCAACATTAAAGCCAGAACCCGAATGATCTGCCTCTACTATCACGCTAACAAGCAAAACCGCATTGTTTGCGGAAGCAGTGACAAGTCAGAAACCATGATGGGTTACTTCACTAAATGGGGAGACGCCGCCGCAGACATATCGCCGATAATGGATTTGTACAAGACGCAGGTTCGCAAACTCGCCGTTCACATAGGCATCTCAGAGGAGTTAGCTGCCAAACCGTCGACTCCTGCCCTTTGGGTGAATCAGAAGGCAGAAGATGAGCTGGGTATTCGCTATGAGGTTCTTGACCTTATCCTGTTTGGGCTGGAACGGTTCATACCTTCGGGAGAAATTGCTGAGCAGCTTAGTGTGGAAGTAAGCCAAGTTGAGGATGTAAAGAAACGGTGGCTGGCGGTGGAGCATAAGAGGCGTATGCCGTTGACGCCGAAACTTGAATATCGAACGGTGGGAACTGATTTTAGGCTTCCCCACAGCAAATACTAACGGGCGCAAGAAGATGAAAGAGAAAATTAAACTTGCTTTAGCACAAATGAACAGCAAACGGGAAAACAAGAAAGAAAACATCGAAAAAATCGAAACCACAACCAAAAAGGCAAAGGAGCAAGGTGCAGACCTAGTGATTTTTCCTGAGCTTTCCCTAACGGGCTATGTGATAAGAGACCAGCTTTACGAATTAGCTGAAGCCATACCGGGACCTTCCACACAGAATATTGAGCAAATCGCCAAAGAAACAGGAATGCATATAATTTTTGGAATGCCGGAAGTGAGCGAAAAAACAAAAGCTACCATATTCAACACGTCGGTCTTTGTGGGTCCCGACGGAGTAATCGGCAAATACCGAAAAATGTACCTGCCCACCCACAGCGTCTTCGAAGAGAAAAGATATTTCAGACCAGGATACCAAACAGCCGCTTTTGACACACCAATAGGAAAAATTGGGCTGTTCATCTGCTATGACATCTTTTTCCCCGAGGTTACCCGCTTAACCCGTCTGCAAGGAGCACAATTAATGGTTTGCATTTCGGCATCACCTGCAGTGCGTAGAAACTATTTTGAGATTTTGACGGCGGCAAGAGCCTTGGAAAACACAGCTTTTCTGGCTTACGTTAATTTAGTTGGGGTTGAGGATGGTTTGCAGTTCTGGGGAGGAAGCAGACTGGTTAGCCCCACAGGCGATGTCTTGGCAAAAGCCAAGTATGACGTGGAGGACTTTGTGATGTGTGAGGTTAACTACGGTGACCTTAGACCAGCCGAAGCATTCATTCCTACGCTAAGGGATTTGCGCCCAGAACTCTTCGAAAAACTCAAGAAGGGTTCGGAAAACCTCTGAAATAGCTTCTAAACATAAAAGCAGGCTTTTTATTTTCGTATTCACTAGTCGTCAAACGTGATTAGACTGGGTTGAATGGAAATCACAGGTGTATCACAGACGTGTGATATCATAGTAATCTGTGACAATCACTCGTGATTTTTACGTGATTTCGGCGTGATTTGGTTGTGATTCGATGTGACTGGTGACGTCACGACTCAAAAAGAGGCTTCCTGATTGACAGCTTTGAGACATTTAGGTTGTGAAGGGGGATTGGTTTAAACGCAGTTATGTAGGACCGTATCTATTGGGGTTGGATTAATTGATGCCAACAATTACATTTTGGTTCAGCAGGTTGTATTTGTTAACAAATAAGAGCTATAGTGCCACCTAGACTCGGCTAATTTACAGAATTTTAAAGGCTAATTTAAATCCAGAATATAATTTAGACATAAAAATAAGCTTTTAACGATTTTTAATCGATAAATTCAGCGTTAAATTCAATTTAAGCTATTATACGCGGAGTATACCATTGGGATTTAACTGGAAAAATATAGAACAGTTTTAAACAAGCACCAAGTATACAAAACTGTATCCATTTGGCATAACGTGAGGAACATCAAATTGAAACTAAAAGACAGCGTACAACTATGGCTAAATGGGGCATTAAACGACCCCGTTGTTAAAATACTCTCCAAAAATAGCCAATTAACAAAAACTCAGCTTGAAACACTTCTAATAGACATTTTAGCCGAAAATATAGCCGGTAAACCGCTAAAATACGATGAAAAAGCCAGATTACGCTTAACCAAGGCTAAATTAAGCCGCGGATCTTTTAACAGGACATTAAAACAGTCTAAAGAAAACGTAATAAAATCAATATATACAGTGCTCCTCTTAGGATATCTAGGTGTTTTTGAGACCACAACTCTTGATCCATATCTCGAAATAGCAAATAAATTGAAGGAGTATATGGAGGCGCATGAGAACCTTCCAAAGGACTTAGAAGGGGCAGAAGAGCACCTAAAAGTCATCTCAATCATCAGAGAAGAGCTAGAATCAAGCCTAAAACACCTTTCTAGCCCCTCAGAAGACAGCTTGTGACGTCACAAATCACAAAAAGGAGCCCAAAAACAGCCTTAAGGCACTTCAAATCACACGTGACAGGAAGTGCCTAAAAGCCTGCTTTCAAGGGTTATAAAATAATAATTATTTGAGGTGTTTAATGAAAATTAGGCGTAAAATAAGCTTTTTTTCATTAACATAATTAAGCATAGACATGTGACAGGGAGATGTCACAAGTTATGTGATGTGTGACGTCATGTTGCGTGACATCAAAGAATTACCATAAGCCTTAAATTCACCATGGAGAACTGTGATATGTGATGTAACAGCAATAGTTACATGTAAATCACACTTAGGTCACAGGTAAATCACAGAGGGAGAAACTTTGGTAGATGTCATAACTGCTCTGGTAGGAGTGCTTTTAGCAGTCTTGCTTGCCGCAACTACTTATGCAGCGGTAGAGTATTACAAGCAACTGCGAAAAGCACAAGAAGAGTATGACAAAACCAAAGACACCGTTGAAGATGTTGTGTTAAGTTTTAACAGGGAATTGAAACGGGAAGCTGAAAAGATACAGAACGTTACTTACAAAGTTGAAATGAACGCTTCCACGGCTGAGGCAGGGTACCGTAAAGCAGAGTACCTTGAGAGAGTAGTTGCACCTCTTGAAGACCAAGTTAATCAGATAAACACTCAAATTGAAAGCATAAGCAGCACAATGAGTAGCCTTTCTGAAGTTAACGTGAAAACTTTGGAGAAAATCTCAACCACCGACACAGACGAAATACAAAGCAAACTCCAAAACATCGAATCCTCACAAGAAGCCCTCAAAAACAAAATCACCTTGTTGGAAGAGCAAATAGAAAAGTTGGCAGCAGTTCCTGAAGTGGTAACTGAAGCAGTGGCTCCAGTTATGCCTGTGATGCCCATCAAGAGGGACAAAGCCATGGCTGCGTTAACAGACACAGAAGTGGAAGTTTTGGAGTTTCTTTCCGCAGAAGGACCAAAGACAGCTCCAGAGATCAAAGAAAAAGTGAAACTTAGTAGAGAACATACGGCTAGGCTTATGAAGAAACTTTACGAAGAGGGTTACTTGGAGAGGGAAACGGGTAAGTTGCCTTTTAAGTATAGCATAAAGAAAGAAATGGAAAATATGCTGAAGAAGCCCGAACCTTCATCAACCTAAAAAAAGGTCATGTATTTTTTGTGGCTATTTCAGTCTTTGCTTAATAACAGCTTGTGGAGTTGCTGAAGACACCTTATACTTCAAGTTACTAGCGCTTCCTGTTCTGACTAAGAAGCCTTTGGTTGCCATGCGTGAAAGGTAGGTGGAAACTGTGCTTAAACTAATAGGCTCTTTAAGTTCCTGCTCATAAAAAGCCTGAATATCTTTTGATGAGAACCAAACCAGTGGAAAATTCTTCTGAACCACAGCCCGAACTTTCTCAAACCGAGAAGACTGGGCAGCTACATGTGTACCTACCGCCGCAGAAGTGGGGTTTTCGCCAGGCATGCCGCCAAGCAACTCTACAAGATCTAAAAGTCGTAAAGCCTTATCCCTAGTAATTTGGCCTTCAAAGGCAACAGTATATCGATTGCCTTCACTGTCGAATAGCTCCACTCGCATTTTTCGAGCTGGCATCTAGGGAATACACCTTAACAGCGTTCACAACTTTACACTTCACACCTAATAGCTGTTATGGTGAAAACAAATAGTTTAAAAAACTCTAAAAACACCTAATTTTGGTAAAGGAGTAACATTTACAGGTATTTAGGAATAACAAGTTTCACAAGATTTTAAAATTAAAAAATAATTCCAAGACAGGCCTGGTTTGCTATCTCCAGTAGAAGCGTAGGGGTGTGTGGTTCACTGTAAAGGAGCAGAAATAAAGCATTTCCACTGGAAAGAAGAAGTAAAATAGGATATTTTTAGCGTTGTTTCACATGTTATTCACAGTTTTGTGAAGAAAAAGCGTTTGTGAACGGGGCACTTGGAGATTATGGAGCGTCTACGGGAAGTTTCTTGGCTAATCACTACTTCAGACGATGGAACATTTAATAAAATTGCTTGATTCAAAGTAGATTTGATGTAAAAGAGAGACACCCCTCCATTTCCTCTCCAACAATTTTCTGTAAACAGGCAAAAAAAGGACTTTAAAAAAAAAAATACAGTTTACTAATCTAATTTCTTTAACAACAATTATTAATATGCTTCTTCAAGTAATACCTCACAGAGTATTATTATTCTACTATTAATTTTTACATATACTTACAAGAGTATTATTAAGTTCCAATAGAAATTTTGGGGTGTGCCTGTTACCTCTTCACTACTAATCTTGCAGGATTATCATCTGGTTTTAGGATTGTTAAGCTTCAAAACTACTTTTTTAAACTGTAGCCTTTATCTGTTCCACCCGAAATAACGGTGTAGCCTCTGAAGAAAAGGGGAGAACGAGATGGGAAATCCAAACATACTTGATGATGTCTTTGAAAAATTCGTCAACGAAGCAACACTGTTCAAAGACCGCGAAGTCCTACGTCACGACTACCTGCCTGATAAACTTCCTCACCGCGAAGACCAAATTCGTTTACTCGGCCAAGCGGTAGCTCCAGTCCTTAAAGGCTCAAGATGTTCCAACATCTTCATATACGGAAAAACAGGAACAGGAAAAACCGCCGTAACAAAATATGTCCTCAGTCATTTAGAATCAAAAGCCAAAGAATACGGTGCACCAGTACGATTCTGCTATGTGAACTGTCGCATGACAGGCTCCGAATACCGCGTTTTCGCAAGTCTAAGCCAAAGTCTAGGTTTGTCCATCCCCTTTACAGGCTTATCCGTGGGCGAAGTTTTTGACCGCTTCCGAGCAGGATTAGATTCAACCCGTACACTCTTCATAATTATCTTGGATGAGATAGATGCCTTGATTAAAAACCGTGGCGACGGCATAATGTACGAGTTAACCCGTATAAACGAAGCGTTGCAGAAAAGCAAAGTCGCCCTCATAGGCATATCAAACGACCTTCGACTAAAAGAGTTCCTTGACCCACGTGTCTTCAGTTCCCTAAGTGAAGAGGAACTGGTGTTTCGACCCTACGACGCAGGAGAACTCCGCAATATTCTTCTTGAAAGATCAAAGCTGGGCTTCTTTGAAGACGCTCTTTCTGATTCAGCGTTAAGCATATGCTCAGCTCTGGCTGCCGCGGAACATGGCGATGCACGACGAGCTTTAGATTTGCTTCGAGTAGCAGGAGAAGTTGCTGAACGTCAAGGCTCAAACAAAGTAACTGAAGAACATGTGCGCGAAGCCGAAAAACACATTGAACACAACAAAGTCGTTGAAGCACTCAAGAATTCAACCCTACATGCTAAGCTTGTTCTTTTAAGTGTTTATCATTTAGGCAAAGCAAACGGTAGCAGCGCCACCACAGGAGAAATCTACGACGTCTACAACGAGCTTTGTGGAGAACTTGGTGTTAGCCTTCTTACTCAAAGGCGTATAGGCACCCTCATAAATGAACTAGACGCTATAGGTCTTCTAAACTCCAAGGTGGTAAGCATGGGTCGCTATGGACGCACCAAAAAAATCCGCCTAGAAATCTCCCGCTCTCTTATTCAAGATGTTTTCGGAACCGACGCAAGAATAGGACGTTTAATGAGTTTCCAACCAAACATTCCCAAAAACACGAACACCAGAAGCCGAAAATAACACTGTACCATACTTAGTAAATCTCCCAGCAAGTACACAAAATAACTTAAACAAACGACAAAACTCTGGCTTCCATTGTTTGTAAGTTAACAACAGGAACCTTTCCAGGTGTTGGAACCAAGCCCAACTTCGCCATGTAGTCCGTCTGTTCCTGCCACCCACCAGAATTCACAACTAACACACCCCTATGGTTGCACATACCTAAAACGTGAATGTGACCCGCGTGAAAGATGTCTGGTACCTTGTCTATTACCAGAAAGTCCCTTTTTTCAGGCGACAGCGTTGTTTTTCCACCGTAAATTGGCGCTAAATGTCTGCCCTGTATGAACAATTTCATGGCTTTTTCTGGGTGCTCATGGTCTGTCCCTGGGACTGAACCAATTATGTCATCCAAGCTTCGACCATGGAACATTAGAACTTCTACTCCGTGGATGCTGACGGTACAGGGGTTTCCGAGAGAATAAATTCTTCTTGACCCTTGAAGGGTTGGTAAGTAATCCTCTGAGATTGCAGGTTGAGGAAGCGCTTTTCTTGGAGCATCATGGTTTCCAGGCGACACTATAATTTCAATATGTTCTGGCAACCGCGAAAAAATCTTCGCCGCGTACCTGTACTGATTGTGAACATCCCTTATGGTTAGTTCCTTTTGTTGCCCCGGGTAAACCCCAATACCATCTACTAGGTCCCCTGCGACAAGGCAGTATTTCACGTGGCTAGCTATTTCTCGCATGGCTTCGTTTCCGTATTGTCCATTTAGCCACTTCACGAAGCGTTTGAAGGCTTCTTTGTTGAATTTGTTGCTTCCCACATGAATGTCCGAGGTGAGCACAGCATAAACTGGCTCTGAAGCCCTACGCATGGGTTTCTGCCCCACCTCTGGAAAGATGATGTCTTCAGCCAAAAACAGGTGACTTCTAGTTTTCACCACGGCTGCACATATGATTTGGTCTGGCAAAAGAACTTGCGCTTTTCTTTGAACTTCCTCTGAAGCCTTTGTGGGAACAAGAATTGTGGCGCTTGCATTCAAATCCTCTATCGTTATCAACTGCTGCTGTTTTGCTTCCCGCTTCTCTGTGACCATACCAATGATTTTCAGCTTTGCCTTATGCTGAGATTTTAGCGCCTCTGAAATCGGTGTAGCCGCTTTTAGGTCCATCCTTTGCCTGAGAAGTTTCTCTATGCGTTTAAAGCGGTCTTGGAAGTAATCCAAAAATTCCCCCACAGTTCCGTTCGAGCTGAGGTTGTCCGTAGGGTCTTCTAGTACTTTGATTTGGGATTCTACGTTTTTTGCGTAGGGGTGAAAAGGGCTACTAGCCACAGGATACTGCTTTTCTTCCTCATGCGTTGACTCTTCCGGTTCGACTTCAGCAACAAATTTCTTTTCTTCCTTTGCTTCTGGCTCCTGTAATACTGCCTCCAAAAGACTTTTCCCGATAAACATAGGTTTCTCTTCGAGGCATTCAATCTTCTGCAAAGCTTTAGCCATCACCGTAGCGGGGTCATCAATTATGATGTCTGAACTGAGAAATTCAAATGCTTCCCTATCTATTTGGTACCCTGCTGCAATGGTTATTTCCACAGCTTTTTGTAATTTTCCCAGTTCATTCACGATGATTATTTCCTCATTTCATTTTTTCCAAAATCGTTATGTTGCTTCTTTGTTTTTCTACTGTTGGCTTGAGGTGACCGTTTGCTTGTTCTCTGTGATTTCTCCTCTATTAGTATATTCACTTTTTCCGAAGTCATCGCCAAATTCTTAGACGGGCAGGTTTATAGCCTTTTATTTAGGACTTGCCCCCGCTGCTTTTTCGTACCTTTGAGTGTGTTTAGAACTCGATATCTTCTATCAGAACTCATTTTATTACAACTCTAGAATCCACGTTTATATACGCCGACATATCCTTTGATACGTTATACTTTCACATGCGTAACGAATTGGATGTGAATTGATGACTGATTTGCGTAAAGTGCAACGCACCCCAACTGGCACCTTCTTTGTTTGCCTGCCACGAAAATGGTCAGAATTACATGGGCTAAAGAAAGGCGTCATGTTAGCTCTAAGTGAAACCAGCGATGGCAAACTTTTTATCGACCCTAAGTACGGTGACGAACCGCAGCCAAGAGATACCTGCCTTACAGCTGGACCATACCTTGGACGAGAAATTATAGGTCACTACCTTTTGGGTTCCGACATAATTCGCATTCAAGCCAAAGACGTAATAGATCTGGACGCAAAAAATGTTGTTAAAACAACTGTACGTTCCCTAATCGGGCTAGAGATTGTTGAAGAAAACTATTCGCAGATTGTATTACAATGCTTGCTTGAGCCTTCAGGTTTTCCGCCTCAAAAAATTCTGCGCCGAAACTACTCCATAGTGGCTGGTATGCACCGAGACGCAGTTAATTCCCTGATTGACGGAGATTTGCAACTAGCCAAAAGTGTGACTTCCCGCGACGACGAGAACAACAGACTGTATTTTTTGCTTGTTAGGATTTTGCGTACGATTATTCAAAATCCTAGTTTAGGCGAGAAGTTGGGTTTAACTACTATCGAATCTCTTGACTACCGTTTGGCAGCAAGCCTAATTGAAAGCATGGGTGACGCGTGCGTTCAGGTTGCCAACAAAACACTTGAGATGAACGGAGTTAAGCCTTCGGAAGATATACGAAAACTGCTTTTGGAATTGGAAACTGTGTGCTATGACGCTCATGAGCAAGCCTTAAAATCCTTTATTAACAAAGACATCGCTACAGCAGTTCACGTTCGGCAGCTAAAGGAAAAGGTTCAGGAACTTACAACAAGTATCGAGAAAACCGCCAAAGACCAACCCGACGTTATGCCTCAAACCCTAGGCGTAATCGCAGTGATAAAACAAATCTATGAGCACAGCGTCGACTTAGCAGACCTCGTCGTCTAAGAACCAATACGTAAACTTTTCTTTGTTCTTTTCAATCACAATTAACTTCTTTTTACCTTCAATCTGGATGATTGTAGGAAATGGTTTTATTAGGTTTGGAAATTTAGTGAAGCCCACTTCTCAAGAATTCTTATCTCTATACTCTAACGTTCTGTTAGAGAGGTCTGAAAATTGCTTTCAGCTAATACGCCAATTAACGCGAATACCGCATTGGAGACGACAAGATCCAAAAACGAGGCCTGCAATGAGTGCGTAGCAGATGCTTTAGCGGTTATTGTTTTCAGTAGAAGTGCGAGTGCTCCTGTTATTCCACACTTTTTACCTGTTTCTAACCTCCTCTATGCAGAAGGTTTCTTCGCTTTAACGAAACAAAACCAGAAAGGGGATTGGACATGGTGACCGCTCTTTTTGCCGTTCCCCCTTTGGTTGCGCTTTCTGTCGGTATGATAGTTGGTGCTCAATTCAAATTCGTTCCGCCAACGATGCAGGGACGGAAATTTATTCCCGTAATTGTTTTCGCCATAGTTGCTGGCATTGGCCTATTCCTTTCATCAGGGCTCTTCAACAGCCAGTTAACTTCCATCTCTTTAATCGGAAATTATGTCTCCTTCTTTGAATCTGTACCCTATTCAGTAATCAATTATAACGCCCTGCTCATGGCAGTCATAACCCTAATTGGAATATTCGAAGTGGGCTTTGGTTCAGGCTTTGGAATAGCCTCTAAACTGCGCCAAAACAAAGACCTAAGTAAAGCGCCAAAAGTAGAGGCGACTACAAAAACTTCACCTAACCCTCAAAGTTCAAAAGACACTGGAAATAAAGTGAGCGCTCCGCGCAGTATAGCTTCTACGCTTTCAGACCTTTCAGGAACCGAAAGCCAAGACTTAACCATAGTTGCTGGAGAACAAGGGCTGAAACGAGATGAACAGAGTATAATGGAACTGTTCTTGTACGGAAAGGTCACTCAGATTGTTCCCAAGATCGACGTGAATAACTCTGAAGGCTACTATTTTGAGGGTATTCCGCAGTTAGAGTGGGACACAAAACGGGCAAAGCAGGTGCTGGATTCTCTTGTTGGCAAAGGCTACCTCTACGCAGAGCTTTCAGATAAAATCATTAAGTGCCGAGTATGTGGGTCAACAAATCTCCGAATAAGAAAGGCCTGTCCTGAATGCAATTCTTTGAGACTGCATAAGGAGGCTCTTTTAGAGCACTTCTCTTGCGGAGCAGTAGAACGGCGCTCGGCATTTGAATCTAAAAACGGTGACCTCGTTTGCCCCAAATGCAAGGCAAAGCTTCGCCTCATAGGGTCCGATTACCGCTCTTTGCCTCCTGCATATATGTGCCTTAGCTGTAACACTCTGAACAGTGAACCCTTGCTCACCGCCAAATGCAGTGAATGCGGCTCAACTGCTGGCATGGATGAAGAACCCGAAGTTTACCTTTACAAGTACACGGCTAACTCTTCAATGCCATTACATGACCTGCAGCAGATTAAACCCATAGATACCTGCACCAAGTTCTTCAAATCCCTCGGGTATAACATAGTTGCACCAGCATTTGTCAGCGGGCGTTCCGGAACCCAACATTTGTTTGATATCCTCATATTAGGCAAAGTTGGCTGGTTAGAATCCGACGATTCAACTGCAAACAACGCTTTACAACGAAATAGTAACGGCAACACAGTGGTTGAGGTTCTGGTCTCGGGTAAACCTGTAGATATGCAGGAAATCACTCGAATATACGGTAAGATAAGTGACATTGACTGTGACTTCTTGCTGTTTGTCATACCTGGGTTGACTCAGGATGCTCGTAACTATGCTGCCGCTTACCACATGAAGGTCAGTGAAGGAAAGAATATCGAAGAAGCTTTGGCGGATTCAAAAATCCCAAAAGCTAGTGAAGTAAAAGAAGGAGAAAAAGCGCCTGTGGTTCAATCTTTCCTTCTCTTTCAAAAACACACCTCTTCACCTTAAGCACACTCAAGCATCATCGTGGGTAGGTCAAGTTGCAGAAACAAACAATAGTCTACGGTCTCTTAGTGGTTGTCACACTTACGATAGTGTCTCTAGTAATTGGTACCATAGACATGTACATAGCTGTTTCATGCGCGTTAGTTGCCGACATCTATGTTATTCTTCTTTCCCGAAAGAAACGGTTCGCAAAAACCACTGGCAGCCGCATTGCTCCCTTAATGCTTGTGGCAGTAGTTCCCGCTGTGATTTGTGGGGTGCTATATTTTTGGGGTTTCTTCGGTTCCTCTTTCCAAGCGGTTTTCAGGATAACGTTGACTGTAGGTTTTAGCATTGCCTTCTTTATTACGTCCTACCCCATAATACCCGCCGCGAAATTCAAAGGCATGGAGGAACAAGTCGCTGAAACTAACTCTACTCCGTTGGTGTCTATTCTTGTTCCAGCCTATAACGAGCAAGAGGTGATATCCCGTACTTTGGACAGCCTTGTGAACCTGAAATATGAAAACAAGGAAATTATCGTCATCGACGATGGCTCCACCGACCTGACAAAGTATGTTGCTCAAGAATACGAAAAGCAAGGTGTTAGAGTCCTAACGAAGCCTAACGGTGGGAAAGCATCCGCGCTTAACTATGGGCTTCTTTTTGCGAAAGGCGAAATTGTAGTCACAATAGACTCCGACAGTATGGTTACCCGAGACGCCGTAAACATGATTGTTAAAGCGATGGCAAGTGACCCTAACAACGTGGCTGTGGCTGGCAACATAAAAGTTCTTAACAGCAAATCTGTTCTTACAAAGATTCAGGAACTGGACTACATAATGGCCATTAACACCATCAGGCGTGCTTTTGCCCTTTTCGGCGCTGTAATGGTGATTCCGGGTGCTTTTGGTGCTTTTAAGAAGGAGCGGGTTTCTGAGGTAGGCGGTTATGATACAGATACTTTGACTGAGGATTTTGACATCACCATTAAGCTGCTTAAAACCCGTGGCGCGGTAAGTTCCAGCTCCGAAGCCCACGCGTACACGGAAGTGCCCTCAACGTGGAAGGCTCTCTATAGGCAAAGGCTTCGCTGGGGAACTGGAACTTTCCAGACGTTGCTTAAGCATAAGGACATTTTTGGGAACCCACGTTACGGCGCATTACACAGCTTTGTTTTTCCGATAATGCTGTTTTCTTTGTTTAATCCCCTTGCCAGTTTTGTCGCTCTCACCTCTGGGATGGTTCTTGCCCTGACCGGTGGGGCGATACTGTTTGCAAGAATGTTGGTTATGTTTTTGTTGATTCAACTGTTTGTGGCATTGCTCGCTTTATCCCTAGATAACGAAGGCAACGAACTCGCGGTTTATTCGCCGTTCTTTGTCTTCATCTACAAACAGTTCATCGACATAGTGACCCTTGTTTCCATAGTCAAAGCGCTTTCGAAGAAAGAAAAGAAGTGGCAGAAACTTCAGCGGTCAGGCGGTCTTGAAGCCATCAAAGTCCGCAGTGGCTAAAGTTTCTTCTTGTTTACGGTTAAGTTTTTCTTTTTAGCTGCTTATGAACTGGAAGCTTTTTATGATTACTTCGACAGGGTTGCCGTCAGAGGGTGGGTTGCCGTTGTATAGCCATAGGTTAATGTGGCCTTTTACTTCTTGTGCACTTACGCTTTTGTAGCTGGTGAAGGATTGGATAATGTTTGCTTGTGGTGCGGTTCCTACTGGGTAGTGTCCATGGGCGCTTTCAAAATATATTGATCTGCTGTTCCAAGTAAAGTAATGCGAAGTGTAGTCGCCTGACAGTTGGAAATCAAAAGCTTTCTGGTTTTCCCCTTCTACATATGGTCGTGGCTGTACGGTGAACCAGCCGTTCTTATAGTCTGCTATTCCCCACTTCGAGAATTCAATGTCGATTTCGTGTGTGTCGTCTTTGTATGCAAACAATCCAAGGACTACGTTCTTGTCAAAGTTGTCTGTTCTGCTAGCGACTTGGAACGCGTATGTGCCGTATCCGAGGGTTTGGGTTGTGGTTAATTCAGCGCAGTACCATTTCCCGTTTCTGTTGGTGATTTGCAGGTGTAACCAGCCGTTTTCGTCAACCCAAACGTTTTCGGGGCTGTTTGACCAGTAGTTGGGACCAGGTTTTCGAGGGGTCTCGGTGTTTTCGACCCACCAAGTGTAGCCTGAGAAGTAGATTGTTGATGACTGAGTTGTGGTAGTTACTGATGCTGGGGTTGTTGGTGAAGATGTTGGTGTTGGGGTTGCTGTTGGTGTTGTTGGGATTGTAGGTGTTGTTGTTGGTGTTGATCTTGGGAAGCTACGGAATCTCTGGAAGTTAAACGCTGATGCGGTGCTGAGCAGTCCAGTTGAGAGTATGAGCAATGCTAACACGAGTATTGCAGCTAAAATTCTTTTCTTCAAGGTGCATCGTTTCTCTTTATCTCAATACACTATACTTAAGGTATGCCATCAGATTAGAAGCGGCTTTTTTGAAAAGAATGCTGGTTTAATAAATTTGAACCAACCAATTTAAAAAAACGAGAGGTTGTTGGTATGCCTGTTCAACTCATGGACAGATAACGGGGCGGCTAGGTTTTGGTTCTAACATCTGGGAAAACCTACACCTACATGAACGTTTGAATGGCTGCTTGATTTTTTGGGGACTGAAACGTTTTTAGCCCAAAGCCGCAATCCTTACAGGTAAGCCGGGGTGGCGGAGTGGTTAACGCGCTGGCCTCGAGATCCAAAATTGCACAAAAGGGCCGTGCCAAATGGGCAAGCCAGCCAGTGGGCTTCGTGCTCGCAGGGGTTCGAATCCCTTCCCCGGCGCCATCAAATACCTCTTTAATAAATCCCCCGCGGTGGGGTTTCTGAAGATTTTACCCATTATCGTCGGTCATTTTTGCCAAATAAACCGCGTTAAAGCTTCAAGATTTGACTGGAGAGTCATGGTCGGATTCGGTGAACCCACATTTTACGCACCAAGAACTTAGCCGAATCCAGTTTTCGATGATAGTATCGCGCTCATCCAGAAGCTTCGCCAAGTCCGGATGATTATGGACGCCCACCAAGTCGGGCAGGTTTTTCATTATTGAAAGTGCCGTCGTTTTTCCCGCAAGTTCCGGGACAAGCCCCCATTGGGTCTCATCGACGATATGCAGGAGGGACGCCGTCATAGCGACAACGGCAGGGTTTCGGGAGAAATCCCGGAGGTTTCTAATGAAGAGTTCTTTCCAGTTTTCCCCTTCGAGGGATGATGCTGTCTCCCAGTACTTTTTCTCGTCAATGCCGAAGCGGTCTAGGCGAACGAGCATGTCGCGCTGGGATTCGGGAGTGAGTCCGGTCTGCATAGCCAACGCTTCGGTAGTAGCCTCAATAACGCATTTACCGATCAGTTCCCCCAGTTTTGAATGTTTCCCAGCCCAAGTCATGACCTTCGGGCTGTCCATGTTGGATACAATGCAAATCTGGTCGGTGCCCGACCCAGTGGCGATGCCGTTGGAATATTTACTTGGCGCCATCAGCTGCTGGATGGCGACTGTTTTTGCTTCCGTTGCTGTAATGATCGCTCTACTCAAGACATATGCGGGGAGGTAGGCGTTAACGATGAGAATGATGTTGATGGTGCCCCCGACATAGACCATACTTCCTTTTTCTTCATGCCAGTTTGCAGGGTCCCCCGCCCGTCCGCCGTTCACCTCTATTCCGCCTGTTATGGCCGCAGTAATTTCAAGGTCCCGAAAACTGCGGGTGACGAGGGCGGCATTTTTCATCTTTGCCGCAGTAATCATAGCCGCAACCCTGTCAGGATCAAGGCCCAGCCGCCCGACATGAATACGTATGTAGGCCTCGACACCGCCCCCTTCAAGATCTTTTGAGCTGTGACCCTTTGCGGGATCGGGCTGGTGATTGAAAACAGCTTGGAGGTTCTCTTGGTATCCCCCGTTGACGTAAGAGGTAGTGATCAAATTCCTGTTTTTCGGAAGCAGTACAATGATCGAATCGTCATTGCGGTAAATCTCCTCGCCACTGGAGGTTTTATGGATCATTTTCATATCAGGGGAATGAACCAAGGGTCGGTGGTCAGGGGTAGTCAAGACAGAGTGCTCCTGCAAGCTTGTAAGCTATTGTCGTGTTCTATTAAATCTATTTTTCTTTCTCATTCTTTTGTAAAGAAGACACAAAAGGGCAAAAAAGAGGGAAATAGCTGCAAAGAAACGGCTTGATTTGCGTTATCATCACTTCCTTTGGTGTTCGAATCCCTTCCCTGGTGCATCCTCTCTTCTGCTGCACCTCTGTACTTGAGGTCTCCTGAAAGCGGTCAAAACTCTGGAATTAGGAAATATTTTTTGCATCAAGAAATGTTTACAAAAACCCTTTTACTCCCAGATCTTTGTTAGAGGGTTGGTGGACTGTTATTTGAAGAAATCGTCAATGGCGTTTATCCTGATAGCGTTATTCTTCGTTTCTTCCTTCTTGAGTGCAGTACCTTTTGGCTTGGCACAAAGCTCTCAGGAGCCCAAAGTGCAGTGGAGCATGACCTACGATGCGTTAAGCGGAGGCTCATTAATCCAGACTTCCGACGACGGATTTGCACTCGTTGGAAAAACCGCAACTCCCCACGATACTGCATTGGGTAATCAATACATAAACTACAGTTCGGTTCTCATAAAAACTGACAGTGCTGGCAATACGGTTTTCAGAAAGGACTTGCCGATTGATGTCTTTGAAGGCCAAGACATACATTCGGTGGATGTTGTGTTTTCTTTTATAGTGCCCGCAGATGATGGAGGGTATGTACTTGTGGGTACGACCACTTTGCATCGGAATTCTGGAACGTACCGTAACTTTTGTATGGCTAAAGCTGGCTCCCAAAGGTAACGTTCAATGGGTTAAACAATTCGATTTCAGGGACGAATTGGGCACGTTTGCAAAAGCCGCTGATGGAGGTTATGTTATGGCTGGGGGCTCAGGGTACTATCCTTCCCGTGTTGTGCATGTTGTGAAGACTGATGAGGCTGGCGTTGTTCAGTGGAGCATAGATTTACCTTACTCAACCGTCAACCAAATCATATCAACTAAAGACGGTGGCTAAACCTTATTGGCTTTGGGGTCTAACTATTACTCTGGCCCCTCAACCATAATATATCTAACCTCTAATGGGTCCTCTTCTGAGGTAGCGTGGACAAGTTCCCTCACAGGTTTCGTGTCGGAAACAGGCATACAGGTTAACGATGGTGGCTACTTACTTGCGGGGCGATACGGGATGGTTTGTATTCTTTGGGGTCTTCAGTGCTCATACGGCTGGATGCTTTGGGTAACCTTATAGCTGGTTCAAACTTTATGACACGCAACCTTTCTATTACCCCAAGTCGTTAATCGCGTCCCAAGAAGGCGGCTTTCTTTTTGCGGCGACGACCGCTGGCTATCGGTGCATTGCCCAAGTAGACCAAAACGGGAACGTCCAAAAAGTGCTTACTATAGACACTTTGTGGACCAGCTACTCCGAAAACAGCATGGACATAATACAAGTTGACGACGGCAACTACGCCTTTTTAGGACGATACATCGGATTGAACACAACCACATACGACAAAATCTGGCTAGCAAAGTTTTCCCTGCATGCAACTAATTTTACACCCACGCAACCTCTTCCCTCACCTTCCCAAACGGTTCAGCCATCTCCCACCATCCCCGAAGTAACTTTTGGTGTTACAGTTGGGGCTTTGGCAATCCTGGCAATTTTTCTTGTTGTCTTGAAGAAGCGTAGAGTCCCCTGCGAAATGATTTAGTTTACGTTATGAACAGTCTTCAAGCTGCTAACGGGAAACGTAGAGGTGAAGTTAAACTTTACAGTGAATGGAGTGCGGGGCAATTAAGCGGTCTTATGTAATCTTTGATTTGATTTTGTTTTTCGCTTCTTGGGTGTGGTGTTACCTTTTTTTTAATGCGTAACACTAAAATAATGCCGCGTTTTTGTGATGGGTATTACTGATAGGTGGCTTTAAAATGAAAGTCCTAATATGTGGGAAAGACGGCAGCGGCAAAAGTACCATAGCCTCCCTATCAGCAAAAAGATTACAAACCAAAGGTTACCGTATTTTAGTCGTGGACGCTGATAAATCAAATTATGGCCTCAGCGTTGCTTTAAGGTTTATTACCTCTCTCGATGCTGCTTCCAAGGTTTGTGGGGTTGAACAGAAGGAACCAGTTCTTGCTGGACGCCCCACAATGGCTTACCCACAATACGTAACTCTCCCAGTTATTGGTCCGCAGTTTGGCGGTGGCTCGGAGCTTATCGCAGCCCAAAATCCAGATGTGGTCTTCATCACTGGTACTGTTCCTTCTGCCCTTGACGCGTTGCAGAGCCAGCTTGGGATACCTGTCGTCGGTATCGTTTATGGTGGTCTCGATACCCAAGACAGTATCCAAATCTTCTATGATAGCTTTTACTCTAATGGGCAAAGTGCTGCACAAGGAAAATATCGAGCCGCTTCAGTAATTGACTATGCAAGTGGATTAATGGCTGACCTCCAAACTCGGACCTCTAACATACATGACTCCGAACGACACGGAATTGTTCTGAAGCATGGTCTTCTAACATCTGCGTGGATGGATGCTAGGAAACTTTGCTTAGAATCGGTTTTCTAGCAAAATTTTTATTCGTTTACAGACCTTTTTTCTTTGTTGAAGAGATGCCGAAAGTTAAAGATTTTATGAAAAAAGGCGTTCTGACAATTGATTCAGATAGGACAGTTGTTGAAGCATCAGAACAGATGACGTGGAAAGAAGTAGGCGACATAATAGTAGTTGGTCTTGGAATGCCTCAAGGTATAGTGACTGAGCGGGACTTCGTTAGGCGTGTGATAGCTCAAAGAAAACCTTTGGACACCAAGATTTCAGATATTATGACAACACCCCTAATCACTATTGAACCTAACGCTTCCCTCAACGAGGCAGCGCGAAAAATGATTGAACACCGAATCCGAAGGTTGCCCGTGGTGGAGAAGAATCAGTTGGTTGGGATAATTACTGTTTCTGATTTTGCTAAACATGTTGGCAAAAGAACCTTAAGTGAAAGCATACTGGAAGCGATTTGGCGCGGAGGCGGCGCCCTCTAAACCACCCTAGCAGAAATGCTTCTTTTTACTGTAAGTGTATTATTTTTCTGCAGATAGGTCTTCTTTTCTCATAAGTTTGAAGAAGTGGATTTTTATCTGGTCGGTTATGAGGAAGCTTAGCAACGCGTAGCCCCACACGAAACCTGCGAATCCCCACCCAATCGGTTCCATGAATATGCCGTAGACAGCAAACAGTGTGCCGACTACTTGTGTGATTTCGGTTGTGAAGAAGAGGATGCCTGCTGGGAGTGGGCGTTTCCAGAAGTGGTTCACTCCTGTTCGTGCCAGATAGATTGTAAGGTGCCCCGCAACGGTCATTTTAAGGAAGATTATGGTTTGTAATGCGCTGAAGCTTAGATGGAAGACTTCCAAGCCGATGACGAAGAGCAAGAAACTGGAAACTACACCTGTAACTCCCAGTAAGGTAGCTACGGTTAATACGCCCCGCATGTTCCACCGTACAGGTTTATCTTTGACTCTGACGTTGTCGTAGGCGATAGTCATTATAGGTATATCGTTCAGCAACGCCAAAATTACAATCATAACTGCCGTAAGCGGGTAGAAGCTGAAGACAAGAATGGACAAAGACAGGAAGATGAGTACCCGTGTGGTCTCGGCGATTCTGTAAATGGCGTAGTTTGTCATGCGTTCAAAGATTTTTCGGCTTTCTCTAATTGTGTCAATGATAACAGAGAGTCCAGGCTTAGTAAGCACTACATCAGCGGCGGATTTTGCGGCGTCCGTGGCTCCTGCAACGGCAACCCCCGCGTCTGCCTTCTTTAAGGCGGGCGCATCGTTGACGCCATCTCCCGTCATACCAACTATGTGACCTTCACGTTGCAAAGAATCCACAATGCGGTACTTGTGCTCGGGGAAAACTTGTGCGAATCCCTCCGCGTTTTCTATGAGTCCTTCAATTTCGCTGTCTTGTTTGCCTGCAAAAGAGGCTGCCGAACGGATGTTGGTGCCCAAGTTTACTTCTTGAGATATTTCTTTGGCTATGGCTATGTGGTCACCTGTCACCATTTTGACGTTTATGCCCATTTCCTGAGCGGTTTTGATGGTTTCAGCGGAGTCTTCGCGGGGAGGGTCATAAATTGCCAATAAACCGACAAACTGCCAGTTGCCTTTCTCGTTTTCTGTGACTACGCCTAAAGCACGGTGTCCTTTGCTGGCGAACACGTTTACGGTTTTGTTAACAGCTGCTTCCAACTCGGTTTTGTTTTCGGTGAGGGATAACCCGACCTGTGGGGCGCCCTTTGAAACCTTGAAGGCGAGGCCATCAGCATGTTTGACGGTTGCTTCAGTGCGTTTGGAAACAGGGTCAAAGGGCTTAAAGTCAAGAACAGTGTAACCCGCAAGCGAATCGGCGACTGCTTTGACCGATTTAGCTTTAGTGATGACTGCGTCGTCAATTGGGTCGCGGTTTTCTTCCCTTGACGCCAGTGTTCCGAAGAGTAGGGTATCATCAGTAGTGAATCCGCTGAAAGCTTGAACTTCAGCTATTGTAAGCTCATTTTTTGTTATTGTTCCTGTTTTGTCCGCGCAGAGCACATCGACGCCTGCCATTTCCTCGATGGCTACCAGTTTGCTGACGATGGCTTCTTTTTTGGCAAGCGCCACTGCTCCAATTGCCAAAGTAACCGTTAACACCGCGGGTAACGCGACTGGAATTGCGGCTACCACCAAGACGAGCGCGAACTGAAGAAGCTCCAAGGGATTTGCCTGACGAAGAAGTTCAACTATGACAACTGTGGAAACCATTATGGCTGCTAACGCAATTAGGTAGTTGCCTATTCGAACAACAGCTTTTTGGAAGTGGCTTCTGGTTTTGGCTTCAGCTACGAGTTTGGTGGTTTTGCCAAAGAAACTGCTAATACCCGTCGCTACAACGTACGCGTCCATCTCGCCCTGCCTTACGATGGCTCCTGAATAGGCAAGGTCATGAACGTGTTTTTCTACGGGTAAGGATTCCCCGGTTAAGGCGGATTCGTCGGTGAGGAGGTAGTCTCCTTTCATCAGTTTAACGTCCGCTGGGACAATGTCGCCTAACCGGACGCGCACAACGTCGCCTGGCACAAGCTGTTTGGAAGGAATCTCACTCCATTTACCGTCTCTGAGTACTCGGGCTTTTGGAGCCAAGCGTTTTTTGAGCAATTCAATGGCGTTGTCTGCCTTGTGTTCTTGCCAAAAGCCCACAATCGCATTAACTATCAGTAAGGTGAAGATTATTGCGAAGTCTTCGTAGTGCTGAATTAACAAGGAAAGGATGGCGGCAACTTCAATCATCCACGGAATAGGACCCCAGAAGTACTCAACGAGCTTGCGGAACACACTCACTTTCTTTTCCGGAATCTCGTTAAGTCCGTATTTGCTTAGTTTTTCTTCAACTTCCTCTGAAGAAAGCCCTGTCTTGGCGTAAATTGAGAATGGAATTTCTTTAGGAAGCGTTCTTGATTCTTCAGGTTCCACTACAAAGCCTTCAAACGCGGCGAAACGCTTTCACCGAGTTAGAATGCATTGATAGTAAGTTTACTAATTTATTATTTTCGAATATTTGTTAACTTAATTCAACGTTAGCTAGCTTGTTTGGGCGCTTAAATTGAATCTAGGCGATTACTGGAACAGTAAAGGGGTCAAATTCAGGTTCTTCAACGAAATTTTTAACAAACTTATTAGTACCGATTGGTTTAATAATAATTCTGTCGCGGTTTCTTAGAATAAAACACACTGAGGCTGACTAATACATGCGCGTTGAACTCCTTAAACCCATAAACTTAGATGACTACACTGAAATCGTAGGCGAAAAAGAGATAAAATCTGTCAGAGCTTTGGCTGACTCCTTAAAACAAAAATCAGTTGTTCACGTTAACTCCACGGCTTTCGGAGGCGGAGTCGCTGAAATTCTGAACAGCATGGTTCCCCTAATGAAAGACGTCGGTTTAGACGTCCACTGGGAAGTAATTCAGGGAACCTTTTAATTTTTCAACGTAACCAAGAAAATCCATAACGCCCTTCAAGGTATGAATGTTCAGTTAACTGAGGAAGAACAGAAAATTTACCTTGACTACAACAAAACTAACAGTGACTCTATGGTTTTGGACACCGATTTTGTGGTGGTTCATGATAACCAGCCAGCCGCTTTAATCGCGTTTAGTCAACAAAAAAGTAAATGGGTTTGGCGGTGTCACATTGATCTATCCACGCCTAACCTTGCTGTTTGGTCTTTTCTGGAGCATTACGTTAGGCGTTATGACGGCGCAATTTTCACTGCCAAAGAGTACGTTATGCCGGGGCTTCAGGTTCCCAAAGTTCAGGTTAGTCCCCCATCTATTAACCCCTTAACAGACAAGAACCGAGCCCTCACCGACAGCACTGTGAAAAGTATTCTTGAAAAGTTTGGTGTAAATCCTGAGCGGCCAATTATCACTCAGGTTGCTCGGTTTGACCCGTGGAAGGACCCGTTGGGCGCCGTTGACGTTTACCGCATGGTGAAGAAAGAGCTTCCTCACGTCCAGCTTCTTCTTATAGCGGGGATGGCAACCGATGATCCTGAAGGCTGGTTGTACCTTGAAAAGACGGCAAGGCACGTGGGGGAAGACCCTGATGTCCATTTGCTAACAGACCTGAAAGGCGTTAGTGACTTGGAAGTGAATGCTTTTCAGCGGGCTTCACAAGTTGCCCTTCAACTGTCTACGCGGGAAGGTTTTGGCTTAACCGTTGCAGAAGCCCTGTGGAAGGGAGTGCCTGTTGTGGGGCGAAGAGTGGGAGGAATTCCGCTTCAAGTACTCGACGAAAAAACAGGTTACCTTGTTGACACTGTAGAGCAGGCTGCGGAAAAAACGCTTCATCTGCTAAAACACCCTGAAGAAGCCAAAAAGATGGGTGCCAACGGGAAAGAGCATGTGCGGAAGAACTTTCTGGTTGTAGGGCACCTGAAGGACCACTTGAAGCTCTTCAAAGACCTCGAAACGTTACACGGCTGAGTTGCCGTTTCCCTTTCGAGCGTTTAAAGTGTTGCCGTTGTTTCCCGAAGCAACCGCTTTGCCTCGTCAATATCGAAGTTTTTGAAGTTATAAACTTCAAGGTGTTTAGGGTCTACAATGGTTCCCTGCCCCCTTCAATTGTGGCGAACTCAAGCTTGCACTTCGCAGAAAAAGCAAATCCACATGCTGCTTTGTCAACCTGACCGCGGCAAAATCCTTTTCATTTAACGTGAAGGTGATTCTTCCTCGTCTGACGATTTCTTCAGCTTTCGGAACTGTGTTTTTAATCAGCGTCCTTAGCCTCTCAGCCAAGACTTCTTTGTCGTCGTCAGCTTTACTGAGAACTTCTTCTACGGTCTTGGGTTTAGTTTTTACCATAAAAATGTACTCCAAAACCTTATGAAAACATAACTGGAGCGTTTTTATTTAATCTATCTAAAACACCAAACTGAAGCTTAACAAAAAAGGAAAAGAAGAGGTTTTGCTTATTCGAGGATTTGCTCGACAGCTTCTTTTTCAACTTCGCTTGCTAGCGGGATGCCCGTGACCTTTGTTGCCAGTTCTGAAAGGCTCATGAGGTCTCCTCTGCCCAGCAAGTCAAGTTTCCACTTGCGGTTGCCCGCCATCAGCTGCTTTAAGCCTACGCCGACGCGGTCAGTTAGGTAAGTG
This sequence comes from Candidatus Bathyarchaeota archaeon, assembly GCA_026014615.1. Taxonomy (GTDB): domain Archaea; phylum Thermoproteota; class Bathyarchaeia; order Bathyarchaeales; family Bathycorpusculaceae; genus JADGNF01. The sequence continues at coordinate 132,379 of JAOZHZ010000020.1, read as the reverse complement.
TAGACGCCTATGGCTTCTAAGGGTATGTCGCTGAAGCGTGCGCCGTATTTGGCTTTTAGTTCGGGGGTGGCGATGAAGAATTTGTCTGGTGTAGTGCCGAAGCGGTATGCGAACTGTTTGGGTAGCTTGCCTTCTGCGGCTAGTTGTTTGAAGTAGCTGGATTTCATGGCTGCCGTAATGGGTGAACGTCCCATCAACACTGCTTTGACGAGTGGGCCTTCTCCAAGGTTGCTTAGTGCCATGGTTTTGAAGATGCTGGTTTCTTCGATAAAGCCGCCTGCCATCACCAAGTCAGGAACGTGCTTGCCTTTCTTCTTGAGAATTTCAGCGCATCTTAAGACGATGGCTTGTAGGTACACGGTGGGTATGCTCATTTCATCCATCATGGGAACAGGGCTCATGCCTGTGCCGCCGCCTGCGCCGTCAAAGCTTAAAGCGTCGATTTTGGCTTCAGAAGCAAACTTCATGGTGTACGCTACTGCTGAGGGACGGTAAGCGCCCGTTTTGAGGAAAACTTTTTTTGCGCCTTGCTTGCGCAGCCACTCGATGTCTTCAACAAAGTTTTGTTCTTTGGGTATGCCGACTCTGCTGTGACGTTCAAAGGTGTTGAACACGCCGTTCTTGAAGGCTTCCTGGACAACGGGGTCTTCAGGGTCAGGGATGACAATGTAGCCGCGTTTCTTGAGCAAAATCGCTTTCTGCAGGTCTTTGAGGCGTACTTCGCCGCCTATGGCTTTGGCGCCTTGTCCCCATTTACGTTCGATTATGTTTACTTCAAGCTGAGAAAGCGCGTAGACATCGATGCCGAGTTTCTGGTCTTCTACGTTTGTTTGCACGATGACGTCGCCGTATTTTCCGTCCCAGAATTTGCGGTACAGGTCCACTCTGCGTTTCAGTTCGGGTGACGACATAACTTTGCCGCTTACCAGTTTGGATTCTACGTCCATGCCGACGACGTTTTCGCCGATGATTATGGCCACGCCTGAGAGTGCTGCGCCTGTTGCTAAGCCTTCCCAGTTTACGCGGGCTACTTCCGTTGAGCCGAAGGCGCCTGTCATTATGGGGAGTTTAAGGGGCATGCCTCCGACGTTGGTTTCGACGTTTGCGTTTGGGAATATGGCTTCTTCACTGCTTTCTTTGATGCCTTGGGCTTCGAATAAGCTTGCTTGAATGCTGAGTTGGCTCCAGTCTAAACCGAAATTCTTGAGGGCGCCAGCGGTGCTTGAGCCGAACTGGGCGGGTTCAGGGTAAAGGGCTTCACGTCCTCGGAAGGCGGATAAGCTGATTTCGCACATGACAGGGCAGTCGCGGATGCAGATGGGGCACATTCCGCTTACTGTGCTGGTGTCTTTGACGCGGGTGTTGGTTCCAACGGTTGATTTACCATTCAAGTAGGCACTGTTTTTATGTACACGTTCACTCATTTTTATCCCTTAGTTATACATTTGCTCATTTTCAGGTTGTTCTAAACAGGAATTCTGTACGAATGTTCAACTATATAATAGTAGTTACAATAGAATGGGTGCATGAAAATGACGCGCCAGATTGGTAAATGAAACACATGTCTAGCCACATTTATATGTTAAAAATAACCATTTTAAAAGCCCATGGATATGTTGAATATTTGTCGACAGTGCAGTCTGCGGCTTATTCTGGAAGCACTCGTCCTTCTTCAAGACAGCGACCGCACACACATTTGAAAGGCAGGTTCCTGGTGTCACACATCTCGTAGTACTTACATTCGATGCACGGAAAATCCTTACCGCAGATTAGACAGCTCTGTGCAAAACCAACGTTTTTGTCTTTAAGAATTTCCGCTATGGTGTCCATGAGCTTTTCGATGTTGTTGTAGTTCTTAATGCAGAAAGTGCCACTCGCACGGTCATACTCCAAACCAAGCCTCAACAAAAGAACAAATTTGTCTTTTTCAGTGCGGGGGAGCTTGAAAGCCTTCTTATTCAAAACTACCATTTCATTCAACTCCTAAAACTTGCTCATCTTATTGAGAAACTCAACCTCTTCAGGAGCAAGCTCAAGCCACGAAGCCAACTCAGTAGCTCTCGGTTTTGTAAGCATAGTCTTCAGAAAAGGTACAATGTCTTCTTTGGCTGTTTGGCGGGACACATGACATTTCTGTCCTATTTTAGCACAGATGTTTGCGAGGGTTGTCCGTTTGCCTTTGGTCCAGAAAAGCGTGATGACTCTTATGGGTGGCGAAATTAGCGTGAAAGGCTTGTATGTCGTGGGTGAAACGGCTGCGGCTTGTGCCAAACTGTTGAAGAAGTATCTAAGTAGGTGCCAGTTTTCGATGCCGATTCTGCCCCTGAACACGTCCGCCTGAGAAACATATTCGTAAGCCTCCGCCAACTGCACAGGATCAGAGTAGCGAAGAGGCAAATTGTCGCCTACAGCCATGAGGAAGTTGTCGTAGTCTATATTGGATCGGAAAAGCAACTCCGAAGCTTCCTGCAGAGACTTCACCGAAAAATAATCCCTCAGCAGTTCATCCATGCCCACGTCCTTGTTCCTAAAGCCTAAGACCACGGTGTCTTGCAGGGTTAACGTTTTGCTTCTTTCGGCAAGACTTTGCAAGTCATTTATGGCTGACCGCACGTCACCGCTGCTGTTCTGAGCGATTTTCTCGAGAGCTTCAAACTCTGCCTCAACATGCTCTTTTTGGCATATCTTGCGTAAGGTGGCAATTATCAGTGGGATGCGCACCTGCTGGAACCTGACCAGCTTACACACTTTCTTGAGTGGTCTGAGTTTCTGCAAGTCAGGGTCATTAGCAGCCATAATGACGGGTACGCGGGATTTATCCACTATTTTTATGATGGCGCTTACTCCGCCGCGGTCTTGGTTACCTGCAATGCCGTCGACTTCGTCCATGAACAGCATGTTTCCTTTGCTTTCTCGAGAAAAAGTGTCCAACGCAACAAAGGAGGTTGCGGGTCCAGCCACGGCTTTGACAGCTTTCTCCGTGCGGGTGTCGCTGGCGTTCATCTCAATAACAATAAAGTTGAATTCATTCGCCGCTGCATTAACCAGCGTGGTTTTGCCTACTCCAGGGGGTCCATAAAGCAGCACCGCCTTTTTCGTCCGCCGTTTACTCTGAAGCCACTCGACGAAGGCCGCTTTTGCTTCTTCGTTGCCTACGACGTCGGCTACTCTTGTTGGACGGTATTTTTCAACCCAGAGCAGGTTTTCTCTCACATGTTTTCCCCTTGTACACTGCCAACTTTACCGAATTGAGCAAGCAACGCACTCAACTGGATGTCGCTGTTGGCGCCTTGAGTAAGCCTGTAGTCGTATTCGCCGATGATGTTTGACAGTTCGGCTTTCTGTTCAGGCGTAACAAATGACATTTTGAACAGTTCCCGCTGCATCTGACGCACGATTTCTGGACCTGAGAACCCGTATTCACCCATGAGCTCGTACATTTTTTTTCTGGCTTCGATAAAGTTGCCGCTTAACGCCTTGTTAATCATAACCTGAACCTTGACGCTGCTGACATCGCCAACCACGTTCCGCACAGTCGTTTCGTCTATGACGCCGTCGTTGTAAACCGCCGCCGTCTGCAATGCATTAATGGCGTGCCTCAAGTCGCCCTCAGCGTAGTCTACAATTTTCTGCGCGGCTTCAGGCGATAACGTAACGTTCTCCTGTTTAGCTATGTACCCTAAGTGTTCAACCATGGCTTTAGGGTCAAGCTTTGAGAAGCGGAACACGGCACATCGGCTCTGGATAGGCTCAATTATTTTCCCCGAATAGTTGCAGATGAGTATGAATCTTGAGGTGCGAGAGCTGGTTTCCATGATTCGTCTAAGAGCAGTCTGAGCGGGTCCCGTCATTTGGTCGCTTTCGTCCAGTATAATCAACGCGAAAGGTACATTTCCGAATGCGGCTCGACTGTAGCGGCTAAAGTCTTTGACTCTTTCACGTACGGTGTCGATTCCTCTTTCGTCGGAGGCGTTCAACTCCAACGTAAAGGTCTTCCAGTTTGGACCAAACAATTCGCGTGTGATGCAGAGTGCCATCGTGGTTTTTCCTGTGCCGGGGATGCCTGCGAAGAGCAGGTGCGGCATCGTTTTGGGGTTCCTCATGAACGCCTTCAGGCTTTCCACGATGTCCTTTAAGTCTACGACTTCGTCCAGTTTTTTTGGTCGGTACTTCTCGACCCACATCAACGTTTCTTCGTTAGCTGCCATGAATAACCCTCAAATAAAGCAAGGTAAACGTGGCGTACTTTCCTAATTTACTTTTCCAATAGAAACACAGCAAATCCTGAAAAACAAAAACGCAACTCGAGGGTGTCTAACCAACCTATTTGGCGTCTATTTGGATGCAAATAGCATATCTATGCAGAAACGATAGGGGGTCTAACCCTATTGGTGAAAAAACGCTCCAAAAGCATGTTGAACGTAACACAAACAGGGATTCCTGCGTTAACTCGCTGTAGGGCACTTCAGGTTGATTTGCCCGCTTGAATGCGCAACATTAAATAGTGAATTGCGTATTGCTCTTCTTCAAAGAGGAAGCTTCACATGAGTCGAAAACGAAAAGACCAAGGACCAATGCCTGCTGGTAGCGCAGGGCTGCTGAGGTTCTTTGAGGAAGAAACTGAAGGCATCAAAGTCAGACCTGAACTTCTGATGGCTCTGTCTGTTGGCTTGATTGTGGTTTCTATACTCGGAAAAATCTTCTAAATTTTACTCTCTTCTGCTTCTGCCGCTGGATGGCGGCGAGTGGAGAACTTCTATTCGTTGAATTGAATGTAGGTTAAGCATAATTTCGCTTCTTTCTTCTCTGCTTGCTACCTGCGGAATCGGCTGCGCCATCGTTGACCGCAAAACAATTGCCTCAGCGTCGGAGAGCCAAATCCCAGAGGGCTCGCTGGTGACCGCCATTAGGACGCCTTCAAACCCGTAGGAGGGATCCAAGATTACTCTGATTTTTTTGCCCACGTTTCTTTCTAGCATGTGAAATATGGATAGGGGCAAGTCTTGCTCTGGCATGGCATTCGCAAACTGACTACTATATGGACCTTATGGATAAAACAATTGCCCCAGCAAAAAAGCGGCACATGCATGAAAAACCTGCAATTAAATGGGTGCGTTCTGGTTTTTTCTTGCGGGATTCGTGTAAAAGCCGCCTATACCAGCCCTTGAAGTTGTCTGGAAACTGCTTTTCATGACACAACAAAAATCTTTCAACTTCGCTAGAATTTAATAGGCATAGCACACCTCATAGTCAAACCATTGAGGTGATAAATTGGCAGCTGAGGGTTCCCTTAACCAGTCGATGAACAAAGCCCAAAGACACTACCGCTCACTATTCTCCCTGCCCTCCTTCAACAAAACCTTAGTTGCCCTCGCCGCTTTATGCATCATCGCAGGCATATCTTCCACAATTTTCTTCCCCTCCGCAGACGGATTATCCAACGGGCTTCTCTTAGGCACAGCACTTTTTGTTGTAAACCTTGCCGTAGACGTTTTCTTAACAAAAGTTGTTCTCAAAGACCCCATCTTCGTGCTTAGACGAGTTTTCGCGGTTTCCCTTTTCAGCTGGGGCTTCTGGATAGTTTTACTCTTTGTAGGCGCCGCATTCGGCTTAACGTGGTGGATTAAGCTGTGCCTGTTAGGATTCGCGGCTCTGCTGACACTGCGCGCAGTTGTGTTTCTGGCGGTGTTATCGACAGGCTGGGGAAAACGTTTAGTCGCTATCCTGCTTCAGCCCTTCGCCTGCTTGGTGGCATTTGCTGTTTTTTGGACAAAAGTTAACGTCGACTTAGTTGCCCTTCTGCCTTACGTCGTAATTATGCCTATAATCGCCTGCGTTTCCGCATACATATTCATCCACCTAATCGACCAGATTGGCAAAAAAGACTACGGCGAACCCTCCATGTCGCTGTTTCAGGCGTTCATGCTTAACTGGGTCGCCTCACTTAACGCGCCACTGGAACGCTACCTTGAAAGGACAGGCGAAGACGCAGACGTCGAAGTTTCACTGCTAAAATTTGACGCGTCAAAACCCAAAGCAGCCCTAATCGTCCCCCTCGTCCACCCAGGACCATTTAATAACATCGGTAGCAGCATTTTGCCCTCGTTGCTTAAACGGGAATACGAAAAAGCCATCCCCTGCGACGTCTGCGTTCCTTTGGGGATTCTTGGACACGAATTAGACGCTGCCTCCCAAGCGCAAAACCACAAAATCATCCGCCACGTCATTCAAGAAGCCACTTACAAAGCCCAATCTGACAAGGCAACCCCGCTCGTTACAGTTTCAGAAAACGGCGTAACCACTTCTTGCCAAGTTTTCGGCAAAACCGCCTTCCTCAACTTCACCCTTGCCCCCAAAACAACTGAAGACCTTCCCCAAGAACTCGACAGGCTTGTGCGCGCAGAAGCAACCAAACTGGGGTTGGAGGCGTTGGTGATTAACGCTCATAACAGCTTAACGGAAAGCAACGAAATCGACGCTTCCATAGAAACCCTAAAAGATGCAGCGGCGAAATGCCTCAAAAAAGCCGTCTCCCAACACATCTATCCCTTTGAAGTGGGCTCTGCCACCGTTTACCCCTCCGAGTTCACGTTGAAGGACGGCATGGGCGCAGGCGGAATCACCGCAATAGTAGTCAAAGTTGATGAACAGAAAACTGCTTACGTGGTTATAGACGGCAACAACATGATAACGGGGCTGCGTGAAGAAATCCTTGCCGCTTTGGCGTCGGCTGGGTTTGAGGCAAGCGAAGTCTTCACAACCGACACCCACTCAGTCAGCGCAGTCGTGATTGGGCGACGCGGCTACCACCCCGTCGGAGAAGCCATGGACCACCAGACCCTAATCAATCACATCGTGAACGTGGCTTCACAAGCAGCAAACAACCTTGAAAGCTACAAAGCAGGCTACCAACGCATCATAGTGCCAAAAGTTCGTGTCATCGGCGGCGGCTGCTTGGAAATCATGACTGGGCTCGTGGACAAGGCCATCCAAAAAGCCAAACAAACTACCTTGCCGATTTTTGGACTGGAAGGCTTGTTTTTGCTTCTTCTGCTTTTCCTTTTGTAGATGCCTTATCGTTTTTGGGTGCGTTGGGGTTTGCGTTTGAGGGTGGTGCCGCACACTGTGCATTCTGTTGCTTTGAAGTTGGCGGGGTAGGTTTTGTGGCATGCGGGGCAATACCGAATCCAGCTGAGGACACGTTTTATTCCAAACGTCGCCAAAGAAACAAACCCCAAACCCATCTTGGTTGCCACGTTCTGAATCGAGTAGTCGTCGGTCACAATCTGCGGGCTGTCGCCTCGGTCTTTGGTTTCTAAGGCTAACGCAAGAACCTGCATGTCAGTCTCGGAAAGAAAAAACGAGTCCCCAACCGACGTCGCACAAGCCCTAACTGCTTCCATAAACTGCATTGAAGGAGCAAAAATCTTCAATCGTCCATTTTCAATCGCCATGCTGAACCTTAGCAGGGTCATGGCGTTTCTTTTCACTTCCTCCTCCACCATTGGCGGCGCAATCTGCTCTTCACGTATCGTAAAAGGGTCAAACCCCGCGACAAACGCCGAAGTATCCAAAACCATAACGCGTTTGCCTGAACCGCTCTTTTCTATTGTTCATCCCGTTCCTTAACGCAACCCTTGAATTGAAGCCTGCTTTCCAGCCGGCTGTAAAAATCCGATTTGAACCTGATAAATGACGACACGTTTTTCGAGCGAGTAACCGTTACCGTGGACTTCGTCTCTGGCAGCAGGCGGCGGTAAGCGCCATCAACCAAAACCAGCATCTCCTTGGGACGCACAGGCTCAATCTTGATTTTTGCGTCAGCTTGAAAAACCATTGACCGAAACGTCGTAAGCGAACAAATCGGCGTCAAAACAATGGCATCCACTTCGGGGTCCAAAACAGGTCCACCCGCCGAAAGAGTATACCCCGTAGAGCCTGTCCGTGTGGAGACTATTGCACCGTCTGCTTCAAGCTGGGCAATGGGCACATCATCCTTGAAAATCTGCAAATAAAGAATCTTTGAAGGTTCCCCGCTGGAAACCACCACATCGTTCAACGCGTCAGGAGTTGATTCTCCGTTGGCAACGGCGGAAAGTTTGGTGCACCTCTCAATTGTGAACTCTCCTTTCAAAATTCGGTCAACCGCACCACACGCCTCACTGGGACCAACTTCGGTGAGGAATCCTCGCACACCCATGTTCACGGCAAAAATCGGAGGCTCAGGCTTAGGCAGAGTTAAACAGGTTCTTAGGACGGTTCCGTCTCCGCCTATAGTTATCATAAAATCAGGTTTCATATTTTTAAGCGGAACAAATTGCCCTTCGGTTCTGACTTTACCCCGCAGAGTATCCTCAAGACAAACCTCTAGACCTTTTTCTGAAAGGTACTTCGCTAAGTCTTCTGCCAGCGTCAAAGCTTGCTTTTTATCATACCGAGCGACTATCCCGACGCTTTTAAACAAGCTTTTCCACCGTTCAGTAATTACCGATACCTTAATCTATAAAGGGTGCAACTTTTGACACCTTTGATGGGCAGGTTTAAATGCGAGAGTAAGCTACCTTTTCTTGCGAGGGGTTCAGCTGATGAAACGAATCGATTTGGTCTCAAATTGGCTGAGTTCGGTATCATATTCTCACAGTCAATCAAAAGCTACTGAGGAACAATATAAAAGAGTTTGGCATAAGTTTGCATGCTTTTTTGAGACTACAGCTGAAGAAATTGTTGCCGATTATGAAGCAATTGGGTATGACAAGTTCAAGAGAAAATATGTGCAAATGCTTAGAACTTGGATTTCTGCACTCATGAAAAACGGTTTAACAAACACTAACATTAAAGTGATGGTTGGTGCAGTAAAGAGTTTTTTCAAGTATAATGATTTGCCTTTAGGGATGGTGCCTCAAGCCATGAACGGTGTAGTTTTTCATAACCGAGACATTACTAAAGATGAAATTGTTCAAATAATGTCGGTTTCAAAAATTCGTGAGAAAGCATTTTTTGCAGTAATGACTCAAAGTGGACTAAGACCTCATACAATAGCACAACTTCGAATAAAAAATTTGGAAAATTTGGACAAAGTGCCCTGCAAAATCGAAATCCCGCAGGAGATAGCTAAGGGGAAATACGGGCGCTACGTTACCTTCATAGGTTTGGATGCAATAAAATACCTTAGACAGTACTTGGCAACAAGGTCAAATTTAACCGATGAAAGCCTTGTTTTCTGTTCTCACGATAAACCCACTATAATAATAAATGTTAAGGATGTTAGTCGAGCTTTCAGATTATCGGCAATAAAACTTGAGGAAAGCGGAGCTTTAAAGTTCCAAGTTCGAGAAGGCAAGCCAAGTGAGCTTAGGCTTTACAATCTTCGTAAGTTTTTCAGAAAATATGCCATACAAATGGGTTTTGAGGTGGTCGAGTATATGATGGGGCATATTGTCAAAGGTGTAGATGGGAACTACAGACCTCAGGACCCTGAGTTTTACAGAGTGCTTTATGCTGAAAAAGCTATGCCCTTTCTCAGACTTGAAGAACCAACGCCAACAGAAACAACAGAAATAATGGAGGCACTAAGAAGACAACATAAAGAAGAAATGGACGCCATAAAAATCCAATATGAAAAGCGGTTGGAAAAAATAGAGCGCGCATTTTTTCCTAAATTAAGAGTGCTGAATGACTGGGGGGCAGAAGCTGACCGAATTGGGGAGTGGGTGAGGGAACACCCTGAAGAGGTTAAACGGGACCAAGAATTGTGCGACCAAAAACTCCGCGAAATTGATGCGTGGAAAAAATTGATGCGCGAAAATCCCGAAGGTGTAGCAACATATCTTAACGAATTGGATAATAAAATGAAATACATAATTTCTATGCTTAAAAAAAATAATTAATAAAAGAAATGATTGTGAAGTGATTTATCCAGTTGTGAAATCTACGTCAGTGTCGGAAACGTAGTTTGGAAAACACTTCTTGACTTAATAATGGCTAACTGATGCATAGAATTTTTATGTGAGCAGTTGTTTTTCAAACAGAAAAGTCTAAATTTCAAATCACTTAGTTACCTCTATGGTCTTGTATGTCGAGGAGCGAGTGGAGGAACTTCGTTCTAGGCTATCACTTGTTGAGTCTACCCTGAAGACTGTAGAACAGGACATTTGGTTGGCTTTCTCTTCTGCTATGAATAGCGGCATATCTCCTCCAATTATATATCCATCATCGACTTTTCAGAGATTAGATTCATTTCTAAAATCCCAAAAAGCCAGTCTGCGTCGGATTAATCTCGATGCGCCTGTATTAGAATCAATTCAGAGACTTAATGATTTGAATTCTAATACAAATAAGCTCCTTACTGAAATTATGCGAATGCAAAACGTTCTAAGTCAGAGAACAGCCGGAACTGATGTAGAAAAAATAATTGAATATAAGGTTGCTTCTCAGGAATTTTGTATGCTTTCAAAATCTTATGATGCTGTTGATGCGTTAACATATGAATTAGTGGAGCGAATACTTGGGTTTGAGTGGATAAATCAGAAGAAATACTACCCTATTTCCCTTTTCGATTATCATGGGTATTTAATAAATCTTGGTTCATATATCATTAGCGTGCCATATCATGATAGTTTTAGATGTCGATTTTGGCCTTCATTAGCCCATGAAGTTGGGCATATTTTTGTGTATGAAAGTTCACAAAAAAGCAACAGTTTGAATGAACTCATACTTTCTCAAGTAGCTGAGCTTGAGGGCGTTCTTAATTTTCAGGCATCCGAAATTGGTGTTCTTAACTCGGCGACAAATCAATTGATTGAACTGGCATCAGATGCGCTCTCTGTGTATGTTTGTCCGACTGCCTTCTTGTCAGCTGCAAGTCTACTGTATATTCCCTATGAACAGAGTGAGGCTAGTGATGGTGCATTAGCAAGATATTTCAAGACTTTTAGTCATCCCCCGATTGATTCACGACTGGCACTTATGCTAAATGTGTTAAAATATTCTGGTAGTTTAGCTCAAAACAAGTTATTCTCTGAACATGGGCGAAGAGTTATGAATTTCTTGGGTCAGAGGAACCTTTTAGGGTTAACACCTACTTCGGCCGATTTTATTGAAGACTATGAGCGCTTTGTCAAAATTTTTTCTCACGAAATTGTTAAAATTTTTCCAACGCTTGGAATTAATAAATTTGGTGAAAATGAATGGTCTTCAGTTAGAGATGCCTTTCTTAAACAAGACTATTGCCCTCTTTCGCCTGTTCAGCTTCTGACCGTTGCTTGGCTCAAGCGTTTGACACAAATTGAAAATAGTGGACTATCCACAATTGGCAATTATTTAGATTCACGAATTCATGAGGAGAAAGCATTTGAAGCGCTTGTTACCTTAATGCATAATTACTATGATAACTATATAATTGGAAAGATGGGGGATCATTGGCATGACATACGCTATTGCCCTGATTAAGGGAAACCCTGCCAAAAGGGAAGACACCCATAACCTTTTCATGATCTTGAGGAAAGACCGAAACTTTGTGAAAAGAAGCTCAGTGGAAATACAACAAATTTTTGTGAGTTTTGGATGGCCTGATTTTGTTCTAATACTCCAAGCTCCCAACGTCGAGCTTCTGAAACAAGGAGTAATAGCAATAAGGAAAGAAGCTGCCGAGGCAGGGGATGAACTGCAGACATCAACATTAATTTGTACTACGCAAGAAGAAATCAGCAAAAAGTATGAAAAATGGGCTCACGACTCTTCGACTTAGATTTCGCCAAAGAGCCGAGTTATTGTTTGTGCATCACATAATTTATACAGAGCTTTATTTCCAGCCGTTTTTTGTTCAATCAAGCCTGCCCGATACAATCTGTTAAGGTATGTTGATTCCGTATTTCTTTTCCTCTGCGTCAATTTTCCTACTTCCTCAGCCGATGCCCAATCTCCTTTTGTTTTTAGTGCTTTTAATGTCGTCTTGTATGTATTAACTCTAGAAGAATTAATGAAATTACGCATCTTACGGGTTTCGTTGATCGTTCTAGACGCCTCTAGAGCCCATGGATTTGCGTCGCTAATGTATGGAATTCCTCTTACTTCATTTCTGTCTGAGGTGCTATCTGTTTTTCTTTCATTTGCTAACTTGTCTAATGTGTTTTTTATTTCTACTGTAACTTTTGAAAGATCAGTCATTTGGTGCTCAAGAAGTCTTATTCTCCCTAAAACTTCTCTATTCTCTTTCTCATTAATTTGTTTCATGTGTCCAACAACCTTTGTTCTCCCAACCCAACTGTCAAGACAGTCACGACACTAATTGTCGGTTGTAATATTTATAACTTTGTGGTTACCAGATGCCAATAACAACATTCTTAAGTGAGATATTTGATGTGACCCCACTTGTAAAAGACACATCGAGATGTGAATCAGTGTTCTAATATTTAAGGGTTGATTTTCTGAGTATTAGACTCTTAGTATACAATAACTGCTGAGCTTTTATGTGTGTATACAGAAAAATGTGTTTTTTTACTGAATGGGGTTGGGCGAATGATCTGTTTTATGTATTAATGTTACTTCTTTCTGGGGTTGTTTTAAGATGTTAGCAGAATCTGATATTTTGTAACATGTAGACAAGGAAAGGCGCGGCGCCTTCGGCGCACGCGCACGACGCCAGACAACCGAAACTCCAACGTTCCAGTTATCGATACGAAAAGTCGGCTAATCTATGCTTTGATGCGTGTTTGTCAGCGCACACATACCCCTTTCAGGGGGTGCGCTCTGTATGTTGTCCGTATGCCCCCTGCAACTGAGGGCATACGCGACGCAAGGGCTGTTAAGTTTAAACTTTATAGCGCAAAACGATAAGGCGTCAACATAAATTTTTGGGGTCGCTAATCGGGGGTCCCAAAAAATTTATTGTTGCCGCCACGCCAACAAACGTTAAGAGGGCACCGCTCGCTTCAGGCGGTTGTTATGCTGCGCATACTTAGCCTTGTAAGCTGTAAAGATTGTCCAGACCACATTTGAAAGTGTATCATGCCAAATCTGGGTGTACTTAGGTGAATCTAACCGTGTTTGTAACCATCCATAGCTATAGTAATTCTGGTTACGTTCGCTCCAATGTACTTGGGGGTCTAAGCCTGTTACGCCTTGCGTTTTTTCAGGCAGAATGAGCCGCACCTTTTTGTATTGGCCCTTGATGTACCGTTTTTCGGTTACATAACAGCGGTCAGGGAAACGCCTGTGTCTAAATCTTGTTTGACGCCCAAGACCGCCCAAAGGTAAGATTCCTTTCTCCAATTGCTTATTCCAGACCTCAATCCCACGCTTGAAGCCGTAAACGTCAACTATGTGATTAAAGCTTTTTTTCATGCCTTCACAAACCCATTGACGCCCGTAACTCATACGGAGAATAGGCTGTTTTTGCATGTATTGACCGACCATGTACCGCCCCAATCTATCAGCTGAGTTGACTGCAATTTGGGAAATATTGACTCGGGGAGACCCCCATATTCGAAGCCATTGTTTAGAAAGCCAATCAAAAGGTATCTTTGGCACCCTGTACCCTTTACGAAAGATGATGTGCATAACGCCGCCGCCTTCGTCAGTTTTCAGTTTGAAATACTTTAGTTTGAATTTGTAGCGCTTCCAAAGCTGTTGATATCTGACTTTTCGTTTTTTGAATCTACCAACTTGTATGTAAGGTTCAAGGTGATGTTTTCGGCAGTGGCGTTCATACATGGTTTTCTGGAGGTAGTATTCAATAACTTGTTTTAGTTTGGTGAAGGCGTAATTCATTAACTTAATTTTTTGTTTGCGTGCTTCGGGGTTAACGGGGATGCTGCGTCCGTTGTAATCCACTAGCCTTCGTCCAAAGCGGTCTTTTTTGATATCGTATTGTGTGCTTAAGGTCATAAAGCAGACCCGTTCTTTTTGTCTGCCTTTTTCATCCTTAACGGTGCTCAGAGTGAATCCGCTTTTAATGCGCATATACGCCCTTTTCTGTTTTCGAGTGAAACCGCTTTTCTTATAGACTTGCAGAGGCTCAAAATTGCTGGTTCCAAATGAAACAAGCTTATTTTCACCCTTAATTTTTTGGATAACGTAGGTTTTTCCATCGGGCATGAGGTAGCGAAGAGGAAGCAGGCGACCGTTTACCAGTTCAAATTGGTTCCCCTCTGGGTCAATGTAATCGGCGCCCTTCAAGGAGATGCCCTCCTTGCGCGCGGAATCTCGTAATGAGACGCGAAAAATCTTAGTTTAGCTAAGCCTTTTTTTCGTTCGGAAATTTGGCAAAATAGGAAAGGTGTCGAAAACTCAGTCCTAAATCTATATATGGGTGTTGTTCAAATTTGCTTTTAGTTAAGAGACAATTGGTGAGAGTATGACCAAACCAATGGACGTTGGAGAATTACGCGTAGGCGGCTACATGATGATAGACAACGAACCCTGCCGTATAATGGACATAACCAAGTCCAAACCCGGAAAACACGGCGCCGCCAAAGCAAGAATAGTCGCCATAGGCGTATTTGACGGTCAAAAACGACAATTCGTTAAACCCGTCGACGCCAACGCAGAAGTTCCCCTAATCGACAAAAGAGCAGGACAAATCTTTGCAGTTAACCCAACAGGCGTTCAGATAATGGATCTGGAAACTTTCGAGTACATAGATGCACCTTTCCCAAATGAAGAGGACCTCAAGAACAAACTTGAATCTGGTGTAGAGGTAGAGTACTGGAAGATTTTGGGTAAAGTGAAGATAACCCGAACCAAATAGCCTTCTTCTTTTTTGCTTGTTTCCGTTAAAAGCTGTTTTGGTGTTTTAGCTCCACCATTGCCAGTCTAGTTTTCTGAACACAACATACAAGACGAGCAAGATTATGCCCCAGCTGAGCGCGAAGCCCGCGATTTTAAGAATCAAGTCATCTATGTAGCGGATGCTTGCCCAACCTGTTACAGCAAACAAACCCACTAGCAGTAGTATGAAAACAGCTGCATGTATCCCTCGTTCTGCAGTCACCCAAATCCACCTTGCGTATGGATTTAACGTAGGGTTGATAAAAGACTTTCCGTCAACCTAATAATCAGCGTAATGCAGTACACTATGTTGAAGCCAATGATGCATGAAGAGCCGTCTGAACACTGATGACGAAGAATCTAAATGGGGAAACTGAGGCTTCAAAAGCATCCAGTCACATGTGCTATCCTCTAAGCCGAGCCTTTTCTGTCCGAAGGCAATAGCCGGTCGGGTGGTGAACGGTAGTTCCCCTTTGATACGTGTCCGTTTCAAAGCAATCAGAAACCGCAGTTGTACTGCAATATGCTTTTAAGCTCGCTTTGGGCTGTTTTAGAGTTGGAGACATATAGATGGCTCTTGATCGCTTAGGCTCCTCACTTACTGACGCCATAAAAAAAATCTTCAAGTCCTCCGTGGTGGATGAAGCTGCGGTTAAGGAACTCGTAAGGGACATCCAGCGGGCGCTTCTGCAGGCAGACGTAAACGTGCAGTTAGTTTTGGGAATCTCTAAGCGAATCGAAGACCGCTCGTTAAAGGAAAAGATGCCTCCGGGCATCAGCCGACGCGAGCACATCATAAAAGTTGTCTATGAGGAACTAACTGCTTTTGTCGGAGAAAAAAATGTTCCCCTTAAAATTGAACCTGGCAGAAAATTTGTCCTCATGTTGGTGGGCATTCAAGGTTCAGGAAAAACAACCCACGCTGCCAAACTGGCAAGATTACTGCAAAAGAAAGGGCTTAAACCTGCGCTGATTTGTGCTGACACGTTTAGGCCAGGCGCTTTTGCGCAGCTACAGCAGTTAGCTGCCAGAATTAATGTTCCAATTTACGGCGACCCCAAAGCCAAAAACCCCGTTAAGGTTGTTGCGCAGGGGCTCAAACAGTTCCCTGACAAGGACATAGTTATTGTGGATACATCTGGGCGTCACAAGGAAGAAAAAGACCTCATAAAAGAAATGAAGGATCTGGAGAAGCACATTAAGCCCAACGAGGTTATGATGGTCATCGACGGCACCATAGGACAACAGGCATTGGCTCAGGCGAAGACCTTCCACGAAGCCACCCCCATCGGCTCCATCCTCGTTACCAAGCTGGATGGTTCCGCAAGAGGCGGCGGCGCACTTTCTGCAGTGGCAGCCACAGGCGCACCAATAAAATTCATCGGAACAGGCGAAAAAGTCGAAGACATCGAACAGTTCATTCCATCACGCTTCGTCGGGCGCCTTTTGGGGATGGGTGATTTGGAGACGCTTCTGGAGCGGGTTAAAGAAGCCGAAATCAAGGTTCCGCAAAAGAAAGCCAAACAGATGCTCAGCGGCAAATTCACACTCACCGACATGTACGAGCAGTTTGAAGCTGTGAAAAGTATGGGTCCCTTCAGAAAAGTTTTACAGATGCTTCCGGGCATGTCCAGCAAGGTACCCGACGACATGCTAAACATGGCTGAGGGGCGTCTTGAAAAATGGCGGGTCATAATTCAATCGATGACTCCCGCCGAGAAGGAAAACCCCAAAATCATCAACTACAGCCGTGCCCGTCGAGTAGCCAGAGGCTCAGGAACAACCGAAAAAGAAGTCAAAGAACTGCTCAATCAATACGTTATGATGCGGCGCATGCTGAAGATGATGAAACGCAAAAAAGGCAAATTGCCCT
Source organism: Candidatus Bathyarchaeota archaeon (assembly GCA_026014615.1). GTDB lineage: Archaea > Thermoproteota > Bathyarchaeia > Bathyarchaeales > Bathycorpusculaceae > JADGNF01. The sequence continues at coordinate 115,740 of JAOZHZ010000020.1, read as the reverse complement.
TCATGCAGGGAATGGGCGGACAAGGCTTTCCTGCGGACTTCAAGTAGGCACAGCGGTATGGACGTTTTAGAAAAAGCCTTGGGTATGCTGGAAAAATACCCTTTATGTGACCACTGTTTGGGCAGGCAATTTGCGCTTTTAGGATACAGTTTAGAAAATAACCGTCGTGGTGAAGCGTTAAAGCTGGGCTTAACTTTGCACGCCAGCGCACAAGCATCTGAAAAAAACCTCCGCGGCATCAAATCCCTCAAAGTTCTGGTAACAAACGGTTTCTCTTTAGCAGCCAAAAACACGCTTCATCACCTTAAAAAACGGCTTCCCAAAACTGACGCCCCAACTTGTTTTCTTTGTAACGATACATTCCAAAACGTAGACAACTTGGTACAGCAGGTTCTGGAAAAAATCCGTGATTACGAGTACTCCACGTTTCTTATGGGCGTCGAGTTGCCAACCGCAGCTGCGGAACGCGAGGACGAATTCAAAGCCTTCTTCAACGTGGGCTACAGCGAAAGTATAAAACATGAATTCGGGCGCGTACTTGGCAAACGAATAGAAGCGGAAGCGGGCAAAGCCGCAGAATACGGAAAACCCGACATAATGATAATCGTTAACCCTTTTACCCAGAAAATCAAGCTGCAGGTTAACCCACTATTTATCGCTGGTAGGTACCGCAAACTCGTCAGAGACATCCCGCAATCCCGATGGTTCTGCTCTGGCTGCCGCGGCAGAGGATGCAGCAAATGCGGAGGAACAGGTTTAATGTATCCTGATTCCGTGGAGATGCTGGTTTCCAAGCCACTTTTGGAGGCAGCTGAGGGTGAGCAAACGTCTTTTCACGCTTCGGGCAGAGAAGATATCGACGCGCGCATGCTCGGGACGGGGCGACCGTTTGTGGTTGAAGTTTCCAAGCCTAAAAAACGCGTCTTGGACCTCAAAGCACTCGAAGCGAAAGTGAACGCGGGTGCTGTAAATAAAGTGGAGGTTTCGTGTTTACGCTTCACTACTCGCGATGTAGTTCGAAAACTCAAAAAAGCAGAGAATGCCCAAAAAGAGTACCGCGCGCTCATACAGTTCAAAAACGAAATTTCTGATGCCGACATGCAACTCGTAGAGGAAAACCTTAACAGCGTAACAATCAAACAGCAGACCCCCACGCGAGTTATGCATAGGCGAGCAAATTTGACGCGGGAAAGGTACATATATAAGCTTAAAGTTAAGAAGATATTCCCTAAAGAGGCCCTGATGGAAGTACGTTGCCAAGGAGGCCTCTACGTTAAAGAATTGGTGTCAAGCGATGAAGGGCGAACAGTACCCAGCGTTGCGGATTTACTCAAAAACCCAGCGAAGATTCTCAAGCTTGACGTTTTGAAAGTTATCATGGAAGACCAATAAGGTGAATATTGAATGAAACCCTCAAAAGGATATTGCGCCGCAAGCCGCGGTGTCTTGACAAAACATTTCAGAGAGAAAGGCAAGCCGAAACTAACGAAGTTCCTTCATGAATACGAGAACGGCGACAGCGTCATCATCAAGATTGACTCTAGCCAGCAAAAGGCTCTTCCCCACAGGCGATTCCACGGTAAAATCGGCAAAGTAATCAACAGGCGAGGTCGAGCTTACGTCGTGCGGGTTGCCCAAGGAAACTCTGACCGAAACCTTATTGTTCGAACTGAACATCTGGAGCCTTACAAGGGCACTTAAGAAGGTCATCATATGAGTGAAAGAGAAACAAGCGAAAGCAAGCTTACCCTGCCGCAGGTTAAACAAGTGCTTGAATCCTTAGGAGAAGAAAACTTGGACCAGTTCCAGCGGCGCACGTTAGATTATGTCTCAAAGTTTACAAAAGTTACTCCTGCTGACGCTGAAGTTCTCTTACAAAAACTCGTCACAGAATACGAACTGGACGAGGACGACGCGGTTCAAATAATTAACTGCATGCCTGAAAGCGTCGATGAACTACGCATTTTCCTTGCTGGTGGGCGCAAAATTATCGAAGCTCAAAAACTCTCTGCTATAGTGAACCTATTGAACGAAACTAGGCTTTTAAAGTAAGGCAAACCATACAAGTATTTTTAAGCTAAGAGGGAATAGAGTAGAGTGACTACTATGGAGAAGCAATACGAAGAGTACGCTTACGTACTCGACTTCCTACAACATGGTAAGCCTGGCTTTCGCCCAACTGGTCGCGCAGGTTACCGAGCGGGCGCTTTAATCCAATGCGTCGGCGAAGAATTCTTCACGGTCCTAGAAGCTTTGGTTAAAGAAGGCTTGGTTCTTAAGCCGCCAGACCGAGTTTACGTGGGCAAAGACAGCCGCGAAGAAGTCACTTACATAATCGGTCGAATTGGCTACGATGAATTAACAGCGGCAGCAAAATCTGAGTTACCCTTAGCCGTGAGCCGAATCGTTCAGAACCGCGAAGCATGGTTCGTTAAATTCTTCAACACCGCACGGGCGATTACTCCTCGTATGCACGCTTTGGAGCTGATTCCAGGCATCGGTAAAAAGTACATGTGGCAAGTCATCAATGAACGCGAAAGAAAGCCCTTCCAGAACTACGACGACATAACCAAACGCACAGAACTGCCTAATCCCGTGAAGCTGATTACCAAACGGGTCATGGAGGAGCTTGAGGGCGAAAGCAAGTACCGCCTTTTCACGCGTTTCCATTAATTATGCAAGGTTGATTTCATTTTAAATGAGCCTTTCCCAAACAAGGTCTCTGCTCCAAGAGTATAACATAATTCCCAACAAGCTCTTGGGACAAAACTTCATGATTGATTCCTCTGTTTACCCCAAACTGTCAAACTATGTTTCTCTGAACACTGACGACTCGGTGCTGGATGCTGGTGCAGGTTTCGGTTTTCTGACCCTTTTTCTCTCAGACAAATGCAAAAGAGTAATAACAGTAGAAAAAGACCCAAAGGTGGCACAGGTTCTTCGCAAACAAGTAAAAAGCTTAACCAACGTCACCGTTATCGAAGGCAACGTACTCAAGGTTTCCGTGCCTGAGTTTAACAAAGCTGTTTCCATTCCCCCTTACTACCTCAGCTCACAGCTTCTGACTTGGCTGCTGGACCGAACCTTCGACTGTGCAGCGCTGATTGTGCAGAAAGAATTTGCCAACCGCCTAGTCGCGCCTGTAGCCAGCGAAAACTACGGGTGGCTAACAGTCTTTACAGCGCAAGCCACACAAGCAGAACTTTTAGACGAGATTCCAAACTGGATGTTCTATCCCCAACCAGAAGTAGACTCAATCATTTTGCGTTTAACCCCGTTGAAAACACCGCCTTTCACAGTGAAGAACCTCACGTTTTTTAGGCGACTGACAAAATGGCTGTTTACCCAACGCAACAAAAAATTAGATAACGCATTAACTCCGTTCATAAGGTCTGAACTCAAGCTGGACAAATCAAAAGCCGTCGAACTGGCTTCATCGATGTCTCTGCGGAACAAGCGCGCCCGCGACCTTTCCCCCAGCGACTTTGGAGAACTCGCCGATGAACTCAGCAAATAAGAAAGCGTTCTTCAAAGAATTAGTTTTCGAGGTTTACAACGACGTTTATGAACCTGCTGAAGACTCGTTTTTGTTTGCCGACAACCTTCATGTACGAACTGGTACTCGGGTGCTGGATATAGGAACTGGCAGCGGCATTTTAGGTATACTTGCCGCAAAAAAAGCGCTCAAAGTAATTGCTGTCGACATAAACCCCCACGCAGTCCGATGCGCAGCCAAAAACGCCAAACAAAATTATGCCAGCGACAAGCTGTTTTTCCTGCAAGGCGACCTGTTCGCACCGATAGCAGAAACCGCAAAATTTGACCTAATTCTCTTCAACTCTCCCTATCTGCCGTCAGAAGAAGGCGAAGACGAACATTGGCTTGGTCGAGCGTGGGCAGGTGGTGTAACAGGACGGCAAGTAATTGACAGATTCATAAAACAAGCTCCCCCTTACCTGAAGCGAGAAGGTGAAATTTTGCTGATGCAGTCTAACTTGGCTGGCATCGAAGAAACAGTGAAAGCGTTTCAGAATCAAAAGATGCAGGTAAAACCTTTCACGTACCTTAATTTGCCTTTTTTTGAAAAATTGGCCTTGCTGAAGGCGACCTTTTAATTTGTGTTATTCTCCACCTAACTTTCTATTATGTTGGCTTCGTTTTGGCAAATTTTAATAATCCCACCCGCCGATAGTCTTGTCTGAGTGAGCATCTATGAAACGTAAACTTATGGAAATCCTCGCTTGCCCAATTGACAAGCATCACCCACTGGAACTCTACGTCTTTGAGGAAGAAGACGAAATTGTTGAAGGCTTAATTGTCTGCCCAAAATGTCTCCGCTGGTACCCAATTCGTGATGAAATTCCCGAAATGCTGCCAGATGAGCTCAGAAAAGAGTCCGAAGACCTGCCTTTCCTGAAGAAATGGAAAGAGAACGCACCCAAAAATGTGGTGTCAGAGGGTCGCCCTTTCAACTTGAAAGGATAAACCGTCCCTATTTCAGTTTTACCGCAACATTCTTCGTTGAAGACTGCAACGCCGCTATGGCAATCTGTAACGCCTTCAAGCCGTCAGTTCCTGTAACAATCGGTTCTTTCTTTTCTAAAATGCACTCCGTGAAATGATGCAACTCTGCTTTTAGCGGCTCTCTGAATGGGATTCTAGGCTGCAAGGTTTCCTTGGCGCTTTCAACCGACAGTTTCTGTGTGATGTAATCTAACCGCATTATTGCATCGGTGCCTGTAACGTTCAGAGTTCTTGTTTTGTAGGGCGTTAGCCAGTTGGATTCTATGAATGCACTTTGTCCGCCTTCAAACGTGAGCATAATTTGGGCATAATCCTCGAATTGCTTATGACGCATATTTCCCGTTTTCGCGTAAACACTAACAGGGTCCTGATTAGACACAAACCGCATAACGTCGATGTCATGAATCGCTGTGTCCTTAACTACGCCTACATCGCCGATTCTTTCAGGCCACTGAGAAACCCGTTTCGCCGAAGCTGACACCAAATCCCCGATTTTCTGGGTCTTCACTGCTACTCGAATCTGCTGCAGTCCCGGAATGAACCGCATCAGAAAACCCACGGTTAAACGCAAACCGTTTTCCTCAGCAGTTTTCAGTAACTTCTCTGCCTGCTTGGTGTTAGTGGCCATAGGCTTCTCAACCAAAACATGTTTTTCCGCGTGTAACCCTTTCAGTGCCTCTTTTGCCAGCATGGTTGACCACGTACAGACGCTTACTGCTTGAATATCTTTGTTCTTCAGCATTTGAGTACTGTCTGTATACGCTTCGACTCCGAATTGGTCTGCGATGGCTTTGGCTCTTTCAGCATTCACATCACAAATAGCAATTAAATCGGTGGAGTCCAGTTCTTTGTAGACTCTTGCGTGATTTTTTCCCCAAAACCCCGTTCCAACAACGGCTACCCCCAGTTTCTTCATTTTTTCCTATCTCCTCTTCCCAGACCTCGGTAAATGAAACCCGCCTTTTCCACCTTCATTGGCTCCACAACTCCAACCAAATCCACAAGCGCCGCTGGCGCCTTCATTAAAGCATGCAGCTTCTTAAGGCTTAACCGCTTAAACTGCTCCTGCTCAGACAGGATAACCACACAATCTGCGCCTTCTACCGCGTCATTCAACGTCTTCTTAAGCGGTTCCTTGTCAGCTTTCGCACCCTCGGAACTATAGGAGTCGTAACGGCGAACCTTTGCCCCCTTAGCTTCAAGCAAACCAACAAATGCGGCAGCAGCTGTTTCGGGTCCAGCTGCACCCAACAAGGCAATTTTGGCTCTTCTCAACGTTTTCCCCGCGTTTCGCAGCGAATCATGCGTTAAGTTAATGGCGTGTTTAATCATGTCTTCATTTAGTTGTCTTGCCAGTTTGGGAAGCCGAAGCTGCACGTTTAGGTTTTCAGCGGTTTCAAGAAGTAAGTACACTTCTTCCCTGTTGGTTTCTTCCGCAATTGTTGGTGAGGCGCTGTTTGGGCCCATGTGGTTTTCCGCAAGCCCCATCGTTTCCGTGTAATCTAAACCAGTTTTTTCACAAAACACTGCCAGTTCATTATATAAAGCAGCGTTCAAGTCGAGTTTAGCCGACGCAAAAAGTGCGGCTGCCTCAGTCATCTTTATATCTGAAACTTTGTTAACGCTTTTCTCTGTTATTACTTCAAAAATTGATGCTGCAGAATTCAAACTAACCTTGTCGTTTGCGGCAACGATGGCTTCCTTATCTCCAATTTCGTTACGAACACATGTGGAGTTGAAAAAAGGGTTATAGGCTAACCCGAAATCTTCCCCTGCTTTAAACCCTGACGTGTTCTCTATAGTTTCCTTAACTACGCCTTCAACAAAGCCAAGTGTAGCCAAACCTCCGTAAACAACTAAACTGCCCTTTTTGATGGCTTTTCCCACATGTTTACATATGTTCACTGCTTCCGAGGTGTCAGAGTTCTTCTTATGGTCAATCTTAGCACCAACAGTTATAATCGTCACGTCACTTTCTGCGACCGCAGTCTTCAAGTCTCCTGCGACTATTATTTGTCCCTTTTTTAGCAAGCTCTTTAGCTTAACTTCTGTTTGTCGACGGCCCCGCTGCAGGTTCCCTTTTGATAAACGTTTGATTACACTTTGGTTTGCATCTGAACACGTAACTTTGAAACCTGCTTGAGCAAATGCTAGAGCGTAAAAGACCCCTTTTTGTCCGCAACCAATAATGCTAACTACGTAATTTCCACGTTCTTCAGTCGTATAGGCTCCTTCTGTTTTCAAATGTAACACTGCAGGCACTGTAGTTTTCGCCTTTTCTCTAAGGAAGTATGTACACATTTCTTAAATGCTTTCAAGTATCTTCACAAGTTTAGCAGTGTATTCCTGAACCAACTGCACGGCTCTTTCCTGAGTTTTCGCTTCTGCATACATTCGATAGGCTGTTTCGGTTCCGCTAGGACGCACCAAAATGACGCTTTTGTCGTCAAACCAGATTTTCACGCCGTCCAACGTGTTTATGTTCATCCCTTGTACCTGCTCAAGTAACTTCTCTTGAACTTTTAGTTTCTTTTCATCTGGGCACTCAATTTTGCCCTTCTCTAGGAAGTATTGCGGTTGCTCTGCCACAAGTTCAGAGAGTTTCTTTCCTGTCTTCGCCATTATATCCAAAATCAACGCCGTAGTCATCGCTCCGTCACGCACTGACTGATGTGGACCATAAAAAACACCGCCGTTTTCTTCCCCTCCCAGTTTAGAGTTGATTTCCTTCATCTTTTGTGATACGGTTACGCTTCCTACTTTGGTCCAGACGAGTTCTCCTTTGTAGGCGTTTGCGGTGTCCTTGATTAGTGTGGAAGAACTTACAGGCGTAACTATTTGCGAATTCGGTTTGTCTAACAGGAACTGTTTCAGAACAACCGCGAAGGTTTTGTCCCCCATGTGAATCTGCCCTGTTTCATCCACAAAAATCGAGCGGTCTGCATCCCCATCGAAGGCAACACCCAAGTCCGCCCCTAATGTCTTCACCATCTTGGAAAGCTCCGCGAGGTTTTCAGGTCTAGGCTCAGGCATTCTGCCAGGGAAAGTGCCGTCGATGTTTGCGTTAAGGCTAGTTATTTTACATCCTAAGTCACGCATTAAGACGGGTGCTGTTAAGCTGCCGACGCTGTTTGCGCCGTCGACGACAACATGAAATTGTTTTTCAGCAATTTTTGCCTTGTCAACGTGCTTTTTTATGGCTTCGACGTACTCGTTGTTTATTCCTGTTAAGTCGTGTGTTGCCCCCAGTTGCTTCCAGTCTGCAAACTGGTTTTTCTCCTCAAAGTAAATGTTCTCTATTTCCGTTTCCTGTTCATGGCTGATTTCTATGCCATCGCTCCAAATTACTTTGATGCCGTTATACTGTGGTGGGTTATGTGAAGCGGTGATGATGACTGCGCCATCCATTTTATGATTTTTAACTGCAAACTGAAGTGCAGGTGTAGGTGCCATTCCAGCCAAAAACACGTTACATCCCGTCGCAGTTAAACCTGAAATTACTGCTTTAGCGAACATGGGGCCGCTTGTTCGGGCGTCGTAGCCCACCAGCAGGCTCTTTTTTCCGAAAAAGGTTCCAATGGCGTAGCCTGCTTTCACTGCCATATCAGGGGTAAGTTCTGTGTTAACTGTTCCTCGGATGCCGTTTGTTCCGAAAAGCTTGTTCTGGCTCATAATCGCTTATCTCCGCTTTCTAAGAGAGACTACAAGCGTCTAATATGCTTTCAGATTTCTTTTGCAGGGCAAACCGAAACTTTCTCGTGAAGCTTGGCGCCGTCTTTTACTTTTGCGTGGTCAGCAACGATACAACCTTCAGAGATTCTGGCTTTTTTGCCAACGTACGCTGCTTCGCCGATAAGTGCTCCAACAACGACTGTGTCGTCACCTATTTTTGCATCCTCGAAAACAACTGAATCACGTATTTGCACGTTTCTTCCTACTGTTACATTCTTGCCCAAAACAGTGCATGGACCAATAACCGATTTTTCACCTATTGACACGCCTTTCCCTAACGCCACAGGCTCTTTGCATTCAAACTTGCTGCTTTTGGGGTTTTTGTCAGCGCAACTTTCCAGCAGCATCTTATTGGTCTGCAGGTAATCTTCAGGTTTACCAATATCAATCCACAAGCCGCACACTTGATGGCCATATAGTTTTTTTTCTTCAGCTAAACGTGGAAAAACTTCTCGCTCCATAGAAACTGCCTTGTCCGTTGGTATGTACTCGAAGATTTTGGGGCTTAAAACGTAGACGCCAGCGTTTATCAGCTTAGACGGCTCCGTTCCTTTGGGCGGTTTTTCTATGAACCGTTTAATTCGGTTGCCGTCTGCAAGCTCCGCTACACCGTACCTGCTAGGGTCTTCAACTTCATGAAGCGCAATTGTAGCCACAGCTTTGCCCTCAGCATGGCTTTGAAGAATCTCACTATAACTTATTTCGGTTATTAAGTCTCCGTTCAGAACTAGAAATGGCTCATCGTGCCCGATGATTTTCTCAGCTTTCTTTATGGGTCCAGCTGTTCCCAAAGGCGTCTTTGGCGGGTCAAGAGAAAACTTGATTTTCAAACCACATTTGGACAAACGTTGCTGTTTAATGTGAAACTTGGTTAACTTGTTAACTGCCAAAATCACCTCGGTTACTCCGCCTTGGGCAAGTTTTTCAAGTGTCCACTGTAGCAAGGGCTTGTTGACTATGGGAAAAAGGGCTTTGGGTCTGGTGCATGTTAGCGGTCTTAGTCTGGTACCGAATCCGCCTATTAGGATTATAGCTTTCACAGTTTTGCGCCTTCAAATAGGTTTAAGCTTACTATTCGCTATTTTTCAGATATAAATGATATGAACAAAGAGTGTTCACTCCCACTCTATGGTTGCAGGCGGCTTATGTGTGATGTCGTACACTACGTGGGTAACCTGGGGGATCTCGTTAGTGATTCTTGTGGATATCTTCTCCAGTACAGGATAAGGAATACGCGCAAAGTTGGCAGTCATGGCTTCACGGCTTTCCATAGCTCTAACTGCTACAACATATCCGTAAGCCCGCGAATCTCCCTTCACGCCCGTCGCTTTGGTGTCTGTTAGGACGGCAAAGTACTGCCAAAGTTTCTCCGCCACACAACTTTTCTCAATCTCCTGGCGCACAATGGCGTCGGCTTTCTTGGTTATGCTAACTTTCTCTTCCGTCATTTCGCCAACTATTCTCACAGCTAAGCCTGGTCCTGGGAATGGTTGGCGGTTGACGAGTTCTCGAGGTAGGTCGAGCATGACGGCTACTTTGCGTACTTCATCTTTGTAGAGGTCACGCAAAGGCTCCACAATTTTCTTAAAATCCATTTTTGAAGGCAAACCTGCCACGTTATGATGAGACTTGATTACGTCTGAGTTTTTCCTGAACCCTGATTCAATGCGGTCGGGGTAGATGGTTCCCTGAAGCAGGTACTCTGCTCCAGACTGCCTTGCGTTTTCCTCAAAAACCCTGATGAATTCTTCCCCTATGACTTTACGTTTCTTCTCGGGCTCAGATATACCTTTGAGTTTTTCCATAAACCGTTGCTGGGCTTTTGCCATAACAAAATTAATGTCGAATTTTTCGAAGGTTTCTTTGATGGCTTCAGGTTCGCCTTCACGCATGAACCCGTGGTCAACAAAAACAGCCGTCAACTTGTCCCCTAAAGCTTGAGCCGCCAACGCTGTAGCCACGCTTGAGTCTATGCCTCCGCTTAAGCCTATGATGGCTTTGGCTTCGCTTACTTCAGTTTTTATTTCTTTGACCATTTTTTCTATGAGGTCTTCCATTTTCCAGTTAGCTTCGCATCGGCAGACTTCGAAGATGTAGTTGCGTAGCATGAGGGTGCCTTTTTTTGTGTGGATGACCTCTGGGTGCCACTGCAGACCATAAATCGCTTTTTGTTCGTTACGGTATGCAGCTACTGGGCAGCTTTCTGTATGTGCCAAAACCTCGTACTCGGGGGGTAGCGCTGAAACAGTGTCTCCGTGGCTCATCCAAACCGTTTCCTTGTTCTCTAAGCCTTTTAGCATGCCCTCTGCTTTGTCTATATTAACTTCTGCAATGCCGTATTCTCGGCATGTGGCTGGGGAAACTTTGCCTTTAACTATCTGTGCTATAAGTTGGTGACCATAACATAAACCTAAAACTGGCAGGTTTAACTCCAAAACTTTGGGGTTTATGCGTGGCGCGTTTGGTTCATAGACGCTTGCGGGTCCACCTGAAAGAATTAATCCTTTAACGTTAAACTTCTGGTTTAGAGCCTCAATTTCGGCTGGTGTTATATCGTGGGGAACGATTTCTGAGTAGACGCCGTGTTCTCTGATTCTTCTACCTATGAGGTGGCAGTATTGTCCCCCGAAGTCCAGAACCAAAATAGTGTCATATCGCGTTTGCATTTTCCCTGATTCACAGCTACTATTGGGGCTTGGTCTATTAAATTAAGATTCCCCTGTGCTTCGTTAATTTCATGGAATTAACTTATGTTGTGTTACCTTACCGGCTTGATTTTTGTTTCAGGAGGGACGATAAACTTTTATAAACATAACCGTATGAATATTAAAAGAACGTTTCAAAAAAATGATGTTCATTGGAAAAATGTGCAGGAGATACATGTCGTGGAATTAAATGAAATCGACACCAAAATCTTGAAAGCGCTCTTGGAAGACGCGAGGTTTTCAAGCAGGCAAATAGCCAAAAACGTAGGCGTCTCCGTCGGCACTGTCCTTTCAAGGATAAAAAAAATGGAAGATGAAGGTTTGATCCGAGGGTACTCCGTTATTTTGGACCATGAGAAACTCGGGTATCAGTTAACGGTTGTAACTGAAATCACCGTAGCCAAAGGCAGACTTGTGGAAACAGAAGTTGAAATTGTCAAGATTCCCGGCGTATGCAGCGTTTACGACGTGACGGGGCTGACGGATGCGGTTATAATCGCCAAGTTTAAGAGTCGTGAAGACTTGGGGGCTTTCACTAAGAATTTGTTAGCTTTGCCCTACGTGGAACGAACCAACACACATGTAGTCCTGAACACGGTTAAAGAAAACTTCCGCCTTATCTAATGAGCGCCTATTTTACTTTGAACTCTTTTCTCTTTTGATTTTCTGTTCAGGAGGCGCTATGGTTATAGTGGTTCCAGAGGGCACAGGTGAAGTTATCCAAACGTTTCCTCCGATGATGACGTTGTCGCCAATCACCGCGTCGGGACCCAGAAGTGTAGCGCCTGAATAGATAATGACGTTGTTTCCAATGGTGGGATGTCTTTTTCTACCTTTAATAATGTGCCCCTTTTCGTCTTTGGGGAAGCTTAACGCGCCCAAAGTGACGCCTTGATACATTTTCACGTTGTCGCCTATTTCAGTGGTTTCGCCGATGACTACGCCAGTGCCATGGTCGATGAAGAATTTCTTGCCGATTTTGGCTCCTGGATGGATATCAATGCCAGTCAAAGAATGTACGTGTTCGCTCATTATTCGGGGAATCAAGGGAACCCCGTGCATGTAGAGTTCGTGAGCTATTCGGTAGGTAGCTATCGCTAAAACGCAGGGGTAACTTATGATTACTTCCTCGTTGCTTACTGCAGCGGGGTCCCCTTTATAGGCTGCTTCTATGTCTCCACTCAGCAACTGCCTTATTTCTGGAACCTTCTCCAAAAGCTCCTTCACGATAATCTGCGCTTGTACGTGGCAGACATCTTGGGGGCATTCTTTGACCTTTCGGCAGATGTGCTTGAGGCTTTTCTCCACTTCTACCGTGAGGCGAGCGTGAATTGAATTTAACATGTTGCCGATGATGTATTTCACGTTGGATTTGGTGATTTCCGAATTTCCCACGTATCCAGGGAAGAAAACCGTAAGCAGGTCGTTGAGGACTTCTAAAACTATTTTTTTGGATGGCAGATCCTTTCCTTCAAGGTGGTCCATGCCTCCGCAGCTTTCATAGTTTGAAACCACTTCGTTAATAAGTTCAGGTAAGCCTTCTTCGACCCAGTTCTCCTGCAGTTTTATGTCGCAGGTCATCAGCTTTTGTAGCATCTTTTCAGGATTCCACGCGTGTGCTTCTTTATCGTCTTTGGGGCTGGTTTTTTCTTTTGATGCGGCTGAGGGTTTTTTCGGAGACATCTGTTTACCTTCTCTGTGTATTTGGAAAAAGAGGGATATAAGAGAAGCGTACAGCCGAAAAGACAATTGTTATAAAATAAACTTGAAACCGTATTTTTGCTGACATATATTTTCTGATGTTTAGCGAAACCCCCCTCACTAAGCTCCCATATACGACGTAAAGTCTTTTAATATCTACCTCGATTTAATATCTGCGCTCTTAATTGCGCGGGGGTCGCCCAGCATGGCCAAAGGCGTAGGCCTGAGGCGCCTATCCTGCAGAGGTTCGTGGGTTCAAATCCCACCCCCCGCACCACAGATTTTTCTCCATTCGCGTATATGTCTTGTGTTTTTGCTTTATTTTTCCCACCAAATTAATGCTTGACCTTTGGCAACAGACCCAACTGTTCCTTCCCGAGTTTTCTTCTTTTTTGGGGCGTTGTTGGGGGGAATGCTTATAAGTCTGTTAGTAACTTCTACTAAAGTTAGTCTAATCTAATATTTGTTTGGTGAACTAACATGCGTTTGAGCGAACTGAAACCAGGACAACAAGCTACAGTAACAAAAATAGAAGAAACCGGCACAGCAAGACGCCGAATAATGGACATGGGAATAGTTAGAGGCTCTAAAGTAAAAGTCATCTGCCGCGCACCCCTAGGCGACCCACTGGAGATCGAAATACGCGATTACAAACTAAGCCTAAGAAAAAACGACGTTCAAAACGTGTACGTCACGGAGGCAAAATAATGGACCTGCCTCTAAGCACCTTATCCTTCGGAACAGAAGCAAAAATCACCAAAATAATGGGTGGCTGCGGTCTAATACGACGACTGACCGAACTGGGGCTCACTTATGGTACCCAAATAAAAATAGTGAGCGAACCATGCGGCGGACCCGTACTAATCGAAGTTCGAGACACCCGCTTAGCCCTAGGACGGGGAGTCGCAACCAAAATTTTCGTGGAGGAATAACAACGGTCAAATCATCATACACTATTGCATTAATAGGCAACCCAAACGTTGGAAAAAGCGTCATCTTCAACAACCTCGTGCCTGGCGCAAGACAACACGTAGGTAATTGGCCAGGTAAAACAGTGGAAAAAAAGGAAGGCTCCTTTAGTCACAAGGGTGTACAATTTAAGCTGGTTGATTTACCAGGCACTTACAGCCTCACTGCCGCAGCTGAAGACGAGTTGGTTTCTCGAAATTTCATCATTGAAGAAAAACCGGATTTAGTGGTTGACGTTGTTGACGCCTCTAATCTTGAACGTAATCTCTATCTGTCAATGCTTTTGCTGGAATTAGATGCGAAAATTCTGTTAGTTTTGAACATGATTGACATTGCCCACGATAAAGGCTACAAAATCAACATCGATAATCTTTCACAAAAACTAGGCATTCCTGTAGTTACAACGATAGCCACTAAAGGAAAAGGCATGGCTGACCTTAAAGGCGCCATCCTTAAAGCTGCCCAAACGCCAAAAACGCAAAATAGCGTACTACCTTATGATAAAAAAATTGAAGACCTGCTAGACTACCTAGAGACAATTTTAAAACGGGATAAAAACCTGCAACAGAAGTACCCTCTGCGATGGTTAGCCATAAAACTTCTCGAAAAAGACGAGCAAGTGCTTGAGGTTATTAAAAAAACTGAATTCTCACGTGAATTATTGGAGGTTGTGGCATGAACGCCAACAAACTTCTTGGTGACGACGCTGATATTGCCTTAGCAGACGCACGATACGAGCAAATCAGCAAGATCATTGAATCTTCCCTTGTTAAAGGCGAGCGCAAACGAACTATAACCGACATTTTAGATAAAGTGTTTCTAAACAAGTATATTGGGATTCCAGCGTTTTTTGCCTTATTATGGGCTGTTTTCCAATTTACTTTTGAAGCTTCTGCGCCATTCATGGGGCTTATAGAGATGTTTTTTTCTTGGCTATCTAGCTTGGCGGCTCAGATACCAAACGAAGTTGTAGCCTCTCTTTTGGCTGACGGAATTTTCGGCGGTTTAGGTTTCATATTGTCGTTCACTGCACCTATATTCTTCCTGTTCTTTGCGCTATCGCTACTGGAAGACAGCGGGTATCTAGCACGAGTAGCCTTCGTATTTGACAAGGTAATGTTTAAGCTCGGGTTACACGGTAGATCCTTCATTCCTATGTTGCTGGGTTTCGGCTGCAACCTACCCGCAATAATGGCTGCACGAAGCGTAGAAGGCAAGAAAGACCGCCTCATAACGATACTAACAGTACCCTTCATGTCATGTGCTGCGCGTTTACCCGTGTACGTGCTACTTGCAGGAGCGTTCTTTGCCGCCAACGCCGCAACCGCTGTCTGGTCTATGTATCTCATAGGCATCGTTGTAGCTATACTCTTTGCTTTGCTACTGAGAAAAACAATACTGAAAGGGGAACCAGCGCCTTTCATAATAGAATTACCAACATACAAAATGCCAACACTTCGCGGTTCCATACTGCACATGTGGGAAAGAGGCGTATCGTTCCTAAAGAAAGCCGGTACCTATCTGCTTGTGGGTGCGATACTCCTTTGGGCGCTTTCAGTTCTGCCGTGGGGAGTTGAAGCAGGCGGTGGAGACTCCCTTATAGGCTTAATAGGTCAAGGGTTACAGCCAATTTTCGGTCCGTTAGGCTTCAGTTGGCAGATTGTTTCCTCACTGGTTTTTGCTTTCCTAGCAAAAGAGTTAGTGGTGGAGTCTTTAGGCGTGATTTACGGTGTAGGCGGAGAAGCCAGCATACAGGCTGCACTTGTCGCATCCATAACACCCGTCAGCGCTTTCGCTTTGATGGTGTTTACATTGCTGTACGTTCCTTGCTTAGCTACAGTTGGTGTAATTAAGAAGGAAACAGGCTCTTGGAAGTGGACAATATTTGCAGTACTCTCTGAAATGGGCATTGCGTACTTTGCAGCTTTGCTAATTGTCGGAATTGGAGGCCTCTTTGGTCTAAGTTAGGTGATGCAAAATGGGTTTGAACATAAAAGTCGGAAAAAGTTTAGCTTCGTACTCGATATGTATAGGCTTAATCTACCTTGCCTTTGGCTTGCTCGAATTCGTACGCGGGCTTAGCCAAGCCTTCGGTCTGGAATGGGCAATCAGCACTGCGCTCGTTTATCCTGACATATTTAGCGGAGTCACAATGACGATAATTGGTCTTATCTTCGTTTTCGGCGTTAGACCACAATGGAAAACAAGCAAAGACGCTGTCTCTTACCTAATAGTCGGCGCACTCTTAGCTGCAGTATTCTTCGGTGTGTACTTGGCAATCATGGGCTCCCACGCTATCGGCTTTGGAGTTTATCATGTTGTCCCCGAATTTTACGCTGACATCTTTGCAGACTGGGCAGAATGGACTTGGTTAGACGACATGCGTCCCGGAATCTGGTTGTTCGCTTTCGCCATCCCGAGTGTATACTATACGCTGAAAATCTGGCTTTTAGGGAAGAAGACTCCATGATGAAAGAAATCCTAAGACTAATCCACGACACTGGCGTAACTAACATGTCGGAAATCGCGGAAAAAATCGGAGTCAGTCAATCTATGGTCGAACAAGCAATAGCAATGTTGAAGTCAAAAAGTTACTTGGAAACACCTAAGACTCCAAAAAATTCAAGTGTCTCATGTGGAAACTGTGCAAGCTGTCGTATTCCGTGCAAAAGCAACCAGACAAACTTATCCCCTTTTTTTGTTACTGAAAAAGGAAAAAGATACTTGGGGTATAACTCAGCAAGCGTCTTTTGAAGTTACCGTAGTGAAGTAATTTCAATTGTTGAGTCCACAGTTAGTTTATAACGTGTCTATTCCAAGCGTAATAAAGATTATATATGGAAACGATTGGTCTTTTTCGAAGTTTGATTGCTGGGCTGGCAACTGGGGCAGGGGCACTGCCTGTACTGTTCACCAGACAGGTATCCGAAAAACTTGCTTGGATGTTTTGCTTGGTTTTTCAACGGGAGTCGTGCTTGCCAGCGCCAGTTTCAGTCTGATAATGCTTGCGCTTGATCTGAGCGGATCATTAGTCGTAGTCGTTGGATTGTTTTAGGCGCTTTAGTGCTGCATCTGGTTGATCGGTTTGTGCCGCATTTTTATCTTTCTTCAGGTGTGGAAGGAGTCCCGTCCAAATTGCCCAAGTTTTGGCTGTTTGTTTTGGCAATAATAATCCACAATTTTTCCCTGAAGGCTTGGCTGTTGGCGTAAGTTTTGGCAGTGGTGCCATTGCTGCTGGGCTTGTAGTTGCGATGGCAATTGGATTGCAAAATATGCTTGAAGGTCTTGCCGTAGCTTTGCCCTTAGTGCGGGCGGGACATCCGCAGCAAATCACTTTTGTATGGAACATTAACTGGGCTTGTTGAACCTTTGGGTGGTTTGATTGAACTTGCTTTGTTTTCTGTTTTTCTGCCTATTCTTCCTTGGGGGCTAGCGTTTGCTGCGGATGCACTGCTCTTCGTTGTAATTGATGAGATGCTTCCAGAAAGCTACCGTGAAGGTTTCGAAAGAGACGCTACCTTTGGGAGATAGATTCAGTAATGTGCTCTTTAGTCATGGTGAACTGAGAAGTCAGGGCACATGTTTTATAACTTTAAACACGAAAGTAATTTTGGGGTAGATAGCAGTGAACAAAGAAGAGCAGCAGGTGGCAAGGCTAAACACTACCGAGGAGACTTACATCGAAACAATAGATGCCTTGCTAAGAAAACTTGGGTACGCGGTGGTAACTGACATCGCTAAAGAACTTGGCGTAAAATCCCCAAGTGTCACCAGCATGCTAAAAAAACTTGACTCGCTTGGATTCGTAAAATACACCCCCTACCGTAACGTCTTTTTAACTCAGAAAGGAAATGACCTCGCAGTTTTTCTTAAAAAAAGGCAGAACTCCCTGCAAGCTTTTCTTGCGCTGCTCGAAGTAGATAAAGACATATCTGAGGAAGACGCGTGCGCCATCGAGCACATAGTTCACGGAGAGACATTGGAAAAGCTTTCCAAATTCGTAGACTTTGTGCAGACCACTCCACAGGGCAATAGCTGGCTAGAATGCTTCAAAACCTACCAAAAACTCGGAGACTGCCCCTATCAAAACTGTCCTTTCATGAACGAAAAAAAGCGTCAATAAACTTCCTTTAATCCTGATGGAAACGCAGGCACTGATAAGCCGACTTTGCCCTCCTTTTGGGGGTCTTTCTGAATATACTAGATATACACAGCGGCTTTTCCCAGTATCTGTGGCTGTTTTCAATGGATATATCTGAAAAGATGCATGTGCACAGCGAATGCCTGAGGATCTGAAAGAGACCTTCTGCGCCCTTTCTGACGACCCAAGAGCCGCCATTTAGGGTTCTGGTGAGGTTCCATCAGGTTATTGAAGAAGAAACGTTTCCAGTTGTATCTGGACTCGTTAATGCGTATTCACAAAAAATGGTGCCCCAAGAAAGGCGACTTAGGCAGAAAGTTGCCCGCTTAAAGCTTGGATATTTGCGACTTCACCAGTGTCTGCCCATACTCCGACAGCTATAACCGTGAAACCTCCTGGGTATGTCTTGTCAAGGTGAAGGGTAACATACCAGTACGGGTAAAGCGTCAAGGAAACGTCTGGTCTGGTATGTGGGTAAAATTCAGCTGAGACAGGAGCGTCTAAAACACCGAAGTCTGTGATTTGATTTCCGTTTGCATTTATTGTGTAACTCTCTGCAGCGTTCTTGGCGATTTGTATCGCTTCTTCCTCTGACACGTTTACTGGGGTATCTCCGACTTCATAGAGGAACCAATCATCACTAAGCTCCATGATTACGTTGTTTTGAAATGCAACGTGGACTCTTTTTCCTGCAAAAGCCATGCCGTCCTTAGTGTACTCAAGATTAATTTGAGCGTTAGACCCATGATTTGAACTGCTCACTCTTGTGCTCCCTAATGTTTCGTCATTATTACTAGTTCCATTGGCAACCGCTAATAGTTCGCTCATTTCGCTGAGGTACGACTCGTTCGTCATGGCTTGGTATCTATCAAGAACCTCTTTAGTTGCCTGGAGTTTGTCTGTCGGTTGGGGGTGGGAATAGATTAGAGGATAGTTAGGGTAGCCTTCGAGTTGAGTTAGTAGGAAGAGAGAGAAGTGGCCATCTCTGAATCTCATAGTTAATTCAAATTGGCTTGCGGTATTTTCAAATTTATAGTGAATGACTTCTTCGATTATGTTGCCTAGGTCTGAGCGGTCTTCTACTGTGTTGCTTTCAAGCGTGGTTTGATATTTTGAGAGGTCTATTTGCATGACGTCCCTGATTATAGTCATTGCCTGAGTAGCTGAGGTGCTCCATGACGATAGCTGTTGAATTTGAAGTTGCGCTTTGTCATAATCTGTTTTTAAGGAATCATACCTGCTAGACAAAGAGTTAATCGAGGCGTTTTGAACAAACGTCATGCTTGCCAGAAGAATAATCGCTATGATAAATACTGCGTAAAGCGACTTCCATCTCAGAGGTAAAGTTTTGAAACGTTTCGCTTGGACATCTGGTACCTCTTCAGCGCCCTTCATCATGGAAACTGACGCATTACCAAAGCTGGATAACTTGTATTTCCCATCACTGTCCTTTATGACGAGCTCACCCAAGTTTTCAAGATGATAAGTTAAGTGAGAGCTGGGTATGGCGAGTTCTTCCAGCATCTGCGAGAAAGTCATTTTCCTTTCGGAGAGCATGCGTAGGATTTTACGGCGGGCTGGATGCCTCAGGGAACTAAACATGATTGAGTAGGTCTCTTCTTCAGTGCCCGACATTCCAATCCCTAATTCACTATTGTAACTAACTGCTTTAGAACTTATCTGCTAAAGCAGAGTATTCTGTTGTCAAGAATTCTGAGCAGACTTTTGTTTAGTAAGTTTTTCTTGTGACAAGAAATCTTTACAAAAACTGTTTTATCCCAAAAACGACTCTTGAACAATATGTCTGAGGCTGTGCAAATGAAAAAACGAGGGGATCAACAGAAGTGTGAACTGATGCAAACACCCACTGTTATAGCCGACTCCAAATTGAAATATCTAACGGTTATGGTGTTCGAGGAGGCAGGAAAAACCGTTCTTCAACCTGTGACGACAAGCCAAGAAGCACAAAGCCTTCAAGAACTATTCCAAAACAACTCCCTCGAGGTATGGCTCTCCAACGGTCAATCCGACCCTGCCCAATTCGACGTTAACATCCTAAAGTACAAGCAGATAATGCAACCACCAAAAATGTGCAGCAAAGTAAAGAACTGTATCTGCTTGAAAAACCATTTTGAAACCATAGTTTCCTGCGAACAATGTCCACTTAACGATTACGGGGACGACAAATAGAATGGCCAAGGACATTAGCCCAGCCTCCCGACTCTCCTCTCCGGTTGTGGAGGCTGGGCTAGGTTTTCAGTTTGGTTTGATAGGTGGTCGTCGTGACTATTAAAGCTCCTTTGTATATGGTTACTTGGCGTTGTACTAGAAGGTGTGTAGGCAACTGTTTGTATTGCAGTTATACTCCACCTGTTAAGCCTGAGGAAGCCGAAGTTAACACTAAGGTTGGCTACAAAATTGTCGATGAAGTGTACGATTTTGGTTCTCCGTGGTTTGGAATTAGCGGTGGGGAACCTTTGGTGCGAGAGGACATCTTTGACATTATTGAGTATGCTAGACGAATCGGGTTTGAAGTTAGCCTGATTACCAGCGGATTTGCTTTTGACGAGAAACGACTAAACCGGCTCATAAAGAACGAAGTTCACACTGCCATTAGCATCGATGGTACACCTGAGTCAAATGACCAAATCAGAGGCAAAGGCAGCTACGACAAGGCACTCTTCGCGATGAAGAAACTGTCTGAGAACGACATCTTGGACTGTGTAGTAACAACGATGACTAAATACAACATCAAGGACATGGCGCATCCCGCAAAAGTTGCGGCTGAACACGGTGCCCGAATGATTGTTTACCATAACTTGGTGCCTGTGGGGCGTGCTGGTACAAACATGCCTGACTTGGCGCCTACAGCCGACGAATATGAAGAGGCTTTTAACGAAATATGTGACTTGCAGGTAGCTTACAGGGGTAAGCTTAAGGTCAATGTTTATTCGCCGTTTTATGCAAGAATTGTTCGGCAAAGAAACCCTGTGGACTTCTGGGACTGGTTCAAAAACGGTTATCTGGGCAAATGTAGCATCGGCGGTAACTACGTCAGCGTCACTGAAAACGGCGATTACCGCGCATGCGGCTTCCATGAAGGTCACCGTATCGGCAACGTGAAGAACAAAACTTTGAAATCAGCTTGGTCAGATCTGCAGAACAACCCGTTGTACTTGAAGCTGCGGGACAAAAGTAACATTAAGGGTAAGTGTGGTGTTTGTGAGTACCGCGAAATTTGCGGTGGCTGCCGAACACGCGCTGAATACTACACAGGCGACCTGTTCGAATCAGACCCCGCCTGCAACTACGTGCCTAAAGTGTTGCGAGGGGAGTAGCCGGTTACTATCGTTCTCTCTCCTAAGTTTCCGATTCGTGGGTTAACCCCCACCCCCTTGCACCATCAACTTCTCTCTTTACCTAAACGCTCGGATTTGCGAGAACGGTAAAAGCAGTTTTAGTCAATACTAAAACAGGGGTAATCGAAGATTCTCAGCTAGTGTTGCTTGTTATGAACGGTTCAAACTTAAGTAACATTCTGGAAAACTCATGTGACTCAGGAAAAGAGAGATGCTTAAACTGCCGCATGCACTTCATGGCGTTGCGTCCCCTACTAACGGGGTTGTGGTTACCAAACGTTTCTTCAAGGACCTAAAAGACGACCAAAAAATCCAATCAACCGTAGCCGACGTTCTTGACTGCTCCAACCTGAACTATCATGAGATGCACAAGTTCGAAGAAATCGTTGGCGGTGCCCTTGGTTTTCCTCGCTAATAAAAACGGCGTACATATGGTTTATGCTGTTGATAAGCAGTTGCGGTTGATTTTTCTACGTGCCTTTCGAAACTTTAACGAATACAGCAAGCAAGTTTTTGGAGGATAAAACAGAAATTAAAAGAATGGTTTCGAATTCACGGTACGTTAGAAACGGTGCAGTGTTTGCCACTGTGAATTAAACCGATAAACCTCAGGGCTGCCCAGAAAGCGTAGTTTGAAGAGTACGGCGGCACGGTCGCGTTTACTTTGTAGCCTTTACTTCTTATTATTTAGCGCGTGTATAGGTTAAATGGGTGGATGTTTAGTTGCAGCCGATGGATTATTTCTTCGTGCCCTAAGGTTATACTTTTCGTGGTGTATTAAGATGCCTCACCAAAAGGCAATGGCATTTGTTTACTCTTATATACTTAGACTTTCATTTGTTTTTTGCGCAAGAACCCTTTCACCTTGGAAAAAGGAGAAACAAGTATGTTGAAGGATGACAACCGCAAAAGGATGCTTGACAAAGTAATCAAGCAGTTTAATTACGAAGAAAGTTCTCTTCTAGAAATCCTCCATAAAGCCCAAGAATTTTACGGCTACCTCGACAAGAACCTCATGACCTACATCTCCGACGAATTGCGTCTTCCACCCAGTCATGTAGTTGGTGTAGCAACATTCTACAGCTACTTCAAACTCAAAGCTCCAGGTGAGCATGTAGTGACTGGTTGTTTAGGCACTGCATGCTATGTAAAAGCGGTGGATGAAATCATGACCGCCATCGAGAAAGAGTTCAACTTGAAACGCGGCGGTTCCACACCTGACGGCAAGCTTTCCCTGTTCACCACTCGATGCATAGGTGCCTGTGCCATGGCGCCTAACATTATCGTGGACGACGAAGTCATCGGTAAAGCAACAAAGGAAGTTGTGCTTGAACGTGTGCGGCTTACGCTTGCAGGTGGAGGTCGAAGAAGATGAAGCTTGATGACCTGCAGAAAATAGCTGAACATGAAGTTGACTTTCAAAGATCATACAAATACCGCATAAACGTGTGTTGCTCAAGTGGTTGTGTTCCCTTTGGCGCGTTGAAGGTCCTCAAAGCCTTTGAGGATGCAGTAAAAGAATTTGGCGTAGAAAAAGAGTGTAAAGTTGCCCGAACGGGATGCGTGGGCACATGTTCAGTTGGTCCAGCCGTTGTCATTGAACCAGGCGACTACCTTTACCAGAGTGTAACCCCTGAAAAAGTCCGCGAGATAGTGCGAGACCACATAGTTTTGGGCCTACCTGTTAAAGACATGCTTTACCGCAATGAGGCTTTCTTCCAGAAACAGCGCCGCTTGGTTCTGCGGAACGCTGGCAAGATTGACCCTTCACGAATTGAAGATTACATCGCAATGGGTGGATACTCTGCCATAGTCAAATGTCTTGCAACTATGACTCCTCAGGGCGTAATCTACGAAGTTAGCCACAGCGGGCTCAGGGGCAGAGGCGGTGCAGGTTTCCCCACAGGCCAAAAATGGAGCCTTGTAGCAAGAACACACACTACCCCCAAATACATCGTGGCAAACTTGGATGAAGGTGACCCGGGCGTTTTTGCAAACCGCACTTTAGCTGAAGCTGACCCGCACGCCATACTCGAGGGTATGCTCATTGCGGCTTATGCTGTGGGCGCAGAAAAAGGCTACATCTACATCCGAGCTGAATATCCTTTGGCCATCCAAACCCTGCAGAAAGCCATCGCCCAAGCCAAAGGACTGTCCCTGTTAGGCGACAACGTACTTGAGACTGGCTTCAAGTTTGATTTGGAGTTGCGTTTTGGCGCGGGCGCTTTTGTTGCAGGTGAAGAAACCGCTATCCTTGCTTCTGTAGAGGGTCGCAGAGCTCAGCCTCGTCCTCGTCCTCCTTACCCAGCAAACTCAGGTTTATGGGGTAAACCGACGCTTATCCAAAACGTGGAAACCTTAGCCAATATCCCCCTGATTATCCAGAACGGTGGCGAATGGTTCTCAAAAGTAGGCACCTCCAAATGTTCAGGCACCAAATGCTTCTCCCTAACTGGACAAATCAATAACCCAGGCTTAATCGAAGTGCCTATGGGAATTACCCTGCGAGAAGTAGTTTACGAAATCGGCGGGGGCATACCTGACAACCGCGCTTTCAAAGCCGTTTTGGTGGGTGGTCCCTCAGGAGGTTGTCTGCCTGAAACCCTGCTGGATTTACCCATCGATTACGATTCTTTAACTAAAGCAGGTGCCATCATGGGCAGCGGCGGCATTGTAGTCATCGACGACCAATCCTGCATGGTGGATACAGCCACGTTCTTCACGGACTTCTGCGTTGAAGAATCCTGCGGTAAATGCACTCCCTGCAGAGCTGGCTTGGTTAAAGTTAAGGAACTTTTTGAGGGCATCAAAAACGGAACGGGTAAGCTTGAAGACCTCGCTACGTTGGATAAGGCTGGAAACTACATCAAAGAAGCTAGTCTTTGTGGATTAGGGCAAACAGCTCCAAATCCCGTGTTGACCACTTTACGGTACTTCCGCGACGAATACCTCGAACATATTACGGAGAAGAAGTGTCGTGCAGGCAAGTGTTTTAGGAACATGAAACCTGAGGAGGTTGAAAAGCAATGAGCACTGAAACAACGATAAAACTAAAAATTGATAATGTTGAGGTGGCTGTTCCAGAAGGAACCACAATTTTGGATGCAGCAAAAAGTGTTGGCATAATTATTCCTACTCTGTGTAACTTGGAAGGTTTGACTGGTTACGGTGGTTGCCGTTTGTGTATGGTGGAGATTCATGGTTCCCCTAAACTGTTCGCCGCCTGTGTGACCCCCGTCGGCATGGGCATGGAAGTAATCACCCAGTCTGACAAGCTTCGGGAATACCGCAAGATGACTGTTCAGTTATTGCTCTCTGAAAGAACCCATATCTGCTCTGTCTGCGTTGCCAACAACGCGTGTGAACTACAGAAACTCGCCAACGACTTAGGCGTAGACCATGTCATGTTTGAGCGTGAATGGACAAATCAACCCGTTGACAGCACCCACGACTTCTTGGTGTTTGACCGCAACCGATGTATACTCTGCACTCGATGTATACGAGTCTGCAAAGAAATCGAAGGTGTTCACACTTTGGATTTGAAGCTGCGCGGCAAAGACGCTCAAGTAATAATCGACCTTGATGATGAATGGGGAAATTCCTCGTCTTGCACTTCCTGCCGTAAATGCGCAAAAGTTTGCCCTGTGGGTGCAATTTACGTGGAGAGTGTAGCTTTGGAAGAAACTAAAGACAAGAGTATTGCAGAGTTTGTTCTGTCACGGAGGAATCGATAAATGACCACCGCAAACAAAGTTCGCGTTGCAACAATCTGGCTTAGCGGCTGCTCAGGTTGCCATATGTCCTTCTTGGACCAAGATGAAGCCTTAATAGATTTGGCTCAGCAAATCCAGCTTGTTTACAGCCCAATTGTGGACGTGAAGGTTTTTCCCGAAAACGTTGATGTCACGCTGGTTGAGGGCGCCGTAGCAAACGAAGAACAAGAAGAACTAATCAAGTTTGCCCGCGAACGTACCAAGGTGTTGATTTCACTGGGCGACTGCGCTGTTACAGGTAACGTCCCTGGGTTGCGGAACGCATGGAACGACAGTCCAGATGTCGTACTAACCCGCGCCTACATTGAAACTGCGGACAAGAACCCCCAAATTCCAACCGACGTGCCGACGTTGCTGCCGAAAGCGCTTGCGTTGCACGAAGTGGTCAAAGTGGACTATTACATTCCTGGCTGCCCACCGCCCGCGGGACTCATAAACTGGGTTCTTTCGCGGTTGATGCGTGGGTTACCTGTTAGCATGGAAGGGAGATCCAAATTTGGATAAACTGGAGGCATAAAGAATGAAAGAAATAGTTATCAGCCCAATCACTCGAATTGAAGGACACGCAAAAGTAAGGATATTCCTTAATGACGACGCAACGGTAAGAGACGCTCGATTCCAAGTCACAGACTTTAGAGGTTTTGAAAAATTCAGCGAAGGCAGACCCTACTACGAAATGCCTGGCATAACCTCCCGCGCCTGTGGAATCTGCCCCGTCAGTCACCTGCTCGCGTCAGTGAAGGCTTGTGACCAAATCGTTGCCGTCAACGTGCCTCGAATTGCAATGCTGCTACGTCGCTTGATGCATATGGGGCAAATCATTCAGTCGCATGCGCTGAACTTTTTCCATTTGTGTGCTCCTGACTTTCTTTTAGGCATGGACGCTGACCCTGAAATTCGAAATGTTTTTGGCTTGATTGAGAAACAGCCTGAACTGGCAAGGCAAGGCATTAGACTGCGCAAGTTTGGTCAAGAAATAATTGAGAACGTGGCTGGCAAAAAGATTCACTCTAACGAGTGGGTGGTTCCAGGCGGTGGCAAGTGGCCGTTGACTAAGGAGCGGGCGGATTATCTTATGGCTAATTTGCCTGAGGCTTTGACGATTACACTGAAAACCATTGCTATGTTCAAGAGTTGGCTTTCGGGCTGCACGGAAGAAGTAGAAACATTCGGAGATTTCCCCTCATATTACCTTGGTTTAGTGACTGCAGACGGCGGCTTGGAAATGTACGACGGCAACCTGCGTATAGTTGACAACGACGGCAAAATCGTTGTTGACCAAGTAGATCCTAACAAGTATTTTGAGTACATCGGCGAAGCCGTAGAGCCCTACAGTTACATGAAGTTCCCCTATTACAAGCCGCTGGGTTACCCTGAAGGTATGTACCGTGTAGGTCCCCTCGCAAGGCTAAATGTCTGTTCTCACTGTGGTACACCACTGGCTGATCAGGAACTGAAAGAGTTCAAGAAGCTAGGCAAAAACGGCATTGTTCAAAGTACCTTCCACTACCACTACGCACGGTTGATTGAGGTTCTGTCCTGTATAGAAACCGCCAAGACGCTGCTTGAAGACCCCGAAATCTTGTCAGAGCGTGTTTGCCGCAGAGTCTACGTAAACAACAACGAAGGCATCGGTGTCGCAGAAGCTCCACGAGGCACACTAATTCACCACTATAAGGTGGATGATCAAGGCATGATACAGAAAGTTAACATGATAATTGCCACGGAGCACAATAACCTTGCCTACAATAAAGCTGTGACTCAGGTCGCCCAGAAATACGTCAAAGCCGAGAGCCTCCAAGAAGGCATGCTAAACCGTGTTGAAGCTGTCATACGCGCCTTTGACCCATGCTTGAGCTGTGCTACGCATGCTGTGGGGCAGATGCCGCTGGAAGTTCAGTTGGTGGACAGCCAAGGGAAACTGCTGGACCGCAAAATCCGCTAAACAAAACCATCTTTTTTTGTTTATCTGGCAGATAGCTATTACCTTGGTCTTCTGAAGTGGTTTTTTCAAGTTACATTTTTTCTGGTGCCGTAACCCCAATCAGGTTCAAAGCGTTACTTAGCACTGTTCTTACAGCGTCGGTTAAGGCGAGACGGGCGTCAACCAGGTCTGACGATTCCGCTTTCAGAACAGGATACGCGTTGTAGAAGGTGTTGAATTTGTCTGCCAAAGCGTTGCAGTAGTCGGCTATCATGTTGGGTTTGAGGTACTCGGCGCATTCAATGAACACGTCAGGAAAAGAAGCAACTGCTAAGACCAATTCGTGCTCCAAACTCTCTTTTAGGCATTCGAAGTTGGGGTTCTCTGGGGCGTGTTCTGCTTTGCGCAGGATGCTGCATGCTCTTGCGTGGGTGTACTGCACGTAAGGAGCGCTGTTGGTTTCGAAGTTAAGCACGCGGTCCCAAGTGAAAACCACAGGTTTACCTGTATCTACATCTACTAAGGCGTAGCGGACGGCTCCGATGCCCACGAAATCCGCAATTTTACGTTTTTCCTCTTCGGTTAGTTGAGGACTGCGTTTCGAGACTTCTTCGAAAGCCCGTTGGACTGCTTCGTCCAATACCTCGTCGAATGTGATGTAGTGTCCCCTACGGCTGCTCATCTTGTACCCTGGCAGCGTTACCAAGTTGTAGGCGAAATGCACAAAATTCTCTGCCTGCTGCTCGAAACCCAAAGTGTACAGGGCAATTTTGAGCTGAAGCTGTGCGAGCGATTGCTCCATGCCGATTACGTTAATTACCCGTTGGGCGCTCTTGAACTTCCAAAGCGTATACGCCACGTCCCGAGTAGTGTAAAGTGTGGTGCCGTCAGCGCGAACAAGCGTCAAAGGCGGAACCTCCTGCTCCTTGCGCAGCCCCAGTTTTTCTCTTAGATTCAGGTTTTCGACGACTTTTTTTGCGTCAAACTCTAAAACTCCACCTTCACTAAAAACATAGCCCGAACCCTGCAGCTGCTGTAAAACGGTGTTGACTTGACTGCTCCACACGAAGTCACTTTCCCAATCCCACGAATCATACGCGACCGCAACCCGTCCCTGCGTTTTACGAAAGCCCTCCAAACAGAGGTCACTGACTTCACGGATGAGCGCTTTGGCTTCTGTTTCGCCGTCTTCGTAGGCGCGGTTTAAGCGGTTGATTTCTTGCTCTGGGTTGGTGTCTTCGCCGATTTTTTCTGAAAGCGCCTCAAAAAGCTGAGGGTGTTTCTCTTTGAGTTCGGCGGCTATGGTTGTCCATTCGGCAAGGTCTTTGTTGGGTTTTGCTGTGTCTTCGTTGGATGCTGCGTTTGGCTGTTCTATTTGCCGTTTGAGGCGGTTAACTTCTACAAGGCATGCGGTTATGGTGTAGATTTTGCCTACGAAGTGGTCTGCCTTCTCGTTGGGGGTGGGTTTGCCGAGTTTGGCGTAGCCGTAGGCGATGACGCTGCTTTGGCGTCCCACATCGTCGATGTAGTAGTGTCTGGAGACCTCGTTGCCCCTGCGTGTGAGAATTCGCGCTAAGGCGTCGCCGAGCATGGGGTTGCGGGCTTGCCCTATGTGGATGGGGTGGAGGGGGTTTACGCTGGTGTGTTCCACGATGATTTTGGCTGGCTGGTCGGTTTTGATGAATCCGTATTCTTCTCCCAATTTGCTGATGGAATGCAGCGTTAAGGCGGAGAGCCTGCCAAAGTCTGCGTAGAAGTTTACGTAGCCACCTGCAGGCGCCACCTTCTCAACCAACACAAAACTCGTCTTGTTTACGGCTTGGGTGACTTGTGCGGCGAGGTCGGCGGGTTTGCGTTTCAGCTTTTTGGCTAACTCGAAGCAGACGGAGGATGCCAGTTGCCCAAAGTTCGGGTTTGAAGGCTTGCTCATGGGCAGTTTTTCCACTGTGGCTTCGGGCAGGGCAGCTTTCAAAGCGTTGGCTAGGACTGTTTGGCATTCTTGTCTAAATTGGTTGAAGGGGTTAACGGACTCCATGTGGGTTCTCCTCGGTTATTGGTGTTTTAGGTTTTTATGTGAATGCGGTATTTTTAACTTATACGTGACTTATCTACGTACTGGATGTAGAAAGCCCTTGAAAACAACCATCATTTACTCGGAGAAGTGTTTAGGCTACGGCAACTGGCACATCGAAGGTCCCCAGCGAATCAAAAAAGCACAGGAAATTCTCAAAGCTAAAGGTTACGAGTTTTTGGAGCCCCAACCCGCAGTTGACGAGGACCTGTTTGAGGTGCATGACGCTGACTATGTTTGGAACCTCAAAAAGGGGTTGGTGGAGGACCCTGACACACCCGCGTACAACAACATTTTTGAGTTTGCGAGTTTAAGTGCGGGTGCTGCTTGTTTGGCTGCGAAGGTTCATGGTTTTTCGCTTATGCGTCCGCCTGGGCATCATGCTGGCAGGAACGGGGCAGCTTTGGATGCGTTTACCCGTGGGTTCTGCTACCTAAACAACATTGCTGTGGCTGTTCGGGCGTTGGATAAGCCGACGTTGATTTTGGATGTGGATGGGCATCATGGGAACGGGACGCAGGAGATTTTTTTGGGTGCCCGCCACGTTTGGTATGTTTCTTTGCATCGGTATCCGCATTTTCCTGGAACAGGAAGACGTTCTGAGCAGAATTGCCTCAATTTTCCTTTGGAGGCTGACTGCGGCGAGCAGGTTTATTTGCAGACGTTGGATAAGGCTTTGGGCATGGTGGATGTTGGTAAGGTGGAGGTTGTGGCTGTGTCCGTGGGGTGTGATACGCATCTGGGTGATTTGGCTTCTTTGGGCTTAACAGAGAGCACTTACAGGAAGATTGGTAGAAGAATCGCTGCTTTGAACCGACCCACGTTTTTTGTTATGGAGGGCGGCTACATAGGTGAAAAGAACGGGGCAGATATTGACGAGTTGCTGCTGGGCTTTGAGGAAAAACAGACGTGACCAACAAAAATTTTTTGTTTAAAAGTTAGAGGTTGATGAGCAACCTCAAATCTAAAATAATGAAGCGAGGCAAAGCCTCTGTAATTTTTTCGTTTCGTCGTTTGTTACTTTTTCTTTTCTCTGGCTTTCCTGCTGAGTTTCTCGAGTTTGTCGGCGACTTTCATGCTTCGATCTTCAGCTTCGGCTAACATTACCTTCCAGTTTCGGTCTTTTACTGCGTTGGTCATTTCTTCACATTGAGCTGGCATCTTTTCAATCGCGTCGTTGAATCGTTTTTCAGCTTCTTCGTCGGTGGCTACCAGTTCCAAGGCTTCTTCGGGACAAAACTCTACACATTGGGGTTCGCCGCCGCAGAGGTCACATGCAATGGCTAAACCTGTTTCGGCGTTGATGGTTATGCCGCCTTGCTCGCAGGCTTGGACACACCAGTCGCAGCCCTTGCATTTGTTTTCGTCAATCATGAGTATGCCTGTTGCTTCGGCTTGGCTGAGGGCTTTTTCTGGGCAGGCAGTTACGCATTTGGCGTCTTCGCAGCTTCGGCATGCAAGTGCAAAATTGAAGAGGGGTTTCATGCGGACAACGCGGATTCTGGACTGTAACGGGTTAGATTCGTCTTTTTCTTGGCTGCAAGCGTACTCGCATATACCGCAGCCAGTGCATTTGGAGGGGTCGACGGAGACGAATTTTCTCTGGATGAACTTTGCTGATGGCATTTCTGTAATCAGATTAGTTTGGGCTATCTAAATATTTCTGTAAACCCGCGCTATTTTTTAGGTTGCATCTTGCGGGTGACGCTTGTTTTCTGGAACTGTTCGCACACAGTGTTTTAACATTTTTTGGTTGGATTTTTGTCAATAGGGTAGACCCCCCTATCGTTTCTGCATAGATATGCTATTTGCATCCAAATAGGCGCCAAATAGGTTCGTGAGAGTTTATGTAGTTTTGAAGAATACTCGTAGTTTCTCAGCTAATGCTTCTGGCTCCTCCACGGTTTCTCCGTCCCAAAGCAGATACGGCGCAGCCCATGAGTCAGTAAAGCACCACTGTTGGATTCCGGGGCGGCTGATGATTCGCAGGTTTACATCAAAATAGTCCAGATGCTCATCCATGGGTCCCGACATTGCGACGATGTTAAAGCTGCCGTAGCCCTGAGCGTGGTAGAACTGCAGAACTTTTGAGATGCCTTCCGCCAGTCCACGCCACTGCGCCTCGCCAAGCTCCATAAAGCTTGATTTCCTCGAAACAACCGCCTGAACCTCATTCATGCCCCGCAGCGGCGCAAACGGAACCAGCCACTCCACACCCCCAGAACCAACCAGATACCTTTCTCCCTCTTTCTCGGTTGCTGTCAGGTCACTCCAGTAGCTGCTGCCGTTGGTGTCAGCGTAGGTTTTGCTTTTCTGTAGGGTCAGGTCGGTGAGGTAGAAGGGGCGGTCTCGGACTAGAACCTGCATGTGGGGGTGGAAGATGCTGGAGCCTGCAGGAGGTAGATAGTTGAAGGCAAAAACAGGAAACTTTACGGTGGCGTCTACTTCATGGAGGCGCTGCAGGTACTTCATGGCTCCCGAAAAGCCGTCAAGCAGCAGTTTAGGCGTGAACTCGTCCAGCCGTAAGTTGTGTTTTTTTGACAGGATTGCCAAGATGCTCTGCTCGGCGTGTCCAAGCAGGTTCGGGATTACGGTTGCTTCCCCGCTGACTATTCTGCCTTCCGCAAGGAAGTCGCTGGTGAACATGGGTGTCTTGAAGCCTACGCTTTCGGGGCAAAACGGGCACGTAGCCTTTGTTTTCTCCACAAGGGCGTTCAACTGCTGGGGGTCCGAGTTGAGAAAGCTGCCTGCATAGTTAGACCGCTCTTTGATTATGGTGGTGTTTCTGCCTGTGAGGGGGTCAGCGCGGTACTCAAACGTGATGGTTTCTTCTTCAAAACTTTTCAGGGGACTGCGGATTTTGGCTTGCTTAACCGTTTTCTTGTATTCAATCATCGGCGGAGCCCAATTGTATGCTATCAGCTAACGTTTAAACCCTTTTTGCCCAAAAAAGGTGAACGCAACGAGGTTTTAGCCTTATTCGATGGTGACTTTCTTTTCTTTCTGGTTCTTCTTGAGCGGAATCTGCATGCTCAGCAAGCCATTCTCAAACTTCGCTTTTGCCGTGTTGGTGTCGGCTAGGTGCGCCAAAACGTAGCAGCCCAAATACTGGATATCTTCACGTGGGGCACGAACACAGAAACTCTGGTCAGAAACAGAAAGCTCCACATCCTGCTTTTTAACGCCAGGCAACTCCACTTGAATGTAATAGTTCTCTTTATCATGGTCCATAAAAGCGTTGGGCGTCAGGGTGGGCTTCTTCTCTTTTTTGGATTTTTTGCTCAATGTTAAAAATTCAACTCCTCAAAAGTTTCTAAACTATGTTATGTCGAGTTTACCTTTTAAATATCACCTTGGCAAGATTACGCAAGTAATGCCCGAACTTGTAACGCCTCAAAGAATGAGATACGCAACTTTAGGTTATATCCCGTGTTTGTGCAATTGACACCACATTCAATGTACCTTTTTGTAACAAAAAGTTATCAATTTGTTTCTGCAAACTAATTCACACAAGCTATTCTTGTTTTTACTCTGTTTTACTTTGGTGTTGCCAAGTTGCTTACCCGAACTAATAACCAAAAAGTAACCCAATTAAAACAGTAACCTGCCCTAGAAAAGCAAACTAAACTCAAAACAAAACGGCAACGTTTATAACTCTAATTTCTTATTGCTAATCTTCGCGAAGCGGAAGTAAGATGGGTCACCGAAAACATAATGCTCCAAGACATGGATCACTAGCATATTTACCTAGACAACGCGCCACACACCCAGCGGCGAGAATCCGCTACTGGCCAAAAATTGACGCGGACACACCGAAGCTTTTAGGTTTTGCAGGTTACAAAGCAGGCATGACCTACGTCTTCAGCATAGAAGACAGGAAACGTTCTCCAAACTTCGGTAAAGAAGTCATGAAAGCCGCAACCGTTCTGGAAACACCCCCGATTGTTGTTTGCGGCATAAGAACTTACACTCACACACCATACGGCTTGGAACAACTAACAGAATGCTGGACAAAAACCCCGCCCGAAAACCTGAACCGCGCAATGGTCCTGCCAGAAAACTTTGACACAGACGCCATGCTCCAAAAACTTGAAGAAAAACTCGAAAACACCACAACCGTACGCGCCATAGTCGCCACTCAACCAAGCCAAGCTATCGCTAAGAAGAAACCTGAAGTTTTCGAAATTGAAATCGGCGGCGGAACAATCCCCGAACAACTAGAATACGCCAAATCACTGCTGGGTAAAATGGTGTCTGCTGAAGAAATTTTCAAAAGCGGACAATACACCGACTTAGCTGCGATAACCACGGGTAAAGGCTGGCAAGGGCCAGTAAAACGTTGGGGCGTAACTAAACTACAGGCTAAAGGTCGCAAAACTAAACGTGGCATCGCCACTTTGGGTCCATGGAACCCCCACCACCTTATGTACTCCGTTGCACGAGCTGGACAAATGGGCTACCACCAACGCATAGAATACAACAACCGCATACTCAAAATGGGCAAAGACGCCAACGAAGTCAACGTGAAAGGCGGCTTCATACGCTACGGCAACGTCAAATCACCCTACGTGGTCATCGAAGGAAGCGTTGCCGGAACCGAAAAACGCATGGTCAAAATCCGCGTTCCCGCACGACCACCCACCCAAGTTGCAGAAGAACCACCCCACGTTACATACGTCTCGCTAGAATCCCCGCAAGGAAAATAACGGTGAAAAACAATGCCAACTAAAAGAACCGCTCAAGTTTTCAGCATCGAAGGAAAAGCAACAGGGCAAGCAACCCTGCCACAGGTTTTTGAAACCCCCCTTAGACCAGACGTAATTAAACGTGCTGTTCTTTCTATCCAATCACACAGACTCCAACCTCAAGGCAGAGACCCCATGGCTGGAAAAAGAACCAGCGCCGAATCCCGCGGCACCGGCATGGCGCTCGCAAGAGTTCCCCGTGAGAAAGGCGGCGGGGGAAAAGCAAAGTTTGCTCCAGGCGTTGTTGGTGGAAGACAAGCCCATCCACCACGAGCAGAAACAAAAATAGTTAAAGAGATTCCTAAAAAAGAAAAACGTCTCGCATTGCAGTCTGCGATTGCAGCTACAGGGTCTAAAGAAACAGTGGCTTCACGCGGACATGAAGTTGAAGGCGTCTTGGAGATTCCCCTAATTGTTGAAGATGCAGTTTCAGAGTTAACCAAAACCAAGGAAGTTGAAGCAGCACTCATCAACTTAGGATTGTTAACAGACGTTTGCCGAGTTCGCGACAGCAGAGGCATACGCGCGGGCAAAGGCAAACACCGCGGCAGAAAAATGAAGCAAGCCAAAGGGCCGCTTATTGTGGTTGCCGAAAACAAAGGCTTAGTTGAAGCTGCAAACAATCTGCCCGGCGTAGACATAGTCGCAGTTAATGCCCTTAACGCTGAACTTTTGGCTCCCGGTACTCATCCGGGCAGGTTAACTCTTTGGACCAACGGCGCCATTGAGCAGCTAGACAAACTTTACGGTGAAGGAGTAACAGCATAATGGAATCCAGCGACGTTATTTTTTATCCGTTAATGACTGAATCAGCCAGCCTTATGGTTGAGAAAGATAACAAACTAATCTTCGTGGTTAACCTGAAAGCAGGCAAAAGCGACGTCAAGAAGGCAGTTGAAGAACTCTACGAAGTGAAAGTAGACCGAATTAACATGCTTATTACTCCACAGGGAACAAAAAAAGCCTTCGTGAAGCTCATGCCCGAATACAAGGCATCCGACGTCGCCATAAAGCTTGGTATACTTTAAACTAACTTGGAGGACTGACAATGGGAAAACGAATCCGTGTACAAAGACGAGGGCGTGGCGGTTCAACTTACCGCGCATCCACACACAAACGTGTAGCACCCGCCAAATACCCACCGATGACGCCAAAAGAAGCCTACGAAACTTCCATCTCTGGTGTTATTGAATCTCTTGTTCATGACCCTGGACGCGGTGCACCCTTAGCTTTGATAAAATTTGAGAACGGTCAAGACTGCTACATAGCGTCTCCAGAGGGCACTCATGAGGGACAGCAGATAAGCTTGGGCGGAAACGCACTTGCCGAAATCGGAAACATCCTTCCGCTTGGAAAAATCCCTGAAGGTGTTCTGGTCTGCAATATTGAACTTAAACCTGGTGACAGGGGTAAACTTGCCAAATCTTCAGGTAGCTACTCCACTGTTGTGGGTCACACTCCTCAAGGTACCATGATTCGTTTGCCTTCTGGACGTACAAGATACATTAACGATTACTGCATGGCAACCATCGGCGTAGTTGCAGCGGCTGGTCGCACTGAGAAACCTTTCTTGAAGGCTGGCGAGAAATTCCACCTCATGAAAGCTAAAGGTCACAAGTACCCCAGAACCAGTGGACGTAAAATGGTTCCCGCTGTACACCCCTATGGTAGCAGCAAACGTAGTGCACGCAGAACAACAACCACATCTCACGGCGCTCCACCAGGACAGAAAGTCGGTTTAATTGCTGCTCGTGGTCCCGGCCAGAAAAAGAAACGGGCTATACGCTAGGAGAAGGTTTATAGCCCCTTAAAGTCACCAGTGAAGGTTGAAGAAAAATGCCCAAAGAATTTAGCTACCGTGGTCATTCGCTCGCCAGTTTGCAAGGCATGTCTATGGATGAGTTCATAAATCTGCTTCCGTCAAGGCAACGCAGAAGCTTGCAGCGTGGCTTAAGTCCTGAACAACGCATTCTGCTTGAAAAGATGCGCACCGCTCGAGAAGACCTTAAGAAAGGCAAAGAAACCACAGTGAAGACACATGTGCGCGACATGATTATCCTGCCCGAAATGGTCGGTGCCACGGTTCATGTTCACAACGGGAAAGACTTCATTACTCTGCCGATCAAGCCCGAGATGATCGGTCATTACATAGGTGAATTCGCAATAACAAACAAACCCGTGCGACATGGCACGCCAGGTATCGGTGCATCCAGATCATCAATGTATGTGCCACTGAAATAGAAGTGAAGGAAGAAGCATGGAACTACAAATCGTCTCAAAGAAAGAAAACCCTCTTCTCAAACGGAACGAGGTTCAATTTACTGTCGTACACGCTCAGGGCAAAACCCCAACACGTCTAGACGTAAAACGGTCAATAGCTAGCGCGTTGCAAGTGAGTGACAAACTGGTTTTTGTTAAGCAAATGCACACTATGACGGGAACCAACAAAACGGTTGGCAAAGCAAACGCGTACGAAACAGAGGCACAGGCTAAACAAATCGAGCCAACATACATCATAAAACGCAACACTCCACCTGAGAAACCAAAAGAAGAGGCGACTGCATAAGATGTCAAAGAAACCTGACAAGAAAAATGATAAAGCCGCAAAAGCTGAGAAGAAATCAAAGAAGCAAGCAGGTTTAGGTTCGCTGTATAAGATTGAAGGCGAGAAAGTTTCTAGGCTTCGTCCAACTTGTGAACGTTGTGGACCTGGATACTTTATGGCTGACCATCATGACCGGTACACTTGCGGTCACTGTGGCTTCACCCGATACAAACGGGCTTAGTAACCATAGTTATAAATAAGCAGTTTGCACGTTGATAGTCATGCTGGTGAAAGCATGATAAGAGTCAACGTGTCAATATCCAATGTTTCTGCCGAGCGCTTCTGGGACAATAGGAAACCTGCTCCCAACATTCAAATCGCTACCAACATTAACGTAGTTAACATTGAAAAGAAACCTGACGGTTCATTGGATGTTCCTTTTGTTTTAACCATTAACTATAATCCTTCTTTAGCGCAGATGAGCCTTAAAGGAAGCGCTTTTGTTCAAGGCGAAAAAGCAGAGTTGGATAAAATAGTTGCAGATTATGAGCAGAAAAAGCCTCCTGCACAAATCATTTTGCAGTCCATCTCAAACGTAGTTTTCACAGAATCAATCATCATCTCCAGAATGCTTGGTATCCCACCCCCGATTCCGTTGCCTGTTATTCCTCAACCAGGCAAAGCAAAAGACACAAAACCGCCGGGAAGAGACTACAGCGCTTAACGCTTAAAACTGCTTAAGCTTCCTCTTCAGTGGGTTCCATCTTTTCCCAGATTCTTTGTGCTTCCGCTTTTTTTTCGGAGGTAACTTTAACGACCACGATGCCCTTGCTTGGTTGCCCGTAAATGATTAATGCGTTTTCAGGGGCATACTGAACCGCTACAAGTGTCAACAGGTCTTCTTCGCCATCTATTATAATTTGGACACTGCTTTTGCTTCGAACGGCTTTTTTTATTGCGTTTATGGATTCTTGGGTTATTTTTCCTTGGGGATTTTTGGCGTGTGCGATTTTTTTGTCTGAGAAACTTTTCGGGGGCAGCTTTTTTCTCTCTGTTTGATTGTCGATGATGGCTATTTGAGGGATGATGTTGTAGTCGTGGAGGTTTCTTGAAACCATGTCGCCTACCGATATTATTGCAGGAGGCTTCTCTTCATTCACAATTG
The DNA here is from genome assembly GCA_026014615.1 of Candidatus Bathyarchaeota archaeon. Classification (GTDB taxonomy): domain Archaea; phylum Thermoproteota; class Bathyarchaeia; order Bathyarchaeales; family Bathycorpusculaceae; genus JADGNF01. The sequence goes on along the minus strand of JAOZHZ010000020.1, from coordinate 78,386 downwards.
CTTTGAGGTGCTTCATAGTTACGGAAGCGGCGCCTTGAATTAACGTGCCAAAAGGTTCTTTGAATTTAGAGAGTATCTCAGGCGTTACAGTGTATGAAACTGGCATTCCGCTTCAACCTTGCACTTAGGCAAGCAAGCTATTATGCTATGTCTATTAAAGAGGTTTCCGCTTAAAGAAAGCAGCGAAGTGTTGTTGTTTGGTTTATCGGACTTTGAGTGCGTAACGCCCTTTTTCCTTTATCTTCATGGCTTTGGCGACAGCTGAACTGGCTGTGTCGAAAACGATTACTACGCCCCCAAAATCTTCGCTCATGCTTGTGGACCTGCATTTTGGGCAAACGTTCTCTTTAGTTATGAAGTGGCAGTTGGTGCATGCTTTTTCGCTCATGCCGCTTTAGCCTTCTTTTCTTTTTTCTCGGGGGCTTCTTTGTCTTCAGTTTCTTCTTGTTTTGTTAGCTCTTCTTTTAGCCAATCCAGTTTGCCCAAGAATGGTTGTCTTGCGGTTACGCCGATTTTACCTGAGCTTCCTGCTCTGCCCATTGAAACTGCTGTGATTCTTACGCGTGCTTGGTCTCCTGTGGAGAGTCTTCGTTTGGTTTCTTTTCCAAGAAGCACGCCCTGTTTTTCGTCGTAGCTGATGAAGTCATCCATTAGCTGTGACACGTGTAGCAGTGCGTCTACGGGGCCTATGCGTATGAAGGCTCCGAAGTCTGCGATTTCCACTACGTCGCCTTCCACGATTTCTTGGATTACTGGGTAGAACGTTAAGAGTGAAAAGTTTACTTTGTGGTATGTGGCTCCATCGCCAGGGATTATTTTTCCGATGGGACTTACTTCGACTTTGCTTACGGCTATTACGTAGCCGAGTTCTTCGTCTACTACACCTTCATATTTTGCTTTGACTTGTTCTTTGCCTACTGCTTCCAGTGGGTTGCCGAAGGTTTCAGGCGGAATGCGAATTGTATCTTGAAGAGTAATGAGTTTGAACATCTACGATATCAACCCGTCAATTTCCAGACGTGATTTTTCTCTCACATAAATCACTGGCATGCTTATATCTCTTAGCTTCGCTTTAAGCAGTTTATCATTTGTTAACACCGGAGCCCTCCATTCTTTGGCTATGCGGATTATCGCGTCGTCGGTGGGTTCGTTTGGCTTTGCAGGCACGTTGACGTAGGTGCATTTCTCGGCTAAGGTGAGAGTGAAAGCAGCGTGTTTCTGCGTTTTCGGCGACTTTTTCTGGTTTAAGGTTTCCAGTTCCTTTTTGACTGGTGAAAGCAGAATTAATTCAAAGTTTCGGTTCAACACCCTCTCAAGTTCTGCGAAAATGTCAATTCGGAATTGTAGGGGCACAAACAGGGCGTTGGAGTCCACAATCACTTTCAGGGGCTGTTTCGGCGGCTTTTTTTCTGTCATGTGTGTTTGTGCCTTCTGTTAACGCGTGTAATTTGTCAATTATGATTTTCTCGTTGACCGATTTAAAACTGTGGGCTTGCACTGTTTTATCTATTTCTCTGTATGGTCTACCCTCCTCCTATGTCTCTGTGGAGTGTGTTTTGGGTTGTTTTTTTTTGGTTTAGCGTCTGAAACGGGCGTAAGTTGCGGCTGGAAAAGGCTAAAAAGACGGAAAAGGCGGAAAACGTCAAAAAATGGTGCCCCTGTTTGTCTTTTAAGTTGTTTTGCTAGTTCAGTTTACCAAACTAAAATCTTGATGGGGCTTTGTTTTGTGCAACCGTTCAAATTATTGACGCAATTTTGTTTAGAATTGCTTTTAAGGGTTAATCTCCTTAAATACACGGTATATCTGGCTACGTTGGTGACCCGTTTATGTTGAATGAGAAATCTTGTGGCGCAGTTGTGTACTCAAAAACCTATGACATAAAGTACCTTCTTCTTCAATATGAAGCGGGCCACTGGGACTTCGTTAAAGGCAACGTCGAAGCCGGAGAGACCGAGCAAGAAACTGCTGTTCGTGAATTGGGCGAAGAAACAGGCATAGTGGATGCCCAGTTCGTTGAGGGTTTTCGAGAGAAGATTTTCTATTTCTATAGAAGGCATGGTGCAACAGTCTACAAAGAAGTCATTTTTTTCCTGATGGAGAGCCCAACAACCGACGTAAACTTGTCTTTTGAACATATAGGGTTCGACTGGTTATCCTACGAAAAGGCACTAAAATGGCTTACCTTTAAAAACGCCCGAGATACCCTGCAGAAAGCGCACGATTTCCTGAAAAAACAAGGAATGGGAAAATAGAGTTTTCTTAAAGTTTGTTGCCTGGCTTCTCAACAATTAAGCCGTAGCCAATCAGGCGCCACCGCGCCGTGATTTTTCTGCTTATGGCTACTCGGGAATCAGGTAGAACACAGACGGGTCTGTTCAGTTTTACCCTAATTAGGTTGCCCTTAGCTGCGGTGACTTTTCCGACGTTGACGGCTGCGCCAACGTGAAGTAGCAGGGTTTCGTCGAGGTTTATCCTTTCCACTTTTAGGAGTTCTTTGGTTCCCACTGCACGCTCTAACACGTGCGTTTCCAGTGTTAACTCTTTTAACAGAGGTGGAAGCATTCCTACTTTGCCTGCGATGTTTCCTGTTAAGCCGTCCGCCTTTGAATATGCAGGATCCAGTTGGGTTCCCACTCCGACTAATCCACCGCAGGTGGCTTTCTTCACGTATTGCTCTCCTGCTTGTAAACTTACGATTTCGCTGATTAACGGGTCATAGACGGTTCTTCCTTCCCGTTCAGACATAACGCCTGGTCGAATTTCTATATCTTCGCCAACAGCAAATTTACCTTGGGCAATCGTACCGCCGACGATGCCGCCTTCCATGTCCTCGATTTGTGTTCCAGGTTTGTTAACATCAAATGACCTGATGATGTACATGAATGGAGGCTTGGTTTCGTCTCTTTCGGGTGTGGGAATGATTTCTTCTACAGCGTTAAGCAGCACATCCATGTTTATGCCACGCTGCGCCGAAACAGGAATAATGGGCGCGTTCTCGGCGACGGTTCCTTTCACGAACTTCTTGATTTCTTCATAACTTTGACGCGCCCTTTTCTCATCGACAATGTCGATTTTGGTCTGTACAATTATTATGTTTTTTATGCCTGAGACTTCGGCAGCTGCCAAGTGCTCCCTTGTTTGTGGCTGAGGGCACGGTTCATCAGCAGCTATAACTAGTATGGCTCCATCCATTATGGCTGCGCCTGAAAGCATAGTTGCCATCAGCGCTTCGTGTCCTGGAGCGTCAACAAAACTTATAGCCCTTTCAAAAACTGCTTCTTCAGCGCAGACTGGGCAGACTGGTTTTGTGGAGTAGTTTCTGGGTGGTTCACATTTGGGGCATTTGTAGATTGGTAGGTCCGCGTAGCCGATTTTTATTGTGATGCCGCGTTTGAGTTCTTCGCTGTGTCGGGATGCCCACACGCCAGTTAAAGACTGTACAAGTGTTGTTTTTCCGTGGTCCACATGCCCTATGGTGCCGATGTTAACTTCTGGCTGTTTGGGCAGGGCTTTGGTTTTGTTGCTCATGTTCATTTCCACAAATACCTATGAATCACTGGGGAATAAATGTTAAGGCGTTAATTAGGTTTGAAGGTTTAGGCGGAAGCTGCTGCTTGCGGTTTGGCTTCAACTGCCTTTGCTTCTTTGGGCTTGCTTGGCTGTTCGACGATTTTCATGTTCAACTGAACGATTTCGTCTGTGATGACGTTTCCTCGAACCGCCACGCGTTTCCGTTCGCCGCCTCTCTTCGGGTTGAACCCAACTCCGCCGCTCAGAACGACTTTTCGCCTAACTCCGCCATGAACGTTTGGTCTCATGGGGACGCCGTCGCTGTCTGAGCCGCCCATGATCTGCACTTTGGTTGCAGGCATATCCACTACGGACCCGTCCATGGTTTCTCCGATTTTTCTTCCAATGAACGGTGCTGCACGTGCTTCTTCAACCTCGACTGCTTTTGAGGTTCCCGTTTGAGGGTCAGACACTATTACCTTGAACTTTGCCATTTTACTGTTACTCCAGCGCAGTAGAAAGGTGAAACTCTCTCTATTAAGGATTTATCCCAAAGAGATTTGATTTAATAGAGCGAATTTTACGTAGCTTTCTGTTATTAATAAGTTAAGCCCATGTGCTTCATGAAATCAAGGACTTTCTCGTACTCACTTAGGTACTCTTTGCCTTTTATGGTAAGTTTGGGTTCATTTTCACTTTGAATTAGCCCAAGTTCCACGAGTTCATACACGTATTTTTTCAAGCGGTCAAAAGGCACATTGATTTGTAACTGAACCCGTGTTAACACTATCTTTTCCGTTTTAGTTTCCCGATTAAGCGCAGATAAAAGATCACCATAGATTTTTAGTTTGTCTCTGCGCGAAATCTTTTTCATTTATCCTCTTTCCCTGAACTGTAAAAGGTTCGATAAGCAACTAAAAGAAAAACAACCAGACCTGCTAAACGAAGTGCAATGGCTCCTGTAAATGCAGCATAACTTGTGTCAGTGTACCAGAATAATAACGAATACTGACTTATTCCCAGGAGAATGAAACCTAATGGAATCCATATTGTTGTCGGATCTGGTTTTTTTATGTGGCTTCTTAGTGTATGTATCGCAACATAGGATAGACAAAGTACGTTAAAAATTCTAATATAAATTTGACTTTCAGAATAGAAATGTGAAGCAACTTGTGGGGCGATGACTACTAGCAGAAATAACGCGACAACAGCAACGATTAAAATACTGAATGCTATTCCTGACAGTAGGTCGGGGTTTTTTGAGGGCTTTTTTGAGTTTTTTGAAAAGTAGTATGTCATTGCAAGGAATACAAATGCAAATGTTCTTGTAAGAGACTGAAACCACAATAAATCCATAAAAAAAATGTTCGGCTTCGAATAGTATACTATAGCGGAAATAGCGTATGATGCGCCCAGAAAACCAAATCCAAAAGGTAAGCCGAGATAGCGGGACTCTCTAGTAAGTTGATATGGCTTCATCATGAACTTTACAAGAATGAAGCAGATGACTGCCGAAACAATTTCTGTTATGATCCGCGCTAGCGTTGTATCAAACATAATAATATAGTTGGTTTTAGTTTATCTTTATTTTCCTTTCTATGCGTGAATACTTTGAAGTGGTGTTTGTATTTTTTTTAAAAGAATTTTGACGTTTTCTTGTATTCACGATAGGTGAGCGTGGCTTATTAGAAATTTAACTGCATGTGGTTACCAAATATGGAGAGAAAAAAGGTGAAAATTAGTTCGCGAAATTTAGTTATTGAAAAAAAAACCCGCGCTCTTTTGATGCCTCTGTTTCTGATGCTGACTATTACCGCGACTCTTGTTACTTTGCCGCTGGCTACTGCTCATGATCCTCCATGGACGATTCCAACCTATGCATACATAAGTGTCGCGCCAGACCCGGTCGGAGTTGGTCAAACATGCCTTATTGTGTTTTGGCTTAACCAACTGCCAGCTTCTGCAGCGGGTCTAGGTGGTGACCGTTGGCGAAACTTAACAATTGACGTCGAAAAGCCTGACGGGTCAACAACCGTTTTGGGTCCTTTCAATTCAGACCCAGTCGGTTCCTGCTATGCACAGTTTACGCCTGATCAACCTGGTATGTACACTTTGACATTCATTTTCCCTGGTCAAGTAGCTTCTTTATACGGACCCACTGGAATTGCTGGTTCTAATAGCGCTTACGTCAATGACACCTACGTGGAGAGTAGTGCAACAACAACATTGACCGTGCAGGCCGATCCTGTACAGGGTATACCTGAATATCCACTTCCGACCGAGTACTGGTCACGCCCCGTAGAAGGACAAAACTTAGCATGGGCTAGTCTTGTTTCAAACTGGCTGGGGACTCCGCAGATTGTAGCAAAGCTGCAACCAGACGGCATAGCTCCGGGCAGTGCCCACGTTATGTGGACAAGGCCCATTTCTTTCGGAGGGATTGCTGGGGGTCAATACGCAACTGATAACGCGATGCCTTACTATTCAGGAACCGCATATGAGGGCAAGTTTGGGTCGCCGCTGATTTTGTACGGACGACTCTACTATGATTTGCCGCAAAGCAATGCACGTTCTGGTGATGACTATGTTTGTGTGGATCTTCAAACAGGCGAAGAAATTTACTGGCAAAACATGACGGCGCCAACATTTGGGCAACTTTATGATTACGAGTCGATGAATCAGCACGGTATAATTCCAAACGGTTATCTCTGGAAGAGCGTTACTGACTCTGCTAATGGTGGTACGGTGTGGATGGCTTATGACCCAATCGATGGTAACTGGTTGTTCAATGAAACGAATGTTCCTAGAGGTACACAAGTTTATGGTCCCAACGGCGAAATTCTCATCTACCAACTTGACTACGAAGGACGCTGGCTAGCATGCTGGAATAACACTGCAGCACACGGCTTAACAAGCTCAAGAGATCCAACAGATTTGACCAGCAGCGGTTACTATCAATGGAGACCCCTCGGTAAGAACGCCAACGCAAGCGAAGCATATTCATGGAACGTAACTGTCCCTGATTTGCCTGGAGTGGGTGCTCCTGCGATTATTAGCATTATCCAAGATGATGTGATGATTGGTACAAGCAGTACTATGGGTGGTCTTTTAGCCGCTGGTACACCAGACCCCTACACGATTTGGGCTATTAGCTTAAAACCGGAAAGTAGAGGGCAACTGATGTGGCTCAAAGACTTCCCTGCTCCTGTGAATAATCTAACGCGTTCAATTGCCCAAGTAGATCCTGTAACCCGAGTCATAGCACTCTTAGAGAAGGAAACTCTTTGCTACTATGGCTTAAGTGTTGATGATGGGCGTGAACTGTGGGGTCCAACTCCACGTGAAGCTGACTTCAACTATTACGCTGACGTTGGTCTGCCACGCAACAACATCGCTTACGGTCGACTTTACTCGGTAGGCTACGGTGGATTCTGTTATTGCTATGATCTTACAGATGGTGAATTGCTTTGGACATATGAGGCTTCTGCAGGTTTTGCGACTCCTTATGGACGCTACCCACTTGGTATTGGCGCAATTGCTGACGGAAAAGTCTATTTATACTCCACGGAGCACTCAGCTAACTCGCCACTGACTCCTGGCGCGAAGATGCGTTGTGTAGATGCATATAGTGGAGATGAGGTTTGGAGCATATTCTCTTATGGAACACAGAATGGTATGGCTGTCGCAGACGGTTACTTGGTTTTCCTTAACCTCTATGATATGCAACTTTACTGTGTTGGTGAGGGGCCAAGTGCAACTACTGTAACAGCGCCGCCGACGGCAGTACCTTTAGGAACCCCTGCTTTGATTACTGGTACAGTTACCGACCAGACTCCGGCTAACTTGGATACTCCTGCAATTTCGGATGCTGACATGGTTGATTGGATGCAGTACCTGCATATGCAAAAGCCGCTTCCGGAGAACGCTAACGGTGTGGAAGTGACTTTGACCGCTGTCGATTCTAACTGCAACGTGCACACAATCGGAACCGTCACAAGCGACGTCGGTGGTAGCTATGGTGTTTCGTGGACTCCACCCGCTGAAGGCACGTACATGGTTAAGGCTACCTTTGGCGGCACGGAATCTTATGGCAGCTCTTACGCAACAACCTATCTGCTTGTTGGACCCGAAGGCTCTGTATCGCCAACTGTCTCTTCCTCGATATCTCCTTCGCCCTCTGTTGCTCCTTCACCTAAGGAAAGCCCGAGTACAACTGTATACATCGTTGTCGCTGCAGTAGTTTTGATTGCAGTAGTCGCCGCAGTCGCCTTAATTCTTAGAAGGCGCCGGTAAAACAACAAACAACCCCCTTCTTTTTTATTTTAAAGAAAATTTGAACGTTTGTGGGCTGAGTGAGCTCTGCAAAAGTGCTTTCCAACTTCTTGTTGGGTTTTAGTTTCTTTTTCTCCATGATTTCCGTTCGAGTTGCAGCGACCCCTCGCAATGAAGGTGCTTATCTTGTCCTACTCTGTAAAGAGACGCTTCTTTCAAGTTGTTCTTTTGCCGCGTTAATATACTATATTAGGTTTGGTTCAGGTTCTTTGGTGTGCTTTCTGCTTGTGAATGCTTTGGCAATTTTTGTTGAAAAAATTGTTGCCATTTTTTTGTATTCACGATAGGTGAGTGCGGCTTATTAGGCGCTATGGGTTCGTGTCTACGAATTAAACACTAGATGTGATAGAAAAATGGAGAGAAAATAATGAGTAACCGTTTTTCAAACGCAAAAATTGGCCTTGTAACGCTGTTTCTGCTGTTGACAATGACTGTTGCAATCGTTGCTGTGCCTGCTTCTGCTCATGATCCCACTTGGAACATACCAACGTATGCATACATCACCGCTGCACCCGATCCAATCGGCGTAAACCAACCAGTATCACTGATATTCTGGCTTGACAAAGTCCCACCAACCGCAGCAGGAGTCGGTGGAGATAGATGGGCAAACCTAACAATTTCCGTCACAGCACCTGATGGAAGTAAAGAAACTCTTGGTCCCTTCGTTTCCGACCCAGTCGGCGGAGGATACGCATTCTACACTCCAACGCAAACAGGTACCTACACCTTTGTTTTCAACTTCCCCGGACAAGTCGCTAGCCTATACAACCCCGAGACAGGCATACCTGGTGACACCGCACGTAATGGCGCATACATTGGCGATTATTACGAAGCAAGCACTTGGACAACAACGCTAGACGTTCAATCAGACCAAGTAATAACAACTGACTTTGGTCTTCCAACAAGCTATTGGATAAGACCAATCGAAGGACAGAATACCAATTGGGCAACAATTGCATCAAACTATCTCGCTGGAGCCGCCATAAACTACCACTACCAGCCAGACGGTACCGCACCAAACACTGGTCACGTTATGTGGACCAAAGTGTTTCAGGCTGGAGGTGTCGTCGGTGGAAGCAATGTAGGAATTCAGGGCATGACGTTCTATGACGGAACCAACTACGAAAACAAGTTCGGCGACGTAATAATCTTGAACGGCAAGGTTTACTACAGCTTACCACAAAGCAACAACGCTAAAGACAAGTACACATGTGTTGACTTAGCAACAGGCGAAACAGTGTGGACTCGAGACGATATGTCCCCTCTACCCAGCTTTGCGCAGCTATACGACTATGAATCCATGAACCAGCATGGCGTAATTCCCGACGGTTATCTATGGGGCACGACCGGTGGTGGCCGTTTCGCCGCATCTGGTACACAGAACTTGACAGCATATGACCCAGCAGACGGCTCAAAGCTATTCACTCTGCTAAACGTTCCAGGAGGAACCGAATGCATTGGATCAAACGGAGAAATTCTGAGATACGTACTTGACGGTAGCTCGCTAGCTTTATGGAACAACACTGCAGCCCACGACTTAACAGGCTCAACAGACCCGAATGACTGGACAAGCACCAGCTATAACCAATGGAGACCAGTAGGCAAAACAATAGACGCAAGCACCTCGTATTCATGGAATATAACACTGCCCACCCTGCCTGCAGGATCAAGCATTGCAACCGTACTCCCTGATGACAAGATAATCTTCCAAACCTCACTATCAGCTGGCACTTACCTAGGCACACCAGAAGTAACAACCTTAACAGCAGTTAGCCTCAAACCTGCGAACAGAGGCACAATTGTTTGGACCGCTGACATTCCAGCACTGCCCGGCAATGCATCACGTTCCCTTAGCGCAATTGACTATGACTCACATGTCATGATTTACTTCAGCAAAGAAACCATCTCATATACAGGCTACAGTATGGACACAGGCGATAAGCTGTGGGGTCCAACTGCATCTGAAAACGCATTTAACTTCTATTCAGGTGGCGGTGGTTCCATATCAACAGTTTCTGCAGGCGACGGCAAACTTTACTCAACAGGCTACTCAGGTATAGTTACCTGCTATGATGACATAACAGGAGACATCCTTTGGATCTACAACAATTACGCAGGTCTGGACGCACCTTACACAGGATACCCCACAGGCATTGCTGGCGTAGCTGACGGAAAAGTGTACATAGCCGTAAACGAGCACTCATGCGGCGCACCATACTGGAAGGGCGCTGAAGTAGTATGTATCGACGCTACCAATGGCGAGAAACTCTGGGGACTCTATGCTCACGGATCCAGCTCATACGGTGACGCCGGTTTTGCGATCGCAGACGGCATGCTAGTTTACCTCAACCTGTATGACATGCAAATTTACTGCGTTGGTAAAGGTCCAAGCGCAACCACAGTGGACGCGCCCATGACCGCTCTTATCGAAGGTCAAAGCTTACTTATACGCGGCACAGTAACTGACACATCAGCAGGCGCAAAATTGCTAGTGGAAAAAAGCCTATTCAATACGGTTCCAGCAGTTTCAGATGAAAGCGTGGACGACTGGATGGAGTACCTCTACATGCAGAAGGCCATTCCAACGGACGTAGTTGGTGTTTCGGTGCATTTGACGGCTATTGACCCGAATGGTAACTTCCAAGACATAGGCACGACAACCGCTGACATAAATGGCAAGTACGGCATTACGTGGACTCCGCCAGTTCCAGGAACCTACCACGTGACAGCAACATTTGAAGGCAGTGATTCTTACTGGGGCTCACAGGATACAACATACTTTGTTGTTGACCCAGCCGTAGCAGCACAACCGATAACATCAATTGCTCCGTTGCCCTCTTCCGCTCCGACCCAAACAGCCGCATCTCCTTCTGCTTTAACTCCAGTGCAGTCTGTTTCGCCTTTGCCTAGTGAGGTCCCGCAGCCATCCACTACTGCAGCTACCCCAACTTTGACCTACATTGCCATAGGCGCAGCAGTAATCGTCATCGTAGCAGCCGCAGCAGCACTGATCCTTAGAAAAAGAAAATAGACTTCAGCAACAATCTTTTTCCCTTTTTCCTTTTTTGTGGAAAAAACATGTGGACATTAGTGTAAATTTAAGGGGCTGAGTGGGCTCTGGGCGATTTGATTTCCAACTTTGCTGTTGGTTTTCATTTCTTCTCTCCTAAGATTTCCGTCCAGAACCCCAGCAAACCCTCGACTGGAAAAGTAAATGTATGAAATTCTCTTTAACAGCATTTCTGGTGAACGTAATCCTAAGAGTGAATTTGTAAGCTGAAAATGTAGTTAAGGTTTATCGCCAGAACAAACCCCGTACTTTTCAACATTTTGGTGCGGGGGTGGATTTGAACCCGTCATTCCAGTGGAGATGTCACCCGCAAACCTCTTTTTTGTTTAAAAGTTTTCTTATTAGCAATTAATACTGTACTTAAAATTATGAAATATATTATTCCGCCCAACAACGAATAATGATGTTTAATGAAGGATGTGTTAATTAGATTGTGCATAACATGGAAAATTACAATTAGCGGAATGCTTCTTGTTTTCACATAGACCCATGTATTTATGCAAGAAATTGTAGTGGTGACCGTAAATACGAATTGCGGAATAGCAAATGCCAAAAAGCCCCGATTACCCAACAATTATTCCTGAAATGATGGGTCTGAAATGTTGATTTAGTTTTGGAAGTGCGTAGCCTCTCCAACCTGGTTCTTCAGCAAACGCAGCAGAAATAATATTCAAGATAACTACTGAAAATGTAATACCCCACAAGATAGTGTTAAAATAGTCATTGTTAGACGGATTGCCCAATGCAATACCTACTATTGTAGGAATTGAATAAACAAAAACTTGGGAGAAAGAAGACAAACAGGTACCAATAATATTTGACTCTAAATTTTAAAAGTCTTCTGACAAATCTCTTTAGGCCTTCTCTTCCTTCGAAACTTCTAGTACCTATTATGACAGATATTGAAGGCCCATACGCCTGAATTAACAATGATTATTACTGTTATTCCTATGGCTGTTCCAAAGCTTTGCAAAAAATATGGTTCTGGGAGAATGGTAAATGCAGATTGATAAGCCAAAAGTAATTACAAAAGTTGGGAAAAAAATAAAATAATTTGATTGAAACTTGTTTTTTTTGATGCTTTCAGTTTTATATGTTGAGCTTCTTTCTTTGCAATTGGAGTTTTGACGTGTTTGGTGTTTTCATCCTTGCTTTTGCTCATGTAAAATCAAACCTGATATTGCGGAAAATAAAATAGATTTCATGGTACACTTACTTGCGATTTTTTTTAAGTTACAAAAAAATTAAAATTCTGAAACGTGTGTAACCGTCAGTTTAGTAGTCTAAAAGATAGCATTTTTTTGTACTCACGATAAGTGAGTGAGGCTTATTAAAATTGACTGTACAAACTTGTGTTTACAAATTTAGGGGAGAGATACAATGAACTTTGCTAAAGATCTGCGAAAAAAGAAGATGTATTCTATTGTTGCGTTGCTTCTGATGAGGGGCTGAGTGGGCTTTGGAGAATGAATTTCCAACTTGCTCGTTGGTTTTTGTTTCTTCTCTCCTAGACTTGAAACTCCAAAGTCCCAGCAAACCTACAACGTAGGATTGAGGAAATATATGAAAAAAAAGAATGAAAACTCAGTATTAGATATGTTTCAAGGCAGGAGATCCAGGTCTTCTTTGCCCGCTTTGCTTCTGCTGCTTGTCTTCGCTGTTTCGATGTTTGCAGTGCCTCTTACATCTGCGCACAGTCCTGGGTGGACGGTGCCAACTTGGACGTACGTTTCGGTCACAAACAACCCCATTGGCGTTAATCAGCAAGTCGTTATAGTATACTGGTGCGACAAATATCCGCCCACGGCAGTCGGAGCCTACGGCGACAGATGGACCTTCAACCTTGAAATAACACAACCAGACGGAACCAAAGAGATTCAGGGACCGTTTACATCTGATCCTATCGGAACCGGTTACCTGTTATACACACCCACACAAGTCGGAGAATACACTATTGTCGTGAAAATGGATGAACATGTCATCACCGGATTACCATACCCGCCGGGAACGATGGGGCTCTATCGTGGCGCCGACTCGGTAAATGACACCTACCTCGCTAGCCAAAGCAATCCCCTAACGCTTGTCGTTCAATCGGACCCAATTGAGTCGTGGACGGAGACTCCTTTGCCGACAGAATACTGGACAAGACCCATAAACGCCATGAACAGAAACTGGTGGCAGATCGCAGGCAACTGGCTTTCTGGTACTGCAATGGTCGAAGGACCAACAACGAATATTAATGCCTATAGCACGGGACCTGAAAGTGCCCACATAATGTGGTCACGGGAGTTCTGGGCTGGCGGCCTCATGGACGGTCGTTTCGGTGCAATCGGTTATCAGACATCGCACTATTCCGGTCTAAGCTTTGCTCCGCCAATTATTCTGAACGGTGTTCTGTATTATAACGTTGGATCTCACCCAAGAATTGGCTGGTACGCAGTTGACCTTTACACTGGACAGACCCTTTACTTCCACAACACCACCGGCGCCGGAACCCCGACTGGGACCCAGGAGCTATCTGGCGCACAGTTTGACCCCGAAGGCAGTATAGTAGGTGAGTCGTTATCGTTTGGGCAAATATACAATTACGAGTCACCAAACCAGCACGGCGGCTTCCCCTACCTGTGGTCAACAACCTCCAAAGTAATCGGCTACAATAACGTTCCTGGAGTCGGCACAACACCCATCTACGACCCGTCGTGGATGATGTTCGACGCGGCCACCGGCAATTACATCTGCAGCATAGCTAACGTTTCAGCTTCGGGCACACAGGTTTACGGCAAAGACGGCAGCATACTCTACTATAACATCGTTGGCTCAACAGACAAGCGCTTGACTGTTTGGAACACAAGCCAAGCTATTTGGTACAGGGAACAATACCAAACGAACCAATACTGGATGTGGAGACCCTACCTGAACTACACGTTTGGCGGCCAATACGGTTTCTCCCTGAATGTTTCGATACCTAACGTGCAGGGTAGCATACGCGCGGTTCGAGAAGACCAATTCGTCATCGGCGGAACAGCAGGATCTAACAACGAAGACGGCGTAACCCAAGGACACCTGTGGGCTCTGAACTTGGACTCAAACAAAGGGGACATGGGCTCGCAACTTTGGGACGTAACCTTCACTCCGCCGTCATCCGCAGGCAACAAGACAATAAGCATGGGCACGGTAGACCCTGAAGACGGCGTATTCCTGTTCTCATGCAGCCAGACAAGGGAGTGGTGGTGCTACAGCCTCGAGACAGGGCAGCTGCTGTGGGGTCCAAGTGATCCCGAAATTCAGATGAACTTCTACGGCATGCGCTGCACCATCTACCAAGGCAACCTCTACTCTTACGGTTCAGGACAGACTGAAGGTGAACTAATTTGTTACGACATAAAGACGGGGGTCATCAAATGGAGGTTCACTCCTGCGCAAGAAGGTTTTGAATCTCCATACGGGAACTACCCGTTGTCGCTGGCCTGCATCGCTGAAGGAAAGCTATACTTCTACTCCTCAGAGCACTCGCCTACGCAACCGTTCTGGAGAGGCTCATACTTAAGATGCATCGACGCCACAACTGGTCAAGAAATCTGGAAAATCAACCCTCACGGGAGTGTTTACGTTGCAGACGGCTACCTAGTGGGTTTGAACATGTACGATAACCAAATTTACTGCTACGGAAAGGGACCAACGGTAACTACAGTTACCTCAGACAGCCACGTTCCGTTGGGAAGCAGCGTACTAATTCAGGGGACGGTAATGGACATGGCAGCAGGAACGACACAGACAGAGCAAGCCGCACGCTTCCCCGACGGTGTCCCAGCGATGTCTGACGAAGACATGACCGCGTGGATGCAGTACGTCTACATGCAACAATCCAAACCTGCAAACGCACAAGGAGTTAAAGTGCACCTAACGGCTATTGACCCGAACGGTAACTTCCAAGACATAGGCATAGCAACAAGCAACATTCTCGGTAACTATGCTATTGACTGGACGCCGCCTGTTCCAGGACTCTACACTGTCACCGCTACTTTCGAAGGTTCAGAATCATATTACAGCTCCGAAGCAGGCACCTCATTTGTAGTCTCAGAAGCAGCCGCAGGTTCCGCAGCAACGCCAGTAGTAACGCAGGCACCCACAGAAACTGCCGTTCCATCTGTATCTGCGAGTATTCCTGTTCAGTCTGTTTCGCCTTTGCCCAGTGAGGCTCCTCAGCCTTCTACTAGTGCAACATCAACAACCACCTACATAGCCGTAGTCTTAGCGGTTATAGTGATCGTTGCAGCTGCAGTGGTACTGGCGCTGAGAAGACACAGATAATCAAGAACCCAAAAATTTCTTTTTTTCTTTTTTTGTTAGGCAAAATTGTTGAGGCATAGAGAATTAGGGGCTACGTGGGCTCTGGAGAAGTGAGCTCCAACTTTGCTGTTGGTTTTCATTTCTTTCTCTCCTAAGATTTCCGTCCAGAGCCCCAGCAAATCCTCAAGAACGTTTATCTTTGTTTTGCTTTCTATTTATGAAATTTCTTGGATTTGTGTTTGTGTTATCAAAGATTTGGTTGACCATTTTTTGTACTCACGATAAGTGAGCGCCACTTATTAGAAACTATGGAATCTTGGTGTCCATGAATTACAAAATGGAGGTAATTTGTATAAATGGAGACGAGAACGAATAATAAATTTTCAAAAATGAAAATTTCCCTTTTGGCGTTGTTTCTGTTGTTGACAATGGCTGTTGCAATCGTTGCTGTGCCCGCTTCTGCACATACACCCGCGTGGACCAACCCTTCGTGGTGTTTCGTTTCGCTCTCAAACAATCCAATAGGCGTTAATCAACAAGAAATCATTGTCTTTTGGCTTCAGGACCCACCGCCAACTGCGTCGGGAGCTTATGGAGACCGATGGACATTCTACGTGGATATCACAAAGCCAGACGGTAGCTTAGAGACTCTGGGGCCCTTCACTTCAGATCCAGTTGGAAATGGCTATGCACTATACACACCTGATCAGGTTGGTGACTACACCATTGTTGCTCGATTTCCGGGTCAAACAATAACTGGGCTTCCACTACCTCCCTACAGCGACGTGCCTCTTAGCAAACCAGATTACGTCAACGATACCTATGCCGCCAGCACAAGCGATCCAGTAATCCTAAAGGTTCAAACAGACCCAATAGTGGGTTGGACTGAACCCTCCGTTCCAACAGGCTACTGGGAACGCCCAATCAACAGCGCCAACAGAGGATGGTATGTGCTAACAGGAAACTGGCTAGCCGGTGCAGCTCAGATAATATACTCAAACACTAACTTTGCCTACGGACCAGGACCAGAAAGCCCACACATACTCTGGACAAAACAGTACTGGGCTGGAGGTATCATGGACTCCCGTTATGGTGACATTGGCTATCAAGGCTCTCATTATGAAGGGCTCAGTTTAACGCCGCCAATAATTCTCAACGGCAAACTCTACTACAACGTTCAATCTCTACCGAAAGAAGGCTGGTACTGCGTTGACCTCAACACAGGCGAAACAGAGTACTTCTATAACACGACTGGTCCTGTTTCAGGAGTCAGTCAATCTTCCTCAGGCAGCATACCTGGGGAATCACTGGCATTCGGTCAAATACTTAACTATGATTCGCCTAACCAGCACGGAGGCATGGCTTATCTGTGGAGCACTTCCGATCCAAATACCCCAAATACATGGCGTATGTACGATGCATTCACTGGAAACTACATGTGTAGCGTAAACAATGTGCCCTCATTTGCAAGCGGAGGTCGATTCGGAGGTTCATCAGCCGGGCAAGTTTACGGAAAAGATGGAAGCATACTGAGATACAACCTGCAGAATTACGGAAGCGCGACAAATCCACGGTATTATTTGCAGTGCTGGAATACTACTCAAGCAATTTGGTGGAAAGAAAGTTGGACAAGCAACTACTACTGGATGTGGCGACCCGGCTTAAATGAGACTTATGACGGAAATAACGGCTACTCTTTGAACGTGTCTATACCTGCAGTGCAAGGCAGCATTCTAGTAGTTCGTGAAGACCAATTCGTTATCGGTGGAACCTCAGGGCAAAACGATGATAGAGGATTGATTTTAGGCAACATGTGGGCTTTGAGTCTGAAATCTGGCGAAGAAGGCAAACTTTTGTGGAACTACACATTTACCCCGCCAAACGCCGCTGGCATATCTGGGCAAGATGTAAACACCTATCGCGCAATGAAGTATGAATCTATAAGTCCAGAAGACGACGTTTTCATCTATAGGCAAGACTTGACAAGGCAATACTGGGGTTTTAATCTCACAACAGGCGAACAGATATGGGAAAGTGAACCTGAATCACAGATGCAATACTACGGATTAAGCACAGCTGATTGCTGCGGAATCTATGACGGCAAGTT
Source organism: Candidatus Bathyarchaeota archaeon (assembly GCA_026014615.1). Classification (GTDB taxonomy): domain Archaea; phylum Thermoproteota; class Bathyarchaeia; order Bathyarchaeales; family Bathycorpusculaceae; genus JADGNF01. Next base: position 61,076 of record JAOZHZ010000020.1, on the reverse strand, counting down.
CTTCAGCTACGGCTACGGCGGTCAAGTGACAGCCTACAACATTACCACTGGAGACGTTGTTTGGCAGTATACGGCAGAGCAAGTTGGCTTCGAATCCCCTTACGGCAACTACCCCGTTGGCATAGCTGCAATTGCAGACGGCAAACTCTACCTTACTACTAGCGAGCACTCACCTACTCAACCTCTATTTCGAGGTTCATACTTGCGGTGCGTTAACGCAACAGACGGAACAGAAATCTGGAAAGTGCTTCACTGGAGCGCAGCCATGGCAGCAGGTTCAGGCGTTGCTATAGGCGATGGTCGTCTAGTCAGCCTCAACATATACGACAACAAAATCTATTGTTACGGCAAAGGACCCAGTGCCACAACCGTTACCGTATCAAACAAAGTCATCGAGATAGGACATAACGTTATGATAGAAGGAACAGTTACTGACCAGTCTCCAGGCGCTGAAGGTACCCCAGCAATTTCCGACGCTGACCAGCAGGCATGGATGGAATACCTATATGGACAGCAGGTATTTCCAGCCGACGCGCAAGGTGTTTCGGTGCATTTGACGGCTATTGACCCGAATGGTAACTTCCAAGACATCGGCACAGTCACAAGCGACATCAATGGTGTATTCAAGAAGATGTGGCAACCACCAGTTCCAGGAGAATACGTAGTTACAGCAACATTTGATGGGTCAGCAGCTTACGGCGGATCACATGCAGAATCAACTTTCGGCGTAGAAGAAACCCAAGCTGTCCAGCCATCAGTGGCACCGCAATCAACAAACCTGCAACCAGCTACTACCTCTTCCGCAACTCCGCAGTCTACCCTTACTGAGACAACTCCATTGCCAAGCCCAGCAGATGTTCCACATGCAAGTGGAGTGCCAACCACAACATACATCGTTATATCTGCAACTGTCATCGCTATAGCGGTCATAGTGGTTGTAGCCATAGCCCTCAGACGACGAAACTAACCATATCCCTTTCTTCCTTTTTTCCACAAACTGGCAATCCATGAAAAGTAGGGGCTGAGTGGGCTTTGGAGACGTGATTTCCAACTTTGCTCGTTGGTTTTCGTTTCTTCTCTCCGAAGTTTATGGTTTCCAGAGCCCCAGTAAACCCTAAGTAAGAACGATTGTTTTTGTTTTGCTTTCTGTTTGTGATTGCCTTGGAGTGTTGTTTGTATTTTCAAATAATTTTGGGTGATATTTTTCGTACTTACGATAGGTGAGTGCAGCTTATTAGGCATATGGAACTATCGTGTTTCGATTTACCCAAGAGGTATGATCAAAAAATGGAGAGAAAACAATTGAGAAATTTGTTAGTGAAAAATTCTAAGAGCAATATGTCGGCGACATGCATATTGATTCTGATTTTCGCTATCGGCACCACAATCAGCGTTATACCTAGCGCAGTAGCACATGACCCCTCATGGGATATCCCCACGTGGACGTACCTGAGCGTTTCCCCCAGCCCCATAGGCGTAGGTCAACAAGCCTTCATTATAATATGGCTCAATATATGCCCACCAACAGCTAACGGACAATACGGAGACAGATGGCAAGACCTCACCGTGTCAGTCACTAAACCCGACGGAACAACCACAACCCTAGGACCATTTACATCAGACCCTGTAGGCTCCGCATACACGACTTTCACACCTGACCAAGTAGGCGTATACAGCTTCCAAGCTAACTTCCCTGGGCAAACACTCACAGGCGCCAACCCAAACCCTGCAGGTTACCCCGCAGGCTCACAATACACTGACTACCTCGGCGACAACTTTTTAGCTAGCACCAGCCCCGTCATCACGTTGTCAGTCACACAAGACGCCGCACCTTCATGGGAATCTTCCCCTGTGCCAACCAACGAGTTCTGGTCACGCCCAATCAACGGTCAAAACAGAGAATGGGCCTCTATAGCAAGTGACTGGCTAGGCGGCAGCGCAATCTCCGGAAAGTACCAACCATACGGACTGGCACCCGACAGCGGGCACATTCTCTGGGTTAAACCCCTAACCTTCGGTGGACTCACTGGAAGCCAATTTGGCGACATCACCTACTACGACGGTTTATCATACGAAAGCAAGTTCCCCTCGCCTGTAATCATCCAAGGCCGACTATACTATAACGAATACCCCACCGCACGATACTCCATCGACAAATACCCATCCGGATTCTACTGCGTTGACTTAGCCACAGGCGAAGTTCTATACTGGAAAAACGACACAATAACCTTTGGCCAAACCTACGACATAGAAACACCAAACGAACACGGAACAGTCTCTTATCTATGGAGCACATCGCGCACTACATGGCACATGTTTGACCCATTCAACGGCAACGACCTTTGCACCATAACCAATGTTCCTTCAGGCACGCGGGTCACTGCCAGTGACGGCAGCATCCTCATCTACCAACTTGGACCCAAAAACGCATGGCTTGCATGCTGGAATTTAACCACCGCTTTAATGTACCACTCAATTGCCGCAGGCAGCAACTACTACTGGAACTTCAGACCTGAATTCGGTGCAACCTACGATGCGGTTAATGGGTATGATTGGAATGTTACCTTGAACGGTGTTCCTAGTGATGCGTATGTGCTGGGAACTGATTCTGGTATTCTGCTTCTGACTACAGGTTTAGCGACAGGAGCAGCAGGCGTAGGAATCGGAGGAACCCCCTTAACATACACGCAATGTGGAATCGGCCTCACTGGTTCAGATGTAGGCAAGGTAATCTGGTCAACCACCAGAAACGCTCCATCTGGAAACGTAACCATCACCTACGGCACAGCAGGCAGCGGCGTCTACGTCATGCGCGCAAAGGAAACCATGCAATGGTACGGTTACAGTGTAACCAACGGCCAAGAACTCTGGGGCCCAACCGATTCGCAGGGACCATGGGACGTCTACGGCATGGGCGGCAACATCGCAGGCGATGTACTCTACTCATGTGGCTACTCCGGAATTCTCTATGCATACAACATTCACAACGGCAACCTTTTGTGGTCATACTCAAGCGGAAGCGGCGGATTTGATGTCTACTACGGCAACTACCCCCTCAGCCTTGGCGCAATCGCTGACGGCAAAGTCTACCTCTACAGCAGCGAGCATTCCCCCTCTAAACCCGCGTGGCGTGGCTCATCCATAATCTGTGTTGATGCAAACTCTGGCACTGAACTTTGGCGTGTCCAAAACTGGGCAAACGGCATCATGGTCGCAGACGGCTACCTTGTTGACCTTAATTCATACGACAACCAAATCTACTGCTTTGGCAAAGGACAAACCAAAACCACAGTTACCGCACCTAACATCGCAGTATCTGCAGGAACAACCGTGCTAATCCAAGGAACGGTCACTGACCAGTCTCCAGGCAATCCAGGAACACCCGCCATTTCCGACGCCAACATGGACGAATGGATGAACTACCTCTATTCGCAGCAAGCCAAACCACAAAACGCCCAAGGTGTACCAGTGCACTTGACAGCTGTTGACCAGAACGGTCAAACATATGAAGTCGGCACAGTGACAAGCGACATGAGCGGCCTCTACAGCGTAACATGGACTCCAACCGCTGAAGGAAAATACACAATCAAAGCTGGATTCGCAGGCTCCAACTCGTACTATGCTTCCTCAGCAGAAACCGCTTTAGCCGTCAGCTCCTCAGCATCCGCAAACGTAAACCCAGCACCGCAAACTACTCAAACGCCTCCACCAGTCGACGCCCCACCCGTAGAAACTCCGATGACCACATACCTTGCCATAACCATAGCAGTCGTAATAATCCTCGTGGTTGCAGCAACACTTGTCCTCAGGAGACGCAAATAACTCCCTTTTCTTTTTTTTAGTTGGCAGAAAAATCGCGGGCTGAATGGGCTCTGGAAAATGATTTCCAACTTGCTCGTTGGATCGTTCATTTTCTCTCTCCTTAAGATTTCCGTTCCAGAGCCCCAGCAAACCCTCACGAAAACGAACGAATCTTTCTTAAAGACGGATAAACCGTTTTTTCATGTTCCAATTGAATTGGCGCAGTTGCGCATTTCCCTATCAAAATATGGAGTGTACCAACGTTTTGTGGAAACGTTTTCTTTGATTAAATCGGGTTTACTGAAAGCAACATTTGAACGTACCCGTAGAATAGAATTGTTATGTGGGTTCAGGTTCTTGTGAATTAGGCTTTTAAGGAGCTGTTCCATAATACCCCAAAATAGTTCTGAGCGAGCATTACAACATTGGGGTTGTTTGACCACAAACAGGGGATTCCGCAGTCCTGTGAAATTGAAAAAGTGACTTCTTTAGTGTCAAATATGTGCATTCCGAAGAGTATTGGGGTGGATGAGCGTTTCATTTTTAGTGAAGCGATATTTGTTATAGAATGTGGCTTTTTAGCAAATTCGTTGGCAATCAATCTAATTTTAACGTCTTTTCTTGTCTCACATATCTCATTGAGGTATGTCCATTCTTCGACTAGATTTGCTGGTTTTGTAACTAACAACAAAATAACGTCTAGACTATTTTCAACATTCTGAATTAATTTTCTATGCATATTTAGAAGAAGCGTAGTTTCAGCAATAATTTTAAACCGTGTCTTTTCTTCTTCTAACATTATTTTTCCTGTATCAGAGCAAAACTGGTCAATTAAATGAGTTTTTTTCTTTTGTAAGTTAGCATACTCATCTTTTTTTCTGCGAAGTAGAATTGAAAGACCATCTTTTAGTGGCGTAGCCACGTACATCGTGGGTTTGGATATGATTTTCTCTCCAAGCCCCCTTTCTAGAAGAATAGGCATTACTCGATAGACATCTTGGCGTGCTACGTTTGAAGCCTTCGCAATCATTTGAACGTTGGCTATTCCCAGTTTAACGAGATTAAGATACACATTTGCCTGCAAATAGCTGAGGCCAAAATCCATTAGTGTCTGGATGTGATCAACGCTTGTTATCAAAGTTTTTTTCTGTTGCATTGTTGATCTTCACAGCCCTATGTCTTTATTGCTATTTTAAACTAAGTGGCTACGTTGCCGACAGTTTACAAAAATATGCTAATTTTGCATACTTGGGCTGAAATGTCACAGAGACGACTATGCCCTTCCTTCAATTTTTGGGAAGTGTTTGTAACAAATACCTCTTGTTACAAAGCGTTAAATTAAGAAAAGCAGAGTGTAGATGAAAAACGCAAAGGAGAGATTAAAAATTAAAATAAACAAAAATTCTAAATCAATTCTGCTCTTTTTATTGCTATCCACCACTATGCTCGTTACTGTGCCGCTGACAAACGCCGTTGACATCCCTAGCTATGCTTTTCTTTCCGTCAAACCAACTCCCATAGGTGTCGATCAAACCTTGACTGTTATTATGTGGCTCAGCGCTGCCCCGCCAACCGCTGCAGGAGCTGAAGGCGAAAAGTGGGAAGGCTTTGAAGTTGCCGTCACAAAGCCCGACGGATCCAAGGAAACGCTCGGACCCTTTACATCCGACCCCGTGGGGTCTGCCTACACCTTCTATGTGCCTGACCAGATAGGCAGTTATCATTTCAAGTTTAGCTTCCCTGGTCAACAAGTAACTGGCACAGAAGCCATCAGTGGTCGCTCTGTCGATTACTATTACCAACCCAGTAGCAGTCCAGATGTTGAAATCACCGTGCAAGCGGATCCAATTCTTTCCTACCCTGATTGACCACTTCCTGACGAACACACTTACTGGGAACGCCCAATAGACTCGGAAAACAGAGACTGGTCTTCAATCTCTGGTAATTGGCTACAGGGCTCATACAACGCAAGTGGACGGTTCAATCCTTACACTGAGGCTCCCGACACAGCTCACGTTGTATGGAAAAAAGCAATAATGTCTGGAGGCTTAATCGGGGGAGAATTCGACAGCAAAGGATACTACACAGGAATGTCATATGAAAACAAATGGGACCCGCCCGTAATTATGAACGGAAAACTCTATTACAATCAGCCACTAGGATCCTCAGCGAAATTAGGTTTAGCTTGCGTGGATATACGTACTGGAGACGAACTTTGGTTCAAAGAAAACACTACTATCGTAATGGGGCAAATCTACAATTTTGAATCCCCCAATCAACATGGCGGGCACGCATATCTGTGGGGCACTTCGGGTACCACATGGAAAATGTATGACGCCTTTACTGGAGGACCGATACTAGACATTGTGAACGCTGCAGGGTCCTTATCAAACGTTATTTACTCCCCAAATGGAGACATGCTGATTTATTCTTTGGGTGCCGATTGGGTTGCTTTGTGGAACTCGTCAAGAGTATTCGAATTATCACAAAGTGACCCATGGTCTTGGAGACCTCCAACGGGCGGCAGTCTTGACTGGCAAAAAGGAATACAATGGAACGTAACTGTGCCTGCAATCCCTGGACAACAAATGGCTTACTGCGACGGAGAGGTGATAATCGCCAGTGTGACTACATCTTCAACATTAAACACATATACGCACATGGGATACAGTGCAAAAACTGGGGAAAGACTGTGGATTCAAAACAGAACTAATCTTCCAGCGGGCTTCACGACAACAAATCTTGGAGGTGCCTTTGCATCAGGAATCGGAGCCATGGGAAGTGGAGTTTACGTCCTGTTCACTATGGGAACGATGCAATGGTGGGGGTACGATGCATATACGGGCGAGCAATTATGGGGCCCAACTGAACCATACACAGACGCTTGGGGCATGTATGCTTGGGGTCTGGGTTCTCCTGCATTAATTGCCTACGACAAACTTTATGCTGCGACCTTTGATGGAATGGTTCACTGCTATGATGTAAAAACTGGAGACCACCTGTGGGACTACACTACTGGAAGTAGCGGTTTTGAGACTCCCTACGGTACTTGGCCCTTCTCAGGTGGCTTGACCGTTGCTGACGGAAAAATCTACGTAGGCACCAGTGAGCACTCTCCAAATACACCGCTCTGGAGAGGCGAAAAACTACATTGCATTGACGCAGAAACTGGTGAAGGCATTTGGACTATCCGAGGCTGGTTCAATGGTCCAGGTATAGGAGACAAGCTGTGTGCAGGACCCGCTGTTGCAGACGGTTATCTTCTTGGGCTCAACGTAGCCGACGGTCAGATATACTCATTCGGTAAGGGCAAGACCGCCACCACTGTCTCTGCACCTCAAACGGCTGTACCGGCTGGAACAGAAATTCTTATACAGGGCACAGTCACTGATCAATCACCTGCCGCCAAAGATACCCCCGCAATTGCAGATGGATGCATGACAGAGTGGATGGAGTACCTACACATGCAAAAACCCAAACCGACTGACATATCAGGTGTTATGGTGCATTTGACGGCTATTGATCCAAACGGTAACTTCCACGATATAGGAACGACAATCAGCGATGAACTTGGCAACTACGCAATTGATTGGATTCCACCAGTTTCAGGAACCTACAAAGTAACAGCCACCTTCGAAGGCTCCAACTCCTACTTCAGCAGCCAAGCAGGAACCTACTTTATTGTTTCGCAGTCCGCTTCAGCTGACATAACCCAGCCATCACCAACTTTAGCTGTCCCGCCACCAACCAGTGCATTCTCAACAACCACATACGTAGGCATCGCCATAGCAGTCGTTGTTATAATAGCAGCCGCAGCAGCTCTTATCCTACGCAAACGAAAATGACCACAACAACAAAAATCCCTTTTTCTTTTTAGCGTTAAATGAAGGCTGAGAGAGGTCTGGTAACACTCTTAACGGTCCGTTTCGATTCTCTCCTATTTCAATCCAGGCTCCCAGCAAACCTCTTTTAACCTTTAACCCAACAAAGCATAGACAATTTCACGACAGCTTCTGCCTTATGTATAATGTAAGAGCGCAACAAAACCCTGCTTCTAACTCATTTCACGCAAAACTTGGCGTTCTTGATCGTCTTTTTAGGTGCTTTCAAAGAAGAAAAGCATCCAAAGCCAATTTTTCAGTCAAAAAGAGGTGTTGAGAAGATGTAAAGATGACTTTTCAGTGTGGATTTGTGACAATTTACGGTTTTCTTCTCGCAATCTTGAAGTCCCAGTTTCTGTTGGTGTGACGTAAATGTTTTAATGTTTCTTTGGCGGTTGCTCTGGGTACTATGTGGCGATTGGGGTTCTTCTTTCACGAAATGGCGTTCGGCCTTCTTACGGTATTCATACCCCTATATGTCGTGTCGCCCGCAATCGGTGGTTCACTGGTTGACATTGGAATAATGACGGCTTTGGCTCTGCTTTGTACGATACCTGCCTCGTTTTTCTGGGGTTACATCTGTGACAGAACAAGACGCTACAAAGTTTACATCTTGCTTTCCTTCCTTTCCATAGCCGTTTTTCTGTATCTTTTCTCGCTAGCCACAAGTGTCTTCACCTTTACCATCCTTTACGTGCTCATGTCCGTGCTTCATGCAGCCCACGAACCGCCCAAAAACGTGTTAATCGCTGAACATTACCCCCGTGACGAGTGGGAAAAATCCTATGCCCTATACGAGGGACTAACCGAAATCGGACTTTTGCTCGGCCTACTCACAGGGCTTTTCACTGCAACCCTAAGTTTCAATGCTTCCTACATCCTGTACCTGTGTAGTGGTCTCAACTTGGCTGCGTTTGTTCTATCCATTTTCCTTATAGCGGATCCGTGGATGATTTTTGAACGCCGCTTAGTGGGCATGGAAAAGAAGCTTGACTTCACGTTTCGCGGTATTAATGCCGCGTGTGACCTCATGGATGGCCGTCCAGTGAGAGAGCGCCTTCGAGGAGACCGATTCATAGTGTTCGGCGTAGGCGTGGTGTTGTTCTCTTTGGCATCAAGCATATTCTTTACGCCTCTACCAATATTCTTCGCCCAAGACCTAGCCTTGCCCGAAAGCATGATCTTTCTAGTGTACATGCTGAACTCGTCAGGAGCTATCATTGGCTACTTCTTTGTGCGTAAACGGGCTTTGTACATGGATGCGCGCAAGCAGATGAGGCGTATGGTTCTTTTCCGCGGCTTGTTTATCTTTTTGCTTGTTGCTGCTGTGCAATTAGCTTTTTCCCCCACCCTTTTAGCTGGCGCCATACTCGTGCTGCTGGGCTTCGCTTTTGCTCTCTACTCCATTCTCATGCTTTCAATCTCCATGGAAATCATACCCGCAGGAAAAACTGGACTCATTGACGTGTTTGTCGGTTTAGGAGCCGCAGGCGGCGCATTTATAGGACCTTACTTAGCTGAAAACTTGGCGTTTCTTCCAATGTTTCTGGTGGCGAGCGTAATTTATCTGGTGGCGTTTGTAGTGCTCAAAGTTTTCCTATAAAACATCAAAAAAGAAAGAAGAAAAGAAAGGAAGAGACGTTGTTTGTTTTATTCTACGTGGACTCGGTATAGGTCTACGTCTTCGCGCATGCTCGGTGTCAGTTCAAGGAAGTCTCTGACTGAGCGTTCGATGTCTTTGGACTGCGTTATGTATCTGCCGACGATGAGGATATCTGCACCTTTGTCTAAGGCTTCTTTGGCTGTTTCTGGTACGATGCCGCCTGCAACGGCTATGAGGAATTTCTTGTCTGGGAACGCTTCGCGAATCATGGGGATGCGTTCAAGTCCGCTGCTTCTGCCTGTTTCTTGGTCTATGCCTCGGTGCAGGATAACAACGTCTGGGAGGTTTTTGAGTGACTTGAGTTTGCCAAGCACGTCTTCAACGTTTAGCATGTCAATGAACGCGTAGATGCCCAGACGCTTTGCTTCATGCACCACTGAATCCAGCGTTTCGGGCGGGGCTAATCCAGCGGCCACCACCGAGTCTGCAGTGTCTTCGTAGGCGATGTCTGCTTCGACTTTTCCCACGTCCAAAGTTTTCAGGTCGGCGACCATGAAAAAGTCTTTAGCGACTTGCCGAAGATCGTTTATCACTCGGGTTCCGTACCGTTTAATCAGGGGTGTGCCAACTTCGATTATAATTCTGTCACTGCCTGGAATCTGCGCGAGAACCTTCTTGGCGCCTTCCAGTGAGGGTGCATCAAGTGAAATCTGCAGGTAGGGCGGTCTCCATAGACGTGGAACTTTGAAGCCCATGATCGGGTGTTTTGCGCGGTCTTTGTCATAGTTGATTTTCTCGACAGTTGGGTACTTCTTGAGGGCACGTTGGATAGCCATTTTTGTTGCGCCGTAGTTGAATTGGTATATTTTGCGGAAGTCAGCTGCCTGCGGGTGGATAAATACGCTACATATTATGAGCCAGTCGTCGGCTTTGTCTTCTGGGATTATGCCTTCCTCTACGGCATCTGCGACGGCTTTGGCTACTGCGGCTTGAGCGGGACCGAAAATTTTGGCGGTGTCTCCCATGTTTTTAACGGTTACTTTGGGTACTATGAGTGTGTGGGGTTTAGGCGGCAAGTTAGGGCGTATAACCGCGAGTAAGGGGGTGTGTCCAGCTGAGAGCATGGTCATGCCTTGTGCAAAGGCGTTGCCGACGGGTCCGTTTTTGTCCCCTATCAAAAGGTCAATGTGGGCAACCTCATTTCCTTCTCCTACAAGGGATTCTCCGATTAGATACGTGTTTTCTTGTTTGTTTGAATCATCTGAGGTGATTTTTGGCATTTGGTTTATAATCTCCTTGAAATCAACATTAAACTCTTTCATCCAACTGTAGACGGTATCTCTATGAACGTTCAAAGTTTTTGCTGTTCCAATAATTGTCGGTTTTGTCGGTTTTCCTTTAGAAGTTGCTTCTATTTTGGCGGCTTCTGTCAGCATTTTTATGAGTTCTTCTCTTGTTTCAGGTCTTTTAGCGTCAATACCCGACATATGTTGGTTTCTCCGCGTTCAGGATTCTGTTGTCTGGTATTTAAGACTGTCGGAAAAACAAGCTCGGCATTGTTGAACCCTGTTGGGTTTTGTCGGGTGCCCATCCTTTTCGTGCTTTCCGTTTTGCTGTGGGCGGGTTTGTTTTTCTAGTCGGTAACTCTATATATTCAGCGGGTGATAGTCAGGTTGTACCGTAGGAGCGTTCAATGGCTTGTCACGCGAAGATTGGGCATGCGTCGTGTTAATCCTGTTAGGCATCGTCTTTTTCTTAGTCGGCGCCAACGTCTACAACAGCTTCATAGGGTGGTTCGGCGTTTTCCTCTTCGTCGGCGGTTTTTTAGCCTTAATTGGCCTTTATATTTACAACAGCGTGATAAATCGAAAAGTGAAAGAGGCGCCTTCAGCGGAACCTCAAAGTCCGTAAAGCTGACTGTACTTTTCCTGCAGGTACACCAAGAACGGCTCAACCTTGAGTCTCGTTTTTGTGGCTTTTTTGATTAATTCTTCGGGGTCGTAAAGGTTTCCACGGTTGTAGATGTTGTTTGAAAGCCATTTCCTTACGCTGCTAAGGTTGCCTTGTGCAACTTCATTTCGCCACTGTGGTTTTTCTTTTTGGATGCAGCTGGCTATTTGTCCTGAGTACAAGTTGCCTAACGCGTAGGTTGGGAAGTACCCGTACAAGCCGCTTGCCCAATGCGTATCCTGCATAACCCCTTCAGAATCGTTCTCCACGGTGACGCCTAAAAGCTGCTTGTACTTCTCGTTCCAAACCGCAGGTAACTCATCCACGCCAACTTTTCCCGCGAACAATTCCATTTCTATCTGGAACCTGATGATGATGTGCAGGTTGTAGGTGACTTCGTCGGATTCTATGCGTATCTTCGACGGCTTTACTGCATTCACCGCGCGAACAAAACAGTCCAGCTCCAAGCTTGAAAGGCTCGGCGCAGCGACAGCCTTTATCTTCGGAAGCACAGCAGTCCAGAACTCTCTACTGCGTCCAACTATGTTTTCGTAAAGGCGCGACTGCGACTCATGAAAACCCATACTGCACGGGGAGTCGACGGGCTGAAACTTCCAATCCTGCGGCAGTCCCTGCTCGTACAATGCGTGTCCAGTTTCGTGTAGAACCGAAAAAACGGCACTCGCAAAATTATCCGTATGGTAATGTGTGGTTATACGCACGTCATCGTAGTAACCCGTCGTAAAAGGATGCTCAGTCTCATCCAACCTTCCCGCAGCATCAGGAGACGGCGGTATCACATACCCTAACGACTGCATAAGAGCATCCGCAATTTTTCGTTGCTTCTCCACAGAAACCTTCTTGCCAAACACGCAGGCATCGGGCTGGGGCTTTGCGTTTTGGATTTTCTCCAGAAACCCTTCAAGCCCTGCCTGAAGTTTCCCAAAAACGGCGTTTATGGCTTGTGTGGTCATCTTCGGCTCGTAAATGTCAATGAGGGCATCGTAGGGGGTTTTGGTTTCTTTAACTCTCATCAAAATGTCGGCTGCCTGCTTATTCAGCAACAGAAGCTTGTCCAGTTCAGGTTTGAACATGGCGTAGTTTTTCTGTGCTTTGGCTTTCTTCCAAGTGTTCACCGTTAATACCTGCTGTTTAGCCATGGCCTTAACCAGTTTGGCAGGCAGCTTTGTTTGCTCTTCATAGTTTTTCTTGGTAAGGTGCACGTTACGTTTCTCAACGGGGCTAAGGTTTTCGTATTGTGGGTGTTTGAGGATGGCATCCAAAAGTTTCCCTACCGCGGGGGCAGTGCTCATTTTGTGGTGGACTTGGTTTAGCAGTGCGAGTTGTTCGCTGCGTAGTTCCACGGCTTTGGGCGGCATCATGGTTTCCATGTCCCACTGGACAATGGCTGCAGGTGTCCCTAAAACGGTGAGTTCCTTGTTTCTTTCCAAAAGCTTCTTGTAGGATAATCTTAAATCAGCCGGCACAACTGTGACCTCCCGTTTCTAACAGGGCGCTGTTTATTTATGGTTTATGCGCCCTTCTGGGCTGGGTTTAGGCTTTTGATAGCTTGACTTGGTCACCTGCCTTCGCTGAATACGTTGCTGCCGCGCTGCCTTGATTAACCGCTATTTCCAGATAACCGTGACTTCCGATTAACGCTAACGGTTCCTGTGACTTGGCGTCGGCGTATGCTCTGGAAAACTTGGTTACCTGCGATAGTGGGGACTTTGTCAATTCAATTTGTATGATGTCTCCGCTGAAAGCCTCTACGTCTTTGGCGTGCATATTTGTGATTATGTTCCCAAAGTCATCCACATGCAGCACCTCACCTAAGATGGTGTCTACATTTTTGGAAACTTGAGCGAAGCTTGGTTTAACAAAATCCGAAGTCGGTGGACCAAACTCCTCAATTGGCGCCCCGTTGGTTAAGTGTGCTGCAACAGGCGCAAAAATGTCTCGCCCGTGGAAAGTGCCCGAAACATGAGGCAACATAAACCGTCGACTCCGAATCTCCCGCACCTGCTTCACTCCCGCAGCTTCGGCGGCTAAAACCATTAACCCATTGTCTGGTCCCACAAAAAAACCGCTTTCCGTCTGCATCACAATGGGGCGTCTGCTGCTGCCTACTCCCGGGTCCACGACGGCGACGTGAACGGTGCCTTTGGGGAAATATGGCGCTGCAGAAGCCAGCATAAAAGCACCCGTGGGTATGCTGAACTTTTCAATTTCGTGGGTTACGTCGACTATTTTGGCGGTTGGGCAGACGCTCAGAATTGCTGCTTTCATTTCTGCCACATACGGATCTTTTAACCCAAAGTCTGTCGTTAAAGTAACAATTTTGGCTGACATATGCACATTTTAGTATTGCAGTTCGGCTTCTTGACTGTTTTCCTCAAATGGAGAAGCGCTTTGCAGCTTATTCTCTTCAATTTCGGCGAGGCGTTCTTCTTCACGTTTGCGAATGCTTCTTGCTCGCAAGTCAATTCCAATCATGAAAATGTACGGTACTGCAAGATACAAGGCGGCTATGATTGGGTTAGTGAACAAAAAGGAGTACCCCAACAACTGCCCCAGAGGATTGCCCGCAAGGCTCTCCAATGCATCTAGCAGGATAAACGCGGAAAGCGTCAAGGTTAGGCAGACGATGAACTGAGCAATAACGCTTCTTTCTTTACCCAAAATGGCTGAAGGAATAACCGAGGATAACAGGAAAACCCAAGCGAATGCATATATGAAAATAATCATGTCCGTTCGTGCGGCTAACCACACGCTGGCTGAGGGAAAAAACACATTGACCTGTGCTAGAACTGAGGTCACGGCTGTTTCTGTGAAAAGCTGATAACTCACCATCAATGTCCATGCAACTGACAAATACAAAGGCGTAATGACTGCAGTTTTTACCACCACTTTCCCCCAAAACCCTTTTACGGAAAATGGCTGTTTTAAATTTTACTGTCTATTTGCAGAACAGCCCTACAGTTCATCCACCGTGAACAACTGGCACAAAAACTACTTCGTCGCCATCTTCAACTTGGGTGTCTAAGCCGTTGAGCACGCTGATTTCTTTACCGTTCACCAAAATTAACGCGTTCGGCTTGGGCGTTTCAAGTTGCTCATCTAAAATGTTAGATCGCAACGCAGGCATCCGCTTAGTTACTTTGTCAACCAATTCCAGTATGGTGACTTCTCTTTCACAATGCACCCTGACGTTGTCTTCTCCAGAAGCATGACGCAACGCACCCAGGAACTTCAACGTAACAGCCATTTATTTTCAGCTCAATTTACAGTGCCACAATCACAGATATATCGTTAACATGGGTTCCCGTGGCTTCTGTACGGATAAGATCCCCCATTTTGGAAAAGAACTGGTGCGAATTGTTATCAGTCAAAAACTTTTCCGCGTCCAAACCCCGCTGTCTTGCCCGCTTTAAAGTATACCCGTCTACGATGGCGCCTGCAGCGTCAGTTGGGCCATCCACGCCGTCCGTGCTAAAAGAGGCAATCACGCAGTTTTCGACGCCTTCAAGATTGAGCGCGGCGGATAACGCTAACTCTTGATTTCTGCCACCTCGCCCTGTTCCTGTAACGGTTACGGTTGTTTCTCCCCCCGCCACGACGCCCAACGGCTTGGGCACAGGCGAGTTTCGAACAAAAACCCCGCAGGCAAGCGCTTTACCGACCTCTTTTGCTTCACCTTCCAGAAAATCCGCCAAAAGAACAGTGTTAAGCCCTTCCGACTGCAGATAATCAATGGCGGCTTGGCTAGCAGTTCGATTATTGCCGATGACTACGTTATGGATGTTCTCGAACACGGGGTTGCCTGCTTTGGGGGTTTCATCAAGCAGACCCTGTACTCCTCCCGAAATGACTTTACAAACCGAAAACGGAGCGTTAGACCATAACCCATGTTTCTCCAAAATGTTCTGGGCTTCGATGAAAGTTGATGAATCTGGAACTGTTGGACCTGAAGCAATGGAGTCCAAGGGGTCACCCATTACGTCTGAGAGCACAAAGTTCAGGACTGTGGCGGGATAGGCTTTTTTGGCTAGCCATCCACCTTTGAAGGCTGAAAGATGCTTTCGAACAGCGTTAATTTCGGTTATGGGCGCGCCACTTTTAAGAAGCCTCTCCGTAAGAGCCTGTTTATCTTCAAGTGTTACGGCTTCAAGAGGTAGGGGCATCAGACTGGAACCGCCGCCTGAAATCAAGCAAATCAGCAGGTCCTCAGCCGTCGCTTGCTCCGCTATAGCCATCATGCGACGTGTGCCCGTTACGCCTGCTTGGTCTGGAACAGGATGGCTCGTCTGGTTCACTTCCACAACCTGCGTTTCCTGCTCCGTTCCGTAGGGAACATTCACAACCCCCGCAGTCACACGCTCCCCCAAAATTTCCTCTACAGTTTGTGCCATTGCCCCGCCTGCTTTGCCACCGCCTACAACGTAAACATGATTGAACCGCGACAAATCAAACGTTAAGCCATCCACGCAGAGTTGGTTGTTTTCCAGTTTCACTTTGGCTTTCATAAGCTGTTTTGGTTCAACGGCGTTTACGGCTTTCTCGATGCAGCCAATCGCCAAGGCGCGTGCTTTGTGGATAAGCGGGGTTTCCCCGTTTTTGATAAGTTGCTCTCGGTTTCGGACTTTAATCATGGGTTCTACCGTGAAAAGTTCTTCTGTTAAAACTGTACAGCTAATTAGTAAATAAACAATTTCGCTTGAGGCTTGTTCTGCAAAACTACGCGGCTAATTCGACATTTTTTCGCCAGTGAAGGCTTCGACAAAGTCCGAGGCAACCTGCACAATGGTGTCTGCCTGCTTCATCATGGCGTCGCCGTTTATTTCTTCCAGTTGAGCAAGCTGCTGCACTGTTTGCTCCATTTCAAGCAGAAAACGCAAAATGATGTCGTTTTCGGGTTTTGTCTTTACCAACTCGTCGCGGATGAGAACTTCAATAAATGCTGGTTCACCGAGACTGTAGTAGATGGCGTTTCGGGCTTTTCGGATGGCTTCTATCATCAAGCTGGGAGCCATGTAGGGTACTTTTTGGGCTGCTTCCAGCTCCGCTTTTGCTTCTCGAAGATAGCGGTTTGCCCATCCTCGCCTGTACTCGTCCATCATGGCTGTTTCCAGTTACGGTTACTCTTCTGTGTCTTCTAGCAGGATTTCGTCTTCTTGTAGCGGTACGCCTTTCTGGTTGAGCGTGTACGTGCGTGTTATGTAGCCTGCGACTTGGTTTCGAACTCTGGTTGTTATGCCTTCGGTGAGTTCGCTGACCATGTGTTTGTTTTCGTCGAAGTTGGTGGAGAACTGGTCTGGAAACCGCGTGGTGAGGTCTTTGGCAAGGTGCTTTATCTGTTCAGTTTTTACTTTTCCCATTTTTGTTCCTCCGTTTATACTGTGAAAGTTCTTTAACGCGTAAAAGCGTGAAAGCAGTCATCAATAAAAGCAAAGCAGCATTTAAGGTTACCCTTCAACACAGCAGATTAACGCGAAAAGAACACTCGGACAATAGTCTAGCAAAGTTTTCTGTCAAAGAAAGCCTCAAAATTCTCAACAATCTGATCTGCAACCGTCTCGGCGGGAACCCCTTTGATTTCTGCAATTGCATGCACAACTTCGCGAGTGAACGAGGGGCGGGTCATTTCCCCGTTGAACGGCTTCTTCCTGAAAAGCACTGGCCCATCGGTTTCTGTAAGCAAGTTAGTTAGGGGCGTGTTGGTTATGACTTCGCGGATGCCGTTTGAATATACCGCTGGTGGACCTTCAGTGATGTAGTATCCACGGTCCATGGCTTTGGTCAACGCGGGCATGGGGTGGCTAAACCAGTGAAGCAGAACCCGCTTGAGATTGTATGACTGAAGCATATCCACAATGAACTCGGTTGTTCCCCGTGAATGAATAATAACGGGCAAATCCAGTTTCTCCGCCTGCTGAAGCATCTTGTCAAAAACCATGATTTGGCTTTCCCAGATGGATTCGTATTTGCAGTCTAAACCAATTTCGCCGATTGCAACAAGGTTCTTCTTCTGGTGCTGCTCTTCAATAAGCTTTAAGACCTCTTCCAGTTCCCCTTCTTTAAGCACATTAACATTCCACGGGTGAATGCCCAGCGCTACATGCACAAGCTCAGGGTTTGCCTCTCGAATCTTTAGGGCTTCTATGCTTGTCGCGTAGTCCATGGCGTTGGAAACCAATGCAACAACATCAGCAGTTTTAGCATCTTCGATAAGCGCGTCTGTTTTTCCCATGTATTGGGGGTCTGAAAGGTGAACGTGCGCATCAACCAACTTCATTATGTGAACCTTAGTCGCACTAATATCGGAACTGACCGTTTAATATTTTTCTTTTTCAGGCAGTGAAATGTTGTTGCTCTTTGTTTCAAAGGGGTAGAGAACAACAAAGGTTAAATATAGCTTAAAAAAGAGAAAGAGGCTCTTGGAGGGTCTTTATGGCCAATTTAGAATTAGCAGTGGCTCCCATGCATAGGCTGTGCAAAAAAGCAGGTGCAGACAGAGTAAGCGAAGCAGCAGCAAAAGAACTCGCCGAAGAGCTGGAGGAAATAGGCGTCAAAATTGCCAAGGAAGCATTGGATTTCGCAATGCACGCAGGCAGAAAAACCATCAAATCCGAAGACATCGAAATCGCAGCTAAGAAAGTTATGGGAAAATAAGTTCCCCTTTTCCTTTTTTGTTCCCTTCTGAACCAAACTGATACTGCGTTAAGCCTTCTCTTTTGATAGGTAGACAGCCTTTCGATATGCCCTTATTCCTCTGCTTTTTTGTTTTCGGCAGGTTTTGGGTTGAAAATTATTTGCCAATAGCGACTATGCCTCTTTTTTTGCCGCAAAGCGTTTTGGACCTACCCCTCTATCGTTTCTGCATACTATTTCTAATAGCATCCAAATAGACGCCAAATAGGTTCGCCGAATCACCCACTGTTGTCTATTCCAAAACTTACGCTGTCTTGGATGAGTCCCACAAAAACTGGAAATATTCCCGCGCGAATCCAACTAACCCCACGTGGTTGCTCCATATGACTAAGCTGGTTTTGTCTTCGCCTAAGAAAAGCATGGCTTCTTTGCCGTCTGCGATTACTCCGCCGCCGAACATGTGGTCCCGCACGCGGAGCTCGTTTACGCCTGCGCTCTTAAGGGGTTTCCATTCGCCGCTTTCACCCGCAGCCATAAGCTTAACCGTCACGTTCCGCTTCAGCCCCGTCAGAAGCTGCCCCGCAGACGCAAAAATGGGCTTCGCAAAAACGGGTGCAGCTATCATGATTTCCTTGTTAGCTTTCCGAAGCACCTCTTCCAGCTTAGCCAAAACTGCCTGTTGCCCGTGCAGGATTAGGATGTCTGGGCGTTCAACAAGCTCACGTTTCTCGTACAGTGGCTGTAAAGTCTCAGCGACCGTTTGCTCCCATGCTTGAAATTTATCGTCGAGGCGCTGCTTGGTGAATGCGGTTGCTGCCAACGGCGGTACAGGTTGATATTTGAAGGGTCGGCTTTCACTGCTTTTTATCCAGCCTTTCTCTTTAAGCAAATTCAAAACTTCGTAGATTTTGCTGTAGGGCACTTTGGCTTCGCGGCTGATTTCCATAGCTGTCATCTGTCCGCTTTCCAGAAGCGCCATGTATGCGTCAACTTCATAGGCGTTTAAACCCATTTCACGCAGTGTTTCGCGCGTGTTTTCGTCAATCGCCACCTTGTTTCCCCTTATTCACCGTTGGATTGGTTTGGAAATATTATTATGTGCTCTTGGGCTTTAAGCACTTCGAAAACAAACCTGCTAATCAGTGGTTAACATGAACGTAATCAAAAGCACAAAATCAATTTGCCCCGAATGCCTCCAAGCGTTAGACGCTGAAATCTACGAGGCCGGCGGCAAAGTCTTCATCAGAAAAGAATGCCCCCAGCACGGCCAATTCCAAGAACTCTACTGGTCAGACTACGACCAATACATACGAGCGGAACGTTTCCGTTTTGACGGCGAAGGCATAGAAAACCCCCGCACCCAAAAAGTTAAAGGGTGCCCCCTGGACTGCGGCATATGTCCCGAACATAAATCACACACGGCTTTAGCCATAATAGACGTTACTAACCGATGCAACCTCAAATGCCCCGTATGTTTTGCCAACGCTTCAGCCGCAGGCTACGTCTATGAACCCACTCCCGAGGAAATCACGGGGATGCTGGAAAACCTGCGCGCCACCAGACCTGTACCTGCCACAGCTTTGCAATTCAGTGGCGGCGAACCCACAATCCGAAATGAACTCTTCGATTTCGTTCGCAAAGCCAAAGAACTAGGCTTTCGCCACGTAGAAATTAACACAAACGGTGTCCGAATCAGCAAAGACGTCGAGTACGCTAAGAAACTTCGGGAAGCAGGAGTCAGCACCATCTACCTGCAGTTTGATGGGTTAACCTCTGACGTTTACAAGTTCATCCGCGGTGTTGACCTGCTCGAAACCAAAATGAGAGCCATCCAGAACCTACGTGAAGCAGGCTTTGGCAGCATAGTCTTGGTTGTCACTTTAGTGAAAGGTGTCAACGACATGCAGTTAGGCGACATCGTGAAATTTGCCGTCGATAACTTCGACATTATCAGATGCATTAACGTGCAGCCCGTTTCACTTTGCGGTCGTATACCTCAGCAGGAACGCGAAAAAATGCGCATAACTATTCCTGACTTCATGCGGTTGGTTGAAGAACAAACTGGCGGCGAAGTGAAATCCTCCGACTTTTACCCTGTGCCCACAGTTGCGCCCATTTCAAAAGCCGTGGGCTCAATTAAAGACAAGCATTACATAGAGTTCACTGGTCACCCCCACTGTGGCATGGCAACCTACCTGTTCGTGGAAGACGGTAAAGCTACCCCAATAACCCGTATAGCCAACGTGGATAAGTTCACTGACGCCATGAAAAAAGTCTACGAAGAGGCAAACAAAGGCAACAAGAGCCGCGCGAAACTACGCATGGTCGGCGCTGCACGGCACGTGAAATTCAGCTTTCTGCGCAAGTACGTGTTCCGCGTGCTCTCTGAGGGCAGCTACGAAAGCCTAGGTGACCTGCAACGCAAATCGCTCCTACTCACGTCAATGCATTTCATGGACCCCTACAACTTTGACTTGGAACGCGTCCAGCGATGCCTAATCCACTACGCGGTTCCTGATGGGCGTATTATTCCGTTCTGCACCTACAACAGCATCCATAGACCAGAAGTAGAGAAAAAACTTGGCGTACCAATTAAAGAGTGGCAAAACAAGCATAAGGTTGAAATAAGCCAGCCAGTCTAGAACAGGAACGCAAGTGATAATCATGGGTGGAAAAAAGAAAATCGGCTTGAAACAGATGGAGCGCCAACAAAGTAAAGAAAACGCAGCCAAAGCCAAAAAAGAAAAGAAAGACAAGAAGGCAAGCAGTGCACCAAAAGAAAAGAAGACCATAATTAACGTTATTCCGCCAGACGCCAAAAACGACCGCGTTGTCGCTGAAGTGAAGAAAATGCCCGTTCTAACTCCCTACGCCGTTTCCACACGATACAGCGTCAAAATTAGCGCGGCTAAACAATTCCTCGAACAGCTGAAGCAGAACGGCGACGTTGAGCTAGTTTCAAGCAACCAACGCATAAAAGTCTACAAGTCATGCGCGTAGATTTTCTCTGCACGGTTCCAACCTTATTTTCTATTCCCCTTTAGAGGTGACTTATTTGAGTTTTCCAGAAAGAGTGTACACGCAGGAAGAACACAAACAAGCCAAGCAGTTGGTAGACGAAGGTTACAAGCATGAATTGACAGTGAGCGGAGAACCCGTTTTTGTTGAGAAGGTAAACAAGGCTCTTGAACTGGCTAAAACCGCGGGGTACTACGAGTTTCTGAGAACCTATCTTAGGCAGATAATGGAGATTGACGGTTTAACTCAACTTCGGGAAACTGAAGTTGCTATATGGGCAAATGAGTTCGCCGTGGAAAACGCCGTGGACTTCGCTAGCCTTTTAGTGCAGAAAGCTTACCACATGAAAGAGTACCTCGACGGGGAACTCTACTACGGCGGTGCCTCAGAAAAACGCACGGTGCAGAAACGCATGGAATTTCTTGAACTCCTCAAAAACAAAACCGACGACGCCAGCATTAAAGAGGAGTGCGAGCGGCTTTTGGATATGTGGCGTGAAAGTTCGCTATCTTTCTAACAGTTCCACACGCATGCGGGTTCCGCTTTTTATCTGCTTAAAGATTTCCAAGTTGTTGGTGACCTTGCCCAGAATACTCACTGGGCTGTACGGTTGGGAATGCCCGTAAAACACGCAGAAAGCGCTGCCCATCGGCCAAAAAGCTATGGCGCCTGTTTCCACGGTTGGTTTAGCCTTTTCTTCCCCCATCTTAATTGAGATTTGAAAATAGACTTCTTCCTTCCAGACGGCGGCGCGTCCTTCAATTGGCAGTTTGCGGACTATGGTATCTACTGTTCGAGGCGCCCTAAAACGGACCAGTTCGCCTTCTGCTTCGCCTAACCCCTCTATAAGAATCCTGATTTTTATTCGGGAAACTTCATCACTCAATGTTCTTTGCCTCACGTTGAGACATTGCCTCAGAAACCTCTAAGACAAACAGGTCTACCTATTAGGCGATGTTGATATTTAACATTTGCAGTGAACACTCAACGGCTTCAAATTTCGGACAACAACTGCAATACGGTGTTGCCTATGAACTCTACCTGCTCCGCCGAGACGCCCGGATGAATAGGCAACGAAAAAACTTGGTTGGCTGCCTTCTCCGTTTCAGGAAGCTTCGCCGCTCCAAAGTTGTTCACGTAGTAGGGCATTTGGTGGACAGGGTTGACGTAGTAGGCTTCCGCACCTATGCCCTTCTGGTGAAGCTCCTTCAGAAGCTTGTTTCGCTGGGCTTCTGAGCCCCTGTGAAGCCTGACTGTGTAAAGGTACCAGTTGTGTTTTCCATCTTTAGGCTCCGCGGGCAGACAAAGCTTGGCAGACTTTGACAGAATCTCGGTTAGTTGTTGCGCGTTTTGGGTACGCTTTTCCAAAAACGAAGGCAATCTTTCCAACTGCACTGAGCCTATGGCGGCTTGAATCTCGGACATGCGGTAATTACAGCCCAACATTTCAGAGGCGTATTTGGCTTTTTCTCCGTGAGTTCTAACCATCCGCACAGTGTCAGCGGTTTGGTCATCGTTGGTTGTTACGACGCCGCCTTCACCCGTGGTCATGTTCTTGCTGGCATACAAGCTCCAGCAGGCTGCATCCGCAAACGAGCCCGCAGGCTTCCCCCTATAGTTTAACCCGTGGGCCTGAGCCGCATCCTCCACAACCTTTAAGCCGTGTTTGTCGGCGATTTCGCGTATGGGCGCCATGTCTGCTGATAAACCGTAAAGGTCCACCGGCAAGATAACTTTGGTTTTCTCTGTAATGCTCTTCTCGACTTGGCGGGGTGAAAGATTATACGTTTCCGCATCAATGTCCGTGAATACGGGTTTGCCGCCAGCTAAAACCACCGCTTCCGCCGTAGCGACAAAAGTGAAACTTGGTAAAATAACCTCATCCCCCGCCTTGACGCCCGCCGCCGCAACCGCTGCGTGCAACGCAGCTGTGCCCGTGTTAACGGCTATTGCGTGTTTGGCGCTTGCGAACTTGGCAAATTGGCTCTCGAATTTGGTGACTTCTGGTCCTGCGCCTAAGCCGCTGGTGAGGTATCCGCTGCGCATGACTTTTACGACGGCTTGGATTTCTTCTTCGCCGATTAAGGGAAGGTTGATGGTTATCAAGATTTCAGCCTCGGAAGGTGTGTCATAATGATTGAGAATGCTATTTCAATTTATCTGAATGCGAAAAAGAGTAAAAAAGAAAAAGATGGTTGTTCTGCTTTTTATCGTTCGAATAGTGGGACTTCGATTTTTTCTGGTTCGTAGTCGATGAGTTTGCCGCTGAAGAACTGTTCATATGACGACAGGTCCAGCATGCCGTGTCCGCTGTAGTTCATGGCTATGACTTTCTTTTCGCCTGTCTTCTTGCATTCCAACGCTTTGTCGATGACGTATTTCAGGGAGTGCGCGGTTTCGGGTGCAATTACGAAGCCTTCGGTCTGTGCTAGGGTTTGGGCGGCTTCGAAGACTTCTCTTTGGTGGTAGGCAACGGATTTCATGTAGCCCTTGTGAATCAGGTATGAGACTAGGGGTGTCATACCGTGGTATCGTAAGCCTCCTGCATGGATGGGTGGGCATGCGTAGTTATGTCCGAGAGTGAGCATTTTGACGATGGGTGCGGTTGCAGCTGTGTCGCCGTAGTCGTAGGTGTATACGCCTCGTGTGGTGTGGGGCACAGCTTTTGATTCGCAAGCCACGAATTCGATGTCGGATTTGCCTTTGAGTTTGTTTGCCATGAACGGGAAGCTGAATCCTGCGTAGTTGGAGCCTCCGCCGACGCATCCACAAACGATGTCTGGCTTAACGTCTATCATGTCGAACTGCTTCATTGCCTCTTGACCAATAATGGTCTGATGCATGCAAACATGGTTAAGTACTGAGCCCAACGTGTACCGTGTGTTTTCGTTTGCCATGCAGTCTTCTACTGCTTCGCTGATGGCAATACCTAACGAGCCGACGTGGTTGGGGTCTTCTTTAAGCAGTTTTCTGCCGAACTCCGTGTTGTCGCTGGGCGAAGGAAGCATCTCAGCGCCGTAAAGCTGCGCGATGAGTTTTCTACCTGGTTTCTGAAAGTAGCTGGCGCGGACCATGTAAATGCGGCAGTCTAAATCGAACATTTTTGCTGAATAAGCCAAAGCGGTGCCCCATTGACCTGCACCTGTTTCGGTGACCAGTCGGGTGATTCCCTGTTTCATATTGTAGTATGCTTGGGGGATAGCGGAGTTGGTTTTGTGGCTTCCTGCAGGGCTGAACTGCTCACATTTAAAGTAAATTTCTGCTGGTGTTCCTAAGAACTTCTCAAGCCTGCGTGCCCTGTACAGGGGGGAGGGTCTTGGAAGACGGATGTAGGCATCGTAGACTTCGTCGGGGATTTTGACGTAACGTTCCTGTGCCATTTCCTGCATGACAAGTTCTTTGCCGAAGATGCGGAACAGCTTCTCGGGGTTTATGGGTTCTTTAGTTTCGGGGTCTAATGGTGGCGGTAGCGGCTCGGGGAGGTCAGCTTGGATGTTGTACCAAGACGTGGGGGTTTCGTCTATGGGTAGCGTGACAAAATAGTCTTTGTTTATTGGTTTCGCCATTTCTTACACGTTTCCTGTGTATATGATACGTTCTGTCGTGTTAGGCATCAGAACTCTAAGAACATATTTATACGTTGCTGAACAGAATCGTACGCTAGGAAGCGGTTTACATGTGGAACACAATTAATCGGCAATTCACAGCATACCCAGAAAGGCTCAAAGTAGCACGTGTTCTAGTAGAAAATGGTTTAACCGTCAAAAACAAAAAAATTTACCTCAACCAAATAGAAATCCCTCCCATACGCATTGCCCGAGTAGCTGGTGTAGATCGCCGAACAGTAAGCGAAACCCTCCATGCTATAGATAATCATTTCAAACTCAAACTCATATTCGAAGCAATACGCCCCGCGGGGCACTCACTTAAAGAAATCGCTAAACACCTTAACTTAGGAGTCGTGGAAATCAGGCCTGTGGATGCGAAAGCCCACGGAATCTTGGCAACTTCTGCTCAAATCTTAACCGACGGCGGCTTAAGCATAAGGCAGGCAATTGTGGATGACCCTGAGCTTTCGCCTGAACCCAAGCTGACGTTGATTGTGGAGAAAAAAATTCCGGGCGAACTCATTTCTCAACTGCTCAAAATCAACGGTGTAGCCAAAGTTTCCGTGTATTAACCCGCCCCAGATTATGCTTTAAGATTGCACATTAACGTGGCAAAAAAGAGTGGTGTCGCCGTGTTTAGCATTGTTAGTGAATGCGTCCTTTAGAAAAATTTATATGCCAATGATGTTTTGTTCTTGTTCGCACTAAGGGGGTTTATGGAATTTGTCATCGAATATACAAGCTGGCGGTGTGCCAGTCCTCGTACTAAAAGAAGGTACAAACAGGTCTCGCGGAAAAGAAGCCCAAACCACTAACATAACCGCAGCTAAAATAGTCGCCGAGAGCGTCCGAAGCGCCTTAGGACCAAAAGGCATGGATAAAATGCTCGTGGACAGCTTCGGCGATGTAACAATCACCAGTGACGGACGCACAATCCTAGACGAGATGGATGTGCAGAATCCAGCAGCTAAAATGATGGTTGAAGTTGCTAAGGCACAGGACAACGAGGCAGGAGACGGAACAACCTCAGCCGTTGTTGTGGCAGGGGAGCTTTTAAGCAAAGCCGAAGAGCTACTGGAAAAGAATATTCACCCCACCGTAATCATAGACGGCTACAAAATAGCCCAAGAAAAAGCTTTGGAAACCATCGAGAAAATCGCGTTAACCATAGACCTCAAAGACACATCCTACCTCAAAAAAGCGGCTGTCACTTCCATGGCAAGCAAACTTGTCGCGGAGCACAAAGATTACTTGGCAGACATAGTCGTCAAGGCGATGCTTGCTGTGGCAGAAAAACAGGGCGACGGCTACAAAGCCGACGTTGATGATGTTTTGGTGGAGAAGAAAACTGGTGATTCCTTAAGGGAAACGACTCTAGTTAGCGGCATAGTTATAGACAAAGAAATTGTCCACGCAGGCATGCCTAAACGTGTTGAAAAAGCAAAAATCGCGTTGCTGGATTCCTCATTGGAAATTGAGAAAACTGAGTATGACTCCAAACTTACCATTGAAAGCCCCGAGCAGATTGAAGCCTTCCTTAATCAGGAAGAAACCATGCTCAAAGCAATGGCTGACAAAATCGCCGCGTCAGGCGCCAACGTGGTTATCTGTCAAAAAGGCATAGACGACATGGTGCAGCACTTTCTATCAAAGAAAGGAATTGCGGCTGTTCGCAGAGCGAAAAAATCAGACATGGAACGGCTAGCCAAAGCCACCTGCGGAAGCATAGTCAGCAACTTAGAATCACTCACAGCAAATGACCTTGGCCACGCCTCGCTTGTAGAGGAACGCAAAATCGCCGAAGACAAACTTATTTTCATCGAGGGCTGCAAGCAACCCAAAGCAGTTACCATCCTGATTCGCGGGTCATCGCCACGCCTGAATAACGAGACGGAGCGGTCAATCCACGATGCCCTCTGTGTTGTGCGTGACTTGATTCGGGAACCCAAAATTGTAGCTGGCGGCGGTGCCCCTGAGCTTGAGATGTCCTTGGTAATCAAGAAGTACGCTGAAGGTCAGTCAGGACGCGAGCAACTTGCCGTTAAAGCCTTCGCTGATGCCTTGGAAATTATTGCCACGACGCTTACGGAAAACGCTGGGTTAGACCCCATCGACATATTATCTGACTTGCGGTCAAGGCATGAAAAAGGTGAAACTTGGGCTGGAATAGAAGTCCTGTCAGGAAAAGTTCAAGACATGTCCAAAGCAGGCGTATACGAACCATTAGCAGTCAAAAAACAGATACTCAAATCTGCCGCTGAAGCCGCAACTCTGATTCTGAAAATCGACGATGTCATAGCTTCCCAAAAGATGAAAGCTCCCCCGATGCCCCCAGGCGGTATGGGCGGCATGGGCATGGGTGGAATGGGAGGCTTCTAAACGGCAACCCAAGAAAACGTTGAAGTCGGTCCACCAAAAATCACTCGGTTCGAGAAAGCCCGAATAGTCGGCGCAAGGTCTCTGCAGATTTCTATGGGGGCACCCATACTCATCGAGGTTGATACTAGCCTAACCAGTCCAATTGACATTGCGTTGCGAGAGCTTGAAGTTGGAATTCTTCCGATGACTGTGCGTCGTACGTTGCCCGACGGAACATTCCAAGATATTCCGTTGAAGTGGCTAATGGTAGCTTAAACCTAAGCTTAATTTTCTTTTTTGAGTTTTTCTTTTGCTTCTTCAAGAGTTGCCCTGATTTTGGTCCAGTGGGAACCCTGCCAGTAAACGGCGCCGCAGTTTGGGCACCTCCAGAACTCATCGTAATGAAGCAAAGTGTTCTTTTTCACTTGATCCGCAATTTCCTCTTTGGGCGCAGTGATGAGATTGGTATTGCATTTTGGACAGCGTGACTGCGTTAAATCAATTTCCACGCGAATTCCGAAACGTTTGGCAAGTTCTGCTAAGCGTTCGGGTTCCGTGCTTGCTTCCACATAATACGCTTCGGTACCTTTGGCGGCTGCTTGCTGGTAAAGAGCTAAATCACGGGTGAGAAGTACGCGTTTTTCCTTTTTGGCAATTTCCAACAGTTCCGCGTCGTCAGCGGTTGAATACTTAGCATCGTGACCCATCATACGCAGCCATCGAGTAAGCTTTCCCAACATACCATCCAAAATGAAGTTCAAGAATGCGCTCTCCGAATCACCAAGCCGCTTCCAGGCTTAACCACGATTTCGCCTTCATCCATAACCAACTCGCCGTTCACAAAGGTCTTCACAGGTTTACCTTGCATTTCCAATTTGTTAAACGGCGAAAATTTAGCTTTCGACTTAAAACCTGCCACGTCAATTTTGAATTTCGCGTTGAAATCCACAACCGTCAAATCCGCGTTTTTCCCTTCATCCAATTTGCCCCTGTCTGTCAGATGAAAAATTTCCGCTGGTTTTTCACAGAGCACCTCAAGCACCCGCGAAAAAGTTACCCTGTTCTTGTGCACCGCCGTGAGAATAAGCGGAAGCGTCGTTTCTAGACCTGGCACTCCGACTTTAACTTCCCAGATGGTTGCGGCGTCTTTCTCCTGTAGCGTATGCGGGGCGTGGTCAGAGCCTACTGTGTCTATTGAGCCATCGTTGAGTGCTTTCCAGAGGGCATCCACGTTTTCTCTGCTGCGAAGAGGCGGCATAGTCAACGCAGAGGTTCCCGCCTTCTCATAGTCCTCTCTTGTAAGCAGGAGATGATGAGGTGTAACTTCACAAGTCACATTTTTGTCTGCCCTTTTTGCTTCAGCAACCGCTTGCACTGCCTTCTGAGTAGATATGTGGCAGACGTGCAGATGCATTTTTTCTATTTGCGCGTTTATGGCAAGCAAGCGCTCCACTGAAGCTGATTCCACGTTTTCGCTATGCGCTTTCAGAAATGCGTTCATGTCGTTCTTGTGGGCAAGCTTGGATTTTTCAACGGCTCCTTTCAGCAACTGGTGGTCTTCCGCGTGAACAGCGACGGGGACTTCTGCTTGGGCTGTTGCCTCAAACGCTTCTCTGAGCGCTTGGTCATCGTCAACGTTTAACCCGCCAAGTTGTTCCGCCATAAAAAGCTTAAATCCAAACGCGCCCTCCTCAGCGATTGCTTTGATTTTTTGTTTGTCCACTGGGAACTCTGAGTAAAAACCGACATTAACCAACACGCGGCGAGCGGCAGTTTGCATGCGATTCCGTAGCGTCTCAACACTCATAGTCATGGGTGAATTGTTCGGCATGTCCAGAACGGTGGTTACTCCCCCTGCAGCAGCCGCGGCGGTTCCCGTCTGAAACGTTTCTTTGTATGCCTTGTTTTCATCCCGCAAATGCACGTGAGAGTCTATGACTCCAGGTATCACAAGCAGATGATGGAGGTCAATTTTTTGGTCTGCTTTGGGCATGTGAGTTTCTTTGCCTATTTTCTGGATTTTGCCTTCTTCGATGGCAAAGCAGCAATCCACGATTTCGCCTTTAAGGTAAGCTTTGGCGTTGTTTATGATGGAGTCAACAATCAAAGTTTATGCGTCCTTCCGAGTATAATCTAGTAACATTAGTTGTGGTATAGCTTATTTGCTTATTTAAGCACAAACCGAAAAATAAGCTCCGAAAAGTTCGCAGATGTTGTTCTTTAGGCTTCTTCTGCTTGGCAATCTTCGCAGAGGTACTGTCCATTCATATCTTTGAGGTTTTCAGTGAAAGCTCCGCATCGGTCACAGTATCCAGACAACGACTCTTCGGATTCTACCGATTCCTCATCGATGCCGCCTTCTATTCGAGAGCGTTCTTGCATTATCTCTATAAGTTCAGGCATCACGCCAAGGATGTCCTTGCTGGAAACTAAGCCGATGAGGTCTCCTTTGTATATTACTCCGAGTCTTCTAACGTCTAAGCGACTCATTCTTCGGGCTGCGTCGCTTATTGTTGCTTCAGGCTCAATTGTAGCTAACGGCGCTGTCATGACATCTGTGGCGGTTACTTTTTCAGGCTTAAGGTTCTTAGCTAAAACCCGAACGACTAAGTCGCGTTCAGTTATCATGCCAAGCGGTTTTCCGTCCCCGTTGGTGACTATGACGCAGCCGAACTTGTTTTGTTCCATAAGTTTAGCAATCAAGTTGGTTGGCGCCTTTTCGTCCGTTGTCACTACAGGGCTGCTCATGACGTCCTTAACAAGCATTCGAGGTCTTAATCCGATTTCAGACATAGTGAATACATCTCGACAATTTTTTGTAGCTTGGCATGTGCAAGTCAACAGACTAGGGAGGCGCAATTTAAGAGTTTTCCAAGTTGAAAAAGGTTTTATTTAACTTGGAAAGGGTTGAGAATTTCAGTTTTTTACTGTTTGAAGCCTTAACGACCAATTTTTCAGTTGGCTGTAGGCTGAAAAACTGGCGAAGCTGACCTGATAAGAACCATTGCTTTTTTCTTGAAGCCGAGAGCACATATATAAGTCAGTGGAGTAAATATTTGGATGTAACGACTTAAAGAGGCTCCTAGAATTGCCATTTAAACGAAAAAGCCGAGGAAGATCAAAAGGAAGCAAGGGAAGCAGCACTTTGGTTCAATGCGCCCATTGTGGGCAGCAGGTGCCCCGAGACAAAGCCAAAAGGTCCACGCGCCGAGTGTCTTTTGTTGAACCTCAACTAGCTAAAGAGCTGCGGCAAAAAGGAACCTACATTTCCTCCTGGGTGGACACCAAATGGTACTGTGTTTCGTGTGCAGTGCACCGAGGCATCGTGAAAGTCCGATCAGAAAACGAGCGGCATTCGCGTCCCAGACGTAGATAACCGCCGTTTCCTTTTCTATATTACTTTATACGTTTGTTTCTAACAATTTTTGTCGTTGGAGACTTGCAGCCGATTAAGTTGAGGCGATTATTTTCACGTTGGGTTTTTCTTGCTCTTCATTTTGTTCTTTACGTTGGTCTCTGCGTTTCAGTTCCTTATATGCGTGCAGTCCTCTTTGTAGAACGGTGAAGGTTGCCAAGGCTGCAATCACGATTATTCCAATGTTGAGGGCGGGAAGCCAGAAAATCGCTGCTAAACTTGCTGCTGCTAGAATTATTATGCGTTCAGGTCTTTCGGCTAAGCCAACGGACTCCATTTTCACGCCTGCGGCTTCAGCTCTAGCCCGACTGTAGCTGACCATAAATGAACTCGCTAAAGCAGCTAGACCCACAGCTAGATTGCATAACCCACTGATTATTACGCCTGAGAGGACAAAAAAGTCCGCGAATCTGTCAAGCAAGGAATCAAAGAAGCCACCAAACGGCGTTGCTTGCCCATACGTTCGAGCCAATATGCCATCCAACGTATCGCAGAATCCCGATGCCATAAGCAACAGCACACCCACAAGCAACCACAACCTCTGTTCCGGTGCTGTCAATGCGTACGCAGCAGCTGCCAAAAATGATAACACAAAACCTATAACTGAGACAATGTTCGGCGTCAAACCTATTTTGTGCGCCGCCATAGCTTCTGAAGAGAGGGCTTGTTGAATTTTTTGTTTTAGTTTCGTCAGCATGGTAATGTTCTTAGTTTTGTATGTGAACACCTGCTTTTAAAGTTGGGCTATTTCTCGGTCAGCCCTTTATGTTGTTGTGAATGCATAAATGTGTGTTTTGACGATGGCTTAAACAGTGTGCTTTTTCGTGTTTTTCTGGTTTGGGCTAATCTTCTTTGTATCTTTTAATTGCGGATTTAAGTGAGCTTTCCTTTTCCCATAGAACATATAAAGGAGGAATCAAAATATTAAATTCAGTAACGCTCTGTCGCGGACAGACACATGCGCACCCGGCAAACGTTACCATACACACAAAAGGAGTAAATCAATATGGCAGAAAATGCAGACGTTATCTTCGTCGGAAATAAACCACCAATGAGCTATGTTCTGGCAATCATAACCAGTCTCTCCTCAGGAAACTCAAAAGAAATAACGCTTAAAGCCAGAGGTCAAGCAATCACCACCGCCGTCGACGTGGCTGAAATAGCCAGAAACAGATTTGTGAAAGATCTCAAAGTTGTCAAGATCGCTATTGGGACCGCTGAGATGCCACCACGAGAGGGAGAGACCAAGTCCAGAATGGTTTCGACGATGGAAATAACGCTAAAGAAGTAAAACCCGCCCGAAACAGAGCAAATAAACAAAATCAGTTTCATACTTTTCTTTCATTTTTTCTCGAATCTTCAGGATTGTCGGTTAAATGCAGGCTGCTCAAGCCTGGTTTACTGGCTTTTGAATAAGTTCTCTGTCCCGTTGAAGTGTGCACACGAGGTAGGTTGCTTTAGCGGCGTTTTTTCTGCTAAAAAGCGCGTCGCAAAACCATTTTTTCGCGCCAAAACCTCGCCGTTCAGGGGTAAAAACTTGGCAACTTCCGAAAAAATAACAGTTCGCGCGGTTAGATTTGTTAGTTAATGCACCACAACCTATAAATTCGCGGAGAAAAAGACTAAAGAAGCCAACGGAAAAGGCGAGGAGTGACACGTTAGCTATGTCGGAAAGCAACTCAGTGCTGATCGGACGCAAACCAGTGATGAATTATGTGCTTGCTTGCATAACGTTGTTTCATGGCGGAGCAAAAGAGGTTAACATTAAAGCACGCGGAAAAGCCATTTGCCACGCAATTGACGTAGCTGAAGTCGTTAGGCGACGATTCATTCCCGATGTGAAAATCAAAAAGGTTAACATCGGAACGGATAAGCTTTCGCTGCAGCAAAGTGAAAGCGAAAATTTGACTAACGTGAGCACTATCGAAATAACCTTAGAACGATAAGTCCCCTCCTTACAGTTTAACTGGAGCTGGTTAGTGCTCCTTCAAAATTTGCAGGTCTCCAAATGAAAACCGAACTGTGTAGTTTCTGCCTGAAAAGTGGCATGCTATGCCAAAAGTGTTCAGCCAAAGTCAAGTCTGGCGAAATCAGCGACTTAGACCTTCGAATCGCTCGTGCACTGTTGCTTTTGGAAGAAAAATATCCTTCTCTGCAGAATATTTGCTTCTACAAAGCCGTAGACGCCAACCGAACAATTGCATTAATTGTTGGTCACGGTGATGTCCCACGGATGTTGGGTTATGGCGGTAAAATTGTTAAGGCTTTAAGTGAAGAAACTGGGAAGTCTATCCGCGTTTTGGAAAACGGTGTGGATGACCGAAAATTTCTCGAAGATCTTTTCACACCAATGAACATCTTGACTATAAACACGATTTGGTTGCCTGACGGAACAACCGAAACCCGTGTGATTCTGCGCAAGAAACGGGGTGCACAACTGCCTTTTGATTTGTCCGCCATTAAGGAAATTGCCCGTTCTGTGCGGAAGATGTCTTTGCGTGTGGAGTTCGCTGATTAGACGGAGACGCCGCTTATGATGTTGGATTTGATTGGTGATTGGGTTAGAACTCATTATTCCTCAAATGTTACTCCCGACATGGATGGTTCTGAAGTTACTCTTTTCGGTTGGGTTCAAGAAGTCCGCGACCTAGGCGGAATTCGCTTCATTATCTTGCAGGATAGGGAAGGTACCCTGCAAGTAACCATACCCAAAAAGCGGGTTGCGCCCGAAGTTCTGGCAAAATCTGATGTTCTGCAGAAAAGGTTCAGCATAGGCATAAACGGTGCAGTCAAAAAAACTAACATGACACCGCGGGGCATTGAAGTAATCCCCAGCGAAATCCGAGTTTTCAACATAGCCGCAGAACAGCTGCCACTAGATATAACGGGCAAAACCCCTGCAAACATCGAATCCCGCCTAGACGCAAGAGCACTAGATCTTTGTATGGAGCAGAACGCAGCAGCATTCAGAATTCAGCACCACGCATTGACGGCAATCCGCGAGTTCCTTTTTGAAAAAGGCTTTTTGGAAGCTCACACGCCCCGAATCATCGCTTCAGCCACGGAAGGCGGCGCAGAACTGTTCACAGTGGACTATTTTGGCAGGAAAGCGTATCTCGCGCAGAGTCCCCAACTCTACAAGGAACAGTTGACGATGAGCATGGAGAAGGTCTTTGAAGTTGGACCTTTCTTCAGGACTGAGTTATCGCATACTCGACGGCACCTGAGCGAGTTCGTTTCGGTTGACGTGGAAGAAGCGTTTGCAAACGCTGAAGATGTTATGCAACTTCTGGAGCAGGTTATACATCACACGTGTAAGGCAGTGCAGGAGAAATGCAGCAAAGAACTAGCATCCCTAAAATACCGTGCAACTGTTCCTGAGTTGCCGTTTAAACGGTTCACTTATGACGAGGTTTTGGCTGACCTGCACGAACAAGGCATCGATATTCCCTGGGGCGAAGACATCTCAACCGAAGCATTCCGAGTGTTGGGCAAAGACCGCGGATACTACTACTTCATAACTGATTGGCCTACGCATTCGAAGGCGTTTTACATTAAACCTAAAGACGGCAAACCTGAACTTTGTGAGGGTTTCGATTTGATGTGGCGTTGGATTGAGTTGGTTTCAGGCGGGACTCGAATTGCCGACAAGAACCTGCTCATGGAGCGCATGAAGGAGAAAGGTCTGAACCCAGAATCTTTCAAGTACCACCTGCAGGCGTTTGACTATGGTATGCCGCCTCATGCTGGTTGGGCAATCGGGTTAGAGCGGTTGACGATGGTTTTGACGGGGAAAAAGAATATTCGGGAAGCTTGCCTGTACCCAAGGGACCAAATGCGTTTAACTCCTTAACCTGAAACCGTTGTTTCCCTTTTTCCAAGTCTTTGTCTTGTGTTGTTTGCTGCCGCTTTTCTTTATGTTAAATGTGTGAGCTAATCGAGGCTTTTTTATGCGTCAAATTCATAAGCAACCTGACCATTGTAAAGCTTAACCTTAACAAACTAACAATGAAACAGGATGACCATTGTGGAACCTCTTACTAAACGTTCAATTCAACTTCTAAAACGATTGTACAATAAAGGGCAATCAACCAATACCTACACCCTGCGAGTTAAACAAGATGAGTTGTCAAAGCAGCTGGACATAAGCAGGCAAGCTTTGAATGTACATCTTCGCAAACTAAAAAGCGCGGGGTACATCCGCACTGGACGCGGCTTCATAGACGTCACCGAAAAGGGACTCAACGCATTGGGCGTATCCACCACCCCTGCCTTCATACTCATCAAAGTTTCTCCCGTCAAACGCATCGACGTTTACGAGAAAATCAGGGAACTCTCCATAGCCCGCGCGTTCCACATCGCAGGCGACGTAGACGCCCTAATAATGGTGGAACGCGAAAGCATGGATGAAACCCTCAAAAAAATCTACAGCATAGACGGCATAACCGACACACGCAGCTACGTCACCATCGAAATCATAAAGTAACCCCTCTCCCTCCTCTTTTATGGGAGAAATTTCTTTTGAAGCTGCATTTCGTCGAGTAGAAGCAAAAACCATTTTTTCCAAAGCTGGATTGCCAACCCCAAAAGGAAAACTAGCAGAGGACCGCCAGCAAGCCTACGATGCAGCAGCCGAAATTGGGGCTCCAGTTGCGGTTAAAGCGCAGGTGCTTGTTGCGGGCAGAGGAAAAGCAGGCGGCATCCTGTTCGCAGATATGCATAAACAAGCTCAAGAAGCATGGCAGAAACTGCTTGGCAGCCGAATTAAAGGTGAGGTCGCGAAGACGGTTCTGGTGGAGAACAAAAATTGCCGCTTTCAAAGCTCAGACGTAGCGGTGGCTCAGAAACCCAGCGAAGTGCCAAAACTGCTGTCTAAACGGCTTGGGTGAGGCCTGTTTTTATGTGTCTGTGGTGGTTTGAGGCAAAAGGTATATTTGAAAGATAGACATCAAAAGTATAGCCCGAAAAGAAGGTCACGTTTGATGCCAGTATTAGATCCATTAAAGAAATCCATAGCGCAGAAAGCTCGCTTGTACATGAAGATCTGCAGGGACTGCGGTGTCAGAAACGCGGCGACATCCACGAAATGCCACAAATGCCACAGTAAGAACCTGCGGTGGAAGAAGAGAGAACTCGTCAAGTAGCATTTTTTCTTCCGTTTTTCCTTGTTTCTTAGTGTCTTGCAGTGAGCGCTGGGTCTGCTGGCTTGCACTCTACGTTATGCTTCTGATAGACTGGTTAGCTCTATTTTTCCTGTCTTCGACATGTTTTTGGTGGAAAAAAGTAGATGGGTAGACCCCCTATCGTTTCTGCATAGATATGCTAATCGCAGCCAAATAGAAGCCAAATAGGTTATGGCGTGGGCGTCGATAGTTTGAAGGCTTTTATTTTTTTGCCCGTAACCTCGTATACCCGTTTACTTTGGTCGTGGAACGGTTACATTGGAATCAGGTCGCAATGCCAGAAACGGTTCTGCTTCAGCGTCACTTCTCCTTTCCTGAACTTCACTGGCTTGCTAAAGTTGGGTCCGTCGTAGACGAAGCTGTGGAATTCGCCGTTTTCACCGCAAGGGTCCACACCAGCGGGTAACTCCGCCAAAAACTGCACATTGTATTCTCTTCCAGCGAACTCTTTACCCAGCACATTGCCGTCAACCACCGTAACCATCGCCTTGAAACCCAATTTGATGAATTTCTCAGCTATCCTTTTTGTGTTCTGTTTCCACAGCGGGTATATGCCTTGCATGCCGAGTTTGGTGAGGCTTTCGTCACGGAACTTTTTGACGTCTTCGAGGAATATGTCGCCGAAAACCATGCTGGTTATGCCTTGGGTTCGGTAACTTCGCAGAACCGCCGTGAATTCTTTCTCGTACTCCTTATCTGATACGCCCTGAACAAGCATCATCTTCTTCAGAGGTAAACCCAACGATTCTGCTTGCTGCTCAAGCAGTACCCGCCGAACGCCGTGGATGCTGATCCTGTCATAATCCTGCGTTACGTTTGTAATCAACCCAACCACTTGCATGCCTAACTGTGAAACCTCAAAAAGTGCAAGGGCGCTGTCTTTGCCGCCGCTCCAGCCAACAACCACTTTTTCAACCAACTTTATTCCTCCAAAACCTACCGCCACGTCCTACATCATACCATACGGCAATTCTTTTTTAAAGCTATTTGGCAACCGCTTTTCTATTCTGGAGGGGATGCTTTGCGCCAAGTTTTATCAAAAAAGTCTTCTAATATAATGACTAAGCCAACGTTGTTTGTCCACAATGCGCTTATGGTGTTTGGGTCTGGCTTGGGGTCTGTTGCCAGAAAAACCTCTTTTTTATCAACCACACAGAACATCACGGGTAGGGGTTTCGAAACGTACCTAACTTCGTAGCAACCTTCCTTTGTCCACGCTGCCTTTCTGGATGTCGAACCAACTTTTTTTTCTGGGCAATTTGAGATTACCTTGACCTCTACGCCTCTCTTTGTTGCCTTCTGGATCGGATAAGGTAAATCATCAAAGCAAGGTTTCCCCACATAAGTCATTATAGTGTGGATACTTCTCTGTGAAGCTTCAATTGCCTGCTCAACTCTGCGCCAGTGTGCCTCTTTTTCAGGAATAAACACAAACTCATGAACCTCCTCTGCCGTTTCTGAGTTCTCCTCTGGCTTCTTAATCAACTCCTGCGTTTCTGCTTTAACTCTCAAGTATTCGTCTGTTTTGTCCCTGAACAATTTCTCAGCTGCATCTTTTAACGGCAAAGCCCTGAACTTTATTGGTTTCTCCAAAATCTTCTCAACCAACCCCTTCTCCTGCAACGTAAGCATTATTTGGTAGATGTTTTGGCGGGCAATCTTGGAGGTTTTGGCG
Source organism: Candidatus Bathyarchaeota archaeon (assembly GCA_026014615.1). GTDB lineage: Archaea > Thermoproteota > Bathyarchaeia > Bathyarchaeales > Bathycorpusculaceae > JADGNF01. The sequence continues at coordinate 23,933 of JAOZHZ010000020.1, read as the reverse complement.
ATTGCCTTGTTTGACGCTTCTCCTAACTCGATAACTGTGAGAAACGCTTTTGCCTGTAGAAGTGTAAGCCCTAAATCCATTAACGTTCGTATGTCTTCATCATTCAATATGCTCTCTTCCCGATGTTCACTTCTGTACAGTTTCTGAAGTTAGCGCGCTTTCGTTTTTAAAATTTGTCTGAATAGGATATTCTTGCAAGTTTTTAAAAATAACGTACGCGCATAAGGGCAATTAGGAAATATAGGGAGAGAGAAATTGTGAAAACTCTAAAGCAAACAAAGTATATTTTATTATCTGCCATTCTGATTCTGACAATCGCAGTTCCTCTGGTTGCTTTACCAGACGCCATCGCTCATGACCCAGCATGGACTATACCCACATGGTGCTACGTCGCAGTCACCAACAACCCAATAGGCATCGACCAGCAAATGGATATAGTCTTCTGGCTTAACGCTTACCCACCCACAGCAAACGGCGCTTACGGAGACCGATGGACCTTTAACGTTGAAGTCACCAAACCAGACGGATCCACAACAACAATTGGACCACTTACCTCCGACCCAGTTGGAACAGGATACGCGCACTTCACACCTGACCAAATTGGAGAATACACTGTTGTAGCAAAGTTCGCTGGCGCAACAATAACTGGCGAGCCTTTTCCGCCAGACTGGACGCCGTTTTCTTTCGGCTCAGACAGCATCGGCGACATCTATGAGGCAAGCGCAAGTGACCCAGTGAAATTTACCACACAGCAAGAGAAAGTAAGTCAATGGCAGGAACCACCCCTACCCACCCAAATACTGGGAAGTTCCAGTTAACAGCGCAAACCGCAACTGGAATTCACTGGTTGGAAACTGGCTAGGCGGTGCAGCACAAGTAAACGGACCAACTAACCTTTACGCCTACGGAGTAGGTCCTGAATCTGCCCACGTTTTGTGGACACGAAGAGAATGGGCAGGCGGTATAATGGATGAACGGTTCGGCGACATCGGCTACCAGACCGAACACTACGACGGCATCAGCTTTGACCCGATAATTCTCGACGGAAAAATCTACTATAACAGCGTAGCAGCCCCCCACATCGGATGGTGGTGCGTAGACCTCTACACAGGCGAAACCCTGTACTACCACAACACCACAGGACCAGTCGTTGGAATCAGCTACTCAGGCTTCGACTACTCAGGCGGACTTGCAGGCGAGGCATTAGCTGTTGGTCAGATATACGACTACGAGTCACCTAACCAGCACGGAGGCTTCCCATACCTTTGGAGCACAGGTGCCATGAACGGATACTCCGGAACCAGCGGACAAACAACATGGTCGCTGTTTGACGCAGTCACAGGAAACTACATATGTAAACTGATTAACGTTCCCAACTGGACCATGAGCATGAGCATGTTCATGCCAGCGACCGGAGTGAACGTTTACGGCAAAGACGGCAGCATACTCTACTACGGCATCAACACCGTAGGAAACGACACATACCTGCAATGCTGGAACACCAGCCGCGCCCTCTGGTTTAGACCCTTTAGTTCAAACACCTACTGGATGTGGAGAACCTACCTCAACTATACATTCGATGGTGACAACGGCTACTCCTTGAACGTTTCAGTGCCAAAAATGGCGGGGAGCATACTTGAAATCCGCGAAGACCAATTCGTAATAGGCGGAACAGCAGGCAAGAACAACGGCACCTTCGTAGAGAAGGGTAACTTGTGGGCTTTAAGCCTCAAATCGGGTGAGGAAGGCAAACTGCTCTGGAACATAACCTACACGCCACCTAAAACAGTCATACCTGATGTAGTTGCGGGCGGCATGTTCGGCGGAGGAATCATGAGCGGACCCACCGTTGACCCAGAAGACGGCGTATTCCTATTCTCACAGTCAATGACAAGAGAATGGTGGGGCTTTAGCCTCGAAACTGGAGAGCAAATCTGGGGACCCACGGAGCCTGAAAACAGTTGGAACTTCTACGGCATGTCCTCGACAATCTACGACGGCAAACTCTTCTCTTACGGAGGCGACATGGCAGGCACTGAGCTAATTGCCTATGACATAACAACAGGCGAGAAACTTTGGACGTATGTTCCCGCACAGGAAGGCTTTGAGTCTCCATACGGCAATTACCCACTTATGCTTGCTGCGGTCTGCGACGGCAAACTCTACATGTACTCTACAGAGCACTCCCCCAGTCAGCCCCTATGGCGTGGCTCATATATGCGTTGCATAAACGCCACTGACGGAACAGAAATCTGGAAACTTCTGCTTTGGGACGGAACCTACAACGGCGGAGCAATCTCAGACGGCTACCTGCTAGGACTTAACCACTATGACAACCAAATCTACTGCATCGGCAAAGGCCCAAGCGAAGTCACAATATCAGCACCCCAAACCGTGCCACCAGTAGGCTCAACCATATTCCTAACGGGCACAGTAACTGACCAGTCTCCAGGCGCACCAGAAACCCCCGCCATATGCGATGAAGACATGCAAGCGTGGATGCAGTACCTCTATGAGCAGCAGGTATTTCCGAAAGACGCTAAAGGCGTGCAAGTGCACTTAACTGCCATTGACCCCAACGGCAACTTCCAAGACATAGGCACAGCCACAAGCGACATCGGTGGCACCTACGGCATATCTTGGACTCCTCCAGTTCCAGGAACCTACCACGTCACCGCTACCTTTGAAGGAACAAAATCCTACGGAAGCTCATACGCCACAACCCACTTCGCAATAGGAGAAGCAACCACACAAGCAGCAGCCGTTACGCCCGCAGCACCCACTTCGCCACCACAAACTTTAGCCCCAACTCAAACAGAAACTCCAGAAACTCCAACACAGTCTTCACCATCTCCAAGCGTTGCTCCACAACCTACTAGCGGCATGCCAACAACCACCTACATCGCCATCGGCGCAGCAATAGTACTCATAGTAGCCGCAGCCACAGCACTGTTAATAAGAAGACGAAAATAACCAAACCAATCCCCTTCTTTTTTTGTTAACGAAACTTCGAGGTGTGGAGGGGCTGAGTGGATCTGGAGTGATTGCCAACTTGCTCGTTGGGTTCCATTATTTCTCTCCTATGTTTACAGTCCAGACCCAGCAAACCCTTCCCAACAACTGAAACGTTGGCGTAAATGCGGTGGCGGACCCGCTGGGATTTGAACCCAGGGTCTTCGGCTCCGGAGGCCGACGCCTTTATCCGTACTGGGCTACGGGCCCAACCGACCAAAAACAGGGCGTCTAACCAATTTAAGGTAATCGCTACTCTTCCCCAACTAGTTCCTCGTTTATCCACCAGGCTTTCTTTTTGCCTGATTTTTCTCCGCCGTAGTATTCGATGACGGCTTTGCCCAACTGTTTTCGGCTTGTTTTATGGATTTTGCGCAGTCGATTTAGAATCAGCCAACGGTTAATCTGCATGTACTCAGCTAGTTCAGGAGTGGTTGCGCCTTTGTAGTGTAGTAGGTACTCGAGGATTTTGCGGTCTACCTCATCCACACAGAAATCGTACGGATTCACCTTCCGATGACCAAACGTAAGCAACTCCAAGTCCGCAAGGCACCTGCGTATTTCACTCAAGTCGCCTTCAATTCTGCCCATCCGCGTTTCCAAATCCAAAATCTTGTCCACCTTGGGGGTTTTCTGCAGCTTATCCATGATTGCTTCACGTATGAAGTCGCTTCTGTCGCCTTCGGGGACACGTAAAAGCAACTCTTTATAGACTTCGTCAGGAACCTTCGCGGAAACCACTTTAAAATCGCTCAACCCCAACCCTCTTTTCTCCACAGGTACTGCTTGCTTACACTATATTATTTGGTGGTTTCCTCAAAAGCCTTCGGGTTTGGAGCGTTAGTGAAAACTTAAATGTTTATTCAACAGAGTTTATCATGGGTTGTTTTTGCCCAAAAAAACCACAATTTCTCTGATTAAATGTGATGTAGGCTCTTTAGCTGGTCACCACATTGTTCCTCAACCACTTTTTAGAATCGCACAAACAAACTTGGAAAAAGAAAAACAAACCGGGCTCATAAACAGCTACTTCGTCTTCAACGCAGGAGATGACCTTGAACTTTTGATGGTGCACGAAAAAGGCGAACGTCACAACCAAATCCACGGGCTCGCTTGGAACATCTTCAAAGAAGCCGCTGACAAAGCCTTAGCGTTGAAGCTTTACGGCGCAGGACAAGACATCCTGAAGACCGCCTTCAGCGGCAACGTCTGCGGTATGGGGCCTGGAGTTGCGGAGATGGAGATAGACGAACGCGGCGCTGACCCGATTGTAGTTTTTGCAGCAGACAAAACCAGTGCGGGCAGCTTTAATTATCCGCTTTTCCGAATTTTCGCTGATCCCATGAACACTGCAGGGCTAGTTATCGACCCGCACATGCTTTGTGGCTTCAAATTCGACGTTGTTGACACCGTAGAAAACAAGACGATAACGCTAAAGTGCCCTGAAGAAACCTATGAGTTGCTTGCTTTAATCGGCACGGTAGGTAGATATGTTGTTAGTCGAGTGTGTCGAGCCGACGACGATTTAGTCTGCGCTTCCAGTAGTGTAAGCAAGCTTTCGTTAATTGCTGGAAAGTACGTAGGAAAAGACGACCCAGTAATGATTGCCCGTGCTCAGCATGGCTTGCCCGCGGTGGGTGAAATTTTGGCGCCTTTTATGCATACCTACTTTGTGATGGGCTGGATGCGGGGCAGCCACTGGGGACCCATTATGCCTGTGGGGTTAAAAGACTCCAAATGCACTGCCTTTGACGGTCCACCTCGTATTGTAGCGTTGGGTTTTCAGGTTTCTGACGGTGGAATCGCAAGTGACGACGACGGAAACCCAATGATTGCAGACCTGTTTGATGACCCTGCCTTTGAGTTAGCGCGCCGCGAAGCCGTAAAAGAAGGGGTAACGCTGCGCCGTATGGGCGAGTTTGAGCCTGCCCGATTAGGACCCGAAGAAATGGAGTACACAACAATTCAGCAAGTTCTGGAAAAACTTGGCAAACGCTTCACGCCTGCAATAACCGCGCAATAACCTTTTTTTGGTTAGGCTGGGGCTGCAACTTTCTGAGATAGCGACATACACCTTTTCTCTGCCATCTCACAGACTTTCTTGTGAAGCTCCTCACCCCTAAAGCCCCTCATCTTTAGAAGCGCCATTTTCTTTTCAAGTTCTCTGTCGCCTAATGATTTGAACCATGCTTCAAAGTTTCCTCGGTTCATGTGAAACTCTATGGATTTCACGTTTAATTTGCTGATTTTGTCGCAGAACTCAGATAGGTCACTGGCATGAAGATTAAGTGGTTTCCCTATGCCTTCGTAGAAGTGGAAGGCTTTTTCGAGGGAAGTCTGTCTAAGAATAGACAGGGCTTTTTCTTTGGACACTTCAGGTATGCCTAACGTTTCTTTACCGTTAACCGAAATTATGTAGTATCCTTTCTGGGGTGACTCTGCGTAGCCCATTCGGACTAAGCCTATGAGGTGCATTTGAACGGCGTTTTGCGCCTTACCGATTTCTTTGGCTACTATAGCTGCTTTCACTGGTTTTTCATGCAGCAACAGGGCTTCAATTATGTCATTTTTAACTGGGGACAAATCCATTCTTAGGCGCTCCAATATAGTGGTGTGAAGGTTGTTAATCAAACTTTTCTCCGTCAAGTTGAATGTTCTTACGCTTAAGAAGCCGAATAAGCAAAGTATTAGTAGAGTCAAACTGCTGTTTATATTTGGAAACGGTGAGAGGTAAACATGAAAATTGCTGCTCTCGTCTACGAATACCCCCCAAAAATTGTGGGCGGCTTAGGAACTTACGCTGCGGAAATCACCCGCAAATTCGTCCTGCAAGACCACGATGTAACAGTTTTCACCATGAACGACGACGCCGGTACGTTGCCTACCCGCGAAATTTGGCGCGGCATCGAAATCCACCGTCCCCTACACTTAGACATCTCGGATTCGCTGCCCGATGTCATAGCGGAGGACATCCGAAAATGGGGACGAGGTATCCACTTGTTTGGTAAACTCATGGTGTACAATTACCTTTCAGCGGCAAAGCTAGTTAATGAACTCATCAAGAAGGAAGCCATGAAGTACGATGTTGTGGTTGCGCATGATTGGCTTTCCGCGATGGGGGGAATAACCGTGAAGAGAGAAAGCGACCTTCCGTTTGCGTTTCATGTGCATTCAACTGAGCAGGGCAGAACTCTTGGAAACGGCAGCAGCGTTGTGAGCAACATTGAATTGCGAGGCGGGAACATGGCGGATATGGTAATCACTGTTTCTTACGCCATGAAAGACGAACTAATTCAGCTTGGGTTCCCCCGAGAAAAAATACACGTAAGCTACAACGGCGTGGACCCACACAAATACGACCCCGAGAATATAACGGCGGAGGAGACCCGAAAAATCAGGGAGCTATACGGCATTAAAGACGGGGACTTTATGATTCTTTTCTTGGGCAGGCTTGTAGGCGTGAAGGGAATTGACAAACTGATTATGTCTATGCCTCATATTCTCCCCAAGTTTCCGAATGCTAAGCTGGTTATTGTGGGTGTGGGTGACTTGCAAGAGTACCTGCAGAACTTGGTGAAAACTATACGTTTAGACGAGTATGTTCAGTTCCGTTTTGACTTTATCCCTGAAGAAGAACGCATCCTTCATTACGCAGCCTGTGACGTGGCGGTTTTCCCCAGCTTTTATGAGCCGTTTGGCATTGTGGCGTTGGAGGCTATGGCGATGGAGAAACCTGTTGTGGTGGGGGCTGCAGGCGTCAGCGGAATGCGCGAGATAGTTATCTGCTGCGGCGAAGAACAATGCGGCTACCACATCGACCCCAACAACCCGTCTGACATTGCATGGGGCATAACCAACGCGTTAGAAAGCCCCGAAAAAAGCAAATGGCTAGGCAAAAACGGCAGAAAACGCGTCCTCAACGAGTTCACATGGAGCAAAATTGCCCAACGAACCGTTGAACTTTACGAAAAAATCTCTAACCGCTGACCCAACTTGCCCCGACCAACCTCCAAACAAACCGCATCGGATGCAAGAGACAAAGTGGCTCGGGAAGCTGCAGCCCTTCTGTATTTCGGGTTAGAGAAAGAGTTTAAGCAGGCTAAGTTGAAGGCAGCAGAAAACTTGGGTGTTCGGGTTCTTCCATCTAACCTTGAAGTAGCGTTGCATTTGGACAGGATCGCGGAGGAAAGCGAAGGGTCTGCCCGAACGGAACGGCTAAAGCAAATGCGGAGGGAAGCCTTGGACCTTATGAAGCCGCTGGAGCCTTTTGGTCCCCTGTTGATTGGGAGCGTCTGGCGGGGAAACATCCGCAGAGGCAGCGACATAGACATAGAAGTTTACCCTGAAGAGCCCAACGATGTTGTTGCGTTGCTTGAACAGAACGGGTTTGCGATTTTGAGGACTGAGCGGGTAACCGTGACCGAGCATGGGGAGGCGTCTTCTTCGTTTCACGTTTACGCTGAAACTTCGGGAAAGCACACGGCTGAAATTGTTGTTCGTGGCTCTGAAGAAACGGGGCGGAAGCGGCTTTGCGATACTTTCGGTGACCAAATCCGCGGTTTAACGCTGAGTGAGTTGGAGCAGTTGCTGGCACATAATTCTGCGAAACGTTTTCTTCCCACCTAACCCTCTCCTTGTGAGTGCTCCCTGCAAAACCTGACCTGTATAGAAAAAGAAACTTAAACCCGCATTTTTATTCCTTAACCTAGAAACAAGCTTGTCTTGGTAGGTTACTCAGTTGATAGACAAGAAATCAATCAGGAAAATGTTCCCCAACCTAATCAAAGAGTTGGAAGACGGCGAAAACAAAGTTTCCATCGACGGGGTACGAGCAGACGCCGACCAAGCCGAAGAAGAAATCGTTGACGCTGAGGACACTACGATAGCTGAAGCCGAGAACGCGATGCCTGACAAGTTCCGGCACTACAGCCCCACTGTGGTGGACTTCATCCGCCGATGCGACACCTGCGACCAAGCCGAAGAAATAATCAGTTACCTGCAGAAACGCGGCGAACTCAGCGAGGAACGCGCCTGCGAAGTGCGCGAGCAACTCAAAAAAGAGGGCCTGCGCAGTTTCGGACCTAAAAAAGAGGACGACTACTACTTCAAGCAAAGCGGACTCTGCTAAACCAGCCCGACACACACGACGCCCCGACGATTTTCAGTTTAGTCCACAAATCGTCTGCGTAGACCACTATTTTTAAGTTCAAGCACCGTGTTTATATTCTGCCCCCAGTTTTGAAGGGGCAAAACCGTCGTATGGGCTCGTCGTCTAGTACGGATTATGACACCGGCCTGCGGAGCCGGAGGTCTTGGGTTCAAATCCCAACGGGCCCGCCACTCCTTTCCCGCTTAACGATTTTTGCCTTCACGACCCTATTTGGATGCTATTAGCATATCTATGCAGAAACGATAGAGGGGGGTAGGTCACTATTAGCAAAAATCCAATCCAAAAACATTTACAAACCGAAAAGCAAACGAAGAGAGCGTTCTTCACAAAGATAATATGTAACGGGCTCCATTGTTTATTGAGCACAGTTTTAATTTGACATTTCATGGGGAGATTTGGCAGTATGAGTCTGTTACCTGACGACAAAAAAGAACTTCTCAAACAAGAATTCCAAACCAAGTTGGTTGACCCTGTTAAGTTAGTTATGTTTACGCAGGAGGTGGAATGCAGTTTCTGCAGCGACACCCGCACGCTCACGCAGGAAATGGCAGAGCTCAGCGACAAAATCACCACCGAAGTTTATGATTTCCAAAAAGACGCTGACAAAGCCAAAGAACTCGGCATCGACAAAATCCCCGCCATCGCAGTCATCGGCAAGAAAGAATATGGCGTACGCATCTACGGCATACCCTACGGATACGAACTGAAAACACTCGTAGATGCCGTAACCAATGTTTCACGCGGTAAAACTGACCTCACCGACAAAACCAAAGAAATCCTCAAAGACATCAAAACTCCAGTCCACATCCAAGTCTTTACCACTTTGACCTGTCCGCACTGCCCCGCCGCAGCAGCTATAGCTCACAAACTTGCCATAGAAAACGACAACATACGCGCCGACGCCGTTGATGGTCAAGAGTTTCCTATGTTGGCGCAGAAGTATGCCGTGATTGGGGTTCCTAAGATTGTTTTGAATGAGAAGGTGGAGTTTATGGGGGCGTTTAACGAGGATTTGTTTGCGGAGCACGCGGTGTTGGCAGCTTACCAAACGTAAGCGACCCGTTTGGCGGTAGGTTGCGCTGCTTTTTGTGCACCGCGTGGGTGGTGTTGGTTTTTCTGGCAGTTTACAACTTCAAAAGATATATCTTTTATAGAAAAGCTTATCCGTTTAAACCAGTCTAACTAAAGCATCCGTGAGACGCCTATGAGTCAACCCGAAACCAAAAAAATCGTCCTCAACATCGGCGGCATGAGCTGCATAAACTGCGCCAAAAACATAGAAAAAGCCCTCAACAAACTCAACGGCGTCACCCAAGCCACTGTCAACCTAGCCGCCGAAAAAGCAATCATAGACTACAACCCAAACCTCACAAACCAAAAAACCGTCGAAGACACCATAACCCAAGTCGGCTACCAAGTCATCCACGAAAAAACCACACTCCAAGTCGGCGGCATGAGCTGCATAAACTGCGCCAAAAACATAGAAAAAGCCCTCAACAAAAAAGAAGGCATCTACACCGCTGCAGTGAATTTCGCCGCCGAAACCGTCCTGGTCGAATATAATCCTGAACAGATAAGCCTAGTGGCAATCAAAAAAACCATCCGAGACGTCGGCTACGAAGTCATCGAACCCCAACAGAAAACCGTCGAAGACACCGAAAGCAAAGCCCGCCAAAAACATATCCGCCACCTGAAACTGCTCTTAGTTGCCAGCGTCTCCTTAACAATCCCTATTATGCTCCTGATGTGGTTCTCGCCGCTGCCGATGGCGCAAACCAGCTTACTAATGTTTGTTCTCGCTACGCCTGTGCAGTTCATTGTGGGCTGGCCCTTTTATGTCGGCGCCTACAAGGGACTACGCAACAAATCCGCCAACATGGACACCCTAATCGCCATGGGCACCTCCACCGCGTGGCTCTACAGCACCATCGTCACCTTTGCCCCAAACGTGTTTCCCGACTCAGCAGTCTTTTTCGACACCTCCACCATGATAATCTCCTTCATATTAGTCGGTAAACTGCTGGACGCCATAGCCAAAGGTCGAACCTCTGAAGCCATACGAAAAATCATGGGCTTACAAGCCAAAACCGCCCGCATCATCCGCGACGGTCAAGAGCAGGAAGTTCCAGTTGAAGAAGTTCAAGTAGGCGACGTAGGGGTTGTGCGTCCGGGAGAAAAAATCCCCGTTGACGGTGTCGTTATTGAGGGTTACTCTGCGGTGGACGAGAAGGTCATCACAGGAGAAAGCATCCCTGTGGAGAAGAATCAGGGTGACCAAGTTATCGGCGCGACCATGAACAAAACGGGTGTGCTAAAATTCCAAGCCGCCAAAGTCGGAAAAGACACCGTTCTGGCTCAAATCATAGGCATGGTTGAAGACGCCTTAACCTCCAAAGCCCCCGTGCAAAGATTAGCCGACGTAGCCGCAGGCTATTTCGTGCCCGCTATAATACTCACGGCAACAGTTTCAGCTTTGGTTTGGTATTTCTTAGTTGGCGAGACCTACATATTCTCCCTAACCGTATTCATTGCCGTTTTGATTGTCGCTTGCCCCTGCGCTTTGGGGCTGGCAACTCCGACAGCCATAATGGTCGGTGTCGGAAAAGGCGCAGAAAACGGCATACTAATCAAAAGCGGCGAAGCCCTCGAAACAGCTTATAAACTAGACGCCGTCGTGTTTGACAAAACAGGAACCCTCACCAAAGGCGAACCCGAAGTGACCGACATCCTAACCGACACTTCCTTTAGCGAGCAGCAACTTCTGGAGTACGCCTCAGCTGCAGAAAAGAACTCAGAGCATCCCCTCGGAGAAGCCATAGTCAAAAAGGCAACCACAACAGGCATCAAAGTTGTTGACCCCCAAGCTTTCAACGCCATACCTGGACAGGGCGTCGAAGTCAAGTACAACGGCAAAGCAGTGCTGCTGGGTAATCGTAAACTCATGCAAACCAACAACGTCGACATAAGCCAGCTTGAAGCAGAAATGTCGGCGTTTGAAGCAGCTGGCAAAACAGTGATGCTCATGGCAGTTGATGGCAAAGCTGTGGGGTTGTTTGCGGTAGCTGACACCTTAAAAGAGCATTCAGCCGATGCCGTTAGAACGCTTAAGGATATGGGCTTAGAAGTTATCATGCTTACAGGCGACAACCAGCACACTGCCCAAGCCATCGCGGCGCAGGTTGGGGTGGACAGGGTGTTGGCGGAGGTTTTGCCTAACGAAAAAGCCAACGAAATTAAGCGACTTCAAGCCGAAGGCAAAGTGGTTGCCATGGTAGGAGACGGAATTAATGATGCTCCTGCGCTGGCACAGGCAAACATCGACATCGCGGTTGGCACAGGAACAGATGTAGCGGTGGAAACAGGTGATATTGTGTTGATTAAGAATGATTTGCGTGATGTGGTGGTGGGCATCCAGTTAAGCAGGGCGACAATGCGTAAGATTCGTCAGAATCTGTTCTGGGCGTTCTTCTACAACATTATCCTCATACCGTTGGCTGCAGGCGCCTTTTACCCCTTCTTACATGTGCTCTTTGACCCTGTGTATGCGGCGGCTGCCATGGCCAGCAGTTCAGTGACGGTGGTTACAAACGCTTCATTGCTTAGGCGGTTTAAACCAAAACTCTAAGTCACACGACACCTAGATATATGGAGGTGAAAAAGTTATGGCTAAAGATTTAGTTTGCAACATGGACGTTGACGAAAAAACAGCCAAATGGAAGACAACCTATCAGGGAAAAACCTACTACTTCTGCGCGCCCGGATGCAAAGCAGAATTCGAAGAAAACCCAGAGAAATACGTCAGCGGCAACTCCTCAGAACACAGCCACCACGGTTGCTGTTGCGGAGGACACTAACCCGTTTCTTTCCAACTTTTTTCTTTCTCTTTTTGTGTGCTAGTTGTCATTTCGTAAAAATTCTTTTTCCCCCTTTTTGAAGAATGGGGTTTGCAGGGTCGCCGCAGTTGGCCTTTTTGGGAGAAAGGAGAAAAGGCAGGAAAAACAGATTCCTCTGCGACGACCTTTCTGCCACCAATACATTCTTCAAACCATTATGGTGCTTGCAGTTTGGTTAGAAGCGGTGAAGTCGGCAGTCGGTTTGGAACAACAACGCATCTTTACCTACTAAAAACAGGTTTAAAAGTGTCCTATAAATATATCTAACCAAGACAGGTTAACTTGTATGACTGAATCTGATGAGATAAACGCGATGGTTTCGGATTTCTCCCGCGTTTACATACTCACAATACTCCATGAAGGACCTGTTCACGGCTACGAAATCATCAGTAAATTCAAAAAAGTCATAGGCAAAGACATAAGCCCCAGCCTAGTGTATCCTTTTCTAAAGAAGCTTGAAGAAAAAGGCTTGGTTACATACAGCCTTAAGCCCGTGGGTGCAAAAAAACGTAAAGTTTTCGAGCTCACCCAAGAAGGCAAGGAATTTAGTGAGCGTTTGTTTAAGCGGTTTTCGGAGCTCATCAGCGTGGCGTTGGAGCCGAGTTTAGAGATTTGTGCGCACTGCGGATGTAAAGTCTATGAAGGTGGATACGTTGAACGCATAAAAGGCAGGGAACTGTCGTTTTGCTGTGTGCACTGTGCTGCTTCGTACAAACTAAGTTTAGGCATCAAATAAACTCGTTAATCTAGCCGTTTTATGATGTGATAACAAGACAAACCTTCCATGAAAAGTTTGGATATTTTTATAAGCAAGTTTCTCCTTTTCAACCTAATAGGGAAGCGGGATAATGAGCGTATGCGATCACCCCAAAGTCAAAGAATGGCTCGAAGAATGTCGTCGACCAGGTACTAAACGAAGCCACAGTAGCCGCATGAAACTATTCTTCAAATGGTACGGTAAAACAATTGATGACTTCTTAGCTCTCACAGAAAAAGAAAGGCGCCATGCGATGTTACTCTTTCAAAACACCATCAGAGACACGATCACTGATAAGAAACAAAATGGGATCCAAGCTACCATAAGCAGCGTTAACAGTTTCCTTGAATACCATGACTTAGCCGTCAGATTTAAAGGCAAACGCAACAAACCCGAACCTGACTTAGGCAGCCATGAATTCAGCAAAGAAGACCTTACTAGAATGTTTGAGGTAGCAGACACTAAGGGCAAAGCATTGTTAACACTGGGAACAAGTTTAGGCTGGGAAATCTCAGCGATCTTAGAGTTTGACCGCGAATATGCCCAAAAACTAATCAATAGAGCCAAAAACGAACGCAAAGAATACTATTACTTCCGCTCTTTCAGGCAGAAAACAGGTGCTCTCCGTTTAGGTGTTCTAAACCCTCTTTGTATCGAATGGCTTGGTAAATGGCTGCGAGAAAGTCAAGATATGAAGTTGCGAAGAAGGAAGGAGAACCGGGTTACTAAGGACCGCCCAATCAGCAACATTTTTGACTTAACGGAAGAGGGCGCCAACAAACTTATCCGGAGATTGGCTGAGCAGGCGCGGATTGAAACGTTAGGACGTGTGCATTTTCACAAAATTAGGGGTTGGGTGATGTCAGGGTTAAGTAGAGCCGGTTTGAACGAATTCCAGATTAAGTTTTTGGTTGGGAAAGCTATCCCGTTGACAGATTCAACGTATTTACAGACGTTGCAGTTAGAGATTGAGGAACGCTATCCAACCGCTTATGAATTGCATCTTTGTTTACAGCGTGGAATGACTCAGAAGAACATAGTGGTTTTGTCCGAACAGTTAGAGGCAAAGGACAAAGAGCTGCAGGCGTTGAAGACGAAGGTTGACCAAATTAGTGGCAGTAAAGCCAGCTTAGAAACGTTATTGAGCAGGGTACTCGAGCTTGAGAAGAAACTTGAAGAGAAAAAATAGGTGTCAGAACAGCATTAAGGTTCCTGCGTTTGCTCAGTTTCGTTGTTTTCTTCACGGCTGAACTCAATTATTGCGTTCGCCCGTCTATTGACCTCTTCGTTCACCTGCTGGGCGATTATTTCATCGTATTCTCGCAGCATATCGTCAGTGTTTTTGTCGGCGTGGTTCTCAACAACCACATTTAAAGTGTCCAGATTGCAGCGTACTTCAACGATAATAATCTGCGTATTCGGGTCCTGACTGTTTGCCCACTCGTTAAACTGCTGTTTGGTTAAGCCGTCGCCGCAGTCACCTCGATACAAGGCGTCGGTACTGAGGTCTCGGATTGCTACTTTCCAGCGTGGGGCCGTGGTTTGGCGCTCAATTTTTTCAATTCTTCTGATTATACTTTTGATGCTTCACACCTCCTTTCTGGTTACTTCCATTTTTCCAATGTCCGCTCAGCCTCAATTTTGGTTAAGCGCTCTTCTATTGTTTCTAACTCTGTATCTTTGAGCAGGGTCCCATACGTGGCTATTGCAGTAGTCATAACTCGGGCCCAGCCTTGCTTTGCTTTGTCGCTGTTGCCTTTACTGCTAAGTTTTTCGTCAGATAGGCGTATTATGTGGTCTAAATAGGCGAACAACTTTGTTCTGCGCTTCTTTTTCTGCTGGTTTAATGTTGGTTCCTTGGCGGTTTCTTGTTCGGTCATCATTGGCTCTCCTGTCGGGGTTCCAGTTTCATGTTTACGGCTTCGCATTCTTTGCGCATTTCGCGGAAATGTGTTTTGCAGAAGTAGCTTTCGTCTGCGTCTTTGGTTTTGATGTAGTGTGTCGCTTCCAATCCACAGTTGTAAAATTCGCATGGGTGTGGCTCATTTGGCGGTAGCATAAACTCTTCTACTTTTTTGTTTTCAAGAATCAAAAAGTTTTCAGCCATATTTTCCTGATTGGTGCTTGATTTGGGCATAAAATCTTCTTTGGAAATTACTGCGTTTTTTTCCTCGGTGTCTAAAATTACTCTTTCGAGTTCTTCTAATGTTATTTCGAAAGCTGAACCGTCGATTCTAGGAATGATGAAAGGGGTGCGGAGCCAGCCTTTTTCCAAAGAAGTTTTCAGCCATTTTTTAAACTGTTTTTGTAAAATAGGCTTTAAATCTTCTTTGATCAGCATATTCAAAGAAGTTTCGCGGTTTTTCAACGGGTGATAAGTGATTCTTTGCTGGTCAACATACCCCTTACTTGTGAGTTGTTCGCCTTTACGTGCGTCTACCCACTCTAGTTTTGTTAGCTGCTCCAGCCATCCATAGATTGTTCGGCTGGTAAGTTTCCGTTTCTTACCTTGGTTATATTCGTCGGTTATTACATCTAAAGTTGTGCCGTCTCCTTGATGTTTTGAGACTGTTTCCCAATAGAACTGGATTAATCGGTTATCCGCGTTTGTTTGGGTGGTCTCTATGATTTTGTCGAATGTGTCTTTGGCGTCTAAAACGTCTCGAATTGTCGGGACCAGGTATCTTTGATCGTTTAAAATTACGACTGGGCGCTGGTATAGGTGAAGGATTGCGAAGGGGGCAATCAATTCTATGAATTTGTTAAAGTCTCTCATGTACCGTGTTGAGTCGCCATTGAAGATTGTGTTTAGCCCGTCGTATGGGCTGATTACGCTTATGTTTCCTTTTTTCATGGTTTCTCGGATTTTGCGGAAATACTCTTTTAGTAGTCGCTTCTGGAATCGATTGTTGTTGAATAGGCAAGGGTAGGCGGCTTTTTTAGCTGAGATTTCCATAGCTGCCTTGATCTTGTTTTGGCTGGTGTTAGGAGTTGCTGTTAAGCATCGGGTCGCAAACTCGTTGTTGTACTCTCCGCTGTCTACGCTGTTGAAAATCATCACTGGCGAACCAAGAAGTCGAGTTTTGTGTACGCTTCCTTTTTCATCCACGTATTTGCTGTCATTGTACCCATGGTTTTCGTTGTCGCGGCTCATTGTAGTTTTGAGCATGGTGAAGAGTTTTTGGTCGATTCCTTCCATGAAAACCAATATTTTGTTGCGCAGATCGATTTGATAGAATACTTGGCGTTTGAGTTCCCGGTAGCGTTTCATTTCTTCATTGTAGTTTCTACAGAGCTGTGCGTAGAAGCTTCTGTCTGGTTCATCGGCGGGGTCGGGCTTTACGGGTTCAGGTATGCTGTCAAATGGTACATCTTCGCCGTCTATTGTGACCATGGCTTGGCCGTTCTCATGGATGAAAACTTTGGGCGAAACATAGTTTAGTGTCTCTATGTCTTCGTCGGGTAAAAAGCTGGTTGTCTCAATTGTGCAGTATGTTTTGCCGCTGCCTGACTCTGCTTTTAAAGCCAAGTTTAGGGGCTTGTTGTATGTGCTTAATCCTGCAGCCAAAGATACGCGGATAATGTGATTGTCGTAGTGGCTGACGGTTTTGTGTATTTCATTCATTAAAACGGATTCGACATCGGGGTTTACGCTTAGCTCTTTTAGGGCTATTTCTAGGGTTTTTCGTTCTGCCTCTTTATCGATTAGCTTTTGCTTTATGCCTTTTGTGTAGCTGTCGGGGATCTCATCTATTGGAGTGTCAGGCGTTACGTCAATGTCTAGTTTGAAGGGGTCCCCGATTGGAATTATGTTTTTATTCCCCCAGAAATTCGCCGCATTTTCGGCAGCGGTCTCTCCACTTTGAATTCACGGTTTGGCAGTATTTACACCGGATCAAGTCGACGTTTAGTTGTATTGTCATTGGAATCGCTTGTTCCTTTTGGATGCATCGTTTTCGTTGTCTAAGATTTTCAGGGTCTCTTGTAGGATGAGGCGAACTTCCGCTAAGACCTCTTTGACGTCAACAGCGCTTTGACTCATTGGCGGCATCCTCTTGGATTATAAGGTGTTCAAAAACGTGGTATCCGTCATCACGGTCATTCTGCAACAATTCACTGCGGATATGCAGGGGATACAATTTTTCTATAGCGTTCAAAAGGTCTAAAATTGACGATTTTTTCCCCATTACTTTTAGGGTTAGAGCATTTGTTTCGGTCATCTTCTTCTATCCTCCTTTTTGGCAGCGCGGTTTGTGGATGGCGACCAGCTGTTGACGCTGGTATACGGAGCCGACTTTATGCGGATTTTTTGCCAGTGTTTGAGCCGTACCGAAGATGATACAAACACGCCTTAGGTATTACTGCAATACCAAAATGCTTAATAAGTATTTCTGTAATACTGTTGCTGGTGACAAGGTTATGCCTTACAAAGACCCCGTCAAACAAAGAAACAACGTTGAAAAAGCAGTGGTGAAACATAGGAAACGTCGAAAGAAGCAAAACGAACCTATTATTGCTAAGATTAGGGCAATTGAGGGATTCAATGAGTTACCCAAAAAGAAACAGAAAATACTTGAAAAAACGGTTCTCTCAGCTCTTTCAAACTTAGATGCCCAGATTGATGCCTTAGAGACATCTATATCTCAACTAGTCGAAACTAAGTTGGATTCAATTTTTGCTTCAGCTCTAAAAGTCGTCCAGGAATCCGAAGAACTCAAACAAATAATTAAACAAAAAGAGGAAAAACAATGTTAGACAACTTATCTCCGGAGGAGCAAGAGGCTGCAGAATTCTATTTTGAATTTACAATGCGCCAAAAAATGGGGCTTGAACTCAGCATGTCCAAAGCACACTTGTACGAACATCAAATCAAGGATAAACTACCCGAAAACCGACGCGCTGAAATAGAGAAAACAATGAACATCATAACATCCCGTGCACTCGACACTATCGACGCTTTGCTCTCCAAGGCTGAAGTCTATGCAAATCAACAATTGAAAAACATCGACTATAGACTAACCATCCTCTGTGAGGCAAAACAAAAGGCCATATTAAACGACCTGAAAACAAAATCCATCATTCGAAAAAGCGACCTGGATAAAGCCATTCAGAAACACCTCTCATCATCAAAAATTCAGGGAGGTGTAGTTTGATGGAAACTCCAGAAGAATTTGCAGACCGCCTCTTAATCAACATACTGAAGGCTAAAAACCAGCAACCCTCGGAACAAAAACAATCACTGGAAAAAGCAGCAGAAAAAAGAGATCTCTTTGACGTTGCCTACGAAAAAGCATTCAACAAAGCGGGCACGTTCACCAAAGCAAAGCCAAAACAAACAAGTGAAAACCTTGACCCCTTTGACGCGGCAGTGAAAGCTAAGTTTTGCAGGGAGACATCCTATTGAGTTCTGTTCCGCCAGCTAAGACTCGTATCGAGATTTATCGGGCGCCTGCCGTGTTTTTTGACCATTTCTGTAGTAGCGGCTGGGTTGCTACGCCTTTGGGCGGGGCGGCGTTGGCTGAGGACACGGTGACTTTGACGATTCAGGCGGGGGAGGTGGTGCAGAATTACGCGAAGGCGTGTAGTTTTGATGCTGACTTGTTTCCGTCTTTGGTTGTGCGGGTTTACAGTTTGACTGCTACGGAGTGGCAGGTGTGGCTTCAGCAGGAGATCGGTGGTGCTTGGGTTAAGGTGGCTTATGGTAGTGAGGCGGGCCTTTTTGAGGTTGACTTGTCTGGTGTGTTTTCGGGGGGTTGTACGGGTGTGGTTTTGGTGGCTGCTGGCTCGGCTGGTCAAGAGGCGGTTTTTGATTTAGTCTGTGTCTGCAAAGAGTTTATTGTTCCCGCCGATGGTGATGTGGTGGGGCAGTTGGAGATTAGTTGGACGCGGTTTAATGATGCAGTGACGGGTGCGAAGTTTAAGCTCTTGAGCAAGGCGGCTTATGAGGCCATCTATAACCACGACGCTGTTGTGATTTATTTGGGCAGGAGTGGCGAATCGGGGGTTAAGCGGTTCGGTGGCAGGGTCAGGCGGGTGCTGGTGGATAGCGTTAGGTATGGGGAGGAGTACCGGGATATTTGGTGTCATGGCCACGGCTGCGAGTCTCAAACTCCGCCCAGTAGGTTTACGCATAATTATGGTACTGCAACGAATGGCAGAACCATTATTGAGGCGGCTTTGGCGTTGTGTGCGTACTTAGCGCGTCACCCAACGGACTCTTACTGGTTTGATGCGGGCGGATCCACTGGCAGTACGGATGACAGGATTTTGAGTGATCACACGGTGGATTTTGATTGTGAACAGCCATTCAAAGTGATGCAGCAGATTGCCGAAGACGCGGATAATGGTGTGACGCCGAGCTTTGACCTGTATGAGACGCCCAGCGGCTTACTCGTAGGTCACTCACGAAATAGCCTTGATTTTGTTTGTGGAACCACACCAAGTCTGCGGCGGTGTATGGATAACACGGATAGTTATCCGGTGGCGAATCGGGTCACGGTGTATGGGGCTAGACGGCGGAGTCACCCTGCAGACGGCGACGAATGGACACTCGATGATGTTGGCAATTGGACAGCACTCTATGGTACTCTCTCAGAAGGAACCGATAACCCAACAGAGCCACTACAGGGTAGCAGTAACTATCTAAGATGTTCTGCTCAGCCCGATGGTGAGGTTCGTAAGAGTAGTTTTAAGCGTACTTTGCCTGCTTCTGTTTCGGGCATGGGAAAAGCTGGATACAGCAAATACAACTTCGCCTTGTATATCTCGACAGTGACTTATCCTAAATCGTTGACTTCTGCAGTGGTTTATTTGAAAACTGACGCCTCAAACTATTTCTACTATACAATTGACCCCAGCAAGTTCGAGGATAACCGTTGGAACAAGTACAGTCTTGCCCTTGGACCAAACAACGAATACAGCTTAGGGAATCCTACGGGGGTTTGGAAAAAGACGGGCAGCCCAGACTGGACGAACCTAAACATACTCGAATGGTACTTCGAGTTTTCAGGTGATAGCTTGGGGGTTTGTTTGGATGGTTTGAATTTTGGTGATGGCGCTTTCCGAGCTACCGCGAATCATGTGGCGAGTCAACTGCAGCCTTGGGGAATCGTAGAAGCGGCGCCACAGGTAGATACGTCTTTTAACAGTGACACTGAGTGTAGCCAGCGGGGAAACGCTATTTTGGCGGAAAGAGCGTACCCGCAGCGCATGATAGACCCCATAACTGTAGATGGTCACGCCGACTATAAACCAACTTTGCGGGTTTACGTGAAAGGCGACTGGTATGTGCTTAATGAAGTTGTGGATATTGTGAAAGACAATCAATGGACGGCAGAGCTGAAGATATGAGTAGCAGGCAACCGAGACCATACCTATTATATGTAAGCACAGAACAATAATATTCAGAGGAAGCGAGACTAGCCAATGAACAGTGATTTCCTACATGAGTTGGCAGAAGAAGTCCGCAAACAGTACAAACGCAATAGCACAGACGTCATTGTTGAAAACTCAAGTAGCGATTGGCTGCATGAGCTAGCTGTAGAAGTTAGGAAAATGAGGAATGAAAATGACCCGGACCGCTCCCGTGACCGATGAAGACTGGGACAGAATTATCAATATTTTAAGCTCGAAGTTTCCAGAAAGTGAAGAGGCAAAAAGAAAAAGAGAACGAAGGATGCGGATAATAGAAAAACTAAACGAAATAGGGGCAGACCCTGCTAAATTTGAGAAGTTTGAACAATCCATCATGGACCTGTAGTTTTCTCAGTTTCTTCGCAATCTCTTATTGTCTGGGCTACTTCTGGATGTTTGGTGAACCATGAATGTTTTCCAACATAGTGGTTGTTGTCATTTGTGAATTCAGTTAAAGCGCTATACAAACGTCGGCTTTCCTCGTAGACCATTTGCTGTATTAGTTCCTCCAAAGTCATTTTGGACCCGAAAAACGCTAAATATTTCTTGAGGAAGTCATGAAAGGGCTCAAAAACCTCAAGAGTTACCGTTATCATTCTGGGCTCTGTGAAGTCTTTCTCAGTTATGTCATCTGACTGTTGTGCTGTTCGGTTTTCATGAGCAAGTGTTGCAAGTCGCAGTAACTCTTCCATCCTCAACGCAACCGCCTCCCTAACCAAATCCTCAACCCCCTCATAACCCAAATATGGGAGCGTTTCAGTAATGAAATTGAATAAAGCCGGGTCTAATGTGACCTCTACCCGCCTCTCAGATGATTGGCTCATTTAACACGTTCCCTCCCTGATACGTTCATGAATCAAAGCAACCACAACCTGGTCCACTGGGTCACCGGGATACTGACTCTTCAATAAGTTAATCTCAACCTTGGGAACACTCACCACGACCCGTTCTGTGCATACGTCAGTAAAATCGTCATACCTTGATGCTGACTTGAACATCTCAGCAGCAACAGCACATTGTATGGATTTATGAAAAACCGCCTTAACGTCTTTTTCATTCTGGCAGTTGTCAAAATCCTCAATGTTTATAGGCAAAACGCTTTCTGAGTAGGTTTGTTGTTTAACTTCCCATTCGCCTGGGTTGTTCGAGACGCCGATGGTAAGAACAGCAAAGAGGTTGAAGACGTCTATTTGCTGGTTGAGCCAGCCTTCAAGGTTGAGGATTCCGTTGATTTCAGCTTTGGTGTATTTTCCCATATCTTTTACCACTCCAGGCTCATTCTTTCGCGGTTTGCCTTGCTGCATTTCTTGCAGTATGAGATGTCAAGTTGGTCGTTTGTGCGTTCACAGAACACGGTGCCGTATTCTGGGAATACTCGGGTTCTGTTAGGGCATGTTGGCAGCTTGTTGGCTGCGCAGAATTCTTGGTAGCTCATTTTCTTGTTGGTTTGAGTTGTTGTGGTTGCCATATCAGGTTACTCCTTCTTGGTTACAAATTATGTAACCACGGCCAACTTAATAAAGGTTACTGAATACGCAACCTATTATAGAAACCACAAACGTTAACCTTATATAAGAAACCGCCCACTTATCTCTTGATTGCTATGCACAGCAGCCTGCTATCGGATCATGAAAGAAAACTCATCAAACGGTACTTAGAAACAGGGGAACGGTTAGAGGGCTTCAAAGTCGTTTTACATCGAGCAAGGGCAAGAACAGTTAACCGCCAGAAAGTAACTGAAGACCTTAAATTGCTTGAGAAATTGTTGCAGAAAGCGGGCGAGACGCCCTAACCTATGACCTTTTGTTTAAGCAACTGAAAAGAAAGAAAGGAAAAATAATACTCAAACTTTTTCCATCATTCTAGTCTCTTTATGATGTGGTACCCAAACTGAGTTTTCACAGGCGCGGAAGTTTGGCCTTTTTCAAGTTTAAAGGCTGCTACCTCAAATTCTTTGACCATCTGACCTCGACTGAATTTTCCCAAGTCACCGCCTTTCTTTCCAGAAGGGCAAAGAGAAACTTGTTTTGCGATGTCTGCGAATTTTTCGCCTTTGGCTAAACGGTCTTCAACTGCTTTGGCTTCAGTTTGAGTTTTTACGAGTATGTGAGCACATCGAACTTTGTCTGGCATAATCGTATGACAGGCTTGTTTTCGTTAATAACTCTTGCCTGCTTAACTCCCTCTTGGTGTCCTCGACTAACCTTTTTGGTTTTTAATTTGTTTAAATCGCTTGAACATGCGAACTTCCTTTATAGTCGAATGTCAAATTTATTTGCATGGACCTTGTCCCCATATTCACTACCTTCATGCTCATACTTGTGACGGAACTGGGAGACAAAACCCAGCTTGCCGTGGTTTCACTTTCCTGCCAATATAAAATGAAACACGTTTTCTTCGGGGCGATGCTGGCGTTTTTGGTGGTTGACGGCGTGAGCGCCTTGATTGGGGGTTCTCTGGTCTCGCTTCTTCCCCTCAACTGGATACAGACAGGTTCAGGTGTGGTCTTCATAATTTTTGGGGTTCTGCCGTTTTTGAATGGCAAAGAGAAGTCTGTGGACCAGAAAAAAACCAGTCGTTTTCCTTTGCTTGCAAGTTTTTCCCTTATTGCCCTTATGGAGCTAGGCGACAAATCCCAAATCATAATCATCACTTTGGCGGCTGAAACCTCAGCGGTTTTGGTGCTTGTTGGGTTAATGCTATCTTTCGCGCTGTTGACGGGCGTTGCAGTGCTGGTGGGTGCCAAGCTACTTTCGAGGCTCCCGACGAAGTGGCTCAAAATCGGCACATCGACGCTGTTTATTATTCTAGGCGCTTTATCCATACTCAGCGGCGTATTCGGAGTCAGTTTATTTTAGTTACTGGCTGTTGATTCAAGAGCTACATGTTCCCGTTTTTGGTGGCAATCTTCACTGGATGACGATACTAAACAAAAGAATCATTCTTCAAAGCGTGCTTGTTTCCGTTCTTGTGAATTTGTAAGCAGAAATAAATTGGTTATTTTTTGTTACTTTTTGTTATATTTGTTTTGAAGGTTTATTGTTAAAGGATTATTGAGTTTGTTTTGGCGCTTGATGCTTTTTCTAGTTTGAAATTTAAGGGGGGGGGTGAAACGTTTTGAGTATGCTGGCGTGGGTTCTGTTGGGGATTCGTTTTGATGTGAAAAAAGAAAGGGTGGAGGGGGTTTTAGGCCCAGATTTGGACGTCGTCGACGTACATTGTTGCTTCGGTGTTTGTCATGCCGTTGCCGCGGTATAGGTCAATGTTGAAGTACCACGGGCGACCTTCATAGTCTAGGTGTCCGCTGTAGTCGAAGAGTTGGTCGCCGTTTATCCAGACCTTTACGGAGGAGGTGCCGTCGTTGTTGATTGTTTGAGCCCATTCAACATGAACCCATTGGTTTGTTGGGAACTTCATGTTTGAGGCTTGCAGAACACCTGCGTCTCCTTGGGTTATGTCTTGTATGTAGTATAGGACCAGGTTGTTGTTGTATGCGTCGTCTGTGCTTAAGCCGAATAGGGGCGAGTAGTTGGGTAGTACAGTGCCTTCGAGTTGGAATAGTGTGATGCCGTAGTCGTAGGGTTTCATGTAGAAGTATGCGCTGAAGTAGAAGTCGGTGACGCCTGAGCAGCCGATGTCTGAGGAGTATACGTCCCATTCGATGCGTTGTTCGCCTACGGGTGCGTTT
>JAOZHZ010000005.1 GCA_026014615.1 Candidatus Bathyarchaeota archaeon | reverse complement strand
GTGTGGATTAGTTTTGGCGGTTAATGTATGTGAGGTTAAAGCTTCTAAAACTATCACTGTTCCAGACGACTACGAAAGTGTTCAGGAAGCCATCAATAGCGCAAACGCTGGCGACACGGTGTTTGTTAAGAGTGGAACTTACCGTACCTACGCTGTTGAGGGC
The DNA here is from genome assembly GCA_026014615.1 of Candidatus Bathyarchaeota archaeon. Classification (GTDB taxonomy): domain Archaea; phylum Thermoproteota; class Bathyarchaeia; order Bathyarchaeales; family Bathycorpusculaceae; genus JADGNF01. The sequence goes on along the minus strand of JAOZHZ010000005.1, from coordinate 43,521 downwards.
ATACGTGTTAACAAGTCTATTTCTTTGATTGGCGAAAACAGCCAAAACACCATTCTCACACGATACCCAGTTGAATACGCCCGGTTTGCCCATGCTTCCGTGAGTGTCGAAGCAGACAACGTAACAGTCTCTGGCTTCACAATAATCGGAAGCACCATCGGCGTCCTCGTGGGTGGCTCTAACTGTAAGATACTGGGTAACATCATTTCAAACAATACTGGCACTGGTGTTGGCACTTCAGAGAATAGCAGAAATGTTCTGATTTCCGAAAACAGTATAACAAACGATTTGAAAGGCGTATACCAAAAATCTTCAGATAGTGTTGTTTCAAGCAATAATATTACTCAAAATGAATACGGTGGGGTAATTGTCAATTCTTGTGAGAATGTTACTTTTACTCAGAATAACATTGTTGGTAACGGAAATAGTGAATCTGACTTTTATGGCGGCTTGCTTCTAAGATGGTCAGGTCCATTTTACGTTTTTGAAAACAATTTTACTGATAATCTTGGGTATGGTATTGAGTTTGGCGAACACTGCAATAATGCTGCAGTTTACAATAACAACATACTGCGCAATAAAATAGGAGTTAGTTTATTCAACTTCGATATTGTTAATCAGTCAGGTATTGGTGTTGGCAATATTGTATTTTACAACAATATCGCAGAAAATGTACAAAATGCAGTCGTAGAAACCAATTTCCGATATGGCAGTATTGTTCACACGGATAACGGTACGGATGTTGTTTTTTGGGATAACGGGTTTGTGGGTAACTACTGGAGCGATTACCTGTTGAAGTATCCAAACGCGGTTGAGGTGGGTGATTCGGGTGTAGGTAATACGCCATACGTTATTGACGCAAACAACACTGACTACTACCCCCTTATGAGGCAGGCGGACACTGCAAAGCCAGTTCCTACACCAACCCCAAGCCCAACGCCGTCACCTTCAATCCCAGAGTTCCCAACATGGATAGCCCTGCCAATTGCCATAGCAACCGTGTTGACAGCAGCTTTGAGAATAAGACGAAAGAGCCTATTTGGATGCTAATATCCAATCTATGCAGAAAAAGGGGAGGGGGGTAGGTTTCTGGGACAGAAGTTGAGAAACAACCGTTTTCGTGAATCTATTAGCACCCTAATATCGATTCTATGCAGAAACCTATAGGGGGTAGGTCGCTATTGGAGAATTTTCATCTTAAAAGTATGTTAAATCTGGAAATGAAGCGGTATAACAAAAATCGCAGCGGGCTCGTTAGTTTTTCTTTATGGCTTCGGTTTTGAGTTCTTTGGGCATAAGTTCGATGGCGTATCGGAGGGCGGTTCTCGGCATAACAGGGCGGTTTCGCAAAACGTATTCGTAAACGTCTTTTTGGTGTTTTCGGCTTTCCTCTTTCAGCAGCCAGCCGTAGCCTTTCTGCACCAAATCGTCCTTGTCAACCAACAGCATATCGCTTATCTCAAAGGCATCTTGCAGAAACCGCCCTTTCTTAGCGGGAACAATCAGGGAAACTGCTGATGCCCTCTTGAGCCAACGATTTTCAGATTTAGCCCAAACTTTCAACTCCGCAACGCTTTCAGGGTACGTCTCCATGAAGTTGCCGACGGTGTGGTTGCAGAACCCATCGCATTTCGCCCAATTATCAACGTACTGCTCAATCCACTGCTTAAACGTCACCAAATCTCCCTTGTTAAGGTGGTCTATGTAGTTTGGCAGCCAGAAAGAAACCACAAACGCCTCTTCAGTTACGCCTGAACGAAAAAGCTCTTCACAGACCGCAAAAAGTGCAGGTTTGCTTAGGAGTTTGGCTTGGTTCCAGTGTTTTTTGGCGATTTTGCCCACGGTCGCCGTTTTCACGCCATAACAGGTCACTTTTTCTTTAAAGAACCGTTGAAAGCTTGCTTTGGTTTTGTCGTCAACACTGGCTTGCAGGTCTTGCCGTATCAGCTCAATTAAGCTGCTGCTCATAACTGTAAGTTACAGTGAGCGCGGTTTTAGCTTTTTCTAAAAACAAGAACGCAAACTAAGCCGAGAAGAAAAAATGATGCTTAGTAGTTTTCCATCTGGTAAAGGTCGACGTCGAATTCTACGTTCAAGGTTTTTTCTGGGGTTTGGTCCTGTTCAAGGTTGTATAGTTTGGTCACGTTTTTTCCCAACTTGCTTTTGGATGGGCTTAATTCAGTTCGAGCCTTAACTGTCACGGGTTTGGCGTCTACTTCAGGAACGGGTTTAACACGGGTATGCGAATTACAAATGTGCAGCAGCCCGTTGCCGTCCAGAAACTCCACGTTGTCCGAAAGAAGCTTTTCTGCTTCCTCCAGCGACAAGTGTAGTTTTGACGAAACCTCGTCGGGTAAGTGCTTAGTCAACGCCTTTTCTCCTCCAAACTTCAGTGCTTATCATGTCCCGGATGGCGACACGAATTGCTTCTGCACGGTTCGGATAGAAGCATTCGTCAACCAACTGGTCCAAAGCTTTTATGTACGTTTCAGGTAAATACAGAGTAATTAATTTCATGCTGGCTTATCCCTCAATGAATAATCAACTGCCTTTCCTGACCTATACTCGTATATATCATGCATTAAATATGCTGTAAACATGTTTGTTACAGTGCTTATAAGCTTATCATCAGGTATGTTGCAGCTTCATGTATAATATGCACACCGGCAACCTGCACGTTTTTATCCAATACCCACATTTCTAAAACCCAACAACAGATGACCCACCATGAAAACGTACGTTCGAAGCTTCGGATGCAGCGCAAACACAGCCGACAGCCAAGTCCTCTCAGGCTGCCTAGCCAACGCAGGCTACCGCTTAACAGATTCAGAAACAGACGCAGACGTAATCATCTACAACAGCTGCGCAGTCAAAGGACCAACCGAAAACCGCATAATTGACGCCCTAAAACGCATCCCACCAACCAAGAAAGTTGTGGTCGCAGGCTGTTTGCCGCTTGTCAGCTTTGAACGGTTGCTGCGGGAAGTCCGTTTTGACGCCGTAGTGGGTCCAGCCGCGGGCGAAAGCATCGTACAAGTTGTACAACGGGTTTTGAACGGCGAAACCGTGACACAGCTTGAAGACGCATTAACCGCCATGCCCCCGCTGAATCTCCCGCGAATTCAGACAAATCCCGTGGTGAGCGTGGTTCCCGTGAATTACGGTTGTTTAGGTTCCTGTGCATTCTGCTGCGTAGTAAACGCGCGGGGGCACCTGCGCAGTTACAGCATAACCGAAGTCGTGGAACGCTTCAAACACGACGTTGCTGCTGGAGCCAAAGAGTTCTGGGTAACATCACAGGATACTGCCTGCTACGGCAGAGAAATCGGCACCAACCTCGCAGAACTGTTAACGGCGGTTGTCTCGGTTAAGGGGGATTTTCGGGTTCGCGTGGGCATGATGACCCCGAATTTGATCACCCCATTCCGTGACCAACTTATCGAAACATACAGCAGCCCGAAGGTTTTCAAGTTTATACATCTGCCCGTGCAAAGCGGCGACGACAAGGTTTTGCGGCGTATGCAACGGTTCCACACGGCAGCAGAATTCAAGCAAACCGTGGCGGCGTTCCGCAAGGCTTTCCCAGAAATCACCGTCAACACAGACGTTATCTGTGGTTTTCCAGGCGAAACCGCACCAGCGTTTGAAAACACCCTGAAGCTGCTTAGGGAAGTTTCGCCTGATGTGGTGAATGTTTCCAAGTTTTTTGCGCGACCCCAAACAGCAGCGTGGCAAATGCACAGCGACGCGGTGGATAAGGTCGAGATTAAACGCCGAAGCACAGAAGCAGCCAAGGTGGCTAAGCAGGTGGCGTTGGAACGGAACCTACGTTGGGTTGGCTGGAGCGGCGAAATCCTTGTGGACGAAAAAGGCAAAGTTGAGGGGACATGGATTGGCAGAAACTTCGCTTACAAACCAGTGGCCGTGAAAAGCAACAAAGATTTGCTTGGCAAGACCATAAAGGTTCAGGTTGTCAAAGCGTTTTCCACCCACTTAACGGCAGAAACGCAGTAGAACTTTTCGGAGTTTTTTCTTCTATCTCCCCCTTTTCTTGAAAGCCCGTTTTGGGGTGCTTTTTCAATTCTGCGGTTGATTTGGGCTCAGTTCACGGCTAGAAAAGGCAGAAAAAGGGTGAAAAAGGCAGAAAAGGGGTGCATGCGTGTCTTTCTTGGGTCGTTTCTTGTTAAAATATAAACTCTTTTACCAGCGGGCACTCAATTTTTTATTGGTGTCTTTTTGGATAGAACTGAAGCAGTCTTGATTCTGCGAGAAATTCTTGACAACTGCGAAATTTTTGACGGCGTATACCTTTCGCTTGCGTCGCCCAAAGCATCGAATTTGCTATCGCAGGGCTACCAGCTGCACATAAAAGCACCCATCGATGACCACGCCAAAGAGTGCATGCGGGACATCCTGCAAAAACATGGATTAGCTCTAAAAATAGAGGATAATTTAGCGATAATTTACAAACCCATCAAAAAGAAGACGTAAACGCACAAACCACGCCCTCTTGCTTGCTTTTCGAAGTTGATGGCAGTGCATATATGCAGTTCTGTTCATTCTTTACCTATGAAGCGGGACCGTCGAGACGCCAAAACCTTAGAACGCCTTTACGAACGCGACAAAGAGACAGGTGCCTTCATAATCGGCATAGCCCTCGACAAATACCCCGACGTTTTCAACGAGTTAGATTCAGCGCCTTGGCGAAGAAGAGATTTAGACTACGACTTGCGGGTTTTTTTGGAGGAGTCCTCCTCGGATATACCACGCCAATATGACATCCTTCTGCAGTTCAACGTTTTCCAAGAAAAGCAAGATGTAGAAAAGGAAGACCGCATAAAAGCAGGGCTAAAAACCTATTTCACATTCGTACGAAGTTCGCTGCAAAGAGAAATACGCAGCTCGTACCAAAAAAGCGCAGTCTACGTTTTGGCTTCTTTGATGCTGCTGTTTACATCGTATACGCTTCAGGCGCAAGTCATGGGCAACTTGGTCTTCGCAACCTTAGTTGACGCCATAAGCATAGGCGGGTGGGTTTTCCTGTGGGAAGCCATATCCACATTTGCTTTTACAAATAGAAACAAACAAGAACAATATCAACAGTACAAACGCCTAAGCATCGCCCCAGTCCGTTTCTACTACTACACAAATCAGTCTAACGCTTCCTAAAAACCGCAAAAACAGCACAAATAACATTCAAAAACCAACTTTTCCACAACTATATTAATATATTCTGTTTACCAAAGTACAAGTAAGAAGTTAAGTTTGGGACTTGATTCTGGTTTTCCTCTGAGTTGAGGCTGCACCTTGGAGAACACTAATTTCCGAATACAGAACCAGACGATTCCTCGTAAAACTTGGGCTTCACACACAAGTATTGGAGGTGAAAAAGAAAGAATGAAACGTAAAAAAGCAGAAGGCGAATATTTGGCGTTTATTACCGTGAAGTATGATATTCACCCAGATATGCTGTTTTGTGCATTGCTCGCGGCAGGAGAAATGGGAAAAGCCAAATGCGGCGACCTAAACGTTGAGTGCCGTGGAAAAATCGACGACAAAATTTACTTCTTGATACGAGAAGGTGACCAAGTGGTTTCTCAGTTCCCAGTCTCCGAGGAGTTCTTGGAGAAACAAAGAAACCCCATCAGGAACTTCATGGAAACCGAGATGGTTCAAAGCTTCAAACCCGAAGAAACTGAGGGAAGCAAATACAGGGAAATTGAAGACCTCAAAGTCGGAGCTACCCACGTCAACCTCAAGGCTGAAGTTCTAACCGTTTCCAAACCCACATACGTCAATACCAGATACGGGAACCGAATCCGCATGGCAAAAGCGCTCATTAAAGACGAAACAGGAGAAATCAACTTGTGCTTGTGGAGGGAACAGGTGGATACTATATCTAAGGGGGACCATATAGAACTTGAGGATGTATCAGTAACCCAGTTCCGGGGCTCTAAGCAGTTGACGATGGGTACCAAGGGTACACTAAAAGTAATAGACGCCCAAACTGAAAAAGAAAAATCCGTGTTTTTAGAACAGTAGAAAAAGGGAAGAATGAAGGGGAGTTTTCTTCCAACCTTATGGGTCGGGGGTTTCGTATCTGATGAGCGAGAAAATCTCGTGCTTGTCGCCCAGCAGTTTACGACCGCCACAGTAATCCAACTCAATCAAGAAACCTAAGCTTACAACTTCTCCGCCGAGTTTCTCAACTAAGTCGATGTTGGCTTTGACGGTGCCGCCTGTAGCCAGCAAATCGTCGATGAGCAAAACTTTTTCGCCAGCCTTGATTGCGTCCGCCTGAATTTCAATGGTGTCGGCTTCGTATTCTTTCTGGTACGTCAAAGGTTCACATTTACCGGGCAATTTACCCTTTTTACGGATAGGCACGAACCCTACACCCAAAGCGTAAGCCAGCGGTGCACCGATTATGAAGCCTCTTGCCTCGTTGGAAGCGATGACATCTATGTTTTTGCCTTTGTAATGCTCAGCAAGTTTGTCTATGGCTTCTTTGAAGGCAGCCTCGTCTTTAAGCAGGGGCAGTATGTCCCAGAAAACTACTCCCTTAAACTCTGGAAATCGTCTAATTTTTGCTTTTAAATCCAACTCTTATATCTCCTAAATTAATGCATTCTTTAAGGCGGAGGAGCATTCACAGCTGCGTTCTTTGGGCAACGCCGCTACCGCGCCCAGAATGATTTGTTTGACTTTTTCCACGTTTGCCTTCATGGTGGAAACGACTTCCTCAACTGTAACAGGATGATCCTTCCAGCAGTCATAATCCGTAATCATAGCAGTTGAAGCATAACACAATTCAGCTTCGCGGGCAACAACACACTCAGGAACCATAGTCATGCCAACCACGTCAGCGCCCCACATCTGAAACATCCGAGACTCCGCCTTAGTGGAAAACCGTGGACCCTCAATGCACACGTAAGTTCCTGTTGGGTGAGCGGCAATTCCCGTTTTTTCAGCAACATCCAAAAGGACTTTTCGCACTTCGGGGCACATGGGCTCCGCGACAGTTATGTGGCAGACTTTGTCCTGCGTGTAGAAGGACTGCTCCCGTTTAGTTGTGCGGTCAATAAACTGGTCTACGAAGGCTAACTCGCCGGGTTTGTATTCTTCGCGCAGGGAACCCACGGTGGAGACTGCGAGAACCCGTGTTACACCCAGTTTCTTGAAGGCGTACATGTTTGCGCGGCTGTTCACGTCTGTGGGTCGAATGGTGTGTTTGCGTCCGTGACGCGCCAAAAAAGCCACTCGCCGCCCGTTTAAATCGCCTATGGTAAACGCGTCTGAGGGGGCACCGTAAGGGGTGTTGACTTCTACTTCTTGAATGTTCTTGAGTAAGTTGGGGTCGTAAAGACCTGTTCCTCCGATAATTCCGATTTCGGCTTGCATAAAACCGTTAATCAGAAGTTTGACCTTATAAAAATAGCGACGCCCACATAAACAACAAAGGAAAAAAAGGGAAGAAAAAAGAGTTTATGTGGAGAGTTTGCCGATGGTCACGGACACCGTTTGGGTCTGTCCATCGCGTATAACGGTGAAGTCCACGGTTTGCCCCGGCAGCGTATGCCGCTCTAGATAAGCCAGCAGGTCGTCGGTGTTAGCGATTCTTGTGCCGCCGATGCCGATTATTATGTCGCCGCCTGTGACTATCTGCGAACCCAAAACAGTAACCTGTTTGTTGCCGCCTTCCAGCCCGTTCTGAACCGAAACCGACTCCACCAGCCACCCATACGTGACATCCACGCCAACTGCCTGCGCAATCTGATAATTCATGTCTGTACCTACAGCGTTTATCGTCGGATGCTGATCATATGAGCCCGTGTTGACAAGCGCGGAAAGCTCACGTATAATCGTCTCAGACGGAATCGCAAAGCCCAGCCCCTCGGAGTTGCTGACTGCAGCAGTGGTTATACCTACGACTTCACCGCGGTAGTTGATGAGGGGTCCACCTGAATTGCCAGGGTTGATGGCGGTGCTGGTCTGAATCACGTCAGGGATGTTTATGCCCCCGTTTTGGGTGCCGTCGGTTTCGGTTATGGTTCTGCCTAAAGAGCTTACAACGCCTGTGGTTAAGGTTCCCGACAAACCATACGGCGAACCCACAGCAACCACGGGGTCACCGACTTGGAGGCTTGAGGAACTGACAAGGGTTAGAGGCTGCAAGTCAACGGAGTCTCCGTCTATGGCTAAAACGGCAAGGTCAGCCTGCGGGTCAGTTCCCAGAACGGTTGCAGGGTAGCTATCTCCGTTCCCAAACGTCACGGTTACGTTAACTGCGTTTTGTACCACATGGTTATTGGTGACGATGACTGGCTGGTCGTCGACGAGGGTTACGAACCCTGAGCCCTGCTGCTGTGCATACCCTACCAGTCCAAAGAAGCTGTACTGCGGAACAAAGTCCTGAATAACAACCACAGACTGTTGAACTTGGCTGTACAATGCAGCAAGCGACACGTTATCACCCAACAGATACGACATGTTCGGGTAAGAAACATAAGTTGCGTTCGTGGGCAGATTCTGCAGTTGCACCTGCAAATCGTTAATTCGCCCGTTAAAGGTTGCGTAACTCAGCGAGTAACCAATTAAGCCGCCCCCAATTAACCCAACCAAAAGAATCGCCGCCAAAACCAGAACGGGGAACCGTTTGGCTTTTTTAGGCTGATTCGTTTGCTGGGAAGGCTGCGGCTGCTGTGAAACCTCTGGAAAATCAGCAGGTGCCTCTTCCATTAAGGAACCTCCTGTTTGTTATTTTTCGATATTAACAAGCTTTTTTCTGAAAGAGCAAATTGGGGGATTGTGAAGAAATCCATGTGTGAAAGGTTACGGGTTGAGCAAGCACCATAGCCGCCCAATATGGTTTCTTGCATTTTAATTTGCGGTATTTCTTTATTCACATCAGCTTTTCTTAACAAATTAAATCACTTCTATCTCAAGGGAAAAAATTTTTTAAAAAAAAGAAACTTTTGGAGTTTATCCTCCTGCTCGGATTTCTCGACGCAAGAACAGCATGTAAGCCGCAACAAAGCACGCAACAGTACAAACAGCTATGGCTGTGACTTGTGGCCAGCAAGAGGCAATGCTTTGTGTTGTTCCAAGTGAGCGGAAAGGCGTTCCAGACCCGACGTCAATTAAACCAATTGAAGACGATCCCGTGCGGGTTCCCAAGATTGTTGAGGCTGCCTGGTTATACAGGTACGTTGGAGAGATGCTTTGAATAGCGGATTCGATGGAGTCATGGGTTTGCTGTTGCTGAATGAAATCTGAAGTTTCGGTTTGGTTAGGCGGAGTAAACTGGAATCCATTATCTCCCGCAAACGAAACGTTACCTCCAAACATATCTGTTCTGTTTCCCTGAATGGTTACGGTAGCGAATCCTGTGGGCGACGAAACGGGCGCCGCGGCGCCAGCGACAAGCGAGGCTATGATGGCAATGATGAACGCGAAGACAAGCCACGTGGAGATGGCCGCTAAGACCGATGAGGTAGTCTTCTTGATGACTGTTGAAAACAACAGACTAAGGGCAAGCCAGAAAGCCAAGTATAGTATCGTGAACAGCGCAAAAACGGCTATTCTTGAAACATCTGCCAGCGCGGGTCCAAAGCCCAGAAGCGGAATTGCGATGCCAACCATAATACCAACGGTGCTGCCCGCCAACAATGCCAAAGCCGCTACGCCTGCGAGGAATTTGCCGTTTAGGATGGAGTCTCGGAATATCGGTTGAGAAAGCAACACTGAAAGGCTGCCTGTTGAGCGTTCTTTGTTTATGGCGTCAAAGCCCAAGGATAAACCGATGATGGGACCAAAATACACCATCAAGGTGACGAAGGAGAAGCCAGATTGGGAGCCTGTGAAGATAGCGAGGAAGTTGGCGTTTGGGTTGTCTCGGATGAAGGCGGCGCCCTGATAAGCTGACAGCACTGACAACACAACTATGAGAGCAAAGAGCAGGATGTAGCGTTTGCTGCCTAGCTGGTCTCCAAGTTCTTTTCGGCATACAGTCATGAAGTTTGCCATTGCTAGTCCTCCTCGTAGTACCGCAGGAAAATCTCTTCCAAGCTGTACTCTTTGGGTTTCATCAACAAAATCGTCGACTTATGTTTCGTAATGGTTTCTGAAACTTCTCTAGCCAAGTTGGAGCTCATCTGCACGTAAAGTCTGTGGTTTTCTTGATTGACCTCGGTGACGCCGTTGATTGTGGAAAGCTCCCGCAGTAGTTCAGCAGGGGTCTTTGTTAACTCGAACTCGATGACTAAGTCTTCTCTGCTTAGCAGCGTGTTGGACAAGTTTTCGATGGTGTCGGCAGCTATGAGTTTGCCTTCACGGATTATGAGCAGTTTTTGGCAGGTTTGCTGAACGTCATGTAGCAGGTGGGATGACAGAACGATGGTGATGCCTTGTTCCTTGTTCAGCTTGAGCAGTAGGTCACGTATGTCTTTGGTTCCTTGAGGGTCTAAGCCGATTGTGGGTTCGTCAAAGAAGGCAACTTTGGGTCTCTTCATCAAGACTTCAGCGATGCCTAGCCGTTGTTTCATGCCTCTAGAGAACTGCTCTACCTTTTTGTCGCAGACTTTGGTTAAGCCTACCACGTCAAGCATTTCAGTGATGCGTTTTTCTCGCTCCAGTTTCGGTATGTCGTTTAGTTGACCGATGTAGTTGAGGTTCTGCTTCGCCGACAAGTCCTCGTAGTAGCCTGCGCCGTCAGGTAAGAGCCCGCTAACAGTTCTTACCGCTTTAGAGTTTTGAACGACGTCGTATCCTGCGACCGTGGCGGTGCCTGAAGTAGGCAAGCTTAGTCCCATCAACATCAGAAAAGTTGTGGTTTTTCCCGACCCGTTTTGGCCAAGAAGCCCCACCACCTCCCCTTTGTTGACAGTTATATCTAGGTGGTTTACTGCCGTGAACTGACCATAGGTTTTGGTTAGCTCATGGGTTTGTATGATTGGTTCAGACATTTTGTTTTCCTCCCATTTTATCTCCGTTTAAATTTCTTGAAAACCAAAACAAGGGCAACTATGAACACCGCCGCGATTGCCACGCCGTAGATTCCCCAAGAAGTAGAAGTTGAAACGGTAACTCTTACTTGGGAAGAATCGGAAGTAGCTTGGTCGCTTGAAGCCTGAGCGGTTACCATGTAGTCGCCTGAAACAGTTGTATCGGTGGTTTTTACTGCAACGTTAAAGGAAACAGATTCCTTTGGATCCAGTGTACCAACTTGAACTGGCGTAACAGTATAGCTCCAGTCAGACTCGGGAAGACTGATATCTACAGTGACGCCTGTGAGAGTGGAGTAGCCTGAGTTTGTGACCGTAGCAGTAAAGCTTGTGGAGCCGCCGCTGTCTGTGCTGGTTAAATATGTCGACAATGTCAGCGATAAATCGTATGAACCAGTTACGGTTGTTGTAAGGTTTAACTCGTCAAGTACGACGCCGTTTTCGGATTTAACCTGAACAGGTATAACGTAGGTGCCAACGGCGACGGTGCTCGGGGGAGTTACAGTAAGCGAGAGGGCACTTGTATTTCCAGAATAAAGATTAAGCGTTGTCACGACAGTGTTGCCTGATTTGAATACTGCGGTCCATCCCGAAGGAATTTCAGCTGACAGCAAAAGAAGCCTATCAGTAACGCCCAAATTTGCAGCAGTCATTGAGTAACTCGCTACGTCCCCTGCTGTAATTGCTATCTCAGGAAGTGCAGCGTTGAGTGTAACTTCGTCTTTTGCTTCGGTTATTGTCACAGCGACGGGGATAGAGTCGGTTACATTGTAGTCTTCAGCTACTGCTTTGAAATTTAGCTCGTAAGTTTGTCCAGTTGCCGCGGAAGAAGCAATGTCAACTTGAACTGCGAGATTAACGGATTCACTTGCATCCAAAAGCACTTCAGTGATTGAATCGCCGCCAGTTGTCTTAACGGAAGCTGTCCAGTTAGAAGGAACATCATTAACTGACAATTTGAACCGCATAGGAACATCAAGAGGATTTGTAAGCACCGTCTGGAAAACCACGGAATTTCCAAGGGAAACGGATTTGCCTGGAAACTGACAGGACAGCACGGTGTTATTCGCGGGTTCGACGGTGACTTCAAAGCTTAGGGTTGAAGTTAATTTTCCCTTGGTAGCAAGCGTCAAATCATAATCGCCTATGGATTCCAAAGGAACCGTTACTTCCAACTGGCAATTCGAGTTTCCACCTGAAAGCACAGAGATGCTGCGGATTTCGTGTCCGTTCGAGTCTAAAATTCGGGTTGTCCAGCCATCAGGACATGATACGGAGAACACTGCAACTTCGGTTTCTTCGCCTATGTTACTTACGGTGAAGGTTATTACGAGTTTGTTTGTGGGGTATGCAACGGTACTTGTGATGGAAGAAGTCAACTGGAATAGTTTGGCCAAAGTTATACTGCCAAGACCCACTGTGCTGTTGTTAGTGTTGAAGGAAATGGTTTTTATCACAGTTTTATAGCCGGCCCTTGTGAATTCAAGGGAACTAACGTCCGATGTGGAAAGCAGTTCAAGAGTGAAAGCACCAGTGGAGTCTGTTTGTGCACTTTCGACGAGAAGTCCAGCGGAAGAATAAGCGTTGACTGCTACACTGTTTAATTCGTTATTGTTTTCGTCTACAATTTTGTCCGAAAACGTCGTGGCGGATTGGGGCTCAACAAATAAATTGATGATTAGTGTCGCGTTTGTTGTTCCAAGCGCTGTAACTGTAACATTGTATGATGTGTCCGTCGCCGCGGTTGATGGGATAGTGAGGTCTAATTGAAGCGCCATTTTCTGCCCAGAAGGTAAAGACACTTTGGTCACTTCATAGTTGCCGTTTAAAACTCTCGCAGTCCAACCTTCTGGAATAGAAACTGTGAACCCTACGGTTTCAGTGTCTTCCCCATCATAGCTCGCTGTAAAAGGAATTGCAATTTTATCTCCTGAACTGACGGTTACGCTCAAGATAGAAGAGGATAGGGTTAATGCGGGGGACAGAGAAAAGTTACCGAGCAGTTGCCCGAAGATGTTGATGTTAATGGTTGTTACCGATTCGGCGTAACCTAACCGGTTTATGTGCAGGTTGTATGTTCCGAACTCTACCTTGTTCAGAACAAAAGCTCCAAATAAATTAGTGTAGGTGCTTGTAACGGCGCCTCCAGTTACGTTGTATAGAGTAACGGTTGCGTTGCTAAGAAATGCTCCAGCTTCGTCAGTTACGGACCCGTGAATAGTTGTGTTTTGGGATAAGGCATATGCAGCAGAGGTTGATGACAGAGCCAACAATGATAGGGTGTACACCAGGATTAGTGTGAGCGCGAGACTTTTCTTTCTCAGATCGCCCTTTTCGGATTGATTAGCATTGCTAACCAAATCGCTTATTTTTTGGTTTATCATTCAATAGTCGCCTTTAGTTTTTGAGTTTCACTAAAGAATTAACTATTAAATGATTTTCCAGATTCACTCCCAAATTAGCCCTAAATTCATACCAAAAAAACTGCGAAGAAGGACACGCGTAAAACCGGACAGAATCACCCAAAACGCCAACGTCAGGGGCGTTGGTGCTTCGCCGCTTCCTGACCATCAGGAGTACGACAAGCAGGGCTAAAACCGTAACTGCTACGGCTACCCCAACGTACAACAAACTTGAAGGCGAAGACTCAGTCTCATCCTGCTGAGTCGAGGGCGAAGATGACACTGCTGGAAATGGAGACATGGAGCCAACTGGAAATTGTGGTGCACCTGAATTTTGAGCGGTTACTACGAAAAGTTCAGGGTGAAGCGTCTTGATGGCGTCTACAACGGAGGAAGCATCCGCACTGTAAGCAAACGCTTTGAGGCGGCTGACGTTACCAACGTTGCCCGTTAACGTTTGAGCGTCAGAAAGGCTCATGTAAACAGCCTGCGAATCTATCAGACCTGAGCCTACGTAGACGCCGACCACTTCAAAAGACTGCCCAAAAAGAGTAATCTGGTCACCAACGCCTGCACCAAAATACGCCGAACTGCTTTCACTGATTACCACCACGCCAACGTCGCTTGATTGTAGGTTACGTCCAGTTGTGATGTTTGAGGGAAGAATAGGGCAGGACGCTATGATTTGTGAAGACAACGGGATGCCCATGATTATGTAGTTTGAAAGAAACTGACTGAAATTCTGACCCGTCATCGACATGCCCGAATTTTGGTTTTCCGTAACCTGCAATATCGGCGCGACAGCAACAACGCCCCTGATGGAGCTGATGTCTGAATACGAAGATTCATCCATGAAAAGGGCACTTTGTGCGCCAATCAAATTACCACCAAAACCGCTTGGATCTGTTCCGTTGAAAAACTCTTCAGGGTCAAAACCGCCAAGTTGACCCGGCGTGAAACTTTCATTAAACGGGGAATCCCCCAAGTCTGGAAGGCTACGGAACATGGAACCATTAAATGTAGGGGTAAGGCTGCAGTCAATCTCCACGAGCGGTTCAGTTGAAGCTGCCATCGAAACAAAGGCGTTGTCGGAAACTTCCGCCGAGTACTGTAAAGAGGTTAGGCTAGCGGCAGAGCAAGTGGAAGTGGAAAGCAAGAATACCAAAACTAAAACAAACGCCACCATCAAAGAAAAAACATGTTTTTCGTGGCGCTTAGGGTTTCCATCGTTACTATCCATAAAGAACCCCGCCCGACACGCGTATATCTGATGCCACAGAGAAATTAGTGTGGTGTCCTGAAGGCATTTTCAAGTTATCCTTTCTCCCAGTTTTAAGGTGAGTCCCCATTCCCCATTTTCGAGCACCTACCTCCACACCAAACTTCCCTGCGGCCTCGTCAAATTCGGGGCGACCGAAAAAGGTGGGGTCGTTTGTGCCGCCCCGAACTTTCACGAGTTTTTCGGGAGAGAGTGGGTGTTGCGTTTTGCTCTCATCAGGTTAAAAGGTTCAAGTTCGTTTAAATCCGTTTTTCAGGATTTGACCCAATTCTATTCCAAATTAAAAGTTAAAGAAAAAGTTCGCGTCTTTAGATTTGGGAACAAACTTATTACTTTAAGCCGAGTTCTTGAGACAAGAACCCCTCAACGCGGAGTGAACTGTATGACGGTTGGTGTACGCCCCTTAAAGTACCTGCTAGGATGGTTAATTGCAGGCACCAGAGGCGGCGTAACCCGTTCAGAAATAATCAAAACCATACATGACACTCCGTTAAACGCCAATCAGCTTGCAACTTCGCTAAAAGTAGACTACAAAACAGTGCGTTACCACCTTGAGGTTTTGGAGAAAAACCACATAGTCACCTCAGTCGGCGAAAAATACGGCGCAACGTACTTTCTGACACAGTCCATGGAAGACAACTACTCGGTGGTTGAGGAGATTCTGAAGAAAATATGGAAAAAGTAGAAAAGGAAGAGTCACGGAAAGGGAAAAATGATGAAAAAGAATCTAAAACTCTTGGTCCTGTTCACCGTTTTGTTAGCGGCAGCCTCTTTGATAACGCTTATCATGTCTGCATATCAGGCTAGTCAGGAGAGCCAAACAGTACGCCCTACGTTTCCCTTCGAGACCAGAGTTTACAGGCTCAACCCTGCAGACATAGAACTGTTTTATGTAGCTCGAACAGTGTTTTCCACAATCAACATCGTGCTCATAATAGTTTTAATCGTAAACTATCTAAGCATTTACCTCAAAACAAAATCAGACTTCACCGTGGGATTGCTGCTGTTTGTGGTGTTTTTCCTCATAAAAGACATTGCATGGAGCCCATTTGTCGTCGGATACTTCGGGTTTGGTTTATTCGGCTTAGGACCCTTCGCGTTTCTGCCTGACCTGTTTGAGCTCGTAGGGCTGTCGGCGCTTCTGTATTTAAGCGTGAAATACTAGCAGGGTATGAGGACACGAAACTTAATAACCATGAATCCTAATGCCAATTAGGAAGGTTTTTCCGTGCAATCCTCAACCCAAAACTCTAGAAAGCCAAACAGGCTCATTAACGAAAAAAGCCCCTACCTGCTCCAACACGCGTATAACCCCGTGGACTGGTACCCGTGGAGCCCAGAAGCTTTTGAAAAAGCCAAAGCCGAAAACAAACCCATCTTCCTAAGCATAGGCTACGCTTCCTGCCACTGGTGCCACGTCATGGAGAAAGAATGCTTTGAAGACCAAGAAGTCGCCCAACTTTTAAACTCGGCGTTTGTCTGCATTAAAGTTGACCGCGAAGAAAGACCTGACCTCGACGCTGCCTACATGGCTGTCTGTCAGGCTATGGGCAAAAACTGTGGTTGGCCTCTGAGCATTTTGATGACGCCACGGTTGAACCCGTTTTTCGCTGCAAGTTACATCCCAAAAACCAGTGGACGGGGCGGAGTGGGTATGCTTGAGCTTGTGCCGCAGGTGACTCAGATTTGGAAGATGCGTGGGAACCATCTGGAATTTGTGGGTGCTGAAATTAAAAGCCGCCTTGAAGCCTTGGAAAAACGAACGCCAGATAACGAGCGGGGTAAAGAAACGTTGGATGAGGCTTTTGAGAGTTTGGCGCGGAACTTTGATTCTGAACACGGCGGATTTGGAGTTGCCCCCAAGTTTCCCCGTCCGCACAGCCTACTTTTCCTGTTGCGGTACTGGAAGAGCAGCGGCGAGAAGGAAGCAGTTGGAATGGTGGAAAAGACGCTGCGGCAGATGCGGTTAGGCGGAATTTTTGACCAGTTGGGCTTTGGTTTTCACCGCTACAGCACAGACGCAGTTTGGTTGGTGCCGCACTTTGAAAAGATGCTCTATGACCAAGCGTTGTTGGCGCTGGCGTATACGGAGGCTTATCAGGCAACTGGTGCAAGTAAATTTAAGGTTACAGCGAAAGAGACACTGGAGTATGTGCTGCGGGATTTGGCTTCTGCTGAAGGCGGTTTCTATTCGTCACAGGATGCGGACTCTGAGGGTGAAGAGGGCAAGTTTTACGTTTGGACCAAGCAAGAAGTTGTGGATGTCGTGAAACCTGCAGACGCAGATTTGGCGACTCAACTGTTTGGGTTGTCAATTGAAGGCAACTACTTCGACGCCGCCGTTGGGCAACGCAACGGCAGAAACATATTGCATCTTGCTGTGCCTTTAGAAGAAGTAGCCGCCGCAAAAGGGTTAACTCTTGATGAACTCATCGGTAGGCTGGGCAAGATTCAAAGAGCCCTTTTTGAGGCAAGAAAAAGCCGTGTAGCCCCCGCAACGGATAGGAAGGTTTTGACGGACTGGAACGGCTTAATGATTGCAGCTCTAGCCAGAGCGGGATACGTGTTTGGTGAGTCGCGTTTCGTGGAGGCAGCAGAGAAAGCCTCAGACTTTTTGCTGACCCAAATGCACGACGAAAACGGTGTGCTCTATCACCGCAACGCGGGAGGCGAACGCGCTGTGGAAGGCTTCTTAGACGATTATGCTTGCTTGGCGTTTGGGCTTATAGAGCTTTATGAGGCAACCTTCAAAGACAGTTACCTGCAAGCTGCAGTGGAGTTGATACGGAAGATGAACATCCTGTTTTGGGATGCGAAAAACGGCGGATTCTACTTCACCTCAACAAAGTCAGAGTCGGGTATGCCCAAGATGAAGCAGATTTACGATGGCGCTTACCCTTCGGGTAATTCGGTGGCGTTGCTGAACCTGCTACGACTGAGCAGTTTAGCCAACGAGCCTGAATTTGAAGAGCGGGCACACAAGTTGGTTAAGGCGTTTTCGTTGGAAGCGCAGAGCGCGCCCGAAGCGTACACGTGGCTTCTTGCGGGAGTAGACTTCATTGTTGGTCCCTCTCAGAGTGTTGTTCTAATTGGTAACCTGCAAGAAAAGGATGCGCTGGAAATGGTTGCTGCCCTGAAAAAGCAGTATCTACCCAACATGGTCGTTTCTCTGCGTGACCCCGCCAAGGCAGGAGCAGGCTACGAAATGCTAGATGGCAAAGCAACCGCCTACGTTTGCGTCAACCAGACTTGCATGCCGCCTACGAACAAAGTGGAAAAAATGCTGGAGCTACTTGGCACAAAATAGCCTGCCTTGTGAACAGAGGCAAATTGCCAATTTTCTTTTTCGTTCAAGAATCCGCAGCAGAAGATTGTGGAAAAATCGAGAAACAAAGAAAAGGAAGAGGAAAAGGGAAGAAGGTTGCGCTTATTTGTTTAGTTTAGTTGTTTGCGCATTTCTTCGTAGGTGTTTTTGATGTCTTCGACGGATGCATCGTCTTCCAAGGTGGAAACGTCGCCGATGGGTGCGCCTACGAGGACTGCTTTGAGGATTCTGCGCATGATTTTGCCGCTTCGGGTCTTAGGTAGCTTGTTGACGATGACGATTGCGTCTGGTGTTGCGATGGGTCCGATGGTTGTGCGTATGTGTTTTACGAGTTCTTTGCGTAGCTCCTCAGAGGGTTGGAATCCGCTGCGCAACACGACGAAAGCTACTGGAACTTCGCCTTTGACTACGTCTTCTTTGCCCATGACTGCGGCTTCGGAGATTGATGGGTGAGAAACTAACGCGGATTCAAGTTCGACGGTGCCGATTCTGTGACCTGCAACTTTGAGGACTTCGTCTGCGCGGCCTAGGAGCCAGAAGTAACCTTCGGGGTCGCGGACTGCGTAGTCGCCTGTGTAGTAGGTGTTGGGCCATCTGCCAAAGTAGGTCTGTTTGAAGCGTTCAGGATCTTTCCAAAGTGTCTGCAGCATTCCTGGCCATGGAGACTTCACTACTAGGAAGCCTTTGGTTCCAGCTGGGGCGGGTTGGCCTTTGTCGTCGTATATTTCAGCGTCAATTGCGGGCAGCGGCAGGGTTGCGGAGCCTGGTTTTAGTGGGGTGAGTTCGATGCCGCTTAGGGGTGCAATCATGAATCCACCTGTTTCTGTCTGCCACCATGTGTCGATAATTGCTAGTTTTTCTTTGCCGATGACTTGGTAGTACCATTTCCAAGCTTCAGGGTTAATTGGTTCGCCGACGGTGCCCAAGATTCTGAGGCTACTGAGGTCGTGTTTGTTTGGCCATTCTTCACCGAACTTCATGAACATGCGGACAGCGGTTGGTGTGCCGTAGAGAATGCTTACGCCGTGGCGTTCAATCATGTCCCACCAGCGGTCTTTTGCAGGGTAATCGGGAGTGCCTTCAAACAAGAAAGCGGTTAAGCCCAAGCTTAAAGGTGCATAGACGTTGTAGGTGTGTCCTGTAATCCAGCCTATGTCGGCAACGCACCAATAAATGTCCTCGTCGGTTGGGTTAAAAGCCCATTTAAGAGTCCAGTAGGACCAAACCATGTAGCCGCCTGTACCGTGCTGCACACCTTTAGGTTTGCCTGTGGTTCCTGAAGTGTAAAGGATGAACATGGGGTCGGTTGCCTACATCTTTTCAGGTTCCACGTAAGCGTTACCTGCATTTGCAAGAACGTCATCATACCAGTAGTCTCTGCCTTCCCGCATCTGAACCTGCTGACCCGTACGCTTAACAACTATGACCTTCTCCACTGATGGCGTGGTTTTGAGTGCACGATCGGCGTTGTCTTTGATGGCGATTGCTTTGCCTCTGCGGAACGAGCCGTCTGCGGTTATGAGGATTTTTGCACCTGAATCGTTAACGCGGTCTGCCAATGCTTCGGCGCTGAAGCCGCTGAAGACAACTGCGTGAACTCCGCCCAGACGTACGGTTGCAAGAAGAGTTATTGAAAGTTCGGGAATTACTGGAAGGTAAACGGCTACGCGGTCACCTTTTTTGAGCCCGAAGTCCTTTAAAACTTTGGCTAGTTTGTTAACTTCCTTGTAAAGCTGATAGTAAGTGTAGGTCCTAACTTCACCCATTTCACCTTCCCAGATATAGGCAAGCTTGTTTTTCTTGGTGGATTTAACATGCCTATCCAGGGTGTTGTAGGATGCGTTAAGTTCTCCGCCGCTGAACCATTTAAAGAACGGCGGGTTTGAATCATCAAGAACCTTCTCAGCGGGTTTAAACCAGTCTATGGCTTTGGCTTTCTCAGCCCAAAAGTCTTGAGGATTCTTTAAAGATTCCTCCCAAATTTGCTTTCGTTTCTCTCCAGAAGAAATTTTCTCAGAACTTGGAGAATATTTTTCATTGAAAGGTAAGCTAGCTTCTGACATTTCTTTTCCATCCGAATGTGGCTGGACAAGTTTAGACTTAAAGAATATAAGCTTTTTTGGTTCATGATTTTGAGTTTTGAAGTTGAATGTTTATGCATTTTACGGGTTAGCACGTTTTGTTTGCGGTAACCTTGGGGGGAACGATATTGCGTATAGACACTTTTTTTCTTCAAAAGACAAAATTTAGAGCCCTAAAGGTGAATCGGTAATCAGGCGCTGGTTACTGTTACTGTACAGTCACATAGCCTTAAAGCTTAAAATGGTCTAACAACATAAAGAATAGTGATTACTACATTTTAGGAGGTGTGCTGATTGTCGAATGAAAATATTGACGTGACCGAGCGAATGCAGAAGATCGGCGAGACTGTTTCCGAGTACAAAGATAAACTGGTTTCCACCTTTAAGGACATGGATATAGAGGTGAAAGACTGGCATTTTGCGGTAGGCAAAAATGATAAAGAATACACAATCGAGGTCAACGTGAAACTAAGTGTGAAACCCAAGGAGATGTAACCACGCAGTCACAAAACCGCCATAAAAGCAGTTACCTTACAATTCAAAGACCCTTTTTTGTACCTAGCGGCATGGTTTACCCTGTTTATTTTTTTGAATTAACGTAAAATTAACTGAGATAAGCAGGTGGAAAACGGTTTTTATCCTCGGTTAAGCGTCAGCGTGGTTAGTTGGCAGCTTTGAGGAGGAAAACTTTCAGGTACCAAAACAGATAAAAACTCGCGGAGTATCATGCAGTTGTAAACATGGTGAAAAAAGATGCCTGCTGAAATAACTAACGCAGAAAAATTCGTTGAGATGAGCGCAAACGCCAAGTTCTGTTCTGTTAAAAAGATGAAAAGCGAGGTCAAGCTGAAGCTTCGCACTCCAAGCAAACTGTACACTTTGAAAGTTGAGCCAAGTATGGCTGAAGAGACTATAAAGAAGCTTAAGTGCGAAATCAAAGAAATATAATCTTTCACTTTATTGTTTAGTCTTCAACTTGTTTTCCGCTGTTTTTGCTGTTTTGTTTCTTTTGCAGCGTGCAGTTTTTGAATTAGGGACAGATTTTGGGAAAAGTCCATAAACCATAAGAGCACCCAGTGACGACTATAGATTGGCGCGCGTGATGGGAATGAAAAAAGGTTTGGTTTTGTCTGCATTCGTTTTGGTCTTTTTGTTTGCTTTGACAGTTGGGAGCGTGTTTGCGCAGATTCAAGCAGTTCCAGGTGTTTCTGTGGGGGACACGTTCACTTACGAATCTACTTACCTGTGGAGTTCCTCAAACGCTGGTGAGGTTGTTCCTGCTTATCTGGTTGCTCAGAACGAGTCCACTCTTCAAATTACGGTTCAGACGGTTACAGGTTCCACGGCGGTTCTTCAACAAGTTTTGACCTACAAAAACGGCACCCAACACACCAGCACCGAAGCAAACGAGGTAAACAGCGGAATAACAGGCACCATCTTGCTGTACGCAGCTAATCTTTCTGCGGGCGGCTTGCTGTTTCCCGGGTCCACTGAGCTTCCCTTCGTGATTAACAGCACAAGTTTTCGCGACTACATGGGCAGCTTCAGGGAAACAAACCACATCGAAGTGAATAACACAGGCATAGAAGGCATCGTTTACAGCTACATGAACCTGTATTTTGACAAGCAAACGGGCGTTCTGGTGGAATATTACCTCACAAACGTCTACAGCGACCTGCCCAACCAGAAAGTCACCCAACACATGCTGCTAACCAACTCCAACGTGTGGACTGTCCCAGAGCTTCCACCCACACTAATTCTACCCGTGCTGTTGGCAGCTTCAACGGTGACATTTGTGCTCTACAAAAAGAAAAAAGTAACCACGCAGAAAAAACCGTGACCAAAACAAGAAACAGCCAAAACAGTTCTGCTGCGAATTTCAACCTCCCCCTATTCTGTGAAGAGCCCGTTTTGGGATGCTTTTTCAATTCAGCGGTTGGTTTGGGCGTAGTCCACGGCTGGGAAAGGCTAGAAACGGCTGGAAAAGGCAGAAAAGGCAGAAAAGTCGGGTTTTGGGCGAAAAACATCAAGAAAAGGGTTTGTTCATTTGCTCTGTTGTGGCGTACTCACTTGCCCTTTATGGCGGTGTTTTGTGCTTTGTTTTTATGTTAACTGCGTTATATGGAATGGGTTGCCGTGTCCCGGGTAAACCGTGCCTATCTTTAGTTGTTTTAGTTTTTTGATGCTGTCGGCAAACGCTTTTTTATCGGCGACGATGGAGTTTTTGGCTGGTTGTTTGGTGTTTTCGAGCAGGTCGCCGCAGAACAGGTCGCCTGTGCGGGTTAGGATACCGATGGAGCCTTCTGAGTGCCCTGGAAAGTGAAGCACTTGGGCGTCAAATCTGAACCCAACCAAATCCTCACCGTCCTTGACGAACAAGTCTGGTGCAAATCGGTCCTCTTCTTTCAAGTTACCCCTTGAAAAGAACAGAAACAGCTTTCCCAATCCCGTAACCGCAAAGTTCATGTTTCTGTTGTAAAACATGTCACCCTGCTCAACCATCCCCCTATCGCCACTATGCATAGCCACTTTTGTGCCGCATTTTCCGCTAAGATACGCGCAGTTGCCGCAGTGGTCAAAGTCACCATGAGTCAAAATGAGTAGATTTAAGGTTCCCGTTTTGCAACCTGCGTTTTCCAGTTCCCTTTCGATTTCGGCGCGGTTTTTAGAATATCCCGTGTCTATCAGAATAAAGCCTGTGTCGGTTTTATTAGGTAACAGTTTACGCCGCCAAAAGTTATGGCTTTTATGAGTTGCATTTTTCTCTGTGTCTTGTATATTTTTGGCGGTTATAAACCCTCTTTGCCACTCTTCACGACTATTAGGATAGTTTGTTGCCGCAGTGTGCACAGTAGACGGCGTCGGGCAGAGTGGGGGCTCCGCAAAGAGGACAGCACTTCTTTTGCTCAGCCGATGACGCAACAGAATTTTGAGGCGCAAAGGGCGTAGCGGGGGTTGTGTTTGCTTGTGCTCTTAGTTCAAAGAAGCCTTGCACTATCAGTATCCACGCGGCAAGTTGAATTGCGCCGCTTGGAAGTGCGATAACCCAAATTGACGCAAAATGAATAACGTTCGCGGTTGCTAAGCAGGCGGCCATCATCAAGAAAACAGCTGCTACTGCGGCGCTAACTGGAAACAGCACACCCGCGGTTCTGAATCGTGTTACGCATGATTTTTCGGCGAGTGCGTTGAATGCCCGCATCAGAAACACCATCGAAACCACACTCATTATGAAAGCTGCTGCGATGACAGGGACAAGGAAAACAAAAACAGACAATACATTTTCAGTATAAAAATTCGGGTTTGAGGTAATGGTCTGTAGGGTTGGCGAAATTTGGCTTAACTGAAGAAATACCAGCGCAAAAGTTAACATGAAAACGATTAGGAATCCAACAACGACTGTTAGGAACGCGTACAGTAAGCTGTTGAAGATTTTTGAGTGTTGATAAAAGCGGCTGAGTCCATTCAGGCTTATGAAAAGCAAAATCAACCCTACTAACCCCAGCGGTACACCCAAAAATGAGACAAACGAAAACACAGGAGATGCGGAAGGCAAAAGTGTGTCTATAAGGCTGAAGAATGAGAAAAACGCGCTTAAAACTATGAGGATTGTTCCTATCCCGCCGAGGCTGCTGTTCGATTCAAGCGACATCCTGCTGCACCGTGCCAATATTAGCGCCCTTGGCGAATAAATTTTGTGTTAGAACCATAAACAAGAGGGAAACTATTTTTCTGTGGGCTTTAACGACTGACGTATATCTTCAGGATCCAAATAACAAATCAACGTAATCACAGACAACTCAGGAACTAACGCGGCTATCTGCACTTGCCGTATGTCGGAAACCTCCACATGACCCTCCTGCACCAAAGCCTGAATCGCCGAGCCCACACGGGAACCTTTAATCCGAATCATCACCTGCGCCTTTAGGGGAATGTCGACGCGTTCGCGGGTTTCTTCGTCGTATATGGTGGTTTGTTCGGTAACCATGGAGATAGGCGGGTTTAGGAAAACTGGGAAATTGTAGGGCTGGGTGTACTGGGAGCAGATTATGTAGTATTGGTATCTGCTGTTTCGTTGCCAGTTGTTTTTTGAAAAGTAGAAGGACACCTTCTCAGCAGTTAAGCAAGTGCAGAGTTCCTGCAGCTTTTTGGACTGCTGAGGAAAAACATTCAGCCCTTCGGTCTCCAAGGTTAAATCCCCCGGCTCGTCACTTGTCAACTGATTCTATATAAGCTATTTGCACCCGCAGACTATCAGATATCTGAAGATAAAAAAAGCAGTAATGTAACTGTGACGGGTCGTTTTTCTTTTTGGAAAATGATAGGCATTAAATACCCAATCAGTCATTAATACCGATAATCAATCACTCTTAAGGCTTAACGGGAAAAAGTCAGGTGAAATAGTCTGTCAGACAAACAAGGAAAAGAGCCGTCGCTCGCGTTCGGTGGACAAGCCCTCATAGAGGGCGTTATGATGCGCAGCAAAAAAAACGTGGTCATGTGCGTCAGGAAACCCAACAAAGAAATCGTAACCGCAGTCGAAAACCTGAACCCATTAGCAGACAAATACAAGGTTTTGGGTTTGCCGTTTCTGCGCGGCATAGTCATGCTGTTTGAATCCTTCTACATGGGCATGAAGAGCCTGATATTTTCCGCAAACACCGCCCTCGAAGACGAAGAAGGTGAAGCAGAAGGGGAGAGCGTGACGTTTGGTTACGGCTTGCTGGCTATTGTGGCTGTGGGCGTAGTTGGCATCGTTGCCGTGTTCTTTTTGTTGCCCTTCTTTTTGGCTGACTGGCTGAATCTTTCTGGCGTCGCGTTTAACGTTGCAGAAGCCCTCATTCGATTGGGCATGTTTGCAGCTTATTTGGGGGCTATTTCGCAGTGGGGCGAATTCAAACGCGTCCTCAGATACCACGGCGCAGAACATAAGGCAATTAACGCTTACGAAGCAGGTGTACCTATGGAGGTGGAGCACGTTAAGAAGTATAGCAGGCTTCATCCCCGATGCGGAACCAGCTTCCTCTTTATAGTGCTCATCATAAGTATCGTGCTGTTCAGCATCATGCCCAACTACGGGTACGCTTGGAGAATCGCCTACCGCATCCTGCTAATCCCAGTCATCGCAGGTATAAGCTACGAACTGCTCAGAATCAGCGGCAAATACCGCAACAACATCGTCTCCAGAATCTTAACAGCCCCAGGAATGGGCTTCCAACTGCTGACAACCAAAGAACCCAGCGACGACATGCTCGAAGTCTCCATCGCAGCCGTCAAAAAAGTAACCGAACTATCAACACCCCAAACCACAGTCGGCACTTAGCTCGCTTATCTTCTTTTTTTGCCGTGCTCCTAAATGCAAAGTTGCAAGTGACAGAACCTGTAGTTTTATGCTTTGAGGACTGCTGTTACGGTGACGCAGGCGCCTTTTTTGTTTATTTGGTGGCTTAACTCGCATGTGGGGCAGAAGATTATTTCGTAGTCTGCAAAGTTTTCGGGGTGAACGGTAAATTTGCCGCCACAGCCTACGCATTCAACTATCATACGTATCACTTGGTGTTGGTGTGGTTTATCAGGTTGAATTCAAAAAGGAAAAAGGAGGGTTTCACATCAGAGCAGCCTGCGTTTTCAAGGTTCAAGTAGTCAAGTTTTAGGGTTTGCCCATTCTTGACTGTTCTGAAATCGTTCCCGCATACTGGACAGGCTACAAGTTCGTTTTCGCCCACGGGGTCAAACTCGAAAGTACTCTTGCAGGCGGGGCATTTGAACTCAATTGTTGTTTCCATTTTTTCACTTCCTTTCACTTTTTCACATTAAATATATAATTGGCGCTTACAATTAAAAAGAGCCCCAGTAGTTTCTATAAACTATATATACATAAACATACACTAAGTAAACGCAAAAACAAGCCGCCACAAAGAAAAACAAAACATAAAACACACAAAAACAAGGGAAATTATTTGAAGGAAAACAAGGGACCCTTGGACGTCAGCTTTTTCTGCTGCTTAATCAGTATCTGCTCTTTAGGGGTAAGAAGTTCCTGCAGTTGACTCCATTTGCCAAGGAAAACTCTGCCTCGCTCCGTAGTCATGTACTGAGTTAAGTCAGGCGAATCAGAGAAAAGTTCGATAAAACTCAATTCTTGAAGTTGAAAAAGGCAATCTTGAAGGACACCGTGGGACAGATTTGCTTTGTGCATGATGCGGCTTTTAGTCTGAGGCAATCTGCAAACTTGGAGAATTTCGGTTAAGACTTGCAGTCGGTTCCGTTTTATAGCTAATGCTTGCATGGTGCTCGGCTCTTTTCAGTTCTTTTGAGGTTGGCTTGAGCGCGAACAAACATCAACAAATCATCCACGTTTTGCCGACGAGGACACGCGTCTGTTGAATCCTCGGTTGTTACTGTTTGAGGTTGCATGATGGTCGCCATTTTAGGGTTACGAAAAAGAGGTTTATGTGTGGTTTCCTGATAGTATATTGAGGGCTTCCTATTCTATAGAGAAACCGCCTCTTCACGACAAATAGAGGGGTCAGCCTCGCAAAAACAGTCTGTTTTGCCTTTACACTTTTTGAACGCCACGCAGTCTTCGCAGTGAGAAGCATCCCCGCCAGATTGACAATCAAGAACAATCGTTTTGTACATACCCCTCCCCCGTTAGATACGAAAAAGGCAGAAGTCTATAGCAGGCATAGGCAAGTAATCGTCGGCAAAATGTATGGTTCCGTCGGGGCAGTAGATTTTTTCGCCTTTTTTGGCGTTCTGGTAGCGTTTGCTGCATTCCTCAATTTTGAGACAGTCGGTACATTCTTTTGATAACATAGGTTCACCTTCAAGGTAATGCGGCGGTAAGAGCCTCTTAGGTGTATGCGTCATATTCTATAGAGGCAACTTGTGTTTTCATATCACGTTCAAGATGAGGTGTGTTTTGAGTCTTTATGCGTGAAGCCTTATTAGTTAGGCGAAGTAAAGAAATTACGAGCACTCGTAAAAGTTACGAGAACTCGTAAATGGAGGGGATACGCATGGAAGCACCACTTTCACATGAAGCCGAAGAATACATCGAAACAATCTACAAACTACAAAAAAGAAACGGCATAGCAAAAACCAAAGACTTAGCCCAAGCCATGCACATTGTCCCGGGCTCCATCACAAACACCATCCAACACTTAGAAAGCCACAGCTTGGTATATCACGAACCATACCGAGGCGTCAAACTAACCCGCGAAGGCGAAAAAATCGCCTTAGAAATTATCCGCAAACACCGATTAGCCGAATGCCTACTAACAGACGTTTTGAAGGCAGAATGGAGCAGCGTACACGAAGACGCCTGCAAACTAGAACACGCCCTAACACCAAACGTCACCGACCTGTTAGATGAGAAGTTGGGGCACCCCAAGTTTTGCCCCCACGGAAACCCCATACCCACAAAAAACGGCGTAGTCGAAGAGCAATGCTGTATTGCCTTGACTGAAGCGAACATGGGCGAAACCTATCTGGTAGCCGGCATACTCAACGAAGGACACGCCAGCCTTGAGCAGTTGGCAGAGGCAAAAATTAAGCCCGAAGCAGAAGTGAATGTTGTAAAACTTGGCGGGGATGAAGTTGTGCTTGTTGTTGAAGGAAACGAATGCTGCTTAAACAGAAGTCTTGCAGCAAACGTTCTGCTTAAAAAAACGGGAGGAACCAGTCATGCAACTAAGACGCAAAGATAACAGCAACAAACCCACATTTGACTTAACTGAGAAACTGAATGGCGACGTCCCGTTAACTTCCTTATCAGAAGGAGACAAAGCAACAGTTACACACGCAATAGGCGGTTTAGGAGCAGTGCGACGACTTTCTGAAATGGGATTAACGCCTGGATGCGAAATCACGTTAAAACGCAAATGCAGCTTCCGCGGACCCATCGAAATCGAAGTCAGAGGCGTATGTTTAGCGTTAGGCTACGGCTTGGCTTCTATGATACTTGTGCAGCCACTGGACGGCAAACCCAATTGAAGCCGAACCCCGCAAGAAAGGCGCGTTCTTACGATAGCCAAGCAACCGCCGTTGAAACTGGCTCTGCGGCATCTAAGAAAGAATTAAGAATAGCCTTGGCGGGAAACGCAAACGTCGGCAAAAGCGCCATATTCAACCAGCTCACAGGCTTAAACCAAGTCACGGGCAACTGGCCAGGAAAAACCGTTGAACGCGCCGAAGGCACCCTGTTTTTTGAAGGCCACCGAATCCGCGTTATAGATCTACCAGGAACCTATTCGCTATCTGCGTATTCTATGGAGGAGATTGTTTCTCGGGATTACTTGGCAGTTGAAAAACCAGACATCATCATAAACGTGGTCGATGCGTCGGCGCTTGAGCGAAACCTGTACCTACCGCTGCAGCTCATTGAGCTTGAAGTGCCCATGGTTATGGCACTGAATCAGGTTGATTTTGCAGCCAAGAAAGGATTACGCATAGACACGGAAAAGCTTGCCCAAATTTTAGGCGTACAAGTTGTTCCGACCGTGGCTGTTACAGGTTCAGGTATCACCGAGTTATTGGAAACAGTTGTATGTGAAGCCCTTAAAGAACCGAAAACGCTTCCTCACGAAATCACCTACGGTAAAGAAATAGAAGAACACATCCAAGCCACCCAAAACCTGGTGGTTTCAAACATTCCCCAGTTGACGGCGGTTTACCCGTCCAGATGGCTTGCTATTAAGCTGTTGGAAAAAGACAGCGACATTATGGAGAAAGTTGCTGTCCTCGCAGACGGAAAAAGCAAGCTTACCTTAGTTGAAGAGTTAGGCGCAGAGTTGGAGATGGTTCACGGCGAAACTCCTCCCGTGATTATGGCTGCTGAACGGTACGCGTTGGCAAGCAAAATGGCCAAAGAAGTAGTCACCATTGAAGCGTCACCGCGAATCAGCGTAGAGCAGAAGCTTGCCGCCGTAACCACCCACAGAGTGTTCGGTTACCTGATTTTGGCAGGTGTTGCAGCAGCGGTGTTTGGCGCGATTTTTTCTGGTGGAACCCTGCTTTCGGAGTGGTTGGACAGCGGGTTAACTTGGTTATCAGATGGTGCGGCTAACGCGTTTGCGACGTTTCTACCTGCCGCCGCCGTTGACCTGCTCATTAACGGCGTAATCGGAGGCATCATCGCAGGCATAACCATAGCCCTGCCATACATTGTCCCGTTCTACATTATTCTGGCGTTGCTGGAAGACAGCGGGTACTTGCCGCGTGCCGCGTTTCTCATGGACAACGTCATGCATAAAATCGGGTTACACGGAAAAGCGTTCATTCCGTTGCTGTTGGGCTACGGCTGCACGGTGCCTGCCTGCATAGGCTGCAGAATCATGGAAACAAAACGGGAGCGGTTTCTGGCTGCGTTTGTGGTTCTGCTTATTCCTTGCGCTGCCCGAACCGTCGTCATCTTGGGCTTGGTAGGCGCCTATGTTGGGTTACCCGCTGTCATTGGGCTGTATTTGTTTGACTTAGTCTTGGTTTTTGGGTTAGGCAGAATTGCCTTCAAGGTCTTGCCTGGTGAACCAGTTGGGTTAATCATGGAGATGCCGAACTACAAGAAGCCTTCAGCTAAAACCGTGCTTATTAAAACGTGGAGCCGAACCAAAGACTTCGTTTATGTGGCGTTCCCCATAATCATCGTGGGGAGCATAATCGTGGAAGCCTTCGCGTTGTCAGGTTTGATGCCATACTTTGTCGACGCTGCAAGTCCAGTTATGACGTGGTGGCTGGGTCTGCCTGCAGTGGTGGCGATTCCGCTTATCTTCGGTATCCTACGCAAAGAACTCACCCTTATCTTGCTGTCCACGACGCTGGCTGCCGTTGGGTTAGGAGTAGCCTCGTTGAGTGCGGTGCAGATGATTGTCTTTGCTTTGGTGGTTATGATTTACATTCCGTGCTTGGCGACTATAGCAGCCTGTAAACGGGAGTTCGGCTGGAAGAAGTCGCTGGGCATGGCAGCCATCGACATTGCGTTGGCGCTGCTTATAGGTGGGTTGGCTTTCAGGATTCTGAGCTTATTCATGTAACAGTAGCGTTCAGCGTTTAGTCATCAACACGCTGTTAGTTAAGCTAACCTGATTTAGTTGAATTGTATGTTTAATCAACAGAAAGACAGCTGAGTTATATGTATTTGTGATTAACAGAAAGACATCAAGGTTTATAGGCTGTTCAAATGAATCCTCACGGATGGGAGGATTTCTCATGAACAAAGACTTAAGAGTGCTTATCATCGGTCTTGGTGAAATAGGCTACAGTAACGCTGAGTATTTAGCCCAAAAAGGCATACTTGCTGACGGTTACGACATAAACCACTTAACAGTAAAAAGGGCAATTGACAACAAAATCATAAAACAACAAGCCGCCAACTTCAACGGCTATGATTACTACATGGTTTGCGTATCCACTCACAACCCCCAAAACAGGTATGTTCCATTTTTCGACGGCATTTTGGAAACTGCCCAAAAACTAGCCACAGAAGGAAAAGAAGGCGCCTTAGTAACAATAGAAAGCACCATATCCAACGGAATAAGCAAAAAAATCTGCAACATCCTAAACCACAGACTCCACGTTGCCCATGTTCCTCACCGATACTTCGCTCCAGAAAAAGACAAACACGGCGTAAACCAACTGCGCGTTCTGGCAGGATGTAACTCATGCTGCACCAATGAAGCACAGAGGTTTTACAACGAACTTTTAGGCATACCAACGCATAACGTGTCCTCTACAGAAATTGCGGAGCTCACAAAAGTCGTCGAGAATACGCATAGATTTGTGGAGATAGCGTTTGCTGAAGAACTCAAAATGTTCTGTGACGCGCGGGGAATGAGTTTTGATGAACTTCGAGAGGCAGTTAACTCCAAGTGGAACGAAAACGTCTTGGAAGCCAAACAAGGCATTGGTGGACACTGCTTGCCTAAGGACACCCACATGTTTTTTGAGCTTTCAAAGCAAATCCTGCCGTACTCTATAGTCAACGCGGCGATTCAATCAAACGCATCATACGAACAATACTGCAAAAAAAATCAAAACGTTATGGCGATAACCGACAAGCCCCTCAAGATAGAGGCTCACACGCGCACTTAACTGGCTAAAGGTGAAAAATTTTGAGCCTCAAATCAGCAGCCACCATAGCTACGGCTGTTGTTGTTATGGTTGGCTTTGTACTCATCAGCCCCCTCTACTTTCACCCAGCAGGTCCCGAAACAAAACAAGCAATTATGCTCAGCTTCAGCGTGACCGAACTAGATAACAGCGTAGAGTGGTGCAAAAACCTCTCATCGATACTGAACCAGCACAATCTATCGGCAACGGTGTTCATAGTTGGTAAGGTAGCAGAAGAAAACCCGCAGACCGTTACAGTCTTTAGCGATAAAGTTGACATTGGCAGCTTAACCTACAGCAACGTAGACCTAACCAGCATCGACGATTACACACTTAAACTGCAAGAAGTCACAAACGGCAAAGCAGCCATCGACAAAGCAGGCAACCTGAACTCAAAACTATTCCAAGCGCCAGCTCAAGCAACCGACGAAGACATCTACTCCCTACTCAGCCGCAACGGCATACTCGCCGATTTCTCCTACAACAACCAATACAACCTCTACCAAGACGAGCAATTCATAAAACATGAAGCTCAAACAGTTCAAGCCCAAACCTACCAGCCAGAAACAATACTGAACCAAACCCCAACAAACCAGCCGATAATAATCAAATTCGACGACAACAACCCAACCTCCTACATAGCCAGCTACATAGAATCGTTAGTTACAGGCGATTTTGAATTCGTTAGTGCCTCTGAGTTGACGGGTCTTTCTCTTACTGTCCGAGGCGCGTAGGCATGACGCTTTCGGGAGAAGTGCCTCAAGCAGAACTTGAGTTAAACCTTGAGCAAGATGACCTGTTTAGTCACAGCAAGCAACGCATCTCAAAAAAAGGTCGAATACGGGTCAGCAGACACGCGTGGGTAATTCGGGGGTTAATGCTTGCGGGTCTTGTTGCCTTCATGGTCTACAACATCGACGTGGCCCTGTCAATAGGTGACCCCTTGATAGTGTATTCAACGCTAATGCCCATCCACGCAATTCTGATTCTCGCGATAGGCTGGGTGTTTTATAAGCATAAACCGTCAACGGAAACGCCTGATGATTTGGTTTCGGTTATAATTCCAATCTATAACCAAGAAAACCTAATTGAAAAGGTAATCAACGCAATTTACCGCTCAACCTACACAAACTTAGAGGTAATTGCAGTCAACGACGGCAGCAAAGACAACACCGCAGAAGTCCTAGAAAAAATAGCCGCAAAAAACCCGACGCTGAAGGTTATCCATAAGCCGAACGGGGGCAAACGAACTGCCGTAGCAGCAGGGTTCTACGCTTCAAAAGCCGACTTCGTCGTCCTCATCGATTCCGACAGCATCGTAGACAAGTACGCAATCGAAGAATTCATGAAAACCTTCAATGCAAACCCCAAAGTTGGAGGATTAGTCGGCAACGGCAAAGTTTTGAATGCTGGCAAGAACTTGCTCACTAAATGCCAAGACGTTTGGTATGACTACTCGTTTAACATCGGCAAAACATGTGAAAGCGTTTTCGGCACTGTTCTCTGCCTCTCTGGCTGCCTATCCGCGTATAGACGGGAAGCAGTAAACCAATTCATAAGTTTCTGGGCTAAAGACACTGCCCAATACGGCGACGACAGAAACCTCACGACCTACGCCATTGTCACGCCATGGGCGAAAGAGCAGCTGGCTCCAATTGAAAAGCGCCTGCTAACATCGATGGCAAAATATGATGACGCTGAAGACCGTGGATTAACATCGCATGCGATGAGGACATGGAGAACCGCGTATGTTCCTACAGCAGTAGTACATACGGATGTTCCAGAAAAAACCCGGCAGTACCTGAGGCAGCAAATTCGGTGGAAAAAAGGCTATCTGCGTTCGACATTCTTTGTTAGCGCATTCTTCTGGCGCAAAAACCCGATAATGGCGATGCTGTTCTACTTAGAATTCATGTCCACATTCATCGCACCAGCAATCATCGTTTCAATCTTCCTTTACGGACCCCTAGTGCTACATGCCTACTGGTACCCAATCATCTACATAGCCTCACAACT
Organism: Candidatus Bathyarchaeota archaeon; assembly: GCA_026014615.1. GTDB lineage: Archaea > Thermoproteota > Bathyarchaeia > Bathyarchaeales > Bathycorpusculaceae > JADGNF01. Next base: position 10,306 of record JAOZHZ010000005.1, on the reverse strand, counting down.
ACTCATCGGCTTATTCAACGGAATAGACTACAAATTCCGAGACCCAACCGCAAAACACTGGCTACACAAACCAACCATGAACCTCATATCCGCACTCATACTACCATGGGTACTAATACCAGCCATATTAGGCTTCAAAAAGAACGGCTGGCTAACCAGATAAAAAACAACCTCCTCAAACCCTTCTTTTCCTCACCTAAACTTGGCGATTTTCTTAAACTCTTCACGCACGGCGGCGGTTCGAAGTTTAATAACCAAATACACGCACCATTCTTTAGGAGCGTTTTATGTTGAAGAGCCTTAGAGGCAATCGACTACTGTAAAAACGAGTTCTTCAGTGTACCCTGAAGCGTGGTTCATGTGCTTCTTTGAAAATGAAAGCTCCAATTTCATGACAATCACTGCAAGATAACTGAAACAAGCAGTCTATCCAACTAAAACCAACTGCTGAGCAGCAATCAACTGTGTCACGTTAAAACAGTTTAATTTTTGCACAACAAAATCGACAGTTAAGACCTGCTTGGAATGCATATGAAGTGAAACATAATCATGTTAAGTTTCAAAGGTTAAGAGGACACAGATTAGAAATGGTCAAGGCAAAAAAGGATTGTATGTTTTTCTTTACACAAGAAATCTTTACAAATAAGCTTTTAGGCGAAAAGAAACACAAAACCACTTGATGCCTAATGGGTAAGGAATCACTCAGGACGACAAATGCCCATTTCAGGTCTTATAGGAACAGAGGGAGAAATATGGGAAAAAAATTACTAACCACAGCCTTTTTTGTTTTTGCGTTAACACTTTCAATCGCATTAGTTCCTGAAAACAGTCTATCCTTTGCTGAGGCACAAGTTAGCACAACTCCAAATTCCCAGAGTCTAATGACTTGGTGGAAATTGAATGAGGGTAACGGAACAATTACTGCAGACTCATCAGGCAACAACAAGCAGGGAACAATCCACGAAGCTACCTGGGCAAGCATCAATGGAAAGGCTTCACTTTGTTTCGACGGTTCATCCAGTTATGTTGCGGTTCCGTCTCTGCCTTTAACAGAAGCAAATTCGTTAACGGTTATTGCTTGGATATACTCTGATCTTTCGCAGATCGGAAAAATACTCTATCAAGGCGATATGGGCGAGTTTGAACTACACATGGGAGAACGACCGTATGATGGACCAGTGTCTGGAAGATACCCAAATGTGGCCAGTTTCAGTGTGAAGTTGAATAGCTACTTGGGGTGGCATGATGTGTATTCTCAGCCATTGCATCCCAACACTTGGCACCAACTGGTCGGTGTATGGGAAAAAGGCACCGCATTAAGAGTCTACGTGGACGGCGTCTTAGCTGGAGAAAATAATTCAATTCCGAACAACAACTTGTACAACCCTGGTTCTAGCTTTCCTGCTTCGCTGGGAGCGTACAACCAAACTCAAATCGGAACGCCTAGTTACTTCAAAGGACAAATGAGTAACGTTATGGTCTACAATAGGACACTGACTTCTTATGAAATTCAAACGCTCTACACCCAATTTACCCAACCCACTGCCAACTTCACAGTGAATCCCACGGTGGGTACGGTAGATGCACCCATAACGTTTGATGCTTCTCTGTCTACACCAAACTTTGGCGAAACTCAAACGAACAGCCTCACAACGTATCAGTGGGATTTTGGCGATGGAGTTGCAGTAACAACCGACCAAGCGATGATTCTTCACAGCTACACGTCCCCGAATTCATACAAAGTTACCTTGACCGTCTCTGACGTCACGGGAAAAAGCGCCTCGGCTTCGAAGGTTGTACAGGCAAAGATGCCTTCGGCTGTTTCGATTTTAACGGTTTCATCCACCACAATGGGCTCTACAGTGAGCATTACTGGAAACTTAACGGACAGCAAAGGAACCAGAATAAACAATCAAGCGGTAGTGCTTTCTTACACGTTTAAAGGCATTGACTCTTGGCTGCCCATCAGCTCAAGCATCACCAATGAAGAAGGGAGCTATAGCATTCAATGGTTAAACACCGCAACGGGAACGTTTTCCCTTAAGGCTGAATGGCAAGGCAACGACAAGTACTTTGGCATGAACAACACAGCAACCTTGAGTTCAGTGCCTTGTCAGAACCAACAGGTTTTCTTAATAGAGTCAAACAGCACCATTTCTTCGCTGGGATTTGACTCAGCAGTATCGCAGCTCGTCTTTACGACAAGTGGTCCCTCAGGAACCCATGGCTACGTTAAAGCGGCAATAGCAAAAAGCCTAATTGACAAAGTGGATAATGTCAAAGTGTATCTTGATGAAAAACAAGTCCCATATCTTAGAGCCTCAACGGCAGATTCTTGGCTGCTAACATTCAATTACAGCCACAGCTCACACAAAATAACGATAGACATACCAGTAAGCAATGCCGATCAACAAGCGTCTGGACAAACTTTTTCTTCAACGCAACAAACAACACCAAAAACCAGTCCGGCAACAGGTAATGTTCAAGCTGAAAACCATGCACCTACAGTAATCATATTCAGTTTAGTAGCAATAGCTGTTGTCACAGGTTCACTTCTTACTTTACAAAGAAAAAAGAAAGTAACCAGAGCCACTCCTTAAACCCATCTTTTTACAACTTAAACTTCCTGAACCCAACCCCATTTTCCCGTAGAAAACAAAATTTTCAAAAGCAAGCCGTTTGGGCGTTTTGGGGGTTTCTGCGGGGTAACCAAGCGTAAGCAGCGCCTGCGGCTCCACGTTGTCAGGGATTCCCAGTGCTTGGCGGACTGCGTCTTGGCAGAAAATCGGCGCACAATACCAGCAAGCGCCTAACCCGTTTGCGTGGGCGGCAAGAAGTAGGTTCTGGGTTGCAGCCGCTAAACTTTGCACAGCTAAATCGTGTTCGGCGCGTTGCCGTTTCTCGTCGGAGTAAACATCCATGTTCTCCATCGACATGCACGCCAAAAGGAGAACGGGTGCAGATGTGAAACGGTCAATGGATCGGTTGACTGTTGCCCACCGCATTTTTTTGGGTGAGCCGTCTTTTTCTAGCTCAACCAGCCAAACCTGAGCCATAGCATCAGCCAAAACGGTTTTGTCTTCAGCTTCAGTTAGGACTATGAACCTCCATGGTTGGGCGTTGTGGGCTGACGGCGCGTACGATGCGGTTTCCAAGATTTGGCGCAGGGTTTCTTTGGGTACGGAGCGGGGTTGGTATTTTCGGATGCTACGCCGCTGCTTCAGGGCGTCAATTATTTGAGACATGACAGGTCAGTATAGGTTAAAGGGGGTTTGTTTTAAATTCTTCATGCACACGGGTTGTTCGTGAAGTTTAATAGCCAACTACACGTACCATTGTTTAGGAGCGTTTTGCGTTGAAGAGGCTCAAAGGCATCTTTGTCGTCGGCGAAAAAACCATATTCACAGAGCTTATTCAAATTCTCGACGTAGCCTCCCAAGCCAACACCCTCATGCAAGCCATGTTCGAAGCGGGCTACAGCGACGCCTCGCTTGCCGAAAATGTACGGGCTATGCGGACGCTGGAGCGGCAGGCAGACGAAATCACCTTCAAGCTAGGCGAAGAAATCACGGGGGGAGCCATCAGCCCCAACATAATCGACAACCTCATTGAAGCCGTTCAAGCAGCCGACGACATAGTAGACATATACTATTACCTTGCCAGAGAACTTTTCCGCCTTTCAAAAGCTGCTTCCACAGGTTTTGAGGTACAACCCGAAAAGGATTGGACGGCAGTCTACGAGAACCTGTTCGACTTCGCGGACCAAATGCTCTCCAAGCTTAAACAGATGCTTTCCACCGACAGCGTGCCCCAGATTCTGCGGCTGCACAAGGAAATCGAGGCTTTGGAAGAGCAGGGCGACGACGTCAAAGACGGCGGCTATGACAAACTCTACACTGCGGCGCCAAAAATGCATTTTCTGCAGTTCCACCACCACACAGAAATGCTGCATAAAACCGACGACATCTTAGACAACTGCGAAGACCTCTCCGACATGATTGTCTCAGTAGTAACGTCGATTCTTAAGTGACTCCTCCATGCAGTTGCTCTCCGTTGCCCTTGTAGCGTTAACGTTTTTAACGGTGATACTGGTTTCAGGCAATAACCTGTCCGTCTGCGTTGGACCTGCAGTTGGCAGCCGCATAATCACCAAACGATTGGACATAATTCTGGGCGCGGTGGGCTTTTCGGCTGGGCTGCTAATTCAGGGCGCCGCCATGACCCAGTCAGTGAACACGTTGTTGCCTAACGTTTCAGCGATTCTGCGGATGGAGGCGTTGCTGGTGGCGATTCTGGTTTTTTCTCTGGCAGCGTTAATTCGGGTTCCCCTGTCTCTGAACATGTCGCTGGTTGGGTTACTGGCAGGTTTCTCTGTAGCTGGCGGCGTAAACGTCAACGGGGGCTACCTTTGGCAGGTGGCTCTAACTTGGGTTGCTGCACCCGTGGTGGCGTTTGCTTTAGCATTCGGTTTAATCCGCTTCTTTAATCGTGGTTGGCCAAAGAATTTTTGGCGTCGACTGCAAGCGTACAAGGTGCTGCTTATCGTGTTGTCATTGACTTCGGCTTACGTTCTGGGCGCGAACACGTTGGGGTTGGTGGTTGCAGTGGGCGGATTCAACGCAGCGTCGGTTTTGGCGGCTGTTGTGGGTATCTTTTTGGGTACGTTTCTGCTGGGCAAGGGAGCCATCAGGCGAGTTGCGCAGGAGTTCTATTTGATGCGCTACACAAATGCGGAGGCTACGCTGGTTGCATCCACGGTTCTGGTAGAAGCCGCCACTGTCTTGAACATCCCGTTGTCTAATACACAGGCAACTTCGGCGGCGGTTTTCGGGGCAGGTTTCTCTTACAAAACAAAGTTTGTGTCCCTAAAGCCGTTCTTGACCATCGCGGCGGGGTGGGTGGCTGCACCCCTGTTGAGTTTTGTCGTAGGGCTATTTTTAGGTTAACGTTAATCGTCTATGGCTTCAATCATGGGTTTGCCGCAGCACCACGGAGCCTTCTCCACGTTGCGTTTAGCATCACCCTTGCAGCTTAACTCGAACTCTGCCCTACCTTTTTCCCACACACAGTACAACAGAAAACGGGCATGCCATCTCCCCGCCTTTCAGGGTCAGTTTACGAGTACGGCGTCTGCAGCGGACATCTGCAGTTGAGTTATCTGCACTTTTACGTGTTCACCCAACTTTGCGTTGGGTACAAATATAGAGAAATTATGGACCTTTGCGATGCCCTCCCCATTTGGTGTCATATCAATTATGTCTACTTCGTAGGTTTCTCCAAGTTTCACGGGCAGGCTTTCTATACCTCTGCCGCGTCTGTTTTTTGCGTTTCTTGGTGCACGTTTTCTGGGACTAATAATATCAGACCTCTCACTGACAAGATAGTACATACTAACATATAACCACCACCACAGAACCCGAACAAAACCACCAAGAATGCGGAAAGAAAAATGGTTCTGTAATCCATAAAACTTAAAATTCTGTTCTGCAATCTCCAGAGTGGTTAGGTTCGTTGGAGAAGAGTCACGGAGCGTCGTCTCCAGCCCACTCAAATCTCCACAACCTAAACCTGCCCACTTCTAAAAATGCAAACTTTAGTTGAAACAAAGACAAAAGTAACACAATACGAAATTACATGTACTTATGTTTAGAATTAGGCTTCATAAGTGTGATCAGACAGGTACTTTTTTGTCAAGTAGTAACCTGCCAAAATCATCGCAACAAATATGGATATAGCAAAAGCCATCGCGTACCAATTCATGACAAATCGCCTTAACACAATATGATGAAGCGACTAATTAAGCAACGTTTGTTTTCTGTTGTACTGTTATTAACTGCTTTAGAATGTTGAAAAAAAATAGTCAGATCATCAAGCTAACTTATGTTTGCTTCTGCATTTTTGGCACGTTTTCTGCAAAAACATCCCTAATTTCTTAGGTTCAAAAACACAACCGCAACTAGAACATTTAGCGCTTATTGTTGGCATGGGCTGCAGAGCTTTCAAGCGTTTTTCAATCTCTTTTTTTACTGCAACATCGGTTTCACGTCTGAGTAAACTAGTCAGAAGCTTAATGGCTGTTTGATTGCTTTCTTTTCCAAAGATATTAAGAAATTTACTGTTTGGTTTACTGTCTTTTTCGAGCCTTTTTGGCAAAAGGCAAACAAAATTCAAAGGATAGCTTGCTTTATCCAAATCAACTACTGTAAAAACGAGTTCTTCAGTAAACCCTGAAGCTCGGTTCATGTGCTTCTTTGAAACGGAAAGCGCCAACTTCATGACAATCACGGCAAGATAAATGAAACAAGCAGTCTATCCAACTAAAACCAACTGCTGCTAAGTATCAACCAACTGTATCATGTCTTAAAACAGTTTAGTTTTTGCACAACAAGATCGACAGCTAAAACCTACTTAGAAGGTCTTGTGAAGTAAAACAAAATCATGTTTTAAAGGTTAAGAGGACACCAATTAAAAGTGGTCAAGGCAAAAGAAAGTGTAGTATGTTTTTCTTTACACAAGGAACTTTTACAAACAAGTTTTTACCCGAGTTGCACCCATAATTACCCGATGATGGCTATGGGGAATAAATCACTCATGGCACTAACAACGATAGTTACGCTACTATCCTGTTTGTACGGAGCAGCTCAATTAGGGCTTAGTTTTGGGGCACCTGAACCAGCCATCATAATTGGCAGTAACGGTATCGTAACCAGTAGTGACGGCGTAATCAGCCCTTCAAATACGCCAATAAAGCAGAATGGCAGCAAATATTTTTTGACAGGCGACCTTGTGAACCGCGAAATATGGGTAGACACAGGCAACGTAACGCTTGACGGAAACGGGTACAGCAGTAATAGGTTAATCTCAATAACTGATGAGTCCAACGTGACAATTCAAAACTGGTCAATCAGTAGCTCACAGTGCATTCTCTTGTTTAACGTCTCAAACGTTTCTATCCTAAACAACAACTTAACAAGTGGTGACCAGCCCGGGTCTGAACTAAGCGCAATTAACGTTGACAGAAGCACCTCAACAACAATTGCGGGAAACAACATTGGAGGCGACAAATGCAGTATTCTAATGACAAGAAGCGCAAGCAACCTGATTACAAGAAACAACATAACAAACATGTCAACTGGCTGGGACCATACCAGCGCAGGAATCATACTATACAACTGCTCGCACAACACCATCTACCACAATAATTTCATGGACAATACTCGTGGAGTATACATCGGAACAGAAGGGTTAAGCAAAAACATTTGGGACAATGGCTATCCGCCGGAGGGAAACTACTGGGAAGACTATCAAACAAAATACCCAAACGCTTCGGAAGTGGACAACTCAGAGATATGGAACACTCCATATGTAATTGACGAAAACAACATAGATTATTACCCTCTTGTCAACCAAGCAGATTCATTTGCTCCATCACTAAACGCTCCTTCAGGTCCAAATGTTTCACCTTCTCCAACACAACAACCAACAGTAGAGGTGACCCCTTCGCCTTCAGTCCCAGAGTTCCCAACATGGATACTTTTGGTGTTTACGGCTTCAGCTTCGTTGCTGATTTATAAGCAAAAGGGAAAAAGAAATGGATAGAAAAACCCTACAGGCAATCCTCCTCTCCTCATTCTTAGTCTCGTTAGTAGTTGGAATGCCGGTTATTGAAGGGGCAAAGGCGAATCCAGTTCCTTATCCACCCGCGCCCAGCACCGACTTGCCCACCCTACACGTCCCGCCCCCAAAAAACTATTCATCCGCCTACGCTTGCAACTCTTTTGATTTGCGTTTCACGGTTATAGAGCCTTCTTCTTGGGATTCTTACAAAGACCAGCTTGGTATCATCTATGACCCTATAATCGGAGAATTCTCAGTTTATGTCTACTTAGACGGAAACCTATCTTTTTCTCGCCGCTATGAAGGCACCCCCAATCAGTTGGTTTACAGATACAACGTGACCTTCAACAACTTAACCTCAAAGCAACATACCGCAAGAATAGAGGTTGTTGCCGCCGCATTCTACACGACAAACGCGAACTATTCCCGCAGCACCTATCAAACCAACATATCCCAAACCGTCGCTTTCAGAATCTACCCTGAGTCCCAAACGATTCTGTTCACCCAAAACACAATGGAGAGGACACAAGACCCATACCCAACTCTGCCCGCGGCAACACCGACGCATACGCCATCAACAACGCCTTCAGCTTCAAACTCTTCCTCCACTCCACCGCCTTCGCCTTACCCCAACAAAACGCCTTCAAACCCACCGGTCACAACCGATGATGATACGGGGCTTCTGACGTACGGGGGAACAAAAGACGATGGGGCTTTGGCGCTGATTCGAACGTCCGATGGCGGTTACGCTTTGGCAGGGTACACTCGCTCGTATGGTGCGGGAAGCGACGACTTTTGGTTAGTTAAATTGGACGGCGCTTTGAATATGGAGTGGAACAAAACGTTTGGGGGTGCAGGGTCGGATATTGCTACCTGTCTGGTCGAAACAGTTCAGGGTGGATTTGTGGTTGGAGGCTACACAAACGCGAGCGGGAACCTGGATTTTTTGGTGGTTAAAACCGACGCTTCAGGTGAAATGCTGTGGAGCCGAACGTACGGGGGCGCAAAAGCCGAGTTTGCCTTTTCATTGGTCCAAGTCTCTGATGGCGGATATGCGGTTGCTGGTTACACTTTGTCTTTTGGTGCTGGACGTGACGACTGCTGGCTCATCAAATTCGATTCAGCGGGCGACTTGGAATGGAGCCAAACTTACGGCGGGTTAGATGATGATGGGGCGGTTTCTTTGATTCACACAGCCGACGGCGGATATGTCTTCTTGGGCATGTTGGAGTCGTTTGGTCACAGCGACACCGACGACTTCTGGCTCATAAAAACCGACGCCGCGGGCAATATGCAGTGAAACCGAACCTACGGAGGAAAAGGCAACGACTACGGGTTTGCAGTTATTGAGGCATCTGACGGGGGCTATGTTTTGGTTGGGGGCACAAACTCGTTTGCCGCTGGAATCCACGATGCATGGCTCATCAAAACGGATTCGTCGGGGATTGTTCTTTGGAACTGTACTTATGGGGGAATAGGGGAAGACGGGGCAAGCGCGCTTGTCCAAACAGCCGATGGAGGATACGCGTGTGCGGGCAGCACCAACTCGTACGGTAACGGTAACTTTGATTTTTGGCTCGTCAAAACCGACGGCGACGGAAACGCGCTGTGGAACCAGACGTTTGGGGGAGCAGGGGCAAGACCTTGCTTGCTGCTTAGTTGAAACCTCAAGCGGCGAATTCGTTATAGCGGGTCACACGTACTCAGCCGGGGCTGGCGGGGCTGACGTGGCACTGGCTGAAACTGGTCCGCAGGACAGTATTCCCGAGTTCCCGTCATGGACACTTCTGGCTTTCCTGATGCTGTCAGTTATCACCGCCGAAGCAATAGCACACAAAAGACAAACTGCACCCTAAATGGCGCAACAAATGAAAATGCATTTCTGTCTTGGCTGATTTTTGGATGCTAACGTTGGCGGGTTTTGATGGTGGCGGCGTGTAGTCACATACGGTTATAGCCCGCTAGAGCCCCAATTGTCTGGGTTGACCTATGAAGTCGAAGTGGAATGACAAAGCCACGTTCATGAGCGACGAATTCGAGTGCCCCCTATGCAAAGAAGTTTTTGCTGACCCCGCGGAGTTGAGGAGGCACAGGCAACAGGCACACAGAAACATCATGAACGAAATCAAATACCGAACCTAATCGGTTATCAAAAATCTAAAAACAAAAAGACACGAAAAAACTAAAACTTGCTCTTTGTCTTTTTCACATGTGATTGAAATGGGCTTTGACGTTTCCTGGTACTCCAGGATGTGGCTAACTTCTCCTTGCTCCTCCAGTAAAAAGCAAAAGTGCTTTCTTAGGAGGTGATCCGGCCGCAGGTTCCCCTACGGCCACCTTGTTACGACTTTTCCCCCCTCACGAAACTCAGATTCGACGCCGCCTAGAAGACGACGCCTCACCCAAAAGTCGCTCGGGTGGAACGACGGGCGGTGTGTGCAAGGAGCAGGGACGTATTCACCGCGCGCTGATGACACGCGATTACTAGGGATTCCATGTTCACGAGGGCGAGTTACAGCCCTCGATCCCAACTACGGCAGGCTTTCGAGATTGCCTCCCCCTTTCGAGGTCGGAACCCATTGTACCTGCCATTGCAGCTCGCGTGTGGCCCGGGAGATTCGGGGCATACTGACCTGCCGTGGCCCGCTCCTTCCTCCACTTTATCAGTGGCGGTCTCCTCAGTGTGCCC